>CAVVNB010000027.1:0-9824 GCA_963749375.1 uncultured Actinomycetota bacterium
AACCTGACGTGACAGCAACCAGGTTCATTGCCGACCCGTTCACCGCCCGCCCCGGCGAAATACTCTATCGCACAGGCGATCTGGCTCGTTATCGACCGGACGGCAGCATCGAGTACCTCGGACGTCAGGACAGCCAGGTGGAGATCCGCGGCGTCCGGATCGAGCCGGGTGAGGTCGAGGTCGCACTGAGCCGGGCATCCCGACGTGACGGAGGCCGTGGTGGTCGCCGCGACCGATGAGCGCGGGCACACCCAGCTGACCGCCCACGTCGCGGCGGGCACCAAGCCCGGGCCGACCACCGCGCAGCTTCGGCGTTTTCTGCTCGAGTGGCTTCCGGCGGCCATGCTGCCTGCCTACTTCGTCGTGACGAACGAGTTGCCGCGTACGTCCGGCGGGAAAGTCGACCGGCGGGCTCTCGCCGAGACCGGCGCCGGAGCAGCGGAACGCAAGCGAGTGTTCGTCGCTGCCCGCAATCGGACAGAGCAGGTCTTGGTCGAGATCTGGTGCAAAGTTCTCAGTGTCGAACGGGTCGGTGTGCACGACGACTTCTTCGCGCTCGGCGGCTCGTCTACGCACAGCCTGGAGGTCGCGGTGCGGGCCGAGGCGGCCGGACTGCCGCTGAAACCGGAGTCGGTGTTCTTGTTCGGCACGGTGGCGGAATTGGCCGCGGAGTATGGCGAGCCGCTCGAAAGCAGCGCCGATGTCGCCGATGCGCGGGCCGTCGAGTCCTACGACATCAGGCCGGACACTGAACCGCAGCCGTTGCCGGCGGCGGAGCGGCCGACCCGCAACACCGTGATCGAAAGCATCGGCACCTACCTGCCTTTCAAAGAGGTGTCGACCGCGGATCTTCTCGCCGGCTGCGTCAACGACATCGGCATACCACTGGAGAAGCTGACTGGCATCAAGCACCGACGGGTGGCGGCCGACGGGGAGTTCGCCATCGACCTGGCCCGCCAAGCCGTGGCCGACTGCCTGTCCCGGTCGAGTTACCGACCGGCGGAGATGGACTTGCTGATCTCGTGCAGCATTTCCCGATACGACGGGCCCGACCAGAAATTCGTTTTCGAGCCCAGCACGGCGGCGCGGCTGCGGGATCAGTGCGGCCTCGACAACGCTCTGGCGTTCGACATCACCAATGCGTGTGCCGGAATGTTCACCGGGATCGCCATCGCAGACGCGTTCCTGCAGACTGGTCTGGTCGGCCGCGCCATGGTGGTCAGCGGCGAATACATCACCCACATCAGCGAGACCGCCCAACGAGAAATCGAGGGTCCGATGGATCCGCGACTCGCGTGTCTGACCGTCGGGGACGCCGGGGCCGCAGTCATTCTGGAACGTGGTCCCAACAATCGCGCCGGCTTCCACGACATCGACATCGCCACGCTCAGCCGCTACGCACCCATGTGCATCGGGAAAGCGACCGGTGGGCCGGAGGGCGGCGCGATCATGACGGTCGACTCGATTGCGGCGACCACGATAGCGGTGAAGGCCGCGGTACCTTACGTCGCCGGTGTGATGCGCCGCCACGGCTGGCGCCCGGAGCACTGCGACCACATCGTGATGCACCAGACGTCGGAGTCGTCGCTCAACGACGCGGTCGGCGCAGTGAATCGGATGTTCGGCGAGGGGGCCGCCAACCCGGGCAACACCATCTACAACCTGGCCGAGCGTGGAAACACCGCCAGCACAACACATTTCGTTGCTCTCAAGGATCACATTCTGAGCAACCGGATCAGATCCGGCGACAACGCAGTCTTCGGCATCAGCGGCTCCGGCCAGAGCGTCGGCGCCGCGCTGTACACCTTCGACGACCTACCCGACCGACTGCGCCGCGGCTCGGACGACCACCACCGCGAGGCACCGCACGATCCCCAACCCCCGGAGCCGCCACCGCCACCCGCGGTGGGCATCGCCGGGGTCGGCACCATCCCCGCCGGCCCGCCCGGGTCGCGCGGCTCGGTGGATCTGGCTACCCAGGCCGCCGCCCAGTGCCTCGATCAGAGCGGCCTCGACCGTGACGAGCTCGGCTTGATCATCCACGCCGGCGTGTACCGGGACGAGTTCATCAGCGAGCCGGCCATCGCCGCACTGGTGGCCGGCGAACTCGGGGTGAACGACGACATCCGGTCCCCCGACGGCCCCAAGACTCTTGCCTTCGACGTGTTCAACGGCGCGGTCGGATTCCTCAACGCCTGCCAGGTTGCCGTCCATATGATCGGCGCGGGAAAAACCGGGCACGCGATGGTCGTCGCCTCCGAGACCGAGAACAACTCCGGCAGCGACACCCACCCCGCCTACGGCCTGAGCGAGACGGGGTCCGCGGTGATCCTGTCACCGACCAACGGCAACAAGGGATTTGGCCGTTTCGTGTTCCGTCACTACCCCGAGTACGCCGGAGCGCTCACCACCTACACCCGACACTCGGATGGCCGGACGTGGCTGGAGATCGACCGCGACCCGGACTTGACCGCTCACTATCTGGACATCATCGCCGATGCGGTGGGCGAACTGCTCAAGCTCGAGGCGATCGCACCGTCCGACATCGCCGCCGTGTTTCCGCCGCATCTGTCGCAGCCTGACCGCGAAGAGCTGGCCACCCGATTGGGCGTTGCGAGTTCGCTTTTCGTCGCCCCCGCCACCGACGCCGACCCGTTTTCTTCGTCGGTGCCGCACGGACTGCAGCACGCCTGGCAGAACGGGTTGGTGGGTGCGGGCGACGTCGGTTTGATCGTGAGCGTCGGCTCCGGGCTTCAGGTCGGCTGCACGACCTACCGTTTCTGACGGCAGCTACTCGTCTCGCAGCTGGGGCGCCAGCGCGGCCTGCGTGGTCTTCCACGCCGGGACCACCGCGGCCAGGATCGCCGCCAAGATGGCCAGGATCGCATACCCGATCGCCTCGGACATCGGGAAGATCAGCGGAGTTACCGAGCCCACGTCGACGATCGCGGCCCGCCCGACGGCGGCGATGATCGGGACGGACACCACCGCGCCGAGCAGGGCACCCGTCGCGCTCGCGATAACGGCTTCCAACGTGGTCACCGCGAAAACTTTGTTCGGGGTAGCACCGAGCGCCTGAATCAGGGCGATCTCGCGGCGTCGCCGAATTCCGAGCAGCAGCAGCGTCGACGACACCGATATGAACGCGATCGCGAGCAGACCGTATTTCAGGGTGTTCAGCGGTGCGAGAAAACGGGATTCACCGTTGACCACCGACACTCGATATCCGTTCGCGTCGACAACGGTGAGCGGCTGGTTGAAGTGGCCGGCCTTGATCTCGTCGGCGATGCGTCGAAGGCTGGCACCCGCCGCCGGCTTGATGAAAACCAAACCGGGCGGCTGCCGGCCGAAGATCTGCTCGGCAAGCCGGTAGGACATCTGGATTCGGAGGCCGCCCACTTCAGGGGTGGCAACGATGGTCCCGACGGGGATTCTGCGGGCCGTGGGTCCGCTGCCCAGCAGGACGGTGTCGCCGACGCGAATTCCGTTCTGGCGGGCCAGTATTCCGCCGATCACGAGTTGATCTGCGTTGACGCTTGCGCTCGGGGGCTGTCCGGCGAAAACCTGGTACGAGAAGGTCGGCCGATCCTCGGCCCGCACGTAGGCCAACGATCCGTTGGCCGTGGTGATCTCGATTTCCGCCATTCGCTCGAGGCCGCCGACACCCGGCAGGGCCGCGAGCCTCGTCATGCTTTCGGGTGAGAACTTCGCGTCCGATGATCCCCAGTCGGTGAAGCGGGTGGTGGTCACCACCAGGCGATCGTTCGCCTGCGCCTGCGCCACGTTTTCGACGCCGCGATCGATCGCGACCAAGAACCCCGATAGCAGCGTGGCGACGGCCACAGGGACCGCGACGGCACCGGCTATCGCGGTCGTCCGGGTCTGGTCGGTGCGCAGTCCGGTGAACGCGATCGCCAGGACTGCACTGTGCGGGCGGTCCGGCTGTAGTTGGATCGACGCCAGGATTTGTGCGCTGAAATACGCTGCGGCCAAGAGCAATCCGACGATTGCCACGACGACCGAACCATTGGCTACCGCGGCCTGCAACGGTGCGAGCCCACCTGACAGTGTCGCCGACCACACCAGGAAGACACCTGCGAAGCCGGTAGCGAGCAACGCCGCCGCCTTGGGCCAGATGCGCGCCGACTTGGTGTCTTCGTAGGCGGCGCGGCCGGAAAGCTCGGTCGCGATCGCGGTCTTCGATGCCGAGAGGCTGGGGACGATGGCGGCGAGCAGGGCGAGCAGGACGCCTATTCCCAGTCCCGCCACGACGACACCGGGTTCGACCACCACGGGAACGTTGACTCCGACGAACTGCTGCGTCAGGTCACTGGCGCTGGCGACGACTGGTCTGGCAATGATGGCGCCGAGCAAGATGCCGACGACCGATCCGGCGGCGCCGAGCAGGGCAGCTTCGGCGAGGAACCCGACGAGTGTGGACAGCGGCGAGGCACCCAGAGCCGCGGCGATCGCGACTTCACGTCGGCGTTCTTGAATCGACAACCGCGTGAGCTGGGCGATCAGGATCACTCCGACCCCGACCGCGATCAGAGCGAAGATCGCCAGCAACGGAAACAGCACGACGTTGACGTTGAATCCCGCAGCCGGATCGTTGCGGGTCAGGACCCGGTATCCCGGTCCCAGCGGGTCCAGCGCGTCGGCGATACGGGTCTGGACGTCGGCCGCATCGGCGTCCTCTGCCAGCGTGACGTAGACGCTATCCACTCGATCGTCGCGGGCGAATTGCACCTTGGCCGCGCTGAGGGGTAGCACGATGACGCGGCCGTTGTTGACGTCGTCCAGCTGCGGGATCTGGGCGAGTCCCGATATCGGCAGTTGACCGGTGTCGGTCGCCAGCATCGCGGACTTGCCCAACGAGCGGCCGAAGGTGGTCGAGGTCGCCAAGACCCGCGGCTCTTTCTGCCCCGCGCCGCACACTTTCGGATCGATCATCCAGCGGGCAGAGCAGTCGATTCCCAACGCCAGCACCACCGTGTCGCGATCGCCGTCGCGCACCTGCGTCGCCGCGCGCACCACGGGGGCGAGCACCGTTACGCCCGGCACCTGGCTGGCGGTATTGATCACCACCGGCCCGATCCCACCCTGGGTTGCGGCGCCGACGATGCGCAGCGGCGCGGGGCCGGCGATCCGGTAACCGACGTCATCAATGGCGGTGCGAACGCTGCTGGTCTCGATCATGACCGCGACGACGATGGCCACCCCGCCGCCGAGGGACAGCGACGCCAGCAGCGCGCGAAGCGTGTGCCGTCGGATAGCCCGGAGGTTGATGAGCCGCAGGACGCTAACGGCCGCAGCTAGTGCGGTGCTCGCCATGCTGCTCCACCGTGCCGTACTTGCCGCTCGTCGCTTTCGATGCGGCCGTCGAGGAGGGAGACCAACCGGGGAGCTTCGTCGGCAATCGATCGGTCATGGGTGACCAACACGATGGTCTGGCCTGCCGCGTTGAGGTTGTAGAGCGCATCGATCACGCGGCGGCCGTTCTTGGTGTCGAGGTTGCCCGTGGGCTCGTCGGCGAGCACGACTTGCGGTGCCATGAACAACGCTCGAGCGATCGCGACGCGCTGCTGCTCACCACCCGACAACTCCGCGGGCACCCGCTTGGCCATACCGGCCAGCCCGAACTGGTCCAACAGCGAGATGGCCCGGTCGTACTGAGCGCGCCCAGCCTGACCAGCCAGCAGGCTGGGGAGCATCACGTTCTCGGCCACCGACAATCCCGACAACAAATTGAACGACTGGAACACGTACCCGATCCTGCGACCGCGAATGCCTGCCAATTCCCGGGCAGACAACTGGGCGACGCTCACCTGGTTCACCAGAACCTCGCCGCTCGTCGGAGGCTCCAGCAACCCGAGGATGCTCAGCAACGTCGACTTGCCCGAGCCCGAAGGCCCCACCATGACGACGAATTCGCCGGCGCTGATCCGCAGATTGATGTCATGGATGATCGGTGTCGCCGTCGGGCCGGAGCCGAACGATTTGGACAGGCCGCGGGCTTCCAGGACCACCGGCCCCGAATTCGCGGCCTGCGCAGGCAAGTCTCCTGTGACAGTGGTGCCTTGTTTGCCTCCGTTGAGGAATGCGGTGGCCGAGGCGAACAGCGGCGAGCGGGCCTGGGTCACGTCGTGGACCCGTGCTGTTGCAGGTTGGTCGGGCGCGCTGACCGGAAGCGACGTCGCTTCGGCAAGTGCCGGCATGATCAGCGGGATATCGACACCGGAGCCGACCACGAACACGCCCTGCGGGCCGCCATCCATCGCACCCGCGCCTTTGACGATCTCCGCGAGCGCGGCGACGGCTTCGTCGTCGTCATGGGGCAAGAACCGCCGGCGCAGATCGATGACCAACCCGTCAGCCGTACCCACCACAGCAAGCGTCGCGGTGTCCGGCTCGATGCACAGCAACGCCGTGCTGTCATACCCAGCCGACTCGCCTTCCGCGCGGGCCATCGCAACCGCGGATGACGCCAATGACGAAGTGTTCGCCGATGCCAGCGCCGCGCCCCGGGCCCGCCCCACCGAGGGCTGCTCGGGCGTGCTGATCGGAAGCGCCGTCGCCGCAACCAGATCCGGCATGATCAGCGGGACATCGATGCCGGAAGCGAGCAAGAACACGCCCTGCGGGCCACCCTCCATCGCATCCGCACCTTTGACGATCTCCACTAGCGCGGTCAGCGCCGCAGCGTCGTCACTCGGCAAAAACCGCCGACGCACCTCCGCGATCGACTCGTCATCGGTGTTCAGCACTGCTGAGGTCGCCGAATCCGGCTCGATACACAGCAGAGCGATGTGCGTGTAGCCGGCAGACCGACCTGCCGTCCGGGCCAACTCAATCGCCGACGACGTCAACGGCTCAGTGTTCGCCGATGCCAGCGCCGCGCCTCGGGCCAGCGCGGTCTCGGGCTGCTCGGGCGCGCTAACTGTAAGCGACGTTGCCGCAACCAGTGCGGGCATGATCAGCGGGATATCGACACCGGAGCCAACCACGAACACGCCCTGCGGGCCACTCTCCATCGCCCCCGCATCCCTGACGATCTCGACCAGTGCGCCCACCGCTTCATCGTCGTCGTGCGGCAAAAACCGCCGACGCACATCAACGACCACTCCGTCAGCCGCACCCACCACTGCAAGCGTCGCGACGTCCGGCTCAATACACAGCAGTGCCGTGTGGTCATGCCCGGCTGACTCACCTGCCGCGCGGGCCAACGCAATCGCGGAAGCGAACGGCGACACCAATAAGACGTTGTCGACCCTGCGCGTCGCCAGCCCCTCGCGCAGAGCCGTCGCTGCAGCCACATCGATCCAGGTCACCCCGGTTGATCTCACCTGATAGCCGCCGCCGGCCGCCGTTTCCCGGGTGACGAGAATGGTGGAGATAATCTGCTCAGTCGGCGTGCCGGACGGCAAGTCCGCATCATGCGCGATGTAGAGATTGCCGTGATTGACGGCGGCTCCGTCCGCCTTCGCGCCCGCTACCAGGACGGTGCGGACCGACGTTGGCGTCATCGAGACACCGAGCACCGCGTCCAACACGTCTCCACAATAGATTTGGCTGCATGTGCTTTGCGCGCGTGACCAACGTGCCGACTGCCGTGTCGGGCGGCGCGAAGGTGAATCTGCCACCGGGGGTGACGGTTATCCACAACTTCGGAGACCCGACCCGCCAGCCCGGCTTGGACGCAGCGACCACGCCGCTTCCGTCACAAGGCAAGGCGACTGTCTTTTTGCCCGCCTCCGAGCGAAAACCAGCGCCGCGACGCGCTATGCGAGACTGTTCGACGAAGTGACTGGAGGGATGTATATGTCGGGCTGGACGAGGGGAAGCCTCTTTGCCGCTCTGAAGGCAGCCGGAGTGGCGTCGATATTGGGCTGGGTGCTGGTGCTGGGTACGGGTCCCGCGCTGGCGGATCCGGCTCCCGGCGATCCAGGGGTAGTCGCGGGCCCCGGTGCGGGGCAGGACCCGACACCGTTCACTGGCGGGGCGCCATTCGGGCCGCCGAGGTTGGTTCCTGCCAACGGCTCGACGGTGGGTGTGGCCCAGCCGATCATCATCAACTTCCCGGGGCTCGTCGATGACTCCGGTGCAGCCGAAAACGCCGTCCACGTCTCTTCGGTCCCACCGGTTCCCGGCAAGTTCTACTGGATGAAGCCCACGCAGCTGCGCTGGCGCCCGCTGAGCTTCTGGCCAGCGCACACCGCGGTGACCGTCGATGCGGGTGGCACAGTGTCCAGCTTCCAAACGGGAGACAGCCTGGTGGCTACGGCTGACGACGCCACGCACCAACTGACTGTCACCCGCAATGGGGCCGTGGAGAAGACCATTCCCATGTCGATGGGGATGGCATCCGGCGGCCACCAAACCCCAAACGGCACCTACTACGTCCAAGAGAAGATGCCCTCGGTAGTCATGGATTCCTCGACCTACGGCGTTCCGGTCAACTCGGCGTACGGATACAAGACAACAGTCGACCTAGCCGTCCGGTTCGATGACAGCGGCGACTTCGTACACAGCGCTCCATGGTCGGTGGACGACCAGGGCAAGCGCGACGTCAGTCATGGCTGCATCAACATCAGCCCCACCAACGCGAAATGGTTCTTCGACAACTTCAACGCCGGCGATCCCATCGTGGTGGCCAACTCCAGCGGCGGCACCTACTCCCGGCACGACGGGTCCAACGACTGGCAAATCTAGCGTCGTGCCCTGTCACCGGTGCGGCATGATTGGCCCGTGACGCCACTTAAAGTTCCGCCGAACACGCTCATCGTGTCGCGCACGCTTCCGGCTAGGCAGCTGGTCGGCGTCGTCGGCCTGTTCATCGTCACCGACGAGCATCCGGACGAAAGCGGCACGTTGACGTTGAAGAAGACCGCCCGACTAGTCAAGAGCGATAGTGTAAATCTCCTCGAGAAGTCGGTGACGTTCGAGTTTTGGGACGGGCGCGAACCCGTCGTCGTCGCAGAGGACGTACTGATCGAATCGCTCGTCGTCATGACGCCGAGCTGACGCCGCCGGTGCTTGAGCGATCTGGTCGGGGTCGATTGGTGTACCGGCCAAGGGAGTCAATTCTATTTCACCGCAGCATGTTCGCTTGCAGCGGTGGTCACCACTTGATGGATGAAACCGAGCTTGGCGACGACGTGCGGGAAGATGGTGAACGGGTACAGGTCGTCGCGACCCATCGAGTTGTTCACCCGGTTGAGCACTCCCGACAGCACTAACCAGTCAGCCATGATGTCCTCGATGGCACAATCCGCATACGAACCAACCGTGCTTGCCGGCCAGGGCAGGCACTGGCGGACCACCCACGACACCGCAATGCCAGAGCTGGACGCGTTCTGGTACAACGCCAACCGTGATAGGCCTGACGTCGTAGGGGGCATTTGAGCCGGCAGCCGGCCCGATCATCGCTGACCTTCGGAGTTCTCGGGGTTGCATTGCCCGCCAACAGTTGTCGCCGCTCGATGAGACGACTGATGTCAGCCAGTGCCGCCGTTACTTGAGCGCACGTACCAGTTCCGCCCAAGTGCCGCCACTCTAGAACGGCAAACCGGGGCTGGGATTTATGCTCGCCGGCTTTGCGCAGGGGACCTCGCTCCAATCACATGCTGCGGCCTTACTGGAGCTCACCCGCAACGTCACCGGCCTCGCGATGCACTGACAACGAGATTTCATCAATGGGCGGCCAGCGACTCCATACGAAAACCGCGGCCCCTAGTCGCCTGTACGGATCTCGTCGAAGACCTTGGGAGTTAACAACGTTGCCGTGTCGCCGAGCGCGCGGCCCTCCGCGGAAACCAACACGA
>CAVVNB010000028.1:0-7037 GCA_963749375.1 uncultured Actinomycetota bacterium
CGGCCACCGCAAACCGGAAACATCAGCGAAAACGCGTAGATCGAAGCCGATCGTGCACCGACGTTCAGTTCTGACGGGTGGCTTCCTGGAGTAGTTGCACCCGCGAGGTGAGGCCGAGTTTGGCGTAGACGTGGGTGAGGTGCGTTTGCACAGTGCGCGGTGAGACGAACAGCCGGCTGGCGATGTCTTTGTTGGCCAGTCCTTTGCTGACGAGTCGTACGACGTCGCGCTCGGTGGGCGTGAGCGATGCCCAGCCGCTGGCCGGTCGTTTGCGTTCGCCCCGGCCGCGCTTAACGTAGGCAATCGCTTCGTCGGTCGACATCGCGGCGCCCTCGGCCCACGCGGAGTCAAATTCGCCCTCGCCCATGGAGTTACGCAGCGCTGCCACCGAGGCTTCGTAGCCCACATCCCAGACCTTGAATCGCACTGCGCCTATGCGCTGCCGAGTGCTGTGTGCCGCACCGAAGATCCGCGCCGCTTCGCGGTGGCTGCCATACTCGCCGGCCAGAACCGCGAGGCACTCCAGAGTGTCGGAGACACCCAAATACGCTTGCACGCCAGTGCTTATCGCCAGCGCGTCATGGGCGTCGCGCTCGGCCTGCTCCGGTTCACCCTCGGCAATAGCCACGCGGCACCGTGTCGTCAGCGCGCCGATCGAGTACCAGCCGGTCAGGGTCGTGATGGCCTCGTCGGCGCTGTGCCGAGCCGCTATCAGATCCCCGCCGGCGATCGCGGCCTGGGCAGAGTAGGCGTGCCACAACGCCGCCGTCTCGGGCACGAGACTCAGGCGCAACCGGTCGGCCTCGCTGGCCTCCTGAGCCGTCGCAACATCGCCGGCGGCCAGGGCCGCGGAAATCAACGCCGAGTAGGCCAGGCTCGCGTGGATTTCGCCAACATCGGACGCGCGTTCGACGGCCGCGTCGGCAGCCGTGCGAGCCGCACCCGTCTGGCCTTGCCAGGCGAATGAGATGCCCTGGAACGCGAGACAGGCCACCTGCCGGACCACCTCATGAGCGGCTTCTGCTTCAGCAAACAGGTCGGCGAATTGTGCGCCGGCCCCGGCCGGATCGCCCTGGAACAGCTGTGCAATAGCAAGGGAAAAGCGGCATTGACGCGAGGTCCATCTGTCGCCGATCGCGTCGGCGAGGTCGCGTCCTTCTTCGGCGGCCGTGCGCGCAAGGATCGGATTGCCCGCAAAGGCCGCCGCCCCGATCGCTTGGAAGCCGAGCAGCTGACTGAGAATCAACCGTTCGTCTAAGGCCCGGGCCAGGCCGATCGCCTCGGCGAAGTACGGCCGGCCCACTTCAGGATCGTGGAGGACGGCGATTAGACAGCAGGCGGCGAGCGCCCGGACCAGCAGGGCCGGGTCGTCGATGTCCCGGGCAATCGCCAGCGCTTCCTGGGCTTGACTCAGGCTGGCGGCGGCGTTGACCCAGGCGGCGAGCAGGGCCTGGTCGGCGAGTGCCCGGGCCCGTACCTTGGCATTGAGGTCAAGTGTGTTTTCCTCGCCGAGGATGGCGTCGAACCAGCTCAGCCCTTCCCGGCCGCGGCCCATTAGCAGCCACGCGGCCGCCAGCCACGACGCCAACGCCAACGCCAACTCCACATCGGAGTTTTCCCGACTCCACCCGAACGCGGCGCGGAGGTTGTCGATCTCGATTTCGGCCTGCTCGCTGAAAAACTGCTCCAAATTACTGATCGACGGCGCATCGAGCACGGCGACCATCGCCGTGTAGTAATCGCGGTGACGCGTCCGCACGGCGTCGGCCTCGCCGGACTCGCCGAGCTTTTCCAGCGCGTATTGCCGCACAGTTTCGAGCAATCGGTATCGCGTTCGGCCCCGGATGTTTTCGGCGACGACTAATGATTTGTCGACCAGCAGGGTCAGCTGGTCGAGCACCTGGTAGCGCTCAATGTCGCCACTGCCAGCGACTGCTTGGGCGGCGTCGAGGTCGAAGCCGCCGTAGAACACCGCAATTCGACGGAAAAGGATGCGCTCGGGTTCGGTCAGCAGCGCGTGCGACCAGTCGACCGAGGCGCGCAACGTCTGTTGGCGGCGCACCGCGGTTCGGGAACCGCCGGTCAACAGCCGGAACCGGTCATGCAGGCTGTCGAGGATCTCGGCGAGCGACAAGGCCCGCACTCGCGCTGCCGCCAACTCGATCGCGAGCGGCACACCGTCCAGGCGCTGACAGATTTCGGCGAGCACGGCGGAGTTGTCCTCGGTCACAGCGAAACCGGTTTGCGCTAAACGCGCGCGGTCGGCGAACAACTCGACCGCTTCGTCGGCCAGCGACAACGACGGCACCCGCCACGTCGCTTCACCAGTCACTCCGATCGGCTCACGACTGGTTGCCAGCAGCGTCAGCCCCGGCGCGCCACCAAGGACAGTGACAACCAGATTCGCGCAGGCGTCGAGCAGATGCTCGCAGTTGTCCAGCACCACCAGCATCTGCCGGTCGCGGACGAACCGAAGCAGCGTATCGATCGTCGAGTGACCAGGCTGGTCGGGCAATCCCAGCGCGCGGGCGGCGGTGACAGGCACCAGATCGGGGTCGGTGATCGGCGCCAGATCCACGTACCAGACCCCATCGGCATATTTGTCGGCGAGCTGGTTCGCGACTTGGACCGCGAGGCGGGTCTTGCCCACCCCGCCGGCTCCGGTGAAGGTGACGAGCCGGCTTTCCGTCAACAGCTTGCGCAGCTCGGTCAACTGTGGGCCGCGGCCGACAAAGCTGGTGAATTGTGACGGAAGATTATGCACAGCAACATTTTTCGCGGTATTCAGTGGCGGGAAGTCGTTGCGCAGATCGGGATGGCACAGCTGCACGACCCGTTCCGGACGGGCAACACCGCGCAACTCATAAGTGCCCAGATCGGTCAGCCACACATCGGCGGGCAGCATGTCGACAACTAACGCCTCGGTCGTACCCGACAGCACCGTCTGGCCGCCATGGGCCAGATTGCGCAACCGCGCCGTCCGATTGATAGTGGGGCCGATGTAGTTGTCGTCATCCCGCAGCTGCACCTCGCCGGTGTGCACGCCAATCCGCAAGCTGATCGGCGCCAGCGGCGCCCGCTGCAGCTCCAACGCGCACGCCACCGCATCGGTGGCGCGCGCGAACGCCAGCACAAAACTGTCGCCCTCGCCCTGCTCCACCGGGCGCACCCCGGCATGAGCGACGACGAGGCTCGAGAGTGCGTGATCCAGGCGCCCGAACGCCGCAGTCATCTCGTCGGGTTGGCTTTCCCAGAGCCGCGTGGAACCCTCGACGTCGGCTAAAAGCAATGTCACTGTTCCGGTCGGTAGCAGCCCGTTCACGCCCAGCTCGCTCCAGTCCACCAGCGGCGCATCCGCACGCGGCTCAATGTCGTTCATGCTAACCAGCATGCGCGAAGCGCGTAGCGCATTACATCAGCACAAACGCGCACATCGGCCTGGGCCGCAGGCGTATATACGACCCCTCGTTGTGGAGATCTACGCGTTCTGACCGATGGTCTTAGCCTCGCGCCCTCGGATAGTCGACTTGGTCGAACCCGAGGAGGCCACCATGACCGTCGACGCCATCGGCACCAACCGCCCCACCGTCATTGATACCGAGCTGCCGCCCATCGCATACGAGCACGCGGCTAATCCCGAAGAGGCGCATCAGCTCATTCGTCAGGCCCGTCTGCAGGGGCCGATCGCGCTGGGGCCGCACGGACCGGAAGTGTTGAGCTACGAGCTTGTTCGGAAAGTTTTGCGCGATCCCCGGTTTCGCATGCCGAAGGGGATCGCGCTTGCGGCACAAGGCATCACCAGCGGCCCGGTCTGGGACAAGGCCACCGCAGGCCTGTTGAGTCGGGACGGCGCCGATCACAATCGGCTGCGTCGGCTCGTCTCCAAGGCGTTCACCCCACGGTCAACCGCACGACTGAAGGCCACGATCGTCGAGTCCATCACCGAACTGGTCGACCCGGTGGCCGGCATCGGGCGCTGCGACGTGGTCGCCGACATCGCCCGCCGGTATCCGATTGCGATCATCAGCGGGTTGCTCGGCGCCCCACGCCACGACTGGCAACTGTTCTCCGACTGGGCCGACGACATCTTCAAGCTCCTCAGCTGGAACGTCGCCGACGACGCACCGGTCATCATGGCGGCCTTCGATGAACTGGACGCCTACATCGGCGACATGATCGCCCGGCGGCGCCACAGCCTCACTGACGACTTGGTCTCTGAGCTGATTCGTGCCGAAGATGACGGGGACCGGCTCACTGCCGACGAGCTAGTCATGCTCGCGGAAGGCCTGCTGATGGCGGGCACCGACACCACGCGCAATCAGTTGAGCGCCGCCGTGCAGGCTCTGTGCGATCACCCTGAGCAATGGGACCTGCTGGCTGCGCATCCCGAACTCGCGCCGCAGGCAGTCGAGGAGCTCATGCGCTATAACCCGGTCATTTTCGGCACCATCCGCCAGCCCGTCGAGGATGTCGAACTCGACGGCGTGACGGTGCCCGCGGGCACGCACCTGATGGTCAATACCGCCGCAGCCAACCGCGACCCCGCCGTCTATGACGATCCCGACCGCCTCGACATCACCCGCGAGGGGCCGGCCAACATGCTCACGTTCGGCGGTGGCATTCACTACTGCCTGGGAGCACACCTGGCCCGCGCCGAACTCGCCGAAGCCCTAACCGTCATCACACGCCGGATGCCCAACCCGCGCCGCGGCGGCCCGGCCCCATGGAAGCCGCTGATGGGCATCAGCGGCCCGACAACCCTGCCCATCGAATTCGACGCCGGACACTGAATTTGCCGGTGCCGCTGGTCTGGGCCCACGACCTCCGCGATGCGTTGACGGTATGCTCGCCAACGCGTCGATTCGCGAACGCTCGTCAAGCCAGATCGACAGGAGCCAGTTGAATGAAGCGGACAGCAGCAAGCACCGGTATCACGATTGCCGTCGTCGCGATAGCCATCGGCGTGGCCGGATGTAGTTCCTCGCCCAGCAGCAACAATGCGGCGGGCTCAGCCACGGGAAGCGCGGCGACCTCGGCAACCACCGCGAAGCCGCAGTCGAAAGTGGCGCCGCGGATCACCGCCCAAGGGCCCAACCCCTCCATCGCGAGCTATTTCCAGGACGGCCACATCACCGCGACACCGGTCCACAAGGGTGACCCCGGCGCGCCGACCATCACCTTCCCGATTCCGGACGGTTGGGCCGACGCCGGACCCGACACCCCGGCCACCGCCTACTGGGCGATCGTCGACAACGGTCCGGAGGCGGCCAAATACACCCCCAGCATCGTGGCGACGCTGTCCAAGCTGGACGGTGAGGTAGACCCGCAGAAGCTGATCGAGCTCGCCGCCGGCGGAACGAAGAACCTGCCCGGTTTCAAGCAGATGGGCGAGGGCAATGAGGACAACCTGGGTGGTTCTCCCGCCTACCAGTTGGGCGGCACCTGGACGCAAGACGGCCAGGAGAAGGCGGTTGCGGACAAAGTCGTCGTCATCGATGGGAAAGACAACATCTACCTGCTGGAGCTCAACGCGGACCTCCTCCCGGACCAGGTCCCGCAGGCGCTGCCCGCGACGATCACCATCGACGAGAAGACGACGATCAACGTCGGATAGTGCCCGCGGCGGTCTGACGGTCCGCCTGGCCTTCCTAGACTGATCCGGTGCGTCTCGTCTTTGCCGGAACACCGGAACCCGCGTTGCCCGCGCTGCGCAGTCTGATCGAGTCGCCGCGTCATGAGGTGATCGCGGTGCTCACCCGACCGGATGCTGCCTCGGGCCGGCACGGCAAGACGCAGCCATCACCGGTAGCACGGCTCGCCCTGGAGCAGGGCATCCCGGTGCTGCGCCCGGAACGGCCTAACGCCGCGGAGTTCGTCGCCGAGCTGTCAGATCTGCAACCCGACTGCTGTCCGGTGGTAGCCTTCGGCGCGCTTTTGCGTGACGAACTGCTGGCGGTGCCGGCGCGCGGCTGGGTCAACCTGCACTTCTCGCTGCTGCCCGCCTGGCGTGGGGCGGCCCCGGTGCAGGCGGCGATCGCGGCGGGTGACGTTGTCACCGGTGCGACGACGTTTCAGATCGAATCCGGTTTGGACTCCGGGCCGGTCTACGGTGTGGTCACTGAGTCGGTGCGCCCGATCGACACAGCGGGGGATCTGCTTGACCGGCTGGCGATTTCGGGCGCCGCGTTGCTGTCAGCCACTTTGGACGGCATCGCGGACGGGACGCTTAGCCCGGTCCCGCAGTCGGCCGACGGCATCAGCGTCGCGCCGAAGATCAGCGTCGAACAGGCTCGCGTCCGTTGGGATCTTCCGGCTGAGGTGGTCGAGCGGCGCGTCCGCGCCGTGACACCGAACCCGGGGGCGTGGACCTTGATCGGTGATCTGCGCGTCAAACTCGGGCCGGTGTACATCGACAACGACGGGCAGAATCTGCCAAAGCCGCTGTCGCCCGGTGACATTCACGTTGACCGCCGCAGTGTGCGGATCGGCACTGCCTCGCAACCGGTACGGCTCGGTCAGGTGCAGGCCCCGGGCAAGAAGCTGATGAACGCCGTCGACTGGGCCAGGGGAGCCCGCCTCGAGTCATCTGTGCGTGCGTCATGACCCCGCCACAGGACAGATCGCGCCGCGAGCGGCCGACGGCGCGCACCCCGCAGCGATCGGCGCGGCCGCCGCGGCGTAAGCCCATGGATCCAGCGCGGCGCGCCGCATTCGATGTACTCCAGGCGGTGCGCGAGCGCGACGCGTATCCCAACCTGCTGCTACCAGTTCTGTTGCGCGAAAGGGGGATCAGCGGTCGTGACGCCGCATTCGCCACCGAGCTGACCTACGGCAGTAGCCGCGTCCGCGGTCTGCTGGACGCCGTCATCGGCTCGGCCGCTAATCGGGAACCGGAGACGATCAACCCGATACTGCTCGACCTGCTCCGGCTTGGGACATATCAACTGCTGCGCACCCGCGTCGACGCACATGCCGCCGTCTCGACCACCGTCGAGCAGGCCGGAATCGAATTCGATTCGTCCCGTGCGGGTTTCGTC
>CAVVNB010000029.1:0-235182 GCA_963749375.1 uncultured Actinomycetota bacterium
CCGAGTATCCGCCCCATTCCACGCCGTCGACGAGTACCCTCGCCGACCATGGAGCGCATGTCCGATGACGCGCCATCCGGCTGAATTCGACCGGGGAACGCGGCGACCAGTACATGGTCCTCTCCCCCACCGAGCACCCACGCCGATGCCTCGAGGCCCGTGAATTCGGCGGCACCGAGCAAGATTCTGCGATCGGCGTCCAACGCCTGAGCGCTCAGTCGATGCCGACGCCGGACGCCTCGGCCACGTGGCGGAGGTCGGCCACCAGACCATCGGACACGTCGATCATCGCCTGCGCGCCGACCTCAGCCGCAGCTCAACCTTGGCCGTAGGGCGGTTGCGGCACGAGGTGATGCTGCCGAAATTCGTCGAAGTGATCGATACCGCTGTGCCACAATGCGTATCCGGCAGCAGAGTAGGCTAGCTGTCCAGCGACGGCGATCCGCGATCCTGGCTGCGCGCCAGACCTCAGCACCGGCGCCGCCGGCAAGTCGCGAGCACCGTCACCGATACAGCCCATTGCCGACAGGCGACCAGTTCGCCCCCGACGATCGCGGCGCCGAATCGGCCGGCCTGGCCCACATCCCGTCAGCCAGCGCTGTGACCTGTGCGGTCGGGGTATCGGCCGGTGCGCCTAAGCCGACGACAAACGACGTGACCCGTGCGCCCATCGCCTCGATATCGGCGGCGTTTTGCGCCACGGCTTTAGGCCGATGTCGTGCGGTGTCGACCAGTCCAGCCGAAAGTGGCGACCTTCCACGAGCATGTCGGTGGACACCACCACCCGGCCGTCACCAGCCGATACCACCGCACCATCGTCGCCCGGCCCGACGATGACATCGCCCGACGCGGGCCGCCCCCGGTCAACCGGTCGATCACCTCGAATTCGCCAACCTCGCCGAGCGTGCGATCCGACTCACCGCTAGCCACGTCGCCTCCTCGCCGATCGCCGTTTGCGAACAACGGTAGACGGTATGGGGGCTGGCTGAGGCCGAAGGCCTCGTGCTGCAAAACGATTCGTGGGTTGCCGGCTTGGGGTGAACACTCGCGCTGGTAGAGCCACATTTGCAGATCGGGACGGCTTCCGGCGATGCCACCCGAGCATAAAGATGCTCTGGCCTCCGGGGCAGGGTTCTCAAACCGCGGCGCCACCATTCTCAGCCGGCGGTTTATCGTAATTCGTAGGAGTCCCGTGAGATGTGAAAGAAATGACCCGTGCTGGCGTCGGTGCACGTGATACCGGAAGGCTCGCTGCCGCAACTTATTCGCCAACGGCTCGCGTGCCACCGTAGGACAGCGTGGCCTCGGTTCTGCCGCGCAGGGTATCGGTATGACAGTTCAGCGCCGGTGAATTTCCTTGGTCCATTCCGATACGATCGCCCCATCCTCCTTCGCAGGATGGTGGACGGCGCGGTGCGACCCAGCTGTGGCTGCCGATTTCGCACATGGCGAAGCCGTTGTTGTTGAGGAACCCGATACCGCAGACGATGTTGCCCGACGGCGATTGAAACGCGTCGTAGGAATCGGCGGCCTGCGCGAGGATTGCGTAAGGAACCGGCGAGGCAGCGGACAACACCGCGACCGTCACGACCACGTTCGATTTCACGGCCACCTCTCAAGCCGAAGCAATTTAGAGTACGCAGATCAGTCAATGAAAAGCTACGCCTCCCCGGATCGAGTGGAGGGCGATGTTGAACGGTGGGCATTCTCTGGGTGCGCCCTCGCCGGCATATCTGTTCGGACAGGCACAACGGTGACTTTCAGATTTGCCCCACTAGGCGGTCGCGGCAAGTGATTTCGGCGTTTCGGCACCAACCGGTATCCGCAGTGACACGCTGATCCGACGGTGGATTAAACGCTGGAGCAAGCAATGTCGGATGTGATCGAAATGCTCATTGCCGGATCGGAAGCGGCCTGGTGACCGGTGACGACGGGCGAGCACAGTCAATTTCTCCGCGCGTCGCCGAGTCGCCTCAAGCACCGGCCACGGCGGGTGGGCGCTTCGACGCCTTCATCACAGCTGCGGGGCCGGACCGACCCGCTGCCAACGGAATTGTCAAGGGTCTGCGGCAGATTGGTAGGCGCCCCGGGCGATTGAGAGCCTTGCGGGTGCATGCACCTGCCGCCGATGACAGCGACAGCACCGCAGCACTCGACCGGTCCCGCTACTTGATCGCGGTGCTGTCGCCCCCCGCCGCCGCATCAGCTCGTCTCGACGGTCAACTCGCCCACTGGCTGCAGCGCCAGCAACTCGACCGGCTCCTGCTCGTGCTCGCTGACGGGCAGCTGTGCTGGGACCCCGAGCATCGCCGGTTCGACCCCGACAGCTCCGACGCTGCGCCGGTCGCTTTGACTCAGCCTGGCTGCCTGCCCGCCGAGCCGTTCTACGTCGATGTCAGCGGTGACGCACCGTGGGATCCTGGCGCGCCCGTGTTCCGCGACAAGGTCACTTCGCTCGCCGCTCCGGTCCACGGCAAGCCCAAGGACCAACTCGCCGGCGACGACATCCGCGAACAGCGCCGGTTCCGCCGGCTACGCGCAGCCGCCGCGCTCGGCATGGCGGCCCTGCTGGTCGCATCCGTTATCGCGGGCATCACAGCGCTGCACAAGCGCCACGACGCCGACGCCGCACGCGATCGGGCCACCGCCCAGCGGCTCGACGTCGAGGCTCACGGCATGCTCGCCGGAAGCCGACCCGGCGGGGACGCGCGTGCATTTCAGGAGTTGCTGGCCGCGCACGCCATCGCGCCCGGTGACGACGGTCCCTTGCTGCATGCGGCTGCCGTGCGGGCGACCACCGCGAAGATCATCCCGACCGGCGCGAAGGTCGCCGACGTCGTCGTCAGTCGCGACGGAGGGCGCATCGCCAGCGCCGGGGTAGATGGTTGGGTTCGGCTGTGGGACACCGCCACCGGCCACGCCGTCGGCAGTCTGAAGGCAAATGACCACGGGGACACCGTCTTCGGCATAGCCTTCAGCCCCGACGGCACCTGGCTGGCGGTGCCTGGCGCCGACAACGTCATCCAACTGTGGAAGGCCGGCACTTCAGACAAGACCGGCGTCCCACTTAAGGGGCACTCCGGCATCGTTACATCGCTGGCGTTCAGTCCCGACGGACGGCGCTTGATCTCAGGCGCCCTAGACGGCACCGTCAGGCTGTGGAACGCCGACACTGGGCGGCAGATCTCGATGTTGCTGAACGATCCCACCGACAAGGTCACCAGCGTGGCGTTGAGCCCCGACGGGCACCGCGCGGCCTGCGGCACCTTCAACCACGGCGTTAGGCTGTTCGACCTCGCCACCGGCGGGCAGCTCGCAGACCCGCCGAAGCTGGACGAGGGCGCCATCGCCAGCGTGGCTTTCAGCCCCGACGGGCGTCGGCTGGTCAGCGGTGGCGATGCGGGCAACGTGCGGCTATGGCGTGCCGACGACGGCCAGCCCGACGGCGACCCGATAGAAAGCGGAAGGACGGTCCGCGCCGTGGCGTTCAGCCCCGACGGCGCCCTGATCGCCGTCGGCGACGCCGAGGGGTCGGTGCGGCTCTGGTACACCGACGTCCCGCAGTGGGCGACCGAACCTCAGGAGGCGGCGGGCCCCCTAGCGGGCCACACCGACGATGTCCGGGGCGTGGCGTTCACTGCCGACGGGTC
Source organism: uncultured Actinomycetota bacterium (assembly GCA_963749375.1). Taxonomy (GTDB): domain Bacteria; phylum Actinomycetota; class Actinomycetes; order Mycobacteriales; family Mycobacteriaceae; genus Mycobacterium. The sequence goes on from CAVVNB010000029.1 coordinate 3,651, forward strand.
TCACCTCGTCACGGGCAGCGGCGACGGCACGGTTCGCGCCTGGGATCTGCGACCGGTGATCGCCACCGGGTCCGGCCCGTTGCTGGACGTGGCGTTCAGTCCCGATGGGCACCGGCTGATCACCGGCGCCCGGGACGGCACCTCTCGACTCTGGGACGCCCAGACGGGACACGGAATCGGTGATCCGGTCCAGTACGCCGGCGCAGTGACCTCGGTGGCGTTTAGCCCCGACGGCCAGCAGACCGCCATCGGAGCCGGCGACGGCACGATTCGGCTGACCCGCCTCGACACCGGTGCCGCCACCACGTTCGTCGGCGACAGCACGGTGTTTGCGGTCGCGTACAGCCCCGACGGCCGAATCCTGGCCAGCGGCGGCCACGAAGGGATCAAGCTATGGAACGCCGCGGACGGACAACCCCTCGGCCCGCCGATGGTCGACCCGTCCTCCGACTTCGGGATCGGTGCACTGGCCTTCAGCTCCGACGGACACCACGTTGCCGGCGGCGGCAGCGACGGCACGATCGCCATCTGGGATGTCGACACCCGCAAGATGGTTGGGCAGCATTTCAAGATCGGGGCTATCTACTCCGGGATCGACGGATTGGCGTACAGCCCCGACGGGCGCCGTCTGGCGTCCGCCAGCGCCGACCACACCGTGCGCGTCTGGAATGTCGACACCGGCAAGCAATTCTTCGAACCCCTGCGCGGTCACACCGACATGGCCAGAAGCGTCGCTTTCAGCCCAGACGGGCACCGGCTCGCGTCCGCCAGCTTCGACGGCACTGTACGACTCTGGGATCCGGAAACCGGACATCCGCTGGCAGACCCCTTCACCGGGCACCTCGGGCCCGTCAACGCGGTCGCGTTCAGCCCGGACGGTACCCACATCGCCTCCGCCGGCGACGACGCGAGCATCCGGATGTGGCCTGCGGTCGTCACCACGCGGATGATCTGCGCCAAGCTGAGCACCGGCGTCAATCGCGACGAGTGGCCGACGTGGATCAGTCCCGACATTAAATACACACCGCCGTGCCCCGGCCTGCCCACCGATGCTGTCAAGGCCTCCGCGTGACGACCGAAGCGACGCAGCCGCCCGGCGCCGTGTCCGATGTCGCGATCTACGACGCCTTCCTGTCCTACACGCACCGCGACCGCCCCGTCGCGACTGGCATTCAACGCGGCTTGCATCAGGTCGGGCGTCGGCTGGGCGCGCTGCGGGCGTTGCGGGTGTTCCGCGACGACACCAATCTCGAGGTCAGCCCCGACCTGTGGGGCAAGATCACCGAGGCGATGGACCGCGCCCGCTACCTCGTGGTCGTGTTGTCCCCCAACGCCGCCCAGTCCTACTGGGTCAACCGCGAAGTGCAGTACTGGCTGGAGCACAATCCGCGTGACCGGCTGCTGCTGGTCCTGGCCGCCGGTCACCTGGACTGGGACCCGGACGCTGGTTGCTTCGATCCCGCGACATCGGATGCCACGCTGCCAGCACTCACCCAAGCCGGGGTGTTGGATACCGAGCCCTTGACGATCGATGTCGCCGGCGACGCCCCGTGGGATCCGCGATCGGCGTCACTGCGGACCAAGATCACCACGCTCGCCGGCCCCATCCATGACCAAACCACCGACGAGCTGGCCGGCCGGGACCGCCGTGAACAGCGCCGGTTCCGGCGGCTGCGCACCGGCGCGGTAGTAGCGCTGGCCATGCTGACGGTCGCGGCGGTGGTGCTGGCCGTCGTCGCATTCATCCAGAACGAACGGGCGATCACGCAACGCAACCACGCAATCGCCTCGCGGCTCAACGCCGAGGCGGCCGCAATGCTCATCCAAGATGAGCCCGGCGGCGACGAGCGGGCTCTACAGGAGTTGTTGGCGGCGCGGCGGGTCTCGGCACCTGATGACGGGGTGCTGCTGAGCGCATTGGCGCAGCGGGCGACGACGGCCAAGATCATCGGCGCGGGCGCGCCGGTGTTCGGAGTCGCGGTCAGTCCGGACGGGCGGCTGATCGCCACCGCCGAGAAAGACCGCACCGTCCGGCTGTGGGACATGGTCACCGGCGAACCGGTCGGCAACCCCCTGCGCGGCCACACCGATGAGGTCGCGGCGGTCGCCTTCAGTCCGGACGGGCGCCGGCTCGCCAGCGCCGGCGGCGACCGGACCATCCGGCTGTGGGACACCAAATCCCGCAAACTCATCGGTACCCCCATGACCGGACACACCGGCGCGCTGACGGGTATCGCCTTCAGCCCTGACGGCCATCAGATCGCCAGTGCCAGCACCGACGGTGACATCGGGTTTTGGGATGCTGACTCCGGTGCCCGGACCGGCACGTTGCCCACCGGGATCCTTGGGTCCCTGGCGCAGCTCGTATACAGCCCCGACGGGCATCGCATCGCCCTCGCCACTGAGCGTAATTCCTCGATATCCGTCTGGAGCCTCGACACCGGCAAGGAAGCTCGAAGTCCCTTGCACGCAAGCGACTTCCCGGTGAGCTCCGTGGCGTTCAGCCCCGACGGCCACCTCATTGCGGCTGCATCGGACAAGGTCTACGTCTGGGACGCCGACACCGGAAAGCCGCAGCACGATCTCGGCGGCTACGGCGGTGCTGCGATGAGCGTTGCGTTCAGCCCCGACGGAGGACGCATCGCCGCCGCGGGCACCGACGGCGCTGTCCGGCTCTGGTCGACCACCACCGGCAAGCCTGTGAGCGCGCCGCTCCTCGGTCATACCGACTCCGTCCGCCAGGTGGTTTTCAGCCAAGACGGCACCCGCCTGGTGTCCGCCGGCTTTGACAGCACCGTCCGGGTCTGGTCAATGGCGCGCCTCCTTGGTCACGGCGACACCGACGGTGTGCTGCAGGTCGCGTTCGACCCGATCGGCCATCGCATCGCGGCTGCGAACGTCAATGGCACCGTAGGCATCTGGGACAGCGACGACGGCCGACTCGTGCGCGCACTCCCTGGACACCGCGGCATCGTGTGGGCGGTGGCGTTCACCCGCGATGGGCACCGTCTCGCGAGCGGCGGCCAGGACCACGACATCCGGATCTGGAACGCCGACACCGGCGATCCGATCGGCCAACCGATGACGGGCAACGAGGGCGCAGTTCGTTCCCTCGCGTACAGCGCTGACGGGCATGTGCTGGCTTCGGGTGGAGAGGACGGCAGTCTGCGGCTCTGGAACGCCGACACCGGCGAAGCTACTGGGCAGACGCCAACGGTCAACGACGATATGGTCCGCACCGTCGCCTTCAGCCCCGACGGAAAAATGCTGTTGTCCGGTAGTGACGACGGCACCATCCGCTTGCGGGACGCGAGCACCGGAAACCTCACCGGAAAGGTCGAGGGGCAAGGCACTATCACCGACTTGGCCTTCAGCCCGGACGGACGGCGGTTCGCCTCAGCCAGCGGCAACGAAGTTCATCTCTGGAATACCGCTGACCGCAAGTCGGTGGGCGATCCGCTTGCGGGACATACCGATGCGGTCACAGCCCTGGCGTTCAGTCCCGATGGGCATCGGCTGGCCTCGGCTAGCTGGGACCAGACCGTGCGGCTGTGGGACGTCGACAGCCGACACCCGGTCAGCGACCCCTTCACCGGTCACGTGGGCGCGGTGTACGGCGTCGCGTTCCGCCCGGACGGCCAGACCGTCGCCAGCGCCGGCCGAGACGGCACCATCCGGTTATGGGACGCGACCGCCGAGCCGCAGAAGCTGTGCACCAAGCTCACCGCCGACATCACCGCCGACCAGTGGAATCAATGGGTCGGCGACGAGATCAAGTACACGCCGGTATGCCCGAAACTTCCGGCGGGCGGGCCATCGCCGCCCGCACCACAATTCACCGTCCTGCCCATCGCTGGGGTGAGCCATCCCCAGGCCGTCGCAGTGGACCGCTCCGGCGACCTGTACATCGCGGATACCAAAAACAACCGCGTGTTGAAGGTCGCGGCGAAGTCCGCGGCGACCACCGTCCTGCCGTTCGGCGACATTCACGAGCCGGCGGCCGTCGCCGTCGATGACGCAGGCGACGTGTTCGTGGGCTTCGGCGGCAACGCGGTCGACGAGTTGCCGTCCGGCGTAAGCACGCCAACGCACCTGCCATTGCCGGAGCTGCACACTATGAGTGACATTGCGGCGGATGGCGCCGGCAATCTGTATGTCGGGGACGGGAACCGGATCTTGAAACTGATTGTCGGGTCGAAGCATGCGACCGAGCTTCCCCTCGGGAAGGACGTAAATATCGGCGGCGTCGCCGTGGACGCCCACGGCAACGTGTTCGCCAGCGATGACAACAACGATCAGGTCGTCGAGCTACCCGCCGGCTCGACGCAGGCCACCGTCCTGCCCTTTCACGGTCTCAGCTACCCGGGAGGTCTGACCGTCGACCCGTCCGGTGACCTCTTCGTCGCGGACAACGGAGACAACCGGGTGCTGGAGCTTCCGAGCGGTTGGCGCAGTGACGCCGAGCTACCGTTCGACGGCCTCAATGAGCCCTATGCCGTCGCCGTCGGGCCTGCCGGCGACCTTTACGTGGCCGACTCAGGCAACAACCGGGTGCTGAAACTGCCGACCGCCGCCGGCTAGTAACAGCTGGTCTGGCGCGCAGAGCGCGGGTCGAGCGGAAACGGTTCCGCCCCTTAGTCATTGATTGCCGCCGACGCGTTCGTAGCTGGCTTGAGGAGGGTTCGGATCCGGGTCCAGTGCGGCAACGTAGCGTTGGTGAATGCGCTCAGCAGCGCTCCCAGCCGAGATCGAGCAGAGGGTGAGGTAATGGCCGACACCGACGGCCCGCCACGGGCAGCGCTGATCGCCGCTTTGGTGGTGGCGATCGGCGCCATCGGCGTCATTCTGGCCATCGCGGCCACCCGCCACCGGACGAGCCCGGCGGTGATTGCCGCCGTACCTGCGCCGCAGGCGCAAGATCCTGCCTGCCGGAAGTTGACCGATGCCCTGCCTCGGCGACTGGGCGACTACAACCGGGCTCAGCTGGTACAGCCGGCTCCGGTCGGCGCCGCCGCCTGGCAGCCCGCAGGCAGCGGGGATCCCGTTGTGCTGAGATGTGGCCTCGAGCGTCCGGCCGATTTCGTTGTCGGATCTCCGATCCAGGTGGTCGACCGGGTGCAGTGGTTCGAAGTCAGCCAAGATCAGCGATCGACCTGGTACACGGTGGATCGAGAGGTATATGTGGCGCTGACGTTGCCGCCGGGGTCTGGTCCGACGCCGATCCAGCAGCTGTCCGAACTGATCGACCGCCTCATGCCCGCCCGCCCGATCAACCCGTCGAGAGGGTGATCGGCGCGGGCAACTAACTCAGGCCCGTCCCGCGAGACAGCGCGGTGTCCACCATGGTCGCCAGCAGGGTTTGGTAGTCCACGCCGCTTGCCGCCCACATCCGGGGATACATCGAGATCGTGGTGAATCCGGGCATCGTGTTGACCTCGTTGATCAATGGCCCGTCTTCGGTGAGGAAGAAGTCCACCCGCGCCAGACCGCGGCCGTCGATCGCCTTGAACGCCCGAATTGCCAAGTCGCGGATGGCTTCACTGACCTCGTCGTCAATCTTGGCGGGCACGTCCAGCTCAGCGGCGTCGTCGAGATATTTGGTCGCGAAGTCGTAGAAGGAGTCTTCGCGTCCGCGCACCCCGGCCACCCGGATCTCACCAACGGTGCTGGCTTGCACCGTGCCGTCGGGGAATTCGAGTACGCCACATTCCAGTTCACGGCCGCTGATCGCCGACTCGACGATCACCTTCGGGTCGTGCTTGCGGGCGTAGGCGATCGCCTCGGGCAGTTCCTGGTGGCTGGCCACCCGGCTGACGCCGATCGACGAGCCACCGCGGGCGGGTTTGACGAAAGCTGGGAGGCCAAGCCGGTCAAGCTGTTTGACGTCCAGGGTGGACTCCGACGGCCGCAGCACGGCGTAGTCGCCGATCGGAAGTCCTTCGGCCACCAACAGCTTCTTGGTGAACTCCTTGTCCATCCCGGCCGCGCTGGCCAGTACCCCGGCGCCGACGTACGGCACGCCGGCGAGCTCGAGCAGACCCTGAATGGTTCCGTCTTCGCCGTATGGCCCGTGCAGGACGGGGAAAACCACGTCGACCGAGGTCAACACCTCGCCGCCGCCGGGAGACAGTGAAACGAACTGGCCGGCTCGTCGGGGATCCGCCGTCAGCGCGAGCTCGGTACCTGACTGCGAACTCACCTCCGGCAGCTTCCGATCGGCGATGGCCAACGCGGCGGGGTCACCGTCGGTGAGCACCCAGGAGCCTTCGGGCGTGATGCCGACTGCGACGACCTCGAATCGCTCCGGGTCGAGGTTGCGCAGAATGCTGCCCGCCGACACGCAGGAAATGGCGTGCTCGTTGCTGCGTCCGCCGAAGACGACGGCAACCCGGACACGGCCCGGATCGGGCGCGCTGGATAACAGGCGGGCGTTCACAACCTAAAGAGGCTACCGTCTGGCGCAGCAGTGCTGGTTACAAGCTCATTCCGGCTTGGTGCTGCGACCTAGCAGCAGAGCAACCGCTTCATAGACCGACAGGCCTTTGTGGCAGACCCGGTGGACGGCGTCGGTCAGCGGCATTTCGACGTCGTAGCTGGAGGCCAGCGCCAGTACCGACTCGCACGACGTCACCCCTTCGACGACGTGACCGCCGCGGGCCAGCATGGCCGCTTCCATCGTTTCGCCCCGTCCCAGGGATTCGCCGAAGGTCCGATTACGCGAATGCGGCGACGTGCAGGTCGCCACCAGGTCACCGACGCCGGCCAGGCCTGCAAGCGTCGCGCCCTTGGCGCCCACCGCGATGCCGAGCCGCATGATCTCGGCCAGACCGCGGGTGATGATCGCCGCCGCGGTGTTTTCCCCCAGACCCACGCCGGCCGCCATCCCGCATGCCAGCGCGATCACGTTCTTGCAGGCGCCACCGATCTCGGTCCCGATCACGTCGGCGTTGGTGTATGGCCGGAAGTATCCGGCGTTGAGCATGCGCTGCAAGGCGACCGCGCGGCCGGAATCGCTGGAGGCGATGACGGTGGCCGCGGGCTGGCCGGCGGTGATCTCACTGGCCAGGTTCGGCCCGGATATGACTGCGACTTGCGACGTGTCGACCCCCGTCACGTCGACGATGACCTGACTCATCCGCATCAGCGTGCCCAGCTCGATGCCCTTGGCGGTGCTGACCAGAGTCGCCCCAGGTGCGAGCATCCCGGTCCACTGCTGAAGGTTGGCCCGCATCGTCTGCGCGGGCACGGCCAGCAAGACCGTCGTGACCGCGTTGAGGGCTTCCTTGGGATCCGCGGTAGCGGTGATGCCCGTTGGCAACTCGACGCCCGGCAGGTAGTCGGGGTTGTGACGGGTGTCATTGATCTGCTCGGCGACCTCGGGTCGCCGAGCCCACAGGCTGACCTCCCCGCCGGCGTCAGCGAGCAGCTTGGCCAGCGCCGATCCCCACGCACCTGCACCCATCACTGCTATCGCGGTGGACATGGCTCGGCGAAGTCCCGTCTGGTCAGTGTGCTCTAACTCCCGGCGTTTCACCGTAGCTCAGCGACGATGCAGCCCGGCACGGCCTGAGGTGGGGGTACGTCCCAGCCGCGTAGCGGCGAGGGGGGTGGCCCGATGATCGGCACTGGCAGGATGGTGAGGTGAGCCGGATCCGACCCGACGCCGACGGTGATGTCGGCTTGATCGTCGCCGTGAAGCGGCTGGCTGCCGCGAAGACCAGACTCGCGCCGATGTTCTCCGCACCGGTCCGGGAGAACATCGTGTTGGGCATGCTGGTCGACACGCTCACCGCGGCGATGGGGGTGAGCTCTGTGGGGCTGATCACCGTCGTGACACCCGACGACGTCGCGGCCGCCGCGGCGGTCGAGCTCGGTGCCTCAGTGGTCGCCGATCCAACGCCGGCCGGTCACCCGGATCCGTTGAATAATGCGATCGCCGCCGCCGAGCGGGTGGTGTCCGAGTCGGTCTCGAATGTTGTTGTCCTGCAGGGTGATCTGCCAGCTCTGCAGACTCATGAGCTTGCCGAGGCCATCGCCGCGGCACGTCGGCACCGACGCAGTTTCGTCGCCGACCGACTCGGTACGGGCACCGCGGCGCTCTGCGCGTTCGACGACCCGCTCGATCCTCGATTCGGGGTGAATTCCTCTGAACGACATCGACATTCGGGTGCGATCGAACTCACCGGCAGCTGGCCGGGATTGCGCTGCGACATCGACACCCCCGACGATCTGGCGGTCGCACGCGGTCTGGGAATGGGATCGGCGACCACAAGGGCGATCGAAGGGCTGTCGCACCAAGCCGGGTAACGACGGGTGAACGGCGCCTCAACGGCAAATGTCCCGGACTGAGTCGGTGGCAGCACCCCCCACCGATGGGGAATGATCGCAAGGGTGACTGACATCGAAGCCCCGGACACCTCCGTCGCGGGCGAATCGTCCGAGTGGCCGGCCGCCGACTCTGCGCCCGGAGCACCGCCCGCCACCACCGCGGCCGCAGTCGAGAATCCTCTTCCCGAAGACCGCTACATCAACCGCGAATTGAGCTGGTTGGACTTCAATGCGCGCGTTCTCGCGCTCGCCGAGGACACGTCGCTGGCGTTGCTGGAGCGTGCAAAGTTCCTGGCGATCTTCGCCTCCAACCTCGATGAGTTTTACATGGTTCGGGTCGCCGGTCTGAAACGACGCGACGAGATGGGCCTGTCCGTACGCTCCGCGGACGGGCTGACCCCGCGCGAGCAACTTCGCCGAATCGGCGAGCAGACCCAGAAAATCGCCACCCGGCACGCGGAAGTCTTCCTGAATTCGGTAGAGCCGGGCCTGGCGGCCGAAGGCATTTGTATTGTCACGTGGGCCGATCTCGACCACGCCGAGCGCGATCGGCTGTCGACCTACTTCACCGAGCAGGTCTTCCCGGTCCTGACACCGTTGGCCGTGGACCCCGCTCACCCGTTCCCGTTCGTCAGTGGCCTGAGCCTGAACCTCGCCGTCACGGTGCGGCAGCCCGACGACGTCGGTCAGCACTTCGCCCGGGTCAAGGTGCCCGACAACGTCGACCGCTTTGTCGAACTCGACGACCGACCCGGCGCTGACGACTCAGCCGGCCCGAAAGAAGTCCGCTTCTTGCCGATGGAAGAGCTGATCGCGGCCTTCCTCACTGCATTGTTCCCGGGCATGGAAATCGTTGAGCACCATGCATTCCGGGTGACCCGCAACGCTGACTACGAGGTCGACGAGGACCGCGACGAAGACCTGCTGCAGGCGCTGGAGCGCGAGCTGGCCCGGCGGAGGTTCGGATCGCCGGTGCGCCTCGAGGTCGCCGACGACATGACCGAGCACATGCTCGAATTGCTGCTGCGGGAGCTCGACGTGCACCCCGGCGATGTCGTCCAGGTGCCGGGGCTACTTGATCTTTCGTCGCTCTGGCAGATCTACGGCGTCGACCGCCCGGCCTTGAAGGACCCCGCTTTCGTTCCAGCGACCAGCCCGGCATTCGCTGACCGCGAAACGCCGAAGAGTATTTTCGCGACCCTGCGCGAAGGTGACGTGCTGGTGCACCACCCTTACGACTCGTTCTCGACGAGCACCCAGCGTTTCATCGAACTGGCCGCAGCCGACCCAAATGTGCTGGCGATCAAGCAGACCCTGTACCGCACCTCCGGTGACTCGCCGATCGTGCGGTCGCTGATCGAAGCCGCCGCAGCCGGCAAGCAAGTCGTGGCGTTGGTGGAGATCAAGGCCCGGTTCGACGAACAAGCCAACATCAAGTGGGCCCGTGCACTCGAGCAGGCGGGCGTCCACGTGGCTTACGGACTCGTCGGTTTGAAAACGCACTGCAAGACATGTCTGGTGGTGCGGCGCGAAGGCTCGACGATCCGGCGTTACTGCCACATCGGAACCGGCAACTACAACAGCAAAACGGCCAGGCTGTATGAGGACCTCGGCCTGCTGACCGCCGATCCCGACATCGGCGCCGACCTCACCGACCTGTTCAACACGTTGACCGGTTATTCACGCAAGCTCTCGTATCGCAATCTTCTGGTTGCGCCGCACGGTATCCGCAACGGAATCGTCGAACGCGTCAAGCGGGAGATCGCCGCGCACCAGGAAACCGGCAACGGGCACATCCGACTGAAGATGAACTCCCTCGTCGACGAGCAGGTCATCGATGCGCTCTACCGCGCGTCGCAGGCGGGCGTCCGCGTCGAGGTTGTGGTGCGCGGCATCTGCGCGTTGCGGCCGGGTGTGCCGGGTTTCTCCGAAAACATCACCGTACGATCGATTCTCGGACAGTATCTGGAGCATTCACGGATCTTCAATTTTTGCGCTATCAACGAATTCTGGATCGGCAGTGCTGACATGATGCATCGCAACCTGGATCGCCGCGTCGAGGTCCTGGTTCAGGTCAAAGATCCCCGACTGACCGCTCAACTCAACGACATCCTCGAGTCGGCCCTGGATCCCGCAACGCGCTGCTGGGAATTGGGACCGGAAGGCCAGTGGAAGGCGTTGCCGCAGCCCGGCCACTCGGTTCGCGACCACCAGGTGGCGCAGATGGAAAAGCACCGCAGTAGCTAACTGACGCGCAGCCTCTAGACTTCTGGCCGCGGGTCTCCGGGGCTCGAATCGACCTCCAGGAGTTCAGGTGTCGACACAATCCTCGTCGAGTCGCTCGGCGAGCAAGATCGTTCTCGCGGCCGGTGGCGTGCTGTGGCGACCCGGGCACCGCGAGTCCGCCGAAGAAGTTGCGGTAATCCACCGTCCGCGCTACGACGACTGGTCGCTGCCCAAAGGCAAGGTCGACCCCGGCGAAACGGAGCCGGTGACCGCTGTTCGTGAGGTCTTCGAGGAGACCGGGCACCACGTTCAGTTGGGCCGTCGGATCGCAACGGTGAGTTATCCCGTCGACCCGCGTACGAAGAAGGTGCAGTACTGGTCGGCACGCAGCATCGGTGGCAGCTTCGCCCCCAACAACGAAGTGGACGATCTGATCTGGCTGTCGGCCGCTGCTGCGATCAAGAAGGTGTCCTACGCGTACGACCGAAAGGTATTGCGGCGGTGGGCCAAACATCCGCCGGACACCAAGTCGGTCCTGATCGTGCGTCATGGCACCGCGGGTAGCAAGTCTCGGTTCTCCGGTGACGACAAGATCCGGCCGCTGGACAAGAAGGGCCGGGCGCAGGCTGAGGCGCTCGTAGCGCAGCTGGCGACATTCGGACCCACCGATGTCTATTCCGCGGACCGGGTGCGATGCCATCAGACGGTTGAGCCGTTGGCCGAGGAACTCGGCGTCACCATCAACAACGAGCCGACGCTGACCGAAGAGGCTTACGCCGACAACCCCAAACGCGGCCGGCGGCGGGCTCTGCAGATTGCCGAATCACATCGCACGCCGGTGATTTGCACGCAAGGCAAGGTGATTCCAGACCTGATCGCGTGGTGGTGTGAGCGCGACGGAGTACGCCCGGACAAGTCACGCAACCGCAAGGGCAGCACGTGGGTGCTCTCATTGGCGGGCGGCCGGCTGATCGCGGCCGATCACATCGGCACCGCGCTGGCCTCCAACGTTGTGACCTGACACGCAAATTCGCCGCGGGCGGCTCAAGCGAGCCGGTTCCGCGGCGAATCTGCGTTTGATGCAGTTAGTGCTTAGCGACGACCGCGACGTGCTGCGGCCTTCTTGGCCGGAGCCTTGGTGGCCTTCTTGGCCGGCGCCCGCTTCGTCACTGCCTTCTTGGCGGGAGCCTTCTTGACGACCTTCTTGACTGCCGCCTTCTTGGCCGGGGCCTTCTTCACGACCTTCTTGGCGGGAGCCTTCTTGACGACCTTCTTGACTGCCGCCTTCTTGGCCGGGGCCTTCTTCACGACCTTCTTCGCAGCCGCCTTCTTGGCAGGTGCTTTCTTGGCCGCCTTCTTGGCTCCACCGCTTGCAACAACACCACGCTTCACTGCTGGACCTTCCGCCGGGAGCCGTTGCGAGCCAGAAACAACCGCTTTGAATTGTGCGCCGGGCCGGAAGGCCGGCACGGAGGTTGGCTTGACCTTTACCGTCTCGCCGGTGCGGGGGTTACGGGCAACGCGGGCCGCGCGGCGCCGCTGCTCGAAAACTCCGAACCCAGTAATGGTGACACTGTCGCCCTTGTGAACCGCGCGCACAATCGTGTCGACAACATTCTCGACGGCTGCTGTTGCGTGCCGACGGTCTGAGCCCAATTTATCTGTGAGTACATCGATGAGCTCTGCTTTGTTCATGCAAATCCTCCGAAGCTAGTGGTCCTCGTTTGGACCGACTAGCAGACACGGTAAACCCTCAAGTGCCTGATTTCCAAGAGCCACGCGCAATTTCAATGGTTCCTGGCGAACTTTTTAGGAATCCGCTTGCCGCCCTTGGGAGGTGGCGCGGCGATCAAATACGGCCCTGGGGCGCCGCGAATTCGGGCTCAATCGAGCCGTTAGGAAGCGGGCAAAGTCTTTGGCTTCCAGTCCGGGCGGCTCGCCTCGAAGGCTTCGATCTGATCGTATTTCCGCAGCGTAAGGGCTATGTCGTCGAGCCCTTCGAGCAGACGCCATGCGGTGTAATCGTCAATGTTGAACGGCACCACCACCGTTCCCGCCGACACATTCCGATCTTGAAGATTTACAGTGAGTTCCAACCCCGGGCTGGCCTCGATGAGCTTCCAAAGAAGTTCCACATCATCCTGAGCAACTTCGGCCGCTAACAGACCAGCCTTCCCCGCATTGCCGCGAAAAATGTCGCCGAACCGCGACGAGATCACCACCCGGAAGCCGTAGTCCATAAGCGCCCACACCGCGTGCTCGCGGGAGGAGCCGGTGCCGAAATCCGGTCCTGCCACCAGTACTGAACCTCTGTCGAATGGGCTGAGATTGAGCACGAAAGACGGATCGTTGCGCCATGCCGCGAACAATCCATCCTCGAAACCTGTTCGGGTTACACGCTTCAAATAGACCGCGGGAATGATCTGATCGGTGTCGACATTGGACAGCCGCAGCGGCACTCCGATCCCGGTGTGGGTGTGAAATGCGTCCATGTTGTTTACCCCTGTCCTCAGTTCAAGTCGTCCGGCGCGGACAGCTTTCCGCGCACCGCCGTGGCGGCGGCAACCGCCGGCGACACCAAGTGCGTACGGCTGCCCTTGCCCTGACGACCTTCGAAATTCCGGTTTGACGTTGCCGCGCAGCGCTCCCCCGGCGCGAGCTGGTCGGGGTTCATGCCCAGACACATGGAGCAGCCGGCCTGACGCCACTCGGCGCCCGCAGCGGTGAAGATCTGGCCCAGGCCTTCACTTTCGGCCTGCGCGCGGACACGCATCGAGCCGGGTACAACCAGCATCCGCACGCCGTCGGCCACTTTTCGGCCACGCAGGACGTCGGCGACAGCACGCAGATCCTCGATGCGGCCGTTGGTGCACGATCCGACGAACACCGTGTCCACGGCGATCTCGCGCATCGGGAGACCGGGCCGAAGGTCCATGTACGCCAGTGCTTTCTCAGCCGACTGTCGCTCGTTCTCGTCAGCCATCAACTCGGGGTCGGGGACGGCGGCGCCCAACGGCACGCCTTGTCCCGGGTTGGTCCCCCATGTCACAAACGGGGTCAACGATGAGGCGTCCAGATAGACCTCGGTGTCGAACTCGGCGCCATCGTCGGTGCGCAGTTGATCCCAATAGGCCTGCGCGGCATCCCACTGCGCACCTGTCGGGGCATGCGGACGGCCCTGCAGAAATTCGTAGGTAGTGGCATCCGGTGCCACCATTCCCGCCCTGGCGCCGGCTTCGATGCTCATGTTGCAGATCGTCATCCGGGCTTCCATCGATAGGGATTCGATGGCACTGCCTCGGTATTCGATGACGTGGCCCTGGCCGCCACCAGTGCCGATCTTGGCGATGACCGCCAGAATGACGTCTTTGGCGGTCACGCCGGCCGGCAGTCGCCCGTCGACGTTGACAGCCATCGTCTTGAACGGTCGCAGTGGAAGCGTCTGCGTCGCCAGCACGTGCTCGACCTCGGAAGTGCCGATGCCCATTGCGATTGCGCCGAATGCACCGTGGGTCGAGGTGTGGCTGTCACCGCATACGACGGTCATGCCCGGCTGGGTCAGGCCCAATTGTGGGCCGACGACGTGGACAATGCCTTGTTCGATGTCACCCATCGGGTAGAGCCGAATCCCGAATTCGTCGCAGTTGCGCCGCAATGTCTCCACCTGATTGCGCGATACGGGATCAGCGATCGGCTTGTCGATGTCGATCGTCGGGACGTTGTGATCTTCGGTCGCCAGTGTCAGATCCGGGCGGTGCACCGGTCGACCCGCCAGTCGCAAGCCATCGAAGGCCTGCGGACTGGTCACCTCGTGCACCAGATGCAGATCGATGTAAATCAGGTCGGGCTCGGTGCCGCCACCCGACGACACCACGTGGTCGTCCCAAACCTTCTCCGCCAGCGTGCGCGGACGCCCGGCGTTGTCCTGGGCAGAAGTTTTCGTCACGAGCTCATCCCAATTCGTTGATCTCACTATGCGAGACGTTAGTATCTCTCTGTGAGACAGGATAGCGGCATCGGCGTTCTCGACAAAGCCGTGGGGGTATTGCAGACGATCGCGGAATCGCCCTGCGGGCTAGCCGAATTGTGTAGCCGCACCGGACTGCCCAGGGCCACCGCTCATCGCCTGGCCGCGGGCTTGGAAGTTCACCGCCTGCTGGCGCGCGACGGCGAGGGGCGATGGCGGCTGGGCCCCGCGGTCACCGAACTCGCGGCTCAGGTCAACGATCCACTGCTGGCAGCCGGCGCGGCGGTGCTGCCACGGTTGCGTGAGATCACCGGCGAGAGCGTGCAGCTGTACCGCCGCGAAGGCACTTCGCGGATCTGTATCGCAGCGATGGAACCGCCTGCGGGCCTTCGGGATACCGTCCTGGTCGGCGCACGCCTGCCGATGACCGCCGGTTCGGGCGCCAAGGTGCTGTTGGCTTTCGGCGACGACGCAACCCGGGCAGCGGTATTGCCTGACGCAAAGTTCAGCGACCGTACGCTGGCCGAAGTACGGCGACGGGGTTGGGCGCAGAGCGCAGCCGAACGCGAGCCCGGGGTGGCCAGCGTGTCGGCGCCGGTGCGCGATTCCGGCGGTTCGGTAGTCGCCGCCATCTCGGTGTCAGGCCCTATCGATCGCATGGGCCGCCGGCCGGGCGAACGCTGGGCTGCAGATCTGCTGGCGGCCGCCGACGCATTGACCAGGCGGTTGTGACACGCAAATTCGTGACCTGAGACACTGTCGCGATGGGAACGAAGCAGCGTGCGCAGATCGTCATGTCCGAGCCGGAGATCACCGACTTCGTCACCAGTAGCCGTACCGGCACGCTGGCCACCATCGGGTCGGACGGGCAGCCGCATCTGACCGCGATGTGGTACGGCGTGGTCGACGGAGAGATCTGGCTGGAGACCAAAGAGAAGTCGCAGAAGGCGGTCAACCTCAAGCGCGATCCTCGGGTGAGCTTCATGATCGAGGACGGCGACACCTACGACACCCTGCGCGGGGTGTCCTTCGAAGGAGTCGCTGAGATCGTCGAGGACCCGGACGCCGTCTTCCGCGTCGGCGTCAGTGTGTGGGAGCGCTATACCGGGCCCTACACCGACGAGATGAAGCCCGCGGTCGACATGATGATGAACAAGCGGGTCGCGGTGCGCATCGTCGGCCAGCGCACACGGTCGTGGGATCACCGCAAGCTCGGAATTCCGGCGATGCCGGTGGGCGGTTCAACCGCGCCTGCGGCAAGCTAGCGAAAGCTGCCGTGCAGCTCGCTTGAAGGATGAGTAGCCCCGATGGGATTCGAACCCACGCTACCGCCGTGAGAGGGCGGCGTCCTAGGCCGCTAGACGACGGGGCCGGAACCGATCCGAGCAGCCAGCATAGCTGACTGCCCTACGCCCACCTAATCGCTTGGCGGTGGAACGACATTGGAAAAATACTGCTGGGGTACCAGGACTCGAACCTAGAATGGCGGTACCAGAAACCGCTGTGTTGCCAATTACACCATACCCCATTGGCTGCCTAAAACCGCTGGTCAGCGGCTCGCCAGTAGCCGCTGAGCGGTCGTACGGGCAATGCTGCCAGCCGTTGTGGGCCGACGAGCAGACTACCAAACAAACAACTCACCTCTCACCAGCGCCCGACTCCCCGCGGCGCCTGAGCTTCGACGCCTCGCGTCACCGATCCCATGACATCCGGCACTCCGGGTGCCGCGAAGTTCGAGTCGATTGCCGGCGTTACGAATTCTGCTTTTGTACAACAGGATTCGACAGCGTTCCGATTCCCGAGATGGTGATGTTGACGGTGTCGCCGTCCACGATCGGACCCACGCCCGCGGGTGTGCCGGTCAGGATGAGATCGCCCGGCAGCAACGTCATCACCCCGGAGATCCACTCCACGATCGCACCGACGTCGTGGATCATCAGCGAGGTTCGACTGTCCTGCTTGACCTCGCCGTTGACCTCGGTGCGCAATTCCAGATCGGCCGGGTCGACGTCGGTCTCGATCCACGGCCCGACCGGGCAGAACGTGTCGTGGCCCTTGGCCCTGGTCCATTGGCCGTCGGACTTTTGCTGATCGCGCGCGGACACGTCGTTGGCGATCGTGTAGCCGAGGATGCTCTCGGCTGCCCGGTCAGCCGTGACGTCCTTGCACGGCCGGCTGATGACAGCCGCCAACTCACCTTCGAAGTGCACTGGCGATGCGTTGGCCGGCAACCGAATCGGCACGTTGGGTCCGATGATCGCGGTGTTGGGTTTGAGGAAGATCACCGGATCGGCCGGCGCCTCGCCGCCCATCTCGGCGATGTGATCGGCGTAGTTCTTGCCGATGCAGACCACCTTGCTGGCCAGGATCGGGGCCAGCAGCCGCACATCGGCCAGCGGCCACGAGCGACCCGTGAAAGTTGGAGTGCCGAAGGGGTGCTCGGCGATCTCGCGGACGGTCATGTCGTCGAGCTCGCCCTCGATGGAGACGAACGCGACGCCATCGGGACTGGCAATTCGACCAAGGCGCATTTGTCTGACGCCTACTAATCGTCAGCCCGGATCCGCACGGCTGGGCCTGTCGTCGCTTTGGCCACAGCGCTCACATTGCTGTGCGAGCATTGATCGATGCCGACGGATTCGACCGTCAGCGCCGGACCTGGCGCAGCCCGACGCTGGGCGATCGTCGTCATCTCGTTACTGGTGACGGCCAGTGCGTTCGCGTTCATCAACGGCGTCGCCTTCCTGATCCCCGCCCTCGAAGACGATCTGGGAACGCCACTGGCAGAGGCTGGGTTGCTGTCGTCGATGCCGAGCTTCGGGATGGTCGCGACACTGATCCTGTGGGGTTGGCTGCTCGACCGGGTGGGCGAACGCGTCGTAATGACGATCGGCTCGGCGCTGACAGCGGCCGCCGCCTATGGTGCAACGACCAGCCACTCGATGGTCGCATTCGCGGCATGGCTGTTCCTGGGCGGCATGGCGGCCGCCAGCTGCAACTCGGCCGGCGGCAGGCTGGTCTCCGGATGGTTCCCACCGGAGCAACGCGGGCTGGCGATGGGCGTCCGCCAGACCGCGCAGCCGCTGGGAATTGCGTTGGGCGCGTTGGTCATTCCGATACTCGCCGAGCGAAGCCGGTCAGCGGTGTCGGGCATGATCTTCCCGGCCGTGTTGTGTACGGCAGCGGCGGTGCTCAGTGTGGTGGCCATCAAGGATCCAGCACGCAAGGAACGAGCAGAAGCCTCCGAACAAGAGCTGGCCAACCCGTATCGCAGGTCGTGGGTGTTACGCCGAATCCACGCCACCTCAGCGCTGTTGACGGTGCCGCAGACGCTGACCGTGACGTTCATGCTGATCTGGCTGATCGCGAATTACCGGTGTTCGATCTTCGCGGCCGGCTGTGTCGTCACGTTGTCGCAGGTGCTCGGCGCGGCAGGCCGGATCTTGGTCGGACGATGGTCGGACCGGGTCGGCTCCCGGCTGCGTCCGGTCCGCATCATTGCCGTCGCAGGCGTCTTGGCCATGGCCGGATTGGCATTCGCCGATCATCTGCATCTGTTGATCGCCGTGCCGCTAATGGTCGCGGTAGCCATCGTCTCGACGCTCGACAACGGCCTGGAGTCCACCGCGATCACCGAATACGCCGGACCATTCTGGAGCGGGCGGTCGCTGGGTCTGCAGAACACGTATCAGCGGCTGATGGCCGCCGGCACGCCGCCGGTACTCGGCGACCTGATCACCGGATCGGGCTATCCCCTGGCGTTCGCGCTGTGTGGACTTTTTCCGCTACTGGCGGTGCCGATCGTGCCGGCCAAAACGTTGCCGCCCGGTCTGGAAACTAGAGCGCGGACCCAATCCTTTCGCCGACTTCGGCGGTGGATAGCTTTTCGCTCGGGCGACTGGCCAGATGGGCAGCCACGGCCCGGTCCACTCGCGCGGCGGCAGCGTCTTCGCCGACGTGGGAAAGCAGTAGCGCCACCGACATAATTGCGGCGGTCGGGTCGGCGATCCCCTGGCCCGCGATGTCGGGAGCGCTGCCGTGCACCGGCTCGAACATCGACGGATTGGTACGGGTCGCGTCGATGTTTCCGCTGGCCGCCAATCCAATGCCACCGCATACTGCGGCGGCCAAGTCGGTGATGATGTCGCCGAACAGGTTGTCGGTGACGATCACGTCGAAGCGGCCGGGATCGGTGACCAGATGGATGGTGGCGGCGTCGACGTGCTGATAGGCCACCTCGACGGCGGGATACTTCTCACCCACCTCCTGCACGGTCCGCGACCAGAGCGACCCGGCGAACGACAGCACGTTCGTCTTGTGCACCAGCGTCAGATGCTTGCGACGTTGCTGGGCGCGCGCGAAGGCGTCTTCCACCACGCGGCGGATCCCGAATGCGGTGTTGGTGCTGACCTCGGTCGCCACTTCGTGGGGGGTGCCCACACGGATCGCGCCGCCGGTCCCGGTGTACGGGCCTTCGGTTCCCTCGCGGACCACCACGAAGTCGATGTCCGGGTTTCCGGCAAGCGGGCTGCTCACACCGGGGTACAGCCGGCCCGGGCGCAGGTTGACGTGGTGGTCGAGCTCAAATCGCAGCCTTAGCAACAACCCTCGTTCCAGCACCCCGCTGGCTACCGACGGGTCACCGATCGCGCCCAACAGGATGGCGTCATGCCCCCGAAGTTCGGCGATCGTCGAATCGGGCAGCAATTCGCCGGTTGCGTGAAATCGCTTGGCGCCCAAGTCGTAATGCGTCTTCTCGACTCCGGGCAGCACCGCATCGAGAACCTTGACCGCCTCGGCGATCACCTCGGGCCCGATCCCGTCACCCGGGATGATCGCGAGTTTCACGACAGGTCAACAACTTCGAGTTTGTTGGCCGCTACGGCGGTGCGGATCTCGGTGCGGACATCGGCGGGGATGTCGCGGTCGACGCGCAGCAGGATCGTTGCGCCCGGGCCCTCAGCGTCCTCGGACAGTTGAGCGGCCTGGATGTTGACTCCCGCGCTGCCCAGCAGCGTGCCGATCTTGCCCAGTGCCCCAGGCTGATCGCCGTAGTTGATGACCAGGTAGATGCCCTGCGCGCGCAGGTCGAAGTTGCGTCCGTTGATCTGCACGATCTTTTCGACCTGCTGCGGGCCGGACAGCGCACCGGCCACGTTGACGACCGAACCATCGGCGGCCACGGCGCGTACATCGACGACGCTGCGGTGGTTGGGGCTTTCGGTCGCGGTGCTGATGTCGGCGGCCACCCCCCGCTCTTCGGCGATGGCCGGGGCGTTGACAAACGTCACCTGGTCTTCGATGACAGCCGAGAACAGTCCGCGCAGCGCCGAAAGGCGCAGCACCTCAACGTCTTCGGCGGCCAGCTCACCGCGAACCTGCACCGACAGCGAATTCGGCAGTTCCTCGGTGAGGGCACCGGCCAGCAGACCGAGCTTGCGAACTAGATCCAGCCACGGCGAGACCTCTTCGCTGACCGTTCCACCGCCGACGTTGACGGCGTCGGGAACGAACTCCCCCGCCAGCGCGAGCTTGACGCTGGCCGCCACATCGGTGCCGGCCCGATCCTGGGCTTCTTCGGTCGATGCGCCGAGGTGCGGTGTCACCACGGCTTGGGACAGCTCGAACAGCGGGCTGTCGGTGCACGGCTCCTTGGAGTACACGTCGAGACCGGCGGCGCGCACGTGTCCGCTGGTGATGGCTTCGGCCAGCGCGGCTTCGTCGATCAGCCCTCCGCGGGCGGCGTTGACAATGATGACGCCGGGCTTGGTTTTCGCCAGCGCCGCTTTGTCGATCAGCCCTGCGGTCTCGGGTGTTTTCGGCAGGTGCACAGAGATGAAGTCGGCGCGTCCGAGCAAGTCCTCGAGCGACAGCAACTCGATACCGAGTTGAGCCGCGCGCGCCGCCGACACATAGGGGTCATAAGCCACGATGTGGGCCTCGAAAGCGGCCAGCCGCTGCGCGACCAACTGCCCGATCCGACCCAACCCGACGACTCCGACGGTCTTGCCGAAGATTTCGGTGCCCGAGAACGACGAGCGCTTCCAGGCGTGCTCGCGCAGCGAGGCGTCGGCCGCGGGGATCTGGCGGGCGGCCGACAGCAGCAGCGCCAAGGCGTGCTCGGCGGCGCTGTGAATGTTCGACGTCGGCGCGTTGACCACCAGCACACCGCGTTCGGTGGCGGTCTTGACGTCTACGTTGTCCAGCCCGACGCCGGCGCGCGCGACGATCTTCAGTTTCGGCGCGGCGTCGAGCACCTCGGCGTCGACGGTGGTCGCCGAGCGGACCAGAAGGGCGTCGGCTTCGGGCACCGCCGCGAGCAGCTTCTCGCGGTCCGGGCCGTCCACCCAGCGCACCTCGACCTGGTCGCCCAGGGCTTCGACGGTTGATTCGGCAAGTTTGTCAGCGATGAGAACAACAGGCAGGCTCACGCGGGCCAGCCTAATGGTCGCGGTTGTGCCGGATTGCGCCACGGTCGCCGGTTGGACCCGCTAGCTGCGTCGAACGTGCACTCAGTGCGAGAAAATAACGGAAATTCGCACTGAGTGCACGTTCGGGACGGGGCCCCGCGTGTCAGTGCCCGGGTGCATCCTGTCGACAAGCGCGACGACAGGAGAAATACCCCATGTGCTGGAAATGCGATCACCCCGACGCCACCATGAGCGAGTGGCTGCAGCTACTCTGCCAAAAGGTCAAGAAGAACGGTTGGGCCGCGCAATTCGTGGAAAGTGACCGCCGCCGTTACGCCTACACGATCGGATTACACCAGCGAGGCCTGCCCGAACTGTTGGTGACTGGGATGTCACCGGAGCGGGCGAACCTTGTGCTCGAACACCGTCGCCAAGTATCTCGTGCACGGAGGCCGGCCGGTACCGGGCGAGCGGATGCTGATAGGCGGTGAACTCCTGCTCGAATTAGTCCAGGTGCAGCACCCGATGTCCATATGAAATTCGCGGTACTCGATCTACGGCCCCGGTCTGCGGGCCCTGCAATTGGTCTGGCCCGACGACCATGGGCACCTTCCGTGGTGCGCGGAATTCAGCAATGGTGACGTGCGGCAACCGGTGTTCGGCGTTCGAGTCGACCCCCCGACACCGGCCCTCCCGATCGATGCCTCTGAGCCATCGCCCCTGCCTACGATGATGCCGTGACAAACCTGGCGATCATCTACTACTCCACCACCGGCCACGGCACGACGATGGCCAAGCGTGTCGCCGCGACAGCTGAGGCGGCGGGCGCCGACGTCCGCCTGCGACATGTCGCCGAGACGCACGACCCGGAATCGTTCGCCCACAATCCGGCCTGGACGGCCAACTACGAAGCGACCAAGGATCTTCCGGCCGCGACCGGTGAGGACATCGTGTGGGCCGATGCGGTGATCTTCGGAACGCCCACGCGGTTCGGCTCCCCCGCAGCCCAATTGCGCACCTTCATCGATTCGCTGGGCGGACTGTGGTCCCAGGGCAAGCTGTCGGACAAGGTGTATGCCGGCTATACATCCTCCAACACCGCACATGGCGGCCAGGAGACGACGCTGCTGTCGCTCTACATCACCTTGATCCACTGGGGCGGAATCATCGTCCCGCCCGGATACACCGACCCGTGCAAGTTCGTCGACGGCAATCCGTATGGGGTCAGCCTGGTCGCCACTCACGACAACATCGAGGAGATCGGCGACGTGACCAACACCGCTCTCGACCATTTGGCGCGTCGAGTGGTGACGTTCGCGGGCCGCCTGGCGGGCTGAACGCGAAATCGACGCTAGCGCGACGACACCGGGCGGTTTCAAGGTTTGCTTGCGACAGTGGACTCTGTCGGTGGTGACAGTAGTAGTTGGTTGACTCGGTTGGTGGGGTTGTCCCAGTTGAATCGTTTTCTGGGTCGGCGTTGAGTTCGTCGGCGACGTAGGCCAGGTGCTCGGGTGAGTGCACAGATAGGTCTGTGCCCTTTGGAAAGTATTGGCGTAGCAGGCCGTTGGTGTTTTCGTTGCTTCCCCGCTGCCAGGGAGAGTGTGGGTCGCAGAAGTAGACCTCGATGCCCGCGTCGATACTGATCCGGGCGTGTTGGGCCATTTCGTGGCCTTGGTCCCAGGTCACGGTACGACGCAGTGTGGGCGGTAGTTCCTTGATCGCAGCGATCATGGCATCAGCGACAACGTCGGCAGAACGGGTGTCGGGCAGATGCAGGAGGCGGACGAACCCGGTGGAGCGCTCGACGAGGGTGCCGATCTGGGAGGCCTGGTTTTTGCCGATGATGAGATCGCCTTCCCAGTGCCCGGGTAGGGCTCGATCGTCGGCCTCGGCGGGCGGGAGATGAGAAAAAAAAAAGGTGAAAAGGGCGTGTCTCATTGACTGTGTAAGGGGTTTGGCCTGAATGGTGGTGGCAGGCTTGCTATCACCGGACAGGAGAATTTCGTTGTCACAATCTGACTCGCCGCGTGCCGATGCTGCGGCGAAGCTGGCGCAGCTGCTGCCACCGGCTGCGCTGGATGCCTTGTTGGCCGACGCTGAAGCGTCCGGTGTTCCCATCGACGGCCCCGACGGGTTGCTTTCTCAGATGACCAAGGCAGTCCTTGAACGCGCTCTGGATGTCGAGGTCGCCGATCATTTGGGTTACGAGCACGGCGATCCGGCCGGCCACGGCTCGGGCAACTCGCGCAACGGCCACGGCCGCAAAACCGTGCTGACCACCGCGGGGCCGGTTGAGCTCGAGGTGCCGCGCGATCGCAACGGCACATTCACCGCGGCGATCGTGCCCAAACGCAAACGCCGCTTGGGCCAGGTCGAGGACATGATCTTGTCGCTGTACGCGCTGGCATGTCCACCCGCGATATCACCGAGCATCTGGCCGAGGTCTACGGCGCCAGGGTGTCGGCGGCCACGATCTCGCGGGTCACCGACGTGGTGATCGAGGAGATTGCGGCCTGGCAATCGCGCCCGGTCGATCCGGTCTATCCGATCCTTTACATCGATGCGATCCGCATCAAGATCCGAGACGGCGGCGTGGTCGCCAACAAGGCCGCCCACGTCGTGATCGGCGTTGATGTCGACGGGATCAAACAGGTCCTGGGGATCTGGATCCAGCAGACCGAGGGCGCCAAGTTCTGGCACGGCGTACTCACCGAGCTGCGCAATCGGGGTTGTCGCGACGCCTTATTCGTCTGCTGCGATGGGCTGAGCGGGCTGCCCGAATCGATCGCGGCGGTCTGGCCGGCGGCGATCGTGCAGACCTGCGTGGTGCACCTGCTACGGGCCTCGATGCGCTACGCCTCCTACACCGACCGCCGCACGATGGCCCAGGCGCTGCGCCCGATCTACACCGCGGCCACCGAAGAAGCCGCCGCCTTGGCGCTCGAGCAGTTCCGGGCTGAATGGAAAACGAAGTCGCCGGGAGCGGTCGCGGTATGGGACCGGGCGTGGGCGGAGTTCGTGCCGTTTCTGGCGTTCCCGGTCGAGATCCGAAGGATCATCTACACCACCAACGCCATCGAGTCGCTGACTATCAACTGCGCAAGGTCACCAAGGCCCGCGGCTGCTTCCCCAACGACGCCGCCGCGCTCAAGCTGCTCTATCTAGCCATCCGTAACATCAACCAGAAACGAGGAACCACCGACGGCCAAGGAACCTACAACTGGACTCAGGCGCTCAATACCTTCGCCATCCAATTCCCCGACCGACTTCCACTATGACCCAAACGTAAACGGCCACAATCCCTTACACAGTTATCTTGACAAGCCCGGCGGCCCCCTTGTGCACGCCGGCACGAGCGCGAGGCTTACGAGGTCGCCCGTGGCAGACGTGTGTTCAACTCACGGCGCGGCTCTCGCGTCCTTGCGCGTAAAGCGCCTTATAGATGGTTTCGTGGGACACCTGCTCTCCGGGCGATCAGGATAGGTCGTGGCCAAACGTGAGCGATTTGCTCGGGGCTGTACTTCTTGGTCGACGACGCTTGCACCTGCTCACACGACAGCGGACAGCGGGCCAGCTTGCCGGCCTTGGGACGCCGAGCACGTGCCTCGGTGCGCTGCTGAGCCAACGACGCCGAATAACCCGATCGAGCGTCCCACCCGCCCCGGTTGACCCCGAACCGGTGCAACGCCCGATACCGGCCAGGGGCCGTGCGGGTACGGCCGTTCTTCTCGATCTCGCGCATCACCGTCGAGGGAGCACGCCCCAACCCGCGCGCGATCGAACGCATCGACTCACCCCGCGAGGTGCCGATCATGATCCGCTCGCGCTCCGACAGCGACAGCCGAGGCCGTCGGACACCTTGTGCCACTTGCATACATGGATTCACACCACCGAATTTGCGGAACCACTCCAGCCCACACGTCGCCGACACGCCGACCATTGCCGCCGCATCCTCAGTGGACCGACCCGCGGCTACTAAAACCCAAAACCGACGCTGCACCGACACCAACGACCAATGGCGCATCAACACCCCTACCTACGAAGTGTTGCAACCGCCCCTTGAACCCAAGCCGAAACTTGTCGCGCTAACGTCGATCTCGACGAATCTGGCCGCTAGGCGGTCTCGGTGATCGGGCGGTCGACCCAGCTCATCAGGTCGCGCAGCTTCTTGCCGGTGACCTCGATCGGGTGCTCGGCGTTCTCCTTGCGCAGCTGCTCGAGCTGCTTGTTGCCGCCCTCGACATTGGCGACCAGCTTCTTGGTGAAGGTGCCGTCCTGGATGTCGCGCAGGATGGCGCGCATCCGCTCCTTGGTGTCGGCGTCGATCACCCGCGGGCCGGACAAATACCCACCGAACTCCGCGGTATCGGACACCGAGTAGTTCATCCGGGCGATGCCGCCCTCGTACATCAGGTCGACGATCAGCTTGAGCTCGTGCAACACCTCGAAGTAGGCCATCTCCGGCGGGTAGCCGGCCTCGACCATGACGTCGAAACCGGTCTTCACCAATTCCTCTGTGCCACCGCACAACACGGCCTGCTCACCGAACAGGTCGGTCTCGGTCTCGTCCTTGAAGGTGGTCTTGATGACGCCGGCGCGGGTGCCGCCGATGGCCTTGGCGTAGGACAGCGCCAGCGCCTCGCCGTTGCCGTTCGGGTCCTGGTCGACGGCGATCAGCGCGGGCACACCCTTGCCGTCGACGAACTGCCGACGCACCAAGTGGCCCGGGCCCCTTTGGCGCCACCATCGCGATGGTCACGTTGCCGGGCGGCTTGATCAGGTCGAAGTGGATGTTGAGTCCGTGACCGAAGAACAGCGCGTCGCCGTCCTTCAGGTTGGGCTCGACGTCGTTTTTGAAAATGTCGGCCTGCGCGGTGTCGGGCGCCAGCAGCATGATCACGTCGGCCCACTTGGCCACCTCGGCTGGGGTGTCGACGGTCAGGCCCTGCTCCTCGACCTTGGCCCGCGACTTCGAGCCCTCCTTCAGCCCGACCCGCACCTGGACTCCGGAGTCGCGCAGGCTCAGTGAGTGCGCGTGCCCCTGGCTGCCGTAGCCGATGACACCGACCTTGCGGCCCTGAATGATCGACAGGTCCGCGTCGTCGTCGTAGAACATCTCCAAAGCCACCTGAATGTCTCCTTCGTTATTGGCTTTTCGAATTGAATGGGTTATTTGGCGGTACCGATAGCGCGTGGTCCCCGGGTAAGTGAAACCACTCCCGATTGGGCGATTTCGCGGATGCCGAACGGCTCGAGCACCTTCAGCAGCGCTTCCAACTTGCCGCGGTCGCCGGTCGCCTCGATGGTCAGCGATTCCGGCGACACGTCGATCACCTTGCCGCGGAACAGGTTCACGGCCTCGATCACCTGACTGCGGCTTCCGGCGTCGGCGCGGACTTTGATCAGCGCCAACTCACGCGACACCGAGGTGTGGTCGTCCTGCTCGATGATCTTGATGACGTTGATCAGCTTGTTGAGCTGCTTGGTGATCTGCTCGAGCGGGGTGCTTTCGGCGGAGACCACGATCGTCATCCGCGACATGTCCTTCTGCTCGGTGGCACCGACCGCCAGCGACTCGATGTTGAACCCACGCCGGGAGAACAGCGCTGCGACGCGAGCCAGTACACCGGGTTTGTCTTCGACCAACACCGAAAGGGTGTGTGTCCTCGTCGATCCGGTGGTCATCAGGCGTGCCCCTCGATGCCGTCGTCAAAGAGCGGGCGGATGCCGCGGGCGGCCTGAATCTCGTCGTTGCTGGTCCCGGCGGCCACCATCGGCCACACCTGCGCATCGGCGCCGACGATGAAGTCGATCACCACCGGGCGGTCGTTGATCGCCCGGGCCTGGTTGATCACATCGACGACGTCTTCCTCACGCTCGCAACGCAATCCGACGCATCCCAGTGCCTCGGCCAACTTGACGAAGTCGGGGATCCGGCGCGAGTGGGTGGCCAGGTCGGTCTGCGAATACCGCTCCTTATAGAACAGGGTCTGCCACTGGCGCACCATGCCGAGGTTGCCGTTGTTGATCAGCGCCACCTTGATCGGTGCGCCCTCGATCGCGCAGGTGGCCAATTCCTGGTTGGTCATCTGGAAGCAGCCGTCGCCGTCGATCGCCCACACCTCGGCGTCCGGGCGGGCGAACTTCGCGCCCATAGCCGCCGGGATGGCGAAGCCCATGGTGCCCAATCCGCCGGAGTTGAGCCAGGTTCGCGGCTTTTCGTAGGAGACGAACTGTGCGGCCCACATCTGATGCTGGCCGACCCCCGCGACGTAGATCGCGTCGGGCCCGGCGATCTCGCCCAGTTTCTCGATGACGTACTCCGGGCTGAGGCTGCCGTCGCTCTGCGGCCCGTAGCTCAACGGGTAGGTGGCCTTGGCTTCGTCGAGATAGGTCCACCAGTCGGCAATGTCGATCTTGGCCGGCGCGTCATGGTGCCGCAGTGCCGCGATCAGCTCGGTGATGACGGCCTTGACGTCACCGACGATCGGCACATCGGCATTGCGGTTCTTGCCGATCTCGGCGGGGTCGATGTCGGCGTGAATGACCTTGGCCTCGGGCGCGAACGAGTCGAGTTGTCCGGTGACCCGGTCGTCGAAACGGGTGCCCAGTGCGATCAGCAGGTCGCTGCGTTGCAGCCCGGCAACCGCCGCGACGGTGCCGTGCATACCCGGCATGCCCAGGTGCTGGCGGTGGCTGTCCGGGAAGGCGCCGCGCGCCATCAGCGTGGTGACCACTGGGATGCCGGTCAGCTCGGCCAGTTCGCGCAACTCCTCGGTGGCCTCGCCTCGAATGACCCCGCCGCCGACGTAGAGCACCGGCTTGTGTGCGGCGGCGATCAGCTTGGCGGCCTCGTTGATCTGACGGTTGTGCGGCTTGGTGTTCGGCTTGTAGCCGGGCAGATCCATCCGTGGCGGCCAGCTGAAGGTGCACTGGCTCTGCAGCACATCTTTCGGGATGTCGACGAGCACCGCGCCCGGCCGTCCGCTGGCTGCGATATGGAAGGCCTCGGCCATCACCCGGGGGATATCGTCGCCGTCGCGAACCAGGAAGTTGTGCTTGGTGATCGGCATGGTGATGCCGGAGATGTCGGCCTCCTGGAAGGCGTCCGTCCCGATCAGCGCGCGGCCGACCTGCCCGGTGACGGCGACCACCGGAATGGAGTCCATCTGCGCATCGGCCAGCGGCGTCACCAGGTTGGTGGCACCGGGACCGGAAGTGGCCATCATCACGCCGACCTTTCCGGTGGCGTGGGCGTACCCGCTGGCCGCGTGGCCGGCGCCCTGCTCGTGGCGAACCAGCACATGCCGCAGCTTCTTCGAGTCGAACAGCGGGTCATAGACCGGAAGCACGGCACCGCCGGGGATCCCGAAGATGACCTCGACGTCGAGCTCCTCCAGTGACCGGATTACCGACTGCGCGCCGGTAAGTTGCTCAGGTGCAACATGTTTCGGCCGAACCGTCGGCGGTTTGGCTGCAGGCTTGGCCGCGTCGGTGGCGATACGGGCCACTTCCTGCGACGCAGGCTTGGCGGGTGCGCTCACGGTGTCCTCTTGTCCTCGTTTGTTCTGCGTTTGCTCTGGAAAGGGGCGGGCAACAAAAAACCCCCGTCAGCTCAGCAGCTGCACGAGGGTTGCGCGTTGATGGACTTGATCAGTCAGGCACCAACGCGCATGCGGATTACTACGAGCTCTCCAGATGTGTTCATCGCCCCACGACGGTAGCTGCCGTACTGGTCAAACGTCAAATTCCGATGGCTGCGGGGATCCCTGGTCAGCTCGATGCCATGATGCATGCATGGCCGCCGATTCAGCGGAGGACGCCGAAAGCACACCGCCGGTGGTGATCAACATTTCGCCGATGGCCCACTTCGCAGTGGGTTTCTTCGCCCTCGGGCTGCTCGTGCTGGTGCTGACCTGGCCGGTGACGGCTCCGCTGCTGATCATCCCGGTGCTGTTGTCGGCGCTGATTGTTCGGCTCCGCACAGAGGCCGATCACACCGGCGTCACCGTGCGCACGCTGCTCGGCAGCCGATCGGTGCGCTGGGAAGACATCGAGGGCCTGCGATTCAACAGAGGCTCCTGGGGTCGCGCTCAACTCAAAGATGGCCACCAGTTGCGGTTACCCGCGGTGACGTTCGCAACGTTGCCGCAGCTGACCCGGGCCAGCGGCGGCCGCGTCCCCAATCCGTACGCGAACTAGCCGACCGGGTTGGCGCCGTTGAGGAATACCCACAGCGCAACGCCGGCGCCGATGCCCACCACCAGCGCAGCAAACGAACCGATGAACGGCCTCCGCGCCCAGCCCCGGCCCGCGTCGAAGCCGTAGCGGCCGGGGCCACTGAGGATGACGGCGGCGGCCATCACAACCAGGGAGATCTCGTACTCGTGGCCGTTCGGCAGGAAGTACGGGAACGACCGGTGACCGTGCTGGACCGACAGCCCGGCGAGCATGCTGTTGGTCAGGTAGGCAAGCGCGCCCGCAGCGGCAATCGGCGTGAACAGGCCGAGCACCAGCAGCACGCCCGCGGCGATCTCACCACCCGCGGCGCAGTAGGTGAGGATGTCCGCGTGCTGGTAGCCGACGTCGGACAGCGCGTTCTTGAAACCGCTCAGGCCCTGTCCGCCCCACCAGCCGAACAACTTCTGCAGCCCGTGGGCGAGGAAGACGGCACCGAGGCCGACTCGCAGAATCAGCAGGCCGAGATGTTGAGTACCGCGACGGTTCGCAGCGCGGATCCGCTCGTCGTCGAAATGTTCGTGCTCGTCCATACCGTCGGGCGCGAACACCGAGTGCTGGCCGGTCGGTTGCGGCTGGTACGGCAAAGGCTCGTGGCCACCGATCACTCCCGCTCCGCTGCTCGACGAGCGGACGCTGCCGGAGTCACTGGAGTCGTAGTGCGGGATCAGGGTCGTTTCGAAATCGCCTGCGTAAGTGTCCGATGGCAGGTCGTCTTCGGGGTCGACCAATTGCGCGGCGGTCGGCCGCTCTGCCGTTGGCAGCGCGGATGAGTCCGGTCGTTGCCAATGCGCGTTTTTCGATTGACTGCTCACCCGTGCCAGGGTAAGGGCAAATTCGTGCGAATCGGGGATTTGAGCGGGGCTTTCGCGGTTGCGATTTGGTCGCCGCGTATCGCCGGCCGGTGTTTGCGGGCGGATGTGGACGCCGCGCGGTACCCGTCACGGGCGCATGGACCGAGGTGTCCGTAATCTGGCAGCTATGCGGTTGTGGTGGTCGGGGCGGCGCAGTCTTCCTGTGCTCTGCTCGGCGATGCTCGTTCTGGCTGGTTGCGCCCAGTTCAACGATGTCCAATCGCAGCCGTTCACCACCGAACCCGAGCGGCATGGCGCACCGAGCTCGACACCGCCTCCGCCACCACCGCTGCCCGACAAGCCGTTCCCGAAGGAATGCCCGGCGCCAGGAGTGATGCAGGGTTGCCTGGAGAGCACCAGCGGCCTGCTCATGCAGCCCGACAGCAAGTCGGCTCTGGTCGCCGAGCGGACGACGGGTGCGGTCAAGGAGGTGTCCGTCAGCGCCGAGCCGAAGGTGAAGACCGTCATCCCCGTCGACCCGGCCGGCGACGGTGGACTGATGGACATCGTCCTCTCGCCGACGTACTCGCAGGACCGACTGATGTACGCCTACATCAGCACCCCCACTGATAACCGCGTCATCCGGGTCGCCGACGGGGACACTCCGAAAGACATCTTGACTGGAATTCCCAAGGGCGCCAACGGCAATACCGGCGCGCTGCTGTTCACCAGCCCCACCACACTGGCCGTCATGACCGGCGATGCGGGCAACCCGGCGATGGCCAATGACCCGGCATCGATGGCGGGCAAGGTGATTCGCATCGAGCAGCCCACCACACTCAACCAGGCACCACCGACGACGGCGTTGAGTGGCCTCGGCGTCGGCGGTGGCATGTGCACCGACCCCGTAGACGGCTCGCTCTTCATCGCCGATCGCACGCCCACTTCTGACCGGCTGCAGCGGATCACGAAGGACTCCAAGGTTTCCACGGTGTGGACCTGGCCGGACCGGCCCGGCGTTGCCGGCTGCTCAGCGTTGGACGGCACCGTGCTGATCAACCTGGTCAACACGAAGCAGACGGTGGCAATCCACCTCGCGCAGGGGACGGGTTCGGTGACCGGTCAGCCGGACGTGGTCCGACAGGACACACACGGCCACGCCTGGGCGCTGCGGATGTCGCCGGACGGCAACATTTGGGGCGACACGATCAACAAGACCAGCGGCGACGCCGAGAAACTGGATGACGTGGTGTTCCCGCTGTTCCCGCAGGGCGGTGGCTTCCCACGGGCCAACGACGACAAGACCTAGCCCACCGACGTCAAGCGGCGTATCCCGGTGTCTACGTTGCGGCGGAGCCGCTTTCACTGCCGCTGAACAAGAACCGCTCCACCAGCGCGCTCACCAGCGGTGGGTTCTCCAGTCCGGCCAGATGCGCCACGCCATCGAGCACTTGAACCGAGGCGTTCGGGATGGCCTTGGCCATGTCGATCGCGTCGCGCGGCGGAAAGGTTGAGTCCTCTGCGCCACCGACAACCAGCACCGGTGTGCGTATGCGGCCCAACAAGGCCCGTTGGTCAGGCCGGCGCGGGACCACGCTCTTCACCGCCCACGAGGCTGAGGCGATGTTGACCGACTTCACCGTGGTGCTCACGTGGGCCACCACGTCGGGACGTTGCCGCATGGTGGTGGGCCCGAGAAAAGCTTTCAGCACGGGACGATTCAGCAACGGGCCGATTCCGCCTGCCCATTTGGCCACTCGGAGCAAAATCGCGAATTCGACTTTCTGACGGAGGCCGGCGCGGCCGGCGGTGCAATTCATCAGCACCGCGCCCCCGACCCGGTCGGGATATGTCGCGGCAAAGGTCGCACCGATCATCCCGCCCCAGGAGTTGCCGACGAAGTGCGCCTTCTCGAGGCCGAGCCCATCGAGGATGTCGACCACGCAGCGGGCGCAATCCTCGAAGCTGAAGAAGTCCGTCAGTGGCTGGCTGCCGCCCTGGCCGGGCGGGTCGACGAGTACCACCTGATGGCGGCTGATGACCTCGTTGGCCATCCCATGCCACATGTCGCCGGTCATCAGCAGGCTCGGCCAGAACACGATCGGTGCACCAGATCCACCGACCTGCAGCCGAATTCGGCCGAGCACGGTATTCACCGTCTGTTCGCGAAGCTGGTCACTGATGCTGGTCATTGATTGTAGGTTTCCATCTTCCGGGTCATATGACAATGCTCCGACGGGCGACGACGCTAGTTTCGAGCCCAGGGCCACGGCCTGTTTCTTGCTGGTGGGCAGCGGTTTTCGTTGATGTGCCGAGTGCGGCGACTCCCGCGTGGCAGATGAGATGGTCCGCAGAAGCGGACAATTCCATGCCTATTTCGCGCGAAGAAATCCCCGGGCCGTCAATCACCGTCATCCCCTACCGCGACGAAGAGGATGCCGTCGCGATCGCCAGCAACTCCGACGCCGATCATCTTGAACAACCCACCCGATGAGGTTTGTGATGGCTGGCAGTCTGTCTTGACATGACGGTCGTGATGGAGGGAATTTCGTTTGGTGAGTCGCCGCGTTGGCACGACGGGCGACTGTGGTTTTCCGACTGGGGCGCGCATCAGGTGATAGCGCTCAATCCCGAAGGTGGCCACGACGTGGTAGTCAGCGTGCCGTCGTTCCCGATGTGTATCGACTTCCTGCCCGACGGCCGATTGCTGGTCGTGGATTCAGCGCAGCGACGGCTGCTTCGCCGAGAGCCCGATGGTTCACTAGTCACCCACGCCGACCTGGCCCCCGCCTCGCAGAAGCCGTGGAATGACATCGTGGTGGATGCGCGTGGCAACGCGTACGTCAACAACATCGGCTTCGACTTCCCCGGCGGTGAGCCCGCTCTCGGCAGCATCGCGGTTGTCACGCCCGCGGGCGCCGTCCGACAGGTCGCCGACGAGCTCGCCTTTCCCAACGGAATGGCGATAACCGCCGACGGCTCGACACTGATCGTGGCCGAATCGCACGGTAACCGGCTCACCGGCTTCGACATCGGTCCCGACGGCGACGTGACCAACCGCCGAACATGGGCGGACACCGGAGACGACCACCCCGACGGCATCTGCGTGGATGCCGAAGGTGCGGTCTGGTACGCCGACGTCGGCAACAAACACTGCGTTCGAATGCGCGAGGGCGGTGAGGTTCTCACAACGGTCGAGCTGGACAGGGGCGCCTTCGCCTGTGCACTCAGTCGCGGCGATCGACCGCTGCTCTACGTGGTCGGCCAGCAGTGGGGCGGCCCTCAGCCGACCCGACCCACCGGGCAGGTTGTTGTGTTCCCGGCTCCCGCGCCGGGTGCTGGCTGGCCGTAGGCGCGCCGACGACCGCGCCTGGCGACAACAGCCGCGCTTAAGCGGTGCTCAGCGATATCTCAGCTAATATCTAGCTGCCTGTGGGGGCCGAAGCGCCTAGGAGACGCCATCAACATCACCGCTAGCCCTTGGATCACCGCAGGATTCGCCGTCACTGTGGTGGCTGCCGGCGCGATCGCCGCACCGGTCACTGCACCTGTGCGCAGCTCCTCCGACGTGCAGCAGCGTGCCGTGCGACTCGTCTCCGGTGACATCTCCTGGGATCAGGTACTGCAGACTGCACTGGCGAACTCGACCGATATCTATGACCACTTATCCCCTGCTGCGTTCGCCGACATCCAGCAGTTCGCCGCCAACATTCCCGAGTACCTGGACGGCAACCGGAACTTCGAGACGGACCTGATGACCGCGTACAACGCGGCGATAAACCCGTTCGAGCCTGCCAACCCCGAGCCCTACATCTACACGTCGGTCGATCCGACGCAGAGCGAGATCGGCATCAGCGCCCTGGGCACCCACCTCTTCAACATCGACCTACCGGGCAAAGACGGACTGATCGACGTCCTGACCAACGGGCTCAGCTTCAACATCGGACTTTGCCCGCTCTGCACGGATGTGACCATTCCGGTTCTGCCGCTTTTGGTCGGCGACGACCTGGCTTCCCAGATCGAGCCGTACATCAATTTCTCCGGATCACCGTTGAGCGGCATCTTGTGGGGCAGCTTCGGCACCACACTGGGCCCGCTGTTGCAAGTCAACGACGACATCACCGCCATCACAACCGCACTCAGCGGCGCGAGCCCCGATTACACGACCGCCTTCAACGATCTGCTCGACATGCCGGCCAATGTCAGCAATGCCTTCCTCAACGGCTACGGCGACATCAACCTCGACACGCTGCTAACGGATTTCGGGATCTCTTCGCCGACTACCGATGCCACGCTGACCCTCGATCTCGGTGGGCTGCTCAGCCCGGCCGGTTCGCTGATCGACGGCATCGGCTTCACCGACACGCTCGGCGACTGCAGCATCGGCTGCGCGACGTTGGACGTTCCATCCACGTTGGTCGGGCCGATCGCGTCATTGTTCTTGCAGGATCAAGCGATTGCCGAGTCGATCGCATGGGACGGCGTGGGTCAACCGCTGGCCCAGTTGTTCACCGAGCTGGCCGACTTGTTCCGCTAGCTGCAGGCGGCGAGCACCAGTTCACGCACCCGCGCGGCGTCGGCCTGGCCTTTGCAGCGAATCGTCGCGCACCACAGCCAAACCGCGAGCCGTGCTCGCACGATTGTGCGATGTCGCCGTAGCCAAACTTGCGCAAGACTCATCGAGTGGGCCGCCCGCTCGCCGCGTCCACGATTGGCAACTCGGTCAACTGCTGGAAACGGACAAGGAGTGTCCATGAGCGCCCTCATCCACCCGAAGAAAACCACGGTCGACGGATTGACGGTCCGCTACGCCGAAGGCGGCCAAGATGGTCCCGACGTAATCCTGATGAGCCCCTGGCCTGAAAGCGTGTATGCCTTCGAGCCGGCTTGGCCGCTCCTCGCGAACGCGGCGCACCTAGTCGCCATCGATCCCCCTGGCTTCGGCGGATCGGACTATCGCCAAACGCTGATGAATCCAAAAGCCATGGGGCATTTCATCCTCCACGCGGCCGACGCCCTCGGCCTGCACCACCCCCACATCGTTGGTCCCGACATCGGCACTTCCTCGGTGCTGTTTGCCGCCGCCGCCGCCCCGGACAGATTCCGCAGCATCGTCGTCGGCAGCGGCGGTGCCGCGGTACCACTGGATGTCACCGGTGTCCTTAAAGAGTGGATCGAAGCACCTGACTTGGAGCCTTATCGCCAGATCGGCGGGCGCAAGATCGTGGAGGCCGCCCTGGGCACGATTGCGGGCTATACCCCGTCCGAGGAGATCCGCGAAGATTACCTGGCCTGCTACGAAGGCGAACGCTTCGCCGACACGATCCCGTACGCGCAGAGCTACCGCGAATACCTCCCGGAACTCGCCGAGCTCCTGCCGGGCATCCGAACGCCGGTCCGGATCGTTGCCGGGGCCTACGACCAAGTCGTTCCCGCGTCCAACGCCGAGTTCCTGAATGCGCGTCTGCCCAACGCCAAAGTCGATCTCATTGCGGGCGCGGGCCACTTCTGCTGGGAAGAAAAGCCCGCCCACTACGCCGCCTTGCTCACCAGCTGGTGGGACACAGCCCATGCAGCCTCGAAAAGCTGAACCAGTCAAACGAAAGAACAGCTAGCTGCAGGCGGCGAGCACCAGTTCACGCACCCGCGCGGCGTCGGCCTGCCCTTTGGTCGCTTTCATCACGGCGCCGACGATCGCGCCGGCGGCCTGCACTTTGCCGCCGCGAATCTTCTCGGCGACATCGGGGTTGGCTGCCAGTGCCTCGTCGACCGCGGCCTGGATCAGCGAGTCGTCGCGTACCACGGCCAATCCGCGCGCGCTCATGACCTGGTCTGGTTCGCCTTCGCCTGCCAACACGCCCTCGACGACTTGGCGGGCCATTTTGGTGGTGAGCTTGCCGCCATCGACCAGCGCTGCGACCGCGGCGACTTGGGCTGGGGTGATAGGCAATTCGTCGAGTTCGATGCCGGCCTCGTTGGCCTTTTGCACCAGGAAGTTTCCCCACCACGCCTTCGCCTGGTCACTGGACGCGCCTTGCTCGACCGTTGCGATGACCAGATCGACCGCACCGGCGTTGACCAGATCGCGCATCACCTCGTCGGAGATGTCCCAGTCTTGCTGAATCCGCTTACGGCGCAACCACGGTAGCTCGGGAATGGTGTGACGCAGCCGCTCGACAAGCTCGCTGCTGGGCGCGACCGGTTCCAAGTCGGGCTCGGGAAAGTAGCGGTAGTCCTCGGCGGTTTCCTTGGTACGGCCCGGGCTGGTGTAGCCGTCCTCGTGAAAGTGCCTGGTCTCCTGGATGACTCGTCCACCCGACTCCAGAACAGCACCCTGGCGACGCATCTCGTAGCGGACAGCGACCTCGACGCTCTTGAGCGAGTTGACGTTCTTGGTCTCGCTGCGCGTGCCGAACTCGGTGGCACCGGTCGGCTTCAGCGACACGTTGGAGTCGCAGCGCATCGAGCCCTGATCCATCCGGACATCGGAAACATCCAACGCGCGCAACAGGTCTCGCAAGGCGGTGACGTAAGCGCGGGCGATTTCCGGTGCCCGCTCGCCGGTGCCCTCGATGGGCTTGGTGACGATTTCGATCAGCGGCACCCCGGCCCGGTTGAAATCGGCCAGCGAGGTGGTCGCACCGGCGATGCGGCCAGTGTCGCTGCCCAGGTGGGTGAGCTTGCCGGTGTCTTCTTCCATGTGGGCCCGCTCGATGTCGATTCGCCAGGTGCTGCCGTCCTCCAGCGGGACATCGAGGTAGCCGTTGACCGCGATCGGCTCGTCGTATTGCGAGATCTGGTAGTTCTTCGGCTGGTCCGGGTAGAAGTAATTCTTGCGGGCGAACCGCCCCCACGGTGCGATGCCGCAGTTGAGTGCCAGCCCGATGCGAATCGCCGATTCCACGGCGGCCTCGTTGAGCACCGGCAGCGAGCCGGGCAGCCCGAGGCACACCGGACAGACGTGGCTATTCGGCTCGGCGCCGAACTCGTTGGCGCAGGCGCAGAACATCTTGGTGGCGGTGGACAGCTCGACGTGCACCTCCATGCCGAGCACCGGGTCGTAGCGCGCGATCACGTCCTCGTAGTCGAGCAACTCACCCCGGGCGCACTGGGAACTCTCGCCACAGAAGTCATGCCGACGATCCTAAATGCCGCCCGAGGCGGACGCGCCATTGCGGCTCGGACCCGCGTCGCCGATCAGCAAGGCGTGATCGAACGCCGATCGGGAGCCGATGCCCTCGTCGCGGGCGTCGCGGAAGGTGTCGACCACTATCTCCGCCAGCCGTCGCAGCTTGACGTTGCCTGCCTGAGATCGCCACCTCAGCAGGTCGAACGCGGCATCTTGATCGAGCCCGTAGACCAGCATGAGCATGCCCTTGGCCTGCTCGATCACGGCGCGGTGCTCGGTGATCTCGGCGACGCGGGCAGTGATGAGTTCCTCCCGGGCTCTGTCGGATGCGGGCGTGATGTCCACGTAGTAGCCGTGCGTGCCGATCACCGCACCCTGCTCGTCCTTGAGCTGATTACCCACCACTACCACCTGGTGGACGACTCCGCGGGTGTCGATGATCCGGTGCCGGGTGCTGAACGCGCGATGGGTGTTCAGCATGTCGTCGATGGTCTTCTTGACTTCGCGGCGGTCGTCGGGATGTTTGTGCTTCAGAACCAACTGGGTGTTCGGAGTCACCGTGCCTGGCTTGTAGCCGTGCATGCTCTGCACCTGGTCGGACCACTCCCAGCGTTGATCCTCGAAGTAGAAGCGGAACCAACCGACGCGTTGCGGCGCACCGGCGAACGCCTCCTCTACCGTGGCCGCTTGGCCGTCCAGCATGGTCGCGGCACCGTCCGTTTCGGCGGGCATCACGAGTGGTCTCCGGACTTCCGGTCAACGGCGGACAAACCCGACCATGGCGGAGATGTCGTCTTGCTGACCACCGGCGCCAGCCTCCGGCTAGCCGACCACCGCTGTGACGCCAGGAATTGGCGTTGCGTGGCGGCGGCATCGCGACAGAGTTCGCGGGCGCGACGCTGCTGTTGCTGCGCCCGCTGGATGGTGTCGGCAACATCCGGCCTGGTGATCCTTCGCCGGGTGCGAGTTCCGGGATTCCGCGGCTCGGCCAGCGCCGCGATTCGCGTTGCCGTGCGACCGCGGTGTGCCTTCTGCCGGCACGCCGACGAGCAGTAAAGGGCATCGCACCGACCCCGGAAACCGATGCCGCACACGCTGCAACCCAGAAGCTCAGTCACCGCCCCTACTTTACCGCTATCCGTAACGTAACGGATCGAGTCGGCGCAGCTCATTGCTCGAACCCACTGTTTGCCGTGCCCGGGAGTCAGCCGAAGAAGGCGGCCGCATCGTCGTAACGGCTCTGCGGGACCAGCTTGAGTTGGCGCACCGCTTCGGCCAGCGGAACCCGGCCGATGTCCTGGCCGCGCAGCGAGACCATCTGCCCGTACTCGCCGGCGTGCGCGGCGTCGGCGGCGTTGACGCCGAATCTGGTCGCCAAGACGCGGTCGTAGGCCGTCGGGATACCGCCGCGCTGGACGTGGCCCAGCACGGTCACCCGGACCTCTTTGTTGATCCGCTTCTCCACCTCGACCGCCAACTGCGCAGCCACGCCCGTGAACCGCTCGTGGCCAAATTCGTCGGTGCCGCCTTGCGTCAGCTTCATCGACCCTTCGGCCGGCTTGGCGCCCTCAGCCACCACGCAGATGAAATGCGAGTCCCCGCGCTGGAAGCGCCGTTTGACCAGTCGGCACACCTCGTCGATGTCGAACGGCTGCTCGGGGATCAGCGTCATGTGCGCCCCGGACGCCAGCCCGGAGTTGAGCGCGATCCAACCGGCGTGCCGACCCATCACCTCGACCAGCATCACCCGCTGGTGGGACTCGGCCGTGCTGTGCAACCGGTCGATCGCGTCGGTGGCCACCATCAACGCCGTGTCGTGGCCGAAAGTCACGTCGGTGCAATCGATGTCGTTGTCAATGGTCTTGGGCACCCCGACGACGGGCACGTTCTCTTCCGATAGCCAGTGCGCGGCGGTCAGCGTGCCTTCGCCACCGATCGGGATGAGGACGTCGATGCCGTTGTCATCCAGCGTCTGCTTGACCTGATCCAGCCCGGCCCTCAGCTTGTCGGGATTGACCCGGGCGGTGCCGAGCACCGTTCCGCCCTTGGCCAGCAGGCGGTCGTTGCGATCGTCGTTGGCCAACTGGATGCGCCGGTTCTCGAGCAGCCCACGCCAGCCGTCCTGAAATCCGACCACCGACGACCCGTAACGGGAATCGCAGGTACGCACCACCGCCCGAATGACGGCGTTCAGTCCAGGACAGTCACCACCCCCGGTGAGAATTCCAATCCGCATGCGTTCATCTTGCCCCGTAGCGACTCTTCAGGTGGCGCGAGCCGACGCGTCACAGGAACGGGATGGGAGCAGCCATGAGCACCACACCAGCACGGTCGAGGATTCTGGTCGGTCTGGCCGCCACCGCGGGCGCTTTCGGCGCCGCAGCGATCATGTCCGCCGCGACCGCGCCCACCGCGCGCGCCGACGATTTCTCGGACATCATCAGCGCCGTCGATGGCGACTTCACGCAGGGCAGCAATGCTTTCGCGTCCGCGTTGGCGGATTTCGGCAGCAACGACATCAACCAAGGGCGGGCGGACGGCTTCGACGACTATTCGCTATCTCCGCTGTACAGCTTGACCATCGGTCAGAGTTTTGTCGCCGAGGGGCAGACCATTTTGGCCGACGCCGCCAACTCGTTGGCCAGCGCCGATTACGTCGACGCGACCTATCAAGAAATAACCGGCTTGGAATTCGTCTCGATCATCCCGCTGGAGGAAGTATTGCTCGGCACTCTCGTGTCGCAGTGACCGATTGCCGGCGCGGCGGCCGATCAGATGGCCGACGGCAGCGCTCCCCGGGCCGCCTCATAGGCAGCCGCGACCCGGTAGAGGCGGTCGTCGGCGAGCGCAGGCGCCATGATCTGCAGGCCGACCGGCAGGTTGTCGTCGTCGGACAGACCTGACGGGACCGACATCCCGCAGTGACCGGCCAGATTGAGCGGCAGCGTGCAGAGGTCGAACAGGTACATCGCCAGCGGGTCGTCGACCTTCTCCCCCAACGGGAATGCCGTCGTCGGCGTCGTTGGCGAAACAAGGACATCCACCGACTGATACGCGGCGTCGAGGTCGCGCGCGATCAACGTCCGCACCTTCTGCGCCTGGTTGTAGTAGGCGTCGTAGTAGCCGGCCGACAGCGCGTAGGTGCCAATCATGATGCGCCGCTTGACTTCCGGGCCGAATCCGGCGGCCCGGGTCAGCGCCATCACTTCCTCGGCGCTGTGCGTGCCGTCATCGCCGACGCGCAGGCCGTAACGCATCGCGTCGAAGCGTGCCAGGTTGCTGGACACCTCCGACGGCAGGATCAGGTAGTAGGCCGGAAGCGCGTGATCGAAATGGGGACAGTCGACCTCGGACACGTCGGCTCCGAGCGCGGTCAGCTGCTCGACGGCTTTGTTGAACGAGGCCAACACGCCGGGCTGGTAACCCTCCCCGCGCAGCTGCTTGACCACACCGACGCGTACACCGCGCAGATCCCCTGCGGCACCGGCCTTTGCGGCGCCGACGACGTCGGGCACCGCGGCGTCGATCGAGGTCGAGTCGCGGGCGTCATGTCCGGCGATCACCTGATGCAGCAGCGCGGTGTCCAGCACGGTGCGTGCGCAGGGTCCGCCTTGGTCGAGCGAGGACGCGCACGCCACCAGGCCATAGCGCGACACCGTCCCGTAGGTGGGTTTGACGCCGACGGTCGCAGTCAGCGCGGCCGGCTGGCGGATCGATCCGCCGGTGTCGGTGCCGATCGCCAGCGGCGCCTGGAACGCCGCCAGTGCGGCGGCGCTGCCACCGCCCGATCCCCCGGGTACCCGGTCGGTGTTCCACGGGTTGCGGGTCGGGCCGTAAGCGGAGTTCTCCGTCGAGGAGCCCATCGCGAACTCGTCCATATTGGTCTTGCCCAGGATCGGGATACCCGCCGCGCGCAGCCGCGCGGTGACGGTCGCGTCGTACGGCGAGCGCCAGCCCTCGAGGATCTTCGATCCGCACGTGGTGGGCATGTCGACAGTGGTGAAGACGTCCTTCAGCGCCAGCGGCACACCGGCCAGCCCCGAGGCCGGCTGATCCCCCGCGGCCAGCGACTTGTCCGTGGCGGCGGCGGCCGACAGTGCCGCGTCGGCGGCGACGTGCAGGAATGCCGCGTACTGCTGGTCGGTCGCCGCGATCTGGTCCAGAAACGCCTGGGTGACCTCGGTCGACGACAGCTCCTTGGCGGCGATCTTGGCGGCCAGCGTCGCGGCGTCCAGGCGGATGATGTCGGTCATTGCGGTTCCCCGAGAATCTGCGGGACCACGAAGCGACCGTCGAGCGCTTCGGGTGCCTCAGCCAGCGCCTCTTGCTGGGTAAGACACGGCGCGGTCTGGTCCGGGCGGGTGACGTTGACGGCCTTGAGCGGGTTGTCGGTCGCCTCGACACCGGCGACATCAACGGCTTGAATTTGGCCGACGTGGGTCAGGATGGCGTCGAGTTGGCCGGCATAGCTGTCCAGCTCATCGTCGGTCAACGCCAGCCGGGCCAACCGGGCCAGGTGGGCCACCTCGTCGCGGGAGATCTGGGACACGACTGAAAAGCCTAGCGAGCGTGCGACCGGCGCGACGCCTGGCATCCGCCGAAATGCCGAGCGCGCGCCGCTGTGAAACAGTGTCCGCGTGTCGTCGTATCTGCTCCGCGTCCAGCTGGCCGACCGACCGGGCAGCCTCGGCTCGCTGGCCGTGGCCCTGGGATCGGTCGGCGCCGACATACTTTCGCTGGACGTCGTGGAGCGTGGACCCGACTACGCCATCGACGATCTCGTGGTCGAATTACCCGCGGGCGGCATGCCAGACACCCTGATCACGGCGGCCGAAGCGCTGCAGGGGGTGCAGGTGGACAGCCTGCGACCGCACACCGGATTGCTGGATGCACACCGCGAGCTGGCGCTGATCGATCACGTCGCCGCCGCCGGAAACACCACCGCCAAGCTGAAGGTGCTCGTCAGTGAGACCCCGCAGGTGCTGCGGGTGAGCTGGTGCTCGGTGTTCAAGAAATCCGATCACGACTTCCAGCGCATCGCCGGCAGTCCCGGGGCACCGGAGACGATTCTGGAAGACGTGCCGTGGATGCCGATCGAGCACGCCATCGCGTTGGACGCCACCGAAGACTGGGTGCCGCAGGTCTGGCGCGACCTGGACACCACATTGATCGCCGCTCCGCTGGGTTCGACGGACACCGCGGTGATGCTCGGTAGGCCCGGCGGCCCGGCATTCCGGCCGTCCGAGGTTGCCCGGCTCGGGTATCTGGCCGGGATCGTTGGAACCCTCTTGCACTGAACGCCCGCATATCACTCGCTGGGCTCAGAAGGCCCCTCTGCCAACAGCTTTCGGAACCCGTCCTCGTCGAGGACGGCCACTCCGAGTTCGACTGCCTTGTCGTATTTCGATCCGGGGGCATCGCCGGCGACGACGTAGTCGGTCTTCTTCGACACCGAGCCGGCGGCTTTGCCACCGCGGGTCAGGATCGCCTCCTTGGCGTCGTCACGGGAGAAGCCGGCCAGCGACCCGGTGACGACGATGGTCAGGCCTTCCAGCGTGCGCGGCACGCTGGCGTCACGTTCGTCGGCCATCCGCACGCCGGCCGATCGCCACTTGTCGACGATCCGGCAGTGCCAGTCCACGGTGAACCATTCCGTCACCGCGTCGGCAATGGTCGGGCCGACACCCTCGACCGCGGCCAGTTGCTCCGTCGACGCGGCAGTGATCGCGTCGAGGCTGCCGAACTCGGTGGCCAGCGCCCGCGCTGCCGTCGGCCCGACATGGCGAATCGACAACGCCACCAGCACCCGCCACAGCGGCTGCTTCTTGGCGTTGTCCAAGTTGGCCAGTAGCCGTTTGCCGTTGGCCGACAACGCGCCCGCCTTGGTGGTGAACAAGTCGGTCCGCAGGAGCTCGTCTTCGGTGAGGCTGAACAGATCACCTTCGTCCTCGATCACCTGCGCCTTGAGCAGAGCGATCGCCTGCCTCGTAGCCGAGCCCTTCGATGTCGAACGCGCCGCGGCCGGCGACGTGGAATACCCGCTCACGCAGCTGGGCCGGGCAGGACTGCGAGTTGGGGCAGCGGATGTCGGCGTCGCCCTCCTTCGCCGGCGCCAACGTGGTGCCGCACTCGGGACACGTTGTGGGCATGACGAATTCACGCTCGGAGCCATCGCGCAGATCGACGACCGGACCCAGCACTTCGGGAATCACGTCGCCGGCCTTGCGGAGCACGACCGTGTCGCCGATCAGCACGCCCTTGCGCTTGACCTCGGCGGCGTTGTGCAAAGTGGCCAACCCGACCGTCGAGCCGGAGACGGTGACCGGAGTCATGAACGCAAACGGCGTCACCCGCCCGGTCCGGCCGACATTGACGCGAATGTCGAGCAGATTCGGTCTGCACCTCTTGCGGCGGGTACTTGTAGGCGATCGCCCATCGCGGCGCACGCGACGTCGAACCAAGCCTGCGTTGCAGCGTCACGTCGTCGACTTTGACCACCACCCCGTCGATTTCGTGATCGACGTCGTGGCGGTGCTCACCCCAGTAGGCGATGCGCTCCAAGGCGCCGGCGCCGTTCTGCACCCGGGTGGTGTGATCGGAGACCGGTAAGCCCCACGCCGCCAACGCCAGATAGGCGTCGTGCAGGGAGTCGGGTCGGTACCCCTCGATGTGTCCCAATCCGTGGCAGATCATCCGGAGTTTGCGACGGGCCGTCACGGCGGGATCCTTTTGCCGCAACGACCCCGCCGCGCTGTTGCGCGGGTTGGCGAAGGGCGCCTTGCCGTCTTCGACGAGCGCGGCGTTGAGCGCCTCGAAATCGTCGAGTCGGAAGAACACCTCGCCGCGCACCTCGAGGACGTCGGGCACCGGGTGATCGTCGCTGGGCGTCAGCCGTTCGGGTACATCGTCGATGGTGCGCGCGTTGAGCGTGACATCCTCGCCGGTGCGCCCGTCGCCGCGGGTCGCGGCCCGAACCAGTCGACCGTCGCGGTAGACCAGAGCCAACGCGACACCATCGATCTTGAGCTCACACAGGAACGGAACGTCGGCACCGACTTCGCCGTGAACGCGACCGGCCCACAGGTCGAATTCCTCGGCGCTGAACACGTTGTCCAGCGACAGCATTCGCTCCAGATGGTCGGCGGAGGTGAAATCCGTGGCGAAGCCGGCACCGCCGACGAGTTGGGTCGGCGAATCAGGCGTGCGGAGTTCGGGATGCTCGTCTTCAAGTGCGGCCAGGCGGCGTAGCAGTGTGTCGAAATCGGCATCGGAGATGACCGGCGCGTCGCGCACGTAGTAGCGGAATTGGTGTTCGCGCACCTCGTCGGCCAGCTCGCGCCACGTACGACGTACCTCCGGCGCAACGGGATCAGCCTCCGGTGAACTCACCTTGGCAGGCTATCGGAGCGCGCCGACAGCCCAGTGCGGCTAGTCGCGGTACAGGTCGGGGAATTCCGACTTCAGCGCGCCGAGCTTGGGCAGGTCGTTGGCGACGATGTACGGGTTGTTCGGGTGCAGGTTGAGGTAGTCCTGGTGGTAGGCCTCGGCGGGAAAGAATTGGGCTCCCTGCGTCACGGTGGTGACGATCGGCGCCGGGAAGGCGCCCGCCTGGTTCAACTGGGCGATGTAGGCGTTGGCGATCTTCTGCTGGCTGTCGTTCTGAGCGAAGATCACCGAACGGTAGGAGGGGCCGACGTCGGGGCCC
This sequence comes from uncultured Actinomycetota bacterium, assembly GCA_963749375.1. Lineage (GTDB taxonomy): Bacteria > Actinomycetota > Actinomycetes > Mycobacteriales > Mycobacteriaceae > Mycobacterium. Next base: position 48,448 of record CAVVNB010000029.1, read on the forward strand.
TGGTAGTTGAGTTCGGTCGGGTCTTGCACGACGCCGAAGAAGACCCGCAGCAGTTGGCCGTAGGTGATCTGAGTCGGGTCATAGGTGATGCGAACGGACTCGGCGTGCCCGGTGGTCTCGGTGCTCACGGTGTCGTAGTTAGCCGTCGCCGCGTCTCCTCCGGCGTATCCGGACGTGGCCGCAGAAACACCTTTGACGTGCTGGAAAACGCCTTGGACGCCCCAGAAACAACCACCGGCCAAGACGGCGGTCTCGGACTTGGAACCTCCGCTCGTCGGTTCGTCGATCGTCGGCGACGGAAGCGCACTCGGCGGCGTCCCACTGCGCGGCCGGCAGCACCGGGCTTCGGACGAGGAAAGCCCCCGCAGCAAGCCCGATCACCGCGAGCCAACCCGCCAGCACAACCCGCGACGTTGTGTTCTGTTTTTCGCATTCATGTGTTCGTCCTCTCCCCCTGAGAACGCCAGCGTATCGGAATCTCAGCGAACGGCGTCGCCGACGCTAACTCGGCGTCGTGGAGGTCAGCAGCGAGAAGAATTCATGGGACGGATCGTCCGGTCCGGGACGGCCCTGTGCGGTGTCCCGGGTCATCGGATGGCTCACGTCGACAGCGGACGGATCGTTGACATGCGCCCAGTCGGTGACGATGCAGCGCGTGATGAATTTCCATGTGCCGTTGCGCTTTTCGTACTTGTCGAGATAGCGCCCACCCACCACGACCTCCGTTTCGCCATCACCGGCGGCGAACGAGTGCGTCGCAATGCTGTAGATCTCGCCTTCGGCGAGGTCGCCGCTGATGGCGAAGTTCGTCGTGGTGATGTGGTGTTGCATCGACCGGATATAGCGGCCGGGTTTCGGCAAGTGTGCGCAGAAACGTATCGACCGAGCCCGAGGAGAAAGATCCGTGGCTGTCTTCGGCGTCAGCGTGATAGAGGCCGCGCAGGGTTTCCAGGTCGCCGCGATCTACCGCACGGCAATAACCGTGCACGAGCTTTCGCAGCGCATATTCGTCGAGCATTTCTTGAACGTCGGGTGAGGACATCGTGCAACGCTAACCGCCACAGCCCCCCGCCGGCACTGCTCAATCTTCAACGTAGGCGCGTAGCCGATCGACCGCGGCGTCCCAACGACGTGAGAGCTGAGTGAGATAGTCGCCCGCCTGTACGAGCGGCGCAGTCTGAAGCGTCCAGATACGTTCGCGTCCCCGCCGGCTACTGGCCACCAACCCCGCGGCCTCCAGCAGTGTCAGGTGTTTGGTGGCCGCTTGACGGGTGATTGAAACGGCTTGCGTAACTTGGGAAGTCGAACTCGGTCCGCCATCGCACAACCGGGTGACGATGCGCAACCGATTCGGGTCGCCGAGTGCGTCAAAGAGCGGCGCCGCAGCGAGCGTCGCCGTCACACCGTTTGCTCCACCGACAGGTACTTGCGCACCAACTCGGTCTGCTTGGACCAGCCTTCGGTGTTGGCCTCGAACGCGTGCCCCCGACGTGTTGCGGGGATGGCATCGAACCCAGACTCGACAATGCGTAGCAGCACGCCATCGGATGTCTCCGTCAACGTGAATTCGACGAGCGTGGTGGGTTCTGCGTCGTAGTCGAGGTTGGCTTTGACCGCGAAGGGGTGCCAGCGGTAGGCGAATCGTCGCGGCGGTTCCACGGCGACGACCTGCCAGGTGGCTTTCGCCCCGGCGTGCGGGCGCTGCATTTCCGCGACCTCGTCGTCGACGACGGTCCCGGTGAGCGTTGCCGTCACCGACGTCCCGGCGACGAACGGCCCGTCGACGTGGACACCGAACCACAAGCCGAACTCCCGCGAGTCGCTGATCGCCCGCCAGACCCGGTCCAACGGCGCGCGCAGCACCACCTGCTTCTCGATACGGTCCGTACTCATATGCAACCTCCTGGTTGCATTTCAGCTAATCACGCCGGGCAGCGATACGCAACCGTTTGATTGCCTTTTCTACACGGCGTCGGGATCGTCGGCGAATGCCTCGGCGACTTGGCGGGTTAGGCCGATGGCGATGCGGGCCCACTCCGGCGTCGCACCGGCCAGTCCGCACGCGGGGACGATGCCGATGCGATCCCGTAGCACCGACCGACTGAAGCCGATCCGGTCGGTGATCGACACCACGCTGGTAGCGACCTCTTCCACCACGGGGCGGCGGACCGGTGCGCTGGACGGCACTACACCCAACATGACGACCCGTCCGGATTCGACGAATTCCCCGATTGCGTCCAGATCGCCCGCCTGCAACGTTCCGGTATCCACCGATACCGCGTCAATACTGCTGCGCTGCAGGAGCTTCCAGGGAATCGACGATCCGCAGCTGTGCAACATAACCTCCGCGCCGGCGGCCGATGCGCAGATGTCGAGGACGGTGACGGCGACCGACTCCTCGAGGGCGGCCACCGAGTTCAGCGCGCTCACCCCGCTCAGGTGACCGGCGACTGCCGCGGGCAGTGTCGGCTCGTCGAATTGCACGACCACCGGCGTATCGAGTCGACGCGACAGCGATGCCCGGTGCGTGGCGACACCCTCGGCCAACGAGGCTGCGATGTCGTTGAGCGCGCCGGGATCGGTGATCGCGCGATGTCCGTTGGGGAGTTCCAGCTCGGCGGCCAGCGTGATCGGCCCCGGCGCCTGAACCTTGACCGGCCGCCCGCTACCCCGCAGGCCCGCGACCTCCCAGGCCTCTTCCAGCGCATCGATGTCCTCGGCGAGAAGGCTGACCGCCCTTCGCGTCACCGCGCCGGGGCGAGCCGTCAGCCGGTAGCCACGCGGGACGGTGTCGATCGCGATGTCGATGAGCAGCGCACCGGCGCGGCCGATGATGTCGGCGCCCACTCCCCTGGCGGGCAACTCGACCAGGTGGGCCATTGCCGCGGCCAACTCTCCGACGACCACCTCGGCTGCCGCTCGCGCGGCCGCTCCGGGCCACGACCCGATGCCGGTGGCGGTTGCGAAAACATTCACCGGAGAACCGTATTCGATCGCGTCTTGCGCGCACGGGGCGAGGGCAGGTCGGCACGATTACGCTGACGGTCACGATGATGACGCGACGGTTGGTGCTCTGTGCCGCGGTTCTGTCGGCCACGGCCTGCACCCGCCTGGTGAGCGGTGCCGCGACGACGGAATCCGCCATCGCCCCCAACGGAATTGACGTAGGGCGGGTGCTGCTCGATCAGTCCCGGATGCAGGCGATCACCGGCGGCGGCGAGCATCTGACGATCATCCCGTCGATGGATGCCACCTCCCCGGTCGACATCGACATGCTTGCCAAGACCGCGCCCCCGGAATGCCGCTTCGTCTATGCCGACACCGCGACGTTCGGACCCGACATCGAGACTTTCCACAAGATCACCTTCCAAGACCCGCCGCACGGCGGGATCATCTCCGAGGGTGCCGCGGCGTATCGCGACGACGACACCGCGCGGCGGGCTTTCGGAGCGTTGGTGAGCACGGTCCGAAACTGCGCGGACAGCTCGGACGGCTACGGCCTAGTCGGCGAATGGAACGCCGACGACCGGTCGCTGCAGACCCGGCCCGGCGCCTGCGGACGCAATTACCTGCTCAAGTCCGTCGTTCTGATGGAAGTCACGTATTGCGGGTTCCCGGACTCGGTCTCCACGATCGTGATTTCGAACGTCGCTGCCAACGTTCCGGGCTGACGCGCAGGCGGTAGGACGCCGAGATATCAGGACGCCGCAGCGATGGTGGCGCTGGCAACCACTTCGTCGCCGTCCGGGTCGCGGCGATACAGCACGAGCGTTTGACCCGGCGCCACCCCGCGCAGCGGGGTCCGCAGTCGCACCGCCAGCTCTTCGCCGACCAATTGCGCTTCGGCGTCGACGGCTTCGCCGTGGGCGCGCACCTGCACGGCACAGTCGATGGGTCCGGCCGCCGCAGTGCCCGCGGTGAACACCGGCCGGTGACCGGTCAGCTGCCATACCTCCAGGTCAGCTACCGATCCGACCTGGACGGTGCCGCTGTCGGCGTCGATCGCGGTGACGTAGCGCGGCTGGCCGTCCGGGCCCGGGCCGGCGATACCCAGCCCCTTGCGCTGGCCGATCGTGAAGCCGTGCACGCCATCGTGGGTGGCCAGCACCGCGCCGCCCTGGTCGACCACCGAGCCAGGGCGGACACCGATGCGCGCGCCGAGGAAGGCGCGGGTGTCGCCGGCGGGGATGAAGCAGATGTCGTGGCTGTCCGGCTTCTCGGCGACCGACAGACCGCGGCGGGCCGCCTCGGCGCGGATCTGCGACTTGGGGGTGTCCCCAATCGGGAAGGCGGCGTGACGCAGTTGTCCGGCGGTCAGCACCGCGAGCACGTAGGACTGGTCTTTGTCGGGGTCGACGGCGCGGCGCAGCCGCCCGTCCGCGAGCCGGGCGTAGTGGCCGGTGGCGACCGCGTCGAACCCCAGCGCCAGCGCGCGGGCGGCCAACGCGGAGAACTTGATTCGCTCGTTGCAGCGCACACACGGGTTGGGGGTTTCGCCGCGGGCATAGGACGACACGAAGTCGTCGATCACGTCTTCTTTGAACTTGTCCGCGAAATCCCAGACATAGAAGGGGATTCCGAGTACATCCGCGACCCGTCGGGCATCGCCGGCGTCTTCCTTGGAGCAGCAGCCGCGCGAGCCGGTGCGCAGAGTGCCCGGGGTGTGCGACAGGGCCAGGTGCACCCCCACTACGTCGTGACCCGCGTCGAGCATGCGGGCCGCGGCGACCGACGAGTCGACACCACCACTCATCGCCGCGAGCACCCTCATCGCGAGACCCCTGCCGTGGCAAGTGCCGCCTGCCGTGCTCGCGCCACGGCACCGGGCAAAACCTCCAGCGCCGCGTCGACGTCGGCCTCGACACTGGTGTGCCCCAACGACAGTCGCAGCGATCCGCGGGCACTGGCAGGGTCGGCGCCCATCGCGATCAACACATGCGACGGCTGGGCGACACCGGCGGTGCACGCCGACCCGGTGGAGCACTCGATTTCGTTGGCGTCCAACAACATCAGTAGCGCATCGCCTTCGCACCCCTCGAAGGTGAAGTGCGCGTTGCCCGGCAGTCGACGGGCACCGCTGGCGCCGTTGAGCCGAGCATCCTCGACGGCGGCGAGCACGCCATCGATCAGACGGTCCCGCAGCAACCGGAGTCGTGCGCTGTTGGCCTCCAGCCCGTCAACAGCAAGCTGTATCGCGGTCGCCATGCCGACCGCCGCAGCGACATCGGGTGTACCGGAGCGGATGTCACGCTCCTGACCGCCGCCGTGCGCCAGCGGCACGCATGTGACGTCGCGGCGTAGCAGCAGCGCGCCGGCACCGACCGGACCGCCGAACTTGTGCGCGGCCACGCTCATCGCGGACAGCTGGCTGGCCCCGAAGTCGACCGGCAGCTGCCCCACCGCCTGAACCGCGTCGCTGTGCATCGGAACGTCGAATTCGGCTGCGATGGCCGCGAGTTCGTCGATCGGCATGATGGTGCCGACCTCGTTGTTGGCCCACATCACCGTGATCAGCGCGACGTCGTCGTGGTGTTCGAGGGCTTCGCGCAGAGCCGCGCCGGACACCGACCCGTCGGCGGCGGTGGGTAGCCAGGTCACCTCGGCGCCTTCATGCTCGGCGAGCCAGTTCACCGCGTCCAGGACGGCGTGGTGTTCGACCTCGGTGGTGATGATGCGGCGATGGCGCCGGTCGGCGTCGCGACGCGCCCAGTAGATGCCCTTGACGGCGAGGTTGTCACTTTCGGTGCCGCCGGCGGTGAAGATCACCTCGGACGGACGAGCACCCAGCTTGGCCGCGATCAGCTCGCGGGCTTCCTCCATGCGCCGGCGCGCGAGGCGACCGGTGGCGTGCAGCGAGGAGGCATTGCCGACCGTGCTCAGGACAGCCGTCATCGCCTCGACGGCAGCGGGGTGCATCGGCGAGGTCGCGGCGTGATCCAGGTAGACCATGACCTGCCCAGGATAGCGACGCCCAGCAACGAGGCGGGCCGCGCGGCAGCCCGAGGAGAAGCTGGGCAATTTAACCCGGCTCCTAAAAGGTCAGGACGCGAGCACGGATGCCCGCTGCCCGTGATCGGGGCGCGGCGCTGAGGTGACGCGGATTGCCGCCTGGCAACGACGGGCCAGCTCCCGCCGATCGCCCCTCGGCAGCTGCAACGATTCGACGTAGATCTTGGCCACTGTGCGACGGGCGACCATCAGCCGGCCGATCGAAGCGAGCAGCGTGTCTTCGCCGATATAGGCCGGGACGGTCGAGACGCTGCCGTCCCGGTGCTGGTAACGCAGCCGCAGCGGCTGTACCGGCCGGCCGGTGTCGATCGCGGCCTGGAACATGGCCGGGTAGAACGGCCCCGACCCCTGGTGGGAGTGGCCGGCCCTGCTCGATTGGCCGCCTCGCCCCCTCGCCGCTTCGCGGCTGGAGGTACCCCCACCTCGGGCCGCCGCGCGGCCCGCATCGTCACCGGACCTGCCACACCAGGTAGTGCCCTCGGGGAACGCCACCACCGTGTGGCCGGCGTAGAGCCGGGCGGCGACGGTGGCGACCACCTCGGGCAGCTGGCGCAGCCTGGCGCGTTCGATGGGGATCACCTTGACGATGCGCGCCATCATCTTCACCGCGCCGGTGGCCGCCACGTCGGCTCGAGCCACGAACGACAGCGGCGAGGCCCGCCATCGGCTGGACGGAAGCGCCGCGCCGATCGTCAGGATGTCCAGCCAGGACATGTGGTCGCTGACGACCAGCACACCGGGAAGATTGCGGATCGGCCCGCCAGACACGGTGACTTTGACCCCGAGGCACCACAGCAACAGCCGGCAGTAGATCTGCCGCGACTTGGACCAGCCTGGGATCACCCCGGCCAGCAGGGGCAACGCGGGCGCCAACAGCACCAGCAGAGTGATCCGCCGGGCAACGCGCAGCGCAACGATCAGCCGCCGTGTTGCCGGGTAGCCACCAGCGCGTATGCAGTCCGTGTCGCAGGTCGCCCGCGGGAGCCAGGCGTGGTCGCGCAACGCTGGGGTGCTCATCAGGCGACCTGACTCGCTGCCTCGGTCGCCACCGATATCGACCGGAGCCGCCGTAAGTAGCGGGTGTCGGCCTGGCGCTTGTCCAGCAGTGCCGGGAAATCCCCGACGCCGAAGTCGGGATCGTGGGCCGGCTCACCGCATATTTGCGCACCCAACCGCAGGTAGCCGCGCATCAGCGGCGGTATCACCGGCCGCGCGGGCGGCGCGATCTCGTCGAGCGAGCGTCCGTCGATCACCACCGGCCGGTACGGGCGAACCCGATACTCGGCCGGGGCGGCATGGCGCCGTCCGACGAAATCGCGCACGCCGCGGATCTGGGTTCCCGGTGGTTCCCCCTCGACCACGACCGGTACCGATACGCAACCGGTGACGTAGTCGTAGTCGCAGTGGTCCAGGTAGGCCAGGATGCCCGCCCACATCAGGAGGACGACAGCGCCGTTGCGGTGGTCGTCGCGCACCACCGCACGGCCCATCTCGACCAGCGACGGCCGTAGCGAATCGAGCGGCCGGATGTCGAATTCCGTTGCGGTGTAGAGCCCCCCGGCGGCGATGGCGCCGGTCGGCGTCAGCATGCGGTAGCAGCCGACCAATTCACCGGAGTTCTCTTCGCGAACCAGCAGGTGGTCACAGTGTTCGTCGAAACGGTCGGCGTCGAGGCCGCCGTCCTGCCCGGTAAGCGCGAAACCCGGTTCGCTGCTGAACACGTGGTAGCGCAGGCGTTGTGCTGCTTCGACTTGACCCGGATCGTTTGACAGCAACAGCGAATAGCGCGGATCTAATGACGAACGCGTCCCCGCGGCCGGCTTCTCGGCGGCAATGAGGACCGATTCAGTACCCATGTGCGCCACTGTTACGTCATTGATCAGCCAACTGGCATCGCGGCCGTAACGTGTCCATGCACGCTAGATGACGATGTCGCAGCGCAATTCCAAACACTTGTCTGCGCGAGGGCGTTGCCTGGGTCACAATTTTGGTCCACTATTCAGCCGTGACGTCTGGCTATGGCGGAGAATCATTCGATCCGGATGCGCTGCGCGCCAAGTACGCCGAAGAGCGCCGGCGGCGGCTGCGCTCGGACGGCATTTCGCAATATGTGGAGATAGCCGGCGCATTCCGCAAGTTCGGCGACGATCCGTGGGCCGATCCGGACTTCACCCGGGACCCGATCAAAGACTCCGTCGACGTCGCCGTCGTCGGTGCCGGTTTCGGCGGGCTGCTGATCGGGGCGCGATGCAAGCAGCTCGGCGTCGACAATGTGCGGCTGATCGACAAGGCCGCCGACGTCGGCGGAACCTGGTACTGGAATCGCTATCCCGGAATCGCCTGCGACGTCGAGTCCTACGTCTACATGCCGCTCCTCGAGGAGCTCGGTTACATCCCGACCGAAAAGTACGCCAAGGGCCCCGAGATCTGGGCGCACTGCCGCCGCATCGCTGAACACTACGACCTCTACCGCGACGCATGTCTGCAAACCGACGTTCAGGAAATCCGTTGGGAACCAGCCAGTTCGCGGTGGGTGATCTCCACTGATCGTGGCGACGAGATTCGCGCGCGGTTCGTGGCGATGGCCAACGGTTATCTACAGAAGCCGAAACTGCCTGGAATTGACGGTATTACAAACTTCACCGGACATACCTTCCACACCAGTCGTTGGGACTACGAATACACCGCCAGCGATCTGAGCGGACTGTCCGACAAGCGGGTCGGAATCGTCGGCACCGGCGCAACGGCAATCCAGTGCGTACCGCGACTCGCTGAGGCGAGCGGTCAACTGTTGGTCTTCCAGCGCACCCCGTCGACGGTCGACGTGCGGACCAACCGTCAAACCGAACCGGGCTGGGCCGCATCGCTGCAGCCCGGTTGGCAACAGCGACGGATGGAGAACTTCCAAATCCTGACTGCCGGAGGGGCTTCCGATGAGGATCTGGTCGACGACGCATGGACCAGCCTCACCAAGAAGATGCCGATCGTCAACGAGGGTGGCCCGAACGCCGCCGAGATGGCCGACTTCGCCAAGATGGAAGAGATCCGCGCGCGAGTCGAATCGATCGTCACCGACGCTGCCACGGCCGAGGCACTCAAACCGTGGTACGGGTACTACTGCAAGCGGCCGTGCTTCCACGACGAATACCTGCAGGCGTTCAACCGCGACAATGTCACGCTGGTCGACACTCGCGGCCTCGGCGTCGAACAGATCACCGCGGACGGTGTCATCGTGGGCGGCGTTGAATACCCCTTGGACTGCCTGATTTTCGCCACCGGCTTTGAAGTCGGCACCAGCTATTCGCAACGCACCGGCTTCGAGATCATCGGCCGCGACGGGTTGACCCTCACCGACAAGTGGGCCGACGGCGTCCGCACCCTGCACGGTTTGCATGTCAACGGCTTTCCGAATTGCTTCATCGAAAGCATCGCCCAGTCCGGCTTCACGGTGAACTTCCCGTACCTGATCGACACCCAGTCCCGCCATATCGCCTGGGTGATCGCATGGGCGCTACAACACGACGCCGCCGAGTTGGAAGCCACCGCGGACGCCGAAGCGGCTTGGGTCGACACCGTGGTCGAGCGTTCCGGCGTCATCGCGGGCCGACGGGAATCGTGCACCCCCGGCTACTACAACCGCGAAGGCAAGGCCAGCGCGCGACTCAACCGGGACAGCTTTTTCTTCGGCAACCCAACCGAATACGCCGACCTCCTGGATGCGTGGCGGGCTGCGGGCACGCTGGAGGGGTTCGAGGTCCGAGAGTCGACATCGGGCCGGGTCAGCTAGACAGCGCGACCCGCAGAATCAGGCGTGGTTTCGCCCCACGTGCCAGCAGGCGCTCGATGAACGTCACGATGAAGAACTCCAGGCCGTACTTGCGTCGGACCACACCGGCCAGCCGTTGGACCGTCGCCGCGTCGGTGATCACTTCCGCGACCCCCTCAACCGGATGAGCGCCTTCGCGCACCTTTCCGGAACGGCTGCATCGCACCAGCACGACTCGGGGGTTGTTCTTTGCCCGCTTGGCCTTCCAGCTGTCCGACGGGGTCCAAAAGAAGAGGTGATCGCCGTCGCGCCCGATCCACATCGGCGTCGCTACCGCGGTGCCGTCCTTCTTGAAGGTCGTCAGCGAGACGAATTTCTCGTCACCCAGTGCTGACACGGCGTCTGCCATCGCGCTCCTCGATCCATGCCGGCCCAGAAAGTGATTCGGATTCCGCAGGCAAGGGTATGGCAGGCAGTATGAGTGACGACACCCGGCGCTGGTGTTTCGCCGACCAGCTCGGGCCGCATTTCCTGGACAAACCCGACCAGCCGGTGTTGCTGATCGAGTCGCAGGCCGCCTTCGCTCGTCGCCGCTTTCACCGCCACAAGGCGCATCTGGTGATCTCGGCGTTGCGCCACCGCGCGGCCGAACTCGGCGATCAGGCCACGTTCTTGCAGACCCGGACCTACCGCGAAGCGCTGGACCAGCTCGACGAGCCGGTCAGCGTATGTCAACCCACCTCATGGGCCGCCGACCGGTTCGTCCGGTCGGTGCCGAACGTCGAGGTGCTCCCGGCCCGCGGATTCTGCACCGACCGCGAAACATTTGCTGAGTGGGCCGAAGGCCACCGCACGCTCAAGCTCGAGAACTTCTACCGTGACGCACGACGGCGGTTCGACCTGTTGATGGACGGAAACCAACCCGCCGGGGGTCGGTGGAATTTCGACGCCGACAACCGTGAGCCGGCTCCGAGCGATGCGCGACCTTGGGATCAAGGCGCCCTGGCGGCCCGAGGAAGACGAGATCGACGAGCAGGTCCGCGCGGACCTGGACCGCTGGGAACGCGACGGCGACGTGTCGTTCGTGGGACGCGACGGGCCACGCGAATTCGCTGTCACCGCAGCCGAAGCACAGCAAGCCTTCAAGGTGTTCATACGAGATCGCTTGCCGCACTTCGGTCCTCACGAAGATGCCATGCTGAGCGGCGACCGTTTCATGGCGCACAGCCTGTTGTCGGCACCGATGAATCTGGGTCTGCTCGACCCACTCGACTGCGCGTACGCCGCCGAGGACGCCTACCGCTCGGGCAAGGCACCGCTGGGCAGTGTGGAGGGCTACATCCGGCAGTTGATCGGCTGGCGCGACTACATCTGGCATGTCTACTGGCACTTCGGGAAGGGCTACCGGCGGCGCAATGCGCTGGAGGCACATGCCCGGGTGCCGAAGTGGTTTGCCGAGTTGGATGCCGACTCCGTCGACGCGAACTGCCTCAAAGACGTGCTGACCCAGGTCCGCGATCACGGTTGGGTGCACCACATTCCGCGGCTGATGGTGCTGTCCAACTACGCGCTGCAGCGCGGCTGGAGCCCTGCTGCGATGACCGACTGGTTCCACCGCTGCTTCGTCGACGGCTACGAGTGGGTGATGGTCGCCAATGTGGTAGGCATGTCGCAGCACGCCGACGGTGGGCTGATGGCCACGAAGCCATACACCTCGGGCGGCGCCTACATCAACCGGATGAGCGACTACTGCGGCGACTGCCGTTACAAGCCGTCCGAGCGGGTCGGCGACCGGGCCTGCCCCTTCACCGGAGGCTACTGGTGGTTTCTGGAGCGCAACGCCAAACACCTTGCGAACAACCCACGGATGAACCAGCCGCTCGCCGGGATGCGTCGGCTCAAAGATCTCGACGACGTCGTCGAACAACAACGAAGCCTCGGCGGGCGCGCACCTTGATGCTCTCCGTCGATCGCTTCATCGCTGCGCCGCCGTCGGTGGTGTGGAACGTGCTGGTCGATCTCGACGCCTGGCCGAGGTGGGGTCCGACCGTCAGCGCGGCTTTGCTCGACCCGCCACACACCCGATTGGAATTGGGCGCAACCGGCACCGTGCGAACGGCAGTGGGCCTGGGGGCCCCGTTCACCATCACCGAGTTCGAACCCGGCCGGCACTGGGGATGGAAGGTGGCCGGCGTCCCGGCCACCCACCACCGCGTCGAGCCGGCCGGCAGCTACGCGCGAGCGAGCATGTCCGTTCCGTGGTGGGCCGCGGGCTATCTGTCGGTATGCGCGATCGCCTTGCGCCGCATCGACGTCATATCAACCGCCGGGCCGTGATCGTCACCAGCCCATGGAGCCCGGAATTCCTTTGAAGGGACCGACAATCCAGCTGGTGACCCAGCCGCCGTAGAAGCCGCCTGGCTGCGCCGTGACCGTCTCGCCGTTGACAGTGCAGCGGTCCACCGCCGCGGCCATCACGGCGACCGCACCCGCCAGCGCCGTGAATCCGCGGGTGGGTTGCAGATAGGTCCACCCGGCCTGCGGTGCCACCTTCCCCTCGGTCACCAGATCGTAATACGTTGCCTGCCCTTTCCATTCGCACCAGGACGCGCCGTCAGCGCGACGCAGTACCCCGTCGGCAAAGGCATCCGCGGGCAGGTAGTAGGTCGGCGGATGGCTGGTCTCCAGCACCCGCCAGGCCGAGGCGGTCGACGCGATCGTGCGGCCGCCCAACTCGACGGTGATCGAGCCGGCGAACTCCTCCAGCCTCGGCGGACGCGGGTAGTCCCACACCGACTCTTGTCCAGGCCCGGGTGTCTCGGGTGTCGGCCACGGTGTCACATCGCCATTGTGCTCCGGTTCACACAATGTGTGGCTTGCCGCCCGGTGGGTAATCTCGAGCGTCGGGCCGCTGCATCGCGGCCCTCTGATGAATGAGGGTGCTTTGACGGACGCTGGGGATTCGAATCAGCCGGTGCGCATCGAACAGTGGCCGGGCAAGGCCTATCCGCTGGGCGCCACCTACGACGGTTCCGGCACCAACTTCGCGGTGTTCAGCGAGGTCGCCGAGAAGGTGGAGTTGTGCCTGTTCGACGCCGATGGCAGCGAATCCAGGCTGACGCTGCGAGAGGTGGACGGCTTCGTCTGGCACGGCTTCTTGCCCGGCGTCGAACCGGGACAGCGCTACGGCTATCGGGTGCATGGACCCTACGATCCGGACGCTGGGCACCGATGTAACCCCAACAAGCTGCTGATCGACCCGTACGCGAAGGCGATCGACGGCAATTTCGAGTGGCACCAGGCGCTGTTCAGCTACAACTTCGGCGAGCCCGCAAGCCGTAACGACGAGGACTCCGCAGAGTTCATGCCGAAATCGGTGGTAATCAACCCGTACTTCGACTGGGGTAATGACCGTCCGCCCGGCCACGAGTACGCCGACACCGTCGTCTACGAGGCACACGTCAAAGGGTTGACCGAGTTGCACCCGGACATTCCCGAGCGGATGCGCGGCACTTACGCCGGCATCGCCCACCCGGTGATCATCGAACACTTGAAAGACCTGGGCGTCACGGCCATCGAGTTGATGCCGGTGCACCACTTTGCCAACGACTCCACGCTGGTGGACAAGGGACTGTCAAACTACTGGGGCTACAACACAATCGGCTTCCTGGCTCCGGACTCCAAGTACGCTTCCAGCACCACACCCGGGGGCCAGGTCCAGGAATTCAAGACGATGGTCCGCGCGCTGCACGAAGAAGACATCGAAGTCATCCTCGACGTGGTGTACAACCACACCGCCGAGGGCAATCACCTGGGCCCCACCTTGTCGATGCGCGGTGTCGACAACGCGGCGTATTACCGCTTGGTCGACGACGATCAGCAGTACTACATGGACTACACCGGAACCGGCAACAGCCTCAACGTCGGCCACCCGCACACGCTCCAGCTGATCATGGATTCGTTGCGCTACTGGGTCACCGAAATGCACGTCGACGGCTTCCGCTTCGACCTGGCCTCCACACTCGCCCGCGAGTTCTACGACGTCGACCGATTGTCGGCGTTTTTCGAACTGGTGCAACAAGATCCGATCGTCAGTCAGGTCAAGCTGATCGCCGAGCCGTGGGACGTCGGTCCGGGCGGCTACCAGGTCGGCAATTTCCCGCCGCAGTGGACCGAGTGGAACGGCAAGTTCCGCGACACCGTCCGCGACTACTGGCGCGGAGAAGCGGCGACCCTGGGCGAATTCGCCTCCAGGCTGACCGGCTCGGCCGACCTCTACGAGTCAACCGCCCGCCGACCCGTCGCGTCCATCAATTTCGTCACCGCACATGACGGCTTCACGCTACGAGACCTGGTGTCATACAACGAGAAACACAACGACGCCAACGGGGAAGACAACAACGACGGCGAGAGCAACAATCAGTCGTGGAACTGCGGTGTGGAGGGTCCGACCGAAGATCCTGAAGTCAACGCATTGCGCGCGCACCAGCAGCGCAACTTCCTCGCGACAACGCTTCTGTCGCAAGGTGTTCCGATGATCTCCCACGGCGACGAACTCGGCCGCACTCAGGGCGGCAATAACAACGGATTCTGTCAGGACAACGAGATCACCTGGGTGCATTGGGACAAAGCCGACGACGAGTTGTTGGAGTTCACCAGGTCGGTATCGGCTCTCCGGGCCGCGCATCCGGTGTTCCGGCGGCGTCGCTTCTTCCAGGGGGTGCCAGTGCGCCGACGGGGTGTGGAAGGTCAACCCGACATCTCGTGGTTTCGGCCTGACGGCTCCGAAATGACTGACGAAGACTGGGATTCGGGGTTCGGTAAATCAGTCGCGGTCTATCTGAACGGCCTGGGCATCCCCGACCTCGACGCCCGCGGCCAGCGGGTGACCGACGACTCGTTCTTCCTGTGCTTCAACGCACACCATGAGCCGATCGAGTTCACCCTGCCAACGCAGGAGTTCGGCGCGGCCTGGACGCCCGTCGTCGACACCGCTATCGGAACAGCCAAACCTGAAGATCCGCAACCGACCCCGGCCGGCGACGCCGTCCGGGTCGCCGGCCGGGCGATGGTCGTGTTGCAGGCCGACGGCGAGTAGGCTGCCGGCGCAAACGATTTCCCGCTCAGCCGTGCGGCGCCTCGGAGATCTTGGTGTCCGGCTTGCCCAGCGTCTGGCAGTAGGTGGCGGCGGACAGTCGAGTAGCGGTGATCTGCAGGTTGGAGGGATCGGAACCGCTCTTGTCCTTCAGCATCTTGCTGATCTCGTCGTTCTGCTTCTTCTCGTCCTGCGTGGTGAAGTCCTTGCACTTGGTGTCACCACCGGTGTTGATGATCTGGGAGGCCGAACATCCACTGAACAGAAGCGCGGCGATCACCATCGCAACAGGCGCCGTTGCCTTCATCATCGAGCCCTTTCCTAGACAGAAGTAGCAAGTCTCTGTACACCACCGTGCGGGATTTCAAACCTTGCCGAGGCTCTCACGTCGCCGACATCCTGATCCGGATCGGCCCATGCGGCGGCCGGCGCGGATCGACGACGGCACCACGCTGGGTGATGTCGACGTCGCCGTTGCACGCCAATTCGAAAGTGATGCTGCGACTTTGGTCGGTCAGGTCGCGCCAGCCGTCGCCGCCGACCGCGCGAGCCGCATCCGATGGACAGATGCTGGAGTCCGCCCCGCGATGGTGCACGAGCGCCAGGATCGCCGCGCGCAACCGATCGGCTGCCGATCCACTACCCAGCGCGGTCTTCGCCCAACGGGCACCGGGACCGGCGCCGTCGGCCGCCCGGACCAGCTCGCGATGCGGGTCACTGCTCACCACACCAGGCTAGGCCGCAACGCACGGGGTAGTCCGAAACGCGAAAAGCCCCGACACGCGCGGCAGGCGTGCGGGGGCTTTCGCGTGCGATCAGCCCTTGCGGGTCTTGACCGCCTCGGTGAGCTGCGGCGCGACCTTGAACAGGTCGCCGACAATGCCGTAGTCGGCGATCTCGAAGATCGGCGCCTCTTCGTCCTTGTTGACCGCGACGATCGTCTTCGAGGTCTGCATACCGGCGCGGTGCTGGATCGCTCCGGAGATGCCCAGCGCGATGTAGAGCTGCGGGGAGACCGTCTTGCCGGTCTGGCCCACCTGGAACTGACCCGGGTAGTAACCGGAGTCCACCGCAGCGCGCGAGGCGCCGACCGCGGCACCCAGCGAGTCAGCCAGCTCCTCGACCACGCTGAACTTGTCGGCGCTGCCGACACCACGACCACCGGACACCACGATGGTGGCCTCGGTGAGTTCCGGACGGTCGCCGGCGACGGCGGGCTCGCGCTTAGTGATCTTGGTGGCGTTCTCGGCCGGCTCGGGGACCTCGACGTCGACCTTCTCGCCTGCGCCGTCGGACGGCTCGGCCTCGATCGCACCCGGGCGCACGGTGATCACCGGGGTGTCGCCGTTGGCCTGGCCCTCGACGGTGAAGGCGCCACCGAAGATGGACCACACCGCCTTGTTGTCGGCTTGCACGTCGACCACGTCGACCAGCAGACCCGACCCGATCCGGGCGGCGAGCCGGCCCGCGATCTCCTTGCCGTCGGCGTTGGCGGCCAGCACAACGGCTGCCGGAGTGGCCGATTCGGCCAGCGCGGCGAGCACATCGACGACCGGAGTGACGAGGTACTTCTCCGCGTTGTCGGACTCGGCGACGTAGATCTTGGCGGCGCCGGCCGACTTCAGCGCGTCGATGAGCGGCTCGGCGGTGCCGGGCTTGCCCACCACGACGGCGGCCGGTTCGCCCAGAACCCGTGCCGCAGTGATCAATTCAGAGGTCACCTTTTTCGGGGCGCCTTCAAAGTGCTCGACGAGCACCAATACTTCAGCCATGAGTTATTCCGTGTCCTTCAGTTAAAGGTTTGCGTCTTAGATGATCTTCTGGCCGACCAGGTACTTGGCGATCTCGTTGCCGCCCTCGCCCTCGTCGGTGACCTTCTCGCCCGCCGTCTTGGCCGGCTTCGGCGTGGACGTCAACACCTTGGAGCCGGCGTTCGCGAGCCCGACCTCGTCAGCCTCGACACCGATTTCGGCCAGCGTGAGCTTGGTGACTTCCTTCTTCTTGGCCGCCATGATGCCTTTGAAGGAGGGGAAACGCGGCTCGTTGATCTTCTCGTTGACGCTCACGACGGCGGGCAGCGTGGCCTCGACCGTGAAGACACCATCGTCGGTTTCGCGCTCACCGGTGAGCTTGTCGCCCTCGAGCGACAGCTTGCGCAGGTGAGTCAGCTGCGGCAGGCCCAGGTACTCGGCGATGACGGCCGGCACTGCGCCGCCGGTTCCGTCGGTGGCCTCGTTGCCGGCGATGACCAACTCGGTGCCTTCGATGGTGCCCAACGCGCGCGCCAGCGCCCAGCCGGTCTGGACGACGTCCGAGCCGTGCAGCCCCTCGTCGAGAAGGTGCACGGCTTTGTCGGCGCCCATCGACAGCGCCTTACGAATCGCCTCGTTGGCGCGCTCCGGGCCGGCCGTCAGCACGGTGACCGAACCCTCGGTGCCGTCGGCGGCTTCCTTCTCGCGAATCAGCAGCGCTTCTTCGACAGCACGCTCGTTGATCTCGTCCAGCACGGCGTCGGCGGCCTCGCGGTCCAGCGTCCAGTCGCCATCCTTGAGTTTGCGCTCTGACCAGGTGTCCGGGACCTGCTTGATCAGGACCACGATGTTCGTCATGAGAGTGGCTTGTCCTCCTCGAGTGCGTTCTGCAGCCGCAAGCGGCAGAACTTAGGTCACGTCTTGTGCGCACCACACCCGCATGTTACTGACCGGTAACTTAGTATGGATTGCTCTCACACCATAGCGGGTCGTCCTGCAGGTTCTGTCCCCCGTGCCGTCACAAGCGGGCAGCGCCCTGCCCTAAGACGCTGGATTACCCGTAGTGAAGCATTCGCGAACCCGCAGAAAACCACTGCCACGCGTTAGCCTGCCTATGCAATGAGCGCATTCATCCCTGATGTTCCGCATGCCCCGGCGGACCCCGCCCTGCCGTTGACCGGTGAACGCACCATCCCGGGCCTCGACGTGGAGAACTACTGGTTTCGTCGCCATGAGGTGGTCTACCAGCAGTTGGCGCAGCGCTGCGTAGATCGCGACGTGCTCGAAGCGGGCTGCGGCGAAGGCTACGGCGCCGACCTGATCGCCGGGGTCGCCCAGCGGGTGACCGCGGTGGACTACGACGAGACGACCGTCGCGCACGTGCGCGCCCGCTATCCGCGGGTGCAGGTGATCCACGGCAATCTCGCCGAGCTGCCACTGCCGGACCGGTCCGTGGATGTTGTGGTCAACTTCCAGGTGATCGAGCATTTGTGGGATCAGCCACAGTTCGTGCGCGAGTGCGCCCGGGTTCTGCGCCCGTCCGGGCTGTTGATGATGTCCACCCCCAACCGGATCACCTTCTCGCCGGGCCTCGACACCCCGATCAATCCGTTTCACACCCGCGAGCTCAACGCCGCGGAGTTGACGGAGTTGCTGCGCGACGCCGGCTTCACCTCGGTGTCGATGAGCGGCGTGTTTCATGGTCCGCAGCTGCTCGAGATGGACGCCCGGCATGGCGGCTCGATCATCGACGCCCAAATCGAGCGCGCGGTCGCCGATGCACCCTGGTCGGACCGACCTGCTGGCCGACGTAGCCGCCGTCACCGCTGCCGACTTCGACATCATCGAAGCCGACAGCGATTCCGGGCGACACATCGACGACAGCCTCGATCTGGTGGCGATCGCGGTGCGCCCGTGACCCCGACAACGAGCGAACAGGTGCCCGGGCTGTTCACCCTGGTGCTGCACACCCACTTACCGTGGCTGGCCCATCACGGCCGTTGGCCGGTCGGCGAGGAGTGGCTCTACCAGTCGTGGGCCGCCTCGTACCTGCCGCTGTTACAGGTCTTGCGCCGGCTGGCCGACGAGGACCGGCACCGGTTGGTCACGCTGGGCGTCACGCCCGTCGTAATGGCGCAGCTCGACGACCCGTATTGCCTTGACGGGATGCATCATTGGCTCGCGAACTGGCACCTGCGCGCCGCCGAGGCCGCCAGCCTGCGCCCAGGCGACGTTACCGATGGCTCGCCCGCTTCGGCCCCGGAGGCTCTGCGCGCCTTCGGCATTCGCGAAATGGCGGAAACCGCAGAAGCGCTGGAAGATTTCACGACTTACTGGCGTCACGGCGCCAGCCCGTTGCTGCGCCGGCTGATCGACGCGGGCACCGTCGAGTTACTGGGCGGCCCGCTCGCTCATCCGTTCCAACCCTTGCTGAATCCGCGGCTGCGCGAATTCGCACTGCGGGAAGGTCTGGCAGATGCGCGACAGCGGTTGGCGCACAAGCCAACTGGAATCTGGGCGCCGGAATGCGCATACGCCCCGGGCATGGAGCACGACTATGCCGGTGCCGGAGTCGGCCACTTCATGGTCGACGGCCCGTCGCTGCATGGTGACACTGCGCTGGGCCGACCCGTCGGCGACTCCAATGTCGTCGCCTTCGGGCGCGACCTGCAGGTGAGTTACCGGGTGTGGTCACCCAAATCCGGCTATCCGGGTCACGCCGCCTACCGGGACTTCCACACCTATGACCATCGCACCGGCCTCAAGCCGGCCCGGGTAACCGGCCGCAATGTGCCCTCGGACAAGAAGGCGCCCTACGATCCCGAGCGCGCCGATCATGCAATCGACAGTCACGTCGCCGATTTCGTCGATGTGGTGCGGCGCCGACTGCTGTCCGAATCCGAGCGCATCGGTCGGCCGGCGCATGTGGTCGCGGCCTTCGACACCGAACTGTTCGGCCACTGGTGGTACGAGGGACCGACATGGCTCGAACGGGTGTTGCGGGCATTGCCGGAGGCGGGGGTGCGCGTCGGCACGCTCAGCGACGCCGTCCGCGAAGGCCTCGTCGGCGATTCGGTCGAATTGCCGCCCAGCTCTTGGGGTTCCGGTAAAGACTGGCAGGTGTGGTCCGGCGACAAAGTCGCCGATCTGGTACAGCTCAATGCCGAGGTTGTCGACATGGCGTTGTCCACCGTCGACAAAGCGCTGGACCAGACGGCGTCGTTGGACGGGCCCATCCCCCGCGACCACATCGCCGACCAGATTCTGCGCGAGACCCTGCTGACGGTGTCCAGTGACTGGCCATTCATGGTGAGCAAGGACTCGGCCGCTGACTACGCCCGTTACCGTGCCCATCTGCACGCGCACGCCACCCGCGAAATCGCCGACACTCTGGCGTCGGGGCGCCGCGAGGTGGCACAGCGCCTGGCCGATGGCTGGAACCGCGCCGACGGACTGTTCGGCGCACTGGATGCGCGGAGGCTGCCGCGATGAAAATCCTGATGGTGTCCTGGGAGTACCCACCGGTGGTGATCGGCGGGCTCGGCCGACACGTCCATCACCTGTCGACCGCACTCGCCGCCGCCGGCCATGAGGTCGTGGTGCTGTCGCGGCGCCCGACCGACACCGATCCGAGCACCCACCCGTCATCGGACGAAATCAACGAAAACGTGCGCGTTGTCGCGGCCGCGCAGGATCCACACGAGTTCGCCTTCGGCACCGACATGATGGCGTGGACCCTGGCGATGGGCCACGCAATGGTTCGCGCCGGGCTCTCACTCAAGCAACAGCGCAGCGATCAACCGTGGCGGCCCGACGTGGTCCACGCGCATGATTGGCTGGTCGCTCATCCTGCGATCGCGTTGGCCGAATTTTATGACGTACCAATGGTTTCCACGATCCACGCCACCGAGGCCGGCCGGCATTCCGGTTGGGTCTCCGGTGCGATCAGCAGGCAGGTCCACGCGGTCGAGTCGTGGCTGGTGCGCGAATCCGACTCGCTGATCACGTGTTCGGCGTCTATGAGCGAGGAGATCAACGAGCTGTTCGGGCCCGGGTTGGCCGAAACCACCGTGATCCGCAATGGCATCGAGGCGGCGCGGTGGCCGTTCGCACGCCGCAAGCCGCGCACCGGCCCGCCGGAACTGCTCTACGTCGGCCGACTGGAGTACGAGAAAGGCGTGCACGAGGCGATCGCGGCGTTGCCGAGGATCCGTCGCGTCCACCCCGGTGCCACCCTGACGGTCGCCGGCGAAGGCACTCAGCAGGACTGGCTCATCGAACAGGCCCGAAAATACAAGGTGCTCAAGGTAACTCACTTCGCCGGTCGGCTTGACCACGATGACCTGTTGGCAGCGCTGCATCGCGCCGACGCCGCAGTGCTGCCCAGCCACTACGAACCGTTCGGGCTGGCCGCTCTGGAAGCCGCCGCCGCGGGCACCCCGCTGGTGACGTCGAACATCGGCGGCCTGGGCGAGGCAGTGATCAACGGTGAGACCGGGATGTCGTGCCCGCCACGCGATGTGGCACGGCTGGCAAAGGCCGTGATCGCGGTGTTCGACGACCCGGCGGCAGCCCAGCGCCGGGCACAGGCCGCGCGTCGACGCCTGACCGCGGATTTCGACTGGCACACGGTGGCCGACGAGACCGCACAGGTGTACCTGGCGGCCAAGCGCGCCGAACGTCAGCCCCTGCCGCGGTTGCCCATCGTGGAGCACGCCCTGCCGGATCGGTAGCGGTCTGCGCCCGGCGACGATGCAGGCCGCAGCGGCCTGAGGAGGAGCCGGGCAATCTGCCCAGCCGCAGGTACCGTCGGCGTCATGGGACTTGTGTATTCGAGCGTGGTCGACGCACCGATCTACGAGGTATTCGACTGGCACACCCGGCCCGGCGCCTTTACCCGGCTGACACCGCCATGGTCGCCGATGCGGCTGATTACCGAGGCTGATTCGGTGGAGAACGGACGGGCTGAACTCGGCCTGCCGGGCGGTCTGCGCTGGGTGGCCGATCACCAACCGGACGGCTACGACCCACCGCGTCGTTTCGTCGACTCCATCGGCACCGACGGACTGGCGTCGCTTGCCGGCCAAGCTGGCGGTGCGCTGGCGGCACACGCATGACTTCGAAGAGGTCGACGGCGACAAGACTCGGGTCATCGACCGCGTCGCGACGCCCGTCCCCGGCGCCGCGTTGCGGTCGATGTTCCGCTACCGGCACCAACAGTTGGCCGACGACCTCGCCGCGCACCGGGAGGCGGCGGCCCACGGGTTGACCCCGATCACGGTCGCGATCACCGGGGCATCAGGCCTCGTCGGCTCGCAGTTGGCCGCGTTCCTGTCCACCGGCGGTCACCGGGTGATCCGGCTGGTTCGTCACGCATCGACCAAACCTGATGAGCGACAATGGAATCCGGACGACCCCGATCCCGGCCTACTGGCCGGGGTCGACGCGGTGGTCCACCTCGCGGGCGCCTCGATCGCGGGCCGCTTCACCGATGACCACCGCACCGCGATCCGCGACAGCCGGATCGGGCCCACCCGCCGGTTGGCTGAGCTGATCGCGCAATCGACCGATGGACCCAAGGTGCTGGTCAGCGCGTCGGCGATCGGCTATTACGGCTACGACCGAGGCGATGCAGACGCTGACCGAAGACAGCGAGCGCGGTGATGGATTCCTGGCCGACGTGGTCTCCGACTGGGAAGACGCGACGAGCCCCGCCGAGCAGGCCGGCACCCGCGTGGTGCGGGTGCGTACCGGGATAGTGCAGTCCCCGGCCGGCGGAACGCTGCGCCTGCTCCGCCCGCTGTTCACCGCCGGGCTCGGCGGTCAACTCGGCAGCGGCCAGCAGTGGTTCTCGTGGATCGGAATCGACGACCTCGTCGACGTCTACCATCGCGCCCTGTGGGACAGCAACCTGTCCGGGCCGGTCAACGCGGTGGCCACCGATCCGGTCCGCAACGTTGAATACACCCGGGTGCTGGCTCAGGTGCTGCGCCGGCCGGCGCTGCTGCCGGTGCCGCGGCTCGGACCGAAGGTGTTACTGGGTGAACAAGGTGCTCGCGAACTCGCTCTGGCGAACCAGCGGGTGTTGCCCGCGCGACTGCAAGAAGCCGATCATCACTTCCGCCGTCCCGGCCTCGAGCAAACTCTGCGGCACGTGCTGGGCCGCGGCTAGAGACCGCGCGGCGCGGCCTTGACCGCGTTGACGGCCTGCCTGTCACCGTCGAAGCGGACGCGCACGGCGTCGCGGCCCGAGACGAACAGCAACAGCTCCTGCGGTTCGCCCGTGATGGTGACGGCATCGCCACGACCGACCCGGGCGATGCGCTCACCCGCGGGCGTCTCCATGGTCACCTGGGCAGGCATCTTGCTCAGCATCATCCGGCTCATCAGCCCGAGTTGGCGGCGCAGCTGCCCCGCGGTCGACGCGTCGAGCACCCGTGGCTGCCAGCCGTCGACCGCTCGCCGTACATCCTCGTGATGGATGAACATCTCGCCGAGATTGGCGATCGGGTCGAGCAGTTTGAACGGTGAATAGATCGGAGGGCCGGATGACACCAGATCGAGCAGGTCCTCCCAGCTGTTGGACTGCGCGACCTTGTGCTGAACCTTCTCGGTGTAGCCGGCCAGAAACGGCAGCATGATTCCCGGCGTCGCGTCGATCCGGCGTTCACGAACAACCAGGTGAGCGGCGAGGTCAGTGGTGTTCCAGCCTGCGCAAAGCGTCGGGCCATCCGGCCCCACCTCGCGAAACGTCGCCACCAGGGCGCTTCGTTCGCGCTGCGCCGCGGTCATGATCGCCGCTCCTGAGGATGGCTTCGCTCGGCAGCGTCGACGGCGTGGCTCATCTGCGCCGCTCCTCCTCATCGCTTCGCTCTGCATCGTCGCCAGCGCGGGTCATCTCACCACCCTAGGCGAGCTGGTGCGCTGGCGAGCGGAAGAGATGTTCAGTAAGTTAAACTTTAATCTAGTGAAGTGAACCTGGAGGGCCGGGCTCGCGTGTTTGTCTTCGCCGTACGGGAGGTACATCGCGTGAGTCCGAGGTTTACCGCCAGGTCGCGACCCGATCATTCGAGAGGGGCCCAAGTGGGCGAGGTGCGTGCACTCTCGTTGGCACCGTCTGCGGCACCTGCTGAGCTGGATCAGCAAACCTGGTCGGATCCCGCGCAGTTCGACATGTGGCGAATCGGACTGCGCCGCAAGGTCCTCTCGCACCTCAGCGAATTCGTAGCGGGACGGTGCGCCGCCGAACTGGCTGAGTCAGGCGTAGAAGTCGCCGGCGACATCCTGCTGAATTTCGTGGCCGGCGGGAAATGCCTGCGCTCGACCTTCATGTACCTGGGCTGGATCGCCGGTTCCGCCGACAGCGACGAAGCGCTGTTCGCTTCCGCGGGATTGGAGCTGTTGCATGCGTTCGCGCTGCTGCAAGATGACGTGATGGACGCCGCGTCATCGCGTCGAGGCCGCCCAGCCGCGCACCTGCAGTTCAGTCAGTGGCATCGCAACCGGAAGCTGTCCGGTCCGGCGGAGCGATTCGGCGAATCAGCGGCGATCCTGTTGGGTGACCTTTGCCTGATCTGGGCGGAGCAGATGCTGCGGGAAAGCGGCCTGGAGTATCGCAGTCTGCAGCAGGCCTGGCCGCGCTACGACGCCATGCGCACCGAACTCGCGGTGGGCCAATTCGCCGACCTGGCAAGCGATGTCCGTGACCTGCCATCGATGGACGCGGTGCTGGAGGTGGCACGGCGAAAGTCGGGCAACTACACCGTGCGCCGCCCGTTGGAGATCGGCGCCGCCATGAGCGGCTGCAGCGATCGCACCATCTCGGGCCTGGGCCGCTACGGCGAAGCGGTCGGCGAGGCATTCCAGCTGCGCGACGACCTGTTGGGCGTGTTCGGTGCCGCCTCGGTGACCGGCAAGCCCGACGGCCAAGACCTCATCGAACGCAAGGCTACGAGCGTCGTCATCGCCGCACACCAGATGGCCGACACGTCCACGCGTAGACAGCTCACCGAGTTGATGGACACCGGTGATCTCGATGACAGCGCCATCAAGCGCTGGCGCACGCTGATCGTCACGACCGGCGCCGTGCAGTGGATCGAGGACACCATCGTCGACCGGGTCACGTCGGCCCTCGATGAGCTCGACCAGCTTCGGATCAGCGAGCCGGTGCGGGCTGCGCTGACGAACATGGCCGCGGTATCCACGGAGCGGACCGAGTAATGCGCACCGTGAAGGGCCCAAACAGTCGCGTCGTCGTCGTTGGCGCCGGCCTGGCAGGACTGACCGCGGCCTTGCACCTGGCCGGCCGCGGTCGCGAAGTGACGGTTGTCGAGCGTGAGAGCTGGCCCGGGGGGCGCGCCGGCCGCGTCGACATTCATGGCTATCAGCTCGACACCGGGCCGACGGTTCTCACCATGCCCGACATCATCGACGAGGCCTTTGCCGCGGTCGGCGAAAATCGTTCGGACCGACTGCATTTGATGCCGGTAGAGCCCGCGTATCGCGCGCGGTTCGCCGATGACAGCACCCTCGATGTGCACAGCGACGCCGATCTCATGGCGGACGCGATCGCGGAGTTCGCCGGCGCCAAGCAGGCCGAGGGTTATCGGAAACTCCGCGACTGGCTGACGAGGCTGTATCAGACGGAGTTCAACGGCTTCATCTCAGAGAACTTCGATTCCCCACTGGCACTGGTCAATCCGCAGCTGGCACGGCTGACCGCCCTGGGCGGATTCCGCAAGTGGGACACCATGGTCAACCGCTACATCTCCGACCCTCGACTGCGGCGCGTGTTCACGTTCCAATCGCTGTACGCCGGAGTTGCACCGCGCAAGGCGCTGGCGGTCTATGCGGTGATCGCGTACATGGACACCATCTCCGGGGTCTACTTCCCGCGCGGCGGAATGCGGGCACTGCCCGACGCGCTGGCCGCCGCCGCCGCCGATGCCGGAGTGCGGTTCCTCTACGACGCAACGGTTACGGGACTGGAGCGCAACGGCAGTCGGGTGGCCGCCGTTCTCACCGACACCGGTGAGCGCCTGGCCTGCGACGCCGTGGTGTTGACCACCGAACTCCCCGCCACCTACGCGCTGCTGGATCGCAAACCACGGCGCATCGGTCGTCTGCGGCCGGCGCCCTCGGCAGTCGTCGCGCACATCGGCCGGCGCCAGACGGAGCCGGCGAATCCTTCACTGGCACACCACAACATCATCTTCGGCGAGGAATGGGACCGGACGTTCACCGACATCATCCGGGACGGCCGGCTGATGCGGGACCCATCACTGCTCGTCACCCGCCCGACGGCCGGTGACCCCAGCCTGGCGCCGCCGGGCCACGAGTTGTTCTATGTGCTCGCCCCCGCGCCTAACCTCGACCGCGGTGTGGTCGACTGGTCGCGCATCGGCGACAGCTACACCGAGCAACTCATCGATACCGTTGGCGCACGGCTGATTCCGGGCTTCCGCGACGGCGCCGAGGTGCTGCATGTCGTCAACCCCGAGGACTGGGCCGCGCAGGGGATGATCGCCGGCACGCCGTTCGCGCTGGCACACACGTTCGCCCAGACCGGGCCGTTCCGCCCGGCGAACACGGTGCGGGGCATCGACAACGCCGTGCTGGCCGGTTCCTCGACGGTTCCCGGCGTCGGCGTGCCCACCGCGATGATCTCCGGTCGGTTGGCCGCCGATCGCATCACCGGCATCGACGAGGGATCCCGTCAAACCGTCATCGCGAAAGCCGGCCAGTCATGATCCGCACCGAATTGAGCGCCGCCGGCATCGACGATCCGGAGCTGCGCGGCGCATACCTGCGCTGCCGCACGCTCAATGCCGCCCACGGCCGCACGTTTTTCCTGGCCACCCGGCTGCTCGCGCCGGATCAGCGTCCGCCGATCCATGCGCTCTACGGCTTCGCGCGCTACGCCGACGACATTCTCGACGACTTCGATCCGTCGCTGGACACCCCGACCCGGGCGGCTCGCCTGCAGCAACTGTCCGACCAGTTCTTCTCCCCCGACGAGCATCCGGATAACCCCGTGCTGGCCGCCGTCCGGCACACCGCACGGCGCTACGTCATCGGCAACGAACTGTTCGACGACTTCCTGACGTCGATGCGGATGGACCTGACGATCACGGACTATCCCGATCGAGACGCGCTCAACCTGTACATGAAGGGTTCCGCGGAAGCGATTGGCCTGCAGGTACTTCCGATTCTGGGCACGATCGCGGCCCGCGACGAGGCCGCACCGCACGCGGCGGCGCTGGGCAGGGCCTTCCAGCTGACGAACTTCCTGCGGGACGTCGATGAAGATCTGATGCGGCAGCGGGTTTACCTGCCGGCCGACGAACTGGCTTCCTTCGACGTCGACCGCGAACTGCTGATGTGGTGCCACACCAATCGCAAGACCGACCAGCGGGTGCGCAACTGCGTTGGCCGATCAGCACGACATCGCCCGGGGCGTCTACCGGTACGCCGCAGAAGGCGTCCCGATGCTGGAGGCGCGTTCGCGGCCCTGCGTCGCAACCGCTCTGACGCTGTACTCGGAGATCCTCGACCGCATCGAGGACAGCGACTTCGCCGTTTTCGGTCAGCGCGCGACCGTCGGAAATGGGCGACGACTGCGCGTCGCGGGTGCCGGTTTGTTGCGGTCGTGGCGGGCACG
Source organism: uncultured Actinomycetota bacterium (assembly GCA_963749375.1). Classification (GTDB taxonomy): domain Bacteria; phylum Actinomycetota; class Actinomycetes; order Mycobacteriales; family Mycobacteriaceae; genus Mycobacterium. Next base: position 75,729 of record CAVVNB010000029.1, read on the forward strand.
GCTGTCGCAAGCGGTCACTACTCATGATCGCAGGTTCGGTGCGGCGTAGATGGATCGCTGGCAATATCTGATTGTGCTTGGTGGATGCCTGGCGATCACTCTGCCGTTGGAGATCTTCCGCCCCGGCGTGTATCGCCAGGCGTGGCGGGCCGCACGCGCGGTACTACCGGTCGCCGCCGCGTTCGTGCTGTGGGACGAAATTGCGATTGCCGCTCACATCTGGACCTATAACCCCGCGTACATCACCGGTGTGACCATCCCCTTCCACATGCCGATCGAAGAGGTCTTGTTCTTTCTGGTGATTCCGCTGTGCGCCTTGCTGACCTACAACGCGGTAAGCGCCATCCTGCGACTGGTCAACCGCCGATGAGCGGCTTCGGTTACACCATCCCCGCCGTGCTGTCGGCGTTGACCGTCGGCGCACTCGAGTTGACGTTGTTGCGCACCGGCCTTTTTCGGCGGCCGGCCTACTGGCTGTCGATGGTGATCGTGATCGGCTTTCAGATTCTGACCGACGGCTGGCTGACCAAGCTGAGCGCTCCGATCGTGATCTACGACAACCGGCAAACCAGCGGCATCCGATTTCCGTTCGACATCCCGATCGAAGACTTCCTCTTCGGATTCGCCTTGGTCACCGCCGTCCTGCTGCTATGGGAGCGCCAACGTGAGTCTGGGTAATACAGGTCTGCCCCGCGCTGATGTGCCGGCCGCGTTCGACGTCGGTGCATCTGCCTACGACCGCCTCGTCGGTACCAGCCCGGGATACCATGCCCACCTTCGTCTTTCGGCACAGCGATTGCGACTGCCCGACCAGGGCCGCGGCCTGCGGTTGCTCGACGCCGGATGCGGTACCGGCGCATCGACAGCCGCGCTGCTGAGCGTCGCCCCGCAAGCCGACATCGTTGCGATCGACGCATCCAAAGGCATGCTCGACGAAGCCAAGAACAAAGCCTGGCCCCCGTCGGTCCAATTCGTGCACACCCCCGTGGAAGGCCTTGCCGACAACGGCGTCATCGGCCCGTTCGACGGGATCCTGGCCGCCTACCTGATCCGCAACCTGGCCGATCCCGACACCCAGTTGCGCGCCCTGCGCGACCTGCTGGCGCCCGGCGCCACCCTGGCGGTGCACGACTACTCGGTGCGCGACTCGCGAGCCGCGACCGCGGTGTGGAACGCGGTGTGCTGGGGCATCATCATCCCGTCGGGCTGGTGGCAAACCCGCGACGCGACGCTGTATCGGCATCTGTGGCGCAGCGTGTTGACGTTCGATGGCGCAACACGATTCCGGCAACGGATGCGTGATGCGGGCTACGTCGCGGTGCACAGCGAGACCATGCCGGGCTGGGAGACCAACATCGCGCACACCTTCCTCGGGGACGCGCCGATGACCGATCGGCGTCGCCGCACATTCCCGGCGCCACCGGGCCTGCCCGAGCGCCGCGGCGCTGTCATCCCAGCCGCGGGCCGTCGTCGTCGGCGCCGGAATCGCGGGTCTTGCCGCCGCCACCGGTCTGGCCGAACGCGGCGTCGGCGTCGACGTCGTCGAACGCGAGCAGTATCTCGGCGGGCGGGTCGGCGGCTGGACCGAGCACCTCGACGGCGAAGAGCTCGCGATGAACCGCGGCTTCCACGCCTTCTTCCGGCAGTACTACAACTTGCGTGCGCTGCTGCGTCGCGTCGACCCGACACTGTCGATGCTGACCGCGGTCGACGACTATCCCCTCATCGATGGCGCCGGACGCCAGGACACCTTCCGAGGGCTGCCCCAGACGCCGCCCTGGAACGCGCTCGTATTCGCGTTGCGCAGCCCGACTTTTCGGCTCACCGACCTGCTCAAGATCGATGCCCGCGCCGCAGCGCCGCTGGCCGCGGTGTCACTGCCCGCGATCTTTGACCGCCTCGACCACATCGACGCCGACACGTTTCTCAAGAGCATCAATTTTCCCGAGGCGGCCCGACACCTGGCCTTCGAGGTCTTCTCGCGCAGCTTCTTCGCCAGTCCCACCGACCTGTCCGCCGCCGAGCTTGCCACGATGTTCCACATCTACTTCCTCGGCTCCAGCGAAGGCCTCGTCTTCGACGTCGTCAACGCCAACTTCGACACCGCACTGTGGAACCCGCTGAAGCAGTATCTGACCGAGCTGGGAGTCCGCTTCCACCAAGGTGTTTCGGTGTCGAGCATTCGTCGACAGCCGAGACCCGGGCGTTTCGCGTCGCCACCGATGCCGACGATCAGTTGGACGCCGATGCCGTCGTCGTGGCCACCGACATTGCCGGACTGCAACGGATCGTCGAGGCGTCGCCGGGGCTCGGCGACGACATGTGGCGGGCACGGATCAAGCGGCTCCGCTCCGCCCCGCCGTTCCTGGTGCACCGACTGTGGCTCGACCGCCCGGTCGCCAGCTGGCCGGGCCGCGTTTCTGGGCACGTCCGGCCACGAACCGGTCGACAACATCAGCGTCCTGGACCGCTACGAACGCCAGGCCATCGACTGGGCCCGCCGTACCGGCGGTTCGGTCGTCGAATTGCATTCGTACGCCGTCGAATCCGCGCAATCGAACGACGCGATGCTCAGTCAATTGCACAAGCTGTACCCGGAGACCAGCGGCAGCGCGGATCGTGCACGAACGGATGCTGCAGCATCACGACTGCCCGCTCTTCGCGCCGGGGACCTACGCCCATCGGCCCAGTGTCGTGACTCCGCAGCCGGGGCTGCTGCTGGCCGGCGACGGGGTACGTATCGACCTACCGGTGGCGCTGATGGAGCGTGCGGCCACTACCGGCTGGACGGCCGCCAACGAGATACTGCAGCGATGGGGAATCGCCGGCCACGAGTTGTCCACGGTTCCCACCCAGGGCCGCTCGGCATTGCTGCGCCGTCTCGCCGGCCGAGAGAGGCTTTCACAACGATGAACATCCGCGATGACGTACGCCGCCGCTGGCCGAAAGATTGGCCGCTGCAACCTATTCCGCTCGACGGCGTGGTCGGCGCAGCGTCCGACTTACCGCGACGCATCCCCGGCGATCATCAAAGCCGCACTGGACCGGTCGCAGCGCCGCCCGACGGGTAACTGGTACACCTTCGCCGCAAGCCGCGACGTGCGCAGCGGTAAGCCACTCGGGTTCAATGTCGCCGGCGTCGAGTTGGTCGCCTGGCGCGATCAGCAATCCCGGCTGTGCGTCGGCCCCCGCAGTTGCCCGCATCTCGGCGCCGACCTGGCGACGGCCGCTGTCCACAACGGCGACCTGATCTGCCGATGGCACGGGCTGTGCCTCGGCCGCGACACCGACGAATACCGTTGGCGGCTCCTGCCCAGCTTCGACGACGGCGTGCTGGCGTGGGTCAGGCTTGACGCCATCGGGGGCGAGGAGCCGCTCGATCATCCGGTGATCCCGGCCCGGCCGACCGGCCAGACATTGGACGCCGTCGCGACGGATGGTCGGCACCTGCGAACCGTCCGACATCATCGCCAACCGCCTCGATCCCTGGCACGGCGGGTGGTATCACCCCTACTCGTTCACCCAGCTCGAAGTGCTGACCACGCCCACCGAAGAGGTGGACAGCTTCCTGGTCGCGGTGACGTTCCGCATCGGCCGCGTCGGGGTCCCCACCGTGGCAGAGTTCACCAGCCCCGAGGCACGCACCATCGTGATGCGCATCGTGGATGGCGAGGGTGTCGGCAGCGTGGTCGAAACTCACGCCACCCCAGTCGGTCTGGGCCCGGACAAGCATCCGCGAACCGCGGTGATCGAGGCGACCGTCGCGCATTCTGACCGGGCCGGATTCCGGCGGGCGCTCTCTGCGGCTCCGTTGATCACGCCGCTCATGCGTGTCGCGGCGGCCCGGCTGTGGAAGGACGACCTCGCCTACGCCGAGCGCCGCTATCAACTGCGGGCCGGCACCACGTAACTCGCGCCGCTGTCGGCCTATCTGTGGGATGCAGCGAAGGCGCCGCTGCCCGGGAGGCGATGTCGCGGGAGATTCCGCGAAAGATCACGCGACGCAACGGCAATGACGCCGTCCACCATGCCTCACCGGCAAGACCATACGGTTGAAACAGCACGCGCTGACGGTAACGCGAACCGCCGTCGCCGTCATCGCGCACCGACATCTCGAGCCACAGCCGGCCTGGCAGTGAGACATCCGCGCGCAGCCGCAGCAGATGCGGGCGTTCGACATCCTCGACGCGCCACCAGTCCAGCGCTTCTCCAGATTGCAAATGGTCCGGCTGAGCCGGCGTTCGTCCGCGCTTGGCGACGCGGCCCGGTAGCCCGAACCAGCCGCGCAACGCCCACGACGGGGGTACCGCCGACAAGCCGCGCTCTGCAGCCGATCGATTCGAAAGCGCGCCAGACCGTTTCAGTGTCGGCGTCCACTCGCCGTTCCAGTAGATCCTCGTGTAGCGGTCCGCCGGCCCACTCCGGGTCGGCCGGCAACGGCTGCGCCGGACGAATCGTCGTCGGCAAATCGAGACCATCGGGTGTGCAGTTCTGGTTCACCCACCCGCGCCAGCGCGACTTTGACAGCGTCGTCGTAATGCATCAGGCCACCATCGGGGTCCGGAATATGCTCGGCGATGTCGTGCTCGCTGCACACCACGTCGTTCTCCAGCGAGTCCATCAGCGACGATGCCAGCGACCGTGGCAGCGGGGTGATCAGATTCACCCAGTGCGAAGAAAGCCGCGGAGTCAGCACCGGCACCGGGATCGCGACACGCTTGTGCAGCCCCGAGATTGCGGCGTATCGGGCGCTCATCTCGGTGTAGGTGAATGTTTCGGGGCCGCCGATATCGAAGGGCCGGCTCACGTCGGCGGGCAACTCTGCCGCGCTGGTCAGGTAGTACAGCACGTCGCGCACGGCGATGGGCTGAACTCGGGTGCGCAGCCACTTGGGGGTGACCATCACGGGGAGTCGTTCGGTCAGGTAGCGCAACATTTCGAAGCTGGCCGACCCCGCTCCGATGATGACGGCTGCACGCAATTCCACGGTGGGAATGCCTGACTTCGCGAGCAATTCGCCTACTTCGGCCCGCGACGCCAGATGTTCGGACAACTCTTGCTCGTCGGGGATGATCCCTCCGACGTACACGATGCGTGAAAGCCCGGCCTGCGCGGCGGCGTCCGCCACGATCGAGGCACCGCGCGCATCGACATTGACGAAGTCCGCGCCCAGCATCGAGTGGACCAAGTAATAGAGAACCTGCTGGCCGTCGAGCGCTTGTCGCACTTGTCTGGGCGTCGGTGACGTCGCCTTCGACGACCTCGACGATCTGACGCCACGGCACGTCGTCAAGCTTCGCCGGCGTGCGCGCGATCACGCCGGACCTCGTGACCGGCCGACAACAGTGCCGGAACCAGGCGCATCCCGAGGTAACCGGTGGCACCGAAAACTACGCAACGCATCGCGCGCTCCTCATTTGATTCACATACGGAGTGGGCGCCGTCCCGGGCCCGCGACGTGAGTACCCGGTTTCCGGCGGCCGCTTGCACCTGTCATCTCCTTCACAAGATGAATAGTTAAGTTTATAGTGTCATCTAGGTGTGGGGTAGCAGCGTCAGTGGTTCGTCAAGGGCGGGTATTCGGGTGCGGCCGCCCACCAGAGCAAGTGATCGGATCCTGTCCAAGCCATCTCAGGAAGGTCTTCCAATTGCAGACGACCAGTTGCGCAGGCGACGCGCGACGGAGCGACGAAACAACGACACGACGTGGCGTTACTCGCCGATGAACTGGGGCCACGATCCGATCAAAAAGTAGCCCAACCCACGTCGAAACACGCTGCGTGAACAGGCCCAGCCCGGAAGAGCTTTCGCTGGATTCGCGATCCGCCATGTACTTGCAAGCCACGCAACTCGTCTCAGATCTGCACCAGCGCGCGTCATTCGACCTGCCGGCGCTGCTGCGGAACTTGATCGAGGGCGCGGCCGAGTCGGTGCCGGGCGCGCAATACGCCGGTATCACCGTTGCCCAGCGACGGCACCCGGCGGAGACCGCGTCGGCAACGCATCGCTATCCGGTACTGCTCGATGAAATCGAGACCCGATGCCAGCAGGGACCCTGCCTGACGGCGGCCGAGTCACAGGAAAGCGTCCGCATCGACGATCTGGTCGGCGACGAACGCTGGCCGCTCTACCGCCGGGAGGCACTCGCCCAGACACCGATCAGATCGGTTCTCTCGATCGGGATGCTCCGGGAGGGGGGAACTGCTTCCACGCTGAACTTCTACGCCGAACCGGCCAACGCGTTCGACGCCGGCTCGCTCGACTTGGGCTTGATTTTTGCCACTCACACCGCGCTGGTGTGGAACATGACGCGGCGTGACCAGCAATTCCGCGCTGCCCTTGTCTCGCGTGACGTCATCGGTCAGGCGAAGGGACGGATGATGGAGCGGTTCAATATCGACGCCGCCGAAGCCTTCGAGATGCTCAAACTGAGGTCCCAGGATTCCAACACGCCCCTGGCGATGGTGGCCCGAAACGTTGTCGTCGGCGATGCCTGGCCACCCAAGGATTAACCAAAAATGCTGCACCACAATCGATCTCATCACCGATTGCGGACCGTTCATCCGTTTGACCGATACTGACGAAACATCTGGCTGCGCCAATCCACCGCGGGTCAATGCGACATTATGTAGGGTGCTCGCGTATCGTCCCCTGATCCAGCTGGGATTCGATACCTGGATCTAGAATCGCTAAGAAGGATGCGGTCAGGTGACTAAGCGGGCCACAAACAATTCATCTCCCAGCAGGCCACAGCTAGAAAAGCTGATGTCGGCCGATATGCGGGCGGTCACGGCACAATCCGACCGGGTTGGTCGCTACTTTGCGCGCCAACACGACGTGAGCGGCAACGACTTCCATGCGTTGTTGCACGTCATGGTCGCCGAGACGGCGGGGACGCCGCTGACCATGGCCCAGCTACGTAAACGGATGGACGTGTCACCGGCAGCGATCACCTATCTCGTCGACCGGATGATCGACGCCGGGCACATCAGGCGTGAATCGGATCCCGCAGACCGACGCAAGGCGCTGCTTCGCTACGAAGCCAGCGGAATGGAACTGGCGCAAGATTTCTTCAGCCCACTGGGCGTGCATCTGCGCGCCGCACTGGCGGAGCTGCCCGACGAGGACCTGGCCGCCGCGCATCGTGTTTTCAGCGCGATGATTGCCGCGATGTCCATCTTCGAGGAGGGCCTGGTTGTGCAGCAGAAGGCGGCGTCGACTGCACGCGACGCTGCTCGCGATCTCGTCTGACTCCAAAACAGCTGACCCGCAAGAGGTCTAGACCGGCCCCACGCCGATGTGACGCAGCGACGCGACGTCCGCGGCACCGGCGCCATGCAAGCAGATTCGCAGCTCGTCGATGAACCGCTGCAGCCAATCCACCACGGCCGCAGTCGATTCGATCGCCGCGGCCAACAGCGGGCGGGCTACGGCCACCACGTCTGCACCCAAGGCCAGCGCTTTCGCCGCGTCCATGCCGGTACGGATGCCGCCGGAGGCGACCAGCGGGACCGCGGGCAGTGCCTCACGCACCTCGACGATGGCCCGCGCCGTGGGTATGCCCCAGTCTGCCAAATCGGGGAACCGGACCTCGCCGTAGCGGACGAGTTGTTCCACCCGTGACCACGACGTACCACCGGCGCCGGCAACGTCGATCGCAGCAACCGGCAGTTCTCCCGATCCCCTGGTCAACTCGGTGACCGCCGCGGTGCCGATACCGTGGCCGACCTCCTTGAGCAGGATCGGGTACTCCAGCGCGCCGGCGACCTGACGCAGTCGGTCGAGCGATCCGGAGAAGTCGCCGTCGCCGTTTCGCTGGACGGCCTCCTGGAGTGGATTGGTGTGCACCGCAAGCGCATTCGCTCCGACACGTTCGAGCGCATTCGAAATATCGCCGACAGCAGCCGCAGTCAGTTGCGCGAGCCCGATGTTGCCGAACAACAACACATCCGGCGCGACATCTCGAACCGTAAAGCTCGATGCGGCCTGCTCCCCCAGCGCGCTGTCCAGCATGATCCGCTGCGAGCCGAGCATCATGCCGACACCCAGCTGTTGTGCGGCGGCAGCCAGATTTCTGTTGATGGTCCCCGACAATTCGGCGCCGCCTGTCATGGCGCCGACCAATATCGGAGCCCGTAGCGGCACGCCCAGAAAGTGGGTGGACAGGTCGACGTGAGCGAGGCTGGTCTGCGTCAGAGCGTTGTACGGCAGGCGATAACGCTCCAGACCGGTCGTCACGCCGGTGTAGGTGACCCGCTCGTCGAGGCAGACATCGATGTGGCGTCGTTTGCGCGTCGTCATCCCATTCGAATCGGCCGGCACAGCACCCCCCTTCACCCTGCTCAATCAACCGGTGGCTCGGGCAGCTTGAACGACGCGAGGTCGCCCTGATATCTCTGCATGGCCTCGATCAGCGCGGTGAACACTCTGCCGGCCGCGTGCAGGTCGGCGTCGGACAAGTCTGCCATCGCCTCATGCGAGTGGCTCCCCAGCGGGGCGAAGAAAGCCCGCGCGGTCGCCAGGCCGGAGTCGGAGTAACGCAGGATCACCTTGCGTCGATCGGCGGGATCGGACTCGCGGGTGATGTGACCGGACGTCATCATCCGGTCCACCAGATATGTGATGGCGGCACCGGAGAGGCCCATCCGCTGACGCAGTTCACCGGAGGTGACCGGCGAGCCTGCGGTCTCGGCCACCATCACATGAAGCAGTGCGCGAAAGTCAGTGGGCCGCACGTCATGTGCGGCCGCGAAGGCCCGACCGATCTGTTCGGATTCGGCCGTCATCACACGCAGATACGCGGAGATCTGCTGCTCGAGTGCGGCTCGGCCGCCCGGCGTCTCTTCAGGGCCCATGTCAGCCACTAGTTTATCCGTACCAGGGCAATACTTCAGTTGATTAATACTTAAATGACTGAAAGAATTGTTCGAGTCGAAAGGATTTCAGGTGAACAAGCAGACACTGGCCGCGACGACTCTCGCCGTTGGTGCGACCGCTGGAATTGGCAGCGTAGCCAGCCAGCCGCGAATCACCCGGTGGTATTCCGGGCTTCGGAAACCGCGCTATGTGCCACCCAGCGGGGTGTTTCCGATCGCGTGGACCACGCTCTACGCCGACATCGCCGTGACCTCCGCGACGGCTGTCGACAGCCTGCGGTCAGCCGGACGCCACGCCGAGGCCCGTAACTACATCGTCGCGCTGGCCGCCAATCTGATCCTCAATGCCGGCTGGAGTTGGCTGTTTTTCAAGTACCAGAAACTGGGCGCCTCGGCAGTCGGGGCAGCAGTCTTGGCGGTCAGCAGCGCCGACCTGGCCAGGCGAACCGCCGCGGCCGATCCGCGGGCCGGGGCCGCATTGTTGCCGTATCCGCTGTGGTGCGCCTTCGCCACATTGATGTCAGGGCATATTTGGGTACTCAACCGCCGATGAAACCGATGGCCCGCTGATGCCCGCGCTGTTGTGGTTTCGTCGCGACCTCAGATTGCGCGACCTTCCACCACTGTTGCGCGCGGCCGCCGACAGCGACGAAGTGCTGGCCTGCTTCGTCCTGGATCCGAAGCTGGAGGCGTCATCGGGCAGCCGGCGGATGCAATTCCTCGGCGACTCGCTGCGGCAGTTGCGCGACGACTTGGACGGCCGACTCTTGGTGACACGTGGCCGGGCAGAGGAACGAATTCCGGCTCTGGTCAAGGAGATTGACGCCCCCTCGGTGCACATCTCAGAGGACTTCGCGCCGTACGGCCGACGACGCGATGACCGGGTCCGAGCGGCGCTGGGCGACGTGCCGCTGGTGGCGACCGGGTCGCCGTACCTGGTGTCGCCTGGGCGGGTGACCAAAGACGACGGCGACCCTTACAAGGTGTTCACACCATTTTTCGGGCGGTGGCGCGAGATGGGGTGGCGCTCCGCGGCGCGATCGGGAGCCAAGTCCGCCCACTGGGTCGATCCCGAGCAACTCGGCAAGCGCGCGAAACCGGTGGACATCCCGGACCCCGGGGTCGAACTCGACCATCCCGCGGGCGAGGCAGCGGCGCGACGACAGTGGAAGAAGTTTCTGGACAAGCGACTCGAGAACTACGGCGAGGACCGGGACACTCCCGGCCACGACGGCACCAGCCGGATGTCGGCCCATCTGAAGTTCGGCACGATTCACCCACGGACGATGGCCGCCGATTTGGACCAGCGCCGCGCCGGCGCCCGAGCGTACTTGCGGGAGTTGGCATTTCGTGACTTCTATGCCGCGGTGTTGCACCACTGGCCGCACAGCGTCTGGTGGAACTGGAACCGCGATTTCGACGCCATCGAGATCGATGACGGGAAAGATGCCGAGAAACGGTTCCAAGCCTGGAAGGCCGGCAGAACCGGGTTCCCGATCGTCGACGCCGGTATGCGCCAGCTGAGCGAGACAGGCTTCATGCACAACCGGGTGCGGATGATCGTCTCGTCGTTCTTGGTCAAGGATCTGCACCTGCCCTGGCAGTGGGGCGCGCGCTGGTTCCTCGACCAACTGGTCGACGGCGATATGGCCAGCAACCAGCATGGCTGGCAGTGGTCGGCCGGATGCGGTACCGACGCCGCGCCGTATTTCCGGGTGTTCAACCCCACCAGGCAGGCCGAGAAATTCGATCCCTCAGGCGATTACATTCGCCGCTGGGTGTCCGAGCTTGCCGACGCCAAGGACGTGACTCTGACCAAAGGAGACCGACCGGCCGGCTATCCCGAGCCGATGGTCGACCACACCGCAGAACGCGGCGAAGCGTTACGCCGCTATCAGAGCATGAGCTAGCGGGCAGCCTTCTTGCGCTCGATGTCGGCCAGCGCGGCCGCCAGTTCGGCGCGCTGGGCGGCCGAGGTCTCCCACGCCAGTTGGCGGTTTTTGACCACCTTGGCCGGTGCCCCGACCGCGATCGAGTAGTCCGGCACCTCACCTCTGACGACAGCGTGCGATCCGAGCACGCAGCCCCGCCCGATGGCGGTGCCACGCAACACCGTCACCTTCACCCCGACCCACGTGTCGGGTCCGATTCGCACCGGAGACTTGACGATGCCCTGGTCTTTGATCGGCAGCGTGATGTCGTCCATCCGGTGATCGAAATCGCAGATGTAGCACCAGTCGGCCATCAGCACCGAAGCGCCGAGTTCGATGTCGAGGTAGCAGTTGATGACGTTGTCGCGACCCAGCACCACCTTGTCGCCGAATCGCAGCGAGCCCTCGTGGGCGCGGATGGTGTTCTTGTCGCCGATGTGTACCCAGCGACCAATTTCCAGTTGCGCCAGTTCGGGAGTCGCGTGGATCTCGACACCCTTGCCGATGAACACCATGCCGCGGGTGATGATGTGCGGGTTCGCCAGCTTGAACTTCAACAGCCGGTAGTAGCGCACCAGATACCACGGTGTGTAGGCGCGGTTGCGCAGAATCCACTTCAGCGAGGCCAGCGTGAGGAACCTGGCCTGCCGTGGGTCGCGCAGATTCGAGCCCCGCCAACGGCGGTGAATCGGGGCCCCCCACATGCTCGTCATGGCCGGAAAGCCTACTGCGGTGGAGAGGCGCGCCAGGCAATAGGCCCTACCTGAGCTGGCACAGGTTACCCTCGGCTGTACTCGATATCTGCTGATGGCCGACGTGCCACCGCGTTCCGGGAAGGATTTGGAAACCACACCGTGTCCTGGCCGATTCCCCGCCGCACACTGCGGCATTGGTCGTCGGTGCTCTCGGTGATTCTTCTGGCAGCCGTCGCAGCGGGTTGTGGCAATACCGACGCCTGGGTCGACACCGTGCCGGCCCAGGGGTGGCCCGCACAGTACGGTGACGCCGCCAACAGCAGCTACAGCGCGACGCCGGGCGCCGACCGGCTGAGCCTGCGGTGGACCCGCTCGGTCAAGGGATCACTGGAGTCGTCCGTGGCCCTCAGCTCACGTAATTGGCTCGCCGCGAACGCGCAGACGCCGGGTGGCTGTTCGCTGATGGAGTGGGAGAACGACGACAACGGCCGGCAGCGTTGGTGCACCCGGCTTTTCCAGGGCGGCGGAATCTCGAGCCCATTGTTTGACGGCTTCGACAACCTTTACGTCGGCCAGCCAGGAGCCATCCTGTCCTTCCCCGTCACCCAGTGGATTCGCTGGCGACGCCCCGTGATGGGAATGCCCTCCACACCAAGGATTCTCGGGCATGGTCACGTCCTGGTGGTCACGCATCTGGGTCAGGTGCAGGTATTCGACGGCCATCGCGGCACGGTGGTCGGCAATTCGGTGGACCTGGTGGACAACGTCGATCCGAGCGACTTCACCCGTGGGCTCGCGGATTGCGGACCGGCGAAGGAGGGCTGCCCGGTCGCGGCGGCCCCGGCATTCGCAAAGGGCAGCGGGTTGGTGGTGATCGGCTTGTGGGAACCTGGCGCGCCGGCGCCGGGCCTGGTCGGGCTGAAGTACCACCCTGGCCAGAATCCGCTGCTGACCCGGGAATGGACCAGCAACGTGGTCGCCGACGGTGTCCAGGCCAGCCCGGTGGTTTCCAGTGATGGCTCCACGATCTACGTCAACGGGCGCGACCAGCGGCTGTGGGCCCTGCACGCGGCCGACGGCAAGCCGAAATGGTCCGTCCCGTTGAAATTCCTGGCGGAGACGCCGCCGTCGGTGACGCCGGACGGACTGATCGTGTCGGGCGGCGGCCCGGACACCCGCCTGGTCGCGTTCAAAGACGCCGGTAACCATGCTCAGGAGGTGTGGCGGCGCCACGACGTCAACCCGCTGTCGACGTCGAGCCTGGCGGGGAAGGGGGTCGGCTACGCCGTGGTGACCGGTGGGCCGGGTGAGGGCGCGCGGGGCATGACGCTGCTGGTCTTCGATCCGGGTAGCGGCCGAACGCTCAACAGCTACCCGCTACCGGAGGCGACCGGTTACCCCGTCGGCGTCTCGATCGGTCATGATCGCCGCGTCGTCACTGCCACCAGCGACGGCCAGGTATATAGCTTTGCCCCGAGCTGACGCGCCGGTCTAACTCTTGAGTGCCAGCGGAGGGACGGCGTTGCGAGGAACATGAACCTGACTTGCTCCGGCTAACGACGGCAGCAGTTCCCCAGGGGCGAAATAGAAAATCAGCTCGTCGTCGGTGATCGCAAAGTTTTGATAATGCGTGGCATCCAATCCGGAACCGGGCGAAATGGCGGCGCCGAGTCCGGTTTGCTTTCCGACTTCCCGTTGCACGATCGGAAAGATGGAATCGAGCGGTTTCGTATTGGGTGCGAAAAGCGTATCGAAGGTGATCGCCTTCTGCCCGGCCAAGTCGTAATTGAAGCCCTTGTAGAAAGTGGACGGCCGCGGGCCGCCGAGGTCTTCGAATACTTTGAGCACTACGCTCCGGGTTCCGCCGGGCGCCTGGCCGGAGTGGTATTGCTCCGAGGTGACGTCCATCTGGTACGGCACATCACGCGGCCCAGAAGATTGCGATGAGGTCTGCGCGACGTTGACGAAACCGTCCCTATTCTGGCCGAGGAAATCGGTCAATGCCTGGTCCGGATAGTCCGCCGGAAATGTCATGCTCACCGTGTAGGCGGGAGTCACCGCGTGCACGCTGCACGTCTGATCATCCTGTAATGCGCCGCCCAAGTTGCCGCATGCCGAGTCCGCGGCCGCGACCGCACCGCCGGACCAGCCCAGCAGGGCTCCGGCCGCTATCAGCGCGGCCGACATCATCTTGCGCATCGGTCGACTTGTCCTCGCAGACTCAGAACGGCTGCAATGCCGTCTCGCCAGCGTACCTGGCCCCCGTCGCGACGGACTGCGAACGTCTCGCAGATGAGCGCCTGCCCAGGTCAGCGGCCACCGTCCTCCCTAACGGCGGCCGCCGACCCGGCAGGCGGGTCTTTTAGAACAGTGTCGCGAGCTCAGTCCAGAGGTTGCTGACGTCCGCGGCAGTCCCCGCACCATCGAAGGCCGACACCAGGTCGGTCCATACAGTGCTGCTGTCGGCCACGGCGCCGGAGGCGTCGGCACCCGACAGGAGGTCGGTCCAGAAGCTGGTACCCGCGGTCAGGGCACCCGAAGTGTCGCCGGAGAACAGGTCAGCCCAGAAGGCTTGCCCGTCCGCCAAGGCGCCCGAAGGGTCCGAGGCTGACAGCAGGTTGGTGCTGTCAGCGGCCGCGGCCGTCGAGGTCGTCCCGCCATCGCCGTAGAACTTGGCTAGCTCGAACAAGTAGTTTGCCCCTTGTGCGTACGCGGGCGCGAGATTGTTGCCCTCGGCGTAGGCCACGTCGTAACTGCCAGCACCTGCCGCCGTGCTGCCCGTGTCGGCTATGTCGCCGTTCCCGAATATGACGGAGTAATCGGAGCTTCCGGGATACTCGGCGGTACCGCCGGCGAACGCGTTGCTGCCATCTCCAAAAACGAAGGCAACGTTGTTCGATGAGCCGATGGCGTCGCTTGCTTTCTCTGCCCCGGCCGTCGCAGTTGAGCCGATGCCGTCAACGGCCGCGTAGCTGTCGCTGCCGTAGGCAGTCGCGACAGCACCCGCACCGTTGGCGACGGCGAAGTCGCCGTCGCTACCCGTGTATGCGTACGCGGACCCGTCCTGAAATAGCGACATCCCATCGAATGAGATAGCCAAGTTGAGCTCTGGAGTGCTATCGGCCGCCGGCAATGCTCCCGAAGTGAGAAAGCTATCGACCGCCGACAACCAATCTAAGGACGAATCGGCCGACGCAATTCCTGGCGTTGCAGCGACGGCTCCCCCGATCCCCAAACCGACAGCCAGCATTCCCAGCCGAGTCAAAGCACGAGTGCTTTTCATTGATTTTTCCTTCCCCCTACACGCATATGTGCGTGCGCGCCCTTTAACTGATGGCGCCCACCGCGCCGAGTTGCCCAAGCCTATGCGTAAGCGTCATTTATGTTCGAACAAAGCCTAATAATTTTAGAAAAATTCCTCACCCCTTATTCAGATGACAAAAGCAGGTTCGACATGTTGCGCAGCGCAGTAAGAAGAGGCTTTTAGCAGGATTTTGATCATGATCGGCGGCTCGCGGTATGGTTTTTCGACCGGGCGAACTTGAGATGCGAACAAGATCAACCTGAGCGATACCGGTCATCTAGTCGGAACATAGATTCGAAGATCCGGAACGCCTGACCGATGTCCTGGATGTCCACCATCGGTTCGACCGACTGCGCTGCTCGAAACAGCGTGATGCGATCCTCAAATATTTTTTGCGCGGCGCTCGTCCAAAGTCCGGCTTGACCGAGAATGGCTGCTCAGCGCCGACTGGACCGTCGCCCAGGCTTGTTACAGGTTGGTTTACTGGCCTTTTCGCAACCGAGGCGCTGCACGTAATTCCCGCGGGCGCCGGGTGAGGAATTGCTGTCGTAGCTGCTGCTGATTGCGCTGCTTGCAGCGCTTGACGTGTCCGACCTGGTGATATTCGGTGCCGACACCAGCATCGCGCTGGCCACGAGGCCCGAAGCCAGTAGGCCCACTCGGGCAATACCACGAGACTTCATCGGTGAACTTCCTTTCGCCGACGGCCTGGTCGGCAGCTCGGGAGTAGTCCAGCTGTGTCTACGCATCAAATGTAAGTCAGAGACTGTGTTAAAACCAGGTTACCTGAGAAAAGTTCACGAATTAGCAAGCTTCGGTTGTCGCGTGGCGCAGAAAGCACTCTCACGTGCACTATAGGTGGCTGTGGCAGGTCAGCCGCACGCGTAGCTGTGGATGCTGCTGGCAAAGTTTTGAGACGACGGCCGGCCGTGACGATCCCGGCGGGTTCGCGCTTTGGTCTACACGCGAACCCACCTGGAAGTCCGTGGCGTGGGCAGAGCGGGAATCGGCGTCTGCCGGTCGATGTCGCGCAGCCGGGGGCGGTGGAAACTACAGCAGCCGCATCATGTCCCGGTAATGCTTCGCTGTAGCCCCGCCGACCCCCCCGGCGCGCTCACATCAGTCTGCTGCCCGCGCCGCCCCCAGTTCATGGGGAGATTTCCCTATCTTTTGTGCGCAAAACGCTGCGGCCGGCGGATCGGGCCGCCAGGGGCGTCGTCATCGCGATGGTCGGCACACGAACGCGGTCCCCTGCGCCGCCGCGCCCGACCCGATCCGGGTGATGACCACCGTCAGTGATTGGCCACCACGCAGAGTCAATCGTCGACGCAGCGAATCGGGGTCCACATCCACACCGCGAACCAAGATCTCCAGCACGCCGCAGTCGAGCGCCGCCAAAGCTTGACGCAGGCGCCTCTCGTCGAATGCCAGCTGCTCGAGAACCTCGAACCCGCGGACGCCGGACGGCAATTGATCCCCCGACAGGTAGGCGATCATCGGGTCGAGCTGCCAGAGGTTGTGCCGCGCAGCGAAGTGGCGGACCAGACCGGCCCGCACTACCGCGCCGTCGGGATCGACGATCCATCGACCCGCCGCCCGCACCGGACAGTCGTCCGGCTCGGCGTCGGTGACCTGCTCGTCACGGTCCAGGATGCTGGCCCGCCGGCGCACGCCAGGCTCAGCCAGACCCGTTGACCACAGACAGGCTTCTCGCACCGAGCCGCGATACGAGGTCACCTCGATCTCACCGTCGAACCCGAGCTGCATGACCGCGTCGAAATGGACTCCTGGCGCGCATTTCACGACCAAGTCCCGGCCCCCGTAGGCCTCGATCAGCCCGTCGAGGGCGGGCTGATAATCGCGTGGATCGAAGCGCCGGCGACCGCCACTTCGTCGCGCCGGGTCGGCGATCACCACCGCGTCGCGGGTAACCGGATGCAGGGCGTCGGCGCGGCAGAGGTCCGCGGTGTCGCCCAGATTGTGTCGCGCCATCGCCAGTCGTACCGGGTCGATGTCACTGCCGACCGCCCGCTTGGCCGAGCCCCGCAAAGCCGCCAACTCAGTGCCGACTGAGCAGGTCACGTCATGAATAACGTTGCCGCGCAAACGCTTCGCCCGATGCAGGGCGACTGGCCCGGCGCTGGCTTGCTGCAGCGCATCGTCGGTGAATAGCCAATCGTGGGTACCGGGCAGCTCCGAGAGCTTTGCCGCCGCGCGACGGCGCAGCAGTACCGTTTCCAGCAACACCGCGGTGCGGTCGCCGAATTGCTTCCGTAGCCTCGCGATATCGCCGACCCGATCGGTCAGCGGAAGGGCTCCGACCACGGCCAGCGCGGCCGAGCCCTCGTCCGACGTCAGGTAGGCGACGTCGTCAAGGCCGAAGTTCAGGACGGCTTGACCCCGGTGATCTCGACGTTGTAGAACCAGCCCTTCGGTACCAGGTGGCGCCACACGTTGACGTCGGCCCAGCTGAGCAGCTTCCAGCTGTTGAACGCGAAATGGGCCCAGGCCCAGCCGAGCTTGTCCGGCTGCACCGCGTATTCGAAGGTGCGCAACGGCCAACCGAGCATCGCGGCGGTGAACTCGACGGTGGCGGTGCCGATGTCGACGGCACCGGCGGACCTGGCCATCGTTTCCAGCTCGGCCGGAGCAAAGGTGTGCAGGTCGACGATGGACTCCAACGCCGCGGCGCGCGAGGACTCGTCGAGCTCAGCCTGCGGACGCCGCCAACCCTCGAACCCGGGCAATTTGGTGACGTTGGTCGCGACCCGCCAGGTCAGCGTCGACAGCGTGCGCGCATAGCCGTTGCCCACGGTGGTCGGCTCGCCGGCGAACACGAACCGGCCGCCGGGCCGCAGCACGCGAAGCACCTCACGCAGCGTCAGCTCGACATCCGGAATGTGGTGCAACACAGCGTGTCCGACGACGAGGTCGAACGTGTCGTCGTCGTAGGGGATGCGCTCGGCGTCAGCGACCCGGCCGTCGATGTCCAAGCCCAGCGACTGCCCGTTGCGGGTGGCGACCTTGACCATCCCCGGCGACAAGTCCGTGACCGATCCGCGCCGCGCCACCCCGGACTGGATCAGGTTCAGCAGGAAAAAGCCGCTACCGCAGCCCAACTCGAGGGCATTGTCGTAGGGCAGCCGGTGGATCTCGTCGTCGGGGACGACGGTGTTGAAGCAGTCCCGGGCGTAGTCGATACAGCGCTGGTCGTACGAGATCGACCACTTCTCGTCGTAGTTCTCCGCTTCCCAGTCGTGATAGAGCACCTGGGCCAGCTTGCTGTCGTGGCGGGCCGCCTCGACCTGCTCGGCGGTGGCGTGCGGCTGCGGCGCCGGATCGGTACTGGTCATGGTCGACCAGCCTAACGGAGCGGTTTGGCGGGCACCCTGGCTACGTTGCCGGCGTAACGGTCACGCTGACGGTGCCAGCGCCATTGGAGGCGATCACCAGCTCCGCGGCATTGGGAGCCGATAGCACGTCGCCGCCTGTCACGCTGACCTGGTAGCCGTCCGGAAACTCGACGCTCGGTATCGAGATGGTGGTGTGCGACCCGACCGGGAAGCTGCCCAACCCGTCGGCCTCCTGGGTCGAGTAGCTGAATTGGAACGTGCCGTTGTCGAACGAGTAAGACTCCGGGGTACCCGAGACGAGCTGGGGGTAGGGCTCGGCGAGGGTCTCCAGGTTGGCGGTGTTGATGTTGGAGCTGATCAGCGGGTCCGCCGGGTTGTAGACCAGCGATTCCGAACCCGGCGGGCTCGCACTTGTGGTGATGTCGCCCTGGCCCGAATAGGCCCACTCCGTCCACCCGATCAGGTGCTGATCGGCACCCTGCATCGGAGCCAGGATCTCCGCCTGGTCGCTGGTGGCACCGAATTCGGTCAGGAACGCCGGAATCCCGTGCGCCTCCGCGTAGCTCTCGGCGTTACCGACGATCCCGTTGACGCTCGGTATGCAACCCAGCGGGCCGAGGTCGAATTCGCAGTAGTCATGGAACGACAAGACGGTGTTCGAGGCGTCCACGGTGCCCAGATCGGTGGGCACACCCGCGTTGGACAGCACGTTGGGTTCGAAGAAAATCGGGGTGGTCGGATCGACCGCCCGGATCGCGTCGGCGCCCTGGTCGTAGAACGGAGTCAGCTGCTGACCGTCGAAGAACGGGTTGCCGAACAGGGTCGGCAAAAACGACGATATGCCCGGCGAGGGTTCGTTCATCAGCTCGAAGCCGGCAACGTTGGAGTTGCCGTTGAAGGCATTGGCCACGTACTCCAACATCTGGCTGTAGTTGTTCTCCAGACCAATGCCGTTCGAGGCGTCGGAGTTCGTCCAGAATGACTCCCAGGCCTGCTGCTCTGCGGGATTGAAGAATTCGTTGTACGGGAAGGGCAGCGAGGGGTTGGCCACTCCGTCGGTCTGCACCGCCCAGTCCGGCGCACCTTCGCCGCCGAACGCGGTGCTGTAGGCGTCCTGGTGGAAGTCGATGATGCTGTAGATCCCGTGACTGCCCAGGGTGTGAACGGTGCTCTCGATCGAGTTCAGATACGCGGTGTCGAAGACGCCGGGCGAGGGTTCCAGGTCCGACCAGATCACGCCCACCCGGACTGCGTTGAAGCCGTTTTCGGCCAGAAATGCCGCGTCGTCGTCGTCGAACCCGCTGCCCAAGGGGTCACCGGGCGCCACCTTGTAGACCTCGTTCAGCCCATGGAGGGTGACGACCTGTCCGTCGGCGTTGGTGAGAAAGCTGCCGGATGTGCCGAGCGACAGCAGCGAGGAGTCGGGGTCGGCCGTCTGGGTCAGACCCCCGGGCAGCGTGCCGAAGTCGCCAACCATGCCGTGCTCACCGAACACCCCGGCATTGCCGCCGGCCCCGCCGAGCGCCGGCAGGCCCGCGGCGGTTGCGCCGGCACCCGCGTTGCCACCGTCGCCGCCGATGCCGAACAGCGAGCCGGCATCCCCGCCGTCGCCGCCAGCGGCTCCGGTCACCGCCCAATCCCCCGTCTCCGCCATTGCCGAAGAAACCGGCCGCATCACCACCGGAGCCGCCTGCGAAGCCGGCTTCATCGCTCTCCCAGCCGTTACCGCCGTCGCCGAACCACAGCCCGCCCTCGCCGCCGTTGGGGTCGAGCGCAGTGCCGTCCGCGCCGTTGCCGACCAGGAACTGTCCGAACGCGGTGTTGATGGCATGGTCGACCTGCTCACCGAACGAGCTGTTGATCCAGCTCTCGACGCCGGCGTGCAGCGGGTCGTAGACATATTGCTGGAAAAGTCCTACCGCAGAGAGTGTTTCGGCGCCTGACGCGCTGGCGGATAGCGCCTGCTCGATCGCCTGATTCCCGACTTCCGCGGATGTCGCACCGGCGACGAGGTCGCTGAGCACGTCGCCGAGCCCGAAATCGTCCGCGTGCGCGGCCGGTGAGACGAACATCGCCGTCGCCGCGAAGGCGGCACCGACGCCGACGGCGCGAGACGCTCGGAAGATCAATGCGACCTCCCTTGCCGACGTTGGGGTGAGCTAGCTCATAGCCTAATTCGGCTGCGCCCTCGGTCGTTGCAAATTCGCGTCGAAGACTTCCAGGTAGCGGCGGCGCTCGGCGTCCCAGCGTTCCGCGGGCGCAACCCGGTAAACGTCGTCGAGTCCGGCTTTGGCGGCGGCGAGCGCCGATCGCGGTGCGTCGACGAAACGGCTCGCCCATGCTGCGGCGGCGTCGTACACGCCATCGGGTGCCGCCATCTCGTCGATCAGCCCCAGCGCCTGCGCCTCTTCCGCGTCGAAGAACCGGCCGCTGTACACCAGCTCCTTGGCCTTGCTGGCCCCGACCGTGCGGGCCAGCCGAGCCATGGAATCGCCGTCGGGAATCAGCCCGGCCAGGATTTCCGTCGCACCGAACCGGACGTTATCGCCGCTCACCCGCCAGTCAGCGGCCAGCGCCAGGCCCAGTCCGGCACCGAGCGCGTATCCGGTGATCGCGGCGACGGTCGGCTTGGGAATCGACGCGATGGCGTCGACGGCGGCGCGGTGTACGCCTATCCAGCTGTCGGCTTCCGACGCGGTCAGCGTGCGCAGCTGGGGCATGTCGTCACCCGCCGAGAAGATCTCATGGCCGCCGAAGAGGATGACGGCGGAGATGCCGTCGTCACGGCTCACCTCGTCGGCAGCCAGCTCGATCTCCCGATACACCTGCCGGGTCAGTGCGTTGGTCGGCGGTCGCGAGAGCACGATGGTCCCGACACCGCGACGGTCGACGTCGAAGTGGACACTGACGAACTCGCTCAAATCCGCCAGCCCATCCCGCCGGCCTTGCGGGCCCGGTGATAGCGGTCCGAGTCGAAGAACTCGATATTCAAGTTGTCGCCGACGATTTCGAGATTCGGCTGCACCGTGGCGATACGGCGCTCGACGGCCAATATCTCGGCAACCGTGCGCCCGTTCAGCGAGTCCAGCTGCGTCCACGTCGGCGGCAGCAGGAAGCAACGCCCGGCCTCGAATTCCGCGAGCGCGGCCTCCGGCGTGCTCCACCCCGCAAGGTCGGATTCGGTGTTGTCGCCGTCGGCCCGCTGGCCCTTCGGCAGCACTCCGACAAAGAAGTACGTGTCGTAGCGGCGGGTGCGCTCCTGCTCGGGCGTGACCCAATTGGCCCACGGCCGCAGCAGATCGGCCCGCAGCACCAGGTTTTCCCGGCTCAGGAAATCGGCGAACGACAGGGTTCGGTCGGCCAGCGCCTGCCGGGACTCGCGATAGACCGACGCATCGCCGACGATGCCACTCGGGTCGTCGACCGGTCCGGCGAACAACACGCCACATTCCTCGAAGGTCTCGCGTGCGGCGGCGCACACCAGCGCCTCGGCCTGATCGGTGTCGGTGCCGAACCGCTCCGCCCACCAGGACGGCGGCGGACCGGCCCAGGCAATCTCCGCGTTGCGGTCACGGTCGTCGACGCCGCCGCCGGGGAATACCACTGTCCCGGCGGCGAATTCCATCCCAGGGTGCCGTCGCATCAGGAAGACGTCGATCCCGGCTGGGCTTTCCCGGCGTTCACGCACCAGCATCACTGTCGCCGCCGGGCGCACCGGCAACGGTACGAACGTGTCGTCAGTCATGATCGCCTCCGATGTGCCGCGCGGGTGCGGGTGCGACGGGCGAAGTAACGCCCGTCGAGCACGTCCACGTCGATCGCCTGGCCGAACGCTGCGGACAAATTCTCTCCGGTCAGCACATCGGACAGCAGCCCCGCCGAGACGACCTTCCCCTCCGATAACAGCATGCAATGGCTGAAGCCGGGCGGAATTTCCTCGACGTGGTGGGTGACCAGAACCAGCGCGGGCGCGTCGGGGTCGGCGGCCAGGTCGGCCAGCCGTGCCACCAACTCCTCACGTCCACCCAAGTCGAGGCCGGCAGCGGGTTCGTCGAGCAGCAGCAGCTCCGGGTCGGTCATCAGCGCCCGCGCGATCAGGATCCGCTTGCGCTCGCCCTCGGACAGCGTTTCGTAGCGGCGGTGGGCCAAATGCTCGGCGCCCAGGCTCTCCAGCATGTCGACGGCCCGGTTGTAGTCGACGTCTTCGTAGCGTTCCCGCCAGCGGCCCAGCACCGCGTAGCCGGCCGAGACGACAAGGTCGCGGACGATCTCGTTGCCGGGAATGCGCTGTGCCAGCGCCGAGGAGCTCAGCCCCACCCGCGAACGCAGCTCAGACATGTCGACCCGGCCGAGGCGCTCACCCAGCACGTACGCCACCCCGGAGGTGGGATGCTCGGCGGCTGCGGCGATGCGCAGCAACGATGTTTTGCCGGCGCCGTTGGCCCCGATGATGACCCAGCGTTCGTCGAGCTCGACCGACCAGGTCACCGGCCCGACCAGGGTGTGGCCGTCGCGAATCAGCAACACATCGGTGAAGTCGAGCAGCAGGTCGGGGTCGACCGCCTCGTCGGTCATGACGGTTCCGTCCTCGGAATCTCGCGAATCCTCAGATTCCACCTCCGGCTACCGTTTTCGGCCACCTGACCATCGTGCCGTACCGCGGCGTCGCGGCGGCTGTCGGGTCGAACGGCTACTCCGGCGGGATGTCGACGCGGCTCACCAAGCCGTCGAGCGCGTCGGCGGCCTCGATCTCGCCGCGCGTCACGCCGAGCAGAAACAGCACGGTGTCCAGATAGGGGTAGCTCAGCGACGCGTCAGCGACTTCCCGCAGTGCGGGCTTGGCATTGAACGCGATTCCCAGGCCCGCGGCGGACAACATGTCGATGTCGTTGGCGCCGTCGCCGACCGCGACCGTCTGCGCCATCGGCACCCCGGCCTGGCTCGCAAAGTCGCGCAGCGCCTTGGCTTTTCCGGCGCGGTCGACGATCTCGCCGACTACCCGCCCGGTGAGCTTGCCGTCGACGACCTCGAGCACGTTGGCGGCGACGAAATCCAGCATCAGCTCATCCGCCAGCGGTTGGATGACTTGGCGGAAGCCGCCCGAGACAACACCCACGTGGTAACCGAGACGGCGCAATGTGCGGATGGTGGTCCGCGCACCGGGTGTCAGCTCCACGTCTTCGGCGACGTCATCGAGCACGTCGGCGGGCAGGCCGGCCAGGGTGCCGACCCGCTTGTGCAGCGACTCGGCAAAGTCCAATTCCCCGCGCATGGCGGCATCGGTGATCGCCTTGACGGCTTCTTCGGCGCCCGCGCGCGCCGCGAGCATTTCGATGACTTCCTGTTGGATCAGCGTCGAGTCGACGTCGAACACGATGAGCCGCTTGGCCCGACGCGCGATGCTGTAGTCCTCCAGCGCGACGTCGACGGCGACGTCGGCGGCGACCCGGGTCAGCACTTCCTGCAGCTGTCCCCCGACGCCCGGCGGCACGGAGACCCGGAGCTCGAGACCGGTGACGGGATAGTCCGAGACGCCGCGGATCAGGTCGATGTTGACACCCAACGAAGCGACCTCGCGCGCGACGGCGCCGAACGCCTCTGCGGTGATCGGTCTGCCCAGCACCATGATCGTGTGCGTCGATGGTTCGCGGATGATCCGCAGATCGTCGCTGCGCTCGATGGTGACGTCTAGCCCCACCGAGTGGATGGCAGCCTCGACTTCGTCCCGAAAGGGTTTGCCGTCAAGGACTTCCGATGGTGCCGTTACCAGCACACCCAAAGTCAGCCGGCCGCGGATCATCACCTGCTCGACGTTGAGCAATTCGACCTTGTGCCTCGACAGGACTTCGAAGAGCGCCGACGTCACGCCCGGCTTGTCGTGGCCGGTGACGGTGATCAGTACCGACACCTTGTGGGGAGCACTCACCCCAGATTGTCTCCGCGATAAGGCATTACGTGCGGACGGTGACGTCGTCGGCCCTCGTGACGTCGCCGTCCGAAGGGCCGTGTGCTCGACCGACGTGAGCCTCCGCGCGGATTCGCTCGATCATGTGCGGGTAGTGCAACTCGAACGCGGGACGCTCGGAGCGGATGCGCGGCAGCTCGGTGAAGTTGTGCCGCGGCGGCGGGCAGCTGGTCGCCCACTCCAGCGAGTTGCCGTAACCCCACGGGTCATCGACCGTGACGACCTCGCCGTAACGCCAGCTCTTGAAGACGTTCCAGACGAACGGAATCATCGATACGCCAAGGATGAACGCGCCGATCGTGGACACCACGTTGTAAGGCTGGAATCCGTCGGTGGGCAGGTAGTCGGCGTAGCGACGCGGCATGCCGATGTCGCCCAGCCAGTGCTGGATCAGGAACGTCGTGTGGAAACCGATGAAGGTCAGCCAGAAGTGCAGCTTGCCCAGTCGCTCGTCGAGCAGCCGGCCGGTCATCTTCGGGAACCAGAAGTAGGTGCCGGCGAAGGTGGCGAACACGATGGTTCCGAACAGCACGTAGTGGAAGTGCGCGACCACGAAATAGCTGTCGGTGACGTGGAAGTCCAGCGGCGGGCTGGCCAGCAGCACGCCGGTCAGGCCACCGAGCAGGAACGTGATGATGAAGCCGATCGAGAACAGCATCGGCGTCTCGAAGGTCAACTGCCCCTTCCACATCGTGCCGACCCAGTTGAAGAACTTGATGCCGGTCGGCACCGCGATCAGGTAGGTCATGAAGGAGAAGAACGGCAGCAGCACAGCGCCGGTGGCGAACATGTGGTGTGCCCACACCGCGACCGACAGCGCGGCGATCGACAGCGTCGCGTAGACCAGCGTGGTGTAGCCGAAGATGGGCTTACGCGAGAATACCGGGAAGATCTCGGTCACGATGCCGAAGAACGGCAGTGCGACGATGTAGACCTCGGGGTGGCCGAAGAACCAGAACAGGTGCTGCCACAACAGAACTCCACCGTTGGCCGAGTCGTAGATGTGGGCGCCGAGGTGCCGATCGGCGGCGAGACCGAACAGCGCCGCGGTCAGCAGCGGGAAGGCCAGCAGCACCAGGATCGAGGTCACCAGGATGTTCCAGGTGAAGATCGGCATCCGGAACATCGTCATACCGGGTGCCCGCATACAGACGACGGTGGTGATCATGTTGACGCCACCGAGGATGGTGCCCAGACCGGCGACGATCAGGCCCATGATCCACAGGTCGGCGCCCGCGCCGGGCGAGTGGATCGCATCGGTCAACGGTGTGTAGGCGGTCCAACCGAAGTCGGCGGCACCGCCGGGGGTGATGAAGCCGGCCATGCCGATCAAAGCGCCGAACAGGAAGAGCCAGAAGGAGAACGCGTTCAAACGCGGGAAGGCCACGTCCGGCGCGCCGATCTGCAGCGGCAGCACCAGGTTGGCGAATCCGAACACGATCGGCGTCGCATAGAACAGCAGCATGATCGTGCCGTGCATGGTGAACAGCTGGTTGAACTGCTCGTTGGACAGGAACTGCAATCCAGGCGCGGCCAGCTCGGTGCGCATCAGCAGCGCCAGCAGGCCACCGATGAAGAAGAAGATGAAGCAGGTGACCACGTACATGATCCCGATCAGCTTGTGATCGGTGGTGGTGATCAGCTTGTAGATCAGGTTGCCCTTGGGACCGGTGCGAGCCGGGTACGGGCGACTAGCCTCGAGTTCTCCCAGCGGGGGGGCTTCGGCAGTCAAGAGCTCCTCCAAACGTCGAGCAGGGCAACCGCGATCACAGGATTGTGAGTCTAGCCGTCGAGCGGGCGTGACGACGGACAGGTCCTACAAACTGTCGTAATAAGCCGGTGAACATTTCTGGCCGGTGCCGACGCGGGCTCACCGGAGTCGGCTTCACCTGGCCGGATGTTAACGTCGGACCGTGCCGCTGAGGGGTGTACGACCCGCGCTGGCCGCGGCGATCGCGGCATCGATTTCCATCGCCGCATGCGGCGGTTGCACCTCGGGTTCCACCGGCAAAGGAGCGCCCTCGGCGTCGGTGATCACCAGCACCACTCAGATCGCCGGGGCGGGCGTGCTGGGCAACCAGCGTCGACCCGACGAGTCGTGTGCACCCGAACCGGCCGCTCTGGACCCGGCGGCCTCGCCGCGGATCGCCCACAACGCCGCCGGGGTCCAACCCGACACCGCCGAGGTGCCCGACGACCCGCAGCGCATCGTCGTGCTGTCCGGCGACCAACTCGACGCGTTGTGCGCATTAGGGCTGCAATCACGCATCGTCGGTGCCGCACTGCCAGATGGTTCGCCGGATCAGCCGTCGTACCTGGGCACTGTCGTGCACAAACTGCCCGGGGTGGGCACCCGCAGCAACCCCGACCTCGGCGCGATCAGGGCCGCCAAACCCGATCTGATCCTCGGCTCGCAGGCCCAGACACCGAAGCTGTACGCGAACTTGGCGGCGATCGCGCCGACGGTATTCACCGGTGCTCCCGGCGCCGCTTGGCAGAACAACTTGCGCGGGGTCGCCGAGGCGACCGCGAGGGCCGACGCAGCCAACGATGTGATCGACCACTTCACCACCAAGGCCCACGACGACGGCGCCGCGCACGACGCCGCCCACTTCCAGGCATCGGTCGTGCAGTTCACCGAAAACGCCGTGCGGATCTACGGGGCCGACAACTTTCCGGGCAGCGTATTGACCACGGTTGGCGTGGATCGCCCTGCGGCACAACGGTTTACCGACAAGCCATACATCGAGGTGGCCAGTAGCGACAACGACCTTTCGGGCAGTGCGAACTTCTCCGCGGCCGACGCCGACGTCGTTTATGTGTCGTTCGACTCACCGGAGGCCAAGGACCGGGCCCCGACGATCTTCGACAGTGACGCGTGGCGCCGACTGTCGGTCACCCGCGACAACCGGGTCTTCGTGGTGAACAACGAGATCTGGCAGACCGGCGAGGGCGTGGTCGCCGCTCGCGGCATCATCGACGACCTGCGCTGGCTCAACGCTCCCATCAATTAGCCGACGGTGTGAGGTCGGACGCATCCAGCGAAGTACATAGCTTACCTATACTAAGCTGGATGCCGTTGACTAGAATTGATACGAAACCAAAGCGCATTGAAGAGGACTACTGATGAGCACTGTTTCCGCTTACGCCGCCACCGATAAGTCGGGGCACCTGAGCAAAACCACGATCGAGCGCCGCGACCCCGGCCCGCACGACGTGGCGATCGACATCAAGTTCGCTGGGATCTGCCACTCCGACATCCACACCGTGAAAGCCGAGTGGGGCACGCCCAACTACCCGTTGGTGCCCGGCCACGAAATCGCCGGCGTCGTAGCCGCTGTCGGCTCCGACGTCACCAAACACAAGGTCGGCGACCACGTCGGTGTCGGCTGCATGGTGAACTCCTGCGGCCACTGCAGCACCTGTCAGGCCGGACTGGAGCAGTACTGCAAAAACGGCGCGACAATGACCTACAACGCCAAAGACAAGGACGGCACGATCACGCAGGGCGGATACAGCCAGGCGGTGGTCGTCAACGAGAACTTCGTCGTGCGCATCCCCGACTCGCTGCCGCTGGACGCGGCGGCGCCACTCCTATGCGCGGGCGTCACCCTCTTCTCACCCCTGAGGCACTGGAAGGCCGGGTCCAACACCCGGCTGGCGATCATCGGTCTGGGTGGGCTCGGACACATGGGCGTCAAGCTCGGTGCCGCCATGGGCGCCGAGGTGACCGTGCTGTCGCAGTCGCTGAAGAAAATGGAAGACGGTCTGCGCCTGGGCGCCAAGCACTACTACGCCACCTCCGACCGGGACACCTTCAAGAAGTTGCGCAGCAGTTTCGACCTCATTTTGAACACCGTGTCAGCGAACCTCGACCTCAGCGCCTACCTGGGCTTGCTCGATGTCGACGGCACGTTCGTCGAGTTGGGCATTCCCGAGCACCCGATGGAGGTGCCGGCCTTCTCGCTGGCCTTGTCACGTCGCAGCTTGTCCGGGTCCAACATCGGCGGCATCGCCGAGACCCAGGAGATGCTGGACTTCTGCGCAGAGCACGACACCCTGCCCGAAATCGAAGTGATCGACGCGGATTACGTCAACGAAGCCTATGAACGGGTGCTGGCCAGCGACGTGCGCTACCGCTTCGTGATCGACGTATCGACGCTGTGAGTTAGGTCCCGGCGGTCGTCGCCGCGTCGTTGCCGCTGATCCCGGACAGCGGCCAGCCGGCGGCGGCCAGCCTGGCGGCCACCCGCGCGATGTTCTCCGGTCCCGCGTCGTAGTGCGTCATGTCGGAGATGAAGTCAGCAAGGACATCGCGGTCCATGCCGCTTTGCGACAGCTCTTCCTCGTCGATCGAGTCGACGACCTCGGCGATCTCGTCATCGGTCAGTGGGCTGCTGCGCAGCAGTTCCAGCAGTGCGACCCGGTCGGGGCCGGGAACGCCGTCGGGGTAACCGACCTGCAGCCACTGGATCACTGAACGGAAAAAGTTCGCCGCCGAGGCCGCCGCTGAAGAAGGGGTTAACGCCACGCCACCAGTGTCACGGCTACGAGGTCAGCGATGCCACTTTCACACCCGCCCAGTTTCACAATTCATGCGGCGTTCACGGAACAAATGCCCGCGGTCGGCAGCATAGGGATCGAGGAGTGCGACCTCGGGCATGGTCACCGGCAGCAAAGCCCGTCGCAGCCGTGGTCAATTGTGGGGTGGTGAAGCTGGGAACCGATCCGCGCGACGATGTCGTTGCGCGTCAGTATCAGCGATGGGTGTATCCGCCGCCGACACACGACGTCGAGGAGTGGACCGCTGGCAACTTGGACCCGACGGACCCCATCCACGCTCATCGGGTCTACTGGCCGGACCGCGAATACCCTTCTGGTCTGGACATTTTGGTCGCCGGCTGCGGCGCCAACCAGGCCGCATACGTTGCCTTCAAGAATCCGTCGGCGAAAGTCGTAGCCATCGACGTCAGCCAACCGTCGCTGGATCACCTGCAATATCTGAAAGACAAGCACAGCCTGCAGAACCTCGATCCGCATCTGCTCCCGATCGAAGAGCTGTCAGCACTAGGGCTCGACTTCGACTTGGTTGTATGCGTCGGCGTCCTGCACCACTTGGCGGACCCAGCCCAGGGGATGCGAGCCCTCGCCGGATGCCTTCGGCAGGACGGCGTCGCGAGCGTGATGCTTTATGCGAAATACGGCCGGATCGGCGTCGATATGTTGGCGTCGGTCTTTCACGACCTTGGAATGGGCCAGGACCCCTCGTCGGTGCAGTTGGTCAAGGACACGATTCCGCTGCTCGCGGCCGACCATCCCGTGCGGACCTACGTGAAAAATTCGCCAGACCTCGATGCCAGTACCGGCGTGGTGGACACATTTTTGCACGGGCGGCAGCGTTGTTACACGGTCACGGAGTGCATCGACCTGGTGACGTCGGCAGGTCTGGTATTTCAGGAGTGGCTCTTCAAATCCCTGTACTACCCGCACGACATTCTCGCCCTGCCGGATCGGTTGAAATCAGCCCTGAACGGCTTGCCCGACGTCGAGATCTGGTCGTTGATGGAACGCATCAATGCCCTCAATTCAAGTCACACCTTTGTGGCTTGCCGCCCCGATCGGCCAACGGCGAACTACACCGTCGACTTCTCGTCGGTGGAAGCTCTTGACTACATCCCTGCGGTGCGAACGCTTTTCCGTATCGAAGGCAATGTTGTCGTCATGCCACACGCGAGTGTGCCGCTGAGCGCACTCGAGCACCTCTTCGTTCGATTTGTCGATGGAAGCCGCACTATTCGCGAGATCGCCGCGCTGGCGGCGACCTCTGGCGCATGGCAGCCCGGTGCGGCCGTCATCGAGGATCTCGCGCGCAAGGCATTTCAGAATCTTTGGCGTCTCGATTTTCTGGCAATGGCCCGAACCCCGGTGGGGCCCAACAACTGAGCCAAGGCCCCTCGGCGCCACATCCCGCCTCCGATGCCTTCTACCGAACATCGGCCTATGTGCGTGAGACCGCAAAGGTTTCAAAGTCGCGGATTATCCGAATGTCACAATCTGCGCGCACGGTAGTAAAGATTGTTGCTTGCGACGACCACGGCCCGCGCGTCACGGCCGACTCTCCCCGTTAGGGAGTTCCTTGCGGTGGTTGCGGTGGTTGCTGTGGCAGTGGGTGGCCGCCGTGTTGTGAGCCCCCGCTTTGCGGCAGGGCTATTTGGCCCGGGGCCGGCGGCTGGTCGGGCGCCGGGCTGGTCGGGGACGGCGGTGGGTCCAGCGGGACCGCGCTGACCGGTCCGGTACCGAATATGAGTGCTGGTATGCCGACGCCGGCAGCGATAGCCACCGCCCTGGCCATGCGATTAACGTCCATGATGTTTCGTCCCTCTGCGCCTCGCTGTTAGGGATGATTACCCAATTTGCGAGCAAAACCACCCTGCCACGCAAAGAAAGCTAGGCCTCGCTGTGGTCTTCGACCTTGGCGCTGGGTGCGTAGGTCTTCACCGCCTCAATGCCTTTCTCGGCACTGGCTTTGACTCGTATCCCTAGAAGTCCCAGTCCGCGTCTTCGGTGTTGACCGCCTTGCCGATCACGTACGACGAGCCCGAGCCGGAGAAGAAGTCGTGGTTCTCGTCGGCATTGGGCGACAGCGCCGACAGGATCGCCGGGTTCACGTCGGTCTCCTCGCGCGGGAACAGCGCCTCGTAGCCGAGGTTCATCAACGCCTTGTTGGCGTTGTAGCGCAGGAACTTCTTGACGTCCTCGGTCAGCCCGACCTCGTCGTAGAGGTCCTGGGTGTACTCGGCCTCGTTCTCGTACAACTCGTAGAGCAGGTCGTAGGTGTACTCCTTGAGCTCCGCCTGCCGGGTTGCGTCCTCGTTCGCCAGGCCCTTCTGGAACTTGTAGCCGATGTAGTAGCCGTGCACGGCCTCGTCGCGGATGATCAGCCGGATCAGGTCGGCGGTGTTGGTCAGCTTGGCCCGGCTCGACCAGTACATCGGCAGGTAGAACCCGGAGTAGAACAGGAAGCTCTCCAGCAGCGTCGAGGCCACCTTGCGCTTGAGCGGATCGTCGCCCTTGTAGTACTCCATCACGATCTCGGCCTTGCGCTGCAGGTTCGGGTTCTCCTCCGACCAGCGGAACGCCTCGTCGATATCGGTGGTCGAGCACAGTGTGGAAAAGATCGAGCTGTAGCTCTTGGCGTGCACCGATTCCATGAAGGCGATGTTGGTGTAGACCGCCTCCTCGTGCGGCGTCAGCGCGTCGGGAATCAGGCTCACCGCGCCGACCGTGCCCTGGATGGTGTCCAGCAACGTCAGCCCGGTGAACACCCGCATCGTCAACTGCTTCTCGTTGGGCGTCAGCGTCCCCCAGGACGGGATGTCGTTGGACACCGGCACCTTCTCGGGCAGCCAGAAGTTTCCGGTGAGCCGTTCCCAGACCTCGGCGTCCTTCTCGTCTTGCACGCGGTTCCAGTTGATCGCGGAAACCCGATCGATCAGCTTCATTCCATCAGTCACCAGAACCCCACTTCACCAGGACGGATAGTCGACGTTACGTAGGTCACAAACACTACCCCTGGGGTACGACATGGCGATGGAACACAACAACTTGTGTCCGCGTGTCGCGCGCAATCGCTGCCGGGAGCCAGCAGAGTCTAGGCAGTCTTCTTCGGATCACCACCGAGATCGACGCCAGCGTGGCCGCTACCGGCGTGTCGTCACGCCTTCGTCGATTTCGGCCGCCCGGGCCCTATTCACCTTGGGGCCCGAACATGTACCATTTGGTACATGTTGACCGAAGACAGCGTCGAGATCGACGCCCCAGCGCAGTTGGTATGGAAGGTTTTCAGCGACGTCGAACGCTGGCCCGAGTGGACCGCATCGGTGACGTCGCTGGTCGGCCGGGATGGCACCGATTTGGCTGTCGGAAAGCGGTTTTCGATCAAGCAGCCGGGTATGTCGAAGCTGACGTGGAAGGTCACCGACATCGACCCCGGCCTGTCGTGGACGTGGGTGCAGCGCGCACCCGGGGCGTTCGCGAGCGCTCGCCATGACATCATCGCCCAGCCCGACGGGCGAACCCTGGTACGCCAGCGACTCGACCAGCGCGGCGTACTCGGCGCCCTGGTCGGCCGGATGATGCTGAAGAAGACCAAACGCTTCCTCGAACTCGAGGCTCAAGGGCTCAAGACGCGGTCGGAGCAACTGCATCGCCTCAATGACCAGCTCTCCTGATCAGAGCCGGCGCGGTCAGTTACTGGACAAACTGGTCGTGGAGTTCGCCGCCGGCGGCGTCGGCGACCGCTCGCTCCGCGACGTAGCCGCCGCCGTCGGCACCAGCCATCGAATGCTGTTGCACCACTTCGGATCCAAAGAGGACCTGCTCGTTGCCATCGTCGAAGAGGTCGAGCGACGCCAGATGACCCTTCTCCCGGATCTACCAACCGAGCCGGCCGACAATTTCGCGGCCATGTGGGGGCAAGTCAGTCGCCCCGAATTGCGAGGGGCCGAACGGCTCTTCTTCGAGTGCTACGCCCGCGCCTCGCAGGGCGAGAAGCCGTTCGACCGCATGGTCCCCGGCGCGGTGAACGGCTGGCTCGATGAGGTCGACGCCGTCGCCGATTTCCCCGTCGACCGAGCTTTCGCACGGCTGGGAATGGCCGTCGTCCGCGGCCTGCTCCTGGATCTCGTCGCCACCGACGACGATGCCGGCGTGCAAGCGGCGGCGGATGTGTTCGTCAGCCTGCTGCGCCGCTGATTTTCGATCGCGCGCCGGTGCCCACCCCGAAGAACTTGTACTCGGCAAGCTTCAGCGAGCGGGTATCGCGCCAGTACTGCCACGTCATGCCGCTCCACAGGGTCCGGTTGACGCCGTGGTCGTCCAGGTACCAACTGCTGCAGCCACCGGTGTTCCACACCGAGCCGGCCAATTTGCTCTGCAGGTCCGCGTTGGACCGGTCCTGCGCAGATCGGCTGGGCGCCAACGCTTGTGCTCCCGCCTTGTCGACCGCCGCGACCGCCTGAGCGACGTAATGGATCTGCGACTCGATCATGAACACCACCGAGGTGTGGCCCAATCCGGTGTTCGGTCCGAGCAGGAAGAACAGGTTCGGCATGTCGGCCACCGCGATCCCGCGGTGGGCGACGACTCCTTCGCGGTTCCAGCGATCGACCAGATCCTCGCCGCGCGGGCCCTTCACGTCGACGTAGGTGTAGGAGTCCGTCGTGTGAAAACCAGTCGCGTACACGATGACGTCGGCGGGATGCTCGACACCATCGGTGGTGACGATGCCGTCCGCGGTGATGCGGGTGATCCCGTCGGTGATCAACGTCGCCTTCGCATTGGCGACCGCCTGGTAGTAGCTGCCGGAGTAGAGAATTCGCTTGCACCCGGCGCGGTAGCTCGGGGTGAGCCGGCGGCGCAGTTCCTTGTCCTTCACGTGACGGCGAATGTTCCACCGACCGATCAACTCGACGGCACGCAGCAGGCTCGGACGTTGGGTCATCGCGAACCCGAGACCCTCGAGGCCCCAGTAAATGCCGGACCGCACCAGCAGCCTCAGGCCGGGCACCAGCGCAAAGGCTCTGCGAACCACCTTGGGCAGCAAGCTATTCGGTCGCGGCACCACCCACGGGGGTGTGCGCTGGTAGAGCTGTACCTCGGCAACATCGGCGTCTCGTCGCACCAATTCCGGCAGAATCTGGATTGCGCTGGCGCCGGTGCCGATGATCGCGACGCGCTTTCCGGTCAAGTCGACGCTGTGGTCCCATTCCGCCGAATGGAATGCGGGGCCGCGGAATTCATTCATCCCCTCGATGTCCGGTGTCCGCGGAATATGCAACGCACCGGCGCCCGAGATCAGGAACTGCGCAACGTACTCGTCCCCCGATTCGGTGAATACATGCCAGCGGTGTTCGGTGTCGTCCCAGTGCGCGCGGCTCACCTTCTGCCCGAAGCGGATGTAGCGGCGCAGACCGTACTTTTCGGTGACACCCTTGAGGTAATCCAGGATCTCCGGTTGCGGCGAGAACAGCTTGCTCCAGGTGGCTTTCGGCTCGAAGGAGAACGAATAGAGGTGCGACGGCACGTCGCATGCGCAGCCGGGGTAACTGTTGTCCCGCCACGTGCCGCCGATGTCGCCGGCCTTCTCCACGATGACGAAGTCCACACCCTGGCGCTGCAGCGCGATGGCCATGCCCAGGCCGGCGAATCCCGTTCCGATGATGACCGCACGGGTGCGAATCGGCGGCGCCGGTGCTTCAGGCTGGGTGGTCGACTCGGCGATACTCATGTGCGCCGCTCCTCCTCATCGCCGCGGATATCCGGTACCGAGGGTATCAACGCCGTTAGCTCGCGGCGGAGTCGAACGGCACCGCGTTGTGAATGGGCTTGTCTGGGTCCACCTTGATGCCAAGCAGCTCGGCGGTGCCGACGATCACACCCATCATGATCGTGGTCAGATGCTCGACGAACTTGTCCCGCGGCATCCGTCGCGGACTGTCGATGTCGGACCCCAGCCACCACTCGGTGGCCGAGGCAGCCGACCCGAAAGCGGCGTGGGCCGCCAATTCCACCGCCGCATGGTCCAACTCCATGTCCCGGAGCTCGTTGTCGAACATGTCGGCCATCGCCAAGGTGATCTCCCGGCCCTCTTGGAGAGTCCGGAGAGTCGACTGCGAAGTCGACGCCGAGCGGTCCTGGATGAAGACCCGCAGCACGTTCGGATGCTTGTCGATGAGGCTGACGTATTCCTCGACACTGCGCCGAATCACTTCGCGGGCCGTGTCGGTCGCCAGGTCGATGGACGGGAAGATCGCCGCCCACAGCATGTCGCGAAGCCGTACGCCGATCGCTTGGAACAGATCGGATTTGTCGGTGAAATGGCGGTAGATCTTGGGCTTGGCGGTGCCGGCTTCTTCGGCGACCTCCCGGACGCTGAGATCAGGACCCAACCGGTCGATCGCACGAAACGCCGCGTCGACGATCTCCGCGCGCACCTTCTTGCGGTGTTCGCGCCAGCGCTCGCTGCGCGCGTCGACCTTCACCGCAGGCTTGGACCCGGGGTGCGGCAACGCAGGCCGGGGAATTCTGACCACGTCAAGCACCTTACCCCGGTGCAGTCGCTGACCTGGGCAGACTGGCCACCAGTAAGCCGTCGAGTGGCCAGTCGTCGCACACAAAATGCCCGTTCGCGTGCATTAAGTGGCCACTCGACGAAACGCCGGGCGTCACAGCATGCAGGAGACGCAGCCCTCGACCTCGGTGCCTTCCAGCGCCATCTGCCGCAACCGGATGTAGTACAGCGTCTTGATGCCTTTGCGCCAGGCGTAGATCTGCGCTTTGTTCACATCGCGGGTGGTCGCGGTGTCCTTGAAGAACAGCGTCAGCGAAAGCCCTTGGTCCACATGTTGGGTGGCCGCCGCGTAGGTGTCGATGATCTTCTCGTAGCCGATTTCGTAGGCATCCTGGTAGTACTCCAGGTTGTCGTTGGTCAGATACGGCGCCGGGTAGTAGGCCCGGCCGATCTTGCCTTCCTTGCGGATCTCGATCTTGGACGCCACCGGGTGGATCGACGACGTCGAGTGGTTGATGTAGGAGATCGATCCGGTCGGCGGCACCGCCTGCAGGTTCTGGTTGTAGATGCCGTGAGCCTGTACCGACTCTTTCAGCCGCTTCCAGTCGTCCTGGTCCGGGATGCGGATCTTCGCGTCGGCGAACAGCTGAGTCACCTTGTCGGTCTTGGGTTCCCAGAGTTGCTCGGTGTACTTGTCGAAGAACTCACCGGATGCGTACTTTGAGTTCTCGAAGCCCTTGAAGTGCGAACCGCGTTCGATCGCAATGCGATTCGAGGCGCGCAGCGCGTGGTAGAGCACCGTGTAGAAGTAGATGTTGGTGAAGTCGATGCCTTCTTCGGACCCGTACAAGACGCGCTCGCGGGCCAGGTAACCGTGCAGGTTCATCTGCCCCAGCCCGATCGCGTGCGAGTCGTTGTTGCCCTGCTCGATCGAGGGCACCGACCAGATGTGTGTCTGGTCGCTCACCGCAGTAAGCGCGCGGATCGCCACCTCGATGCTCTGGGCGAAGTCCGGTGAGTCCATCGTCTTGGCGATGTTCAGCGAGCCCAGGTTGCACGAAATGTCCTTGCCCACTCTGGAGTACGACAGGTCATCGTTGAACAACGACGGTGTCGAGACCTGCAGGATCTCCGAGCACAGGTTCGAGTGGGTGATCTTGCCCTCGATCGGGTTGGCCCGGTTCACGGTGTCCTCGAACATGATGTACGGGTAGCCCGACTCGAACTGCAACTCGGCCAGCGTCTGGAAGAACTCGCGCGCCTTGATCTTGGTCTTGCGAATGCGTGCGTCGTCGACCATCTCGTAGTACTTCTCGGTGATCGAGATGTCGGCGAACGGCACCCCGTAGACGCGCTCGACGTCGTAGGGCGAGAACAGATACATGTCGTCGTTGTTCTTCGCCAGCTCAAAGGTGATGTCCGGGATCACCACGCCCAGGCTCAGCGTCTTTATCCGGATCTTTTCGTCGGCGTTCTCCCGCTTGGTGTCCAGGAAGCGGTAGATGTCGGGGTGATGCGCCTGCAGGTACACCGCGCCGGCACCCTGACGCGCACCCAACTGGTTGGCGTAGGAGAACGAGTCCTCGAGCAGCTTCATGATCGGGATGACGCCCGACGATTGATTTTCGATGTTCTTGATCGGCGCGCCGTGTTCGCGAATGTTGCTCAGCAGCAACGCGACTCCCCCGCCGCGCTTGGACAGCTGCAGCGCGGAGTTGATGGAGCGTCCGATCGACTCCATGTTGTCTTCGATTCGAAGCAGGAAGCAGCTCACCGGCTCACCGCGCTGCTTCTTGCCGGAGTTGAGGAAGGTGGGCGTCGCCGGCTGGAACCGGCCGTCGATGATCTCGTCGACGAGCTTCTCGGCCAGCCCGGTGTCGCCGGACGCCAGGGTCAGCGCCACCATCACGACGCGGTCTTCGAAGCGCTCCAGATAGCGCTTGCCGTCGAATGTCTTCAGCGTGTACGAGGTGTAGTACTTGAACGCACCGAGGAAGGTCGGGAACCGAAACTTCTTGGCGTACGCGCGATCCAGCAGCGTCTTGACGAAGTTGCGGCTGTACTCGTCGAGCACCTCGCGCTCGTAGTAGTCCTCCTTGATCAGGTAGTCGAGCTTCTCGTCCTGATTGTGGAAGAAGACCGTGTTCTGGTTGACGTGCTGCAGGAAGTACTGATGCGCGGCCTCGTGGTCCTTCTCGAACTGAATCTTGCCGTCTGCGTCGTACAGATTCAGCATCGCGTTCAGCGCGTGATAGTCCGTCTCATCGGGTAACGCGTGCGAGGCGGTGGTTACAGGCTCTGTAGCGACGGTTGTTGGCACGTCTGTTCCTTCCAAAAGTCAGCAAGACCCGCGCGGACGGCATCCACGTCGTCCGGGGTACCCATCAGTTCAAAGCGATAGAGATAAGGGACGCCACACTTGCGGGACACCACGTCGCCCGCGTAGGCGAATTCAGCACCGAAGTTGTTGTTGCCCGCGGCGATGACGCCGCGGATCAACGATCGGTTGTTTTCGTTGTTCAGAAACGCGATGACCTGTTTGGGGACATAGCCACCGTCGTTGATGTTCGGAGTAGCCCGGCCGCCCCCGTACGTCGGCAGCACCAGCACATACGGCTGGTCCACCTCGATACGTTCGTGCAGCGGTATCCGCGTAGCCGGGACACCAAGCTTCTGCACGAATCGGTGCGTGTTCTCCGAGACGCTGGAGAAGTACACCAAGCTGGAGGACGGCACGGCGATCCCCTCCCTAGTCCTACTGCGCCGTCTGCCGATCAGGCGCTCAGTACGGCTTCGGCGAGCCCTTTGATCCGGTCCGGACGGAAGCCCGACCAGTGTTCGTTGCCGGCCACCACGACGGGGGCCTGTAGGTAGCCGAGCGCCATCACGTAGTCGCGCGCCTCGGAGTCCAAGGTGATATCGACCTTCTCGTAGGCGATGCCCTGCTTGTCCAGCGCCTTGTAGGTGGCGTTGCACTGCACGCAGGCCGGCTTGGTGTAAACGGTGACGCTCATCGGTACGACCCCTCTGTCTAACAGGTGAAACGAGACAAGGACAGGACAAGACTGGCAACTACTCATGTACTGCTATTCAGCGAACCGCCGGGCCGGAGAATTCCCGTCTCGCCGGTCCGCTCCGGCCGGCTTTCGCCGGCTGCTGGTGCGTCCCGATCGACTGGGTGAACCTTGGGTCTGTCGGTGTCGGGAACACTACACCTAGTGGTCGACATTGAGCGGAGATACAAGATGTTCTGAAAGACATTCATGGAATTCCCTGGTCGTAAGGCCTCGCGCGGATGCGCTTTCGGCGTGTCGCAGGTCACAAAACGGCCTCGCGACGGTATACGAACAGAAATACCATCCGGCACCGACATCTCTCGCTCTGCGGCTTCGCACAGCAAAGCGCCCCAGCGGCGTGAAACCGCTGGGGCGCTGTGCGAGAAATCAGCTGACTTCGGCGGCCAGCTTGCCGATGGCGTCACGCACGTTGCCAGCCACTTCGTCGTGTTCGCGCGGGTGTTGACCGTCCAGCGACTTGAACGGGACCGACAGCTTGATCGATTCGATCACCCGGGCACCGGCAATCCCGAACGACTTGCGGGTGTCGTCGTGCGCCCACACTCCGCCGTATTGACCGAACGATCCGCCGATCACCGCCAGCGGCTTGCCCTTGAGCGCACCGTCGCCGAATGGCCGAGACAACCAGTCGATCGCGTTCTTGACGACGGCCGGGTAGCTCCCGTTGTACTCCGGCGTGACCACCAGGGCGGCGTCGGCTTCGGCCGCCGCGGCACGCAGCGCAGCCACCTCGGCCACGGGCTGAGCGCCGGCGTTCATGGCGTCGTCGATTTCCTCGTTGTAGAACGGCAGATCGCCCAGGCCTTCAAAGACGGTCACGGTGACGCCGTCGGGAGCCACCTCGGTGGCCAGCTCGGCGATCTGGCGGTTGATCGACGCGGTACGCAAGCTTCCTACCAGCGCCAACACTTTGGTGTCCGGCATGATCTGAGTTCCCTTCGGTGGTTGGTATACATCCTTGCATCGAATTAACCGGACCATAGTCCGCTTTGTTCCGATGACGCTACAGTAATTTTGTGAACGCCCTCGAGCCGGTCCGCGACCTGCCGTTTTCCGTGCCGCACGAGCGCGGCGACGCGGCCCGCAACCGCGTGTTGCTGCTGGATGCGGCGCGCCGGCTGATCGACGAGCGGGGCGCCGACGCGGTCACGATGGACGATATCGCCGGAGCCGCCGGCGTCGGCAAAGGCACCGTGTTCAGGCGTTTCGGCAGCCGGGCCGGGTTGATGATGGTCCTGCTCGACGAGGACGAACGGGCCATGCAACAAGCTTTCATGTTCGGC
Source organism: uncultured Actinomycetota bacterium (assembly GCA_963749375.1). Taxonomy (GTDB): domain Bacteria; phylum Actinomycetota; class Actinomycetes; order Mycobacteriales; family Mycobacteriaceae; genus Mycobacterium. Next base: position 115,284 of record CAVVNB010000029.1, read on the forward strand.
CCCCCACCGTTGGGTCCCGATGCGCCGCCCCTGGATCGATTGCTGGCATTCGGGCGCGAACGGCTGCGTTTCACCCACACCCACCACGAGTTGCTGTCGGCCGCCAGTCGCGATCCGCAGGCGCGCTACGGCGCCCCGGCCATGGTGCAACGCACCCACGTCCGGATGCTGTTGGCCTCGGCCGGCACGAGCGGCGATCTGGATGCCCAGACCGATGCGTTACTGGCCCTGCTGGAGGCCGACTACGTCGAGCACCAGTTGATGGAACTCGATCGATCTCTGCAGGCGCTGGGCGATGCGTGGGAAGCCTTGGCGCGCAAGCTCTGTGGGCGATGAAGCCACGCTGGATCCTGCACGTCGACCTCGACCAGTTCCTGGCCTCGGTGGAATTGGGGCGCCATCCCGAATTGGTCGGGTTGCCGGTCATCGTCGGGGGTAGCGGCGACCCGACCGAAGCCCGCAAGGTGGTGACCTGCGCCTCGTACGAGGCCCGCGAGTTCGGTGTGCACGCGGGTATGCCGCTGCGCTCCGCGGCCCGACGCTGTCCGGACGCGACGTTTTTGCCGTCGGATCCCGCGGCCTACGACGCGGCGTCGGAACAGGTGATGGCGTTGCTGCGCGATCTGGGCCATCCGCTCGAGGTGTGGGGTTGGGACGAGGCGTACATCTCGGTGCCGACCGAGGAAGGGCCTGCCGACCCTGCCGAACTGGCCGAGCAGATCCGCACCGTGATCTCGGAGGCCACCGGGCTGTCGTGCTCGGTGGGCATCAGCGACAACAAGCAGCGCGCCAAGGTAGCGACCGGATTTGCAAAGCCGGCCGGCGTCTACACGCTGACCGAATCGAACTGGATGACGATGATGGGCGAACGGCCCGTCGACGCGTTGTGGGGCGTGGGCCCCAAGACCGCGAAAAAGCTTGCCGGCCTGGACATCACGACGGTTTGGCAGTTGGCGCACACCGATGCCGAGTTGCTCACCTCGACGTTCGGGCCTCGAACCGGGCTGTGGTTGCTGCTGCTGGCCAACGGTGGCGGCGACGACACAGTCACCTCCGAGCCGTGGGTGCCGCGTTCGCGCAGCCACGTTGTCACGTTTCCGCACGACCTCACCGATCGAACCGAAATGGATTCGGCAGTAACCGAATTAGCGACTCGCGCGCTACGCGAAGTGGTGGCCGAGGCGCGCATTGTCACGCGGGTGGCGGTGACGGTGCGCACCAGCACCTTCTATACGCGCACAAAAATCCGCAAGCTCGACCAGCCCACCACCGACGCCGACGCGATCGTTGCTGCGGCGCTGCGGGTCCTGGACCTCTTCGAGTTGGACCGCCCGGTGCGGCTACTCGGGGTCCGGCTCGAACTCCAGATGCCGGATGCTTAGCGCGGCACCACCGGAGCGGGCTTGAGCGCCTTGGTGAACACCAGGTTCACTTGCCGCATCGCGACGCTATACGGCCACCACGCAACACGTTTGAATGCGTACAGCGCGCGGATGTCGGCCGAGGTGTAGATCAGGAACCGATTCCTGTTGACGCCGGACAGGATCTTGTCCGCGGCCTTCTCCGGCGACACCGCGTGGCCGCTGAAACGGTCCACCCAGCGGCTCACCTGCGGGTCGTCGCGGTCGACGCCGGCGATCTCGACGGTGTTGACCAGTGGGGTCTTCACCGCGCCGGGCACGACCACCGACACCCCGATGCGGTAGCGGGCCAAGTCGAATCGCAGCACTTCGGACAGACCGCGTAAACCGAACTTGCTGGCGCTGTAAGCGGCATGCCACGGCAAGCCGATCAGGCCCGCCGCCGAGGACACGTTGACAAGGTGTCCGCCGTTACGCGCCGCCACCATTGGGGGAACAAAGCTTTCGATGACGTGGATCGGACCCATCAGGTTGATCGAAATCATCTTTTCCCACTGCTCATGCGACAGCCGGTCGACGGTCCCCCACGCCGAGACGCCGGCAATGTTCATCACGACATCCATGCTCGGATGGTCGGCGTGGATCGCCGCGGCGAACGACGCGACCTCGTCGTAGCTCGCGATGTCGAGCGCGCGATATAGGGGAACCTGAGCGCCGAGCGCGCGAACCTCGTTCACCGTCTCGGCCAGGCCGTCGGCATTGCGATCGGTCAGGTACAGCTCGGCACCTTGGCTGGCCAGCCGAAGTGCGGTAGCGCGGCCGATGCCGCTGGCCGCGCCGGTGATCAGACACCGCTTACCCGCGAACGTCCTCTTCCCCATGGGCTATGACGATACCGACGGTAGCGGCCTACGCCTGCGAGCCGCCCCACAGCGCGTTCAGCCACAACGCCTCGAGCACCCGCACGCCGCGCTGCACGTCGCCGTCATCGCCGAGGAAAGCGGTGTCGCCAGAAAGCATTTGCGCGGTGGTGACCGACAGCGTCCGCACCAGTGTCGTGATGTCGTCGCTGATCGGGTGGGCGGTACCGGCCCGCAACTCGTCCTTGACGATTCCGATGATCTGCTGGACCACGCCCTCGACCTGCTGGTCGAGCAGATCGCGAATCTCGGCATCGGTGTTGCGCGCGGCATTGCACGCCGACATCACCGGGTCGTTGTGGGCGTAAACCGCCGCGGCGCTTCCGACCATCCGCACAGCGAACGCCGCCGGTGATTCGTCGACGCCACGCGGTGCGAAGTATTCGGTGAGCTCCTCGAGCTCCTGCGTCGCGTCAGCCAGGATCTGGGCGAGCACGGCGTATTTGGAGTCGAAGTAGAAGTAGAACCCGGACCGGGCCACTCCGGCGCGATCGCTGATCGTGCTCACCGACAACTGCGCGAACGGTTTCTCCTCGAGCAACTCGCGCACCGCCTGGACGATGGCGTGCCGCTGCCGATCACCACGGCGGCGCGGGACCGGCACAGCCGGGACCTGATCGGTCACCCGGTCGGTCCCCTGCTCGATGCGCACGCCTACGACCTTGCACTACGCCACCCCCAAAAGGAAACTTGACAGCCGTCAAGTTTCCCCTCAGGATATCGATCAGTGACGCCCGCCACAAAGCCGGTCAGCGCCCGGTCACCCCTTTACCGCAGGCGTCGAGGAGGAGCGTCAGAACATGTCCAAGGCCACTGTCAGCACCCCGAATTACTTGCTCGATCAGGCGAAGCGTCGGCTGACCCCGTCAATCAACAACTTTCCCGGCATGGCTGCTGTCGAACATCGGCTGCTGAAGACCAACTGGTCCCCGCGCAAACTCGCGGATCCCCCGCCGGACAGCGGGCTCAAGCCGGTCATGGGCGATCGTGGCCTGCCGGTGGTCGGCCACATCATCGAGATGATGCGAGGAGGCCCCGACTACCTGCAATTCCTCTACGAAACCAGGGGTCCGGTCGTATTCGGTGACTCACCGGTGCTGCCGGGCGTCGCGGCGCTGGGTCCCGACGCAGCCCAGGTCGTCTACTCCAACCGCAACAAGGACTACTCCCAACAGGGCTGGGTGCCGGTGATCGGGCCGTTCTTCAACCGCGGCCTGATGTTGCTCGACTTCGAGGAGCACATGTTCCACCGGCGGATCATGCAGGAAGCGTTCGTCCGCTCCCGATTGGTCGGCTACGTCGAGCAAATGGACAAGGTCGTGTCGCAGGTGGTGGCCAATGACTGGGTGGCCAACGACTCGCGTTTTCTGCTCTTCCCGGCAATGAAGGAGCTCACCCTCGACATCGCGTCGATGGTGTTCATGGGACACGAACCCGGCACCGACCACGAGTTGGTGACCAAGGTGAACAAGGCCTTCACCGTCACCACCCGCGCCGGAAACGCGGTCATTCGCACCAGTGTGCCGCCGTTCACCTGGTGGCGCGGTCTCCAGGCGCGTCAAGCTGCTGGAGAACTACTTCCGTGAGCGCGTCAAGGAGCGTCGAGGCAAGGACGGCAGTGACCTGCTCACTGTCCTGTGCCACACCCAGGACGAGGACGGCAACAGCTTCTCCGACGAGGACATCGTCAACCACATGATCTTCCTGATGATGGCCGCGCATGACACCTCGACATCGACCACGACGACGATGGCCTACCACCTGGCCGCCAACCCCGAGTGGCAGGAACGCTGCCGCGACGAATCCGACCGGCTCGGTGACGGTCCGCTGAACATCGAGGCACTGGAGAAGCTGGAATCGCTCGATTTGGTGATGAACGAGGCGATCCGGCTGGTGACACCGGTGCAGTGGGCGAATGCGCCGCACGGTGCGCGACACCGAGCTGCTGGGCTACTACCTGCCGGCAGGCACCAACGTCATCGCGTACCCGGGCATGAACCACCGCCTGCCGGAGCTCTGGACCGATCCGCTGAAATTCGACCCCGACCGGTTCACCGAGCCGCGCAGCGAGCACAAGCGGCACCGTTATGCGTTCGCGCCGTTCGGCGGCGGCGCGCACAAGTGCATCGGCATGACGTTCGGCCAGCTGGAGATCAAGACAATCCTGCATCGCCTGCTGCGCCGTTACCGGCTTGAATTGCCCCGCCCGGGGTACCAGGCGAAATGGGACTATGGCGGCATGCCGATCCCGATGGACGGCATGCCGATCGTGTTGCGGCCGCTTTAGCTGGAGCCGTTGCTCTTCGCGTAGAGCCGGTTCGCGCAGGCGATGATGGCCGATAAGGCGGACTGCGTCGGGTCCTGCGAACAGCCCATCGCCCACTCGGCTCGGGAACCGTTGGTGCCCTGGATGAAGGTCGCCGTGGTGTCGTCGGACTGAAGCTGATGGAACTTCAGCATTTCGACGGCGATGCCGTGCTCGTGGAGCATCGCGGTCAGCGCGGCGACCGGGCCATTCGCGGTGGCAGTGGCGGTTTCGATGCGATCGCCGAGCGCCAATGGTGGCCTGGAATGTCCGGGGTCCCAGCCGGGTGGCCGAACGGGCGGTGTCGGTGCAGTGCCACTGGCCGAGGCGCAGCGGACCGGCGCTGGGCGCGTAGGTGGCGGTGAAGGTGCTCCACGACATGGTGTCGGCGTCTTCGCGAAGTCCTCGCGGCAGCGGAATGCCGTCGAACGCAGTGGTCGACGGTTCGGATGAAGCGAAGGTGATTGTCATGTGCCGGTCTTCTCTAACTCTGTAGGAGTGACCGACGGGTAGTAGCTCCGACCCACAGCGGGGGGTCGGTCTGGATCAGACCCCGCTGCGGGTGCTGGCTACTACGAGAAGATGTTGCACGATCGCCGAGGTTAGACGCTGATGGGCGACCGGTGCAACTTCATTTACCTGGCGAGGTCACAGCCACCAGGACGCGGCGGCGTCTAGGTGGCGTCGGATGCGGTGACGGGCCAGGCTGTCGTCGCCCTGGCCGATCGCCTCGATGATGCGCAGGTGAGCGTGTCTGACGTCGACGAGATCGGCGTGGCTCGGGACCGGCTGGTCGGTGCTGGCCCAATACCGGCGGAAGACCTCGACGAGGATCCGCAGGAACAGCTCCAGCACGGCGTTGCCGGCCAGCTTGGCCAGCCCGGCGTGGAACAGGAACTCCTCGACGCCGGCCTTGCCCGGATCGTCACCGGCCTGCTCGATCATCAGCCGTTGGCTGTCCAGGAAGGCGCGCACCTCCGGCGCGTCGTGGCGTGCGACGACCTTGGCGACGTTGTCGATCTCGATGGCGTCGCGAATCAGGGTCAGGTCTTCGCGGCGGGGCTGGCGGTATTGGAGGTACAGCGCGATGGTGTCAATGCTGGCCTGCGCCTGCGGTTCTGCCACCACCAGCCCGCCGCCGGGCCCGCGCCGGGTGGTGGCGACGGCGTGATACTCCAACAGCCGCACCGCTTCTCGGAGCACGGCGCGGCTGACCTGATAACGCTCCAGCAGCGCGACCTCGCTGCCGAAGACCTCCCCGACCTGCCAGCCGCTGCTGGCGATGTCGTCGCGGATCGCGGCGGCCAGCACCTCGGCGAGCTTGCCCTGCGGTTGATCGGCGCTTGGACGTCGAGGTGAGCCGGGCTGGTGGTGATCTTGCAGCCACGTGGTCACCGACTGCGCGTGTTGTTCGCTCAGCGTCATCGCACGGGCAGCATCGCCGGCAGTGACGGCGGCGATGATGGCCGAGTGGTCGCGGTGCCGGTGCTCGATAGCCTCGAGTGCATCGCTGGCGGAGTCCAGTCGCGAGTCCTCGGCGTACCGAACGGTCAGCCGCATGAGGATGTCGATAAACAGTTGCAGCACCGGGTTTTTGGACTGCTCGGCCAGCGCGGCATGGAACTCGTCGGCCGGATCGGCTGCCGGTCCTGTTCGGCGCGCAGCACCGCCCGCAGTCGGTCGATGCCCGCTTCATCGATCTGCTGCGCGGCCCGGGATGCGGCCAGCGGTTCCAACAGCAACCGGGCATCGAGCAGATCACCGATCGTGATGCCCAGGTATTCCAGATAGATGATGATCGCGTGCGTGGCCGGGGCAGCGTCGGGCTCGCAGATCAGCAGGCCGCCGTTCGGGCCGCGCCGCATGCGCGCCACCCGATGATGCTCGACGAGCCGAACCGCTTCCCGCAGCACCGATCGGCTGACCTGGTAGCGCTCCTGCAGTGCCTGCTCCGAGCCGAGCGACTGCCCGGTCGGCCAGCCCCGTCGGATGATGTCGGCCTCGATGCGGCGGGCGATCTGGGAAGCTCGCTTATCCGACCGGGGCTCCGCGGCGGTACCGGCTCCAGGCGCAGACGAGCATCACCGCTCAATTGCCAGCCCGCGCAGCATCTTTCAGCATGTCAGCAACATGCATCCGGCGATCGGTCCACCGCCCACCGCGGCCACGGCGACCTCGGGCCGACGGGACACCTGCCGCTCCCCCGCCTCGCCGCGCAACTGCAGGCAGGCTTCGTGCAGCAGCCAGTAGCCGTGCATGCGTCCGGCCGAAAGCTGGCCGCCGTAGGTGTTCAACGGCAGCGCGCCATTCAGGGCGATTCGCTCGGCACCCTCGACGAACGGACCGGCCTCGCCGTCACCGCAGATGCCCAGGGCTTCCAGCCAGGCGAAGGTGAGGAAGGTGAAGCCGTCGTAGAGTTCTGCGAGGTTCAGATCGGCGGGCGTCAGATCGGTCCGCGACCACATCTGCGCCGCCGCATCGGCGGATGCCATCTTCGGATAGTCGGCGCGGTGAAACCAGCCGCCCGCGCCGTTGCTGCCCCCGACCGCCTCCACCTTCACCGCCCGATGCGGGCAGTCCTTGGCGTAGTCGGCGGCCGAGACCACCACCGCGACCGATCCGTCGATCGGCACGTCGCAGTCCAGCAGACCCAACGGCAGGGAAACCGGCCGCGCGCCCAGATAGTCCGCCATGGTCATCGGATCCCGATACACCGCACGGGGATTCAGCGCCGCGTTGCGCCTGCTGTTGATCGCCAGCCAGCCCAGCTGCTCCTTGGTGGTCCCGTAGAGCTCCATGTGGCGGCGACAGTGCAGCGCCAGCCAGTTCGCGGCGGAATACGCTTGCGCGGCAACCAGATCGCTGACATCGTCCATCGGGCCGACGACCGGTGGCGTCTCGCCTTCCGGCGTGTCGAACATCTTCGCCATCGGCGGAGCGGGCGCGTTCTCGTCCTGGTTTGCCAGGACGGTGCCGCCCAGCATCTGGATCGTCCGGTAGATGATCACGTGCCGCGCATGACCTTCGGAGACCGCGCGGCACGCCGAGATCACCGGGTTCAGCAGACCGCCGGTGCTGAACCCCGTCCCGCAGTCGGACGCCTCGATCCCCAGCGCGGCGTTGACCTCGGCGGCGGGAGTGTCGCCCAGGGTGGCGATTCCGTCGATATCGCTGGGGGCCAAGCCGGCGTCGTCGATCGCGGCCCGGACCGATTCCATGGTGAGCTCCAGCCCGGGAATGCCGGTGCGACGGCCGATTCGGGAGATACCGATGCCGGAAATGATCGCGTCTTTTTCGAAGTAGCTCATCTGCGCCGTCCGTTAGACCAACCCGAGGCAATTGAGTGTACTGTATTGCCCGTGTCAACCGAGGCGACGTCCCAGCTGCTGATCGAGCACTGCGAGAACTGCGCGCACTGGGTCCATCCCGCGGCCGGCACATGCCACGACTGCGGCGGTCCGCTGGTCAGCCAACCGGTGTCGGGGCAGGGCACGGTATTCACCTACACGGTCAACTATCACGCGTTCAACCCGGAGATCCCGACGCCCTACGTCATCGCGCTGGTCGAGCTCGCCGAGCAGAGCGGGCTGCGGGTGGCCGCCAATATCGTTGACTGCGAACCTGATTCAGTGGCCTGCGGGATGCGCGTCGAGGCCCTGCCGGAGCCCGGCCCGGGCGGCGCGCCGCGCTTCGCGCCCCCGCTGGTCTGATCAGCGCTTGCGGGCGGTGACCAGCAGGTACTCCCACTCCATCGTCGACGATCCGACCAGATAGCGGTCGCCCAATCCCGCCAGATCGGCGTCCAGCGCCGCGACCCGGTCCGGCTCACCGGCGATGCCCCGGTATGCCGAGATCGTCGGCCCGTAATAGGTTTTGAAAAAATCGCGGAATGCCGCGCCGTCAGCAAATCGGTCCACTGCCAGCGTCCGGCGTTGCGCAACGAAGTCAGCGACGCGAGTTCCCAGCAGACTGCGCACATATTCTGCGTCGCCCCACTTGGGCGGCGGCTGCACACCGGGCGGCGGCGCCGGCACGTAGTGCCTCATCGTCGCGAACATCTGGCCGATGAAGCCTTCTGGCGTCCAGCTGAGCAACCCGATCGTCCCGCCGGGTCGGCAAACCCGGACCATCTCGTCGGCCGACCGCTGGTGGTGCGGGGCGAACATCACCCCGACGCAGGACAGCACCGCGTCGAACTCTTCGCCGTCGAACGGCAGCGCTTCGGCATTGGCTTCACGCCACTCCAGCATGACGCCCCGGGCCTCGGCGAGCGCTGCTCCGCGCTCCAGCAGTTCCGGGACCAGGTCGCTGGCAATGACTTTCGCGCCGGTGAGCGCGGCGGGAATCGCCGCGTTGCCCGAACCGGCGGCGACGTCGAGCACCCGATCGCCCGCGCCGATCGCACTGGCCTGCTACGAGCACCGGACCCAGCGGTGCCACCAGTTCGGTTGCCACGGTGGTGTAGTCACCCAGCGCCCACAAGGCGCGGTGCTTGCTTTCCAGTTCGTGGTCGACAGTATCGATTCTGGTATGTCATGCCACCATCGAGATCGAGGCTGCTTCCGCCGAGCCGTTTCCAGTGTCAGATCTGTACCCAATGCAGTTCACGATCTGTACTAGTCAATTCCGCTGACAGGCGTTCTACTAGAACCATGTCGACGTATGGCCAGTTCTGCCCGATAGCCAAGGCGATGGAGTTGCTCGACGAGCGATGGACCCTGCTCGTTGTCAGTGAGTTGCTCCGAGGCAGCGTGCATTTCAACGATCTTCGGCGTGGGCTGCCGAAAATGTCACCGGCGCTGTTGTCCAAGCGACTCAAATCGCTGACCCGTGCAGGTGTGGTCGAGCGCATCGAGACCGACGGTCGCTCCTCGTACGCGCTGACGCCGTGCGGCCAGGAACTCGGCGGTGTCGTGGAGGCGCTCGGCGCCTGGGGCATCCGCTGGATCGGTGAACTCGGCGACGCCGACCTCGACCCGCACCTGCTGATGTGGGATATCCGCCGCACGATTCCCGTCGATGCATGGCCGCGAGCACGTACTGTGTTGGAATTCAACCTGTTTGGCGTTGACCGCAAGGCCGCTCACTGGTGGCTGATGGTGTCCGAGGGCGTGCCGGACGTCTGCGATTTCGACCCCGGCTACGAGGTGACCGCCACCGTCGAGACCAGCCTGCTCACCTTGACCCAGATCTGGCGCGGCGACGTGTCATGGTCGCGCGCGATGCTCGACGGCGGCGTCACCATCCACGGAACGGGCGACGCCCGCCGGGCCGTGCCGAGCTGGCTCGGCCAATCGCCCGCGGCGGAGGTCCCCCGTCCGGCCTGAGCGCTAGTTGATCAGCGGGTCGCGCGGCATGCCCAGGATCCGCTCGGCGATCTGATTGCGGGTCACCTCGGAGGTGCCGCCGGCGATGGCCATGGCTCGAGCGCTCATCACCAGTCGGCCCGCCAGCGCGCCGGCACCGTCGTGCAACGCGGTTTCGGGCCCCGCCAGCGCGGCCGTGATCGCGCCGCCCTCGATCATGTGGTCGGACAGTTTCAGCTTGGTGACGTTGCCTTCCGGACCCGGGCCCGCTCCCTCGACGCTGCGCGCAACGCGGCGCAGGTTCAGCAGCCGCAGCACATTCTCCTCGGCCAGGTATCGGCCCACCCGAGTTCGCCCGCCCGCCAACCGATCCGGCTGAGCCTTGACCTGCTCCACCAGTTGCGTCGCCAAACCCGCGTAGAAGGATCCGCTGCCGCCGATGCTGACCCGCTCGTTGCCCAGCGTCGCCCGCGCCACCGTCCAGCCGGTGTTGGGCTCCCCGACCACGTCCTCGTCGGGCACGAACAGGTCGTTGAAGAACACCTCGTTGAAGTCCGACCCACCGGTGATCTGACGCAGCGGTCGCACCTCGACCTCGGGAGCGTTCATGTCGACGATCACCGTGGTGATGCCGGCGTGCTTGGGCGCCTCCGGGTCGGTGCGCACGGTGGCCAGACCGCGCGCGCAGTAGTGCGCCCCGCTGGTCCACACCTTCTGCCCGTTGATCTTCCAGCCGCCGTCCACCCGGGTGGCCTTGGTCTTGATCGACGCCGCGTCCGAACCGGCCTCGGGCTCGGAGAACAGCTGGCACCAGATCTCGTCTTTGCGCAGCGCCTTCTCGACGAATCGTTCGATCTGCCAAGGTGTTCCGTGTTGAACCAGGGTCAGGATCACCCAGGCGGTGATGCCGTAGTCGGTGCGTTTGATGCCCGCGGCGCGGAACTCCTCCTCGATCACCAACTGCTCCACCGCATCGGCGGCCAGACCCCACGGCTTGGGCCAATGCGGCATCACGTAGCCGGTCTCGATCAGCTTGTCGCGCTGCGCCTGCTTGTCCAGCGCGGCGAGCTCGGCGACGTCGGCATGAATCCGGGTCCGCATTTCCTCGGCCTCGGGCGGCAGGTCCAGGCTGTTCTCCCGAGTCGACACCGGCGGCGGTGCGCTCGAACACGTCCTCGGCAGGTGCGTCACCGCCGAACAGTGCCGTCGTCACCAGCGCGCGGCGCAGGTGCAGATGCGCATCGTGCTCCCAGGTGAACCCGATACCGCCGTGCACCTGAATGTTCAGTTCGGCGTTGCGCGCATAGGCCGGAAACGCCAGTGCCGCAGCCGAAGCCGCCGCTAGCCGGAACTGCTCCTCGTCCTCGGATTCCGCCCGGGAGGCGTCCCACACCGCGGCGATGCCCGACTCCGAGGCGACCAGCATGTTCGCGCAGTGGTGCTTGATCGCCTGGAACGTGGCGATGGTCCGGCCGAACTGCTGACGCACCTTGGCGTACTCGACCGCGGAGTCGACGCAGTCGGCGGCCCCCCCGACCGCCTCGGCGGCCAGCAGCGTCCGGGCGCGCGCCAGCGCCGAGTCGTGCGCTCCGCGCAGAATGTCGTCGTCGCTGACGCTGACCTTCTCCAACCGGACACGTCCGGAGCGCCGGGTGGGATCCAGGTTCTCCGGCACCTCGACCGTGACGCCGGAGCGGCCGCGCTCGATCACCAGCACGTCGTCACCGGCCGCGATCAGCAGCAGGTCGCCCAGGCCGGCGCCCAGCACGATGCCGGCGTCACCGTCGGCGACGCCGTTGCTGAGGCTGACGTTGCCGCCCAGGCCGATGCCGGCGGTGACGGTTCCGTCGATCAGCCCCGGCAGCAGCCGCGACTTCTGTTCGGCGGAGCCGTCTTTGGCGATCACCGCCGACGCGATGACGGTCGGCACGAACGGCCCGGGCGCCACCGCACGACCGAGTTCGTCGATGACGACGACGAGTTCGGGCAGCCCGTATCCCGAGCCACCGTGTTCCTCGTCGATATGCAGGCCCAGCCAGCCGAGTTCGACGATGGCCTGCCAGAACGGCGGTAGGCCCTCCTCGGGCGCATCCAGCAGCGACCGCGCGGCTGCGCGGGCCTTCTGCGAGGTGAGAAACCCGCGGGCTACCTCGGCGAGTTCGCGATGGTCGTCGGTCAGTGCGATACCCATTGCAGGGCCTTCCTCTTGGACGCCATTGGCCGGTCGGAAAGAGTGTACTTAAATGCGACGGCCTCCCAACCGGCTGGTCGGTCGGGAGGCCGCCGCGAAACAGAACCCAAGGCTGCGATCAGGCCTGTATCACGACCCTGGCGTCTGCCTCGCGCAAGGCCGTCTACTTGGGCGCGAACCGCTGGCCGGCGTCCAGTCGCAGGCACTGGCCGTTCAGCATCGGGTTGTCCACGATGGCCGCGACCAGCTTGGCGTACTCCTCCGGGCGGCCCAGCCGCTTCGGGAACGCCGCGTCCTTGGTCAGCGCGGTGGCGTACTCGTCCGGAATGCCCTTGGTCAACCCGGTCGCGAACAGGCTTGGCGCGATCGCCAATACGCGGATGCCCAGCGACCCGAGGTCGCGCGCCATGGTCAGGCACATGCCGGCGATGCCGGCTTTGGCCGCGGTGTAGGCGACCTGCCCGATCTGGCCCTCGAACGCCGCGATCGACGCGGTGTTGATGATGACGCCGCGCTCCTCGTCCTCCGGCTCGTTCTGGCTCATGTAGCTGGCCGCCAGCCGGCTGATGTTGAACGTGGCGATGAGGTTGAGATCGATGGTCGACTGGAAGGACTCGAGATCGTGCGGACCGGATTTCGACATGGTCCGCTTCGCGATGCCGCCACCGGCCGTGGTCACCGTGACGTGCAGGCCGCCGAGTTTGTCGACCGCGGTCTTCAACGTTTCCTCGGTAGCGGCGAAGTCGGTGACGTCCACCGGGTAGAAGTCGCCACCGATGCCGGCCGCGACCTCCTTGCCGTCCGAGCCTTCGCGGTCGAAGATCGCGACGCTGGCACCGCGGGCGTGCAGCAACTCGGCGCTGGCGCGGCCCATGCCCGAGGCGCCGCCGATGACGACGACCTTCTTGCCGTTGATCTCCATCCAAACCTCCTTGTTTGTCCGGTGCGGTGCCCGCGCGTTAGCTGCACGCTATCGCGGCGGCGCGTGACGTTGTCGGTCAGGCGTGTAAAGGTGGGTTGTGCTGCTGATCGACGTGGCGACGACCTCGGTTGACGTGGGTGGCTCGGCTTCGCGGCGGGCCAAGATCGCGCGGATCGCCGAGTTGCTCAGCCAGGCCAAGTCCGATCCCGCGCTGGTCGCGATCGTCGTGGCCTGGCTGTCCGGCGAGCTGCCGCAGCGCCAAATCGGGGTGGGCTGGGCGGCTTTGCGGTCGATCCCGCCCGCCGCGGCGCAACCCAGCCTGACCGTCCTCGGCGTCGACGCCACGCTGTCGGAGATCGGCGCGGTCTCGGGCAAGGGCTCGCAGGCGCGACGCGCCGAGCTGGTCGCCGGATTGTTCTCGTCGGCAACCGAAGTCGAGCAGACATTCCTGCGGCGCCTGCTGACCGGTGAACTTCGTCAGGGCGCGCTGGCCGGCGTGATGGCCGATGCGGTCGCCGCGGCGGCGCAGATCCCGCCCGCCGCCGTACGTCGGGCGGCGATGCTCGGCGGCGCACTGCCCGCGGTCGCCGCGGCGGGGCTGACCGGCGGTGCGGCGGCGTTGGACGCGTTCACCCTGCAGGTCGGCCGGCCAGTCGGCCCGATGCTGGCGCAGACCGCGGCGGGCGTCGGCGAGGCATTGGAAAAGCTCGGCGGCACAGCGGTTTTCGAGGCGAAGCTGGACGGCGCCCGAGTGCAGATCCACCGGGCCGGCGACCAGGTCACCGTCTACACCCGCAGCCTCGACGACGTCACCGCGCGACTGCCCGAGGTGGTCGAGGCGACACTGGCGCTGCCGGTGCGCGAGCTGATCGCCGACGGCGAGGCGATCGCGCTGCGCCCCGACGGCCGGCCACAGCCCTTCCAGGTCACCGGGTCGCGCTTCGGCCGCTCGGTCGACGTCGCGGCCGCCCGCACCGCCCAGCCACTGTCGGTCTTCTTCTTCGACATCCTGCACCGCGACGGCGTCGACCTGCTCGACGCGCCGACCAGCGAGCGCGCCGCGGCGCTCGACGACATTGCGCCACCGCAGAACCGGGTCGATCGGCTGATCACCTCGGATCCCGTTGCCGCCGGCGGCTTCCTGGATGCGACGCTGGCCGCCGGGCACGAGGGCGTGATGGCCAAGTCGCTGACCGCGCCCTACGAGGCCGGCCGCCGCGGGGCCGGCTGGCTCAAGGTCAAGCCGGTTCACACCCTGGATCTGGTGGTGCTGGCCGTCGAGTGGGGGTCCGGCCGGCGGCAGGGCAAGCTGTCCAACATTCATCTCGGCGCCCGCGACCCGGCCAGCGGCGGCTACGTGATGTTGGGCAAAACCTTCAAGGGCATGACCGACGCGATGCTGGAGTGGCAGACCGCGCGGTTTCAGGAGCTGGCCGTGGGCGGCACCGATGGCTACGTCGTGCAACGTACGGCCGGAGCAGGTCGTCGAGGTGGCGTTCGACGGCGTTCAGGGATCGTCGCGCTACCCCGGCGGGTTGGCGTTGCGGTTCGCCCGGGTGCTGCGCTACCGCGACGACAAGCGACCCGACGAAGCCGACACCATCGACACCGTGCGCGCCATGTACGCGGGTTAAGCTGCCAGCGGCCCGATTTCGGCGTGTTCACACGACAGGAGGCGCAGTGGTAGCACCACCGCAGCCCACGCCCGATACCGACAACGCACACGTGAGCTACATCCACACCGACGCCGACCTGCCGCCGGTCGCCATCATCGACCGCTCCCCCATCGGCACCCGGCACAAGATCTTCTTCGGCGTGATCGCCGTGCTCGGCGCGGTGGCCTGGGCGGTCATCGCGTTCGTTCGCGGCGAGACGGTCAACGCGGTGTGGTTCGTCGTCGCGGCGATCTGTACCTACGTCATCGGATACCGGTTCTACGCGCGGCTGATCGAGGCGAAGATCGTGCGTCCGCGCGACGATTACGCCACTCCCGCAGAGATTTTCGACGACGGCACCGACTATGTGCCCACCGACCGGCGGGTGTTGTTCGGCCACCATTTCGCCGCGATCGCCGGGGCGGGCCCGCTCGTCGGGCCGGTGCTTGCCACCCAGATGGGCTATCTGCCGTGCAGCATCTGGATCGTCGTCGGTGCGGTGTTCGCCGGCGCTGTTCAGGACTATCTGGTGCTGTGGATCTCCACCCGGCGCCGTGGCCGCTCGCTAGGTCAGATGGCCCGCGACGAGCTCGGCGCCATCAGCGGTGCTGCCGCTATGGTCGGGACCTTCGTCATCATGGTCATCATCATCGCGGTGCTCGCGCTGGTGGTGGTGCGAGCATTGGCGCAAAGTCCCTGGGGCGTGTTCTCCATCGCGATGACGATCCCGATTGCCTTGTTCATGGGCTGCTATCTGCGATTCCTGCGACCCGGGCGGGTAGGGGAAGTATCCGTGATCGGCTTCGTGCTGTTGATGCTCGCCGTGGCGTCCGGCGATGTCGTCGCCGAAACAGCTTGGGGCGCATCGTGGTTGAACTTGTCGCCGGTGACGGTGTCATGGCTGATCGTCGGCTATGGATTTGTCGCATCGGTGCTCCCGGTGTGGCTACTGCTCGCGCCGCGCGATTACCTATCGACGTTCATGAAGGTCGGAGCCATCGCCTTGCTGGCGATCGGCATCTGCATCGCGCACCCGGTCATCAACGCACCGGCGGTCTCGCGCTTCGCTACTCACGGTGATGGACCGGTGTTCGCCGGGTCGCTGTTTCCGTTCCTGTTCATCACCATCGCGTGCGGCGCGCTGTCGGGATTTCACGCGCTGATCTCGTCGGGTACCACGCCGAAGCTGCTGGAGAAGGAAAGCCAGATGCGGCTGATCGGCTACAGCGGCATGCTCACCGAATCCTTCGTCGCGGTGATGGCATTGATCAGCGCCGCGATCCTCGACCAGCATCTGTACTTCACCCTCAACGCGCCGGCAGCGCGCACCGGCGGCACCGCGGCGACCGCCGCCGACTACGTCAATCAGCTTGGCCTGTCGGGACCGCCGGTAACCGCAGCCGAGCTGAATGAAGCCGCCGCCAGCGTCGGTGAGAAGTCGATTGTGTCGCGCACCGGCGGCGCTCCGACGCTTGCGGTCGGCATGTCCGAAGTGCTGCAACGGGTTTTGGGCGGTTCGGGCCTGAAGGCGTTCTGGTATCACTTCGCGATCATGTTCGAGGCGCTGTTCATTCTGACCGCGGTCGACGCCGGAACCAGGGTCGCGCGCTTCATGCTTTCCGACGCACTCGGTAACCTCGGCGGCCCGTTGACCAAGCTGCGAAATCCGAGCTGGCGCCCAGGCGTGTGGATCTGCAGCGTGGCGGCGGCCGCCGCGTGGGGCAGCATCCTGTTGATGGGCGTGACCGACCCGCGGGGCGGCATCAATACGCTGTTCCCGCTGTTCGGCATCGCCAATCAGTTGCTGGCCGCGATCGCATTGACCGTCGTCACGGTGGTGGTCATCAAGAAGGGCTACCTGAAGTGGGTGTGGATTCCGGGTGCTCCGTTGCTGTGGGATCTGGCGGTCACGCTGACCGCGTCGTGGCAGAAGATCTTCTCTGCCGATCCCAATGTCGGCTACTGGACGCAGCATTTTCAGTACGCCAGCGCCCAAGCATCAGGTAAGACGGCGTTCGGGTCAGCGAAAACGAAGGATCAGCTCGCCGACGTCATCAGGAACACCTTCATCCAAGGCACGCTGTCCATCCTCTTCGCCACGGTCGTAATGATCGTACTGATAGCGGCAATTATCGTGATAGTCAAGGCAATTCGTGGCGGCGGCCTGCCGCTCACCGAGGACGACCCCGTGCGCATCGAAGATATTCGCACCGTCCGGAATGATTGCCACGACGAGCGAGCGGAACGTGCAACGCCAGTGGAGCGTGCTGGCGCTCATGCATCTCGATCACTAGCACCAGAAGTGGGTGGCGAATGCACAGCTGCCACATAGACACCCGCGATAGCGTGCTAGAGAATCGTTAAAACTCTTCGCTGACAGCGTGTTTGGCTGATCTCGTGGATTAACCCGACACGGCCGTGAGAATGAACGGATGGGAAACGGCCGGCAAAGGATAAGGTTGGACCAGTGGCAGTAACAACCGCTCGCCGGGTCCGACTTTTCCATCGCGGCCCACAGACCGAACCTGCTGGGCAGCGTCCCCCCAGCCGGCCGTCCACCACGCCGCAGCCAACACCGCCTGTCGTTGGGTCCCCTCCGTCCAGCCGCGAGCGTCGGCTCGGTTGGACGAGGCGTATCGCCGTCACCATGTGGGCCGCCGTCGTGATCTACCGAACCGTGACGGACGGGTTGGCATTCAACCGCGAACTGCTGCTGCTCTATATCGCAACCGGCCTGATCGCCGCCAGCATCGGGCGCGGGCACAAAGTGTTCGCGGTGGTACGGGACTGGTTGCCGCTCGCCCTTGTACTGGTGCTCTATGACTTCAGCCGAGGTGCGGCCGACATGCTCGGTGGCCGCACCCTCTGGCAATTCCAGGCAGGAGTGGACCGCTGGTTGTTTTTCGGCACCGTCCCGACGGTGTGGTTGCAAGAGCACATCAAGCTGGCTCAGCCACCGTGGTGGGAGGTGATCATCAGCAGCATCTACATGTCGTTCTTCGTCCTGCCGTATGTGGTCGCCGGGGTGCTCTGGCTGCGCAACCGAACCGAGTGGGCGGCCTTCGTCCGACGGTTCGTCGCGCTGTCCTTCGCTGCCCTTGTCGTGTACGTGGTGCTGCCGGCCGCACCGCCGTGGGCGGCCGCGAGTTGCACACCGACCGACGTCGCCGGCGGCCCGGCCAACCCGCCGTGCATGTTCCGCGGCGCCGCGGGCGTTCCCGACGGCGGACTGCTGGGGGCCATGCGTCTGAGCCAGCCCGGCTGCTCACCAATTCGTCGAGCGAATCTCCACCCGCGGATGGGGCACGCTGCATCTCCAGTCGGCCGGGGCGCTGCTGGACTCCGGACAGGCCAGCGTCAACCTGGTCGCGGCGATTCCTTCGCTGCACGCCGCGGTGACCGCGATGATTTCGATCTTCCTGTGGCGACGGGTCAGGCGCGGGTGGCGTCCGCTGCTGGTGGTCTATCCGTTGGCGATGGCCTTCGTGCTGGTGTACTCCGCCGAGCACTACGTCGTCGACATCCTGCTGGGCTGGGCGCTTGCCGCGGCGGTGTCCGCGGTGATGGGGCTGCTCGACTCCTGGTGGTCGCGCCATCGCGCGTCGAAATCACCCGCCGCTGCCTTGGCTCAGCCAGCGGGCGATCTTGGTCGCGGACTCCCCGTAGAAGACCCGGTAGACCTGCTCAGCGACGTAGCCCATGTGCGGGGTGGCGGTGACGTTGTCCAGCGTGCGCAGCGGATGCCCCGCCGCCAGCGGCTCGGTGTCGAAGACGTCGAGACCGGCGCCGGCGAGGCGCCGCGACCGCAAAGCGTCGACGAGGGCCGACTCGTCCACAATCGGGCCACGAGAGGTGTTGACTAGCAACGCCGTTGGTTTCATCAGCGCCAATTCGGCGGCGCCGACCAGGCCGCGGGACCGTTCGCTGAGTACCAGGTGGATGGTCAAAACGTCGGCGCGAGAGAACAACTCGTCCTTCGACACGTAGCTGGCCCCGGCCTGTGCGGCGGCCTCGGGGGTCAGGTTCGAGCTCCACGCGATGATGTCCATCCCGAACGCCTTGCCGACCTGTGCGACTCGGCCGCCGATTCGCCCCAGCCCCAGTACGCCCAGCACGGTGCCGCCGAGTTGGCTGACCGACGGAGGTCTGCCAGCCGCCATCGCGCACCGATACCGCCTCGTCGACGATCCGGCGGGCGGTCGCGAGAATCAGCGCCCAGGTGAGTTCGACGGTCGACTCCACGTAGCCGCCGGTGCCACTGACGTAGATGCCGCGTTCTTTGGCGGCCGCGACATCGATGGAAGCATTGAACGGCCCGGTCGAGGCGATCATCTTCAGTTGGGGCAGCCGCTCGATGACGCTTCGTGGCAGCGGTGTGCGCTCTCGCATCACGCACACCACGTCGAACGGTGCGAGTCGCTCGACCAGCGCGTCCGGATCGGCGACGTGATCGTTGAACACGGTGATCGCGGCGCGCTCCTGCACCGCTGACCAGTCGGCCATGCTCAGCGCGACGTCCTGGTAATCGTCGAGAATCGCGACCTGCATCTAGCCAATCTCGCACACCAGGTTTGGCTCGTTTTTCTGGTGGGTAGTTACACCAACGCGAAGCGAGTCCCAAAACGAGGGAGTTGGAACATGGGCGCCCACGACAAAGTGAGCAACAAGATCGACGACATCGGCGGCAAGGCCAAAGAAGCATTCGGCAAGGCCACCGGCGACGACAGCACTGAGGCCGAGGGCAAGCTTGACCAGGCGAAGTCCAGCGTCAAGGACGCGGTCGAGAACGTGAAGGACGCCTTCAAGAAGTAGCCACACACGCCAGCACAAAGGACGACCACCGGTGTTTCCCGACCCCGGTGGTCTTCCGCTTTATTGGAAAGCGGTCCAGTGTTCGCCGGAAGCGTCGCCGTCCGCCGGCTCATTGACGCCGAAGACGAACGGGGCGAATACCACTTCCCTACCATCCGGATCGCGGTAGGTGACAGCTCCCGTCGCCGCCCAATAGGGATGAGATTCAACGGGTTTGGCTCCCGACGCCACCAGCTTGGCCGTCGCCTGTTGCTGGGCCGCCCGGTCAGGGAAATACAAACACAGCTGCTCGTGGCTGTCGACCGCGACGGAATCGGTCGCCTCGACGATCTCGAACGTCAGGTTCGAGCGGGGCAGGCCGAATATCGCGCCGTTGCTGCCGAAGCTGTCCCCGAACGTGGCGCACAGCGGCAAGCCGACCAGGTCGCGGTAGAAGCGGACGGCTTCCTCGAAACGCGTTGAACGACGCGCAAATCGAAGAGCGCCGATTGAGGCCAATTGCTCGGGCCAGTGTGCTTCGCTGCGAGCCATGGCGACTACGTTAAAACCTGAACCATACTTGAGGTCAAGAGAAACATCGTGTAGATCGCGCTAGCGTCTAGTGATGGCCGAAGTAGACCTGGAAACCCTGTCGACGCCCGAACATGGGTACACCGTCGACGACACCGACGATGACGATCCCGTCCTGCTCGACCGGAACGGCGAGCACATCGACACGTGGCGGGAGCGATATCCGTACGACCACCGGATGCCGCGCGACAAGTACGAGCACCTGAAGCGGAAGTTGCAGATCGAACTCCTCAAGCTCCAGCAGCACGGCAACCGCACCGGCAACCGGCACATCATCGTGTTCGAGGGCAGGGACGCGGCCGGCAAGGGCGGCACGATCAAACGACTCACCGAGCACCTCAACCCCCGTAGCGCCCGTGTTGTGGCGTTGGAAAAGCCGACCGAACGCGAGCAGACGCAGTGGTACTTCCAGCGTTACATCAACCATTTTCCAGCCGGCGGAGAGATGGTGCTCTTCGACCGCTCCTGGTACAACCGTGCGGGCGTCGAAAAAGTGATGGGATTCTGCACCCCCGAGCAACACGCCGAGTTCCTGCGGCAGGCACCGTCTTTCGAGCGGATGCTGGTCAGCGACGGCATACGTTTGACGAAGTTCTGGTTCTCGGTGTCTCCTGCCGAACAACGCACCCGCTTCGCCGTTCGGGTCGTGGACCCGGTACGGCAGTGGAAGTTTTCGCCCACGGACATGGCATCACTGGACAAATGGGACGACTACACCGAGGCGAAGGAGGAGATGTTCGCCGCGACCGACACCAATGCGTCACCGTGGATCGTGGTCAAGAGCAACGACAAGAAGCGGGCCCGCATCAACGCCATGCGATACCTACTCGCCCAATTCGACTATGACGACAAGGACCCGGACGTAGTCGGCGAGCCAGATCCGTTGATCGTGGGACGGGCTCTGGCCGACTGAGGAGTCGTCACCCCTTCGAGACTGATGGTCCCTGGATTACAATCGGCTGCATACACTTTCGCTGCGCTCCTCGCCGGTAACCAGCGCCACTGAGCCTTCGATACGCATGTGATGCCTTTCGGTCGCGCGCCGGTGGTGTCCTCATTCTGCTCCACCGTGTTCAATGCCTTCATGAGTCATCAGATCCGCGTCGAGCTGTCCGCTGACCACGTCGCCACCGTCGAGTTCGAGCGCGGCCCACGCAACCACTTCGACGCCGCCCTGATCGCCGGATTGGCCGATGCCTTCGAGCGCCTCGACGCCGACGCGGATGCGCGGGCAATCGTGCTCTGCTCGTCGGGCCGGCACTTCTGTGCGGGTGCGGACCTGCCGGGTGCGCTCAGCGGTAGCGAGCCGACGGTGCAGGGCGCCACCGGCTCGCTGTATGAGGAGGCGGCGCGACTGTTCGCGGCCCACACTCCGATCGTCGCCGCCGTGCAGGGTGCAGCGGTGGGCGGCGGCCTCGGTTTGGCGCTGGTCGCCGACTTTCGCGTCGCCAGTCCGTCCACCCGATTCGTCGCGAACTTCAGCCTGCTCGGGCTGCACCAGGGCTTCGGGATCACCGTGACGTTGCCGGCGGTCGTCGGGTCGCAACGCGCGCAGGACCTGCTATACACCGGCCGCGAGGTGCCCGGCGACGAAGCGGCGCACATCGGCTTGTGCGACCGCCTCACAGCCGACGGCGAGGTGCGTTCTGGCGCCCACGCTTTGGCCGCCAAGATCGCCGCCAGCGCGCCACTGGCCGTGGTCTCGATCCGCCAGACTCTGCGTGGAGACCTGGCCGACCGAGTGCGCGCGGCGACCGCCAAGGAACAGGCCGAGCAGATCCGGCTGGCAGCGACCGCGGACTTCGTCGAAGGAGTCTCGGCCACCGCCGAACGGCGGAAACCCCGGTTCACCGGCTCGTGACGGCTAGCCGGCGCCTTTGCCGTTGTCGACGCGGTAGACGGCGCCGTGGACGACCGCCGCAGCGTCGCTCGCCAGGAACGCGATCACATTCGCCACATCCAGGGGCTGCATCATGCCCCGCGGTGCGGCGGTCCGCATGATGAGGTCGTAGTTCGGGTTCTCCGGTGCGGTGAACTGTTCGATCTGCGGGGTCAGCATGCCACCCGGACAAACAGCGTTGACGCGCAAGCGATCCGCGGTGTACTCCACCGCCAAGGCGCGGGTGAGCCCGATCAGACCGTGCTTGGCCGCGCAGTACCCTGCCGAATATGCCTGCCCCTCGACGCCGGCGATGGAGCTGACATTGACGATGTTGCCGCCTCGCTCCAGCAGGTGGGGCAATGCGGCCCTGCACAAGTGAAACGGTCCATTGAGGTTGACCGCAAGGTCCTGCTCCCAGTCGTCATCGGTCATCGACTCGGTGCGGCGCATCTGATGCCGCCCGGCGATGTTGATCAGGACGTCGAGGCCGCCCAACTCCCGCACACACTGCTCGACGGCGTCCTTACAAGCCTGGGCGGACGCGATGTCGACAACTGCGCGGGAACCGCGCTCGATGTCGGCGAACACCTCGGCCAACCGTGCGGCGTCTCGACCGATGCCGAAAACCGTTGCGCCCTCACGTGATAGCAGTCTGGCGGTCTCGGCACCCAGGCCGGACGACGCACCGGTGACGAACGCGATCTTGCCCTGAAGCGATGACATTGTGCTCACTCACCAACCTGGCGCGCCGCGGTAGGAACGCATCCGCGTAACGCTACCTCGCAGCAGTTCCCGTGGCGCAACGATTCTCAGCCCCGGCAGCTCGACCATCGGCGGGGCGCGGAATCTCTGCCGGATACGCCGCGCGGCGACCAGCATGACCAGATCGAGCGCCCGCCTGCCCAAAGCGACTCGACTCGTTCGCCTCTTCCACGTTCGCCGGGTGGAACCCGCACGCCGACCGCAGTAGTAGCCGACCGACACCGCCAACGTCAGAGCGGCAAATGCCCCGAGCAACGTCATGGTGATGAGCATTTCTGCTCACCATCGCGGTGAGGTCACACGCGAGACACACCTCGGCTAATAAGCGAGGTTGGCGGCGCTAGCCGATCTCGCTGTCGACGTTGACCGCGACGTAACCGATCGGAATACCGGTCCACGTCGCGATGCATTCCCGCGCCGCCGGTTCGACCGCAGCGCGACGGTGCGCGCGGGTGGTCCTGCCGATCTCGGGAATCTGGATCATCCACCCGTCCGCGTCGCGAGTGACTTCGATATCGAAGCACTGGCCGACCGTCGGGCACTTAACAAGGGAAGCGAATCGCTGGGCGCTGCGCACCTGACGTGGGCGCACCAGCAGTGGCTGAATGGACATGGCCGCTTTCGGGAGTTGAGACAAACCGCGCGCAAGCGTATTGCGAATTCAGGCGAAAACCTAATCGACGGCGAGCACAGCCGGTTCGATCTTGAAAAACCAGCCTTGAGGTGCGGTTTCCGCACGCATCGGCGCGCTGCGATCCCGCTCGTCACCTGGAGTTTTCCGTACGGTCAACCCGCCAGGGATGAACAGTGCCGCCCGTGGCGTTAGAACCAACTGAGTTTGACCAGCGCGACTACGGGATATCAAAATGGCCAAAGGCATCGACGCCGAAGTCCACGCTGCGGTGGAGTCTTCCACCACATACGCTGCAAAAGAGCGATCTCGCTTTAACGAAAGGCCCCCCTGTGCATGAGTCGACCCGCTATGGCATATCGCCTCTGGCATGGTGCGCGCAGTCGATGACGAAGCTGCTGCAGTGGGCAGCGGTCGTCACGATGCTTTATGCAGCGGCGGTCACGACCCCGGCGATCAGCAAGGCCGCCGCCGATGGACAGTGCGCGGACGTCGAGGTCATCTTCGCGCGCGGCACCCTTGAGCCGCCCGGCCCCGGGACCGTCGGGCAAGAATTCTCCGATGCCCTCACCGGCCGTCTGGGCGGCCGCTCGGTCGATGTGTACGGGGTGAATTATCCGGCATCGCTGAGCTTCGGGCAGGCCGCCGACGGCGTTGCCGACGCCGCCAACAAGGTGCTCGACACCGTCAACACGTGCCCCGCCACCAAGATCGTCCTCGGTGGCTACTCGCAGGGCGCTGCCATCGCCGCCTACATCACCTCGGACAGCGTCCCGCCCGGCTACGAACTACCCGCCGGCATCAGCGGACCGCTGCCGCCCAACGTCGCCCCGCACGTCGCCGCGGTCACCTTGTTCGGCAAGCCCTCCAACGGGTTTCTGAACCTGGTCGACCACGACGCCCCGCCAATCACCATCGGGCCGCTCTACGCCCATAAGACGCTAGATCTCTGCACACCCCAAGACCCGGTGTGCTCGTCGGGCGAAGGATTCAGCCGCGCCGCGCACAGCGCCTACAAGACGAATGGCATGACGGATCAAGCGGCCGATTTCGCCGCTAAGGCGGTCCGCAATCACTGAGTCCGGCGATCAACACGTCGAGTCCCTGCTGAAAGCGTGATTCCGGCGACTCGACTAGTTGATGGGGCAACCCGTCGAGCGCCTGCTCGAACGACACCGATCCCAAGATGAAGATCATCAGGAGAAGCCGAGCCGACTCGCGCCGCGCCGGCGGCACCCCCGCATCGACGACGAGCTGCTGCATCAACGCATCAACTTGTTGCGCTGCACCTTTCGCCGGCTGAGTCTGCAAGACGTCGGCAATGCCGTCGATTCGCAGCATGGCCTTGCGCGCGCTGTTCGCTACCACGCGAATTCGCTGCTGCCACGGCCCTGACTCCGGCAGCTCGACTGAAGCGAGCGTTGCCTCGGCAACGAGATTCAGCAGTTCGGCTTTGCCGTTGACATAGCGGTACATCGCCGTGGTCGACAGGCCGAGTTCGGTGGCCAGGGATCGCACGGTGACGCTCCGGACGCCGCTGCGTTCGGCGACACGTACCGCTGCAGCGACGACCACACCACGGTCGAGTTCTCCGTAGCGCAGCGACTTGCCTCGGGAGGCACGCGCAATTGCGCTGTCGCTCAACGTCTTCAGCTACGCCGTCGCCATCGGCCGCGGCACCGCGCACGAGGCCTCCCGGCCGGGCGTCGGTGAGTTCGCCGTCGGCGACGATGGTCTGGCCGCGCACCAACGTCTCGACGTATCCATCGGAGCGCTGGATGAGCCGACCGGCGCCGCCGGGTAGGTCCGTCACCTGCTCGGGATGGTGCAGACCCAGGCTGTCGAGGTCGATGAGGTTGATGTCGGCGCGCCTGCCCGGCTCGAGCACACCGCGATCACCGAGGCCGTAGAAGTCGGCCGGATCGCCGGTGAGCCGATGCACGGCTGTCTCGAGCGGGATCCGCGGGCCGCGGGTGCGGTCGCGGACCCAGTAGGACATCAGATATGTGGTCATGCTGGCATCGCAGATGATGCCGCAGTGGGCTCCGCCGTCACCAAGGCCCTGCAGACTCAACGGGTTCGACATCATGTCGTGCAAGTGGTGATAGTCGTTGCCCGCGTAGTTCAGCAGCGGGAACAACAGGAACTCTTTGCCTTCCGCTTGCAGGAGCGTGTCGTAGGTGACCTCCCACGGATCGCGCCGTTCCCGCTCCGCGATGGCCGCGATGCTGTCCTCGGCCGACGGCTCGTAGTCGAGTCGCTCCCCCAGCGGGTAGAGCCGTTTGAACATGTGGCGGTTGAGCTGATCGGCGGACGGCACGGCGCTCGGGTCGGGTGTTTCGGCAAGGATGCGCGCCTTGGTCTGCGGGTCGCGAAGTGCCCGCACACGTTGCGCGAGAGGCAGATCCATCAGCGCGCGATAACTGGCCCGGTGCCGGAAAGGGTTCATCCGCGACTGGTGGCCCATCAACATTCCGAAGGCGCGGCTGGCCACTTGTGGCCGGACATTCGCACCGGCGGCATTGGCGGTGCTGACATCGCCGAACCAGCGCTGCCAGTCGTGCGGGTCCTGCTCGTTGACCATGGCAAGGAACGTCAGCGGTATCCGGAATCGCTGACCGAGCCGGCTGATCCACTCGACTTCGGCGTCGATGGAATGCCTTTGGTCGCCGCCTATTTCACCGCCGACCCCGGCCGGCACCACCTGCAGTACCCCGCGGCCCGCAGCGGCCATCGCCGTCATCAGGGCGACGAGTTCATCCTCATCCGAGTACGTTCCGGGCACGGGTTGCCCGCTCACACTGCGATGTCCGGCGGTGCGACCGAACGACATGCCCAGAGCTCCTGCGCGCAGGCCGTCGGTGACCGCTTGAGTCATCGCGGTCAGGTCGTCGGCGGTCGGGGCGTCGAGTGCGCGGTCGCCCATGACATAGGCGCGCAGGGCGGCCTGGGGTATCTGCGTGCCGACATCGACGGCGCGGGGCATCCTCTCGAGCGCGTCGAGATACTCGCCGAAAGACTCCCACTCCCAGGTGATCCCCTCCGCCAGCGCGCTGCCAGGGATGTCTTCCACGCCCTCCATCAGTTCGATGAGCCAGTCGTGCCGGTCGGGGCGCACCGGTGCGAAACCGATGCCGCAGTTGCCCATGATTGCGGTTGTGACGCCATGCCAACAGGACGGCGTCAGGTGTGGATCCCAGGTGGCCTGGCCATCGAAATGCGTGTGGATGTCGACGAATCCCGGTGTGACGGTGAGTCCGTCGGCATCGATGGCCCGCCGGGCCGGACCGTCAACGCGGCCGACTTCGGCGATCAGTCCATCCTGCACGGCGATGTCCGCGGTCCGCGGGGGCGATCCCGAGCCGTCGACGACTGTCCCGCCGCGAATGATCAAGTCGTAGCTCATGACACCCTCGTCGTCGTCCCGACAAATCCCAGTGCGTGCTGGTAGATCACCAGGTTGTCGGCCGAGATCTTCGCGTGCACCGGCCCCTCGAACAGCGCTCGCAGAACGGGATTGTAGGCGTGATACGTCTCGTGGAACGTGACAAGCGTTGTCCCGTCCTGCTGCTCGTCGAGCTGGTGATATCCCTCCGCGCGCGACCACAGCGGCTTGCCGATGGCGACATAGCGCGACAGCTTGTTGACCTCGGCTTCGGTGACGACCTCCCAGGACCGCGCTTTGCCACCGGACATCAGGTAGCGGGGAACACCGAAGACGCAGGTCCGCACCAGCCCCTGACCTGCCTCATCGCCCTCGGCAAGGATCTCCATGCTGCCGCCGGGATATTCGAGGATCCGGGGCGATGGCGCGTCAAGAGGAACCGGCGGATGCAACACCCGCCAGACTCTGCGCGCTGGGGCCTCGACATGGAACACCGCGGAGAAGGAGCGCATTAGCGCGGCCCCACGGCTCTGATCTCGAAGTTCACGGCAGTCCGTCCTGCAGACGCCACGTCGGTGTGGCGGCAATAGGCCTCAATTTTTACACCGTTAACTTCTTGCCGACAAGGCTGACCCGCGACGTCACCACAGACATGTAGCGATCAGCGGTCGAGGAGTCGGGTCAGCTCGCGCCTGAGGTCCGGCCAGGGGTCTCGGTGAATCGGAGTCGTTCGGGGCTGAATGGTGAGTGTGAGCGCCAGGCCGCGCATGGCATCGAGCGCGACGCTGAATCGCCGGGTCCACTCGGTGCGCGGGACATTCTTCGGTGTGGCATCGGCGGCGATCGCGGCGAACACCGCGGATTGCGGCCGCTCCAGCGGAGCGAGCGCGGCGTAGAGCTCGGGATCGTCGGCGGCGGCGATCCACACCTTGACCCACACGGTGTACAGGTCGTCGGTGAACGCGGTCCAGAGCACGTCGAGCAACGCGGGCGTGCGGCGCGCGCCGCCGACCGACGCCGCGTGCGAGACCCGAGCCCGCAACTCGGTCTCCATCCGACGCCCGACCTCGTCGAGAGCTGTCGCGATGAGATCAACCCGGGCCGGGAAATGATGGGCAATCGCCCCGAGCGAAGCTCCGGCGGACTCCGCGATCTGTCTGGTCGTGGTGGCCGGATACCCGTGATCGGCAATGGATCTGATGGTCGCCTCGATCAGCCGGGCGCGAGTCTGATCGCGCCGCGCTTGTTGCGTCCGCGGTCCGCCGCCGTGAACCGGAGTCGATGCCATGAGAACACTATATAGACGACAGGTCAGTTGACCTGTAACCTAAAGACAGGTCACTTGACCTGTAATGCCGATCCCTGGAGAGGGTGTCTGTGACCAGCACCGAAACAGAGACACAAGCGGCCCCGACCGACGCCGGGCTGCGCGTGGAACACCCGGCAGCGGGCGTACGGGTGCTGATCCTCGATCGACCGGAGCACCGCAACTCGCTCGACCTCGATGTCCTCACCCGACTGGCTCGCGAATTGACATTGATAAGAACCGATTCCGCCGTTAGGGCGGTGATTCTCACCGGCGCGAACGGTGCGTTCAGCTCCGGCGCAGACTTCGCTGCGATCGAGTACCTGTCTCAGCGACCCGAGGCCGAAGTGGCCGAATTGCTGGGCCGGCAAATGCGGGCCGTCGACATGCTCTGGGCGTTGCCGCAACCGACGATCGCCGCCATCGACGGCCCCGCGGTCGGTGCCGGTATGTCGTTGGCGCTGGCCTGCGACATCCGGGTGGGGTCGCCGACGATGGCCCTGTTCCCATCGTTCATCAGAATGGGTCTCTTGCCGGACATGGGTGCGAGCTGGTTGCTGCCGCGCCTGATCGGCGAGAGCGCTGCGTTGGAGCTACTGCTTGCCGGGCGACCGATCGACGCGGAACGCGCAGTACGGATGGGGTTGGCGCATCACGTAAGTGACGATGCGTTGGCCGCGGCGCTCGAGTTCGCCACGACGTTTGCCGCGCGCCCCGCCGCGGCGGTTGTCGCGACCAAACGACTGTTGCGTGAAGCTGCCCACGGTGACCTCGCGCGGGCGGTCGACCTCGAAGCAGGCGCGCAATCGGCAGCGGTTCACGGCAAAGAGTTCGCCGAGACGTTCGCAACTTGGCGGGCTACCCGGAGCGCCGACTGATGACCGGCGTTCGATGTGGGCATCTCTTTCGAGACTACGAAAACGTCCTTACCCGTGCCGGTGCCGTCGCGAACGGCCTTGTCGCCCTTGATGTCACGGCCGGTGACCGCGTCGCCCTATACCTTCACAACGAAATCGCATTCGTCGAAGCGAGCATGGGTATCGGGATGTTGGGCGCCATACCCGTGCCAGTGAACTGGCACTGGCAAGGGTCTGAGTTGGCCTATCTGCTCGAT
This sequence comes from uncultured Actinomycetota bacterium, assembly GCA_963749375.1. Classification (GTDB taxonomy): domain Bacteria; phylum Actinomycetota; class Actinomycetes; order Mycobacteriales; family Mycobacteriaceae; genus Mycobacterium. The sequence goes on from CAVVNB010000029.1 coordinate 144,406, forward strand.
GACAGCGACAGCAAAGCGATCTTCGCCCATACCAGCCTCATCGCCACCGCTGAAGCGGTAGCCGGCGATCGGGCACTGATCGAAGTCGCCCAGGAATCGGAACGGCCGACCGGAAGACATCCGGTCTACGAGGACTGGTTGGCGTTGCAGGGTCCACGGTCAGAACCGCCCAGCCAGGCGCCGCTGGCGATGGTGTACACCTCCGGCACGACGGGCCGCCCGAAGGGCATCGTCCGCGAGCCGTCCACGCCCGCGCAGTCGCAAGCCCTTGCGGGATTGCTGTTCGACACCTTCGGACTGGCCAAGGGGATGCGAACCCTGGTGGCAGCACCGATGTACCACGCCGCGCCCAATGCGCACGCGCTCGTGAGTGCGGCGGCGGGCATCGATCTGACACTCATGGCAAGCTTCGACGCCGAGGGATTGTTACGACTGATCGAAGAACACCAGATTGATCACTTTCAAGCTGTTCCAACGATGTTCGTCCGACTGCTGCGTCTGCCCGACGCGGTCCGGGAAAAGTACGACATCTCCTCATTGAAGTCTGTTGTGCACGCCGCTGCACCGTGCCCGCCGGAAGTGAAACGACGCGTCATCGACTGGTTTGGGCCGATCGTCCGTGAGTACTACGGCGGCACCGAAACCGGCCCCTGCGTGGCGTGCGACAGCGCCGACTGGCTCGCACACCCCGGCACTGTCGGCCGGCCGATCGGAGACGCCGAGGTCAGGATCTACTCTGATAACGGAGATCTGCTGCCAGTAGGCGAATCTGGACGCATCCACCTGCGGCCGCCTTCATTTTTGCCGAATTTCACTTACCACGGCAATCCGGACAAGCGGGCCGCAATGGAGGTGGACGGGTACCTGGACATCGGCGACGTCGGCTACCTCGATCACGACGGGTTTCTCTACCTCAACGACCGCAGCACCGACATGATCATTTCGGGCGGGGTGAACATCTACCCCGCCGAGATCGAGGCATGCCTGCTCGAACTCGACGGCATCCGCGACGCCGCGGTATTCGGGGTACCAGACGAGGAGTTCGGCGAGGCGATCGCCGCCCACGTCGACGCGACCGACCTGACCGAAGACGAAGTGCGCCAACATGTCCGAGCCAATCTGGCGCATTACAAAACGCCCAAAATCATCGTGTTCGACAGTGATCTGCCTCGTGAAGACACCGGAAAACTTATGAAGCGCAAGATCCGCGCTAGATACTGGCCGTCGACACGCTAGCGAGTCCGACTCCGGCCCAGATTTCGTTGATGGCCGCGCGCCCCGTTGGGGGCCTTGGGTAAACGGCCAGAGGCCCAGTCATTCGAGCTCGGCGATCCGGCTGGAGTCGTTCCGGGGCTTCCGGTCCGCTGAGCGGACCGTGCCCTGTTCAAAATGCACCCCGCCATTGCGAAATGGATCGAACAACCTAGCCGGCAACGCACCGGTCAAGCTGACGTCAAACCTTGGAGGGCTGCAGTGCCGCTTTCAGTGTTAGGCCTCCAGGCTGCCATCGCTGACGGGTCTGAGCCGACATTTGACGGCCAGCCGATGCAGGCGGGCACGCATCTTCGATGGGCGTTTACACCGGAGTTTGGGTTTCCGCCAGGTGCGTTCTGGCTGTTCAGGCGGTCGCTGTGTGACCCGCCTTGCGGGCGCATCGCACCACCGGCGGCGGTCAGCAAAGCGATCGCTGATCGGCGGCTCGACGGCAGAGATACTGCAGCCACAAAAAACCCTCGGAGCTTGGGCAGCGCAGTCAGCTTCACCACTGCCGGGGATGCCGCAACATCTAATCGCTGTGATCGGTGCTGTTGCTGCATCGCGGCGGCCGGTCTCGCAAGGTGAGCAGCGACCCAGTGGCGATCGCGGCCGAGGAGTTGATTCGCTGCGAATGCGGTCACACTCTGATCGAGCGTTGCACATCCGATGAACCGGGTCCGAACCGGCTGACAGCTGCAACTGCTGCCGGTGCGCCGCGCGGCGCCAGCCGCCGGTAAACATCTCGATCACGATCTGCTGTTGCTGCAGCGGTGACCGGCGCGGCGGGACCGGGGGAAATGGCGGGCCAGGGAGCACGGCGGGCCAGGGACGGGCACCGTCGGCGGGATCGGCTGGGGACCGGGCCGGGTCAATGGGTCCGCCCGACGAATGTGGCTGGCAGCTCTCGGGCGAGCCGTTCACGCTGCCAGTTACGCGCGCGAACTGGCCCGCGCGGTACGCCGGCGCGCTTGATCCCAGCACCACGGCGGACCCGGCACTGGCAAAGCGGGACATAAAGGAGTGCTACCAGCGCCTCGGCACCCTTGAGCTTCTCAACGGCACGAGCCCGGCCGCGGAGCAGCAGTATTTCGCACAGCTTCGCGCCGAGTGCGCACGACTGGTAGAGGGCTGGCCTGCAACACCCAATTACGCCGTCGGCATCGAAGCCTCTGACGATGGCACCGCGGCCCCACAGCTGTCGCTGTCTCTGGTCTCGCAGCTGCAGATGTCGGCACTCAGCCCGTATCTCGCACGCGTGCTGGGCCTGTACTTCGTTGACACCGATGCCGATCCCGATGAGGAGTACCAATACTGCATCGTCTGGGTGTGGGCCCAGGAAGTACCGCCGCAGGTGCTGCTCCCGGGCGGCGCGCCGACAGGGGCGCTGGCCCGCGGATCAGCGAGCTTCGACGGGATGACGATCACCGGCAATCCCGCGGTCAGCCATTTGTTCACCTGGCAAAGCGACGGCAACAGCACCCAACCCCCGGCCCAGATCCAGGGCGTGCCGGCCACCGTCGCGGCGGCGTTCGCCGCTGCCACAGCCTCGCTCGCCGCAACCGAAATACCGCCGGCTTTGCTTGGCGCGCAGCTCAACCCAGCAGCGTGGCCGTTCATCGTGCCGCCACCGGAGCCGACCGTGAGCATCGCCCTTGCAACGCCGGTGGCCGAGGTTGCCGTAAGTATCGGCGGCCAAGGCACCGTCGCCGCGTTCGCGCACGGAACCAAGGTCGCCAGCGCGTCTGTCTCAGGCAGCGGCCTCACCTGGTATCCGCTCGCCACGCCCAACCCGTCGACTGCCCCGATTGATCAGATCACGGTCACCGGCACCGGAGGGACCGGATCGACCGTCGTGATCGGCGCCGTCGCCAGCTCGCCGGTGACCGGCGCGAACGTGGGTGTGCGTTATGCGCTCGTCAACGTGCCGGCGGCCACCGCAGCGCCCGGGCCGATGCCGGCGCCCGCAGCCCCCGCCCAGCCGGTGACGATTTTCCGCCGCCGAACAGGCGACGTCGATCCGGCCACGCTGACGATCAAGCCGAGTTCGTCGTTCGAAGTGCAGTCGGTTTTCCCGCCGGCGCCGCCGCCGACCAGCAGGGCGATCCGGTCACCACCCGGCTGCTCTACCGCCGCCTCGGCACGCCGTCGCTTACCTGGCTCAGCGAGGCGACGGCAACCTCGCCAACCCCGTTGCCATCCCCCGGATCCTCACCGCCACGCCCCAGCTGATCCCACCCGACTCTCCCCTGGTGGGCGCCACCGCGATGCTGCGATTCGTCGATTCCGATCTGCCCGACCCCACGAGCGGATACCAGCACCGCATGGCCGGTTTCGGACTATTTGGCCAGCTCGGCGAGTGGAGTGACTGGAGCGACGCCCGCGGTGTCGAATACATCGCGGCCGCGCCGACACTGCAACTTCTCGTCGCGGTGCCACCCAATCGTCGTTCGACAACAGTGCGCCCGGCGGGGGCGCCCCCGACAATGCCGCCGACCCGACCGCGGGGTAGGCGGCACACTCAGCGCCGTCGCGTCGTGGACGGCAAGCTCGCTACTCGCCTACCCCGACGCGCGTACCGCACAGCTCACCGTCACCGCGCTCGGCACCAATGCCGTCCTGGCTACCAACGATTTCACGATCCCGGCTCCTAGCATCCAGCCGTACACACTGGGCCAGCTTCTCCCCCGATCCTGACCCGACCAAGGGTGTCACCTACGCGATTACAACGCCGCCGCTGAGCGCAATTGGAGCCACCGACCCCCCAGCGTTGTTGATCCTGACCGGGGTCCTCACTGACGGCACCGCGATCACGGAGACGTTCGCCGCGCGACCCGGCCCGTGGATCTGTCCACCGGCGTTCAGCCCGCGGGCCTTGTCGTTGCCACGCTGCCCCTGGGCAAAGGCTCACGGGTGGTGACCAATCCGAACGCGTTCGTCAACGATCCGCCTACCTGGTCAGCAGCGTCAGAAGGTCCCGTTCGACCCTTCCGAGCAGATCGTCGACCCCAACAATGGCGCCACCCGCGCTGAGCCGCAGTCCAACACGGTGGTGTTCGTCGGCGCCCAACAGCTAACGCCACCTCAGCCGCCGGCCGTCGTGCAGGGGGTGCCAACCCACATCGTGCACCACCTCTACTACGACCCGGCGGACTACAACGGCAACGCGAACTACACGCTGCCGTTCGACATCTCAGGTCAGCAGGGTGTTTTGGGATACCTGCTCCACCGCGCTCCCGCGCACTCCCTCTTCATTGCCGACCTCAAACGCCGCCTGACCACCGGCCTGCTCGATCCCAATCCGCCGATCGCCGGCCGGGCCGACCTGCAGACCTGGATCGACGCGCTGCCGAGCTGGCTTTCGGCGTACAACAAGCGCAACGGGACCTCGCTGAGCCAGGTCGACGTGCTCAGCAATGCCGCCGGTCAGCGAGGCCTAATCCAGCACTTCTACAGCGGCCTACTTGACGACGAGCTGCGCGCGCTGGCCGACGTACCGGGTAACGCTGCGGCCTTTGCACAGCTGAACTCCACGCCGCTGCCGCCGCCCCAACCCGTCCCGCCATCACGCTTACCGACACGTCAATGGCGACGTTCTCGGCCGCAATCAGCACGGCCTGCGGACTGTCACGCGGCCCGTGGCATGAAGCAGTCGCACACCGAGCGTCGGCCCGATCTACACCCGAACAGTCCGTCCGTCGCGCGCACCCGTCCTCTACAAGGTCACCGCTGCACCCACGCCCGGGACATTCATCCTCGCCTGGCGCTTGACGCCAGCCCAGATATCGCCGGCTACCTCGTCTATCGCGCGACCGACGCCTCCGACCTCGTCGACCTGCGGTGGTTCGGCCCTAAGCCGGAGTACCCCGCCGATCCGTCCACCCTGGCGCTCCCTCAACTCACTAACGGCATGTGGCAGCCGCTGTCGCTGACGGCCGGCGTCGGCGATCCGCGGCTGATCGGCGTCGTCAACGATCCGCGCGCCCACGCACGAGACCACGACCGCAGCGACAGGGTGAGATCGGCTACCACCGGGCACACCGCCCGAGAGATCCTTGGTGTGTACCGGCTCGACGAATTCGACCCGACGACGCCCGCCAACCAACCCGGCGCATTCAACTACTGGATCCCCGGCGCGGCTGGCGGCACTGCCCAGCTGGTGACCGACACGACCGCCAAGCCCGCCACGTCCCGCGTCACCGGACTGCGCCTCGGGCTCGGGCGCGGCGTCTCGGCCGTTGTGGTCGCGTCTTACGCCGGCGTGGTGCGCGTGATCGGCTCGCAGCCGGTGCTGCGAATCGCATTCATCGACGGCGTTCAGCCCGGCAGCACCCCTCCGACACCCGCAGACCCCAACGCGGCGCCCACCTGGACCGCGCTCCCGACCGGCGCCTCGCCGAGCTACGCGATCGTGGCCGTCGACATCGCCGGCAACCTATCCGCCGCATCCACGCCATTCGCTCCGCCGGCGTTCGTATCCGTATGACCCTCAAACGCAAGGAGTTTCGCCCATGACCAATCCACTGTCCGACCTCGAAGGTGACCTAGATAAACTTGCGACCCCAGATCCCAGCAGTCCAGGAACTGTCGCGGGACGCCACAGAGTCGCACACAGCCGCCCAGGGACGTGCTGTCGCTGCTCGCCGACCACACGGTCGTCGGGCCCAGCATCAGCGGGACGGTCTCCGGCGTGTACACCACGATCGCCGGCGCGATCACCGACGACGTGGTCAACGCGCTGCAGGGGATCGCTACCGCGCTCACCTCGACCCTTGCAAACCTCGATATCTCCAACGCCACCTCGGCGCTGAGCGCCCTGCAGAACGCACTTCAGACGGCCCAGAGCCTGGTGCCCGGCGGCTCCTCGGCGGCGGCGTCAGCTTTCGCGGCGACAACGCAGTTCACATCCCTTTTCACGACCCTGTTGACGGGCGAGACCAAGGCCGGCGACGTGGCAACAAAACTCGACATGATCGCCCAGCAGTTCGCAGCCATCGCCGCCGCCTTCTCGACGGCGGCAAACGGATGACGACATCGGCTCCCCCCGGCCTGATCGAAACCGGGATCGCCTGGCTGCTGGGCCAGGTCAATACCTCGCTCGGCGGCAACATCTTGACCGTCGGCAGCCAGAACGGCCTGTCCGTCGACGTCAACGTGCCAAAAGGCCAGCGTCGACCTCGACAACATGCAATTCGGCGCCTTGGGGTTCAGCGGGACCCTGGGCATCGATCTCAACGCCGGTCCCCTGTCTCTGGAGATGTTCGGCGGCTTCAAGGTAGCCCTGAGCGCGTTCTCGATCACGCTCACCAACAACACCATCACCGGTACCAATATCGCGGGCGCGCTGACCATCCCGTACTTCACCAACTCCGACGGGAGCTTGAAAACCGTCGATATTGAGGTCACGCTCGGGGCTGGCGGTGCATTGACCGTCACACTCGCCGCCCAGCAGAACGATCCCAGCACTATGACCCCGGACGGGCTGGTCTCGTTGCCGTACGACCTGCCACTGGGATCGAGCATTGACCTCGAGGTGGCCACGCTGGAGATCGCCGAGAAGGCCGGGGTCTGGGCCGTCACCCTGACCGGCTCGCTAGCGCTGGACACCGCCGGGATCGACTGGCCGGAGATCGAGTTCAGGGGGCTGTCGATCGATTCGGCTGGACACATCTCGCTGGAGGGCGGATGGATCGACCTGCCCGGCCAGACGGCGATCGACTTCTTCGGGTTTCACGTCGCACTACAGAAGTTCGGCTTCGGCTCCGACACCACGGGACCCTGGATCGGCTTCAGTGGCGACGTGAACCTGGTGGAGGGCGTCTCGCTCGGTGGCTCAGTCCGCGGGCTGCAGATCAACCTTCATATGGGCGCCGTCTCCTTCAGTGGCGTATCCGTCGACTTCGAAATCCCCGACGTTCTCAGCTTCAGCGGTGAGATCGACCACGCTCAGCTGAACCAGCCCGGTGACGCAGCCGCCGCCAGGCCTGCCGTCCAGCTTCCCTGTCCCGGCCAACGTGTTCGCCGGCGGTGTGGACGTCAAGATCGAGGCGGCCGGCGACCTCGAGATCAACGCACAGTTCATCGTCGCCCAGGTAAAGGGCCAATCGTGCTTCTTCCTCGCGCTCGATGCCGAACTGCCGGTTGGGATCCCGCTCTTCCTCGACGTCTCGCTATATGGGCTGTCGGGAATGTTCGCGAGCAACCTACGCCCGAACATCGGCAGCGATACCTGGTGGGACTGGTACAAGTACCCGACGGCCCTGGACGGCACGCCAGACGTCAACGCGGCGAAAGACCTGCAGGGCGGTAACGGCCAGCCGGACTACACCGCAACCGACGTCTACAAGTGGCTCAACCCCGTGCCGGGCGCGTTCGCGCTGGGCGCGGGCGCGGTGATCGGTACCCAGGACGACGGCTTCACCGCCTCGGCCTCAATCTCCTTCGTGCTGATCCTGCCGGGCCCGGTGATCATGTTCATCGGGAAGGCGAATATTCTCTCGCCGCGCATCAGCGGGCCCGCCGAGGAAGCCAACTTCGAGGCTATGGCCACCTACGACGGGAACGCCGGCACCTTCGACCTGGTCATCCAAGCCCAATACTCGATTCCCTACGTCCTGGACGTGCAGGCCACCGGTGAGCTGTACGTCGACACGGCGCTGCCGGTCTGGTACCTGGCGATCGGCCAGCCTCCGCACGAGAAGCGGGTCAGCGCCCGGGTACTCGACCTGTTCGAGACTGATTTCTACTTCGTGGTCAGCGACACCGGGCTGGTCACGGGCTTCTGGGTGGGGTACAAAAACACCTGGCACTTTGGGCCGCTCCGCGCATCGCTCGACGCGTACCTGGCGGGGATCGGGGCGATCCAATGGTCGCCGCTTCAGCTCGGCGCCGGCGTCGAGCTGCACGGCGAGGTGCAGCTGAGCGCATTCGGGATCGGGCTCGGTATCAGCGCCGACGCGCTGATCGAGGCGACTGCCCCCTCGCCGTGGTGGGTGTACGGCTCGCTTTCGGTCGAACTCCACACACCTTGGCCGCTGCCCGATGTCGGCGGCACCATCTCACTGTCATGGGGCGGCAGCGGCCCACCGCCGCCGGCGCCCCTGGCGCTGTCGACCGTCGACGCGACACTGATCGATCACGGCGCCAGCGACCGCTACGAACTCCTCGCCCACCGCGGCGACCCGGTGAATGCGGTCAACGCCGCCGACACCATCGTCTACGACGCGGCGGCCGCCGGGATCCTCGACGCGAAACCATCGAACTACTGGGCGGGCATATACCCCAGCAGCGATCTGTCGCAAGATCCGACGGTCGTTCTTCCCGACCTCGATCCCGCCACGCTCGCGCACGCCGCGTTGGTGCCTCAGGACAGCCACTTTGCGCTGAACTTCGCTCACCCGATCGCAGACCGGGCCGGATTTGACAACTCGGTGATCCCGCCAGCCGAGCTGGTCACGGTCTCGCCGCCACCCTCGCTGGGCAAGGACGACATGTCCAATCTCTCGCTCCAGCCGCCCGCCGTGCAGTGGTGCATCCAGCACTCACTGGTACAGGTCGCGCTATTTCAGTACAGCGACGACGCGACCGAGGCATGGGAGCTGGTCGCCGCCACACCACAATCGGCGAACGGGTGGAGCAATCCCGCGCCCCTGCCCCTCGTCGGCTCCTGGGTGGCGCCGGATCCCAACAAGAACACACCGGCCGCTGGCACTGCACTCAAGCTGACGCCGTACACCGTGCTGCCCGGTGAGAACTACACCGCGTCGTGGGGCGGAATTGGTGGGACGCTCGGGAAGAGCTTCACCGACCAAGGGCTGCAGTTCACCGCCGGCCCCAACGTCGGGCCGGCCACCATCGCTTCGCCGGGCTATGGAGTCGCCGCCCAGGGATTGCGTTTCTCGTCGCCTAAGGAGTCGAGCGTCAAGATCACCTTCCCCACCACCGTCGTACTCACCGGCCTGGTCGGCGCGGCATTTGTCGGCGGTGAGGGCAACCCGTTCATGGCGCCCCAGGTATCCAGTGGCGGCCAGCCGCTGGACGCGACGGACGTCAGTCTGGGATCGAACGGCCTGTACACGTTCAGCTATTCGGCGACGGTCGGCGAAATCGACATCGACGTGACGTTTAAAGGCGTGTATCTAATGGCTCTGACCTGGGCCATGCCCGACATCAACATGCCGATACTCCCCCCAGGCACCCGGCCTGTACGCGCTGAAGATCGTCACCCAGGTCTCCGCCGGTCAGCCCGACAGCCACGGCAACGTCAGCTACCAGCCGGTGGCCGACGGCGATCCGGTGATCGAATTCGCGTACCTGCAGACCGCCAGCGGTCCGGGCACCGCGACTGTCCAACCGCCACCGGTGGACAGCAGCGGTTTCACCATTCCCGCCCCTGACCGGCAGTCGCTCTGGCCTGCGCTCGCTGCGGCGGCGAATACGCCCGCTTCCGCATTCCCGAACGGCGGGCGACTCAACGACCTGTCGACCTATACACAATGGTCGTGGCCCGGCAACGGCGACGCCGCCGCCTACTACGGCTACGACGTCAATGTCGAGTTCACCGAGACGTATGTCAACGCGCTCTACGCCACCTTCCTGACCAGCGATGCACCCTACGAATACGCGGGTCACCTGACCACCCCGGCGGTGCACCTGCGCTGCGTGGACCGCAACCAGCGCCATACCGTGCTGCTGCCTGTCGACATTCACGTGCCGTCGGCCCCGCAGCAGAGCGCGAACGTCAGCGGTGTCGTCGCGCTGCCACCGCCACCGACGATCGTCGGCCAAATCTCCCGCACCACCCCGGCAAACCTGGGGATGCTCGCCGTCGCGTCGGATACCCCCACAGCGACGGCAGCCGCAGTTTCGGCCACCGCTGTCGCCGCGGCGCAACAGCAACTCGAACGCCGGTCGGCGATCACGGTGGATGCGATCGCCAAGCCGGCTCTTGACGCGGCAATAGAGGCCGCCGGGCTGCACGTCGCACCCGGCGCTCTCGGCTCGGTGATCTCGACCAACCCCGGGATCATCGGGACCCTGCGGGACGAGCTTGCCGAGCTCGCCGCTGCGGCGAAGGCCCGCAACCTGTGGTTCGCGCCCCTGGCGCCGCAGACCCGTTACAGCGTCGACGTCGTCGCCGGCCCCCTATCGCTCGGCGATCGGAGCGTTGGGGGACGCCGCTTGCCCGGCGGCGAGGGCGGGCTATTAGCCATCTACAACGCCGGCGACGCGATCGACGCGCTGGCGGCGCTGCAGGCCTTCCTGGCCCAAGAGGATGCGCTCACTTCGTTGCAGCGGGTGCAGTTCATCACGTCGCGGTACTCGACCTTTTCCGATCAGGTGGCCAACGTCGTCGCGCAAGCCGCAGGCACCGCGGCCACACCAATTCGCCGGTATCAGGTACCCGCCGGGACTGATGTTCAGGCATGGTTGGACACCGCCGAAGGCGCGGGAACCCGGACACCTGACCCAAGTGGTTACCTGGGTGCTCGCCAGGCATTGGCGACTCTTCTGAGGCGGTTCGATCCGCTGTACGACGTGAAACAGGCGGCACCGCAACCCAACCCCACCACGGGCAACGGCGAACAGGCGCTGGCAGCGCAGCGCACCGCGACCGAGCAGGCGTGGCAGCAGTTTGCCGCTGCCACCGCGACGGCGTTCGACGGCCTGATCACAGCACTCGGCCAGCCGGGGCTGGCCAGCTCACAGCATGTGCCCGCGTCGCCGGACACCGAACTCTCCGTGTTCACCTCCAACGGCGACTCGGTGGTCCAAGCGCTACTCCTGAATTCGCCCGAGCCGCTGCCCTGGCGCCGGATGTGGCAGTGGGCCCAGCTGCAGCCGGCTAGCACGGCATTGCCGCTCACCGGGATCACGATCCTGTGGTGCACAGACCAGACCCGGGCGCTGATCGTGCCGCTCGGAAGACCCAGCGGCTCCTACGCACTCACGTTCGGTTTCGAAGGCAACATCGGTGCCGAGATCGCCTGCATCACCGCCAACGGGGTCAGCGTGTCAGAGTCGTCGTCGCTGACTCCGATCGAACTCGGGCCACGACTAAGAAGGCGCCCTCCGGTTATCGAAGATCCCGGCGCAAAGCTCGCGGCAGGCGCCGACGCCCTGCCTGAGGTCGCCGCTCGGACCGGCGTGGCTTGACTACCCAGCTATCGCAGCGAAGGCTTGGGTTTGTGCGCGAACGTGTCCCGATCAACGGTGAAGAGTACGAATGTCGTTGCGTAGCTACATCACCCGTAGTTGTCGACCCGGCTCCAGGTTTCGCGATGGTTCAGACAGGGTCAGCGCCCGCCACTAGAGGCCCGGGTGGCGAATCGTATTATGGCCGAACTTGCGATTGTGCATGGGCTCGCGCGCCGACTTCTGATGTTCGAGCTGCCGGATCAACTCATGCTTGGCTTCGTGAAGGGCGCACGTGACGTCGCGGTTGTGGGCGACGGCCACGAGCGGCGGGAGACCAGGCAGGGTCGTTCGCAACGTGACGCGCTGCTCCTTGCGACCGCGGTCTTGCAATGAGATTTCCAGGCTGAGGTCAAGCGGGTCCCACCGGCCCAGATGCGACTCGAGCGCAGCCAACGCCTGAAGCACGTGCGGGCGTTCCTTGGCGACGAATCCCGCACCCAGGTGAAGGACGTACTCCCCCAACGGATTCTGTGTTCTGTCGCGGGACCTTCTCATCGTGCTGATGGTGACCTCATCTCGGGCGGTCTGATTGCTGAACCATCGTGGCCAGCAGCTGCGGTAGTGGCACAGTGGCGATGCCGATGCCGCCGTCGGCGATCCCGTAGGGAATCACCAGGGTGTCGGCGTGAACGAGCGCGCCGCAGGAGTAGACGACGTTGGGCACGTAGCCATTCTGTTCGTCCTGGGTAGGGCTGAGCAGTGGGCGTCGTAGCCGGCCGAGCACGTGGGTCGGGTCGTCGAGGTCGAGCAGAATCGCGCCGATGCTATACGTGCGCATGGGCCCGACGCCGTGGGTGAGCACCAGCCACCCTGCGTCGGTTTCGATTGGCGGGCCGCAATTTCCGAGTTGCAGGGCTTCCCATGGCTCGGTCGGCTGCTGGCAGGGCGACGCGGTCGCCCAGACCGCCAGATGGTCCGCGAAGGCAACGGTGTTGGTCTCGCGGTCCGATCGCGACATGGCAGCGTAGCGACCGCGGATTCGTCGGGGGAATAGGGCCAAACCCTTGTTGGCCGCGGCCTTCCCGACCAGCGGCCCGGAGGTGAAAGATCGGAAGTCTTCGGTCTTGAGCAGCTGCTGGCTGATGTGGGATCCGCTATAGGCCGTGTAGGTGGCGTAATAGGCGACCGACCCGTCGTCGTCGACGAAGCGGACGAAGCGGGCATCCTCCATGCCGGCCTGCTCGGCCTCCATCGACGGCCACAGCACGCGCTCGGAAATCGATATGCCGCTGGGGAATTCGACGGTGTATGAGCGTGTGGCGATCGTGCGGATCAGCGCGACTGCACGCTCCCCGTGTCCGCGGGTGCTCAGGTTTGCCCGGAGATTGTCAAGTCGCGCTTCGAGGTCGGATCGCGTGAAGCGCTCGCCGAGCGCATCGAAGACGTAGTTCGCGGCCTCGCCGGCATTGCCGATGCGGCCGAGTTCGCCACGGAACACCGCGGCGTCGAGCGATGCGCCCGACAAGCTTCCGGTAGTGGCGAAGCGGGCCGGCTCGTCGATTGTGGCCCGGCCCGCGGCATCGACGACACCGGTGCGGAACCCGATGGACGAGCGGTGCCCTTCCCCGATCCCCCGCACGCTCATCACGAATCGCAGACTGCCCGTCGCCAGGTCGCTCTGGTCGGGGTGGGCTACAACGCTTGGGTTGCACAGCGCCGCGCCTTCGATGGCGTACTCGCTGGTAAAAGTTGCTCCCAGCAATAGTATTCGCGCATCGGTGAGAAGGAGGTCGGGATTCAGGCGGTCGGCGAGCTCGCGGGCGTGTCGACGGAAAGTGCCCGCGAGGTCACGATGGCGGCCGTCGAAGCGAAAGATCACGTCGTCCAGGGACGACTGAACCTCGTCGTCGCTCAGCGCGAGGATGCGCTTGAGCACCACTTCCGCTCGGGACTCCTGAAGCTCGAAGCCCTCCTGGCCGGGCACGAAGAGCCTGGTGATCACCCGCGCCGGGTCGGCGGCGACCCGTTGAGGGTTGCGAGTGGCGAGCCCGGTGCTCATCAAAGTCATTGCGGAACCAGCGAAAAGCGCTGCGCATGTTGCAGGGTGGTGATCACCGCAAGGGTCGATTCGGCGCCCTGGTTGAGGTTGACGCAGTCGGCGAGCAATCCGTCGAAACCACCACCGGTCTGCGTGTCCCACATGAGCAACCCGGAGTCGTTGGCGCCCTGGAACCAGGCCGCGCAAGACCGAACCGCGTCCGGCCAGAGTGCCCTCGGATCGGTGGCTGCCGCGCGTGCGCACGCATCGGCGAGTGTGGCCACCTCGATCGGCTGCTGATCGAAGGCGGGTCCGCTGTCCTGCGGTCCCCGGCCGCCCACGGGGGTGGGTGACAGGTGGCCGTCCAGCGTTTCATGGTCGAGCAGCCACTCCAACAGATCCAGGCCACGCTGTTTCAGGTCGGGGTCATCCAGCGCGACACCGGCCGCGATCATTGCCTCGGGGAGAATCGCATTCGCGTACGTCAGTCGTGGCTCGGGCCATGGCCAGTCGCACTCGGGCATGGATCTCGCGACGGTGGCGGCGTAGTCGGCGAGGAGTCGCAGGGCCGTGGAATTGCCGGGCTGGGCGCTCAGGAGTTCGGCGGCGCCGACGGCGGCGAACGCCATCGACCGCGGCCACGGCGACCTGGCTTTGGCGGCGCGCTCGAACTGAATCACGGCCAGTCGGCGCACCAGACTGACGCCGCTGTGGGCGGCGGCGGTGCCAAGCCCCCAGATGGACCGGCCCCAGTGATCATCCGCGGTCGGCTGGTCGGTCCAGTTTCCGGCGCGGTCCATCCGGTTGCGGCATAAACCGTTGTGGGACTGGGCGTCGTTCACGAATTGAAGGGCCTTGCGGGCAAGGCCCTTCACGGTGCCCGTCGCGTTGGGCTCGCGGGTGGTGACGACGAGCACCCTGGCCATGTCGTCGGTGCAGTATCCGTGGTCACGGCGGGGCTCAGCCAGACAGGCATGCTCGAAGGTGCCGCGGTGGTCCGTCATTCGTAACAGATGCGCGAACACCGGAGTGGTGGGCGCGACGCCGGTCACGTCAGTGCCGATTGAGTGACCAGCAGCCGTTGCGCCACGCCGACGTAGGCGTCCGCGACGACGGACCAGGCAATCGTCGGGGCCAGCCCGCGGGCTTGGGTGACCATCGAGTCCGCGATGTGTGGATCGGTCAACAGCTGTTGCACCGCCGCTACCAGTGCGTTGGGATCGTCGTGAGCGACGACGGTGCCTGCGCCGCTGCCGAGGAGCTCGACCGCGTGCGGGAAAGCAGTGGCGACAATCGGGCGGCCGCTCGCCAGGGAGTCGACCAGCACTCCGGAGGTGACCTGGTCCTTCGAGTCGTAAGGCAGGACGACCACGGAAGCCGTCTGGATGAGGGCGGTGACCTCGTCGGGGGTGCGGTAAACGGCGTCGAAGGACACCAAATTGGCGAGGCCGAGGCGGTTCACCTGCGCGACAAGCGCATCGCGATATTTTTCCCCCTGCGCGGCAAGGACTTTCGGGTGAGTGCGGCCAGCGATGATGTACCGCGGCGGGTTGGGCAGAGTCTTCAGCGAAGCCATGGCGTCAATGACCCGTTCAATGCCCTTGCCCGGCCCGAGCAGGCCCCAGGTCAAGATGGTCGGCCGGTCGGGATGTCGGACGCCGTTGGCGCTCGGGAGTGCCGCGCCGTGCGGAATGGTGGTGACCTTGTGGCGGTCGACGGCGAACCCCGCGCACAGGCGTTGGTGGGCCACCTCCGACATCACGACCACTTGATCGGCCAACGCCATTACCGATTCGAGCACCGAACGTTGGTGTCGTGTCGGATGTTTGAGCACCGTATGAACGACGACGATCGACGGGACGCACAATCCGGCCATGATCTGGACGACTTCATCTCCGTCGGGACCGCCATAGATGCCGTATTCGTGCTGGATGACGGCGACGTCACTCTGGTTGAGGAGCTCGGAGCTTGCCTCGACGGACGAAGCCGAGCCATTGACGAGCTCACCGACGACGTTGGGCTCGTCGGAGACATCACCGTCGGCGATGCGCACGACATTGACGCCGGCACCCCTAGCGGCCAATTCGCCGGCCAAGGCCGCACTAAAGGTCGCCAGGCCGCATGGTGTCGGCAAGTAGGTGCCGAGGATGCCAAAGCTCGGTATGTACGGAAAGTGTTGCATCCCAAAGGGAGCATGCAACGACTGAATTAACGATGGAGCATTCAAAATTATCCAGACTGGACGGTTAGAACCTTATGTCCGGCTTGAGCGGATGCTCGGGCAGATCAGCGTCAGAAGCTGAGCCATTCCGGATGTGCTGGGAGTACCAACATCCCTGACGCTACACCCTCACGGGTCGAAAGGCGTGGTCGTGGCTCCGACCGCGAAGCAGGACGATCAGTACCGATCGGGTACAGTTAACAAGTCGGTAATCTTGCCGGCCCTCAGGGCAGACCACTTGCTGAACGTGGGGCTCATCGCCCCCGCCACGATCCCGTCGCCTCCTCTGAGCCTTGTCAGAGGAACTTAATGTCTTCGCGCGCCAGCAGCACCCCTTCTCTCGACGTGCCCGAACAGAGCCAGTCAATCCTTCCGGCAGCCAACTTCGCCTTGCCCGTGGGTTCCACCGCCGTCGTCTACTGCGAGGGCCAGTTCGGCGAGCAGGACGGTAAGACCGCCAACGGCCTGGTCCGACACTCGGAGAAGTACGAGATCCTCAGTGTCATCGACAGTTTCCGGGCCGGAGCCGATGCCGGGAAACTCCTCGACGGCACCGCGAACGGCATCCCGGTGCTGGCGTCGCTGACCGAGTCCATCTCGCACGCCGGCCGCAGACCTGACTACCTGATCTGTGGGCTGGCTCCTGCCGACGGCCTACTGTCGAACGAGCAGCGCGTCGTCCTGCTCGACGGCATCGCCCGCGGGATGCACATCATCAACGGCCTGCACGAGTTCCTCAACGACGACGCCGAATTCGTGGCGGCGGCCGTGATCGCCGGCGTCACCATTACCGACGTACGCCGACCGAAGGAAAAGCGCGACCTGCACCTGTTCTCCGGACGAATCTTCGACGTCACCTGCCCCAGGATCGCGATCCTGGGTACCGACGGGGCGATCGGGAAGCGCACCACCGCCACCCTGCTGGTCCAGGCCCTGAACGCGCGCGGCATCAAGGCGGTGATGGTCGGGACCGGTCAGACCACGTTGATCCAGGGCGGTAAGTACGGCGTTGCGCTGGATGCGCTGGTCCCCCAGTTCTGCTCGGGCGAGGTCGAGCATCAGGTCGTCGCCGCGTTCGAAGGTGAGAATCCTGACGTGATCGTGGTCGAGGGCCAGGGCGCGCTCAGCCACCCCGCGTACATCACGTCGGCTCACATCCTGCGTGGCAGCCGCCCGGCCGGCGTCATCGTGCAGCACGCGCCGAAGCGCAAGGTGCTCGGCGACTTCCCGATGGTCTCGATGCCGACCGCGGCCAGCGAGATCGCACTGATCGAGGCGTTCGTCGACACCCGCGTCATCGGGGTCACGATCAACCACGAAGAGATGACCGAGAACGAGCTGAGCGATGCGATCTCCGAACATCGTTCGCAGCTCGGCCTGCCGGTCACCGACCCTCTGACGCGTCCCGCGTCGGAGCTTGTCGACATGGTTTTGACGGCCTTCCCCGCGCTCGCGGCCATGGCCGACACGACCACCCCGGTGTGACGCCTCGGCTCGAAACCGATCTCGACAAGGTCGAGCAGAACACGCGCGTCCTGGTTGACCGGCTTGCCGCGACGGGCATTCGGGTCACCGGGATCACCAAGGCCGTATTGGGCTCGCCGGGAGTCGGCGCGGCAATGCTGCGCGGCGGCGCCTGCGGCCTCGGCGATTCCCGGCTGCCGAACCTTGCTCGGCTGACCGGGCTCGACGGACCCCCGCTTCGCACGTTGATCCGCTCACCCATGCTCAGCCAAGTCGCACAGGTCGTCGCCGTCGCCGACGTCAGCCTGAACACCGAGGCCGTCGTGCTGGCGGCTCTCGATCACGCCGCGTCGAAGCAGGAACGGATACACGCCGTCGTGCTCATGGTCGAACTCGGCGACCTACGCGAGGGCATCGCGCTCGACGACGCCCCCGAGGCCGTGCGGGCCGTCCTCGCTCACTCCTCGCTTCGGCTCGTCGGCCTGGGCGCCAACCTCGCGTGTCAGAACGGTGTCATTCCCGACGACCGCAATATGGGCGTCCTCACTGAGCTCGCGGACCACATCGAGGCGCTGCACGGGATCTCGCTCGACGTCGTCTCAGGCGGCAACTCGGCGAATCTGAACTGGGCTCTACACACCGATGACGTCGGCCGGATCGACGAGCTCCGACTTGGCGAAGCCATTCTTCTCGGCGTCGATCCGCTGTACCGGACACCGATCCCTGGCTTACACACGGACGCTTTCACCTTGGCCGCCGAGGTCATCGAGGTCGCCATGAAACCGGCTCAGCCTTGGGGAGATCGCGCTCAGTCGGCCTTCGGCGAGGTGCCGGTCCGTACCGGCAGCAAAACCGTCCACCAAGCAGTCCTGGCCCTCGGTCGCCAGGACGTGGACCCGGACGGTTTACAGCCGCCCGAGGGCATCACGATCCTCGGGATGAGCAGCGACCACCTGATCGTCGACCTCGGCGATCACCCCGTCGCGGTCGGCGACGAGATCAACTTCGGTGTCGGCTACGGCGCACTCGTGCGGGCGATGACGTCGCCCTTCGTCACGAAGATCGAGCAGCAGCCGGCCCGGACCGTCGCACCGCGTTGAAGTCGGGCAAACCTGTGGACACCCAGGGAACGCTCAGGCTACCCTTCGGCAATCCTCAGGAGGGCCTTCCAGGTACCCAACGCCCACACTCGACGAAGGATCCGTCGTGCACACATCGCTTCGGCTCAACGTAAGCGCCGGCGTCGCCCTAGCAGGTGCAGCCTTCATCGCCGTCACCCCACTGGTACCGCGGCAACCCGACACCGAGGTCCGCGCGGTGCAGCTCACCAGCGGCGACACTGCGGATTCGCCTCTTGGCGACGGCACGGCACTGATCATGGGCGGCAGCGGCCTCGAGACACCTGGTCAGACCTACGCGGATGCCGTCGACGCGGAGTACCTGGCACCGCGGGACTTCACCGGCACCACGCAAGTTTTGAGCACACCCGAGGCGCTCTATCCATTCCTCGGTCCCTTCACCGAGACGTTCGACAAGTCCGAGGCCCAGGGGCAACAGATTCTGGACGCCGCGATCCTGAACCAGATTGCGACAGGAAACGTGGATGCCACGAATCCGGTCGTGGTCTCCGGTTGGTCGCAGAGCGCGGTGATCTCATCGCTCGTGCAACCGGAGCTGGCAAGCCAGGGTGTGCCCAGCGATGACGTGCATTTCGTGTTGGTCGGTGATGAAAGTGTGCCCAACGGAGGCATATTGGAACGTTTCGACCTGCCGGACGGTACGCAGCCGGGCATCCCGAGCCTGGGTCTGACGTTCAGCGGTCCGGAAGCGTCTGATCTCTTCCCGACCGACGTCTACACACACGAATACGACGGCTTTGCCGACTTCCCGCAGTACCCGGCCAACTTGCTTTCCGATATCAACGCCTTGCTGGGCATCGTCTTCGAGCACGTCACCTATCCGGGCCTGACGGCCGAGCAGGTCACGGACGCTATTGCACTGCCTACATCGTCGGCGGACACGTTGACCAACTACTACGAGATTCCCGTAACCACGCTGCCGCTGCTGGAGCCCTTGCAACTGATTCCCTTCATCGGTAACCCGCTGGCCGACCTGCTGAACCCGGACTTGTCGGTGTTGGTGAACCTGGGCTACGGCAACGTCGACGACAGCTATTTGGGCGGCTGGAGTCCGGGCGATGCTGACGTGCCCACAACGTTGGGGTTCCTGCCGGATTCCAGTGTCCTGGAACAGATCCCGCAAGCATTAGCCAACGGACTGCAGCAGGGAATCACCGATGCCATCAAGGATCTGACCGATCCGAACAACTACGTGTACTCGCTGCCGTCCTGGGCCGACGAACTCGTCACGGCACTGGAAAATGTCGTCCCAGGCACCCAATTGTCGGTGCTCTCAATCGTTCCCACGACTTTCCAGGACCTTTTCGACACCTTCCCGCCCCACACCGGCTTCCCGCCTCTGGACGTGGCCACCGCGTTGTTCGTCACCCTTCCCGAAATCGACTACAACGTCTTCACCACCGAACTTGCGGCCGGAAACCTCGTTGACGCCATCGGGATCCCGATCGCCGCCGACATCGGAATTCTTCCGTTGGCGCTAGTGGGAGCGGCTCTTTGAGCCACGGTGTTCGACGGGTACGTGGGCGTCCCGATGGAGGTATCTAATGGCCCGCGAATCTCGAGTCTCTGCCGCAGGTTTCCGCCCGGCTTACCGTCGTATTTCCGAAGCACTGACCAACCTCGGTTGGCTGCCCAACTTGCTGATTCGAGTCTCGGTCGGGTTCATGTTTTTCAGCGGCGCGGTAAGCAAGCTCGCTGATCTCGGCAAGTTCACGGCGATGTTTGTCAGCCTGGGCATTCCCGCTGCGCAGGTGCTGGCCCCGGCTACAGCCGTGGTGGAACTCGTCAGCGGTGCGGCGTTGATGCTGGGCCTCGGTACCCGGCTGGTGTCGCTGGCACTGGCCGGGGACATGGTCGGCGCGTTGATCACGGATATCGGCCCGAATCTGGCGCAGAAGTATCCGGCTCTATGGGATTTCCTCAGCAACTTGTTTTATGCCCCCGAGTGGCTGCTGATAGGTCTGCTGCTGTGGCTGCTGTGCGTCGGAGCCGGCAAGGCTAGCTTGGACGCGTTGGTCAGTCGACGCTTGGCCGTACCGACCTACGGCGCCTCGGCGCCCGATTAGCCAGAACTCTTTTCTGAATTGCATGAACCCGTGGTGAACGGTCCGGCGCTCTTACTTCGGGGGAACCAATTCTTTCGAAGGCGAGTATTCGACGCCCATATCTTTATATTCCATTGCGGGGCTCTCGGCGAAAATTCGTTGAGCTTGACGCGAAGTGAGTATTGGTTGATATTTTCCCGCGGCACCTGGCAACCACAATAATATTGGACTTTCCTCGTCGGGATGTGCAGGATCAACGAGGAGCGCCATTATCGCGAAGCTGGGGCGGTCACCGACTAACTCATGTACGACGTTCGACGGTGCCGGGCGGATTTCCCGGCACTTGAATTGAGTGCCGTCGCTATTAGTCATGATCTTATCCATGGCTGCGCCGGGATTGGCGGGCGATGCGGTCGATTGTTGCGGTCCATCCGCTGGGTCCGGACAGGGATAGCTACTCATTCTCGGGTTGGTAATAAAGAATGCGTCGACGGCAAGTCGGACTAGCCGCATGGTTCGAGCATTGAAATCTACGACCTCCCGGAACGTCTGTGACTGGCCCGAAGCTATCGTGGCTTCAACCGGCAGGATATCCTTGGCGTACAGCAACTCTGTCCCGGTGTGGGGAAGCGGTTTATTTCGGAAAGCATGTGCCTTCTGATCGCCGAATTCGATGGCTTTCGCAACTTCGTCGGTTTTCGAATCCGGGATCGGGTCGCCGGAACCGAGCGGATAGGCGGTAATGCGCATCAGTGTGGCGCCGACGGTCACTGGCATTGAATTGCGGTTGTTGATGGTTACTTTCGCCTCGAGCTGAATGTTGTCGTCCGTTTGACCGAGTGGCTTTAATTCCGCGGTAATATCGACGAGCGGCACTGAGGTGCGAGGAAGATAGTCGGTCTGTAACCAGAATTGCGCGAAACCGACCAGCGGAATCAGGGTCACGAAAGCTTTCATTGTGGCGGTGATGGGTCCGCGCCATCGCCGGATCAAGGCAAGAACCCAAAAGATTGCGAACAGTCCGAGAATGCACGCCACTCCGCTCACGGGAAACAGCTTCGACTTCCAATCAAACTGCCAGATCTGCAGGAAGGGGCTTCGAAGGTCGATCAGCATGACGTAGGCGCAAAGGGCCGCTACTGAGAACTGACTCAGGAGGCTCAACGCAACCCAGTTGCCGCCTCGGACCCATGTCGCGTATGCCGCCCAGGCGCACGCGACTGAGATTCCCAGCAGCAGCACCGAGCCGAGCGTTGCCAACGGTGTCTGGATCACCGCAAAATCGCGCACCCCCATTGCGCCCGCCAGCAGAGCTTCGACAGCCATCGTCGGAGCAAGGATGTGGCGTGCGTGCCATGGAACGCCGGCGCTGGGCTCCGGCTCGGTGTGCATTTGGACGTCTTCGCTGTCTTCGGAATCACGCACTGTTGCCCTCACCTCGTCCCCCGGTGACGCAGACACCTCGAAAGTCTGCTTTTCACGAGTCGCGATTGCGTGAGTAGCTGACTACTCGATCTGGGAGCGATCGTGAGGAACGTCGAGCTCAAGCGGTCAAGCTCTTCACCCGGGCCCGGGCCCGGGACCGGGATGCTTCGAACGCATCAGGATGTGCTCGCGGCAACGAGCAGGTGAACGCTGGAGTTGTGACTGGGCGCGGACGGTCCTGGGCTGCTTAGGATCTATCCGCTACGCCGCCATCCGTCCATACCGCATCCAAATAACTCGATGACAAGGTTCGGCAGCTGAACGAGGATCTGACCGTGCAAACAACGTCTGAACCTGTGCTACCGCCTCGCACGGTCGGCGGTGCTGAATCTGTTCGCCTGGCGGTAATGGTCGGTGCGCTCGGCGTCGTGTTCGGCGACATCGGAACCAGTCCGATCTACACCCTCGCGACCGTCTTCAACCCCAGCGACCCGCACCCGGTGCCGCTCAATATCGACAACGTCTACGGCGTCGTCTCACTGCTCTTCTGGTCGGTGATGACCATCGTCACGCTGACCTACGTCACCTTGGTGATGCACGCCGACAACGACGGCGAGGGCGGCATCATGGCGCTCATTACGCTGCTGCGGCGCTTTGGGGGGCAAGGGGGACGCCGGACCCTCGCCGCGCTGGCCGCGCTGGGTATCTTCGGTGCCGCGCTGTTCTTCGGCGACAGCATGATCACCCCCGCGATGTCGATGATGTCGGCGGTCGAGGGCCTCAAGGTCGTCGAACCCTCTCTCGCGGAGTGGGTCGTCCCCATCACCGCGGTGATCAGTCTGGTGCTGTTCGCGGTTCAGCGCTACGGCACGAACGCCGTCGGTCGGCTGTTCGGTCCGGTGATGATCGTCTGGTTCGTCTCGATCGGCGCCTGCGGCGTGAAGGGCATCCTCGGCCACCCGCAAATCCTCAAGGCCCTGTCGCCGACCTATGCGGCGACGTTCGTGTTCGGGCACGCCAGAATTGCGTTCTTTGCGCTCGCCGCAGTCGTGCTCGCGGTCACCGGCGCGGAGGCACTGTACGCCGACATGGGCCATTTCGGCCGCAAGGCCATCACCCGGGGCTGGCTGTTCGTCGTGCTACCGGCATGCACGCTCAGTTATCTCGGTCAAGGCGCGCTGGTGCTCGGCGACGAGTCCAAGGCGAGCGCCCCGTTCTTTTTACTCACTCCGCACTGGGCGCAGCTGCCGATGGTGCTATTGGCAACCGCCGCAACGGTTATCGCCTCTCAGGCAGTGATCACCGGGGCCTATTCGGTGGCATCGGCAGCCGCTCACCTGAGCTATCTGCCGAGATTGCGAATAACGCACACCTCGGAATCGACGATGGGCCAGATCTATGTGCCGTGGATCAACGGTCTACTCATGGTCGCGGTGCTCATTCTGGTGTTCGCCTTCCGCAGCTCGGCGGCGCTGGCCTATGCGTACGGTATGGCGGTCACAGGAACGATCACCATCACCACGCTGCTGTTCTTCTACACCGCCCGCAAAAGGTGGCATACGCCCCTATGGCTCATCGTGATCGGCGCCGGGTTGCTGTTGACGGTGGACCTGTTGTTCCTGGCGGCGAACCTGACGAAACTGGTCCACGGGGCCTGGCTGCCGCTGCTTATCGCCGTGGTTGCGTTCACCGTGCTGTCCACGTGGCAACGCGGACAAGACATCGTCACCCGAGCGCGGACGGAAGCCGAGGGACCGCTTCGTCCGTTCGTCGATCGGCTGGCCCACGCTCAGCCGCCATTAGTGCGCACCCGGGGCACGGCGGTTTTCCTCAACCGCGGAAAAGAGACCACGCCCCTGGCGATGCGGGCCAACTGCGAGCACAATCACGTGCTCCATCAACACGTGATCATCATGGCGATCGACACCCTGCCGGTCCCGCGCGTACCCGAATCCGAGCGAACGGAAATCGACGACCTCGGCTATGGCGATGACGGGATCGTTCATCTCACCGCGCATTTCGGGTACATGGAAGCGCCCGATGTCCGCGGCGTCCTTCGCCTTTTGGACCCGTCGCAGACCGAAGGCCAGATCGACGTCGACGGCGCTTCCTACTTTCTGTCCGACCTCGAACTGACCATGGGCGCGGCAAAGAACATGGCGCACTGGCGCAAGCACCTGTTCATCGCGACGTCCCACATCACCGCCGATGCCGCCAATTACTTCGGGCTGCCTCCCGACCGCACGGTGGTCATGGGTTCGCGGATTGAGATCTAGCCACGTCAACCGGTCGGCGAAACTCATCCACAGCAAGGTGCGTTCGTGACCGGCGTCCGGGAAAGTTTTTACTATCGACCAGCGACCTCCGAGCTGCTGGTGCGGAAGCGCGATGATCAGCGGCAGCGCCACTCGACCCGCTGAGTCGGCAAAAATTTTCTCAAAATGTTTGGGTTTCGATCCCGTGACATCTGTCTGAGAGCTACCTTAACGGCACCTGAGATGGCGTCCGTAGCGGGCGGCCCGGATTGGTCCGGGTGCGAGCGACACCTCTTCGTCGATTCGTTAACAGCTGATTTCGCTGGCTGGGCTTTCACAACGAGGTTGGAAACATGGCTCGTCATCGAGGCACAAAGCGCAATCGTCGGTCACGCAACGCGAAGGCCCGCCGTCGTCGGGTGGTCGCTTTCAGTAGCGTTATCGGTGCGTTTTTGGCGTTCGGCATGACACCGCTCGCCACCTCGCCGCTGGCGCAGGCCGATGAGTTTGACGTGATCGTGGATCCGATCATCAACGCGTTGTCGAATGTTGATCCTTTATTGGGTGCCGATGTGAGCACGGTGGTGGGGGATGTCACCACCACCAGCGGGTGGGACTCCTTGGTAGCGGACTTGGGCGGTGCGGACTCGGCGTTGGCGGCCGCCAGCAGCGCAGCCAGTGTGGTTCCCGACACCAGTTCGGCGGCGTCGGATTCCGGTGCTGCGGTGTCGGGTGCGGAGTCGTGGAGCACGTTAGCCCACGGGTGGGAGCAGGACTGGATCACCAGCCAGTTTGGGTCACAGGTGGATACCTCGGTCAACACCTTCGCGGAGAAGATTGATCCCTCGGCGGTGGGCGATAGTTGCGGGTTGATTTGTAACGGTGCTGATGGGACGTCGGGGGGGACGTTAGCGGCGGCCGACGGTCAAAACGGCGGGGTGTGGTTCGGTGATGGCGGCAACGGCGGCACCGATGCGGCCGGTGACGGCGGTAGCGGCGGGACCAGCGGCGAGCTCGGCGGTGATGGCGGCAACGGCGGAACCGCCGGTCCCGACGACGGCAACGGCGGCAACGGCGGCAACTGCGTCGCTGCGATCTGCACCGGCGGTAACGGCATGCCCGGCACCTTGGGCGGTGACGGCGGCACCGGCGGTAACGGCGGGACGACATCGGGTAACGGCGGCATCGGCGGCAACGGCGGCGTGGGCACGTTCGCCAACGGCGGCACCGGGCAGGGCGGTAACGGCGGTACCGGCGGTAATGCCCCCGGGACCGGCAACGGCGGCCTGGGCGGCACCGGGGGCACCGGGGGCACCGGTACGGCGGCCCACCCCGTCGGCGGGACCGGCGGGTCCGGCGGGGCCGGCGGTAATGCCCTCGGCAACGGCGATGGCGGCTCCGGTGGGCACGGCGGGCAGGGCGGGTTCGGCTATAGCCCCACCACCCAGGGCGCGGCGGGCACGGCCTCCAGCCCTAACGGCGGCACCGGCGCCACCGCCGGCGCCGGCGGCAACGGCGGGGCCGGCGGTAAAGGCGGCACCGGCGGCAACTTCGCCGGCGATACCAACGGTGCCGGCGGCAACGGCGGCCATGGCGGGACAGGCGGCACCGGCAGCCAGGGCGGCACCGGCTTTAACGCCACCGCCGCCGGCACGACGGGCGGCACCGGCGGCACCGGCGGGCTGGCCGGTGATGGTGGCACCGCCGGCCCCGGTGGCACCGGCGGCACCGGCGGGGTCGGCCCGGCGGGCAACGCGGGCCTCAACGGCACCGGCGGCACCGGCGGCACCGGCGGCCACGGCGGCCAGGGCGGCACCGGCGCGCCCGGCACCGCGGCCCACCCCACCGGCGGGACCGGCGGAAACGGCGGCATCGCCGGCACACCCGGCAACGGCGGGACCGGCGCGGCCGGCACCGCGGCCGACCCCACCGGCGGCCTCGGCGGCAACGGCGGCAACCCGGGCGCGGTAGGGACCGGGGGCAGCGGCGGGGTGGCCGGCACGGGCGGCACTCAGGGAACCACCGGCGCGAACGGCGCTGTGCCCACCGGTGCGCACGGCAACGGCGGTCAAGGCGGGACCGGCTATAGCCCCACCACCCCCGGCGCGACCGGCGGCACCGGCGGCACCGGCGGTAACGGCGGGTCGATCGGTAACGGCGGCATCGGCGGCAACGGCGGCGTGGGCACGTTCGCCAACGGCGGCACCGGGCAGGGCGGTAACGGCGGTACCGGCGGTAATGCCCCCGGGACCGGCAACGGCGGCCTGGGCGGCACCGGGGGCACCGGGGGCACCGGTACGGCGGCCCACCCCGTCGGCGGGACCGGCGGGTCCGGCGGGGCCGGCGGTAATGCCCTCGGCAACGGCGATGGCGGCTCCGGTGGGCACGGCGGGCAGGGCGGGTTCGGCTATAGCCCCACCACCCAGGGCGCGGCGGGCACGGCCTCCAGCCCTAACGGCGGCACCGGCGCCACCGCCGGCGCCGGCGGCAACGGCGGGGCCGGCGGTAAAGGCGGCACCGGCGGCAACTTCGCCGGCGATACCAACGGTGCCGGCGGCAACGGCGGCCATGGCGGGACAGGCGGCACCGGCAGCCAGGGCGGCACCGGCTTTAACGCCACCGCCGCCGGCACGACGGGCGGCACCGGCGGCACCGGCGGGCTGGCCGGTGATGGTGGCACCGCCGGCCCCGGTGGCACCGGCGGCACCGGCGGGGTCGGCCCGGCGGGCAACGCGGGCCTCAACGGCACCGGCGGCACCGGCGGCACCGGCGGCCACGGCGGCCAGGGCGGCACCGGCGCGCCCGGCACCGCGGCCCACCCCACCGGCGGGACCGGCGGAAACGGCGGCATCGCCGGCACACCCGGCAACGGCGGGACCGGCGCGGCCGGCACCGCGGCCGACCCCACCGGCGGCCTCGGCGGCAACGGCGGCAACCCGGGCGCGGTAGGGACCGGGGGCAGCGGCGGGGTGGCCGGCACGGGCGGCACTCAGGGAACCACCGGCGCGAACGGCGCTGTGCCCACCGGTGCGCACGGCAACGGCGGTCAAGGCGGGACCGGCTATAGCCCCACCACCCCCGGCGCGACCGGCGGCACCGGCGGCACCGGCGGTAACGGCGGGTCGATCGGTAACGGCGGCATCGGCGGCAACGGCGGCGTGGGCACGTTCGCCAACGGCGGCACCGGGCAGGGCGGTAACGGCGGTACCGGCGGTAATGCCCCCGGGACCGGCAACGGCGGCCTGGGCGGCACCGGGGGCACCGGGGGCACCGGTACGGCGGCCCACCCCGTCGGCGGGACCGGCGGGTCCGGCGGGGCCGGCGGTAATGCCCTCGGCAACGGCGATGGCGGCTCCGGTGGGCACGGCGGGCAGGGCGGGTTCGGCTATAGCCCCACCACCCAGGGCGCGGCGGGCACGGCCTCCAGCCCTAACGGCGGCACCGGCGCCACCGCCGGCGCCGGCGGCAACGGCGGGGCCGGCGGTAAAGGCGGCACCGGCGGCAACTTCGCCGGCGATACCAACGGTGCCGGCGGCAACGGCGGCCATGGCGGGACAGGCGGCACCGGCAGCCAGGGCGGCACCGGCTTTAACGCCACCGCCGCCGGCACGACGGGCGGCACCGGCGGCACCGGCGGGCTGGCCGGTGATGGTGGCACCGCCGGCCCCGGTGGCACCGGCGGCACCGGCGGGGTCGGCCCGGCGGGCAACGCGGGCCTCAACGGCACCGGCGGCACCGGCGGCACCGGCGGCCACGGCGGCCAGGGCGGCACCGGCGCGCCCGGCACCGCGGCCCACCCCACCGGCGGGACCGGCGGAAACGGCGGCATCGCCGGCACACCCGGCAACGGCGGGACCGGCGCGGCCGGCACCGCGGCCGACCCCACCGGCGGCCTCGGCGGCAACGGCGGCAACCCGGGCGCGGTAGGGACCGGGGGCAGCGGCGGGGTGGCCGGCACGGGCGGCACTCAGGGAACCACCGGCGCGAACGGCGCTGTGCCCACCGGTGCGCACGGCAACGGCGGTCAAGGCGGGACCGGCTATAGCCCCACCACCCCCGGCGCGACCGGCGGCACCGGCGGCACCGGCGGTAACGGCGGGTCGATCGGCAACGGCGGCATCGGCGGCAACGGCGGCGTGGGCGGGCCAGGCACCAACGGCACCAACGGCACGGCCACCAGCCCCAACGGCACCAACGCCACGGCCGGCAGCGCGGGAACTGGCGGGTCCGGCGGGGCCGGCGGCCAGGGTGGCTCGATCTCCGGTAACGGCGGCACCGGCGGCACCGGCGGCCAGGGCGGCACCGGCGGCACCGGCGGCAACGGCGTCACCGGGGCGAGCGGCAGCTTCGCCAACGGCGGCAACGGCACCGGCGGCACCGGCGGCGGTAATGGCGGTAATGGCGCCGCTGGCGGGACCGGCGGCACCGGTGGTGCCGGCGGCACGGCCGCGCACGGCACTGCCGGCAGCGCCGGTAACGGCGGTAAAGGCGGCACCGGCGGCAACGCCGGCACGAGCGGCGCCGGCGGCACCGGCGCCGCAGGCACCGCGGCAAACCCCAACGGCGGAAACGGCGGAAACGGCGGCAGCGGCAATCCGGGCGCCGCAGGGGCCGGCGGCACCGGCGGGAAGGCGGGCGGCACTGGCGGTAGCGCTGGAGCCACCGGCACGGCCGGCAGCGCGGGAACCGGCGGAAACGGCGGAAACGGCGGAAACGGCACCGCAGGCACCGCGGCAAACCCCAACGGCGGAAACGGCGGAAACGGCGGAAACGGGGGAAACGGCACCGCGGGCACCGCGGGCACCGCCACCCAACCCAACGGCGCAAACGGCGGAAGCGGCGGCAAAGGCGGGGCCGGCGGCGCCGGCGGAAACGGGCTCACCGGTGCCAACGCCAACGCCAACACTGACGCCGTCAGCGGCGGCACCGGCGGCACCGGCGGCACCGGCGGCACCGGCGGCAACGCCGGCGCCGGCGGAAACGCCAGCGGGTCAGGCAACGGCGGCAACGCCGGCAACGCCGGATCCGGCGGAAACGGCGGAAACGGCGGCACCGGCGCCAACGGCGGCAACGGCGGCACCGGCACCACCAGCGCCCCCGGCCTCGCCGGCGCCGGCAACGGCGGCAGCGCCGGCAGCGGCGGAAACGGCGGCGGCGGCGGCACCGGCGGGCTCGGCGGCACAGCCACCACAGGCACCACGGGCACGGCCACCAACGGGGGGGCCGGCGGCACCGGCGGCAACGGCGGGACCACCGCCGGCAACGCCGGCAACGCCGGCACCAGCGCCCCCGGCAGCAACGACGTCTTCTTTGGCGGCACCGGCGGCAACGGCGGCACGGGCGGCACGGGCGGCACCGGGGGCACCGCCGTCGGGTCAGCCACCGGCGGCACCGGCGGCAACGGCGGCAACGCCAGCAACGGCGGCGCCGGCGGCACCAGCTACGGTTCCGGCGTTGCGGGCGGCACCGGGGGCACCGGCGGCACCGCCGGCAACGGCGGCAACGGCGGCAACGCCAGCGGGACCGGCAACGGCGGCAACGGCGGCAGCGCCGGAACCGCCGGCAACGGCGGCAACGGCGGCAGCGCCACGCCCGGCACCGGCGACAGCAGCGGTGGCGCCGGTGGCGGCGGCGGCAACGGCGGCACGGGCGGCACGGGCGGCACCGGGGGCACCGCCGTCGGGTCAGCCACCGGCGGCACCGGCGGCAACGGCGGCAACGCCACCAACGGCGGCACCGGCGGCAACGGCGGCACCGGCGCTAGCGGTAACGGCGGCAACGCCGCTGGCGATGACGGCAACGGTGGCAACGGCGGCAACGGCGGCGGCGGCGGCGAAGGCGGCAACGGCGGCAACGCCAGCGGAACAGGCAACGGCGGCACCGGCGGGAAAGCCGGAACCGCCGGCAACGGCGGGAGCGGCGGCAACGGCGTCGCCGGTCCCAATGGCACCTCCACCGCTGACGCTGTAAGCGGCGGCGCCGGTGGCAGCGGCGGGACCGGCGGCACCGGCGGCGAAGGCGGCACCGGCGGCAATGCCATGGGGTCAGGCAACGGCGGCACCGGCGGCACCGCCAGCAACGGCGGCACCGGCGGAATCGGCGGCAACGGCGCCAGCGGCGGCAACGGCCTCACCGGCGGCACCCCAGGCGGCACCGGCGCCGGCGCCGGTGGTGGCTACGCCGGGTGGGGCGGTCACGGCGGCACCGGCGGTACCGGCGGCCTCGGCGGTACCGCCACCACAGGCACCGCGGGCACGGACACCGACGGGGGGGCCGGCGGTACCGGCGGGGCCGCCGGCAAGGCCGGCGACGGCGGCAATGTCGTCACCGGCGCCAGCGGCGGCAACGGCGCTGCCGCCGGCGGCGGCGGTCGCGGCGGCGACGGGGGCACCGGCGGCCTCGGCGGAACCGCTTATGGCTCAGGCAACGGCGGGGCCGGCGGCAACGGCGGCAACGCGAGCGATGGCGGCGCTGGCGGCGCCGGCGGCAGGGGCACCGACGTTAACGCAGCCGGCTACGGCGGCAACGGCGGCAACGCCGGTGCCGGCGGCAACGGCGGCACCGCCAACGGGTCAGGCAACGGCGGCAACGGCGGCAACGCCGGAACCGCGGGCAACGGCGACACTGGTGGCAACGGCGTCGCCGGTGCCAATGCCACGTCCACTGCTGACGCGGTCAGCGGTGGCACCGGCGGCACCGGCGGCAACGGCGGCAGCGGCGGCAACGGCGGCACCGGCGGCACCGCCAACGGGTCAGGCAACGGCGGTAACGGCGGGGCCCCCACGGCCGGCGGCAACGGCGCCAACGGCGGCAACGGCGCCAACGGCGGCAACGGCGGCACCGCCACCACCAGCGCTACCGGCCTCGCCGGCGCCGGCAACGGTGGCAGCGCCGGGCCCGGCGGTGACGGCGGCGCCGGTGGCAGCGCCGGTGCCGGCGGCACAGCCGCCACAGGCACCGCGGGCACGGCCACCCACGACGGGGGGGCCGGCGGCAACGGCGGCAACGGCGGCACCACCGCCGGCATCGGCGGCAACGCCGGCACCAGCGCCCCCGGCAGCAACGAAATTTTCTTTGGCGGTAACGGCGGCTCCGGCGGCTCTGGCGGCTCCGGCGGCGAAGGCGGCGCAGCCTTTGGTTCAGGCAACGGCGGTGACGGCGGCAACGGCGGCACCGCCAGCATCGGCGGCAACGCCGGCACCGGCAGCAACACCGGCGCAAACCTCACCTCGGCCGGCCCGGGCGGTGAGGGCGGCACCGGCGGCACCGGCGGCAACGGCGGCTTCGGCGGGAACACCTTCGGTAGTGGCACCGGCGGCACCGGCGGCACCGCCACCAATGGCGCCACCGGCGGCACCGGCGGTAACGGCGGCGCCAACACCGGCGCTAACAGCTCCGGCGCCAACGGCGGCACCGGCGGCAATGGCGGCACCGGCGGCAACGGCGCCCCCGGCGGCAACACACGCGGTAGTGGCACCGGCGGCGCCGGCACCGGCCAGCCGGGCGGCCAAGGCGGGCACGGCGGCCCCGGCGGCAATGGCGGCAACGGCACCTTCGCCGATGGTGGCGGCGGCCAAGGTGGCAGCGGCGGCGAAGGTGGCGAAAGCGCTAGCGGCACCAATGGCGCCTTCGGCACGCCGGGCTCCAATGGCACCGGCGCCACCGGCGGCCCCGGCGGCACCGGCGGCATGGGCGGCGCCGGTTAGACCGCCGGCGGCAACTGGCGGGCTCAGGTGCTGGCGTGGCTGAACGCCGATGGGTGGTCGTTCTGCGGCGATCGCTGCATGCCTTCGACGACCGTTTAACCGCCGCGTCGGCGGTGTGTCGGCACCGGTAGGCCGAAGTTAGGACATTCCGCGTCCGACCCGACCCTCTCAGCAAAGAACCCCCAGACCATCTGGTCTGGGTTTACCGGTGGAGCTAAGGGGGTTCGAACCGCTGCTTTGTCCAGGCAAAATAGCGGATTTCCTGCACTTTCTTACGTCCTGTGCGGTGTCTGGACCTATGCCGGTACGGTCGTTAGATGGCTGTCCGGGGCACCTTGATGGCGGGTATCGCTAAGCAGCTGGGGCACCCAAGTGGTCTGCGGGGTCGGTTAGTCGCTGCGGCGCTCAATCGTGGCAACCGACGCTTCGTCAGCGCCGCCGTGCAAGCGCTGCGACCGGATGCGGCGGCGGTGTTGGCCGACGTCGGGTTCGGCGGCGGCGTCGGGCTGAAGTTCCTCCTCGACAGCGTCGGTCCAGCGGGCCGGGTGCACGGGGTCGAGGTGTCGGACACGATGCTCAGCCAGGCCACACGTCGATACCGCCGCGAGATCGCGGGCGGGCGGCTGGCGTTGCTTACCGGGTCATTGACGCAGCTGCCCTTCGCCGATAGCGCATTGAACGGCGTTCTCACCGTCAATACCATCTACTTCATCGCTGAGCTGGATCCTGCGTTCACCGAGCTCGCTCGAGTAGTCGGAAACGAGGGTCGGATCGTTGTGGGAGTGGCTGACCCAGATGCGTTGGCCAGGATGCCGTTCACGGGGCACGGCTTTCACATCCGTTCGGTGCCCGAGGTGATCGACGCGCTGCGCGGCGCGCGGCTCGGAGTCGAACACCGTCGAATCAGCCAGGCTGACGATGCGCCCCATCTGCTGATTGCGACTCCGGCCCCGGCACACCTTTAGCGTGGAAGTGCTTGCACACCTGGGTGTTTGATTTGCAACCGGTACACGTTATCGCAGCATTTTCCAGGATTCATTGACCTGTGCGGGCGATGAGATCGGCGTCGACCAGGAGTGGGCCGACGTGTCCAGCGCCGGTAAGGGGCACTACTCGCGCGTGGTCTGTGGCGATTCGGTGCCGCGGCCGGTAGATTCAGCATATTGAACATGGCGAATTTGTGGGCGTCCCGGGCGGGTCCTGCGATACTGCGAAGATGATGTGCGACGAGTTCGCGGCGACGCAGGTGGTGCTCAGGGAGCGCGAAGCGCGTGACCGTTGCTGGTGGGCTGAAATGGCCGATTGCTTTCACGATGAGTCCACTGTCACGATCAGCTGGTTTCAGGGTTCGGGCGCCGATTTCGTTGCGCGGTCCAAGGCGATGACCGAGCGCGGCGTGTCGTCGCGTCATCGGCTCGGGCCTCCGACCGTCCGGATCCACTCCGACCGCGGTGTCGTGATCCTGCCTGCGGTCGTCGAAACCTATCCGAACGTCGATGGTGTGGCGTGCGCGTTGAACGCATATTGCCGGCTCCTCTACCGCGTAATCAAGGCAGGTGATGTGTGGAAGGTCTCGGCAATAGAGGTCGTCTACGAACGCGACGACCTTCGCCCGCTGGTACCCGGCGCGCGCATCGCCGTCGATGATGCGGAGCTGGCCAGCCTGCGTGCTCCGTATCGGTTCGTGGCGTGGACGATGGGCAAGTCGGGTTTCGCCATCAGCCAGGAGCTGCCGGGCGACGATCGCCCGGCCGCGGTCGACGCATTACATGTCGACGCTTTCAGGTGGGCTGGGATTCCGTGGCCTGGCGGCAGCCCGACCCCGCCCGCGTCGCACTCCTAATCGCTGTATCCGACAGCGCGGTGCCGGGTGGTCTGCCCACCGAATATGCGATCGCTGGCAGTCAATGCCGTGAGAAGGGCCCCGGGCGCAGTCGCAGTGACAAAGCGCCCTGCATCTTTGGCGCTGGTCAACGTCTCGTGCGATGCCTGAGGAGCCAAATCCGTTGGCAACTATATATCGATTCGTCGCGGATCCAAACGCTGGCCGGGGCGTCTCCGGCCGGCCAAATGCCTAATCAACGTCGATATCTGTCCTTCTGGTACCCGCAGGACGCGGCATCTTGCTGTTATCACATATCGCTGTAAGCTGTGTCCTACGCCACAGTCGCGCCTCGAGGTATAGGGGCCCGACAGAGTGAGGAGCAGCCCTGTCCGCCCGCGCCGGTACCAGTCTCGAGGAACTCATCGGTCGCGCGTGGTCGCTGCAAGCCGGCTTGCAGCGACTCGATGTCGAGTTTCGTCGGCGCGTGAAGAACCGGACCCGCTCGATCCCTACCTTCGCCGAAATAGGCTGGGGGCCAACTTCGTTCGGCCGGACGACGTCGACAGCGGTCGAAGTCATACGCGCGATCGGGACGGTGGCCGCTGCCCCGGCGAAGAACTGACAGGACACACCAATCCGGCGACAGAGAGGCACGGGGAGATGACGACAGCGAGTGAAGTAATCGAATACTCCGAGATTCCGGCACGGGCGAAGAAGGTACTGGAGGGATTCCTGCCTCCCGAAGACAAGATCGCCGCCCGGGTCGCCGAATTGGGCCAGGTCCCCGCACGCCCATTCGACTCCGATGGCGATCAGGAAGTGCTGGACGGAGTGACCTTCAC
This sequence comes from uncultured Actinomycetota bacterium, assembly GCA_963749375.1. Lineage (GTDB taxonomy): Bacteria > Actinomycetota > Actinomycetes > Mycobacteriales > Mycobacteriaceae > Mycobacterium. The sequence continues at coordinate 178,757 of CAVVNB010000029.1, forward strand.
ACACCACTTCGTCGATGCGCCCGGTGATGAGGAGACCATCAGATTTCACTACGTTGAGGCCGGCCAGGGTGAGCCCATCGTGTTCCTGCACGGAATTCCCGACTCGTGGTTTCAGTGGCATCACCAGATGGCCGCGTTGTCCGCAACGCACCGTTGTATCGCGTTCGACCTAAAGGGCTACGGCCAGTCCGGGACCGCCGTCGGCGACTACCGTCACGAGGCTGCCGCTGAGCAACTGCTGCGCGCCATCGATCTCGCTGGTGTCGACAAGTTCAACGTCGTCACCCACGACCGGGGTACCGTCCAAGCCGACTTCATCGTCGCCAAGCACCCGGCCCGGGTGTTGCGGTACGGACGGGGCGAGCAACACCTGTACCACTTCCACCCTGATCTGGCCCCGCAGGGCGCGCTGTTTGCCGACGCCCCCCACTCCGGGTTGATGGACGACCCCGCTCACTTCGTCACCTGGGTATACACCTGGATCTGTAAGTACCGCGTGCCCGACGCCGAGATGCGCCGGACCATTCAGGAGTTCTCGTACCCCGATGTGAACCGGGCGGTGCCGCGTTACTTCAATTCGCAGTCGTTCAGACAGGAGTGGTTGCGACGCCGCAGAGACCTACTGCCGGCATGGAAATGCCCGGTAATGATCATCGAGGGCTACGACAGCAAGACTCAGCCGCGCGAATTCTACGAAAACTCACGTGAATACATTCCCAATGCGGCCAGCGTGGCCGTCGAGTACGTCGATGCCGGCCACTTCTGGTCGATGGAGCGCCCTGAAGCGGTCACGGCACTTATCAGGAAATTGCTGGAGATGTAACGGTTGGCATACCTGGCCGTTCACGGGAAACGCCTTTCACCTTCGTCCGGTGCCCGAGGTGATCGACACGCTGCGCGGCGCGGGGCTCGGAGTCGAACGCCGTCGAATCAACCAGGCTGACGATGCGCCCCAACTGCTGATTGCCACACCGGCCTCGGCACACCCCTAGCGTGGAAGTGCTTGCGCACGCGCATGTTTGGTTCGCGCCGGTGCACGCTATCCCGCGGTTGTTCGCGTCCTGATAGTGGATCAGGTAACCGCCGGGTCCCAGAACGCGTCGCCGGCGCGGAGGACGCGTGGCGCTTCACCCTCTAGCTCGAACATCATGTAACCGAACCTTCGTGGACGACTGCATGAAAGGATCGGTCGCGATGTGAGCAGCCCGGAGGACATCAGTCGACGCCGGCTTCGGGGTCGCGACCCCGAAATCGGGATGTTGTCGCGCCGACTCGACGAGCTGGTTCTGGGTCGCGGTGGTGTCGTGTTGATCCGGGGTGCAGCGGGATTGGGCAAGACCGCCCTGCTAACCGAAGCGGAAGCCATGGCCGCTGAACGCGGCGCTCGCGTCTTCCACGGGGGAAGCCATGTCGCGGACCGCTCGCTTCCGCTGGGGCCCTTGCTGGATGCGCTGGTCACCGCGGACGATCCGCCGGTGGACGCCGCGGTGCTACGGGAACTCAGCGGAAACGCCGACCAACGCTACTGGATGTTGCGTGAACTGCAGGAGCGGCTGGAACGAGCAGCACTGTCGAACGCCATCGTGATCGGGATCGACGACATTCAATGGGCCGACGCCGCGACGCTCAATGCGATCACCATCCTGCCGCGACGGCTAGCCTCGCACCGGATCCTCTGGCTATTCGTCGCGCGATCCGGCGAGCTGCCGTCACCGACTCAGCTGGCGGTAGCGCGTATCCGCGCCGAGAACGCCGACATTTTGACCGTGAATCCGTTGGTCGACGACGCCGTGTGGGATGTCGCTCGTGATGTGCTGGGCGGCGACCCCGACGAATGGCTGCGCAGCGTCATCAGTCGGGTTGCCGGACAACCGCTTTGGCTGGTGGAACTGCTTCGGGGACTGCGCGACGAATGTTTGGTCACCGTCGAGAATGGTGTGGCGCGTCTAGTCGGTGACGCGATCCCCCGAAGGCTGCTGGAGTCGGTCAGTGACCAGCTTGCCCGGCTGTCGGCGCAGGCCCGTCGGGGACTGCAGATGGCCTCGGTACTGGGGCGAAGCTTCTCCCTCGACGAACTCGCCAGCCTGATGGACGTCCCCGCGTCCAGTCTGGTCGAGCCGGTGCGGGAAGCGCTCGCCGCCGGTCTCATCGTGGGTCACGGCGACCGGCTGGGTTTTCGACACGACCTCATCCGTGAGGCGACCGAGGCCGACCTGCCCGTGGCGGTGAAGCGCAGCTTGCAGCGCCGGGCGTTGGACGTGTTGCTTGCGCATGGCGCACCGCCGGTCGATGCCGCGACGCTCGCCATGGAGGTGGCCCGGCCCGGTGATGATCAGGCGATCGAACTGCTGCAACGGGCCTCGGTCGAGATCGGGCAGGTATCACCGTCGGTCGCGGCTCCGCTGAGCCGTCGAGTGATGGAACTTACGCCCGCCACCGATCCAGACTGGAGCACGCGGGTGGTCGAGACCGTGGATCTGTTGGTGCACTCCGGTCAAGCCGCCGAGGCCGAACAATTGATCGCCCAGAGCGCCGCACGGATGATCGACCATGCGGCCGAGGCGGCGGCGCGGATGACCTTGGGATCGCTGGAACTGCAGTACGGTCCCGCCGCCTGTGCCGAACACTGCCGGAAGGGCCTTGCGCTGCCGGATCTTCCACCCGCGCTGCGGGTCGCATTGCTGTCAATGCGAGCGTGCGGACTGGAGATGGTCGGCGACGTCGAATCGGCGGCCGATTGTGCCGATCAGGCTTCCGCCGAAGCAGCAGCGTTAGGTGACGCCTTCGAAGCGGTCGTGACGTTGCCGGCACGGGCCCTGGTCGCGTTCGATCGGGGCGATTGGCGGGCGGCGCTTCGGTTGGCCGAGCAGGGCGTCGACAAACAGGAGCTAGCCGACGTGCCTGCCCGGCGGGCATGGATGTTCGATGCGTGGTACGCGTTGATCCTGATAGCTCTGGGTCGGCTCGGCGAGGCATTGGATCTGATCAACCAGGGAACCAGTTCAGCTGAACGCGAGGGTATCTCGGCCAATCTGCGGGTGTGGTCGATGTTGCGGTGCCGGACGATGCTCGCGCTGGGTAGGTTCGCCGATGCCAGCGCAGACGCCGAAGCCGTGATGGAGATGTCCGACGAGATCGGTGAGGGCGGACGAGGTTATATCAACCACGTCGCCTCGCACGTGCTCAGCTGCGTGGCGCTGCACACCGGGGACCCCACAGGTCTGAGTGAGGCGCGACGCGCTGCGATCCAGATGCAGCAGATAATCGATGGCTGCGCCCGTCCCCTGGCCGCCTGGATGACCGTCAGACTCGATGCGGTGCAGGGCAATTCATCGCGCTCGCAGCACCTCGACATCGCCCTGCTTGACCCCCTGACCAAGGGCACGCCACGCGTCAGCAGCCCGCGCCGCTACGTCGACCAGCCCGAACTGGTGCGGGTCTTGCTCGCCGCAGGGCGCCGCGAGGACGCGGTTGCTGTGGCCGGTCGTCTGGGCACCGCTGCCGCCAACGACCCGGATTTCCCGTTGCTGCGTGCCGCCTCAAGTCATGTCAACGCCCTAGTGGACGAGGACTTCGCTCTCGCGGACCGGGCGCTGGTGATGTACGAGGGCTGCCCAGAGCCGCTCTTGATCGCCGGTGCACTCGAAGACGCCGGCACCCTGCGACCCGCGACGTTGCGGGGCGAGGCGGTCGATCGGCTCGAGGCGGCCCTAGGCATCTACGTGGAAATCGGTGCCCACCGCGACGCGGCGCGGGTGCGCGCCCTGCTACGTAAACACGGCATACGACGCATGCCAGGGAGTTCCACCGTCTCTTCACGGTGGCCGGAGCTCAGCGACTCAGAACTGGCCGTGGTCCGGCTGGTGGCAACCGGCGCAACCAACCGCGAAGTCGGCGAACAGCTCTATCTGTCGCCCCACACCGTCAACGCTCACCTGCGACAAATCTTCGTCAAGCTCGGCATCCGCTCGCGCGTCGAGCTCGCGACGTTCGCCGCGCAGCGAGACGCACGTTAACTCGCTTCTTACGACCTATTTCAAGGCGCCCGTCAGACGACGGCAAGTTCATCGCCACGAATACTCGAACGAGTGATGAGGCGCGGTAGTGCCGGGTGTGATGCTCCTCCACGTCACACCCTCTCCGGCTAAAGGACTACCGATGTCTGCCCCCACCGCTCCCAACCCGCTAGGCGTTAACGTGTTCACCGCCCCCGGCAAGACCGTCGTCGGTGAACGCCCGAAACCGTTCGGCCCACCACTCGGCTGGGATCCCATCAATTCAACCCTCATCTACGGCGACTACGACGCCGTCCTCGTCGACCCGCTCACCACGGTCTCCGAAGCTACAGCCCTCGCGGAATGGGTTGCGCTGCACCATCGCAACCTCACCACCATCTACATCACCCACGGACACTTCGACCACTTCTTCGGCCTCAGCGTCCTGCTCGACCGCTTCCCCGACGCCAAGGCCATCGCCACGCCCAAGTCGATCGAGCTGGTTGAAAAGACCGACCCGCAACTGGCCCGATTCTTCGCCGACCTCTTCCCCGGCCAGTTTCCGGCCCGAATAGCCATGCCCGAGCCCTACGACGACGACACCTTCACTCTCGAAGGTCACGAACTGCGCATAATCGAACAGGGTCACACCGACACCATCGACAGCACGTCCCTGCACGTACCGTCGATCGATCTGGTCGTCGGGGGCGACGTGCTTTACAACCAATGCCACATGTTCGTCGGCGACACCACGCCCGAAAGCCGCGTCGAGTGGATCGCCGCACTAGACCGGCTCGCCGACCTCAAACCGAAGATCGCCGTCGCCGGTCATAAGAAGACCGGAGCGCCAGATACGCCAGCCGCCATCGAAGACTCCAAGAATTACCTCAAGGATTTCGGCAGGCTCAGGGAGTCCACGATGTCCGACCAGGAGATCTACGACGAGATGACGAAGCTCTATCCCGACTGGGTGAGCCACCAATCGTGGCTAATGTTCGGGTTCCCGCTCAACACGCTGCCCTCCGCGTGACAGTTCGCGACAAGATCCGCGGCGCGTGGAGGCTGGTCTCCTACGTCGTGCAGGACGATCGGGACGGTCCGGTCAACCACCCGCTGGGTCCGGACGCTCAGGGTCTGATCATCTACACGCATGACGGCTACATGTCTGCGCAGCTGATGCGAGGCGACCGCCCGGAGTACGACCACTCCGACATCGGCGGCGGCACCGTCGAGCAGGCCGCGGCCGCTGCCGCGGGGTACCTGGCCTACAGCGGCCCCTACGTCGTCGACGAGGACACCGCCATCGTGCACCACGACGTGGTGGTGTCCTTGCTGCCCAACTGGTTGGGCACCGTGCAGTTACGGCACAGCACGCTAACCGGTGACCGGCTCACACTCGTCGCCGAAGCACCGGTGGGCGGCGCCACCATCCGATCGACTCTGGTCTGGGCGCGTGCGACGCCACACGGTTCCTGACATGACACCTGGCTCAGCGCGTCAGACTGCGTTGCTTACCGTCGAGTCGCTACAAAGCGTTATAGGAAGTACTGCCGTCCCGCGTTGACGGTCGCGATCGAGGCCCAGTGACTGGGCCCGTTCAATATCGACCGGGACATTACCGAAATCCCTGGTCAAAGGGGGGAGCTAAGGGGATTCGAACCCCTGACCCCCACACTGCCAGTGTGGTGCGCTACCAACTGCGCCATAGCCCCTAAGATGTGCCCGTCGAAGTTACACCACGGCCAGCCAGCCTTCAAAGTCGCTGGTCAGGGCAGCTCGCCGCCGACTCTGGACCCAGCGGCGGACCGGCGTGGCTCGGACTCGGCCGCAGCCGCGTCTCGGGCGCGAACACCCAGACCGACCGCGGCGACCAGCAGGATGACCCCGCTGACCACGAAGCCGCAGCCGAAGGTGAGGTGCTCCGCGATCTGGCCGACCGCCAGCGACGCCGACGATCGCGCCGAAGTCGGCCATCATCTGAAACGTCGCGACCGCGGTGCCGCCGCGCGACTTGTTGCCGATGATGTCGGCGACCGCGGCCTGCTGCGGCGAGGTGAACATGCCCGACGCCGCGCCCGCCACGCACGCCGCCGGCCAGAAACAGCGGCAGCGACGTCGGCGACCCCGACCACGATCGTCGCCACCCCGGACAGCCAACAGTCCGCCGATCAGCAGCGTGCGCCGGCCGATCCGGTCGGACAGGTAGCCACTGGGCATCACCGCCGACGACGTTGCCGACCGCGAACGTCGCCAGCGCCAGACCCGTCATGCGCGGCCCGCGGTCCAGCACCTCGGCGATGAACAGCGGCACCAGCGCGATCCGCAGCCCGAACACCGACCAGCCCGTCGCGAAGTTCGAGAACAGCGCCGACGCGGTACGCCCTGTTGCGCAAGCGCGATCCGCAGCGTCACCGCCGGCTCCGCGTGCTCGCACGCCGGCGCGCGCCAGCGACGAATGCCGCAGGCTGAAGAACACCACCGCCGCCGCGATCAGCAGCGCCACGCCGTAGATGACGAACGGCGCCGACAGCCCGAATCCCGCGGTGAGAGCTGCCGAGCAGCGGCCCGCCGACCGAGCCGACCAGGAACGCAGCTGGAGAACAGCCCGGCGACCCGGCCACGCGCATCCGGCGGGCGAGATGCGGATCATCAGACCCAGCGACGAGATGGTGAACATCGCCGACCCGAAGCCGCCGAGCGACGCGGAACACCAGCAGCTGCCAGTAGGTCTGCGCGAACGCGCACAGCGCCGGTCGACACCGCCACGATCAGCAGACCGGTCAGGTAGACCGGCCGCTCCCCCAGCCGCTGGACCAGCAGCCGCTGGCCGGCGCGAAGCACAGCCGCATCAGCGAGAACGCGGTGATCACGAACGTCGCCGCGCTCGATGCTGACGCCGAAATTGCGCGCGTACTGCGGCAGCACCGGCGACACGACGCCGTAGCCGAGCGCGATCACCACGTTCGCGGTGATCAGCACCCAGACTTCACGCGGCAGCTTCGGCTTGTCGCGGCGCCACGTCAGTCAAGCGGGCCCGTGCGGCGACGAGGACTCACCCAATGACTTTATCCACAACCTCTTGCGCTTCCGCTGCACCTCGGCCAAGTGCTCGGGCCCCTTGAACGACTCGGCGTAGATCTTGTAGACGTCCTCGGTGCCCGACGGCCGCGCGGCGAACCAGGCGTTCTCGGTGGTCACCTTCAGCCCGCCCAGCGGCGCGCCGTTGCCCGGCGCGGTGGTCAGCTTCGCGGTGATCGGCTCGCCCGGCCAGCTCGGTCGCACTGACCTGGTCGGGCGACAGCTTGGCCAGCCGGGCCTTCTGCTCGCGGTCGGCCGGCGCGTCGATGCGCGCATACGTCGGCGCCCCGTACTTCTCGGCCAGCTCCTGGTACCGCTGCGACGGCGTCGGCCCCGGTGACGGCCAGGATCTCCGAGGCCAGCAGCGCCAGGATGATGCCGTCCTTGTCGGTGGTCCACACCGATCCGTCGCGGCGCAGGAACGACGCGCCCGCCGACTCTTCGCCGCCGAAACCGATGGTGCCGCCGATCAATCCGTCGACGAACCACTTGAATCCGACCGGCACCTCGATCAGTTTGCGGCCGAGCCCGGCGACCACCCGGTCGATGATCGACGAGCTGACCGCGGTCTTGCCGACGGCGACGCCGTCCGGCCAGTCGGGCCGGTGGGTGTAGAGGTAGTCGATGGCCACCGCCAGGTAGTGGTTCGGGTTCATCAGCCCGCCGTCGGGCGTGACGATGCCGTGCCGGTCGGAGTCGGCGTCGTTGCCGGTGGCGATCTGGTAGTGGTCGGGGTTGCCGATCATTGTCGGATCAGCGAGGCCATCGCGTTCGGCGAGCTGCAGTCCATCCGGATCTTGCCGTCGGTGTCGAGCGTCATGAACCGCCAGGTCGCGTCGACCAGCGGGTTGACCACGGTCAGGTCCAGCTCGTGCCGCTCGGCGATCGCGCCCCAGTAGTCGACGCTGGCCCCGCCGAGCGGGTCGGCGCCGATCCGGATGCCCTCGGCCTGCGGATGGCGTGGATGTCGACGACGTTCGGCAGGTCGGCGACGTAGGCGTCCATGTAGTCGTGGCGCTGCGCGGTCTGCAGCGCGCGGGCCAGCGGCATCCGCTTCACGTCCGCGAGGCCGCCGCGCAGAATCTCGTTGGCGCGCTTGGCGATTGCACCGGTCGCGTCGGTGTCGGCCGGACCGCCGTTGGGCGGGTTGTACTTGAAGCCGCCGTCGCGCGGCGGGTTGTGCGACGGGGTGACCACGATGCCGTCGGCCAGATCGCGTCGTCGCGGCCGCGGTTGAACGTGAGGATCGCGTGGCTGACCGCCGGGGTCGGCGTGTAGCGGTCGGCCGAGTCGATCATGGCGACGACGTCGTTGGCGGCCAGCACCTCCAGCGCCGACACCCACGCCGGCTCCGACAGCCCGTGGGTGTCGCGGCCGATGAACAGCGGGCCGGTGGTGCCCTGCGCGGCGCGGTACTCGACGATCGCCTGCGTGGTGGCCAGGATGTGCGCCTCGTTGAACGCGCCGTTCAGGCTCGAGCCGCGGTGACCCGACGTCCCGAACGCCACCTGCTGATCGACGTCGTCAGGGTCGGGTTGGATCGTGTAGTACGCCGTGACCAGATGGGCCAGATCGACGAGGTCTTCGGGCTGGGCCGGCTGACCGGCACGAGGGTTGGCCGCCATGCCGTCGATTCTGCCGCTTAAGCTGCCTGAGCACCGCCTGCAACGGAAGGGATTTCGACCAGTGGCAAGCTCCGCGTCGCCGCGCGACTACCGGGAGTTGGCCGCGGTGTTCGTCGGGGGCGCGTTGGGCACGCTGGCCCGCGCCGGTCTGAGCCTCCTGGTGACCGCCGATCCGGCGCGTTGGCCGTGGCCGACGTTCACCGTCAACATCGTCGGCGCGTTCATGCTGGGCTATTTCACGACCCGACTGCTGGAGCGGTTGCCGCTGTCGAGCTACCGGCGTCCGCTGCTGGGCACCGGCGTATGCGGCGGGCTGACCACGTTCTCCACGATGCAGGTCGAGACGCTGCGGATGATCGAACATCGCCACTACGGCCTGGCGATCGGATACACCTGTCGCCAGCGTCGTTGTTCGGGGCTTGCTCGCGGTGCATCTGGCGACCGCGCTGGTGCGCCGCGGCGGATGCGGCGCATGACGACGTCGCTGATCTGGCTCGGGGTGATTCTCGTGGGCGGGCTGGGAGCGGTGCTGCGGTTCCTGCTGGACGGCGCGGTCGCCCGCCGGGCGGGCAAGCCGTCGCTTAGGGCCTGCCGTTCGGGACGCTGGCGGTCAACATCAGCGGCGCCGCGCTGCTCGGGCTTCTCGGCGCGCTGGCGTTGAGCCGCTACGCCGCCCTGCTGGCCGGCACCGCTTTCGTCGGCTCGTACACGACGTTCTCCACCTGGATGCTGGAAACGCAGCGCCTCGGCGAGGAACGGCAGGTCCGCAACGCCGCCGCCAATATCGTCGTCAGCATCGTGCTGGGCATCGGGGCGGCGCTGCTCGGGCAGTGGATCGGGGGCCAGCTGTGAACCAGCCCTGTCTCAAGCTCACGACCTATTTCGGCGAACGCCAGCGCGTCGCCCGCGACGGACGGCGGCCGGCTTTCTGGCCGACGCGATGCTCGACCTGTTCGACACCCGCGAAGTCGCGACCAGCGTGATGCTGCGCGGCATCGCCAGTTTCGGCCCGCGCCACGTGCTGCGCACCGACGAGTCGCTGAGCCTGTCCGAGGATCCGCCGGTGGCGATCGCGGCGGTCGATGTCGAGTCGAAGATCAGCAGCCTGGTCGACGACGTGGTCGCGATGACGGGCGCGGGCTGGTGACCCTGGAACGCGCGCGGCTGGTCGCCGGGGATGACACGGTCGAGGACGGCAACGACGACGCGGTCAAGCTCACGGTCTACCTGGGCCGCCAGGAGCGTATCGGCCGGCCAGCCGGCCTCACCGCGCGGTCTGCGATCTGTTGCATCGGCGAGGATTCTCCGGTGGCGCAGTCTTTCTCGGCGTCGACGGCACCGCACACGGCGAGCGCTACCGGGCCGCGTTCTTCAGCCGCAACGTCAACGTTCCGCTGATGATCATCTCGGTCGGGACCGCGGCGAAGGTGTCAGCCGTCGTCACCGAACTCAGCGCCGCTGGCACCTCGCGCGCTGCTGACCGTCGAACGGGTGCGGCTGTGCAAGCGCGGCGGCGAACTGATTGCGCGGCCGCACCGGCTGCCCGACACCGACGACCAGGGGCGGCCGCTGTGGCAGAAGCTGATGGTGCACACCAGCGAGGCCACCACTCATGACGGCGTGCCGATCCACCGCGCGCTGGTGCACCAGCTACTGGAGTCGGGCACGGCGCGCGGCGCAACTGTGCTGCGTGGCGTCTGGGGATTCCACGGCGATCATAAACCGCACGGAGACAAGCTCTTTCAGCTCACGCGCCGGATGCCCGTGGTCACGATCATCGTCGACACCCCGGAGTCGATCGAGCGCAGTTTCGACATCGTTGACGAGCTGACGGCCGAGCACGGGCTGGTCACCAGTGAGATGGTGCCCGCGGTGGTGTCGGTATTCGGCGAAGACCGCGATGGCGACGGCCGACTGGCCCGCCACGACTACTGAGGGTCGTACCCGCCGCGAGCGGTTCGAACACATTGGTCAGCGCAGCGCCGGCAACACCGTGTCGGCCAGCAGGTGAACCGACTTCCACGCTTCGTCAACCGGCATGCCGCCGACCAGCGGATGCAGCACCAGCGGCCCGTAATCGGGAGCCGTCGCGGACTTCGGCGATCAGCTGGTCAGGAGTCAGGAAGCGGTAGCGGCCCGAAGCGCGTACTTCGTCGAGCGTCTGCACTCCGGGTAGGTGCATCAGCGAGCGTTGGTCCGACGACCATCCGCCGTAAGTGACTGCCTCCCAGAGGATGTGCTCGCCGAGCTCGGCCCACCCCCGGTCGGGATCTTCATGCAGGTAGATCATTCCGCGGTTGACCGGGCCCGGCATGATGATCAGCGGCGCCAGCCCGGCCCCCGCGCACAGCTCCCGGTAGTGATCGGCGACGTCAGGCAGGTGGTCGGCCAGGCTGAGCGGCAACCGAAACCGCGCCGCCCGCCGCGCGGTGACGCGGGCGCCGCCGCCGACGTACAGCGGCGGGTGCGGCCGGGTGTAGGAACCGGTGTCCGACCACGACCGACGAGCATCCGCTCGATCAGGCTGTCCATCAGCGGGCCACGTTGGCTGAAATCCATTCCGAGCGCGTCATATTCGACGCTTCGATAGCCCAGGCCCACCGTGGTGTGCAGTCGGCCGCGGCTCATGTTGTCGACCAACGCGATGTCTTCGGCGAGCCGGACGGGGTTCCACAGCGGCCCGAGAGCGCAGTCCACGCTGGCGATCAGCGTCGACGTGCGCGCGAGGAACATTCCGGCCGCCAGGATCGGGTTGCAACTCCACCCGTGGCCGGTCGCGTGATGCTCGTCGATGCTCACGGTGATGATGCCCCGCGATTCGCCCCACTGCGCCAATTCGATTGCAGCACGGATCAGTTCGCCCTGAGTGCGGGCCTGCCCATGCGGCGAGGCGAAGTTGAAGCGCAGGACCGGCAGCACGTCGGGCCTCCGGTCAGGCGTCGGCCGGCGAGGTCGCCGACTGCAAGAATGCGGGAAAGTCGGGGAACAGCTTGCGGTCGACGATCTCGATGCGGGTGCCGAACGCGTCGATGTAATACGCGAAAAGCGCCAGGTCCGGCGGCGAAACGTCGGCGGTCGCCTCGAAGGCGAAGCCGTTGTCTTCCAGCGCCTTGGCGGTCTCGGCGAGGTCGTCGACGAAATAGCCCAGATGGTGCACGGAGTTACCGGCCGCCGCCGTCCATGGGCTCTCGGGTACCTGTTGAATGAGCTCCACGTGCGGGGCCTGCAGCGAATACACGAATGTCGAAGTGAGCTCGCGGGATCCGTTCACGGTTCGAAAGGGCAGCGTGTACGTCAGCGGAGTGATCCAGGTGTAGCCCGCCACCGCACTCAGCCGCTGCATCGCGACGTCGAGATCGGGCACGACGATGCCGGTGTGGTAGTAGTCCCCTGGATTGAGCGCGAATGTCATTGCTTTCCTTACCGTTTCAGACGCAGTCTGATGCGCCGTCGACAACGAATACTGCTCCACTGGTGTAGCTGCATTGTTCGGTGCACAGAAATGCGATGGTGGGTGCGATCTCGGTGACGGATCCGAAGCGGCGCAGCGGGATGTGCGCGAGTTCGGCCTCCACGATCTCGGCAGCGCCGTGCATCGGCGCCGTCATCGGGGTGTCGATCGCACCGGGCGCGACGGCGTTGACCCGAATTCCCTTGTCCGCCCACTTGACCGCGAGGTTTCGGGTGATGTTGATGACACCGGACTTCGCGGCACTGTAGCCGGGCACCAAGGGCACCGAACGCAGCGCCGACATCGACGCCAGGTTGACCACGCTCGCTCCCCCGGTCGCAGTCGACGCCTTCAGCGCGCCGTAGAGGCCGACGGTCAGGCGGTATGGTCCGGTCAAGTTGAGCGCTACCGACGCCTCGAAGCCGGCCGGCTTGGACTCGTCAAGGCCGCCAGGGAAATTCGCACCCGCATTGTTCACCAGCACATCGAGCTGACTGAAATTGCCGGCCAACTCGGCCACCGAGTCGTCTTCGGTGATCCCCAACTGGCGATAAGTCATGCCGGACAGGTCGGCGTCGTAGTCGGTGGCGGCGGACCTCGTTCCGGTGATGGTGACATCGCGCGCCGGCGTCTCGGAACAATGACGCTGTCGCGTAGCCGATCCCGCTGGTGCCGCCGGTGATCAGCACCGTGGTCCCGGTGAAGTCGAAGCTGACCTGAGCAGTCATGAGTTCTTCTCGATCTGTTCGGTGAGCCAGGCTCGTTCCCAGAAGTTCGCGCTTTCCCCAGCAGCTTTTCGTGCGCCTGCTTCAGCACGTCGCGTGCGCCCGGAGTGGTCGGCCACCAGCTCGGCCAGGTGGATCGCGTGCAGCGGCCGGCCGGCCGCCAGGTGGTCGCGCGCCCGCTGCACGAGCGAGTCGGCGCCGGCCAGCTCGACCACGTCGGCGGCCACCTCGTCGAAACCGACCGGGTACAACTCGGTGGTCGAACGGTGATGGAACCAGCCCGAGTAGTTCTCCCAGATGGCCCGCACGTCCCAGGCCACTTTCCCGTAGCCTTGCCCCACTTCGCATTCGGCCGGCAACGCAATGTCGCGCATCAACGTCCGAACATCCGTGCCGGCGTTCATGCCCTCCACCGTCCGGTCGTGAATGTATTGAAGGGCCTCACGCAACCGGGTCAGCTCGGCATCGATGCGCTCGGCGCCGGTGATCGGCGCGAAGTGACCGGTCACCAGCATCTCGGGTTGCAGCGCCCGCACCCGCTCAACCGATGCGATCGCGGTCAGCGCGTCGCGGTAGCGGTCGCCGCGCATCGTGACCAGATTGGGGATGTGCCCGAATATCGGCCCGAACGTGTTCCCGCACAGACAGATTTGCTCGTCCGGCAGCCACAGCACCAGCGAGTCGTTGGTTTCGCCGCCCGGCACCGCGATCAGCTCGATCCGGCGACCGCCGACCTCCAGCGTCAGGGTGTCCTGGAAGTCGAGGTCAACCGTCGGGACGCTCTGGCTCGGCAACCGCTTGGTGCCGAGTCGACGCTGGATGGCCTGGATGCCGGTTGCCAGGGTGTTCTTGAACGCGAATGCGCTTCGGTTGGCCCGGTATGGAATCAGCCGTTCATTGTCGTCTCGCCACATCGTCCAGTTGGCTTGTGCGACAACGACGAGTGTCGGGATCGCGGACGCTGTCCAGGCCGCCGACGTGGTCGACGTGGCCCTGCGTGAAGATGATGTAGCGCACCGGCGAGGAGTCCACCGCGTCGAAGTTGGCGCGGTGCACCGGCCCTTCGAAGCCCATCCCGGTGTTGACGATCACCCTGCCCTCCTCGGTGGTCAGCAGGTAGGAGTTCGACAGGCCCGGCGAGCACCAGAGTCCGGGGGCGATCTGCTCGGCCGCGTCGGCACAGGCCGGTGACAGCGCGTCGGCGCCCGGCCGGCTGCGATAGATCGGCTCGAACATCGCTGGTGACTCCTTCATTCGGGCCGCACATCGAAGCGTTCGAAGTAAAAGTCGAACCGCTGCCGCAACTCCTCGGGCGATATGCCGAAATGCCGTCGCAGATCGTAGCGAATGCTGCCATGTTTTCCGCGCGGATTTCCATCCAGGTACCGCTGAAACCGCTGACGCACTTTCGGCGTCAAATCGACCTCGCCACAACGGTAAAGCTGTTCGAGTAACGGCAACTCGTTGCCATTGAGGTGATGGAAGCTGATGTCGATGCTGCGATCCGCCGGCACCAGATCGCGGTCGCGCACACATGCGCCGAGCAATCGATGTACGCGGTCGGCCCAGTAGTCGAGCAGCCAGCCCGGCTCGATGCTGGTGCGGCGCAGCCGATCCGAATAGGCCATCATCGTGATCGCCGATTGGATCACCGCGACCGGATCACGATGCGTGAAGGCAACTGTCGCATCGGGGAAGGTCGAGATCAGCGGACCGAGTTGCTCGCAATGCTGCGGGCTCTTGAGGATCCAGGTTCGCGGTCCCCGCAGGAACGTCAGGGCCTGCAACACCTTCTTCAGGTACGCGTAGTGCAGGTGCTGATCGAGGCCGAGGTAGTAATCACGCCAATCTGGCACGCGCGCATGCCATTCCAGGACATAGCCGGCCAGGTCGAGGTCGAGCAGCTCGACTTCCTCCTCGATCGCCTCCGGGAAGCGGTCGTGCATCGCGGCGACCAACGGGGCGCTGGCCATCAGCGCGTCGTGTTCGGCCTTCGCCCGCGCATAGCGGGGATCGATGCCGAAGTTGTCGGGGCCCTGGCCGACAGCGGGAATCGGATCCTGGCTCTCCCAATACGGCAGAGCCCGCCGGCGCGGATCGGCGGCGATCAAGTTCACCAGATGGGTGGTCCCCGAGCGTGGCATCCCAACGACGATGAACGGCTTTTCGATGGGGATCGACTCGATTTCGGGATACCGCTTGATCAGATCGGTGAGCGACAGCCGGTTGCGCAGCAGACGAACGACTCGCTGCCGTAGCGATGAGCGGGTGAGCTGGGTCAGGCCATGGTCGGCTTCGATCGCGGCAACGTGCGCGCTCAGTCGATCGCGGAAACCATCGCCGTCATCCAGATCGTCACCGACCGATGCCTGCTCGATGGCTTCGGCGAGCATCTGCTCGATGCCCAAGTCGACCGGCCGGGACTCGGTGTACTCCAGGATCTGCCGCTGAACCTCGGTCAGCTGAGGCGACGTCAGGTCGTCGAAATCGATGTCGACGACGCCGTGATCCGAAGAGCCCACCCGGCCGCTCCTCCTTCGTCGACGCACTGCCGAATGCAGAGTAGCGCCAGCAACACCGCGTTTAACCGCATTCAGCCGGGGTACGCCGACCTCAGCAGTTCGCCGGCCGGAGTCCGGCAAAGAGCAAAGGATGTGTCGCATGTCCGAGATGATCATCGCGTCGCCCGACGACGTGATCGCATTTCTGAAAGCACAGCACAACGTGATCGAGGACATGTTCGACCAAGTCCTGCACGCATCGGATCCGCGAGCCCGGGAGAAACCGTTCGTGCAGCTGAGACAGTTGCTGGCCGTGCACGAGACCGCCGAGGAGATGGTGGTGCACCCCCGGGCGCGTCGCGAGGTGGAGGACTTCGACTCGATCGTCGATGCCCGCCTCGAGGAGGAGCACGACGCCAAGCAGTTGCTGTCCGGCATCGAGAAGATCGACATCACTTCAGAGGAATTCATCGAGGAGTTGACCAAGCTGCGGGATGCGATACTAGACCACGCCCTCCACGAGGAGCAGTACGAATTCCCGAAACTGCAACGGCAACTCGACGACGACGAGTCCAAGCGGCTGACTGCCGCGGTGCACGCGGCGGAGGCGATCGCGCCGACCCGCCCACATGCGGGAGTCGAGACTCCCCTGTTGAACTTCGCGGTCGGACCGTTCGCGTCGATGCTCGACCGCGCCCGCGACCTGATCGAGCACGGTCTCGGCTGACGCGCTAGGCGGTCAGCGCGGTGATCCGCCGGATTACTTCGTCGCGGCCCAGCGTGCGCGCGATCTGGAACAGGTCGGGGCTCCTGGTTGAACCGGTCAAACCGACCCGAATCAGCTGAGAGGCTTCCCGGATCGACCCCGGGTAGGCGTCGGGGTTCTTCTTGTATTCCTTCGCGTTGCCCGCGAAGCCGAATTTGTCGGCCAGGTCGCGAATCTGCTGGAACCACTGCACCGAGTCGTCGAGATCCTGGTAGGTCGCGACGAAGTCTCCCGCGAACGAGCGAACCAGGTCAGCCGGCAAACCTCCCAGCCGCGAGTCGTCGGCAGCCACAGGCGTGAACAGTTCGGCGAAGAAGAACCCGTACGCGTCGCGGAAATCCGACCACTTGCGCAGGTCTTTGCGCGGATTGGCGACGTCGTCGCGCTCGACGGCCAGGGCGGCCAGCGTCTGCTCCGGGTGGGCTTCGATCACACCGTGCACTTCGGCATCAAATTCCGCGGACCACGTCGTCAGCGCGGCGTAGATCTGCTGCCCGCTCAGCGTCGCGACGTGGTCGGCGCTGATGTCTTCGAGCTTCACCAGGTCCATCAGGGGGCCGGCGCCGCCGCACTCGGCCAGTGAGATCGGCGCGGCGAGGGCTTCGGGCAGCGGGATCTCGGCCAGGCGCCCGTTGGCCAGACCGCGCAGGTAATACAGCACCGCGTCGGCGGGATAGCCCGAGCGGATGTAGAAGTCGACATCGGCCTCGGGGTCTTTGCGTTTGGAGAGCTTGCGCTTACCGCCCGGGATCTGCTTCATCAGCAGCGCGATGTGCGCATAGGTGGGCGGTTCGGAAACCCAGCGCCTCGAACAACTGCAGATGTAACGCCGTCGACGACAACCACTCCTCGCCGCGGATCACCAGATTGCACCGCATCAAGTGGTCGTCGACGGCGTGCGCGAAGTGATAGGTCGGAAGTTGCACGGCCGCTGAAGATTTCAGGATGACCACGTCGTTGTAGTTGTCCTCCATCGACAATTCGCCGCGGATCGCGTCGGTGAAGGAGGCCCGTCCGCCAGTGCGGCCGGGCGAGCGGAAGCGCACCACATAGGGCGACCCCTTTCTCCAACTGCTCCCGAACGGCTGCGTCATCGGCGTCCCGCCAGATCGCCCATTCGCCGTAGTAACCGGTCGGGCGCTTGAGCTGCTGCTGACGCGTGCGGATCTCGGTGAGCTCATCGGAGGTGGCGAAACACAGGTACGCGTTCCCGGAGCGCAACATCTCGCGCGCATAGCTCAGATAGATCGTGGCCCGCTCGGACTGGCGGTACGGCGCGTACTCACCGCCGGCGCCGACCCCCTCGTCGGGAATGACCCGAAAGTAGGCGAAGGCGCGATCGAACTGTTCGTACGCGCCCACCACCTCCCGCGACTGGTCGGTGTCCTCGATCCGCACGAAGTAGCGGCCACCGGTCTCACGCGCGACCGACAGGTCGATCATCGCGGTGTAGATCCCACCGAGGTGAATGAAGCCGGTCGGCGACGGAGCCAATCGGGTCACGTGAGCATCGGCGGGCAGGTCACGGGGCGGGTAGCGCTGTTCCCACTCAGCCGATTCGGGCAGATCAGCGGGAAAGAGGTTGTCGACCTCGTGCGGCTCGAGCATTCCGGTGACGGCTCCTATCATCGAAGGTTTGCCTGGTCGATGTTAGTCACGCTGGTCACGGCCGGACACCGCTCACCGGCCGTAGGCTGGGCGGGATGAGCGTCGCACCGGACATATCCATTGCTCTGCAGGACCACTTCGCGAGCGACCTGCCCGAGCTGGCCGTCAGTTGGAAAGCTCAGCCATTCCCGAATCCGCGGCTGCTGGCTTTCAACGCACCACTGGCCGGCGAGCTGGGCCTCGACCCGGCGTGGCTGCGAAGTCCCGACGGGCTGCGCTTCCTGGTCGGCAACAACATCCCCGACGGTGCCGCGCCGGTCGCGCAGGCTTACGCCGGGCACCAGTTCGGCGGATACGTCCCGCAGCTCGGTGACGGTCGCGCGCTGCTGCTCGGCGAACTCACCGACCCCGACGGGCGGCTGCGCGACATTCACCTCAAAGGTTCAGGTCCCACTCCGTTTGCACGCGGCGGTGACGGGTTGGCGGCAGTGGGACCGATGCTGCGCGAATACATCATCAGCGAGGCGATGCATGCGCTGGACGTCCCGACCACGCGCTCCCTGGCCGTGGTCGCAACGGGCCGCGTGGTGCAGCGCGAGACCCCCCTGCCCGGCGCAGTGTTGACCCGCATTGCCTCCAGCCATCTGAGGGTCGGCACCTTCGAATACGCGGCCGCTACCCGCAACCTCGATTTGGTGCGGCGCTTGGCCGACCACGCGATCGCCCGCCACTATCCCGGCGCCGCGATGCTCGACAATCCCTACCTCGCACTGTTCGAAGCGGTGGCCGCGGTGCAGGCGTCGCTGGTGGCCCGATGGATGCTGATCGGCTTCGTGCACGGCGTGATGAACACCGACAACATGACGATCTCCGGCGAGACGATCGACTACGGGCCATGCGCCTTCATGGAGGCCTACGACCCCGACACGGTGTTCAGCTCGATCGACCAATGGGGCCGCTACGCCTATGACAATCAGCCGGCCATCGCCGGATGGAACCTCGCCCGGTTGGCCGAGGCGCTGCTGCCGCTGCTGGCCGATACCGTCGACGAAGGTGTTGCTCTCGCGCACAAGGCATTCGAGGTTTTCCGCAACCAGTACGATGCGACCTGGACCGACGGGATGCGAGCAAAGCTGGGTTTGGCCGCGGACGTCGACGCCGCGACTGTCACGTCCTTGTCCGAGGATTTGCTCACGCAGCTCAAGGAGAACCGCGTCGACTACACCTCGTTCTTCCGCGCACTGAGCAGCGACGCCGAACGCCTCGACGTCGTCGGCTCTGAGTGGATATCGCGCTGGCGAACACTGAATCCTGATGCGGCGCTGATGGATCGAAGCAACCCCGTGTACATCCCGCGCAATCATCTTGTCGAAGAGGCATTGTCGGCAGCGACCGCCGGCGATCTGAATCCGCTGCAGCAGTTGCTCATTGCGGTCAGCGCGCCCTTACGACGAGCGACCGGGTTTGGAGCGTTACGCCGCACCCGGCGCCGGAAGGATCCGGCAACTACCGCACGTTCTGCGGCACCTGAGCTTCGAGCATGGCGACACGCTGTTTCATGGCCGCCTGCAGAATCGAACCCGCAGTCACGAATGCGGGTTTTTCGCGGTCAGCGGGGACGATGGTCAGGCCGGCGGCTCGCCGGAGCACCATCAGAGCGAGCCCGCTGTAGGTGGTGTACGCGATGATCAATAGGTTGACCTGCGCCTTTTCGCCGTTGACGGTGATCACGTGCTGCGTTTTGTGTTCCCAACCCGGCCAGTTGAAGTCCGGCGGTCGCTGCAGGTGCGGCCAGTTGACGTTGATCGAGGTGATGTCCCCCAGTAGCGGGGTCAGGGCTTCGACGAGGCCGGGCAACTCGAGGGTCATGCGGTCGACCCGCGGCCACCACGCTCCATCGATTTCTCCGCCCAACTCATTGGCAAGAGAGAGTCGGACGGGATTCGCCGACCGCCAATGAGTCATCTCACAGCAAATCGAGTAGAGGCAAAAACATTGCTGTTCAACGGAATTCCTTAGGCTGACGTCGCCCCCTGCAAACGCGGAGATGCGGAGGAATCCCATTGCCCGCGAGCTGCCGTGCTCACGTGCAACGGTAAATTACCGCTGACAACGAAAAGGCTCACCTTCACCGTACGCCACCGACCACACGGTTGGGTAACTCAGGACTCCATCGCGAGCCGTTTGCGCGTACAGTGATGAAAACCGTAAGGAACTAGTGATCATTCAGAGTTGGCAAGACGCACCCGAGATCCATCCGTCGCAGATCCGCGTCGGAGACATCATCGGGTCACTTCGTGAAACCAGCTTGCGCTACACCGTCAAGATGATCAGCACCCCGCAAAAGAGTCCCCGCAAGTGGACGTTCTTCGGCCGTGATGACAGAGGCTCGGACCACGCCAACATGTTCGGCGAGGACGACCTAGTTCGCCGGTACGCCAAATCCTGACAGCGACCGGCGGCTACCGCGCGTTCTGCGGCACCTGACTCCGCTTCGGCGCGGTATCCAACTTGTTCGCCTTGCGAATCCCCTTGTCCACCAACGCTGCCGGCGCGAACTTCTTCAGCGCCGCGAGCTGGCGAGCCAATGGCCCGGCTGGGTAACGCAACTTCGGCGTGCGACTCATCGCTGCTTTCAGTACGACCTGCGCCACCACTGCGGGATCGTCACCGGCATCCACCGCCTTGCGCAGGCCGGCTTTGACGTGTTCGCGCAGAGGCCCATAGCTCTCGATCGGCGAATCGGCGTCGGTCGCGTTGGCCTCAAACGAGGTGCTGGTGTAGCCGGGTTCGACTACCGACACCCGGACACCGAACTCGCGGGTCTCGTGATCCAGCGACTCCGAATAGCCTTCGACCGCATGCTTGGAGGCGGCGTACAGAGCGCCGTACGGGGCCGGAAGGAACCCGAGCACCGACCCGATGTTGATGATTCGACCGCTGCGCTGCGCCCGCAGATACGGCAGCACCGTGTTCGTCACCCGGATCAGCCCGAAGAAGTTGGTGTCGAACAACTCCTGTGCCTGAGCGATGGAACTCTCCTCCGCGGCGCCGAAAATGCCGACTCCGGCATTATTGACCAAAACGTCAATCCGGCCCGCACGCTCGATGACGGTCGACACCGCCGCGGCAACCGAGGCGGTGTTAGTGACGTCGAGCGCCAACAATTCCACCCCCGCAATCGGCTCGGTTCGCTGCGGGTTGCGGCTGGTGCCGAATACCTCGAAACCCTTGGCCACGAACGCGCCGGCGATGGCCTGCCCGATTCCCGACGACGTACCGGTGATCAGTACCACGGGCGATCGCTGTGTCATGCCTACTCCTAGTAAACCGATTGGTGTACATCTACCGGCGCCACGCTACACGCGCTGGCCCTCCATGTAAACCGTTCGGTATACTCCTGGCATGAATAAGGCTGCGCCAACCAAGGGTGGCCGAGGCGCGCGCCAGCGCATCCTGGACACGGCCGCCGAGTTGTTCTACCGCGACGGCATCAACGCCACCGGGGTCGAAAAGCTTGCGGCGGAATCGTCGGTGTCCAAACGCACGCTCTATCAACACTTTCCGAGCAAGACCGCGGTCGTCGAGGAGTACCTACGCGGCATGGAGCGGCAGGTCGCCGACGGCGTGATCAACGCCGACCAAGACGGAACGCCGCGCCAACGTCTGCTTGCCGCTTTCGACGGCCACAGTGCACCGGGCGAGACGTTTCGGGGTTGCCCATTTCACAACGCGGCCGTCGAGGCTGCCGGAACCATGCCGGGTGTTCAGGAGATCGTTTGCGCATCCAAGGTCGGCTTCGCCGACTGGCTCACGGACCTGGCCAAACAAGCCGGCGCGACGGATGCAAGACAACTCGGCAACCAGCTTGCCGTGCTCTACGAGGGTGCCGGTGCGCTGGCGACGTCGCTGGATGACCCGGAGCCGTGGGCTCGCGCCAGGGCGGCCGCCGAAGTGCTGATCGACCACGCCCTCGCTTAGCGTGCGCCGCGGACCAGGCGTCCCGGGCGCGCGCCGGTGTCGGCGCCGCCGCGACGGGTCACCACACCGTTGACGATCGTGGTGTCATAGCCCGACGCTCCCTGGATCAACCTTTTGCCGCCGGCCGGCAGGTCGTAGGCCATCACCGGCCGGTGCAAGGTGATCGCATCCATGTCGATCACGTTGACGTCGGCGCGTTTTCCGATCTCGACGACACCGCGGTCGGTCAACCCGAACAGTTGCGCGGTGTCATACGACTGTTTGCGGATGACGTATTCAAGCGGCAACTTCTGGCCGCGGCGCCGGTCGCGCGCCCAGTGCGTCAACAGGAACGTCGGGAACGACGCGTCGCAGATCATCCCGCAGTGCGCGCCGCCGTCGGACAGACCCAGCACGCCGGCCGGATGAAGGAGCATCTCGCGAATCGCGTCGTGGTTGCCATAGGCGTAGTTGTAGAACGGCAGCATCAGCATCGACGTCGCATCGTGTTCGAGCATCAGGTCGTAGAGCGTGGCCAATGGGTCCTCGCCACGTTCGGCCGCGATCTTCTCCACGGTGCGTTCGTCGGTGGGCTCGTAGTCGGGCGGGTCTCCCATCGCGTAGGTGCGGCCCATGGCGTACTGCGCGAGCGCAAACATGTTGTCGAACAACCGAGTTGGGTCCGGCGGCAGGTCGTCCTCGGCGAGAATCGCCGCCTTGACGGCGGGGTCGGCCAACCGCTGTGCGAGCTCTTCGCGGGTGCATTCGGCCTTCAGCCGTCGGAAGGTCGGGCGGTGTGTGAAGGCGTGGTGCCCGTCGAAGCCGAACAACATGCCGAACGGCCGCGCGGCAATCTGCGGGTACAGCCGGCTGCCCGCGGCATGCGCCGCCGCCGAGATGTCCAGCTGTTCGCGCCAGAGATCGGGGGCGGCGTCGACCTGGATCATGCCGAACGAGATCGGACGATCGATCTCAGCGCCCAACCGCTGCATCCACTCCAGCTCTTTCTTGGGGGCGATGATGTCTTCGCCCGCCACGCCTTGCGGAGCGAGTTCGAACACCGCCTGGCCGCCGGCGGCCATCGCCCGGCCGAGTCCGAACAGTTCGTCCTCGGCGGCGTAGGTTCCCGGTACCGGTTCGCCGTCGATGGCGCGGTGGCCAAGCGTGCGTGACGTCGAGAAGCCCAGCGCCCCAGCCTCGATCGCTTCCTGAACCAGGCGTGCCATGGCCGCGATGTCGTCAGGCGACGCCGGCTCGTTGCGGGCGCCGCGCTCCCCCATCGCATATGCGCGAACCGCGCCGTGGGCGACCTGGCTGCCGACGTCGACGGCGAATTCTTGGCCGCCGATGACGTCGAGGTATTCGGGGTAGCTCTCCCAGCCCCAGGAGATGCCCTCGGTGAGCGCGGTGCCGGGGATGTCCTCGACGCCTTCCATCAGGCCGATCAGCCAGTCCTCTTGGCCCGGGCCGCACCGGCGCGAACCCGACGCCGCAGTTGCCGGTGACGACGGTGGTCACGCCGTGGCCGCTGGACGGCTCGAGTAGCGCGTCCCAGCTGACCTGGCCGTCGTAATGGGTGTGGATGTCGACGAAGCCGGGCGCGACGATCTTTCCGGTTGCGTCGATGGTCTCGGCGGCATCGCCTTCCAGCGGCGGACTCGCCCGGCGCCGCGGCGCCGAATCTCGACGATCTTGCCGTCTTTGACCGCGATGTCGGCATCGAACCGGTCCGCGCCGGTTCCGTCGACGACGGTGCCACCGGTGATTTTGAGATCGAACACGATTACTCCCTTGGCTGCGCTGCCGGTTGGCTACAGTGATCCAATAAGGGAATGTAACACCGTTACAGAGGCTTCGGGAGTACTTCGCATGACCACCCACGCGACGCCTGACGTCCGGCGCGAAGACGCGATCGGCACGCCACCGCAGCGGCCGACACTGGTGCCCGCGGAGCGCTACTACTCCGCGGCGTTCGCGCAGCTCGAAGTCGAGCGGATGTGGCCCAAGGTATGGCAGGTCGCGTGCACCGTCGACCACGTCGCCGAGCCCGGGCGACTACTTCGAATACCGTTGCGGGCCCATACTCGGTGCTCGTTGTTCGCGGCGACGACGGCACACTGCGTGCCTTCCAGAACGTGTGCCGCCATCGCGGCAACTCGCTGTGTGCGGGAGCGGGTTCGGACTTGCGCGAGCTGACGCTGCGGCTATCACGGCTGGACGTGGGACCTGGCCGGCTCACT
The DNA here is from genome assembly GCA_963749375.1 of uncultured Actinomycetota bacterium. GTDB lineage: Bacteria > Actinomycetota > Actinomycetes > Mycobacteriales > Mycobacteriaceae > Mycobacterium. Next base: position 202,706 of record CAVVNB010000029.1, read on the forward strand.
CAAGCGGGTGCCCAACCGCAAGGGGTTCGGGGCGCTGCCGATGGCCGAGCTTCCGTTGTTCGCGGTGCGCGTCGACACCTGGGAGCGGCTGGTCTTCGTCAATCTCGACTTCGAGCGCGCCGCCGCTTGCCGACTACCTCGAAGCGGTGCCAGACGACATCGCCTGGCTTGGGCTCGGCGACTTCCGTTGCTACGCAACCATGACCGTCGACGTCGACGCGAACTGGAAGACGATCGCCGACGGGTTCAGCGAGACCTACCACATTCAGACCCTGCACCCCGAGCTGCACAGGTGCATGGACGACGTCTATGCACCGCAGATGATTTGGGGCCACACCGGCAAGTCCGAGCAGCTCTATGGTCTACCGAGCCCGCATCTCAAGCAGCCGCTGAGCGACGCCGAGGTGTGGGACGCCTACGTCTGCACCCAGGGCGCGCTGATGGGTGTCGCCGAGGGCACGCCGTTCCCGGGTGGCCACCCCGTCATGGACGTGATCGCCGAGCACATCAGAGCTTTCGCGGCCGGGCGCGGCGTCGATGTGAGCTGGGCCAGCACCGACCAGTTGATGCGGCTGCACCAGTACAACGTGTTTCCCAATCTGACCGTGCTCGCCAATGCCGATCACCTGACCGTGATGTGCTCCCGTCCGGGGCCCGACCCCGACCGCGGCGAACTGGTGATGATGCTGTGGATGCGGATGCCGCCCGGTGCCCCGCGCGGCACACCGGCCGACGTTCGGATGGCCGCAGACCAGGCCGAGCCGGGTCTGGTTCTGACACAGGATATTTCGGTGCTGGCCGGGCTTCAGCGCGGTCTGCATCAACCCGGACTCACCCACCTGACGCTATCCAACGAGGAGCGGCGCGTGATCAATCTGCACCGCCATCTCGATCGCTATCTCGACCTGCCCGAACACGACCGCGTAAGAGGGGGCGAACCGAGTGCCTGAAACCCTCAACGCGGCGACGATCCTGGACGCCGCTGCGGGCCTGATCGATCGCCAAGGCGTGGAGGCGTTCACCATGCGGGGTCTGGCCGAGGAACTCGGCGTCGCAGCCACATCGATCTACTGGCATGTCGGCGGCCGCGACAAACTCTTCGACAGCCTGGTCGACCGACTGCTCAGCGAGATGGCGCACCTCCCCATCGAGGGCGACACCCCGGTGGAACGTATTGCGTCTCTGGCCCGCTCGCAACGCAGGGTCCTGATCGACCGGCAACACCTGCTCGCCATCGCCCACGAACGCGACCGAACTCCGACACTGTTTCTGCCGATCCAGCAGACAGCTGGCCGCCCTACTCGCGGACCTGGGCGTCACCGGGACCGAAGCCGCCCTCGTGCTGCGCGCAGTGCAGGTCCACGTCATATCGTCGGCAGTGATGCAGTTCTCGGCGGTTCGCGGCGCCAAACACGAGGAAGAGGATCCCTCGCTGTGGGACGACGAATGGCCCGATCAGGCGCTGGTGCGGGCGCTGCAGTCTCCCACCGACTACGACGCCGTCTTCGAATACGGGCTCAACGCGCTGCTGTCGACGCTGCCCGTTAGGCCTCCAGGAGGAAGTCCGTGACGATCCCGGCCATGTCGTCGATCGCGGCCCGCGGAATCACCTCGAAGCCATGGGTGCTCAGCGTCGGCAGGCACAGTAAGCCCGCGCGCGGAGTCAGCCCACTGGCTTTGGAGTGCGACGCGTCGGACATGAACGCGCCCAGCGTCGCCGGCTGCGGCGACAACCCGCGGGCGGTGGCGACCGCCATCAGTCGATCGGCGACGTCCTTGTCGTAGACGCACAACGCGTCGCTGTAGCCGACGATCGGACCACCGGTGACCGTGGTCGCATACTCGCGCTCGGTGGGCCCGACGTCCAGCGCGATGGTGAGGGTGCCGGGCAGCGTGGCGCTCGCATAGGAGCCGCCCACGCCGCCGATCTCCTCGTTGGTGGTGAAGACCAGATACGCGTCCTGCTCGGGCCGTTGCCCGCGCTCGCGCAGCAGGCGCGCCGCGCGCAGCAGCGCCGTGACAGCAGCACGATCGTCCAGGAAGTACGCGCCGACGTAGCCGCCGAACTCGACGAGGTCTCTCTTACTTCGGTCGATGCACACTCGCGTTCCGGCGTGCACTCCCGCCGCGGCGAGGTCTTCGGGAGTGCGCCCGGTGAACACGTAGACGTGCTGCCAATCCAGCGCGCGGTCGCCCTGGTCCGGCTTCGTCTCCCAGATCCGCGGACTCTCCTGGGTGGTGTGCTCGGAGCCGAGCGTGAGCACCGCGGTCAGCGTCTGCTGATCGCCGAGCAGAGCGACCGGGCCAAGCCCGAAATTGCCCGGGTACATCACTCCGAGCTGAGTCATGTGCAGGGTGCCGTCCGGCTCGACCCGCTTGACCAGCATGGACAACTCGTCCATGTGTGCCATGACCCGCGTTGCGGCGCCCGCCGGCGATTGGATTCGTCCGATGCCGGTGGTCGGTCGATGCAAGACGCGTTCTCCGCGGCGCCGATGTAGCCGATCAGGTTGCCGGCGTCGTCGGTCCACATGTCGTCGACAAGAGGCTGCAGCTCGCGAGCGCATACGTCGCGCACCGCGTCCTCCTGGCCGCAGGGCCCGTACGTCCACAGCAGTTCCTGCAAGAGGCTTTCGGTCGTGTCCAGCTCGCGTTGGCCCATTGGTTGCCCTCCCGTCTCTGCCAACCGTAACGATCGGCTCCGCCAGAGGTGGTTTGCCCGCTTATCGGAAGTGGTAGCCGCGAGCTTGAGGTTGCGCGATGCTGGATGCAGTGGGTCGACAAGCGGATGGCGGAGGAATTGCAGTGAACGAAGAGCAGCTCGAAGAGATGGGGTCAGGCCGGGGCTTTATCGCCGCGCTGGATCAAAGTGGCGGCAGCACCCCCAAAGCGCTGGCTCTCTACGGCATTCCCGAGCAGTCCTACGGCAACGAAGGACAGATGTTCGACCTCATGCACCAGGCGCGGGCGCGGCTGATCGAGAGCCCCAGCTTCACCGGCGACAAGATCCTGGCAACCATTCTCTTCGAGCAGACGATGGATCGGACCATCAGTGGCGAGGACACCGTCGACTTCCTGTGGAAGCAGAAACACATCGTGCCGTTCGTCAAAGTCGACCAAGGGCTCGCCGACGCGCGATACGGCGTCCAGCTGATGAAGCCGATGACGAAGCTCCAGAGCGTGCTCGAGCGTGCCGTCGAGAAAGGTGTCTTCGGCACGAAAATGCGCTCGTTCATCCAGGAACCCAACGACGGCGGGATCAAAGCGATCGTCGAGCAGCAGTTCGACTGCGCCGAGGCGATCGCCCGGCACGGGCTCATGCCGATCATCGAGCCCGAGGTCAGCATCAAAAGCCCCGACAAGCCGACCGCGGACCGGCTGTTGGTCGGCGGCGCTGCAGGCGAAGCTCGATGAGCTGCCCGATGACCGGCAGGTGATGCTCAAGCTGACCCTGCCGGACGAGGACGGCCTCTACACCCCGCTCATCGAGCACCCGCGGGTGCTGCGCGTGGTCGCCCTGTCCGGCGGCTACAGCCTCGATCAGAGCGCCGACATCCTGGCTCGCAATCACCTTCTGATCGCGAGCTTCTCGCGGGCGCTGACCGAGGGACTCACGGTCGACCAAAGCGATGTCGAGTTCGACCAGAAGCTCAAGTCGAACATCGACGAAATCTATGCCGCGTCGGTGACCTGACCGAGCGGCCGACAGGCATGTCGGGCTTTTAATAAACTGTTCGTCAATGCTGAAAATCCGCCACGAGCCGGCCGCTCCCACCCGCACGCTGCGTCTCGCATCGGGCGACCAGATTCCCGCGCATCGGCATGATGATCACCAGATCGTTTACGCGGGCCGCGGCGTGCTGGCGGTCACGACGGACCGGGGTTCCTGGGTCGCTCCGGCGACGAGGGCGATCTGGATCCCGGCCGGCACTTTCCACGCGCACCGCGCCTACGGAGAGCTCAAGTTGCACACCGTGGGCCTGGCCGCCACCGACAATCCGCTGCGGCTCGACTCGCCCACTGTGCTGATGGTCGGGCCGTTGTTGCGCGAGTTGATCATCGCCTACACCGACAGCGATGCCGACACTCCGGAAAGAACGCGGCTGCGCGCCGTGCTGCTCGACCAGTTGCGCAGCTCGCCTCAGCAGCCCCTACACGTGCCGACCCCGACCGCGCCCGTCCTCGCGGCGGTGTGCGACATCCTGCAGGCCGACCCCGCTGACAGTCGCACGCTCGCCGAGCTCGGCCGCATCGTCGGAGCCAGCGATCGCAGTCTGTCGCGGCTGTTCCGTCAAGACCTCGGCATGACATTCCCGCAGTGGCGCACCCAATTGCGGCTGCACCGCGCACTCGTTCTGCTGGCCGAACAGACGCCTGTGACGACGGTGGCCCACCAGTGCGGTTGGTCGTCGGCGAGTGCATTCATCGAGGTGTTCCGGCGCAGCTTCGGCCACACCCCCGGCGCGTCGATCCCGAATTCGCCCTAGCCCCAACCTAACTGGAGTATCGGCTATTCGGGTTTGGTAGCGCGCCAGCGCAGCCGGACACCGGCCACGTCGATATGAATATCGCCGAACCCGGCCACACTTGAGCCGCGTCCGCAACTCCTCCGGTCGAAGCGGGTTGTAGATGTCGCCGATGTGAATCAGCCGGAACAGCAGCGACGGCAAGCGGTCGCTGCCGGCGAACACGCCACCGGGCCGCAGCACCCGGAATGCCTCCGCGAAGAGCTGATCCTGCAAGCCACGCGTAGGCACGTGATGAAGCATCGTGAAACACACCACGGAGCTGAAAGCCTGGTTGGGCAAACCAGTATCGCTGCCGTCACCGTGAATCACCCGCGCTCGATCGCCGTAGAGCCGAACCAGCCGCTCGGCCATCGGCTTGTCGACTTCGACGGCGGTAACCGTGTCCGCCAGGTCGACCAGTGCGCGCAGCGTTGCACCGTAGCCCGGTCCTATCTCCAGGGTCTGGTCACCCAGTTCGACATCGGCAAGCGCCCACGGCAACAGCTCGTCGCGAACCGCCGCTGCCCAGCCCGCCGAACTACACCGACGCTGATGCAGCAAGTTCATCGCCATGATGTGACGCCTTTCTGTCGTAGAGCTCGTGCATTTCGCACGCTACGAGATGTCGGCGCTTGCTGGCTTCCGAAAATATGCCTGCCTATATCGAAAACCCGCCAGCGCCGCGGCGCGAGGGTCGTCTGCTCGCGGCGCGTTGAGGCGCCTATTGGTAACTCTCCGTTGCTGATTTGTTCACGCCGTGACCGACCCCGACGGCGATACGCTGATGCTCTAACCCAGTGTCATCTCGTCCGACAGGGACAGGTGACCGCCTTACTAGGAGGATTTATGACTCGGACACGCGTGCTCGGCGGCGGTGCTGGCGGCGGCAAGCTGCTGGGTGGCGGTGCCGGCGGCGGCAAGCTGCTGGGTGGCGGTGCCGGCGGCGGCAAGCTGCTCGGCGGCGGCGCCGGCGGCGGCAAGTAGCCACGCTTCGCCTGACTTCAACCGGTCTCGCCTCACCTTGAGGCGAGACCGGTTTCTTGTCAGAGGCTTTCATCTCTGCCAGGCCCGCCGCTACAGCCCGCCCGACGTGGGTGAGGCGCATCACGATCCTTCGGGAATACGCGCCGATGAGCCGCGTTGCAGCCGGGGTAAGTATGCGGCGAAGGGCGAGGCCAATGACCACCACCGAGATAGTTCGCGACAATCTTCTACTCAAAGGTCTTGGTAGGCCGGTCGCTTTGAATGCGATTGACTGGAAGATCAAGCAGCAGAAGCCGTTTGCGTCACCTGAGCAGGTACAGACCGAGACTCTCGAGACGATCCGCTCCCTGGTTGACGACGGATTGTTCCGGCTGGGGAACGTGAACAGGTTCCGTTTCGTCGGCTCCAAGCTGTCTCTTGATCGCTCGATTCACAAGATTTCACACCGGTATGTCAACCACTACGACGACCCCAATCGGTGGATGTTCTCGGCGTGGATGAAGCTGACCGACAAAGGGCGGCAGCTGGCTCAATCACTCGAAGAGCGGGCCATCGACTCGTACCGCGAACACGAAGTAACGCAAGGCTTCCCGGCTCGCGGCATGGCCGAGCTGAAGCGGCTGCCGGTCCAGGTCGCGCACTCGCGGACCACCGACGGCCAGCTGCATCGAGACGTCGCCTAGAGGCTCAGCGAGCGGCCGCTTCGAGGAAGCGACCGGCTTGCAGCTCGGTGCCGAAACCGGGGGTGAATTCACCCTCGTGGTAGACAATGTGGCCGCCGACCACTGTCGCTCTGACGAGTTTGTCGTTGCGGTTGACCATTCGTTTGACCTCCGGCGCGCCGGGATACGGGGCTTCTGCATAGCCGGCGCTGGACCCGTCGAATCCGGTCGGGTCGATGATCGCGATGTCGGCCCGCGTTCCACTGCCGAGGTAGCCGGCGTCAAGCCCGTACCAGTCGGCGAGTTCACCAGTGAGGCGCCGGACGGCAGTCTCGACGGGCATCGAACGGCGCTGATGGACGCGTTCCAGCATCCGCAGGCCGGAATTGTAGAACGCCATATTGCGAAGGTGCGCACCGGAATCCGAGAAGCCGATCTGGACGTTCGGCGAGCGTTGCATGCGGTCTAGCACGTCTTCGCGGTCGTTGGCGACGACAATTCGCCAGCGCAACCGGGCGCCGTGTTCGACGGTCAGGTCGAGCAATGCGTCGGCGGGTTCGATCCCCCGGGTCGCGGCGACATCGGCGAAGGATTTCCCGACCACCGAACTGTCTGGGCACGCCACGATCTCGGCGTCAGACAAGTCGCGACTCCAGACCCGCGGGCCGAATTGTTTGGTCATGTCTTTGCGGAATTGGCGGCGATATGACTCGTCGGCGAGCAGCTTGCCCCGGCTCATCTCGTCGCGGAAGTTCAGCGCGGCCGAGCCGGAACCGAACTCCTCGAAGACGACGAGATCGACACCGTCGGCGTACATTTCGAATGGCACCGGCAGATGCTGCCAGCGGAAGTTGCCGCCGGCCCGGTTCGTGACACTGGCGGCCAGCAAGGTCAACCGTGCCGCCCTGCGGTCGGCTTTGACATCGGCAGCCGCGATCAAGGTCGTCTTCAGAGGCCGCCGGAACCCGCGGCCGATGCTTTGGCCGAGGTAGCGCGCGACTTCAGCCTGCCGCGCCAGGTTCGGAGTGCTCTGGTGCACCCGACCACGTTGCCGCAGAACGGTGTTCAGCGCGCTGAACTCCGACCACCTGGCGTAAGTCGACGGCAGCTGCCGCGCCGGGAAGCGGGTGCCTTCGAGCTTGGAGAACGAACTGCGCAGCGTCGACAACCCGAGGAAGCCGGCGTCGAGTGCATCGGAGAGCATCCGCTGCATCTGAGCGATTTGCGCGCGGGTCGGCCGGTAGTCGGCATCAACCGATTGGCCCAGGCCCAACACCGACGCGCGGATGTCGGAGTGACCGATGAATGCGGCGACGTTTGCCCCCAGTGGCAGCGAGTCCAGCGTCTTGACGTATTCAGCCGGACCACTCCAGGTTTTGGCATCTTTGACCGAGTCGTGAACGATCTGCCACGGTAGCGCCTCGACCCGCGCGAACATGTCCGCGCAATCGTCGGCGTCGCTGTAGACCGTGGACAGCGAACAGTTGCCGAGAATCACCGAGGTGGTCCCGTGCCGGACGGACTCCCCCAGGCCTGGGCTGAGCAGAACCTCGGCGTCGTAGTGGGTGTGTACGTCGATGAGCCCGGGCATCACCCAGTGACCGCGGGCATCCACGGTGCGAGCGCCGTCGGGCAGACCTGGCGCAATCGCGGCGACCTTTCCGTCGCGGACTCCGACGTCGGCCGTGATCGGCGCCGCACCGGTTCCGTCGAACACGGTCCCGCCACGGATGACCAGTTCAAACTCTGTCATCTACATCCACCTTTTCGATACTAGCCGGTATCCAGTCGATACCGTCGAGTATGCTTTTGGCCATGTCGCCTGTCAAGCCGCCACGGACCCGCCCTACGCGTGTCGAAGTGCGCGACCGAATTCTCGATGCGGCCTCCAAAGTATTCGCCGCCGAAGGCTTCGCCGGGGCCACCATCGATGCGATCGGCCAGGCGGCGGGATTCACCAAAGGCGCGGTCTACTCGAATTTCGAATCCAAGGACGAACTGTTCCTGGCCCTGCTCGACCGTGAATTCGAGCAACGTGGGGCGCAGATCGCCACAGCGCTGGGAAGCGGCGACGCCGCCGCCGCCGCAAGCGAACTGAGCCGTTCAGGGCTCGACGCGGTTCGCGGCCACGCCGACTACTACGTTCTGTTCGTCGAGTACTGGCTGCGCGCCGTGCGTGATCCGCAGCTTCGAGAGCGGCTGATCGCTCGCCGTCGTGCTGCTATCGCCGACCAGGCTTCCCAAATCTTCGGGCCGGCCGCGACCGTGCCGTCCGGTCGGCGGGTGGCCGACGTCGCTCAACTCGTTGCCACCATCAACCTGGGGATAGCCATGGAAGAAGTCCTGCGACCGGGAAGCATTGACCCTGACCTGCTCGGACAGTTGATCACGCCCATGCTGGAATCTCTTGCGGTTCAAAGCGATTAGGAGCACTACGTGAGCACGCAGGATGAATCGGAAGCCACGGCGGTGATCACCGCGACCGGACTGGGCGTGGACGGCGAACACGGACCGCTGTTCTCCGGTATCGACTTGGCGCTTCCCGAGGGATTTCACGCCATTCAGATGCCCGGCGGACCCGGCCAGACCACGCTGCTGATGACCCTGGCGGGTCGCTTCAAACCCACGCACGGCACACTGACCGTTCGCGGCGACTCGAAGCCACGGGCGATTCGCCGGCACTGCGCAATCGCCGCCTTCCCCGACATCGACGAGCTCGAGGAATCGGTGACTGTGCAGACGGTGCTCGCTGAGCAGCGGCGGTGGCTGGCGCCCTGGTACGCGCAGATACCCCGCGAAGCCGGCCAATCCAAGATGGCCGCAGTGTTCGGCGACACTCCTCCGCCGTCCCCCGGCACCTACATCGTCGAATTGTCCGATCTGGAACTGTTTTTGCTACGGATCACGCTGGCGACACTGTCGAATCGTCCGATCCTGGTGGTCGGTGACCTCGAGCAGGTGCGCGACAACGCGCGCCGCGCAATCGCAGTGGATCGGCTGGGTGCGCTCGCTGCGCAGTGCACCGTCGTCGTCGGGGTGACCAATCCGCTCGGCGCACAAGCGCCGGACCACGAACTGCACGATCACCGCACGCTGACCGAAGGGGACTGACGATGCTCGCTGGACTCGCATTCGGTTCGGAAATCAAACGTTTCGGGCGCAGCCGACTGACCCGGGTGGCCATCGTCGTGCTGATGCTGCTGCCGTTGGTATACGGGGCGCTCTACCTCTGGGCGTTCTGGGACCCGTTCGGCCATGTGAACAAAATGCCCGTGGCACTGGTCAACTCGGACAAGGGTGCCGTCGTGTCTGGACAGCCGTTCAACGCGGGCGCCGAGATCGCCAAGAGCCTGACTGCCGACGGCAGCCTCGACTGGCACGTGGTCAGCCCCGAGGAAGCGCACAACGGGGTCGAGCACGGCAAGTACTACTTCATGGTCGAACTGCCGCCGGATTTCAGCGCAGCGATCGCGTCGCCGGTGACGGGGCAACCGAAAAAGGCCAACCTGATCGCCGTCTACAACGACGCCAACAACTACATCTCGACGAGTATCGGTCGCACCGCGATCGACCAAGTACTCAACGCGGTCTCGTCGCGGATCTCCGGGCAGGCGGTCAATCAGATGCTGTCCGTGGTGGTTTCGTCCGCGTCTGGCATCAAACAGGCCGCCGACGGCGCCGGTCAACTCGCCGACGGCGCCGGTCAGTTGGCGGCCGGCCTGGACACCGCCCGAACCGGCTCGGCGACACTGGCGACCGGCGCGCAGCAGCTCTCCGACGGAATCAACTCGGCCACCGACCCACTCCTGGCGGTGACCAAGGCCGTATCGCAAATCGGCGGCAGCACAGACAAGTTGCAGCAGGGTGCCACCGCGCTGCAGCAGGCCAACGATCAGATCGGCGCGATCGCGACCGCACAGGACAACGCCGCCGGTGCGCTGTCGGCGGTAATAGACCAGCTCTCCGCTAGACAGGATCCGCTGGCGAACACGTTGCGCGGCGTGCAGGATCAGCTCCGTCAGCATCAGTTGACACCCGAGATCCGCCAGCGCCTCACCGACGCGCAAAACGCCGCGATCGCCATGACGTCCGGGCTGCGCACACCGGGCAGCCCGCTCGCAACGGCGCTCGACCAAGTCGGCAGCAAAGGCCAGGAGCTGACGAACAAGCTCACCCAGTTGCGTGACGGAGCCAAGCAAGTTGCCTCCGGTAACGCCGAGTTGGCCAGCGGCATCGCCAAACTCGACGATGGCGCACAGCAGCTCAAGTCCGGCTCGGCGGAGCTGGCGACCAAGCTGAGCGACGGGGCCAAGCAGGTGCCCAACTGGACCCAACAGCAGAAGGACGCCATCGCCGACACCATCGGCGGCCCGGTCCAACTCGAGACCTCGCACGAGAACGCCGCACCGAACTTCGGCACCGGCATGGCACCGTTCTTCCTCACGCTGGCGCTGTTCTTCGGGGCCCTGGTGCTCTGGATGGTGTTGCGGCCGTTGCAGAGTCGCGCGATCGCCGCTGAGGTACTTCCGATTCGGGTGGCGCTGGCGAGCTACCTTCCCGCTGCAGCAATCGCGATGTTCCAGGCGATCATTCTGTACTGCGTGGTGCGTTTCGGCCTCGGCATGCACGTCGTGCACCCGGCCTCGATGCTCGGCTTCATGATTCTGATCTCGTTCGCCTTCGTGGCCGCAACGCAGGCAATCAACGCGCTCGTCGGCCCGGCGGTGGGCCGCGTGTTGATCATGGCGCTGCTGATGCTGCAGTTGGTCAGCGCCGGCGGCATGTACCCGGTGGAGACCACCTCGAAGCCGTTCCAGTTCCTGCACCGCTTCGACCCGATGACCTACGGGGTCAACGGGCTTCGACAGCTCATCCTCGGCGGCATCGACGGCCGGCTATGGCAGGCGATCGTGGTGCTGATCGGGATCTGGGCCGTCGCGATCCTGGTCTCGTGCCTGTCGGCCAGGCGGGACCAGTTGTGGAACATCGACCGGCTGATACCGGCGATCAAGATGTAGGCTGCTATCCACGCAGAGCTGGGCGAATACCCCAACCGCAATGGCAGACGGTCGACCCAGTCGTGCGCCGGCAGGAGCACACACGATGACGTCGTTAGAGTTAACCAGCAGCGGCACAGCGGATTTCGCCAAGGGCAGCGTTTACTTCGTCGGTAATGCCACCACATTGATCCGCTTCGGCGGACTGACAGTCCTGACCGATCCTGCGTTCCTCCATAAGGGCGAGCACGTGTACCTCGGTCATGGCATCTGGGCGCGGCGTGAGGTCGAGCCGGCCTGCCAGATCGCTGACCTGCCGCCGATCGATGTGATCGTCTTGTCGCACTACCACGGCGACCATTTCGATGACGTCGCCGCCCGAGAGCTCGACAAGAAACTGCCCATCGTCTCCACGGCCGACGCGGTGGAAAAGCTCTGCGCGTTGGGATTCGAGCACGGCCATCCCCTCGAAACCTGGCAATCGCTGGAGGTGAACAAAGGCGACGCAACGGTGACGATCACCGCGATGCCGGCCAAACATGCCACCGAAGAAGCGGTCAACGAGTTGCTGATGCCGGTCAACGGGCACCTTCTCGACTTCAGCCGCAACGGCGATCACCTGTACCGGCTCTACATCACTGGCGACACGATGCTCGTCGACAGCCTCGAGGACATCCCGCGGCGTTACCCCGATATCGACCTCGGCCTTATCCACACCGGTGGCACGACCTTTCTTGTCACGGTGGTCACCATGACCGGCGAGCAAGGAGTAAAGGCCGTCGAGATCACCAAACCACGCACCGCCATCCCGATTCACTACAACGATTTCTCGGTCTTCCTCTCGGGGCTCGACGATTTCCAGAAGGCCGCCCAGGCGTCGAGCTCCGAGGCCAAGTTCGTCTACCTCGCGCACGGCGAGACGTACACCTTCACACCCAGCACCTGAACGGCCAGCTCTCCGTCGCGAGCCTGTGAGCTTTCGTTAACGAATCGGACGTCAATTACGTGCCTGCTGTGCAGACGTCGCTGCCACAATTACCTCCCACGACTACCTGTGCGCACGCGGCGAATGCCCGGGCGCATTGCGCCGATCGAGGGAGTAGTACTCACCATGACCGATGTCGACCAGACACCCAGTGGCGTCCGCGCCGACCTCAGCGAGCATTCCCGCACCGGGATGGGCGCGCACGCCCTCCAGCGCGCAATCACCGACCACATCCGCTACTCGATCGGCCGTCCGGCCGCCGCCCTGAAGCCCGAGCACTACTACCGTGCGCTTGCGCTGGCCGTACGCGACCGCATGCAGGACCGCCGAGTCGCATCGACGCAGACCTCCCTGGATCTCGGCCGCAAGGTGACCTGCTACCTGTCTGCCGAGTTCTTGATGGGCCCGCAGCTGGGCAACAACCTGCTGAACTTGCGCCTGGAGCAGGCCGCCAAGACTGCGCTGGCAGCGATGGGCCAGGACCTCGATGAGGTGCTGGCATGCGAGGCCGAGCCTGGGCTGGGCAACGGCGGCCTCGGCCGGCTCGCCGCGTGCTACCTGGACTCGCTGGCCACCCTCGAGCGACCGGCGATCGGCTACGGCATCCGTTACGAGTTCGGCATCTTCAATCAGGAGATCAGAGACGGTTGGCAGGTCGAGAAGACCGACAACTGGCTGGTCAACGGAAACGCCTGGGAGATCGCCAAACCCGACGTGAACTACCTCGTGAAGTGGGGCGGCTACGCCGAGCACTACACCGACGACGCCGGTCACGACCGCGTCCGATGGGTGCCAGGCCGTCTGCTCAAGGGCGTCGCCTACGACACCCCGATCCAGGGATACGGCGTCAACACCTGCAACGTTCTGACGTTGTGGAGCGCGCGGGCCGTGGAGTCGTTCGCGCTGGAGGCCTTCAACACCGGTGACTACTACAAGGCCGTCGAGGACGAGGTGACCTCGGAAACGGTCACCAAGGTGCTCTACCCCAACGACGAGCCGGACGCCGGCAAGCGGTTGCGCCTGCTGCAGCAGTATTTCTTCGTGTCCTGCTCGCTGCAGCACGTGCTGCACATCATGGACGACCTCGCCGACGCCGGAGTCCGCGAGCTTCCGCAGCGATTCGCTCTGCAGCTCAACGACACTCACCCGTCGATCGGCGTTGCCGAGCTCATGCGGTTGCTGGTCGACGAGCGCGATCTGGACTGGGACGAGGCGTGGGCCATCACCGTCGCGACATTCGGCTACACCAACCACACCCTGCTGCCAGAGGCGCTGGAGAAGTGGCCGTTGGAGCTGTTCGCCGAGTCGCTGCCACGGCACCTGGAGATCATCTACGAGATCAACAGCCGCTTCCTCGACGAGGTCCGTGCCAAGTTCCCGGGCGACGAGGACCGCGTTCGCCGCATGTCGCTGATCGGCGAGGACGGCGGCAAGAACGTCCGGATGGCCCACCTCGCCACGGTCGGCAGCCACGCCGTCAACGGAGTCGCGGCGCTGCACTCGGAGCTGCTGAAAGAGAGCGTGCTCAAGGACTTCTACGAGCTGTGGCCGGAACGGTTCAGCAACAAGACCAATGGTGTGACGCCGCGGCGCTTCCTGGCGTTGGCCAACCCGGGTCTGCGTGAACTGTTGGACCGCACCATCGGTGACGGCTGGCTGAAGGACCTGGACCGCCTGCGCGGCCTCGAGGCGTTCGTCGACGACACGTCATTCCGTGCGCAGTGGCGCGACATCAAGCGCGGCAACAAGGCGCGCCTGTCCAAATATCTGCGCACCGCGACGGGAATAGAGCTGAACCCCGACTGGATGTTCGACATTCAGGTCAAGCGGATCCATGAGTACAAGCGCCAGCACCTGAGCGTGCTGCACATCGTCGCGCTCTACCACCGCCTCAAGCAGAATCCGGGGTTGTCGATCCCGCAGCGCGCCTTCGTCTTCGGCGGTAAGGCCGCCCCCGGCTACTTCATGGCCAAGCGAATCATCAAGCTGATCAACGCGGTTGGCGAGACGATCAACAACGACCCCGAGGTCAACAAATTCCTCAAGGTCGCGTTCGTGCCGAACTTCAGCGTCAAGAACGCCCAACTGATCTACCCGGCCGCGGACTTGTCCGAGCAGATCTCCACTGCGGGCAAGGAAGCCTCGGGCACCGGCAACATGAAGTTCATGATCAACGGTGCGCTCACCATCGGCACGCTCGACGGCGCCAATGTCGAGATGCGCGACGAGGTCGGCGCCGAGAACTTCTTCCTGTTCGGGCTCACCGAGTCGGAGGTCGAGGCGGTCAAGGCCAAGGGGTACCGCCCGGCGGACTACATCGACAGCAACGACGAGCTGCGCGCGGTGCTGGATCTCATTGCCGGCGGGACGTTCTCGCACGGCGACACCGAGGTGTTCAAGCCGCTGGTCGACAACCTGCGCTACGACGACCCCTTCCTGGTGTGCGCCGACTTCGCCTCGTACCTAGCCGCCCAGGAGCAGGTGGGAGCGGCCTGGCAGGACAAGGACGCGTGGACGAAGATGTCCATCCTGAACACCGCCCGCAGCGGCAAGTTCTCGTCGGACCGCGCGATCGCCGAGTACTGCGACGAGATCTGGAATGTGTGGCCGCTGTCGGTGACGATGTAGGTCAGGTCGACTCGCGCCTCGCAGGGATGGGAAGCCGGGCACTTTCGTCGAGGTCGACATCGAGCGCATTGAGCATCAGCGCCAATCCGGCGTAGCGGCTGATGACCATCAGCACTTCGACGCATGCCTCGGAACCCAGTGCCCGGTGCACGCGATCGAAGGTCTCCGCGCTTACGCCGCGGGTGGTCAGCAGTTCCGTGGTCAGCTGTAGCACCGCGAGTTCGATCGCGTTGAACGGCGATGTCTGCCAGTCGGTCTCGGAGAGAATCGCGTTGATCTCAGCACTGCTGACGCCGGCGGTACGTGCCACGTCGCGGTGCTGTCCGAGTTCGTAGGTGCTGTCCATCAGATAGGCCGTGCGCAGCACGACGAGTTCGCGCAATCGGGTCGGCAGGGTCGGGCTGGTCAGTGCGGCGTCGCCGGCCACCATCCACCCGGTGAATACCTTGTCGGCGTTTGCCAGCGTCCGGTAGACGTTCAGATTGCCACGCGCGTTGGTCAATTCACGGGCCTGCGGCGTCAAGTCTTCAGGCTCGCGGTAGGCAATTCGGGTCATCGGGCTTCTGCCTCCCCGGTCGCGGAACCGGGCTTTGGCGTCGACGTCGAGGTCGGCGGCATTGAGCACCAGCGCCAGCCCGTAGTAACAGCTGACCAACATCAGCAGCTCGGTGAGCCCCTCGTCACCCAATTCGGCCTGGCGCTTGCGAATGCGTCGTCGCCGAGTCGGTGCGTGGTGCACAGCTCGGTGACGACGTCCAGCACGAGGCGTTCGGTAGCGCTGAAGTCGGCTGCGTCGAGGTCTTCGGTCTCGACGATCGCGCTGATCTGCTGTTCGGTCAGGCCGGCGCGCCGGGCGATCCCGATGTGCTGGCCGAGCTCGTAACGCGAGTTCTGCAAGCGGGCCACCCGCAGGATGACCACTTCTCGCATCCTCGGACTGAAGGTCGGGCTGTCGAACAACTCGTCGACCATGTGCGTCCACCCGGCGAACACCGCTGGAGCGTTCGCCAGCAGTCGGAACACGTCGAGGCTGCCGCGACGCTTCATCCACTCGCGGATCGGTTCGGGTTGTTCTTCGATGCTGGCGAGCGGTATGCGTGACATCGGCTTCCTCCTTCGGTTATTCGGTGTCAGCGGCGAGAACGAACGTCCAGTCGAGCGTCACGAACGGTTCGTCGACGATTGTTCCGTCAGGAGCGACGCCGGGCTCGTGACGGACGAAATCTGCCTGCAGCGACTCCACGTCGGCGAAGACCGCGTCGCGATTGATATACGGGTCATCCCGCCAGAACAGCTGAGTGATCAGCGGCTGGTACCCGTCGGCATGAAACCAGAAGTGCACATGTTGCGGTCGCATGACGGATCGGTTTGCGGCGCGCATGATTTCGCCGCAGGGTCCGTCGGTGGGCACCGGGTAGTAGCGGGGTGTGACGGACCGGTACCAGAACCGGCCGTCGTCATCGGTGGTCAGCAGTGCCCGCATGGCGAATTCGTCGTGCAGTTTCTCGGCCTGTTGGACGTCGTAGTATCCCTCACCATCACTGTGCCAGGTGTCGACATGTGCCCCGGCAACCGGCTTGCCGGCATCGTCCACTACTCGGCCGGTAACGAACATCGGAGTGCCCGAGACCCCGTCGGAGATGTCGTCGCCGCTGTCGGCCGTTGGTCGGCCCTCGACGTAGAACGGGCCGAGCAGAGCCGAAGAGGTGACCGATGACCCGCTGTGCTGGTTGACTCTGTCGAGCAGCATGCTGAACCCGAGAATATCGGACAGCAGCATGACTTCCTGGCGAGTCGGGCTGGAGGCCTTACCCACCCGTTCCAGGAAGTCCATTGCGGCGAACCACTCGTCGCCCGTCAGACGCACCTCGCGGGCGAAGTCGTGCAGGTGTTGCACCAAGCTGACCAGGACCTCGCGGAATCGTTCATCGGTGGCGGTGTCGAATGTCTTTTGGACAGCTTCGGTGATCGTTTGTTCAGTCAGGTCGGACGGCATCAGCTTGCCTCTCTGTCGGATTGCTCATCAGGGCCGGATCACGACGCGGCCGGCAACGCGGTCGGCGACCGCTCGATATGCCACCACCGCGTCGTCCAGTGCGTAGGTCGCGGCGATGGGCAACGGGCGAAACTGACCCGACTCGAAATAGGGTGCCATCTGCTCGAGGCGCCGTGCCGAATCGATCATGCTCAGCTTTCCACTATCGGCGCCCAGAACGCGAGTTTCGTTGTGGTACAGGTCAAGCAGATTCACCTCGACCGTCGGAGAGCCGACGGCACTGATCACCACCAACCTTCCCCTGAGGGCCAACGCGGCCAACGCCGGCGCCGTGGTCACTCCGCCCACGGCGTCATACACCACGTCGGCGCCCCTGCCTTCGGTCAGCAGCTTGATGGCTGCGCCGACGTCCGCACCCGGATCGAAGGCCACGAAGTGATCGATGACCGATGCGGCCGGAGTATCGGGTCCGGGTTGGCGTCGGTCGACACCGATAACGGTGGCGCCGAGTGCATGTGCGATTTGCGCGACGGCACCTCCGACGCCGCCGGATACGCCGAAGACGGCGACGGTTTCAGTGGCCACCAATTGCGCGGTTTCCACCAACCCGTACCAGGCCACGACGAAGTTGACGCCGACGGTGGAGGCTTCGTCGAAGCTGAGTCGTTCGGGTTTGGGCACCAGGGCCGCGACGGGTACCGACATCAGCTCCGCATGGGAACCGTCGCGACTGAACCCGGTGTCTCCCCCGGTGCCCCAGACCGCGACGCCTTCCCACTCGGGAGGACCGTCGACCACTACGCCGGCGAAATCGCGGCCCGGTGTGCGCGGCAACACCGTCCAATCCATGCCGCCGGCAACGTTTTTCACGTCGGAAGGATTGATCGATGCCGCTTCAATTCGGACCACCGCCTCCGCTGCCGTCGCGATCGGGTCGGGCACGTCCTCAACGCGCAGCACGCCTGGGTCGCCGAACTCGGTGAAGCGCAAGGCCCGCATTTGTCCGCCCTCCTGTGTAGTGGTGGTCATTTCTCGGACGTACTCCAGCCAACACCCCGCACAAGCATCGCGTCCAACGGTAAATAGAGAAGGTTACGATCGGAAATCGCGATAGGATTCCCCGGGTGGAACTTCGGCACCTGGAGTACTTCGTCGCCGTGGCCGCCGAGTTGAACTTCTCCCGGGCCGCGCAGCGGATCCACGTCGTGCAGTCCGCTCTCTCAGCGTCGGTCGCCAAGCTGGAGAAGGAACTCGGCGTCGACCTGTTCGATCGGTCGAAACGTCAAATCGCCCTTACGGCGGCCGGTGAAGTGTTCCTCACCCATGCCCGCGAAGTCATGCACACCGCAGACCGGGCGCGTACCTCGGTGGATGCCTTCCGCGATCAGCTCACCGGCACCGTCACTCTGGGCACCCTGATGTCGTGGGGAACGCTGAATCTACCTGCCGCCCTTCAGGAATTCCGTGCATCCAACCCGCTGGTCACCGTTCAGCTGCGACAAAGCGTCACCGGCTCGGCGGGACACTTGACCGCGATCGCCGATGGTCGGATGGATCTCGCGTTGGTGTCGATCAACACGCCAGGATCGCAGTTGGTCACGCTGCGGGAGTTGATGCGCGAGCCGATGGTCTTCGTCTGCGAATCCAGTCATCCGCTGGCGCATCGCCGCCGGGTGGAACTGGCCGACCTCGGGGGGCATGACTTCATCCAGTTTCCGCCGGGATGGGGAATTCGCCAACGCCTCGACAAAGGCTTCGCGGCGGCGGGCGTACATCCGGTGAGTGCGTACGAGGTCGCCGACTATGCGATCACCGCGGAACTGATCCGGCATCGACTCGCCTCTACCATCCTGCCCGCCAGCGTGGCCGGACGTTTTCCGGATCTGCACACGATTCCGCTGAGGCCGGCCATGACGTGGACGTTGTCGCTCGCCTCTGCGGCATCACAGGGTGAGAACCGCGCGATCAACGCGCTCGTCGACACCCTGGCGTGTCACGTCGACTGACGCGCAACGGCTTACCCGGTTCGGTCGTCAGCCGAAGAAGCTTCGCTCGCCTTGCCGGTGCGGCGGACCGCACCCCATAGTCCGGTGCCGACACCGACGACAGCGCCGCCCAGCCCGATCACTTGCGCAGAACGCTTCATCTCGTGGTGCACGCTCATGCCGCCCAGAAGATCGGCGGCGTCAGCACCCGCGGAGGCCAGAAACCAGCCGCGGGTGTTCCTGCCGCGCAATGCCGACGCGGCCAACAACCCGCCGATCAGTGCGTCGCGGTAACCCATCGACCGCAGTAACAGCTGCGCGGTCGGCGAGGGTTTGTCCGGGATCGCCCCACAGCCGGTTCGCCCGCAGGGGGTCGACGAGAAACGAGATGCCCGAGGCAAGTCGGATGCTGCCCACGGCTAGCGCCGCACGGTCGATAGTCATGGTTCCCGAGCCTAGAAGTTGATCGCCCGCAAGGAGTCAAAGCCGCGGATGTGACCGTTGCTGATGCCACTTATCGCACCCCTCGCTACTCTCACTGCGGCGCTATTCAGGCGCTTCTACAACGGGTAGAAGGGTTGGGCGGACATGCCGGATCCGGTAGTCGAGGTGTCCTCGGCGGCCTCAGCACCACGGTTCGAACCAGATGAGGGCTGGGTGCCCGCCGATGAGCGACGATTCGGTTTGGACCGGCGCACCCTGCGGCCGACCCTGGCGGTATTCGGCCTGGTCGTCGTGATGTCGGTGGTGTTGCCGGTGATCAACGCGACGGTCCCTTACCACGACATCGTCCGAGCCGGCGACGTCATGCAGATCGAAGGCGACGTGACTTTCGTTCCGGAGGCGGGCTGGGGCATCACCTCTGGCGTGCGCGCCGGCCACGCCCCGATATCCGGGCAGTACCCGGCCTCGGCCACCGTCGAGGACGGTGCACTGAAGTTCACCGTGCGCACCGGGCAGTTCCGTGGTGACGCCGATCAACTACTCGATCAGATCGAGACGACCTCCGACGCGCTGAATCAGGGCCGCGGAGTGCACATCACCGGCGTACCCGCCACGATCGTCACCGCGCAGGGCAAGCAGGGCGCGACCGTGCGCGTCACCGGACCACACACCGGCGGCCTGATCGCCGCGTTCGTGTTCGACGGCCGCGGGGTCGAAGCGGTGGCGACCGGTCCGACCGACGCCGGTACCGCGCAGAGCGCCGCGGTGTTGCGAATGATCAGCAGCATCAACGAGTCCAAGCAGGCACAGCGATGACGACGCAACTCACCGAACTCGATCGCGCGCGTGACTTCGCACTCGACATTTCCGGCTGGGGCCGGCGATTCGTCTTCTACCAGCCACGCAATTTCGCGTTCTGGGGATACCTGGCGCTGGTCGGAATAGGCGTCCTGGGCTTCTTGTCCACGCTGGCGCGCGAGTACAACGCGTACGGCGAAGCGATCGGGCTGGCGATCACCTCCTTCGCCATTTACGCGGCGTTGTTCTGGTGGTTCACCGATCGAATCGACCACTACGCCAAGCTCCCCCACAAACTAATGGTCGTCGCGTTCCTCTGGGGTGGCTTCGCCGCCACCGGGGCAATGGCAGCTAACGCCAATGACGCGATCCTGGCGCTGTACGGCAAGAAATTCGGCCAGGTGTGGGCGTTGAACTGGGGTGCCGGACTGGCCGCGCCGTTCACCGAGGAAGTGGCCAAGGGTGCGGGACTGTTGCTGCTCATTGCGCTGGCGCAACGGCATGTGCGGACGGCTTTCGACGGGTTCATCCTCGGCGCGTTCATCGGCCTCGGATTCCAGGTCGTCGAAGACGTCACCTACGCCATGACATCGGCCGGTACTCAGTTCGGCGCCAACCAAATTGGCGCCTCGGTCGGCACCATCATTCTTCGCATGCTCACCGGGGTCGCCGCACACATCCTCTACAGCGCCATCTTCTGCGCCGGTGTGATCTACCTTTTCGGACGGCCGGCCGAGCCGCGCAAGGTCGGTCGCGGCCTGATCCTGATCGCGATACCGATGCTGCTGCACGGGACCTGGGATTCGGTGGCCGCGATCGCCGGCCAGAATGCGCTGACGCTGATCGGTCTGCTGATCGGCACGATCATCGTCGCTCTGATCATCGTTGCGCGGGTGTACAAGCTGACCGTCACCCGGGAACGCGAATTCGTTCGCGACGTCCTGGCTCCCGAGCAAGCCCGTAACATCATCACGCCGGTTGAACTCGATGCGATGGCCGGTAACCGCAAGGCCCGCAAGGTCTATCGCAAAACCGGCCGCGATCGTCAGGAACGCCGACGTGCCCGCTACATCCTCGACGCTGCGTACTCACTCGCCGACGAATTGGCCGCGGCCCGCGGGGCCGACACCGATCGGGTGCGCTTCGCGCGTTCGGAGGTCGGCCGCATCCGCGCGGGCATACCGTCGCCGTGGTGAATTTATCGGACGACTGAATCGTCGGGATTGCGCGGCGACTCCTCGGGCGTCCAGGCCAACGGCTGACCGGGCTGGCCGGGAAACAGGTAATCGATGAAAGCCGCTGCGGTGGGCTGTGGTTCGTGATTGGCCAGGCCCGGTCGCTCGTTGGCTTCGATAAATGCATACTCCGTTCCGCTGACGTCGGAGACGAGCAGGTCGATGCCGGTCACAGGAATGCCGATCGCCTCGGCAGCCGTCACCGCAACCCGGCACAGCTCGGGATTCACATCGGGGGTGACGTCGTGGATCGTGCCGCCCTGGTGCAGGTTGGCCGTATTGCGAACGCGTAACCGCTTGCCTTGAGGCAGTACATCATCCAGCTGCCAACCCCCTTCGACGACCGTCGCCTCGGTAACGGCGTCCAGTGGGATTTTCGACTCACCCCCGGTGGCAGCGGAGCGCCGTCGGCTCTCGGCCACGATCAAATCCCGCACGGAGTGCTTGCCGGTACCGATCACCTCGGGCGGCCGCCGCAATGCCGCGGCGACAACCCGACCGTCGATCACCACAAGTCGCAGGTCGTCACCGATAACCCGCTGCTCGATCAGCACTTCGGGGCACTCCTCGCGCGCCCATGCCAAAGCCGCAGTGAGTTCGCGGGGCCCGTTCTCGGCGGTGATACCCACCGTGATGCCCTTGCCTTGCTCTCCCCGAGTGGGTTTGACGACAACCTCGCCCACCTCCTGCAAAAACGCGAAGTCGTCGTCATCGAAGGTCGCCAGGCGGGCTTGCGGCACGATCACGCCGGCATCCGAAACCAGCCGGCGGGTCAGCCTTTTGTCATCGCAGCGGAACGCCGCGATGGCGGAGGTGAACTCCGACAACGACTCCCGAGTGACGACGCTGCGACCACCGTGGTTGAGCCGCATCTCGCCGGTCTCGGCGTCGAGGACCTCCACCCAGATGCCGCGGCGCAACGCCTCGTCGGCAATGATTCGCGCATAGGGATTGAGGTCGTCGACGGTCTCCGGTGGGGGACTGAACAGTGACTGGTTGATCGCATTTTTTCGCTTGATCACCAACACCGGGACGCGGCGGAAACCCAGCTTCTCATAGAGTCGGATCGCGGCCGAATTGTCGTGGGTAACCGATAGGTCCATGTAGGCGCGACCCGCATTACGGAAGTGTGCCGCCAACTTTCGCGTCAGAGCGATACCGATTCCGGGGATCCCCGCGGCCGGATCGACCGCCAGCGTCCACAGACTCGAGCCGCGCTCGGGGTCTGAGAACAGCAGCTCATGGTCGACCCCGGTCACCGTGCCCACCACGGCGCCATCGTCGTCACGTATTGCGAGCAGATAAGTAACGGCAGGCTCGTTCAGGTTGTTGTCCCAGATCGTGTCGACCGGTGCCGGAACCATTCCGCAGCGGACGTAGACCCGGTTCATGGAGTCGGCGTCGGACGAGTCGTTGAGCGGGCGCACAGTGACACCCACTGGTGATGCCATCGCCTCGTCCTCGTCGAAGGCCTCGGCAAAGCGCAGCCGATACGTATGGCTGGGGTCGATGAAAAGCTCCGAAGGCGCACCGGCCACGACGACTTGGGACTCGCGAGCGTAGATACAGATGTCGCGCCGCCCGGGCGCTTCTCGTCGGAGCGCCTCGGCCAGAGAGCTGGCATCGGCAAAAGTCTGACCGAAAATTAATTTGCCCCAACCCAATTCGAGCTCGACGTCTTTTGCCATGGCGTCGATCAGGTGCGGCGGTGACGCATCGTGCAAGCCGAGCGTGATCGCCTCGGGATGGTCCTCCGCGGGACCAATGGAGGTCATGCCGCCGGCCCGGTCACACCATGTCGTTGCAACCAGAGTTCGAGCAGCGCGATCTGCCAGAGCTCATTTCCGCGAAGCGGGGTCAGGCGGCCATTGGGATCGGCCAGCAGCGCGTCCACCGCTCCAGTATCGAACAACCCCCGCTCCTTGGCGACCGGTGCGTAGAGCGCATCGCGGACCATTTCCAGATAAGGGCCTTCGAGGTGCGTCAGCGCGGGAACCGGGAAATACCCCTTCGGCCGGTCGATGACTTCGGACGGGATGACCCGTCGTGCAGCCTCTTTCAGGACGCCCTTGCCGCCGTGGGCGACCTTCAGTTCCGGCGGGCAGGTGGCGGCCAGCTCCACCAGTTCGTGGTCGAGGAACGGGACCCTGCCCTCGAGACCCCAAGCCATCGTCATGTTGTCGACCCGTTTGACCGGATCGTCGACCAGCATCACCATCGTGTCGAGGCGCAACGCGCGGTCGATGCCGGTTTCAGCCCCGGCGCGCGCGAAGTGCTCGGTGACGAAACGCCGGCTGGGGTCGCCCGGCGCGAGGTACCCCTCGGCGAGCAGTGCCGCCAGACCCGCCTCGTCGCGATCGAAGAATGCGCCGCGGTATTCGGCGACCGAACCGTCAAGAGTTGCGGCGGCAGGCTCACCCATCGGCGGGTACCAGTGGTAACCGGCGAACACCTCGTCAGCGCCCTGCCCCGATTGCACGACCTTGACGTGCTTGGCGACTTCTTGGCTGAGCAAATAGAAGGCGACGCAATCGTGGCTGACCATCGGTTCGCTCATCGCGCCGATCGCGCCGTCGAGAGCGGGCAGCATCCGCTCGGTCCCAATGCGGATCTGATGATGATCGGTCTCGAAGCGCTTGGCCACGATGTCGGAGTACTCGAACTCGTCGCCCTTGATGTCGCCGGCCGACTCGAAGCCGATGGAGAACGTCGCCAACCCGTGCTGCCCCGCCTCGGCGAGCAGGCCGACGATCAGGCTGGAATCGACTCCACCGGAGAGCAGGCAGCCGACCGGAACATCCGCGACTAGTCGGCGCTCGACGGCGGTCCGCAGCGAAGACAGCACCGCGTCTTCCCAGTCACGTTCGGACCAGTCCGAGCGGTCGGCGTGCCGGGTGAAATCCGGCGACCAGTAGGTGGTGGCGACCTGTCGCCCGTCGGGCTCGATGGCGAGCAGCGATCCCGGCGGGATCTTGCGCACACCGCGCAGGATGGTGGCCGGCGCGGGCACCACCGAGTGGAACGTCATGTAGTGGTGCAGCGCGACGTGGTCGATACGGGTATCCACGCCACCGCCGGCCAGCAGCGCCGGCAGCGTCGACGCGAACCTGATCCGGTGACTGTCCTGCGTCACATACAGGGGCTTGATGCCGAGCCGGTCGCGGCCGAGCAACACGCGACCGCTGTCTCGCTCGACGATCGCGAAGGCGAACATGCCCATGAAGTGGCTGACAAAGTCGTCGCCCCAGCGGTGGTAGGCCTTGAGCAGGACCTCGCTGTCGCTGGTCGAGAAGAACCGGTATCCGTAACCCTGGAGCTCGGCGCGCAGTTCTTTGTAGTTGTAGATGCAACCGTTCCAGACGATGGTCAGGCCCAGCTCGGAGTCGACCATTGGCTGCGCGCCGGCTTCGGTCAGATCAATGATTTTCAGACGACGGTGACCAAGCGCTACTCGACCCTGTGACCAGACGCCCGCGCCATCGGGACCTCGCGGCGTCATGACGGCAGTCATTGCTGCCACCGCCGTTACGTCTGGCGCTCGACCGTCGAGTCGCACCTCACCGGTGGCTCCACACACCTGAACAACCCTACAGAGGTCGATTCAGGGGCGCGCGCCACTGACTCGCTGTTGCGTTGAGCGTCAATGCTGCGCTGCGCGTTCTTTCCACGTCGAGCTCACTTTCCGTCTGTGGCGTTGTCTTGACCACTGCAGCGGGGAAGCCGTTGCAGCTTGTCGGCATCCTCGTTTTCCACCTGGAGATAACGACGTCCGTCTGCGGCGGTGGCGACACTGATGGCCGGGCCGTCGCCGCTGACGCTGTCAGGTTTCATGAACAGCTGCAGTTCGCCGGAGTCGGCGTACAACATCGCGTCGTCGTTGGACAGCTTCCAGGGTTGGTCGTCGGTCGGCCAGCGCCCGCCAACCAGCCTTAGGCCTGAGCTGCCGGCGTTGTCGTCGTCGACCGCCACGCACCCAACCCACAGCTTCGACGGCAGCGGGCGGAAGTACACCGCGAGGCGCTGGCGGTTGAAATCCACGTCGACCGGGATGCCGATGGGGGGCAGCGACGTGCCTTCGGGCCGATCGTTGAGCGACTGTTTCACCTGCCGCGATCCGAGCCCGACACCGAACCAGTCGATGGTCAGCACGGTGGTGAGGTACTGCACGATCGCCAGCGTCAGCAGGCCGCCGGCGCCGGCGGCCCCGACCCCGGCCGCCCCCGCGACCGCCGTCACCGGCAGGGCCAGCAGGCCGACGGTGGCCGCAGCACCGGCGGCAGCCGCGACTTTGCCGGGCACGGTCAGGCTGAAATTCGGGTTGACCTCCGCCTCGGGCGGGTTCTGCGTTGGTCGCACGCCCACCGTCTTCGGGAGGTCGTCGAGCCGCTCGTGGACCCTTTTGACCTCCGCCTCGTAGTCCTCCGCGCTCAGCTGGCCGGCGCGCTTCTTGTCGCCGGCCGCGCGCAGCGCCTGCTCCAGGCTCTCGATGGTTTCCAGGTCGGCCCGGTGCGCCTCCTGGCCGTCCGGATCACGCGGGATGTCGTCGAGACCCATCTCGTAGGTGACGTGGAAGGCCGCGTTGAAGTCATAAAGCGTGGTTTCGGCGCTCACGGTGCCGTCGACGACGAGTCGGCCGTCCTGGGTACGCGGCACGATGTCGGCGTCGAGGGCTTCCAGGCAGCGGTCCTGCCCGCCGATGGTGATGGTCTTGGGCCCGGCCAACAGGCACGGCACGTCGGCGTCGAAGTCGTTCTCGTGGAGATCGAAGGTATTCATCACGGTGTCGCGGACCTGGCGCAGGATGCTCCATCCGGTGACCGCCAATCCCGTTTTCTCGTCCGGGTTTTCGGCCAGGATCGACGCGGGCAGCTCTTCTCCGGACGGCAGTTCTCGGACAGTTTGCAGTTGGATCACCATGGATTCGTGGACGACGTCGCCGATGTCGAAGCGCTGCACGAGTGCGTCGAGAGCTTTGACCGTGCTGTCGTCGCGCGATTCGGAGTCGACCTCCAAGGGCGTCGGCATCAGGTCCATCACGCCGCTCTCCCCCATCTCGGCGAGTTTGGGGCGGACGGCGTCGGAGATCTGGGCGGCCAACGAGTCGAGCACCCTGATCCTGGCGGCGTCGTCGGAAAGCCTTGGGTGTTGCAGCTTTTCCAGAGTCACCATCAGCTCACCGGCGATGCTGTGGGTGATCCAGTACGCCTCGGCGTAGTCGAGTTCCCATGTGATGCGGGGATCTTGGTCGGCGAACGCGATGCTGCCATCAGAGCGCCGATCGATGTGCGCGCCAAACAACTGCGGCGCGTACTGCTCGCGCAGCGGGTTGGCCACCAACACAGGTGCGTCCTGCACGGTGAGGTCCAGCGCGATGGTTTGCTTGCCCGGCTCGGTTTCGCGCGGCTCGAGCTGATCGTGCACCGTCAGCCGCCCGAACAGCGGGATCTCGTTGTACGCAATTTCGCGAGACTCGTTGGCGCGCGGGCCGTCCGGGATCGTGATCGTCGCGGGCGGCAGCGACACCAGCGGTATGCAGGTCACCGAATCGATGACGATTTTCGAGTCGAAGATCGCCAGGTCGATGGCGAAATGCCTTAACGGATCGTGGGTTTCATTGCCAGTCTCCTCTTGCCACAGCCGCTGCTGCCTATCGAAGACGAACCAGACCCGGTCCAGCGTGAGATCGAGGGTGGCCGTTGCGGAGTAGCCGGGGCCATCGACGGGCTCGGTGTACTTGTCGCCGCTGAACATCTCGACGGTCTGATCCTGGACGCGTTCGCGGTGGATCTCGATGATCGTGTCGGGGCGCTGCATGCCGATCTTGTACCCAGAACACCCGGGGTTAGAACCGGCATAGTGGCCCGGTCAGTACCGTGGACGGATGGAATCGCAGCGTGTCGTGGTGGCGACCTTTATGGCCATCATGTTCGCGTTGCTGGCATTCCTGCTCGTGGCGATTGATTGGGCTGCGGCAAGCGGCCGACTGCGGCGCAATCAGTGGGTCGGCATCCGAATCCCGTCGACGATGCGCAGCGACCAGGCGTGGGTGGCCGGTCATCGAGCGGCGCTACGGCTGATGCCCCTGCACCTGCTCACCGGCGTCGGGCTGTTGCTGACCGTGCTGAGCGCGCGGACCGTAGGCGACGTCCACCTCGTAGGTGTCTGCGGCGCAGCCGTTTTCGTCGTGGTCGCGGTGATTACCGCGATCGTCGCCGGCCGGGCAGCAAAAGCGGTCGATGGAGACTCGGACTAACGGGCTGAGCGGAGCCCTCGCCCGTCGGATACATCTCAAGAATTGCCAAGTGTGCCACGGGGTAATTCTCCGCATTGCGGTCTGTCACCCAATCAACCGCCGTACAGCTTTAAAATGCCAGCGTGCGCATCGTCATAATACTGGGCAATGCGATCTCTTACTTCTTCCAGCAGTTCGTCGTCGGGTTGTGACTTGTAACTAACAGATTTGACCAGCTCCTCAAGGGGAACATCCGGGGCCGGAGTGAATTTGTTGATGAACTGCCACTCGGAGGACGCATCACGAAGGCCGAATTCGTTGGTCGCGCTCAGCGGCGCAATCATACAGTTGATGCTCCCCTGCCTCGAGGAGCTGTACACCTGGATCTTGCAATCGCCCGAGCGGTAGTAGACGACCGCACCCGGACGCCCGCCCTCATCGAAATCACTGATCTCATCCAGCACGAATCCAAGGTCGGCCAACAACGGACCGACTATCGATTCGACCTCCGAGGCGAAGTTCGTCACGGTTGACCGCCTTTCACTCGAACCCACGAGTCTCCAATTCGCTGATATCCATACGACGACGCGTTCTCGGTCAGAAACCGAATTTCTCTCGCGGAGAACGATTCAGGATCGTCTCTGAGTACGTCTTCCACTGAAGAAAACTTGGTGCCCTCGACGACATAATCGATACGTTCTATGCCGTGCTCCATCTGAGTTCTGAGAAAACTCTCATTTACTTCCCAACCGAGGTCATTAGCTTCCGTCTTGCTAAGCCCGTGTCCTATATTGTCCCAAACTTCAGTGCTGGTGTCGTAATAGATACCGCCATGGCGTCGGGCGTCGCCGATGTATCCGCTTTCGTCGCCATTCCACTTGCCGAGCACTACTCGATCAGGGTTGTCGCCGACATAATGCGTCGACATGTCGGCTACTCGCTGGCTCAGGGCTGCGGTTGGTTGGTGATGTGCGTACGCGTCGCTGAGATCGAGCGCGGCCTGGGACGCCTCGGGGTGGTAGGTGATCGGCTGATCGTGACCGATCGGTGCCCACTGGGATTCGGGCGGTAAGGGATCTTCAGGTGGCCCTGGCGGATCGAACAGACCGGTTGTCGGGCCCTCAGCGGGGCCAGACGGGTGGAATCCCTCGTGCGGGGGCACTTCGAGCGGAGCCAGCGGCGAGTGAAGATCGGGCAGTATCTGCTCGAGCGGACTCAGCGGCGGGTGGACGCCAGGCAGATCCCGAGCGGCGGCAGCGGCGGCATCGGCCCCGCCCAGTTCGCCGAGTCCGGCCCCTTCGGGCCCGAACATCATCCCGGGAAGGGCGAAAGCGCCGTCGGCGGCTTTCTCGCCCGCGTAATAAGCGGGGTTGTCCATGAGGCTTTTGACTTCGCCGGCGGCGTCGGCGATCGGGGCGACCGGACCAAGCGTCAGATACTCCTCGGCCTTCTGACCGAGGCCTTTCGCCATGCTGCCCCAGGCATCGCCCATCGCGCCGAGTCCGTTTTGCCCGCTGAGGTTTTGGATTCCGTCCATCGGTGGAGTTCCAACGGTCACCGAATCCGTCGCCAAATGCTGGCGGCGGCGGGCGCGGCGGGTCCGGCGGGGTGTACTTCGGCATCCCGGCGTCCATGTACTGCTGGGTGCGCGCGACGACATCGTTCAGCTTCGCCTCGATCTGATCCGGCGGCACCCCGTCGTTGATCATGGTTTGGCGCGCCATCGCCTTGAAGCTCTCGACATCGGCGGGGTTCAGCCGCTGCGGCGGTACCGCGGGCGGTTGGACTCGGCTCAGTAGATCCAGCGGGCTGCCGGGCGGCGGCTTTTGATCGGCGGGCTGACCCCGCCCGAGCATCATGTCTTCGAGCGACGGCGGCTTGCCGGTCCCGGCGCCAGTTGGAACCGGCGGGCCTTTCGCATGATCGCCGCCCGGTTCGGCTGAGGCAGGGCCGGCCGGTAACAGCATGTCCCGCCAGTGACTTTGGCGTACCACCAGGAGCATTCGGCCCAGGCGGCGCAGCCCCCGGCGCGGATGTGCCGGGCAGCGCGGGCGCCTCGCCAACGGCACCGCGAACAGCGTTGGCGAGTTCCTGATCGGCGTTGTGCGCGTGCACCTTGCAGTTAGTG
This sequence comes from uncultured Actinomycetota bacterium, assembly GCA_963749375.1. Classification (GTDB taxonomy): domain Bacteria; phylum Actinomycetota; class Actinomycetes; order Mycobacteriales; family Mycobacteriaceae; genus Mycobacterium. The sequence goes on from CAVVNB010000029.1 coordinate 232,288, forward strand.
AGCTGCCCTTGTAAAAGCTGTTCTTCCGCGGCCAATGTCAGCTTGTCGAATCCGATCGCGCCCATACCGGCTTCGATGCGCCAGTCGGACATGATGGTGAAGCCGTAGCCTTCGGCGGTTTGCTCGATTCCCTCGAGTTCGGATTTCACCGCCCGCACATCCGCTTCGGCCTGTAACACCGCCGCGGCCACCTGCTTGGACTCCTGACCGTCTGCTTCGATGTCGCGGCGCGTCTTGCCCAGGTCGGCGCGAAAAGCGTCTCCAGCTTCTCCGTGCCAGTCGCCGAGATTGCTGTGCACCTGCTGCAGGGTGTCGCCCAGCGCCTGCAAAGTAGCCGCCCGGTTGGTCGCGGTCTGGAACACGGCGTGGATCGCATCGACATCCCAGCGTTTGACGTCAGCCGGGGTCAGCGGCGCCACGAGCTACCTCTTACTCCGCCACCGACCGCATCGCTCGGGCTGCTTCTTCCTCGTTGGTGACGAAGCGGAGCATCGCCTCGGTCACGTGCGATCCCAAGTTGCCCACCTGCAGTTTGTGGTGACTGTGCCGGGCCTCCCAGCTCGCGGCCAGCTCACCCAGCGCCTCGTGCGACGACCCGATCCAGCCGGGCGCGGCTTCGGCCAGTCCGTCTTCGTGATCGACGAAACTCAGGGCGGCCTCCCCGACCGATTCCAGCATGTCGTTGCTGCCGTGGTGGAGTGCGACGGGATCGACTTTCACGCCGTGGGCCACGACCATCCCTCCTGTTCACTGGTCCTGCGGGCTGAAGCATAGCCCGGACCAAGGGGGTGCGCCCCTCACTTTTTCGGTGGCCAAAGCGGGCCCTCAATCGCGATCGAGCACCGCACGAATCAACGTCGATCGGTGTTCTTTCGGGCTGCGTATCCCGTTGCGGGCGCGCTGTCCGAAGTCACTCCCCAATCATCCAAACCACAACGGCGGGTGAGCATTCCGCCTGGCATCGCAATACACCTTCGTCACGTCGAGAACGGTGATCCGCTGCAGATAACTGCAACGTCAAGTGATGCGGATGTGCAGTACAGTTGGCGCAGCCGTCCCCTTGGCGAGGAAGGAGCCACCGTGGCCAGCACCGAGGACGTGGTGCTGGGCTTCGCCAACACGCACGGTCATCTGGGCAGACTGCCGGAATTCTTCGCCGACAGCGCCGGCCTCCGGGACTGGCTGAGCCAGCAGCACGGAGTGAATTCCGAGCAGCTCGTGATTACCGCCGCCGACGTCATCGAAGCCCGCGAAATACGCGATGCATTGGTCACCGTGATGGTCAGCCACGCAGATTCAGAGGCAGCCGGCGCCGACGAGTTGGCCTCTGCGGAGCAGGCGCTGCAGCGGGCGGCCCAGCGTTATCCGTTGCAAGCCAACATCACTCGAGAGGGAGCCGGGCTGGGTTCGGCGCAGCCGGGGCTGGCGGGCGTGATTGGTTCCATACTGGCCGCCGTGGTGGAGCTCGCGCAGTCCGGGCAATGGGACCGCTTCAAAGCCTGCCGCAATTGTCATCACAGTTTCGTCGATCAAAGCCGCAATGCCTCGGCAACGTTCTGCCGCACGAGCTGCAAGTCCCAGGCCGGCATGCGCGCCTACCGCAGCCGCCAGCGAGGGACCGCCGAGCAGTAAGGCTGAAATCGCGGTATTCGTGATCGGCATGGCCAATAATTCGTGCATCGCGTCCCAACGAAGGGAGCGGCATGGCCTCCGCGATGTGCGACGTAACGCCGTCTTCAGCACGGCCGCACTGGGTGCGGTCCATCGGAATCGCGGCAACCGCGTTGGCGGGCGCGCTGGCGATGGCGATCACGGCGCCGCACGCCAAGGCCGATCCGGCCTACCAACCCGCGCTCGATCAGCTTCTCGCGGCAATGCAGCAGGCCGCGGCGTACGACGCCGCGCTGCCGTTTGCGACTGCGGACAGCGACACCATGCTGTTGACCGGCCTGCAGAACACCAACTATGAGCTGCTCTCGGCCGGACTGTCCAGAGTCACCGAGCTTTTCAACGGGGTCTTCTTCCAGTCGCCCGAAGCCGTAGCCACCGACGCCGCCGATTCCCGTCAGTTCTTCCAGTTCTTCACCCCCGACATCTACTACCACGCGACCGCTGGTCTGGCTCCCGGTGCGACCTATGAGCTCACCGGGACCGTCGGCAAAGGCACCGAAGGGCTCGCCATTGCGACCGAAGCCATCACCGGTTCGACCGCCGTCAGCAAGGAGAGTCTGGAACTCGACCATGGCCTGGTGGTCAATCCTGACGGCACCTTCACCGTCGACATAGGCCCGACGGAGCCAACTGGCGCAGTCAATTTCATCAACGACACCGATGCCACCACCAACGGTGACGCCTCCCTGTTGATACGCGACATATTGGGCAACTGGGCACAGGGCCCAGGCAGCATCAGCATCCACTGCGTGTCCGACTGTCCGGCATTCTTCTCCATACCGAGCACCGGGCTCTTTCCCGGTGCGGATGCTTCTGCAGCCGAAATAGGCTCGTTGGCAGGAACTTCCGCGCCACAAATCACCTCCGTCGACTCGCTGCTGACGACGTTGTTCACCGCGTTCAGCAACATCGTCGGACCGTTCAACCAGGAAAACATGGGACTGGCCCAAGTTGCCGGCATTGATCTGGCGCCCAACGCCATGAGCGCGCTGGCACCTGAAACCAGTGTGTTCGCAACAGGTCTGCCGAGCGCAGACGTCTCCGGTGGGAATTTCGCCCTGAGCCCAGACCAAGCTCTGATCGTGCAAGTGCCCGACGTGCCGTCCGGCTACAGCGGGATCGAGCTGATGAACGTGTTCGGCGCGGCACTGCCGTACACCCTGGCGCAGACCACTCTGAACAACACCACGGCGTTCGCCGACCCCGACGGATACACCTATTACG
>CAVVNB010000030.1:0-114824 GCA_963749375.1 uncultured Actinomycetota bacterium
CGGCGTGCCGTACGTCGGCGCCGGGGTGCTGGCCAGCGCGGCCGGGATGGACAAGGAGTTCACCAAGAAGCTGTTGGTGGCCGAAGGACTTCCGATCGGTGACTACGCGGTGCTGCGGCCGTCGGAGTCCACCCTGGACGCCAAACAGCTTGATCGGCTTGGTCTTCCGGCTTTCGTCAAACCGGCCCGCGGTGGCTCGTCGATCGGCGTCAGCCGGGTGGCCAGCCATCAGGAACTGCCCGAGGCGATCGCCTACGCCCGCAAGCACGACCCAAAGGTGATCGTCGAGTCGGCGATCAGCGGCCGTGAGCTGGAATGTGGTGTCCTCGAATTCCCCGACGGCACACTACAAGCCAGCACTGTCGGAGAGATCCGCGTGGCCGGGGTGCGCGGGCGCGAGGACTCTTTCTACGACTTCGCCACCAAATACCTCGACGACGCCGCTGAGCTGGACGTGCCCGCCAAGATTGACGACGAGATCAGTGAAACCATCCGCGAGTTGGCAATTCGGGCGTTCAAGGCGATCGACGGCCGCGGTCTGGCGCGGGTTGACTTCTTCCTCACCGAAGACGGGCCGTTGATCAACGAGGTCAACACGATGCCCGGATTCACTACGATCTCGATGTATCCCCGGATGTGGGCGGCAAGCGGCGTGGACTACCAAACTCTGCTGGCGACCATGGTGGACACCGCGCTGTCGGGGGGAATGGGTCTGCGCTAGTTGACGCGCGACGGGTCGATCGGGCGGGCCGGTACGACGCGGTCGATCAACTCCGAGAGCTGCTGGATCGGCGTCGGTCCGGAGCCCTGCGGCAACGTCAGCGCCACATAGACCGTTCGATCCACCGTGTACCAGGTGGACCGCTGATCCTGGCTGACCTCGAACCACTGCACCCGGTCGACGACCTGGAGCGGGGATCCGACGACGAAGTCGGCCGGACGGTCGAGGCCACACCGCAACACGACGGGATCACCGGCGCCTGCGGGCTGCCAGGCGGCGGCACCTGGTGGGGCCGGCTGGGCCAGTTGAGCCCGGGTGTAGTCGCCGAGTCGCTGGGGCAGTGCTTCGGTCAGGTGCTGGCACGCGGGATCGTGGGCTTGCGGCGCGGGAACGGCGGCGACGACCGCAGTCACCGTCCGGTGGCGGGTTGCCGCGATGGCCAGAATGGCGCCGATCGTGCCGATCGCCACCACCAAAGCGGCGATGAGCGCTGCCCGTGGCGGGCCATCGGAGTCGACCATTACCTCACCCTCTGCTCGATCTCGGCGTTCTAGAACCTACCGTTGTTGGCGTGGACAGCGGTGAATACCGGACGCTCGGCGAACTCGGCGAATTCGGGGTGATCGAGCGGCTGACTCGCGGTCGGCCCGCCTCGGCCGATGTCGTGGTCGGACCGGGCGATGACGGCGCGGTGGTCGCAGCGGGCGACGGCCGCGTGGTGGTGTCCACCGACATGCTCGTCGAAGGCCGGCATTTTCGGCTGGACTGGTCGACGCCGCACGATGTCGGCCGTAAAGCCGTGGCGCAGAACGCCGCCGACATCGAGGCGATGGGGGCGCGGGTCACCGCGTTCGTCGTCGGGTTCGGTGCGCCCGCGCAAACTCCGGCCGCGCGCGTCAGCGCGTTGGCCGACGGGATGTGGGACGAGGCCGAATTGGTCGGTGCCGGCATCGTCGGTGGAGACCTGGTCAGCAGCCCGCAGTGGGTGGTGTCGGTGACTGTGCTCGGCGACCTCGGCGGCCGGGCACCGGTGTTGCGGTCCGGTGCGCGGCCAGGCTCGCAGCTGGCCGTCGTCGGCCGGCTCGGCTGCTCAGCCGCTGGATATGCGTTGTGGCACAACGGTATTGATCGGTTCGACGAATTACGCCGAAGCCATCTGGTGCCGTGCCCGCCGTATCGGCAAGGCCGCGCCGCCGCCGAGGCCGGGGCTCTGGCGATGATCGACATCTCTGACGGTTTGGTCGGCGACCTTCGTCATGTGGCAGAGGGTCGGGCGTGTCCATTGATCTGAGCACCGACGCGCTGCAAGCCGATCGTGAGGCGTTGCTGGGCGCTGCCGAAGCCGTCGGCGCCGATCCGTGGGACTGGGTGTTCGGCGGGGGTGAGGACCATGCACTGGTCGCGGCGTTCGCCGGTGCGATTCCCAGCCGGTTGGCGGGTGATCGGGCGGGTGCTCGACGGAACTCCGGGTGTGCTCGTCGACGGTGAGCCGTGGCGCGGATATGCGGGCTGGCAGTCGTTTGGTAAGTAGGGTGACCCGGTGACCGTCTACGCGATCGCCCAATTGCGGTTCACCGACCGGGCGGCCTACGACCGGTACCAGATGCGGTTCATGGACGTGTTCGGCCAATACCGCGGCACGTTGCTGGCTGCCGACGAGCGGCCACAGGTCATCGAGGGCCGCTGGGATCGCGAGAAGCTGGTTTGATGTCTTTTCCCGACGAGGCGGAATTCCGGTCATGGTCGGAATCGGGTCAGTACCAGAGTATTTCGAAAGATCGCGAGGCAGGGGCCGACTCGATGGTGCTGTTGGTGAAGGGGTTGGCGTGACCGCCCGACCACTGCGTGAGTTGATCGATGACGGGTGGGCGACAGCGCTGCAGCCGGTCGAGGAGCAGGTCGCCAAGATGGGCCAGTTCCTCCGAGACGAAGTCGCGGCCGGCCGTGGATACCTGCCGGCTGGAGCAAACGTGCTGCGCGCCTTCACTTTTCCCTTCGACAAGGTGCAGAGTGCTGATCGTCGGCCAGGATCCCTACCCGACGCCCGGACATGCCGTCGGACTGAGCTTTTCGGTGGCCCCAGATGTGCGCCCACTGCCACGAAGCCTGGAGAACATCTTCAAGGAATACGCCAGCGATCTGGGCTTTCCGGCGCCGTCCTACGGCGACCTGACGCCGTGGGCGCAGCGAGGCGTAATGATGCTCAACCGAGTACTCACCGTCCAGCCGGGTAACTCGGCATCTCACCGCGGAAAGGGCTGGGAAGCGGTGACGGAATGCGCGATTCGCGCCCTGATGGATCGCGGCCAGCCGATGGTGGCCATTTTGTGGGGTCGCGACGCCGCGACCCTCAAGCCGATGTTGGCCGGCAGCGATTGCCTGTCGATCGAATCGCCGCACCCTCGCCGCTTTCGGCGTCACGCGGATTTTTCGGGTCACGTCCGTTCAGTCGCGCCAACGAGTTGCTGGCCCAGATGGGCGCAGAACCTATCGACTGGCAGGAGGCCGCGGCCTGCTGCGAGGACCTGCATCGTTCCCCCGTGCGCGCGAACCGGCCTATCGCGGGAGGTCGTTCTAGCCGCGGACGACCTTGCCGGCCTTGATGCACGACGTGCAGACGTTGACGCGGTGCTTGTTGCCACCCGGGCGGTCGGCAACGCGCACGCTCTGGATGTTCGGGTCCCAGCGACGGCTGGTCCGGCGATGGGAGTGCGACACCGACTTGCCGAAGCCGGGGGCCTTCCCGCAGATATCGCAGACGGCAGCCATAAGTGAAACTCCTCAGACTCTGGGGCCATGGGCTGAATGCCCTGCTTCTCCTCAGGCCGTTCCGGCCTGCATCGACGACCTTACGGGTGGCCCGACAACCTGGCAAGAATAGCTGCCGCGGGGCAGAACTGCCAAAACGATCAACAACCGGCGCGCGGCGCGTGACCTGTGTTGTCGTCGTCAATAGATAGGCTGGCGCCCACCGATGGCGGCGTGAGGAGGTGCCTTCAGTGGGATCGAGCCAGGTGGGGTCGGGGCCGGCTGGGTCGAGTCGCGCCCTGGACGCGTCCGCTCTGCGTGACTGGGCGCACACTGCCGTCGGTGACCTGATCACGCACATTGACGAGATCAACCGGCTCAATGTCTTCCCCGTCGCCGACGCCGATACCGGCGTCAACATGCTTTTCACCATGCGCTCGGCGCTGGCTGAGGCCAACACCGAAGCGAAATCCGACGATGTCGTCAAAACGACGGCCGCCCTCTCGGCCGGCGCCCTCAACGGCGCGCGGGGCAATTCCGGGGTGATCCTGTCGCAGATTCTGCGCGGCATCGCCGACGTCACCGCCCACGCGGCCGCCGAGTCCGGCGACGAACTCCGGGACATCGACGCCGCCCTGCTCGGGGCGGCGCTGCACCGCGGGGTCGACCTGGTCGTCGCATCGATGGGCGGCCGAGAGGTCAAGGGAACGATCGTCTCGGTGCTCAAGGCCGCCGGTGAAGCGGTCGAACAGTCGGCGAACTCGGGCCTGTCGCACGCTGTCGTTGCCGCCGGTGAGGCCGCGGTGGTCGCGCTGGAGAAAACCCCCGAGCAACTCGATGTGCTGGGGGATGCCGGCGTGGTCGACGCCGGCGGTCGCGGGCTGTTGGTGCTTCTCGACGCTTTGCGGTCGACCGTCACCGGCCAGGCGCCCTGCCGCATCGTCTATGAGCCGGCACCGCGTCAGCATGTGCCTGAACTCGCCGCACAAGCGCCGGCACCGCAGTTCGAGGTGATGTACCTGCTGGGCGGCTGCGACGCCGAAGGCGCCGACCAACTTCGCGAGCGGCTGGACGAGCTGGGCGAATCGGTGGCCATCGCGACCTCCGGCGTCGTCGGCGGCCACTCCGTGCACGTTCACACCGATGACGCCGGCGCGGCCGTCGAGGCGGGTCTGGTGTTCGGCAACCCGCGACGGATCCAGATCTCGCTGCTGACCAGCGGCACCAGCGGGCTGCCACCGGGCAGCTGGACCCGTGAGCGGGCGGTGCTGGCGGTCATCGATGGAGAGGGCGCTGCAGAACTGTTCGGCGACGAGGGAGCGTGCGTGCTGCGGCCCGACCCGCTCGCCGAGGACCCGACGACGGTGATCACCGCTCAGCAGCTGCTGCGTGCCGTCGTCGACACCGGGGCCGCGCAGGTGATGGTGCTGCCCAACGGCTACGTGCCGGCCGAGGAACTGGTGGCCGGCTGCACCGCAGCCATCGGGTGGGGCATCGACGTGGTGCCATTGCCCACCGGATCAATGGTGCAGGGGCTGGCCGCGCTTGCGGTACACGAACCCGGCCGGCAGGCCGTCAACGACGGCTACACGATGGCTCGCGCCGCGGGCAGCGCCCGGCACGGGGCAGTGCGGGTCGCGACCGAAACGGCGTTGACGTGGGCCGGCACCTGCGAGCCGGGCAACGGACTGGGCATCGCCGGCGACGAAGTGCTGATCGTGGCGCCCGACGTCGCCTCGGCCGCGACCGGCCTGATCGATCTGCTGCTGGGCGCCGGCGGCGAGCTGATCACCGTCCTCATCGGTGACGGCATCGACGCGGACGCCGTCGAGTCGGCGTTGCATGCCCACGTCCACGACCGCCACCCAGGCACCGAAGTCGCGATGTATCGCACCGGGCATCGGGGTGACGCGCTGCTGATCGGCGTCGAGTAGCCATGGCCTCGCTCAGCGACCGCCTGGACTTCATCGTGGGCGCCAAGGCGGCAGCTCAGCTGGAGGAGGTCTTCGGCATCCACACCGTCGACGCCCTGCTGCGCCACTACCCGCGCAGCTACGTCGAAGGCGCCACCGTGCGCGGCGCGGACGCCGAGCCGCCACCCGAGGGCGAGCACGTCACGCTGGTCGACGTGATCACTGATGCGGCGCTGCTTTCGATCAAAAGCCGCCCCAGGGACAAGCTGTTTCGCGTCACCCTCGGCTCCGGCCGCGGCAAGGTCACTGCCACGTTCTTCCATCCGAAGAAGTGGATCACCGACCAGCTGTCCAAGGGCACCCGCGTCATGCTGTCCGGCGAAGTCGGCTACTTCCGCGGCGCCATGCAACTCACCCATCCCGACTTTCTGGTGCTGGACGCCACCGACGGACGAAACCACGGCAGCCGGTCGCTGAAGATGATCGCCGACGCCTCACAGGCCGTCAGCGGCGAAGTGTTGCAAGAGGCATTCGAGCGCACCTTCTACCCGATCTACCCGGCCAGCGCGAAGTTGCAGAGTTGGGACATCTTCAACTGCGTCCGACAGGTACTCGAGGTGCTCGATCCGATTGCCGACCCGTTGCCCGAAAAACTCTGTGCCACACATAATCTGGTATCGGAGGACGAGGCTTTGCGGGCTATCCACCTCGCCGAGAGCGATGCCGACCGGCGGCGGGCCCGCGATCGGTTGGCCTTCGACGAAGCGGTGGGTTTGCAGTGGGCGCTGGTGAGTCGACGCCACGGCGAACTCGCCCAGTCCGGGCCGGCGGCGCCGTCGATGCCGGAAGGCCTCAAACACGAACTGCTGCATCGCTTGCCGTTCGAGTTGACCGCCGGTCAGTGCGAGGTACTCGAAGTGCTGTCCGGCGAGCTTGCGGCGACCAGGCCGATGAACCGGCTGTTGCAGGGCGAAGTGGGTTCGGGCAAGACCATCGTCTCGGTGCTGGCGATGCTCCAGATGGTCGATGCCGGATATCAATGCGCGCTACTGGCGCCCACCGAAGTCCTTGCTGCGCAGCATCTTCGATCGATCAGCGATGTACTCGGCCCGCTGGCGATGGGCGGCCAGCTCGGTGGACAAGACAACGCGACCAGGCTGGCGCTGCTGACTGGCTCGATGTCACAGGCCCAGAAGAAACAGGTCCGCGCTGACATTGCGGGCGGCGAGGTCGGCATCGTCGTCGGCACCCACGCCCTACTGCAGGACGCGGTCGAGTTCCACAATCTCGGCATGGTGGTCGTCGACGAACAGCACCGGTTCGGCGTAGAGCAGCGAGACCAGTTGCGGGCCAAAGCACCTGCCGGCACCACGCCGCATCTGCTGGTGATGACCGCCACCCCGATACCGAGGACCGTGGCGCTGACCGTCTTCGGCGATCTCGAAACGTCAACGCTGCGTGAGCTTCCCCGAGGCCGTCAGCCCATCACCACCACCGCGATCTTCGTCAACGACAAACCCGCCTGGCTGGACCGGGCCTGGCAGCGCATCGTCGAGGAAGTGGGCGAAGGCAGACAGGCTTACGTGGTGGCGCCGCGGATCGACGACTCCGACGGCAGCGGCCAGGGCGAGAACGACCAAAGGCCCTCGGCGACAGTCGAAGAGCTGTACGGCCGGTTGGGTAAAGAACAGCTCTCTGGTCTTCGGCTGGGACTCATGCACGGGCGGCTGACCGGCGACCAGAAGGACGCCGTGATGACGGCGTTTCGGGGCCGTGAGATCGACGTGCTGGTGTGCACCACCGTCATCGAGGTCGGCGTCGACGTTCCCAACGCCACCGTGATGCTGGTGATGGACGCTGACCGGTTCGGCATCAGCCAGCTGCATCAGCTGCGCGGTCGTATCGGTCGGGGTGAGCACGCCAGCATTTGTCTACTGGCCAGCTGGATGACGCCGAATTCGCGGGCGGGCCGGCGGCTGAGCGCCGTCGCCGGAACGCTCGACGGGTTCGAGCTGGCCGATCTTGACCTGCTGGAACGTCGTGAAGGAGATGTGTTGGGCCGCACCCAGTCCGGCCGCGCGATCACACTGCGGTTGCTGTCGTTGATCAATCACCGCGAAGTCATCGAAGCGGCCCGGGACTTCTGTGAGCAGGCCTACGGCGACCCGGGAGCATATCCGGGGCTGCCGCTGCTGGCAGCGCCGTTCACCGGAAATGAGCGCATCGAATTCCTGGACAAGTCATGACGCGCAAGACATGGCTGTGGCTTTCGGCGATCGCGATCCTCACCGTGCTGGTTGCCTACCAGGTGGTGGTCACGTCAGCGGGTGATCGTGACCGGGAGTTCGCGGCCCGCGCCGACGTTCCCACCGTGCAACCCGGTGTCGACGTGCTGGGCGGAATCACCTTGGTGCCGTGGCGGACTCGTCACTTCGACTACCGCCGCGCGGCGTTCGGTGACGCCTGGACCGACGACAACGATGCGCCCGACGGTCATAATGGGTGCGACACCCGCGACGACATCCTCAACCGTGACCTGGTCGACAAAACCTTCGAGTGGACCAAGCATTGCCCCGACGCCGTCGAGACCGGCACCCTGCATGACCCGTATACCAACGTCACCATCAACTTTCACCGCGGCGCCAAAGTCGGTGAGGCGGTGCAGATCGACCACATCGTGCCACTGGCGCTGGCCTGGGACATGGGGGCCTACGACTGGCCTGCCGCGCAACGGATTCGCTTCGCCAACGACCCGGCAAATCTTCTTGCGGTACAAGGTCAGGCGAACCAGGACAAGGGCGACTCCCAACCCGCGCTGTGGATGCCGCCCAACGCGGCGTTCCACTGCCAGTACGCCATGCAGTTCATCGCGGTGTCCCGCGGATACGGGTTGCCCATCGACCAGGTGTCGGGCAACGTGCTGCGTCAGGCCGCAGGCACCTGCCCGACCGGCTGAACCATGAACAAGCATCAACGTCGGCGTTAAGGCCATATTGCGACAATCTATTTTATGTGACTGCAACCCCGGCGATGAGCTATTTTCATACCAGTAGTTCGAAACCGGCTAGATCGCTTAACTCGGCCCTGGGCGATGCGGCGGCGTGTAGGACCTACAGTAAGTGTGTATTCCGGCGGGGGCGTCGGGAGCCAGAGGGGGACTCATGGGTAAGGCATCTGCAGGGGCGGCTTTCGCGCTACCACTGCTGGTAACCGGCTCAATTTATTTGATTGTCGACTCACTGTCTTCGACATCGAGCGACGCGGTCCATTACGGCGGTGTTGTTCTGACCAGTGGCGACAGCAACGACGCCCTGGTTCTGATTCCCGCGGAGAATGCGGAGTATGCCAACGTCGCCAATGCGCTGTACTTGGCGCCGAACGGGTTTGACGGCACCGCGACCGTTTTCCTCACACCGAGCGCCGGCAACGAGGTAGAGAACGTCGTGCCCGGCGTTCAAGCTCTGGTCCAGACGATCGAAGCCGATTACACCGCGGACGACTTGAGTGCAGCGGATCCGCTCTATGTGTTCGGGTACTCGGAGGGTGCGGTCGAGGAAGGCCTGGCTGAGCAGCAGCTACACGACTTTGGTGTACCCGCAGATGATCTGAATTTCGTCATGGTGGGCGACAGCGCGTCCGCCGAGGGCGGGTTTCTGAATACGTTCATCGACTCGCTGCCGGAATCGTGGCAGCAGCCCACCACGGAGCTTTTCGCCCAGCTGGGACTTAGTGCTCCGGTACTGGGTGCCATCACCCCCGTAGAGCTCGTACCCCACCGAGGTCTACTCCCTGACTGCGGATGGCTGGACAGACTGGGACGATGGCGCCAACACCTACGGTATGTTCACCGACACCTGGAATACCTCGGTTTGACGCCGGCAGAAATTGCCACCGCAACTGAGACTGAGACCACGGACGGTATGACCGACTACTTCACCATCGACAATTCCAACGTCAACGATTTGGCGGCGTTGTCCAATCAGTTCTTGCTCGCCCTGGGCATAGTCCCGGGCAACGTCAGCACCGACGCGGCCGATACCGCCGCGACATCTGCCGCTACTCCCGACGCCTTCGCTGAACTGCTCAGCCAGAGTGCGGCGGACTTTGCAACGCTCAGCGCTGACTTTCACACGCTCGCGACCGACCTCAGCGTCGACCTGTTCACTGCCCTCGGCGTTCCGGACCTTTTCTTGCCTTAGACGCCGGAGTAGGTCAGCGGATCCTCGCGAACCCGGGTGCCGTCGTTGAGCCCATTGAGCGCTTCCATGTGCGCTGCGGTCAACTCGAAATCGAAGACGTCGAAGTTACCGGCGATCCGCTCGGGATTACCGGAGCGCGGGATCACCACGTTGCCAAGCTGAATGCTCCACCGGATCAGCACTTGTGCCGCCGTGCGACCGTATTCGCCGGCGATCGAGGTGATCGCGGGGTTGTCGATCAGCCTGCCGACCGCCAAAGGGCTGTAGGCCTCGGTGACGACGTTGTGTTTCGCGTTCGCCGCGCGTAACTCGGCCTGATTGAGCAGCGGATGCAGCTCGATCTGGTTGACCGCGGGGGTGACATAGGACAAGTCGATGACCGTCTCCACGTGCTCCTCGGTGAAGTTGCAGACCCCGATCGACCGGGTGTAGCCGTCGCCGCGGGCCTGGATCAGACCGCCGAAGGTGTCCACGTACTTACCCTTCTGCGGTATCGGCCAGTGCACGAGACAGAGGTCCACATAGTCCAGTCCGAGCTTGTCCAGGCTGACCTTGACGGCGTCCTGCGACGTGTTGAATCCCTGGTCGGCGTTGGCGACCTTGGTGGTGACGAAGAGTTCCGCGCGGGGAATCCCGGAGGCGGCGATGGCGCGGCCGACGCGCCTTCTCGTTGCCGTACACCGCGGCGGTGTCGATCAGCCGGTAGCCGATCTCGAGCGCCGTCGAAACGGCACGCTCGGTTTCCTCGTCAGATAACTCCGCGACGCCGAGGCCGAGTACCGGCATCGTGTTTTCGTCGTTGAGTGCAATGGAGGGGACGTAGGTGCCCGACTCACCGGTCACGTCATTCACCTGCCTGTGAAGTCGAAGGTTCGTGGATCTGGGCCGAGCCGGTTGCCGTCGTCGAGCGAAGAAATAGTCGCCATGTCTTTTTCGCTTAGGTCGAAATCGAACACGTCGAAGTTGCTCGCAATCCGCTGAGGGTTTACCGACTTGGGGATGACGATATTACCGAGTTGAATATGCCATCGAATCAGAACCTGGGCTGGCGTCCGGCCGACACCCCCGGCGACCGCAGTGACGGCGGGGTCGGTCAGCAACGATCCCTGCCCGAGGGGACCCCACGCTTCGGTGGCGATGCCGAGGCGGGCGTGCACCTCCCGGAGCTCGGTTTGCGGCAGTCGCGGATGCAACTCGACCTGGTTGACGGCGGGCACGATCCCGGTGGCGTCCACGAGTACCTCGAGGTGCTCGGGCTCGAAATTGCTGACGCCGATCGATCGGATGCGGCCCTGGTCACGTAGGTGGGCGAACGCCTTGAAGGTGTCGACGAACTTGTTCGCCTTGGGCATCGGCCAGTGCACCAGGTAAAGGTCCAGGTAGTCGATGCCCAGCCGCTCGATGCTGGCGTCGAATGCCGCCAGGGTGCTGTCGTAACCCTGCTCGGAGTTCCACAACTTGGTGACCAAGTAAAGTTCGTCCCTGGGCACGCCGGACGCGGCGACCGCGCGGCCGGTTTCGCGTTCGTTGCCGTACACCGCCGCGGTGTCGATGTGGCGATATCCGGCTTGCAGGGCGGTGCTCACGGCCTGCTCGGTGTCCGCGGGCGGGACTTTGAAAACGCCGAATCCGAGCGTGGGGATGGAATTACCGTCGTTCAGTGGGACCGAGGGACTCAAGGAACTAGACATGACACGAAGTCTGCCAGGCATGCGGGATCCGCAGCTCAACACCGGCGGCTGGGCCGCTCGGTTGCAGAGCGCCGCCTCCACCGCCGGCCTCAAGATGATTCCGTGGGTGCCCACCCGCGCGAAACGGCTGCTGTCGGGCGGCCGTGCGGTCACCATCGACGGCAACACGTTGGACCCGACGCTGCAGTTGGCCCTGGCGGGGATGCGCGCGTTCGGGATGAACGGGCTGGTTCTGGGACAAGACCCCGCCGCCTCGCGGGCTCAGATGCGCGAGATGATTTTCGGCTTCGGCGGACCGCAGATTCATGTCGGCGTTTGTGAGGTGTCGATACCTGGACCGGCCGGCCCGATCCCGGCTCGGCATTACCAGCCGGCGACATCCGGCCCGGCGCCGTTGGTGGTCTTCTACCACGGTGGGGGCTGGGTGATCGGTGACCTCGACACCCACGATCCGCTGTGCCGACTGACGTGCCGCGACGCCGGTGTCCATGTGTTGTCCATCGACTACCGACTGGCTCCCGAACACCCGGCGCCGGCCGCCGTCGACGACGCCTATGCCGCGTTCAAGTGGGCCTGCGAACACGCCGAGGAGCTCGGCGCGATTTCGGGCAAAGTGGCGGTCGGCGGCGACAGCGCCGGCGGCAACCTGGCCGCCATCGTGTCCCAGGTCGCGCGCGACGAGGGGGGTCGGGCGCCGGTGCTGCAGTGGCTGCTCTACCCGCGCACCGACTTCACCGCGCAAACCAGGTCGCTGACCCTGTTCGCCGACGGTTTCTTGCTCACCAAAGCCGACATGGACTGGTTCGAGGCTCAATACGTCGACGGCTCGGGCCTTGATCCTGCCGATCCGCGGATATCGCCGCTACTGGCCGAGTCGCTGTCGGGGTTGCCGCCCGCACTGATAGCGACGGCCGGTTTCGATCCGCTGCGCGACGAGGGCGACAGCTACGCAGCGGCGCTGACTGCCGCCGGCACCCACGTCGACCTGCGCTCGATGGGATCGCTGACCCACGGATTCGCCAACTTGTTCCCGCTCGGCGGTGGGAGTGCACTGGCCACCACCGAGCTGATTTCGGCATTGCGGGCGCATCTCAGCCGCGTCTGACCTGGCAGTAGCGACGCCGGTAGGCTTATGCGCTATCTCCGGCCGCACCGCGGTCGGACAGCGACGTCGACTATCCGGAAGTGTGAGCTAGGCCATGGGCGATAAAGCCGCCAAATCGAACCGTCCCGCCAAATACGACCTGAACGCCTCCGGGCGCCGGCGCGACCTGCTCGTCAGGATCGGGCTCACCTCGATCGTGGTGCTGTTCGCCGTGGTACTGGTCGGCTACATCGTGATCTCGCACGACAAGAAGACCGCGGCCAATGGTGCGCGGGCGATCCGGGTGACGACGAGCAAGCTGGTCACCAAGGACGGCACCCACGACCCGAAGGCCGTGGTCTCCTTCTACGAAGACTTCCTCTGCCCGGCCTGCGGCAACTTCGAGCGAGGGTTCGGCCCCACGGTGTCGAAGCTGATCGACGGCGGCGAGATCGCCGCCGACTACTACATGACCGGGTTTCTCAGTAGGCCGCAGAACCAGCAGTACTCGTCGCGTGCCGCCAACGCCGCCTACTGCATCGCCGACGAATCGATCGACGCCTTCCGACGATTCCACACCGCGTTGTACACCAAGGACATTCAGCCCGATGAGGCCGGGACGTCGTTCCCCGACAACGCGAAATTGACCGAGTTGGCCCGCGAGGCGGGCGTGGTGGGCAAGGTCCCTCAGTGCATCAAAGACGGCAAGTACCTGCCGATGGTCGACGGTTTGGTCGCGTCGGCAGGCATTCACGCCACCCCGACGGTCCGCATCAACGGCCAGGACTACCAGTGGACGACGCCCGAAGCGTTCGTCGCCAAGATCAAAGAGATCGTCGGCGACGTGCCCGGAATCGACTCGGCTGCGACCCCAGCGGCGTCGTGACTTCCACGGCTTCGGCCAAACCGGATGGGCCGGTAGAAGATTCGACGATGCGCTCGGACCTCTCGTCGGTCAGCGCCCCATCCGCGGCGGGCGCCTGGTGGATCCTGATCGCTGGCGTGGCCGGCCTGCTCGCCTCGGCCACGCTGAGCGTCGAAAAGATCGAGATGCTGATCAACCCGGCATACGTCCCGTCGTGCAATCTCAACCCGGTCGTGGCGTGCGGTTCGGTGATGACAACGCCGCAAGCATCGGCGTTCGGCTTCCCGAACTCGTTGATCGGTATCGCGGCGTTCGCTGTCGTTACCGTGACCGGTGTGCTGACGGTGGCCAAAGTGCCACTGCCGCGGTGGTATTGGGTCTGGTCTGGCCGTCGGCACGCTGTTCGGTGCCGTGTTCGTGCACTGGCTGATCTTCCAGAGCCTCTACCGCATCGGCGCCTTGTGCCCGTATTGCATGGTGGTGTGGGTGGCGACCATCTCGCTGCTGGTGGTGGTCGCCTCGATCGCGTTCGGACCGTCCGGTGACGAGCGTGGCGGAGTCGTCGTGCGCGAGCTCCACCATTGGCGGTGGTCGATTGCCACGATCTGGTTCACCGCCGTCTTTCTGCTGATTGTGGTCCGGTTCTGGGACTACTGGTCCACGCTGATCTGAACAACCTGCCCACCCAAATAGCGAAGAGGGACGTACGTTGATCTCCAAAGTGCTGGTTGCCAATCGCGGCGAGATCGCCGTTCGGGCGTTCCGGGCCGCCTACGAACTCGGCGTCGGCACCGTCGCTGTCTACCCGTACGAAGATCGAAATTCGTTGCACCGCTTGAAGGCCGACGAGTCCTACCAGATCGGCGAGATCGGCCACCCGGTCAGGGCGTATCTGTCCGTCAGCGAAATCGTCGACACCGCCCGCGCTGCGGGTGCCGACGCGGTGTATCCCGGGTACGGGTTTCTTTCGGAGAACCCGCAATTGGCCGCCGAATGCGCGAAGAAGGGCATCACGTTCGTCGGCCCCAAGGCCGAAGTGCTTGCGCTGACCGGTAACAAGTCCCGAGCCGTCGCCGCGGCTCGTGAAGCGGGTCTGCCGGTCCTGACGTCGTCGGCGCCGTCATCGTCCGTCGACGAGCTGGTGTCCGCATCGGCCGAGATGGAATTCCCGTTGTTCGTCAAAGCGGTCGCCGGCGGTGGTGGCCGTGGGATGCGACGGGTCACCGATGCCGAGGCGTTGCCCGAAGCCATCGAGGCGGCCAGTCGAGAAGCCGAGTCGGCGTTCGGAGATCCCACGGTCTACCTCGAACAGGCGGTGCTCAACCCACGCCACATCGAGGTCCAGATCCTGGCGGATAACCACGGCAACGTGATTCATCTCTTCGAACGAGACTGCAGTGTGCAGCGGCGTCACCAGAAGGTCATCGAGCTGGCGCCTGCGCCGAACTTGCCGGAGGAGTTGCGCGACAAGATCTGTGCCGACGCGGTGGCCTTCGCCCGCCACATCGGATACAGCAACGCGGGGACCGTGGAATTCCTGCTCGACGAGCGTGGCCATCACGTCTTCATCGAGATGAATCCGCGAATCCAGGTCGAGCACACCGTGACCGAGGAGATCACCGACGTCGACCTGGTCTCCAGCCAGCTACGCATCGCGGGCGGCGAGACCCTGGAGGAATTGGGTTTACGGCAGGATGCCATCCGCCCGCACGGCGCCGCACTGCAATGCCGGATCACCACCGAAGACCCGGCCAACGGGTTCCGGCCCGATACCGGGCGGATCACCACCTACCGCAGCCCGGGCGGCGCGGGCATACGCCTTGACGGCGGAACGAATCTCGGCGCGGAGATCAGCGCCCACTTCGATTCCATGTTGGTCAAGCTGACCTGCCGCGGCCGCGACTTCAGCACCGCGGTCAGCCGGGCGCGTCGCGCGATCGCGGAGTTCCGGATTCGCGGCGTATCGACGAACATCCCGTTCCTGCAAGCAGTTCTCGACGATCCGGATTTCCAGGCCGGACATGTCACGACCTCATTCATCGAGGAGCGTCCGGCGCTGCTGACCGCGCGATCATCGGCCGACCGCGGCACCAAGATCCTCAACTATCTGGCCGACGTGACCGTCAACAAGCCGCACGGATCCCGGCCATCGGCGCTGTACCCGCAGGACAAGCTGCCCGACATCGACCTGTCAAAGGCGCCGCCCGCTGGTTCCAAACAGCTGCTCGTCGAATTGGGTCCCGAAGGTTTCGCGCGCTGGCTACGGGACTCGTCGGGGGTTCGCCTCACTGACACGACCTTCCGGGACGCCCACCAGTCACTGTTGGCGACGCGGGTGCGCACCAGCGGCCTGGGACTGGTTGCGCCGTACATCGCGCGGACCATGCCGCAGCTACTGTCCGTCGAGTGCTGGGGCGGCGCGACATACGACGTGGCGCTGCGGTTCCTCAAGGAAGACCCCTGGGAGCGCCTGGCGGAGCTGCGCGAATTGATGCCCAACATCTGTCTGCAGATGCTGCTGCGGGGCCGCAATACCGTTGGCTACACGCCGTATCCGGAGCTGGTCACCTCGGCGTTCGTCGACGAGGCCACCGCAACAGGGATCGACATCTTCCGGATCTTCGATGCGCTGAACAATCTCGAGTCGATGCGCCCCGCGATCGACGCGGTACGCGAAACAGGTTCTGCGATTGCCGAAGTCGCGATGTGCTACACCGGCGACCTGTCCGATCCGGCCGAGAATCTCTACACGCTGGACTACTACCTGAAACTGGCCGAGCAGATCGTGGAGGCCGGTGCGCATGTGCTGGCGATCAAGGACATGGCGGGCCTGCTGCGTCCGCAGGCCGCGACGGCAATTGGTCGGTGCGCTGCGCAGTCGCTTCGACCTGCCGGTGCACGTGCACACCCACGACACACCGGGCGGTCAGCTGGCCAGCTACATCGCTGCCTGGCAGGCGGGCGCCGACGCGGTCGACGGCGCATCGGCCCCGATGGCGGGAACCACCAGTCAGCCCGCGTTGAGCGCGATCGTGGCGGCTGCCGCGCACACCGAGTACGACACCGGAATGTCACTCGCGGCTGTCTGTGCGCTGGAGCCGTACTGGGAGGCGCTGCGAAAGGTGTACGCGCCCTTCGAATCCGGACTTCCGGGCCCGACCGGGCGGGTGTATCACCACGAGATTCCCGGCGGTCAACTGTCGAATCTGCGCCAACAGGCCATTGCGCTGGGGCTGGGGGACCGGTTCGAGGAAGTCGAAGAGTCCTACGCCGGCGCCGATCGGGTGCTGGGCAGGCTGATCAAGGTCACGCCGTCATCGAAGGTGGTCGGGGACCTCGCGCTGGCACTGGTCGGCGCGGGCCTGAGCGCGGATGAGTTCGCTTCGCACCCAGAGAAATTCGATATCCCGGAGTCGGTGCTCGGTTTTCTGCGCGGGGATCTCGGCGACCCGGTCGGCGGCTGGCCCGAGCCGTTGCGTTCGAAAGCCTTGGCCGGCCGTGGTGAGCCCAAGCCTGTCGAGCAATTGACGCCCGAGGACGAGACCGCGCTGGGGTTGCAGGGGCACAAACGCCAAGCCACCCTCAATCGTCTGTTATTTCCCGGCCCGACAAAGGAATACGAGTCGCACTCGGAGACCTACGGCGACACGTCGCGGCTGTCGGCCAACCAGTTCTTCTACGGTCTGCGCCAGGGCGAGGAGCACCGGGTGCAGTTGGAGCCCGGTGTCGAGCTGCTGATCGGATTGGAGGCGATCTCCGAGCCCGACGAGCGCGGGATGCGCACGGTGATGTTCATCATCAACGGTCAGCTGAGGCCGGTGGAGGTCCGGGATCGCAGCATTGCCAGCGAGGTTCCGGCCGCGGAGAAGGCCGAGCGGGGCAACCCGAATCACGTCGCGGCGCCGTTCGCCGGCGTGGTCACCGTCGGGGTCTCGGTCGGCGACAAGGTGCACGCCGGCCAGACCATCGCCACCATCGAAGCAATGAAGATGGAAGCCCCGATCACCGCGCCCGCCGACGGCACGGTCGAGCGAGTGGCCGTGTCGGCCACCGCTCAGGTCGAAGGTGGGGACCTGCTGGTGGTGCTCGGCTGACGCGCATCGTCGGCGGTGTCGCCGGGGGACGACGGATTGCGGTCCCGCCGCAGGGAACCCGGCCGACCACCGATCGGGTGCGCGAGTCATTGTTCAACATCGTGACGGCGCGGCTGGACCTGTCTGGTCTGGCGGTGCTCGATCTGTATGCCGGCTCGGGCGCACTCGGCCTCGAGGCACTTTCGCGAGGTGCGGCATCGGCGTTGTTCGTCGAATCGGACCGCCGCGCGGCGGCGGTGATCGAACGCAACATCGCCACGCTCGGACTGCCCGGGGCAATCCTGCGGCGCGGGCAGGTGGCCGCCGTTCTGGCTGCCGGAGCCACGGCACCGGTTGATCTCGTGCTGGCGGATCCGCCCTACGACGTCGATGCGGGCGACGTCGAGCGTCTGCTCGCCGCGCTGGCCGTCAACGGCTGGGTGCGCGAGGGAAGCGTCGCCGTGGTCGAGCGCGCAGCCGGCGGTCTGGCATTGAATTGGCCCGTCGGCTGGGACACCTGGCAGCACCGGGTTTACGGCGACACCCGCTTAGAGCTGGCCGAACGGCTCTGAGTCAGCGTGTACCGTCATGCGTCATGAGCGGCGCCGTCGACGATGCAGAACGAAGTGATGAGGTGGGGGCACCTCCCGCTTGCGGGGGAGAGCGGCGCAAATGAGTGGCGCCGTATGCCCGGGATCTTTCGATCCGGTGACGTTGGGCCACCTCGACGTCTTCGAACGGGCCGCGGCTCAGTTCGACGAGGTGGTCGTGGCGATCCTGGTCAACCCCGCCAAAAAGGGCATGTTCGACATCGACGAACGGATCGCGATGATCGAGGAGTCGACGTCGCATCTGCCCAACCTGCGGATCGAGCCCGGACAGGGCCTGGTGGTCGATTTCGTGACGTCTCGCGGAATGACCGCGATCGTCAAGGGTTTACGAACCGACACGGATTTCGAGTACGAGCTACAGATGGCGCAGATGAACAAGCACATCGCCGGCGTCGATACCTTCTTCGTGGCGACGGCGCCGCAGTATTCGTTCGTGTCTTCGTCGCTGGCCAAGGAGGTCGCGACGTTCGGCGGCGACGTGTCCAAGCTGCTGCCCGATCCGGTGAATCGTCGGCTGGCCGAAAAGTTGCGTTCGGCCAAGGGGTAGTGAATCGCCAGCGCGACCGGGCGAAAGCCGCAGCCGCGCTGACGATTTGGTGTAGGTCAGCTCTCAGCGAGTGCCGCGTGCAGTGACTGCTTGGCCTCGGTGATCGCGGTCAGGACCTTGGTCCGCGCTTCGGCCAACTTCTCCTTCTGCGCGTCGGTGCCCGACCAGTGGATGGTCCGCGCCAGGCCGGCGATCTCGAACAGCCCCCACCGGATCTTCGCGACGTCGCCGAACTTGCCGGCCTGGGCCAGCCGCGCGTGAATGGTCTCGCTGCTGATTCCCTTCCACTGCAGGACATTTTTGCCCAGCTCGGTCAGGGTGGCCACCCCGTCGCTGACGGTCACGAAACCGCGGCCGGCCAGCTTCCCGATCGCAAGCTCGACGATTCCCTGCGGAGGCGCGAAGGCGCCGTCGGTCGCTTCGGAAACCCGCTGCACGATCTGCTCCGCGTTCGCGGGCCCGTCGAGCAGGAGCGCCGCCGTGCCGACCACGAGCCGCTTGTGACGTCCGCCGGGCCCGGTCCGGCCCCAGTGACCGCCGAAACCCTGGCCGCCGGGTCCGCCGGGTCCGCCCCAGCCATGACCCCCGAATCCTGGCCCACCGAAACCGGGTCCGCCAAAGCCCCGGGCCACCAAAGCCCGGTCCGCCGAAATCCGGGGCCGCCCCAACCGGGACCGCCTGCAAATCCACCACCGAACATCCTTGTTCTCCTTCAGGTAACGGCGACGAGCCGAAGACCCGACCGCCAATTTGTATATCTAGCTCCTTGATACCCGCGCCCCCAGAAGAGTGTCAAGGAACTTGATATCGGATCCGGCAGAATCCGGCCCCTCGCCGCCGGGTTGATGCACCGACGCGCCGACCATTGCGGCACTAGACCTGCGCATTCATGTCAGCATGGAGGGGATGAGCGAATTCGAGGATCAACCCCTGGGCTTCCTGGTGCGCGGTTTGATGGCGCGGCTGCGTCCGCACGCGGTCCAGGCGTTGCGCCCGCTCGGTCTCGGGTTGCCCGAATTCGTCTGCATGCGCATCCTGGACGACGATCCTGGCCGCACCAGCGCCGAGCTCGCCCGCCACACACACGTGACCGCACAAGCGATGAACCAGGTTTTGCAGGGGCTTCAGGAGGTCGGCCTGGTCACCCGTCCCGCGACGGCATCATCAGGTCGTGCGCTACCGGCGCAGCTGACCCGCAAGGGCAAGGCATTGCTCAAGCGTGCCGAGGAGACCGTCGCGTCCTCCGACGAACAGCTGCTGGCCCACCTCAGCCTCGCTGATCGGCGTCAACTCAAATCGTTGCTCTACCGTGCCGGCAACCCGTCGGCGGACGAAATCTCGGCCTGCGCCCAGGATGGCTCGGTCGAGGCTCAGTTAGCCTCGCGGACAACACTATTCGGACGGTCCGGTCGCGAAGTGCCGCAACCGGCATGAGATAGCACTGCTGGTTCGGCGTGCGGGGAACACTCAGGGCAAATCCGGGTGTCTTTGCAGGATGCGTTCAGTGGGCGTGGTGGTCGTGCCCGTGCTCTGCGTCGGGGGAGCCGCCCATCGCCCGGAGCATCGGGATGCCGCCGGTGACAACGAAGCGGGTGACGAGCAACACCGCGAGTCCGAGGAAGACGATATTCAGCCAGGTGGTGTAGTTCCAGGAGATCCCGCCTCCATCACCGTGGCGTTGCGCTGGGACGGGATGAGACCTGCTGTGCCGAACGAGGAATTCGACCACGTAGCCGGCGGCGACCATCGCGGCATAGAAGGTGCCCAGCAGCGTCAGCATCATCGCGGTGCCGTAGTACTTCCGGTAGATGTTCAGGATCGGCAGGATCAGCAGGTCGGCGAAGATGAATGCGACGACGCCGCCAAAGCTAATGCCGCCATTCCACAACACCGCGGCCAGTGGCACGTTGCCGATCGAGCAGACGAACGAGACGATCGCCACGATCGGGCCCACGATCGGTCCCCACACCGCCGATCACACCGGATGGTCAGCGAAAAAGAAGTGTTGCCAGAAGGATTCGGGTACCCACGCCGCGACGGCGCCCGCGATCAACAGGCCGATGACCAGGTCGCGGAGGATCGCGGCCCACTCCATCACGAAGACGTGGGACACCGAGGTAAAGCCGTCTCGCGACAGCAGTCGTGCAGAAACGAACCGTCGCGTTGCACCGACATGTCCATGGCGGCATGGCCTTCCATCGAACCCGCCAGTCCCGTTCGGCCTGCCTGCGGGCGGCGTCGACAAGTCGCGTACCGCACGAAGAGCCGGAACAACACCGCCAGAGCCACGATCATCAACGGGCCGCCGACGAACTCTGCCGCGGTGAACTGCCAACCCATGAGCAGGGCCAGGATGATGCCCAACTCCACAACCAGGTTCGTCGAGCCGATTTCGAAGGCCATCGCGGCGGTGAAGTTGGCGCCCTTGCGGAACAGCGACCGGGCCAGGGCGACCGCGGCGTAGGAGCACGACGAGGACGCCGCGCCCAGGCCGGCGGCGATGGCCAGCGTGCGGGGGCGGTCATCGCCGAGCAGTGCCACGACGGTCGACCGGCGCACGACGGCCTGCACCACGGCAGACAACGTGAAACCCAGAATCAATGCCCACAGGATCTCCCACGTCATCGACCCTGTCAGCGCCAACGCGTGTTCCACCGCATGTGCCACTTCGTGTGTCATAGCGCCTCCAACGGAATACCCCTAGGGGGTATTCCGATCGTTTACCGTCGGCGCCGGACTCGCAATTCGGCGGCGGCCCGGCGATTGCCGCGGCAGCGCGAGAGTCGACATAATTACGTCAAGTGTGCAGGTAATTGGGACAGTTCTGAGACCTAAAAGCCCGACACACCGGGCCTGGCAACGCAGTCACAGAAGCAACACCAGGCACACTGGTAACAACAACGAAGCCGGGAGGGTGTTGCCGTGTACCGAGTTTTTGAGGCGCTCGATGAACTGGGCGCCATTGTCGAGGAAGCTCGTGGCCTGCCGATGACCGCGGGCTGCGTGGTACCGCGCGGTGACGTGCTCGAACTGATCGACGACATCAAGGACGCGATACCCGGCGAGCTGGACGACGCCCAGGACGTGCTCGATGCCCGCGACTCGCTGCTGCACGAAGCCAAGACGCACGCGGACGCCGCGGTGTCCTCGGCGACCGCCGAGTCGGAGTCGATGGTCAACCACGCCCGCGCGGAAGCCGACCGGATCCTGGCCGACGCCAAGGCGCAGGCCGACCGGATGGTCGGCGAGGCGCGTCAGCACAGCGAGCGGATGGTCGGCGAGGCCCGCGAAGAGTCGGGTCGTATCGCAGCGTCGGCGAAGCGCGAGTACGAGGCCGCCACCACCCGCGCGAAGTCAGAGGCCGACCGGCTCGTTGAGAACGGCAACATGTCCTACGAGAAGGCCGTGCAGGAAGGCATCAAGGAGCAGCAGCGACTGGTGTCGCAGACCGAGGTGGTGCAGTCGGCCAACGCCGAGTCCGCCCGGCTGATCGATGCCGCACACGTCGAGGCCGACCGACTGCGCGGCGAATGCGACATCTACGTCGACAGCAAGCTCGCCGAGTTCGAGGAGCACCTGAACACCACCCTGCGCTCGGTGGACCGTGGCCGTCACCAGTTGCGGACCGCGGCGGGCGTGCACGACTACGCGCAGCGATAGCTTCCCATGTGCGGCACAAGGCCGCTGGTAGGCGCCCGTAGAATCGCGGCATGGCGCGTCAACACGCCAGACGGCGCAACCACGCTCGGACTCGCCGCTCGTCGTCAACATCGCGCGGCTGGGCCGACGACCCGGAGCGATGATTACCCTGCACGAGACGGTGGCCAACCCCGCGCGCATCGGCATCGACATGGTCGGCATCGCGGCGGGCGCGCCCCTGGACCTGGATCTACGCGTGGAGTCGGTGTCGGAAGGCGTGTTGGTCAGCGGGACGGTGTCCGCGCCGATCACGGGCGAATGCTCGCGCTGCCTGACACCGTTCAGTGAACGTATCGACGTCGATCTGACCGAGCTGTTCGCCTATCCGACAGCCTCACCGAGGCGACCACCGAGGAGGACGAGGTCGGTCCGTGGTCGTCGACACACGTTGACCTTGAACAGCCGATCATCGACGCGGTGGGCCTGGAACTGCCGTTCTCGCCGGTCTGCCAGGACGACTGCCCGGGGCTGTGCGCCAACTGCGGCGTCGCGCTGGCGACCGCCGAGCCGGGGCATCACCACGACGAGATCGACCCGCGCTGGGCGAAGCTGACGACGATGCTGGGTCGACAACGGCGGAGCCGGCAGTGAGTGACCTGCTCGACGCGCTCGGGGTCGACCTGCCCGATGATTTGTTGACGTTGGCGCTGACCCATCGCAGCTACGCCTATGAGCACGGTGGCCTGCCCACCAACGAGCGCCTGGAGTTCCTCGGTGATGCGGTGCTCGGGCTGACCGTGACCGACGAGCTGTACCACCGGCACCCGGAACGCCCGGAAAGCGATCTGGCCAAAATGCGTGCCGGCGTGGTCAACACCCAGGCGCTGGCCGAGGTTGCGCGGTCGCTGACCGATCAGGGACTCGGCGCACACCTGCTGCTCGGCCGTGGCGAGCTGAAATCCGGCGGCGCGGACAAATCCAGCATTCTCGCCGACGGCCTCGAATCATTGCTCGGCGCAATCTATTTGCATGCCGGCATCGAAACTGCGCGAGGGGTGATCCTGCGGTTGTTCAGCGAATTGCTGGAAGCCGGCGGCCTGTTGGATTGGAAGACCAGCCTGCAGGAGCTGGCGGCGGCCCGCGCCCTCGGCGCGGTGTCCTATCGCGTCACCTCCACCGGGCCCGACCACAAGCGGGAGTTCACCGCGGTCGTGGTGGTGAGGGACACCGAATACGGGTCCGGAACCGGCCGGACCAAAAAGGAAGCCGAGCAGAAGGCCGCCGAGCAGGCGTGCCAGGCGTTGAACCAGCTCGACGGTGCCGTGCGCGGGGAAACTGCCGGCTAGATGCCCGAACTACCCGAAGTCGAGGTGGTGCGGCGCGGATTGCAGGCCCATGTGGTGGGCAAGACCATCACCGCGGTCCGCGTCCATCACCCGCGCGCCGTCCGCCGCCACGAGGCCGGCCCCGCCGACCTGACGGCGCGGCTGCTGGACGCGCGGATCACCGGGAGCGACCGGCGCGGAAAATATCTGTGGCTCACGCTGGACGCGCCGAGCGGCGACGAGCAGGCGCTCGTCGTGCACCTCGGCATGAGCGGACAGATGCTGCTCGGCGAAGTCCCGAACGCCGGTCATCTGCGCATCGCCGCGCTCCTTGATGACGGCACCACGCTGAGCTTCGTCGACCAGCGGACGTTCGGCGGCTGGATGCTGGCCGATCTCGTCACCGTTGACGGCAGCGTGGTTCCGACGCCCGTCGCGCACGTGGCGCGTGACCCGCTGGACCCGCGCTTCGACATCGATGCGGTGGTAAATGTGTTGCGGCGCAAACACTCCGAGATCAAGCGTCAGTTGCTCGACCAGACCGTGGTGTCGGGGATCGGCAACATCTACGCCGACGAGTCGCTGTGGCGGGCCAAGATCAACGGGGCCCGGCTCGCCGAGAAGCTGACCCGGCCACAGCTGACGACGCTGCTGGAAGCGGCCGCCGAGGTGATGCGCGACGCGCTGTCCCAAGGCGGCACGTCGTTCGACTCGCTGTACGTCAACGTCAACGGACAGTCCGGTTACTTCGACCGATCGCTGAATGTCTATGGCCGCGAAGGCAAACCATGTAAGCGCTGCGGCGCGGTGATCCGCCGGGACAAATTCATGAACCGTTCCTCGTTCTACTGCCCCCGCGAGCAACCACGGCCACGGAGCTGAGAGTACTGTCGACGCGCGAGACGCGATGAGCGCGGCGTCTGAGGCGAGTTTCCGCGCGGTGTCCAGATCGGGCGCACTGCGAGACCCGGTAGAAATGAGCCATGACAGATCTGTGGGTGGAGCGCACCGGCGTGCGCCGTTACACCGGCCATAGCTCGCGCGGTGCGGAGGTGCTCGTCGGCTCCGAAGACGTCGACGGCGTCTTCACGCCCGGTGAGCTGATGAAGATCGCGCTCGCCGCGTGCAGCGGGATGTCCAGCGACTCGCCGCTGGCCCGCCGGCTCGGCGACGACTACCAGGCGACCGTTCGGGTGTCCGGCGACGCCGACCGCGACCAAGAGGTCTATCCGCTGCTCGAGGAGAAGCTCGAAATCGACCTGTCGGGCTTGGACGCCGCCGAGAAGGCGCGGCTGCTCACCGTGGTCCGGCGCGCCGTCGACCAGGTGTGCACGGTCGGGCGGACGCTGAAGGCGGGAACGAAGGTCGACTTCCAGGTCGTCGATGTCGGACAGTGAGTCGTCCGGCTCACCGCGTGGGTGCACGGCCGGGTGCAGGGTGTCGGCTTCCGTTGGTGGACCCGATCCCGGGCGCTGGAGTTGGGCCTGACCGGCTACGCCGCCAACCGGCCGGACGGCCGGGTGCAGGTCGTCGCGCAAGGCCCGCGTGACGCCTGTGAACAGCTGTTACTGAAGTTGCAGGGCGGAAGAACACCGGGCCACGTCGACACGGTTGTCGTCGATTGGTCGCCGCGCGGCGAAGCCATCAGCGGCTTCGCCGAGCGGTAGTCTGGCTCGCCGTGTACCTCAAGAGTCTGACGCTGAAGGGCTTCAAGTCCTTCGCCTCGCCGACGACTCTGCGGTTCGAGCCTGGCATCACCGCAGTGGTCGGGCCCAACGGCTCGGGCAAGTCCAATGTCGTCGACGCGCTGGCGTGGGTGATGGGGGAGCAGGGCGCCAAGACACTGCGCGGCGGCAAGATGGAGGACGTCATCTTCGCCGGCACCTCGTCGCGCGCGCCGCTGGGCCGCGCCGAGGTCACCGTCACCATCGACAACTCCGACAACGCGTTGCCGATCGAGTACTCCGAGGTGTCGATCACCCGTCGGATGTTCCGCGACGGAGCCAGCGAATACGAAATCAACGGCGCCACTTGCCGTTTGATGGATGTCCAGGAATTGCTGAGCGACTCCGGGATCGGCCGCGAGATGCACGTCATCGTCGGGCAGGGCAAGCTCAACGAGATCCTGGAATCGCGGCCCGAAGATCGCCGGGCGTTCATCGAGGAAGCGGCCGGTGTGCTCAAGCACCGCAAGCGCAAGGAAAAGGCGGTCCGCAAGCTCGAGTCGATGTCGGCGAACCTGGCCCGCCTGACCGACCTGACCACCGAGCTGCGTCGCCAACTCAAACCGCTCGGCCGCCAAGCCGAGGTGGCTCGCCGCGCCCAGACCATCCAGGCCGATCTGCGCGACGCCCGGCTGCGGCTGGCCGCCGACGACGTGGTCACCCGGCAGGCTGAGCTCAACAACACCAACCACGCCGAGGCGACGCTGCGGCGTGAGCACGACGAGGCCTCGGCCCGGATGGCGGTGGCATCCGAGGAACTGGCCGCGCACGAGACGGCGTTGGCGGCGCTGTCTGAGCGGGCGGAATCGGCGCAGCAGACCTGGTTTCGGTTGTCCGCCTTGGCCGAACGGGTCAGCGCGACCGTGCGGATCGCCAGCGAGCGGGCGCAGCATCTGGACGTCGAGACCGCGTCGACCGGTGGTCCCGACCCCGACGAGTTAGAGGCACAGGCCGACGAGGTCGCGGCCGCCGAACAGCAGCTGCTCGGCGAGCTGGCCGCCACCCGCACCCGGCTAGAAGCCGCCCGCGCGGAGCTGGCCGACCGCGAGCGCGCTGCCACCGAGGCCGAGCAGGCCCACGTGGCGGCGGTGCAGGCCGAGGCCGACCGCCGCGAGGGCCTGGCCCGGCTGGCCGGCCAGGTTGAGACGATGCGGGCCCGAGTCGAGTCGATCGACGACGGCGTGGCCAAGCTGTCGGAGCGCATCGAGGAGGCCGCCGCCCGCGCTCAGCAAGCCAAGGCCGAGTTCGAAACCGTGCAGGGCCGGGTCGGTGAGCTCGACCAGGGCGAGGTCGGTCTCGACGAACACCACGACCGGACGGTGGCCGCGCTGCGACTGGCCGACGAGCGGGTCGCCGAACTGCAGTCGGCCGAGCGCGGCGCCGAACGTCAGGTCGCTTCGCTGCGGGCGCGGATCGATGCGCTGTCGGTTGGACTCGAACGCAAAGACGGCGCCGCCTGGCTGACTCAAAACCGCGGCAGTGCAGGACTTTTCGGCTCTATCGCCAAACTCGTCAAGGTGCAGTCGGGATATGAGGCGGCGCTGGCCGCGGTGCTGGGCTCCGCGGCCGACGCGCTGGCCGCCGAAAGCTTCACCGCTGCAGCGGATGCGGTGGCCGCGCTCAAGCAGGCCGACGGCGGCCGGGCGGCCATCGTGCTCAGCGACTGGCCCGCGGACGATCCGGCGCCGGTCCGGCGCACTGCCCGACGGCGCGCGCTGGGCCCTCGACCTCGTCGAGGCGCCGGCTCGGTTGCGCGGTGCGATGGTTGCCATGCTGTCGCGGCGTCGCCGTGGTCGGCGGGCTGACCCGAGGCGATGAATCTTGTTGCCGCGCGGCCACAACTGCGCGCGGTCACTCGCGACGGCGATCTGGTCGGTGCCGGCTGGATCAACGGCGGCTCGGACCGTAAGCCCTCCACGCTGGAGATCACCTCCGAAATCGCCAAGGCGCGAGCCGAACTCGCCGCGGCCGAGAAACAAACCAACGAGCTGGGCGCGGCACTGTCCGGAGCGATGAGCGAGCAGACCGCCCGCCAGGATTCCGCCGAGCAGGCGCTGGCGGCGCTCAACGAGTCCGATGCCGCCATCTCGGCGATCTACGAGCAGCTCGGGCGGCTCGGTCAGGATGCCCGCGCCGCGGACGAAGAGTGGCACCGGCTGATGCGCCAACGGGAGGAGCTGGAAACCGGGCGTGCCGAGACCCTCGGCGAGCTTGGCGAGCTCGAGACCAGGCTCGGCAACGTCGAACAAACCCAGGGTGTTTCGGCCGAGCCTGCGCATGGCGAGGCGCGGCAGCACATCGCGGCGGCGGCCGAAGCTGCGCGCGGCGTCGAGGTGGAGGCCAGGCTGGCAGTACGCACCGCCGAGGAGCGCGCCAATGCCGTTCGCGGAAAGGCAGATTCGCTACGTCGCGCTGCCGCCGCGGAGCGCGAGGCGCGGGTGCGCGCCCAGCAGGCCCGCGCTGCGCGTGCGCACGCCGCCGCCGTGGCCGCCGCGGTTGCCGATGCCGGACGACGCTTGGCCGGCCGGCTGAGTCAGGTGGTCGCTGCCGCCTCGCAGCAACCGCGACGTGCTGGCCGACCGAGCGTCAGCAACGCTCCGCGGCGATGGTCGCGGTCCGCGACGAGGTGAACACGCTGGGCACCCGGATCGGGGTGCTGACCGAGTCGCTGCATCGCGACGAGGTCGCCAAAGCGCAAGCGGCACTGCGGATCGAGCAACTCGAGCAGATGGTGCTCGAGCAATTCGGCATGTCGCCCGACGTTCTGGTCGCCGAATACGGCCCACAGGTCTGTCTGCCGCCGACCGAGCTGGAGATGGCCGAGTACGAACAGGCCCGCGAACGTGGCGAGCAGGTGACAGCACCGGCGCCGCTGCCATTCGACCGGCCGACTCAGGAGCGTCGCGCCAAACGGGCCGAACGCGAGCTGGCCGAGCTGGGCCGGGTCAACCCACTGGCGCTCGAGGAGTTCGCCGCGCTGGAGGAGCGTTTCAACTTCCTGTCCACCCAGCTCGAGGACGTCAAGGGCGCACGCAAGGATCTGCTCGACGTCGTGGCAGATGTCGATACCCGCATCCTGCAGGTGTTCACCGAGGCCTACATCGACGTAGAGCGGGAATTCCAAGGGGTTTTCGCCTCGCTGTTCCCCGGCGGTGAGGGCCGGTTGCTGCTCACCAATCCCGACGACATGCTCACCACCGGCATCGAGGTGGAGGCCCGTCCGCCGGGCAAGAAAGTGAAACGCCTGTCACTACTGTCCGGTGGCGAGAAGTCGCTGACAGCGGTGGCGATGCTGGTGGCCATCTTCCGGGCCCGCCCGTCGCCGTTCTACATCATGGACGAGGTCGAGGCGGCGCTCGACGACACCAACCTGCGGCGACTGATCGGTCTTTTCGAGCTGCTGCGGGCCAAGTCGCAGCTGATCGTCATCACCCACCAAAAGCCGACCATGGAGGTGGCCGACTCGCTGTACGGCGTGACGATGCGCGACGACGGCATCACCACGGTGATCTCTCAACGGATGCGCGGGCAGGATCTCGCCGCGACTGGATCGTAGTTGTTGGGCTAGCGCTCCCCTTAGCGCGTTGGCCTGCGGTGCAGCACAAATTCGCCGCTCTGAGTGTGCAGGCACCGGGCGCCACACTGCGGCCTGAGAGAATGTCGACGTGTCTGAAACTCTGTGGATCGCGATCGCTGTCACTGCCGCGCTGATCGTCATCGCCGTCCTGGTTCTGGGACTGCTGCGCTACCGGCGACGCCAGATCAGCCTGTCGGGCAGCGAACAGACCCCCACCCTGGACCGCTCCGGAGGGTACGCCGCGTCGTCGGGAATCACGTTCAGCCGCACCGAAACTCCCGAACGCATCGATACCACCGGGTTGCCGGCAGTCGGTGACGACGCGACAATCCCCCGCGATGCGCCGAAGCGCACCGTCTCCGATGTTCAACTGCCCCAGTCCCGATACGACCACACCACCCGCCGAGCCAGGCGCCCCCGATCGAGCCCGCGGCGCCTGCCGAGACACCCACCGCCGAGGAGATCGCCCCGCCGGAAGGGCGACTGGAGCGACTGCGCGGCCGGCTGGCCAGGTCGCAGAATGCGTTGGGCCGCAGCCTTTTAGGGATCATCGGCGGCGGAGACCTGGACGAGGATTCCTGGGAGCAGGTCGAGGACACCCTGCTGATCGCCGACCTGGGTCCGACCGTGACCAGCTCGGTGGTGGCTCAGCTGCGCAGCCAGCTCGCCAGCCGAGACGTCCACACCGAGGCCGATGCCCGCGCGGTGCTGCGGGACGTGTTGATCGCCGAGCTGCAACCCGGTCTGGACCGTTCGGTACGTGCGCTGCCGCATGACGATCATCCGTCGGTGCTGCTGGTCGTCGGCGTCAACGGCACTGGAAAGACCACCACGGTCGGCAAGCTCGCGCGGGTGCTGGTCGCCGACGGCCGACGCGTCGTGCTCGGCGCCGCTGACACCTTCCGCGCCGCCGCCGCCGATCAGTTGCAGGCTTGGGGTTCTCGCGTCGGCGCCGAGGTGGTGCGCGGACCCGAGGGCGCCGACCCGGCGTCGGTCGCCTTCGACGCCGTCGACAAGGGCATCGAGACGGGCGCCGACGTCGTCGTGATCGACACCGCGGGCCGGCTTCATACCAAGACCGGACTGATGGACGAGCTCGGCAAGGTCAAACGCGTGGTGACGCGACGCGCGGCCGTCGACGAGGTGCTGTTGGTGCTCGACGCGACCATCGGGCAGAACGGACTGGCGCAGGCCCGCGTGTTCGCCGATGTGGTCGATATCACCGGGGCGGTGCTGACCAAGCTGGACGGCACGGCCAAGGGCGGCATCGTTTTTCGCGTTCAGCAGGAACTCGGAGTTCCGGTCAAGCTGGTCGGGCTGGGCGAGGGCCCCGATGACCTGGCGCCCTTCGAGCCCGCTGCGTTCGTCGACGCGCTACTGGGCTAGGCCGCGGCGGCACGCTTGCTTGCCTGAATCGACGTCGAGTCAGATGTAACATCGGCGAAACCTGTCAGCGCCGCTTCTTGTAACAACCACTTTGCAAGGTTCTCGTGCAGGCCGCAGGCACTTGTCGGGCGGCTGTCCATGGCCGAGATGAGGTGATAGCGAGTGAGTTTCCCGACAATGGGCCAGCCCGATACCGGCGACACCGCTTGGATGCTGGCAAGTTCCGCGTTGGTGCTGTTAATGACCCCGGGACTGGCGTTCTTTTATGGCGGCATGGTCCGCGCCAGAAGCGTGCTCAACATGCTCATGATGAGCATCAGCGCAATGGGTGTGGTGACGGTGCTGTGGGTGCTCTACGGCTACTCGATGGCATTCGGCGATGACAAACACGACTTCTTCGGCGACCCGACCGAATATTTCGGTCTGAAGGGTCTTATCGGTGGCAACTCCGTTGCCGCGGACGCCGCCAAGCACGTTGCCGCCAGCGACATTCCGCTGGCCGGAACACTGCCGATGAACGTGTTCGTCGCATTCCAGTTGATGTTCGCGATCATCACTGTCGCCTTGATCTCGGGCGCGGTCTCCGACCGACTGAAATTCAGCGCCTGGCTGGTGTTCGCCGGTCTCTGGGCGACGATCGTCTACTTCCCGGTCGCGCACTGGGTGTTCTCGTTCGACGGTGTCACCGCGGAGCACGGCGGCTGGATCGCCAACAAACTGCACGCAATCGACTTCGCCGGCGGTACCGCGGTCCATATCAACTCCGGTACGGCCGGGCTTGTTCTGGCGATCGTCCTCGGCAAGCGCAAGGGTTGGCCGGGCACGCTGTTCCGCCCGCACAATGTGCCGTTCGTGATGCTCGGCGCGGGCTTGCTGTGGTTCGGCTGGTACGGGTTCAACGCCGGTTCGGCCACCAGTTCCAACGGTGTCGCCGCGTCGACCTTCATCACCACCACTATTGCGACGGCCGCGGCGATGCTGGCATGGTTGCTCACGGAGCGCATTCGCGACGGTCATGCGACGACGTTGGGTGCTGCCTCGGGTATCGTGGCCGGATTGGTCGCCATCACACCGTCCTGCTCGTCCGTCAATGTGCTCGGCGCGTTGGTGATCGGCACGGTCGGCGGCGCGCTCTGCGCCGTGGCGGTCGGGCTGAAATTCAAGCTCGGCTTCGACGACTCGCTGGACGTGGTCGGCGTGCACCTGGTCGGCGGGCTGGCGGGCACGCTGCTTGTCGGTCTGGTTGCCGCCCCGGAGAGCCCCGCCATCAACGGCGTGGCCGGCGTGTCGAAGGGCCTGTTCTACGGTGGCGGATGGGGCCAATTGGAGCGGCAGGCGATCGGCGCGTTCAGCGTGCTGTTCTACTCAGCCATCGTCACGCTGATCATTGCGCTGATACTCAAGTACACGATCGGGCTGCGTCTGAGTCCTGAGCAAGAGGCCGCCGGCATCGACGAGTCTCAACACGCGGAAAGCGGTTACGATTTCGCGGCAGCGGGCGGCGCTCGGTTCTTCCGCATGCGAGCCTGCCGGAGCCGGAGGGCGCACGTGGTCATGGCTCGGAAGATCGAGTGGGCGACAAAGTAGAGGCGGAATAGAAGATGAAGCTGATCACTGCGATCGTCAAGCCGTTCACGCTCGAGGACGTCAAGGCCAGCCTCGAGCAGGTCGGAATCCTGGGGATGACGGTCAGTGAGGTCCAGGGGTACGGCCGGCAGAAGGGCCACACCGAGGTCTACCGCGGCGCCGAGTACTCCGTCGACTTCGTGCCGAAGGTCCGCGTCGAGGTGTTGGTCGAGGACTTCGACGCCGACAAGGTGCTGGACAGCATCGTGCGTTCCGCCCGGACCGGAAAAATCGGCGACGGTAAAGTGTGGGTCAGCCCCGTGGAAACCGTCGTGCGAGTGCGCACCGGTGAGCGCGGAGCGGATGCAATCTGACGCCAGCCGCTAGGAACACCCCTTCGGCTTTGCCGATCCGACCAGGATTGGAATGACGCAGCGCGAACACGAGTCACCTGATCCGCCAGGACACGAGGCCACGGCGGGCAAGATATCTGGTGCGGCAAACGATTTGGCTGCCGCCCGGGCGAAGTTGCTTGCCCGCGGGCCGAGTGAGCTCGACTCTGCCGCCCTTCGCGAAGCGTGGGGCGAGCTGCACGAATTCTGGTTGACAACAAAGGCTTCCGAGATCGGCATCATGGCCGGCAGCGGCTTCGCCATTGTCGCCACGGGTTCACTGGGCCGGCGCGAGTTGGTGCCTTACTCCGATTTGGACCTGCTGCTGTTGCACGACGGCATGAACACCGACGCCGTCCGAGACGTCGCCGATTCGCTCTGGTATCCGTTGTGGGACGCCAACATTCGTCTCGACCACAGTGTTCGGACCGTCGCCCAGACGCTGAAGGTCGCCACCGCCGACGTCTCGGCTTGCCTGGCGATGCTCGATACCCGGCACATCGCCGGCGACGAGGAGCTGTCCGGCCGCCTCATCGAGGGAATCCGCCGCCAGTGGCGGTCCGGAATCCAGTCCATCTTCGGTGAAGTCGTCGATGAGACCCACGCCCGGTGGCGCCGCTTCGGTGAGATCGCCCACCGCGCCGAGCCCGACCTGAAATCGGGCCGCGGCGGCCTGCGCGACATTCAACTGCTCGACGCACTGGCCATCGCGCACCTCACTGACCGGTTGGCGGTGGGCGAAGCCGACGACCCGCTGGGCTCGCTGACAGGCGCCCACCTGATGCTGCTCAACGTCCGCACCGAATTGCATCGCGTCTCGGGCCGCGGGCATGACCAGGTGCTGGCACAATTCGCCGATGAAATCAGCGCTGCGCTGCACATCGGCGACCGCTTCGACCTATCCCGAGTGCTCTCCGACGTGGGACGCACCATCAGCTACCGCGTCGACGCGGGGCTGCGGACCGCCTCCAATGCGCTGCCGCGGCGTGGAATGTCGGCGATCCGGCGGCGGCCGCGTCGACCGCTGGACGAGGGCGTGGTCGAGTACGCCGGTGAGATCGTGCTGGCTCGCGATGCGCGACCGCAAAGCGACCCCGCGCTGCTGCTGCGGGTGGCGGCCGCCTCGGCCGTCACCGGATTGCCGATCGCGGTGTCCACGCTGACCCGACTGGCCGATACCGCGCCGGAACTGCCGACGCCCTGGCCGCGAGACGCGTTGGACAACCTCCTGGTCATGTTGGCCGCCGGCCCGGACACCATTGCGGTCATCGAGACGCTGGATCGCACCGGGCTGTGGGGCCGGCTCTTCCCGGAGTGGGGAGCGGTGCGGGACCTCCCGCCGCGCGACGTGGTCCACATCTGGACCGTCGATCGCCACCTTTCGGAAACCGTCTCGCGGGCAAGGATTTTCACTACCCGGGTGGCACGATCCGACCTGTTGATCCTGGCCGCGCTGCTGCATGACATAGGCAAAGGGCGCGATGCCGACCACTGCGTGCTGGGAGCGCAGCTGGCCACCCAGATCGGCGCCCGGCTGGGAATGTGGCCGTCAGACGTCGAATTGCTGTCCAAACTGGTGTTCCACCACCTGTTGCTGGCCAAGGTCGCCATCCGACAAGACCTGAACGATCCGCAGACCATCGCTGCCGTCTGCGAGGCGCTGGACGGCGACCCGGTGCTGCTGGACGTATTGCACGCCCTCACCGAGGCCGATTCGCTGGCCACCGGGCCTGGGGTGTGGAGCGACTGGAAGGCCTCGTTGGTCGGTGATCTGGTGCGGCGAAGCCGGATGGCGATGAACGGCGAAGCCCTGCCACAAGCCGACCCCCTCGACCCCGAGTACATGGCTCTGGCCGCGGACCGCAAAGTGCACGTCGAACTGCGTCCCGGCGCCGATCGGCGCCTGCACCACGCGGTGGTGATCGCCCCGGATCAGCGTGGGCTGCTGTCCAAAGCGGCTGGCGTGCTGACGCTGAACTCGCTGCGGGTGCATTCGGCGTCGATCAACGTCGAGGACGGCATCGCGATCAGTGAATTCGTGGTGTCACCGCAGTTCGGCAGCCCCCCGGCGTCCGGCCTGTTGCGCCAGCAGCTGATCCGCGCGCTCGGCGGTCAAACCGATGTGTTGAGCACGCTGGAGCAGCGGTCGGGCGACACCAAGCCCAAGCCGATCGGCGACGCGCCGACAGCGGTCCCGGTCCATCAGCCGTCGGCGCCGCCGCGAATCTTGTGGTTCGAAGGTGCGCCGGGTCGACTGATCATCGAGATCCGGGCCAACGATCGGCCGGGCCTGCTCGCATTGCTCACCGGAGCGCTGGAGCGTGCCGGAGTGGACATCGATTGGGCCAAGGTCAGCACCCGCGGGTCGATGGTGGACGACGTGTTCTGTATCGCGTTACCGGAGCGCAGCGCCGCGTCCAAAGCGGCCGGCGAACCCGGCTCGAGCACCCGATCGGCCATCGAGCATCACCTGTTGGCGGTGTTGGACGAGCCGGCGACAGCGGCCGCGGTCTAATCGGGCCGGCGGGTCTGCAACCACGCATCGATGCGTTCGGCGACGCCCGTCCAGCCGGGCTCCTGCATCATGTTGTGCCCCATGGCGGCAAACAGCTCTGCCTCGGTCCGGTAGGCCCGCGCCGTGGCGCGAACCTCGGCATTGGTGACCATGCCGTCGTCTGCGGCACCCAGAACCAACATCGGGGTGTTGACCCGCTTCGTTCTCACCCGTCGAGTCAGTGGGTCGATGAGCGACGCGCGGACCGCCTCGGATTGCACACTCGCAGCCCCTGATTCGACGATCTCGTCGGGTGTGTGCGCACTGAAGAGATGTTCGCGAACCAGCGGCGTGGTGCCGATGAAAGCGGTCAGGTTGCCGACCGGCAGCGAACGCATCGACACCCACGGATGGCGGGTCCAGATCCGGGTGGCCAAGCCCAGGACGCCTCGTGGCGGGACCGACGCCACCAGGACCGCCGCCGGAGCGTCGTGGCTCTCCAGGTAGCGCTGCACCACGAAGCCGCCCAGCGAATGAGCGATGAGTATCGGGTGGCCGCCGAGGCTGTCGGCGGTGACGCGTACGTCGTCGACATAGTCGGCGATCGAGCACAGGTGGAAGGGCTTGCCTGCCGGGCTGGCACCGTGTCCGCGCAGACTCAACGCCACCGCGCGGTAGCCGGCGTCGGCGAAGAAGTCGACGAAGTTGCTCCAGCACGACGCCGAATGCCACCCGCCGTGGACGAACAGCAGCGGGACCGGATGCGCGTCGTCGCAGGACCCCTTGTCGATCAGTTCCAACATGCGTCCATCGTGGTCGAGCGTCGACTTGTTGTCTCAATGACCAGCGATCCGGCCCCACAACCCCACGTTCGGCGAACGCCATTAGGCTGGGCAACGTGTTTGAATCTCTGTCCGATCGGCTCACCGGTGCCCTGCAAGGACTTCGCGGCAAAGGCCGACTGACCGACGCCGACATCGACGTCACCACCCGCGAAATCCGGCTGGCGCTGCTCGAAGCCGACGTCTCACTGCCCGTCGTCCGATCGTTCGTCGGCCGCATCAAAGAGCGCGCCAAGGGCGCGGAGGTGTCCGGCGCCCTCAACCCCGCTCAGCAGGTCGTCAAGATCGTCAACGAGGAATTGGTTGGCATCCTCGGCGGCCAGACCCGTCAGCTGGCGTTCGCCAAGACACCGCCGACCGTGGTGATGTTGGCGGGCCTGCAGGGGTCCGGTAAGACCACGCTGGCTGGAAAGCTGGCGCTGTGGCTGCGCAACCAGGGTCACACTCCGCTGCTGGTCGCCTGCGACTTGCAGCGGCCAGGCGCGGTCAACCAGCTACAAATCGTGGGGGAGCGAGCCGGAGTGGCGGTCTTCGCGCCGCACCCGGGCAGCTCGGCGGACACCGATCACGCCGCGGGCCCCGGTGACCCGGTCGCCGTCGCCGCGGCCGGGCTCGCGGAGGCACGCGCCAAGCACTACGACGTCGTGATCGTCGACACCGCCGGACGCCTGGGCATCGACGAGGAGATGATGGCCCAGGCCGGCGCCATCCGCGCCGCCGTCGACCCCGACGAAGTCATCTTCGTCCTGGACGCGATGGTGGGCCAGGACGCGGTGGCCACCGCGCAGGCGTTCGGCGAGGGCGTCGGCTTCACCGGTGTGGTCCTGACCAAGCTGGACGGCGACGCCCGCGGTGGTGCCGCGCTGTCGGTCCGCGAAATCGCTGGTGTACCAATTCTTTTCGCATCAGCCGGCGAGAAATTGGAAGACTTCGACGTCTTCCACCCGGATCGGATGGCCAGCCGCATTCTGGGCATGGGCGATGTCCTGAGCCTCATCGAGCAGGCCGAGCAGGTCTTCGACGCGCAGCAGGCCCAGGATGCGGCGGCCAAGATCGGGTCCGGCGAGCTCACGCTCGAAGACTTCCTCGAGCAGATGCTGGCGATCCGCAAGATGGGCCCGATCGGCAACCTGTTGGGCATGCTGCCCGGCGCAGGCCAGATGAAAGAGGCCCTGGCCGCCGTCGACGACAGCCAACTCGACCGGCTGCAGGCCATCATCCGCGGCATGACGCCGCAGGAGCGGGCCGATCCGAAGATCATCAACGCCTCGCGCCGCCTGCGCATCGCCAACGGATCTGGCGTGGCGGTGTCTGAAGTCAATCAGCTGGTGGACCGTTTCTTCGAAGCCCGCAAGATGATGTCCTCGATGGTCAGCAGCATGGGCATCCCCGGGCTGGGACGTAAGTCGGCAACCCGCAAGAACGCAAAAGGCAAGGGCGGCAAGGGCAAGAAGGGCAAGAAGTTCGGACCGACGCAGCCCAAGGTCCGCGGCCCGCTCGGCGCGGGCATGCCGGCCGGGTTCCCGGACCTGTCCAACATGCCGCAGGGTCTTGACGAACTGCCACCCGGGCTGGCCGATTTCGACCTGTCCAAGCTGAAATTCCCGGGCAACAAGTAGTGCCGCACCACGTTCGAGGGATCGGGCTACCGGACGAAGAGCCCATCGAACTGTGGATCGTCGAGGGCCGCATCAGCCGCGAACCGGTTGCCGATGCTGAGACGATTTTTGACGGCGGCTGGATCATTCCCGGGCTGGTCGACGCGCACTGCCATGTCGGGCTGGGCCCGGGAGGCGGAGTCGAACTCGACGAGGCGATCGCACAGGCCGAGGCCGAACGCGACGTCGGCGCGCTCTTGCTGCGAGACTGCGGATCGCCGATCGACACTCGCAGCCTGGACGACCGCGACGACCTGCCCCGCATCATTCGTGCGGGCCGCCATCTCGCCCGTCCCAAGCGCTACATTCCCGGACTCCCGATCGACATCGAAGACGAATCACAGCTCCCGGAAGCGGTGGCGCTGCAGGCGCAACGCGGGGACGGCTGGGTCAAACTGGTCGGCGACTGGATCGACCGTGGCATAGGCGATTTGGCGCCGCTGTGGTCAGACGACGTGCTGACCTCAGCCATCGACGCCGCCCACGACAACGGCGCGCGGGTCACCGCCCACGTTTTCGGCGAGGACGCGCTACCCGGTTTGATCAAGGCGGGAATCGACTGCATCGAACACGGCACCGGACTCACCGATGACATCATCGAGTTGATGCTCGAACACGGCACCGCGCTGGTGCCAACGCTGATCAACGTCGAGAATTTTCCCGGTATCGCCGACGCGGCGGGGAAGTATCCGACGTACGCCGCGCACATGCGCGACCTGTACGCCAACTGCTATCCGCGGCTCAGCGCCGCGCACGAGGCCGGCGTGCCGATCTACGCCGGCACCGACGCGGGCGGCATGATCGCCCACGGGCGCATCGGCGACGAGGTCGAGGCGCTGACCCGCATCGGGATGACCCCCACCGAGGCGCTCGGCGCGGCGTGCTGGGATGCGCGTGAGTGGCTCGAACGTCCAGGCTTGGACGACGGCGCTTCGGCAGACCTGTTGTGCTACTACGACGATCCCCGATACGGCCCCGAGGTGCTGCAACGCGCGGACGTGGTAGTTCTTCGCGGCCAGCCCTGCTGAGCCGCGCCTTCGCCGTCGACAAATATGGGGAGAAATCCCGATGCCGGCGACACCCCGCCCCGCGAACACTGACTACCACGGTCGCGGTGCGCGTCGATTCGGCGAACCCCGGCAATGTCGTGATCGACTTCAGCCAGCCGATCCGCAGCGCAGCCGCCTGAGGGCCGCATTCACCCGGACGCGGACGTGCTCCCTCGGCACGTCCGCGTTCGGTGTCTGTTAGACAGGTGCTGTGCCGATCCCTGAATTCGTCGTCGAGCTTCGGCAGCACATCGGCCATGCGCCATTGTGGTTGCCCGGTATCACCGCCGTGGTGTTTCGCGACAAGCAAGTGCTCCTGATCAAACGGTCCGACAATCACGCATGGACGCCCGTCACCGGAATTGTGGAGCCGGGGGAGAACCCGGCGGATTGCGCCACCCGAGAAGTACTGGAAGAGAGCGGCATTCAAGCAATCCCGCGACGCTTGGCCTGGGTGCACGTGACCCGGCCGATAGTTTACGTCAACGGTGACCACGCGCAATACCTCGATCACGTGTTTCGGATGGACTGGGTGGACGGCGAACCGTTTCCTGCGGATGACGAGAGCCTCGAGGCCCGCTGGTTCGACCCCGCCGAGATGCCGGAGATGTCCGACGACATGCGCCAGAGAATCCGGCATGCCAACGATGGGAAGATCGGTGCACCAACAGTTTTCGAGGTAGACACGCCATGACGTACGCCGTCGAACGGCTCGCCGATTTCGTCGTCGGCGCGAACCAATCTGACATCCGCGGCCCGGCGCGGGCAACGCTGAAGCGCAACGTCCTGGACAGCATCGCCTGCGCGATCGGTGCCCTCGACGGCGAGTCGATCCCGTCGATCCGCGCCCACGCCGAGCAGTTCAGCGGCCGCCCCACAGCGACATTCGTCGGCGGTGGCCGCGCGTCGGTGGACCAGGCGGCATTCTTCAATGCGGTGCTGGTGCGCTATCCCGACCTGCTCGACACCTACCTGACCCCTGGCGGTCTGTGCCACCCTGCCGACAACTTCGGCGCGGTGCTCGCCGTCGCCGAACACGTCGACGCGAGCGGGGCGGATTTCCTGCTGGCGCTCGCCGTCGCCTATGAGATCCAATGTCGATTCAGCGCACAAGTTCCGGTGATGGGCCGTGGACTCAATCACG
The DNA here is from genome assembly GCA_963749375.1 of uncultured Actinomycetota bacterium. Classification (GTDB taxonomy): domain Bacteria; phylum Actinomycetota; class Actinomycetes; order Mycobacteriales; family Mycobacteriaceae; genus Mycobacterium. The sequence continues at coordinate 39,249 of CAVVNB010000030.1, forward strand.
CACTGCAACTGGCGATGTCGGTAGCCGCCGGCTCGGCAAAGCTGCTCGGTTTCGAGGTCGCGCAGACCGCCGATGCGATCGCCGCGTCCACTGTCGACAACGTGTCGCTGGCCGCGGTGCACACCGAACCGGTATCGACGTGGAAGGGCATCTCACCGGCGATCACCGGAATGCGCGCCGTCTACGCCACGATCCTTGCCGGTCGCGGAATCACCGGTCCGCGAGCCTTTTTCGAGGGACCCAACGGCTTGGAGCAACTGTTCGACCAGCCCATCGACCTGCGCCCATACGACCGATCGCTGAACGCCGTCGAGCAGACCTACCTGAAGCAGTACTGCTCGCTGATCCACGGCCAAGTGGTCATCGATGCGACGCTCGCGCTTCGGGACGAGCACGCCATCGACGCCACCGACGTCGTGTCGGTCAGCCTCGAGGTTTTTCAGGGCGCGTTCGACATCGCCGGCGGCGGTCGCTACGGCAACAAAGACCATCCATCGACCAAAGAACAAGCCGACTACAACCTCAAATATCTGGTGGCCGTCGCCCTGCTGGACGGACAGGTCGGCCCGGAACAGCTCGAGGGTGAACGGGTCTGCCGCAGCGATGTGCAAGACCTGCTGGCGCGGGTCGACGTCCAATCCGCGCCGGACCTGACCGAGGCCTATCCGGAGCGCACCGCGGCCCGCGTGCACATCGCGCTCAAGGACGGCCGGGAAATTCATCGTGAGCAATCCGACTTCGAGGGATCGCCCACGTGGCCGATGTCCTGGGATCGGGTGGTCGAGAAATTCCACTGGTTGGCCGAACCGTTCGCGGATGTCGCCCTGCGTGGCGAGGTCATCGACGCCGTGCGGCGGCTGGATGAGATCGCGGTGGCCGACCTCGCAGCGCTGCTGGCTGCTGTCAGCCCAGCGCCGCAACGCTCCCGAACCAGGGGACGGTTATGAGGCTGGCCCAAGAAAAGATTGCGAGTGCTTACTCTCTATGTTAGCTTCGCATCACCCCAACGATGCGGAGGACAGCAGTGAGCTACGACGTGATCATTCGTGACGGATTGTGGTTTGACGGCACCGGAAGCTCGCCACAGACCCGCACGCTGGGTATTCGCGACGGAGTGGTGGTCAAGGTCTCGTCCAGCCCGCTCGATGACACCGGCTGCCCCGAGGTCATCGACGCAAAGGGCAAGTGGGTCGTCCCCGGTTTCGTCGACGTGCATACCCACTACGACGCCGAGGTGCTGCTGGACCCCGGTCTGCGCGAATCGGTGCGGCACGGCGTGACCACGGTGCTGCTGGGGATGTGCTCGCTGTCGACGGTTTACGCCAACGCCGACGACGCCGCCGACCTGTTCAGCCGAGTCGAGGCGGTGCCGCGCAAGTTCGTCCTGGGCGCGTTGCAGGACAAGACGTGGTCGACGCCCGCAGAGTACGTGCAGACCCTCGACAGCCTGCCGCTCGGCCCGAATGTCAGCTCGCTGCTGGGCCATTCGGATCTTCGTACTGCGGTGCTGGGCCTGGAGCGCGCCACCACGCGCGACGTGGAGCCGACCGACGCCGAGCTCGACAAGATGGCAGCACTGCTCGACGATGCACTGGAAGCCGGGATGCTGGGCATGTCGGGGATGGACGCGGCGATCGACAAGCTCGACGGCGACCGCTTCCGCTCTCGCGCGCTGCCCTCGACGTTCGCGACGTGGCGGGAACGCCGCAAGCTGATCAAGGTGCTGCGCAAGCGTGGCCGGATCCTGCAGAGCGCGCCCAATGTCGCCAAGGCCGAGTCGGCGCTGCTGTTCTTCCTCTCGAGCAGTCCAATGTTGGGGCTGCGCAAGGCGGTTCGCATGAGCCTGCTGGTATCTGCCGACGCCAAGTCGATGCCGTTCGCCGTACACGTCTTCGGCCGGGGTACTCGACTGATGAACTTCCTGCTGCGCTCCAAGGTGCGCTTCCAGCACCTGCCGGTGCCGTTCGAGTTGTACTCCGACGGTATCGACCTGCCGGTTTTCGAGGAGTTCGGTGCCGGCACCGCGGCGCTGCACCTGCGGGACCAACTGGAGCGCAACGAATTGCTGGCCGACGAAGAGTACCGCCGCAGGTTCCGTCGCCAGTTCGACCGCGTCAAACTCGGTCCGTCACTGTGGCACAAGGACTTTCATGAGGCAATGATCGTCGAATGCCCCGACCGGACGCTGATCGGCAAGAGTTTCGGTACGATCGCCGACGAGCGCGGGCTGCATCCGCTCGACGCGTTCCTCGACGTTCTGGTCGACAATGGTGAGCGCAACGTGCGCTGGACGACGACCGTCGCCAACCACCGGCCCAAGCAGCTGAACAAGCTGGCAGGAGAGCCGAGTATCCATTTGGGCTTTTCCGACGCCGGCGCGCATCTGCGCAACATGGCGTTCTACAACTTCTCGTTGCGGTTCCTCAAGCGCACGCTGCAGGCGTACCGGGAGGGCGAGCCGTTCATGACCATCGAACGCGCGGTGTATCGCCTGACCGGCGAGGTAGCCGATTGGTTCGGCCTGGACGCCGGGACGTTACGCGAAGGCGACCGTGCCGACTTCGTCGTGATCGACCCCGCGGGTCTCGACGATTCGGTGGACGGCTACCACGAGGAAAAGGTGCCCTTCTACGGCGACCTGAGCCGCATGGTCAACCGCAACGACGCCGCCGTCGTCGCGACCGGTGTCGGCGGTGCAATTGTGTTCCGCAACGGTGAATTCCGCGAAGGCTACGGAACGACCGTGAAGTCTGGCCGGTACTTGCGGGCGGGCGCGGTTCGCCCGCAGCTCGCCGGCTCGAGCACCTAGGTCCTGTCGATGGCACGGACCCAGCAGCAGCGCCGGGAGGAGACGGTGGCGCGTCTGCTCGAGGCCAGCATCGCGACGATCATCGAGGTCGGCTACGCGAGGGCTTCGGCCGCAGTGATCACCAAACGCGCCGGGGTGTCGGTTGGCGCCCTGTTCCGGCATTTCGACACCATGGGCGACTTCATGGCCGCCACCGCGTACGAAGTGCTTCGGCGCCAACTGGATTCGTTCACCAAGCGGGTGGCCGCGATTCCTTCCGACCGGCCTGCGCTCGAGGCGGGGCTGACCATCCTGCGTGACATCACCAGCAGTCCCACCAACGCGGTGCTCTACGAACTGATGATCGCGGCTCGCACCGACGAGAAACTCAATGCAACCTTGCAACACGTGCTCGAGCAGTACACCAGCAAGATCTGCGATGCGGCGCGCGCGTTGCCCGGAGCCGACGATCTGCCTGAGGAGACGTTCCCGGTGATGGTTGCGTTGCTGACCAACACCTTTGACGGTGCGGCGATGCTGAGGGCAGTGCTGCCCCAACCCGAGATCGAAGACCGGCGAATCGCCTTGCTGTCGTCGTTGCTGGGCGGAATCGGCCTGCCGACCTGACCGTCAGCTGTCGGTGAGTTTGCTCACCGCATCGTCGAGACGGCGGTGCAGGCTCATGAGCTCGTTGATGCCGAGCAGGGTGAGCGGTCGGTGGGTGGCCGGTCCGTCGGCGACCACGGCGAACGGGACGGCGTCGCCGAGGGTGTCGCGGGTCTTCATCAACACGCTGATGCCGGCTGAGCCCAGGAATTCGACCTTCGACAAGTCGACGATCAAGCCCTTCGGCTTTTTGGCCAGTGCGGCATCGACGGCTTCGGTCAGCCCGGGGGCGGTCAGCATGTCCACGCTTCCGCCCACGGCCAACACCGCCAGCCCGTCGACCTCAGATTCATGGGCGTAGAACTCATCTTTGTCGGATTGAGGCGGCGAACCAGATGCAGCGTGTTGGTTTTCGGCCATCATCGATCTCTCAATTCCTTACGTGTGCCGGCGTTGACTGCTGGTAACGCAGACATCGTTGGTAATGGCTGGCGACTCAACCGACGGACGGCGTCGACGCGTGTCGACGGGATGCCGATGACTGCTATTGAAACCTTGCGCAATAGATTGCCACGGCACTGGAAGAGTAGCCGAAACCACGGACACTGTCGTCGCAGCCCTACAGCGTGCCGATTCCCGATTGCGGATTCAGGGCAAAGCCCCAGTCGAGTAGGCCACCAGCCTGATCCCAGTAGGTCGGTCCGCCTTCGCGCACCAGTCCATACATCATGGCTACCACCAGACGGCGCCCTCCGCGAGCGGCGGCGCCGACGAACGTCTTGCGCGCGGCGTCGGTGAATCCGGTCTTGCCACCGATCGCGCCCGGGTAACGCGTCAACAGCTCGTCGCGGTTATCGATCGGGTGGTCACCATTCTCGCCGGGGAACATCGCCGACGGCTCGGCGGTGATCTGGGCGAACACCGGGTTGGCCATCGCCGCGCGGAAGACGACCGCCAGGTCGTGGGCCGTCGACCAGCCAGATCCGCCCGGCCCGTCCAGGCCGGATGGCGTCGAGGCATGGGTGTTCACCGCCCCCAGTGATGCCGCTTTGGCGTCCATCTTGGCCACGGTGGCCTCAGGGCCACCCAGCATGTGCGCCAGCGTGTTGGCCGCGTCGTTTCCGGACACCAGTAGCAGGCCGTCGAGCAATTGGCGCGCCGTATAGGTGTGGCCCGCTTTCACCCCCACGCAACTGCACTCGACGTGGCTGTCGGCCGCATCGGCGACGACGGTCGAGTCCAGGTTCAGCTCGTCGAGTGCCACCAGCGCCAGCAGCACCTTGATGGTGCTTGCCGGTGGGTGACGAAGGTTCTCGTCACGCGCGGCCAGTATCTGGCCGGAGTCGAGATCGGCCACCAACCACGTCTGCGCCGGCCCGTCGGGGATGGGCACCGAGCCGACCGGCTGCACGCCGGCGTCAGCCCATGAAATCGGGGAGATGCCGACGACGGGGACCATGAGCAATGCAGCGACTGTTGCCATGAGCTTTCGCATGGGCGCAGAGTTTAACTTCCGGGGCACGCGACGCCCAGTTCCGGCGGTGGGATGCATGCACAGCGGGCGCGGAAGGGATTTCTGCCGCCGCAAGTGTTAGCACGCTAACGGCATTGCCGCCTCATAGGTCTCGGAGACAACGATGAGTGAACGACTGGACTACGCGCAAGTGGCTCCGCGCGGCGTGAAAGCGCTCGGTGGCCTGCATCTCTATGTCGCCCAAGCTCTGCCGCCGGCGCTGCTGACCCTCGTCTACCTGCGGGTGTCGCTGATCAACGGGTGCGCCTACTGCATCGACATGCATTCGCGGGAGTTGCGTGAATTGGGGGTTTCGCTGGAGAAGATCGCGCTCGTTCCGGTGTCAGGAGAAGCGGGTGAGCTGTTCGATGGCCGGGAACGGGCCGCCCTGGAATGGGCGGAGATCGTCACCCGGATATCGACGACGGGCGCGCCCGACAGCGCCTATGCGCAGGTCTCCGAGCATTTCGACGACAAGGAACTGGCTGACCTGACGATCGCGATCGGGCTGATGAATGCCTACAACCGGCTGGCGATCAGCTTCCGTACGCCACCGGCAGCGCTCGCCGCGAAAGCCCAGTAAGCGCCGAAACGCAGGGAACTGGACGAGCCTTGCGGACCCGGCGTGCCGGTCGTGTTCAATCAACCCATGTTGAGCCACGCCGAAATTTCGGACCGGTTGGAAATCCAGCAGCTGATCACTGATTACTCGACCGCGATCGACACCCGTCGCTTCGACGATCTCGACGCCGTGTTCACCCCCGATGCCTACATCGACTACACGGCTCTCGGCGGGATCGAAGGTCGCTATCCGCAGGTGAAAGCCTGGTTGGCGGAGGTGCTGCCGAACTTCCCGATGTACGCGCACATGCTGGGCAATTTCTCGGTCCGTATCGACGGCGACGGTGCGTCGTCGCGGACGATCTGCTTCAACCCGATGGTGCTGGGCGGTGAGAAAGACCAGATCATGTTCTGCGGCCTCTGGTACGACGACGAATTCACCCGGACCGCCGACGGGTGGCGGATGACCCGCCGGGTCGAAACCAAGTGCTTCCAGAAAATCATGTAGCGGTCGCTCTCCTGGAGTGAATTTCTGACTGACGGCCTGGTTCTGGCACAATGGGCGGCTGTCCGTCGCGCGACCCACTGCCACCGCGGTGCTTGTTCGGCGGTCACACACGCGAGGCAAAACCGGATCCGGGCATTCCCGCCCGAATCGCTGAATTGCAGCGTGACATTCGTAGGAGAAGTGGCTTCACCATGGCTGTGAAAATCAAGCTCACCCGGCTCGGCAAGATCCGCAACCCGCAGTACCGCATTTCGGTCGCCGACGCGCGGACCCGACGCGAAGGCCGCGCTATCGAGGTGATCGGCCGCTACCACCCGAAGGAAGACCCGAGCCTGATCGAGGTCGACTCCGAGCGCGCCCAGTACTGGCTGTCCGTGGGCGCCCAGCCCACCGAGCCCGTCCTCAAGCTGCTCAAGATCACCGGTGACTGGCAGAAGTTCAAGGGCCTGCCCGGTGCTGAGGGCCGGTTGAAGGTCGCCGCGCCCAAGCCGAGCAAGCTCGAGCTGTTCAACGCGGCCCTGGCCGCCGCCGACGGTGGACCCGACACCGAGGCCGCGAAGCCGAAGCAGAAGAAGGCGCCGGCGAAGAAGGCCGCCGCGGACAAACCGGCCGATGAGGCCGCAACAGCCCCAGCGGCTGAGAAGCCGGCCGAGGACGCGGCGCCAGCCGCCGAGCAGGCCGAACCGGCGACCGAGAGCTGACCGCGGCTATGAGCACCGTCGTCGTTGACGCCGTCGAACACCTGGTCCGCGGGATCGTCGACAATCCCGACGATGTGCGCGTCGACCTGGTCACCAACCGGCGTGGCCGGACCGTCGAAGTGCATGTCCACCCCGAAGATCTCGGCAAGGTGATCGGTCGCGGTGGACGTACCGCGACCGCGCTGCGGACGCTGGTCGCCGGCATCGGTGGCCGTGGCATTCGCGTCGACGTAGTGGACACCGACCAGTAGCGGAGAGCTCGGCGTGGACTTGACAGTCGGGCGCGTGGTCAAGGCGCACGGCGTCACCGGTGAGCTTGTCGTCGATATTCGCACCGACGATCCTGAGCTTCGTTTCGCCGCGGGATCGACGTTGCGCGCCAGGGGATCGTGATCGCCGCGAGCGCAGCTACACCGTCGAGACGGTCCGCCCGCACAGCGGCCGCCTTCTGATGCGGTTGGCCGGTGTGGCCGACCGCGCTGCGGCCGATGCGCTGCGCGGCAGCCTGTTCATCGTCGACTCGGCTGACCTGCCGCCCATCGATGAGGACGACACCTATTACGACCACCAGCTCGAGGGTCTGCGGGTGCAGACCACAGCGGGCCTCGATTTCGGCACTGTCACCGAGGTTTTGCACACCGCGGCAGGCGAACTGCTGGCGGTCAAGCGCGAGCAGGCGCCCGAGTTGCTGGTGCCGTTCGTCAGCGCCATCGTCACGTCGGTGTCGCTGGAGGACGGTGTGGTCGAGATCGATCCGCCGGACGGTCTGCTGGACTTGGAGAATTGAGGGTCGCCGGCATGAGAATCGACGTCGTCACGATCTTCCCGTCCTACCTCGATCCGCTGCGGCAGTCGTTGCCGGGCAAGGCGATCGAGTCCGGGCTCGTCAAGTTCGACGTGCACGACCTTCGCCGGTGGACCCACGACGTGCATCACTCGGTGGACGATTCGCCGTATGGCGGTGGGCCGGGGATGGTGATGAAGGCGCCGGTCTGGGGTGAAGCCCTCGACGAGATCTGTTCAAGCGAAACGCTTCTCGTTATACCGACTCCTGCCGGCAGATTGTTCACCCAGGCGACTGCGCAGCGGTGGGGCAACGAATCACACCTGGTGTTCGCCTGTGGCCGCTACGAGGGAATCGACCAGCGGGTCGCCGAGAATGCGGCCACGCGGATGCGCGTCGAAGAGGTGTCCATCGGGGACTACGTGTTGCCGGGCGGCGAGTCTGCGGCGCTGGTCATGATCGAGGCAGTGTTACGACTGCTGCCAAACGTCTTGGGCAATCCGCTTTCCCACCAACATGATTCGCATTCCGACGGGGTGCTCGAGGGGCCGTCATACACCAGACCCCCGAGCTGGCGGGGACTCGACGTCCCCGAGGTGCTGCTGTCCGGCGACCACGCCCGCGTCGACACGTGGCGGCGGCAGGCCTCGGAGCAACGCACCCGCGAGCGCCGTCCCGACCTGTTGCCAGATACCTAGGACCCGATCCGCCCGGACGGAAACATCGTCTTGACGGCCTGCGTGATCGTGGCCCGCGCGGTGGCGTCGTCGGAGGGTTGCAGCGACTCGATCACCATGACGTAGCGGCGGTCGGCGCCGATGATGCCGGTGGACAGGTGCATCCAGCTGGCGCCGTCCATGCAGCACATCCAGCCTTGCTTGACGGCGACCGGTTCGGCGAAGAGCCCGTCGGGAATGCCGAATCGCTGCGGGTAGCCGTCGGCGCCGGTGGCCGTCGATCCGGCAAGGTCGTCGACGATGATCTGGGCGCGGTCGGATGCCAGGCCGCCGGCTCCGTCGAGCAGCCTCTCGTAGTAGTGGACCAAATCCGAGGCTGAGCTCATCGTGTTCCACCACTGGCCGTCGCTGGGCGCGGTAGTCGACGTCAACCCGTAGCGGCTCGCGACGCCGTTGATGATCGTGTCACCGCCGCGCGCGGCCCAGAATGTCTCTGCTGCGCCGTCGTCCGAGGAACGCAGCATGCTGTCCAGGGCTTGGCGGTCACTCGACGCCAGCGGGGCACCGGCGTCCTGCGACAGCAGGTCGTCGGCGATGAACAGCTTCGCCACCGAGGCGATCGCGACGAGCTGGTCGTTGCCGTTGGACAAGAGCTGGTTGGTGACCCGGTCGAGCACGGCGACCGAGATCGTGGCGCCGTTGGCGGTGGCGTCTTCGGTGGCCTGGCCGATGCGGGCCGCCAGCCCGTCGAAGGAAGCCGTGGGCGGTGCCTCGGGGGCGTGGACCGCCGGCTCCTGCGGGTCGGGTGAGCCGTACACCTTCGCGCAGCCGGTGCTCGACACCGTGAGCATCGCTGCAGCGGCGATGAGCAGCACCGGAAGCCTTGTTCGGATGGTCATATCACGGACATGTGTACCATTTGCCCACGTCACGGTGGGGCAGGGGGAAACCGCGATTCGCCGTGATTTCGCTGCGTGGGCCCGATCTGGCACAATTGACCAGTTGTCTCCAGCGGTTGTCGGCCGGCCGGCTCGCTTCCGCCCACCGAGAGACTCCCAGATGTCCGAATCCATCGGCTGAGTTGCCTGCTCGCACGCCCGTAGCGGTGAGCAGTAGCACTGGCCGCGACCGCAAGGAAGTGTCTCCGAAATGAACACGCTGGACTTCGTCGACAAGACGTCGCTGCGCGACGACCACCCGGCATTCAATCCCGGCGACACCATCAACGTGCACGTGAAGGTCATCGAGGGCGCCAAGGAGCGCATCCAGGTGTTCAAGGGCGTGGTGTTGCGTCGGCAGGGCGGCGGGGTCCGGGAGACCTTCACCGTCCGCAAGGAGAGCTACGGCGTCGGTGTCGAGCGGACCTTCCCGGTGCACTCGCCCAACATCGACCACATCGACGTCGTGACGCGTGGTGACGTCCGTCGCGCCAAGCTGTACTACCTGCGCGAGCTGCGCGGCAAGAAGGCCAAGATCAAGGAAAAGCGCTGATTTTCGGCGCGCTGGGCCTTTCTACGGCGGCCCTGCCGAATCGTGCAGCGACGCTGACTACGCTGAAGCGGTGACTGACAAGACCGACTCGCCTGAGGGTCAATCCGATTCCGGTCCGGCCGATCCAGAAGTCGCGAAAAACTCTCCGTCCATTCCGGAGCCCCCTCCTCCGTCCACAACTGAGTCGGCTCACGAGGACGAGCACACCGGCAAAAAGCGTGCGGCACTGCGCGAAACCGTCGTCCTAGCGGTCATCGCCCTGGTCCTCTACTACGTCATGTTGACGTTTGTGGCCCGTCCTTACCTCATCCCGTCGGAGTCGATGGAACCCACTCTGCACGGCTGCTCGGGGTGCGTCGGCGACCGCATCATGGTGGACAAGGTCACCTTCAATTTCAGCTCGCCGCAGCCCGGTGACGTCATCGTGTTCAAGGGCCCGCCGCCCTGGAATGTGGGCTACAAATCCATTCGCTCGCACAACGCCGCGATCCGTTGGCTGCAGAACTCGCTGTCGTTCATCGGCTTCGTACCGCCCGACGAGAATGACTTGGTCAAGCGCATCGTCGCGGTGGGCGGCCAGACCGTCGAGTGCCGAAACAGCACTGGGCTGACCGTCGACGGCAAGCGTCTGAACGAGCCGTACCTCGACCCGGCCACGCTGAACGCCGACCCGGCCGTCTACCCGTGTCTGGGCCCCGAATTCGGACCCGTACACGTCCCGCGAGGGCGGCTATGGGTGATGGGGGACAACCGCACGCACTCGGCGGACTCGCGGGCCCACTGCACCAGTACGCCCGGCGACGCGATCAACGGACTGTTGTGCACCGGCGACCCGATGGCCGGCACCGTGCCGGTCGACAACGTCATCGGCAAGGCGAGGTTCATTGTGTGGCCGCCGTCGCGATGGGGCGCTGTGCGTTCGGTGAATCCGCAACAGAATCATTAGCCATGGCCACCACCTGGCCGCCGCGGACGGTGATCCGCAAATCTGGGGGTCCGCGGGGGCTGCGCACCCTGGAATCCGCGCTGTACCGCAGCGGTCTCGGACCCGTGGCCGGCGTGGACGAGGTCGGTCGCGGCGCTTGTGCCGGGCCGCTGGTGGTGGCGGCGTGCATTCTCGGGCCAAGTCGACTGGAAAGCCTTGCTGCTCTTGATGATTCGAAGAAGCTGACCGAGAAGTCGCGGGAGAAACTGTTCCCGCTGATTTGCCGGTATGCGCTGGCCTACCACGTGGTGTTCATCCCGTCGACCGAGGTCGACCGGCGCGGCGTGCACGTGGCCAACATCGAGGGGATGCGCCGCGCGGTGGCGGGGCTGTCGGTCCGGCCCGGCTATGTGCTCAGCGACGGGTTCCGGGTGCCAGGGCTGGCGGTGCCGTCGTTGCCGGTGATCGGCGGCGACGCCGCGGCGGCCTGCATCGCCGCGGCCAGCGTGCTGGCCAAGGTCAGTCGGGATCGGCTGATGGTGGCGATGGAGGCAGACCATCCGGGATACGGGTTCGCCGTGCACAAGGGTTACAGCACCGCCGCGCACTCGGCGGCACTGGGCGAGTTGGGCCCCTGCTCGGAGCACCGGTATTCGTTCATCAACGTGCGACGAGTGGCGTCCGAGTCAGGTGTGCGGACCGTGGCGGAGTGTCAAACGGTGGAAACAGTCGAGCCGGGTCAGCAGATCGAAGACGAGTGGGGAAAGATGGGTCAGGTCGATCAACCACGGGACGGAGAAGGACGGTTGAGCTGGTGAGTGCCGAAGATCTCGAAAAGTATGAAACCGAGATGGAGCTCTCGCTGTACCGCGAATACAAGGACATCGTGGGCCAGTTCAGCTACGTGGTGGAAACCGAGCGCCGGTTCTATCTGGCAAACAGCGTGGAGATGGTTCCGCGCAATGCCGACGGCGAGGTCTACTTCGAGCTGCGACTCTCCGATGCCTGGGTGTGGGACATGTACCGGCCGGCTCGGTTCGTCAAGCAGGTACGGGTCGTGACGTTCAAAGACGTCAACATCGAAGAGGTCGAGAAGCCCGAGCTTCGTCTGCCCGAATAGACAGGTGCCGCGCTAAACCCGGTCACCCTCGTTGAATATCGGCTTACCGCGGCTTTCGATCACGGTGCGCGCCACGTCGGCCAGTTTGATGTTCAGGTCCTGCGAGTACCGGCGCAAGATGTTGAACGCCTCCTGCTCGTCGCCGCCGTAGAGCATCATCAGCATTCCCACGGCCTTGCCGATCTCACGGTTGGACAACAGTCCGCGGCGCAATGTCGAGACGTCCTCGCCCTGCGCGACGGCGTTGATCGCCACGCTCGCGAACGAGGCCAGCACAACGGCCTGCCCGGCCGATTCGGTGTCGAAGACGCCCGCGGTGTCGCTGAACAGGTTGAGGGCACCGGTTTTGCGCTTGTCCACCAGGATGCGGAAACCCATCGCGCCGCGCACCGGTGTCTCGGCGATGATTCGTTTCGCCAGCTGGGGCCACTGGTTCGGCGTGGTCAGGTCGGTTTCGACCTGCGGCGTCTCTTCTTCGATCGCATCGACGCACGGTCCGTCGCCCGCCAGGCGCTCCATGTCGTCGATCCGCTGCGCAATGCTGTCGCTGGCGCCGACGGTGACGTAGCGGCCGTCGCGGCGCACCAGCAAACTGGCGTGGTCGCACCCGTTGACTACCAGGGTTGCGGCGACGCAGATGGCCGCGTAGATCTGGCTCGAGTCCGAGCCGTGGTAGATGATCTCGGCAAGCGCGGAGAAGACCGTGGCAGGGTCTGCTGCCATCGGAATTCCGCCCGAGTCGTTCTTCGCCTCGTCCGTCACGTCTACATCATTCCAAGCCGCCCGCGCTGCTTGTCACCGTATCGACGTTTCCATCGACTTCTCCCAGACCCCGGCGAAGACGCGACGGTCGTCAAGATGCCGTAAGGATGCCGTCGGATCCCGTTTGGAAGACGGCAGCAGGCTGCGACATCGGTTAGGAATGACTGGTGACAGGTTCGGCTGCCGAATACAAGATCGCACCGTCATTCCTTGACGTGTGGAAGCGGGCAGTGCTCGGCAAGCCGTTGATCACCGACGAGCTCCAGCATGAGAAATTGTCGAATCCTGTTGCGCTGGGTGCGCTTTCGCCGGATGCGATATCGTCGACCGCCTATGGGCCCGAGCAGATCATGGTCGAGTTGTTACCGGCAGCGGGGATGGCGGCGTTCGTCTTGCTGCTGCCGCTGACCGGCGTGATTCTGCTGATTTTGGCGCTGGTCGCCGCGTCCTATCGCCAAGTCGTGACGGCCTACACGCGTGCCGGCGGCTCGTATGTCGTGGCGAGGGAGAACTTCGGGCCAAGGGTGGCTCAAATTGCGGCGGCGGCGCTGTTGATCGACTACGTGGTGACCGTGGCGATCCAATGCGCGGCGGGCACAGTGGCAGTGGTCTCTGCGCTTCCGGCGCTGGGTCCCTACAGCCTGGAGATGACTGTCGGAGCGGTGCTCCTCTTCTGCTTCGCCAACCTGCGCGGGCTGCGCGAGGCCGGCCGGACGTTCGCGGTGCCGACGTACTGGTTCATCGCCATGCTCTCGCTGATGGTGGTGGTCGGGGTCGTACGCGAGGCGATCGGGGGACTGCCGACATACGACCCCGCGCACCTGGTCGGGGCGGTTCCGGTGCACCAAGGCAACGGCCTGGTGATGGGCGCGACGATACTGGTCATCTTGCGGGCATTCGCCAATGGCGGCTCGTCGCTGACCGGTGTGGAGGCAATCTCCAACACCGTCAATCTGTTTCGGCGGCCGGAGGGTCTCAATGCGCGCCGGGTGCTGACCGCCATGGCCTGGATTCTCGGGTTGTTGCTGGCCGGCGTGGCGTGGTTGGCGTTCGTGACTCACGCGACGCCGTACTCGGCTGGATACCCGTCGATGCTTTCCGAGATCGGCCGCGCGGTTTTCGGCAGCGGGCCGATCGGCAATGTCCTGTATTTCATGTTGCAGGCGGCAAGCGCGGCGATCCTCTACAACGGCGCCAACACCAGCTTCAACGGCTTTCCCGCCCTGGCGAACTTTGTTGCCGAGGACAGTTTCTTGCCGCGACCGCTGATGAAACGTGGTCACCGGCTGGTCTTTTCGAATGCCATCATCCTGCTGACGGTCTTGGCGGTGGTGCTGCTGCTGGCCACCGGAGGCTCGGTCAGCGCACTGGTACCGCTCTTCGCGATGGGCGTCTTCAGCGCGTTCGCGATGGCCGGCTACGGAATGACCAAACACCATCTGAGCCATCGTGATAGCGGCTGGCGCTCCAAGATGGCGGTCAACCTGTCGGCCGGGATCTTATCGACGATCGTGGTGCTGATCTTCGCGATCGCGAAGTTCACCGAGGGCGCCTGGCTGATCGTCGTGGTCTTTCCCGTGCTGGTGTTCATCCTCATACAACTCAACAAGCAGTACCGCGCGGAGGCCTCCGTGCTGGAGTTGACCCGCTTCGAGCGTCCGGACCTGACCCGGCATCCCCGGCACCGGGTGTTGCTGTTCATTGATTCCATCGACCCCGCTCAGGTCGAAGCGCTGCGCTATGCCAGGGGGCTGCACGCCGACCGGCTGACCGCCGTGCACTTCGTGATGGACGACGCGCGGGCCGCGCGGCTGCAAGTTCGCTGGCCGCGCTTCAGTCAGAACGTCGAGCTACGGATGGTTGATTGCGAGGATCGAAACCTGAGTCGCGCCGCCCAGCAGTTGGTCGAGGAGGTCAAGCGAGATCACCCGGACGCTACGGTGACCATCTTGCTGCCCCGCCGGATGTATTCGCCGCTCACGGACCGGCTGCTGCATGACCGCACCGCGGACAAGATGGCCCGGGTGGTCAGCCGGATCCCAGGCGCGAGCGCCCAAATCTTGGCTTACGACATTGGCTCGCGGCTGGCTCAGGCGATTCGGGCCGGCGACCTTGCAGGCCCTGATCATTCACCGGAAGCCACCGGAAAGACGCAGGCCAGCACCCCGGTGAACTGAAGTTTCCCTGTCAGCCGAGATCCGCTGACCTGGTAATTGGCTGAGAATAACTATTGCTAAGGCCCCCTCGAGTCGGTGAAACCGGGCAATAGCCGCTAACGTTCAGCAGCGTAAGTTTTGCGTAAGTATTGCGAACGTCGAGGGCGGGGAAGAGCGACACCGTGGTAGAGCAGACTGACGAGCACAAGGCCCCGTTGAGTTTCTCCGACGCGTGGAAGCGGTTTTTCCTCGGGAAGCCGCTGATCAACGAGGACCTAGAGCATGAGGCTCTGTCGAATCCCGTTGCGCTAGGTGCTCTTTCGCCCGATGCCGTCTCGTCGACGGCTTATGGTCCCGAGCAGATTCTGATCGAGCTGTTGCCCGCCGCCGGGATCGCGGCGTTCACGCTGATCCTGCCGCTCGGCGGCGTCATCCTGCTGATTCTGGCGTTGGTCACCGCGTCGTACCGGCAGGTCGTGATGGTCTACACCCAACGGGGTGGCTCCTATGTGGTGGCGCGGGCGAATTTCGGACCGAAGATCGCCCAGCTGTCGTCGGCCGCCCTCTTGATCGACTACGTGGTCACGGTCGCCATTCAATGCTCGGCGGGCACGGTAGCCGTGGTCTCCGCGGTACCCAGCTTGAGCCCGTACCACCTGGAAATCACGGTGGGCGCGTTGCTGCTGCTCTCGTTTGGCAACCTGCGTGGCATGAAAGAGGCCGGCCGGCTCTTCGCGGTCCCCGTGTACGCCTTCGCCGCGATGATGACGACGCTGATCGTCACCGGTGTGGTCCGCGAAATGCTCGGAAACCTAACGACGTACGACCCGGAACACATCGCCGGATCCGTGCCGATCCATCAAGGCAATGGCTTCGTCATGGGTGCCACGATCCTGGTATTGCTGCGCTCGTTCGCCAACGGTGGGACGTCGTTGACCGGCGTCGAGGCGATCGCCGATGCGGTCAATGTGTTCCGCCAGCCGCAGGGCCCGAACGCCCGCAGGGCGCTGACCATGATGGCCAGTCTGCTCGGGTTCCTGTTGTTCGGCGTCATTTGGCTGGCCCATATCACCCATGCGACTCCATACGCTGCTGGATACCCCTCGATGCTGTCGGAGATCGCCCGGGCGGTCTTCGGCTCCGGGACCGTGGGCAACATCCTGTTCGTGCTGCTGCAGGCGGCGAGCGCAACAATCCTGTTCTTCGGCGCCAACACCAGCTTCAACGGATTCCCGGCATTGACCAGCTTCGTCGCGGAAGACAGCTTCCTGCCCCGGCCGATGATGAAGCGCGGGCACAAGCTGGTGTTCTCCAACGCCATCATCGTGCTCACCGTGGCGTCCACGACCCTGGTGCTCATCACCGATGGCTCTGTCGACGCGGTCGTGCCGCTGTACGCGATGGGCGTCTTCATGGGCTTCTCGATCTGCGGCTACGGCATGACGAAATACCATCTCGGCCACCGTGATCCCGGTTGGCGCAGCAAGCTGGCGATCAACCTGTCGGCGGCGATCTTGTCGACGATCATTGTGCTGATTTTCGCCATCGCGAAGTTCACCGAGGGCGCCTGGCTGGTGTGCGTGGTGTTCCCGATCCTGGTGGTCGCGCTGATGCGGCTCAACCGCGAATACCGCAGCGAGAATGCGGTTTTGGAGATGCAACTGACGGAACGGCAGGATCTGGAAAAGCATCCGCACCACACGGTCGTGGTACTCGTTGATCACTTCGACTTCGCGACGATCGAGGCTCTGCACTACGCGAGTGGCCTGCACGCCGACAAATTGAAGGCCGTGCACTTCATCATCGACACCCGCCACGCCCAGCGACTGCAGGAACGCTGGGAGCATTTCGAGGACGAGATTCCGCTGCAGATGGTCGAATGTCCGGACCGCCACCTCAGCCGCGCGGCGCAGGAATTGGTGGCGCGGGAGATCGAGGAAGATCCCAGCACCAAGGTCACCGTGCTCTTGCCGCGCCGTACCTACGCGCCACTGGTGGGCCGATTGCTCCACGATCGCACGGCCGACAAGATGGCGGGTGCGGTCAGCCGGGTCGACGGTGCGACCGCCCAGATCGTCGCCTACGACGTCAGTTCCCGGATCGCGCAGGCGACGGCCACCGCGCGTTCGGAAAAGAACGAAAAGAACGAAGCCATCCGAAACGCCAAGAACGAGCAACCGGCGGGCAGATAGAATGTCACCCGTTGCGCGCGCTCGTCGTCGTTCGGCGGGCTGAGTCGCAGACCCCCCTAGCGCGGCGGAGCTGTCAATTGGCTGGGAATAGTCGCTGGTTGAACCCTCTCGGGTACGCCAACCTCCGCCGGAGACGCTAACGTTCACGGACATAAGTACTTCGTATGTACTTGGTATGTACCGTGAACGTTAGGGCGGAAAGAGCGTCACTGTGGTGGTTCCGGCTGGCCAGGACAAGGCTCCGTCAACTTTTGTCGACGCTTGGAAGCGGTTTTTTCTGGGACAGCCGCTGATCAACGAGCATCTCGAGCATGAAAGCTTGTCGAATGTCGTTGCTCTAGGGGCGCTTTCGCCGGATGCGATTTCGTCGACGGTTTACGGTCCCGAGCAGATCATGGTCGAGTTACTGCCGGCGGCAGGAATGGCGGCTTATGTGCTTGTACTGCCGATCGCCGGTGTGATCCTGCTGATTTTGGCGTTGGTGACCGGGTCTTATCGCCAAGTGGTGATGACCTACACGCAGCGGGGCGGCTCGTACGTGGTCGCCAGAGCCAATTTCGGACCACGAATCGCGCAGATCTCGTCGGCGGCGTTGTTGATCGACTATGTCGTCACCGTGGCCGTGCAATGCGCATCGGGCACGTTTGCGGTGGTGTCGGCGGTACCCAGGCTAGGCCCTTACCACCTGGAAATCACCGTGGTGGCGTTGCTGTTGATTGCATATGCCAACTTGCGGGGCATGAAAGAGGCCGGCCGGATTTTCGCTGTGCCGGTGTACTCGTTCATCATCATGCTCGTGGTGATGATCGTCACGGGTGTTGTTCGCCAAATCTTCTGGGGCTTACCGCAATACGATTCACAGCACATTGTGGGATCGGTACCGGTGCACCATGGCAACGGCATCGTCATGGGTGCGACGGTATTGGTATTGTTGCGGGCGTTCGCCAACGGAGGTACTTCCCTGACGGGAGTCGAGGCGATCGCCGACGCGGTGAATGTCTTTCGAAAGCCGCAGGGCCCCAACGCCCGTCGCGTGTTGACGAGTATGGCTTGCATTCTGGGATTTCTGCTGGTTGGTGTCATCTACCTGGTGCACGCGACCCATGCCACTCCCTACGTCGCCGAGTATCCCTCGATGCTTTCCGAGGTCGGCCGGGCGGTTTTCGGCCACGGCTTGATCGGCACGGTCATGTACGTCTTTCTTCAGACCGCGAGCGCGGCAATCTTGTTCTTTGGTGCGAACACCAGCTTCAATGGGTTTCCCGCGCTGACCAGCTTTGTTGCCGAGGACAGTTTCCTGCCGCGGCCGATGATGAAACGCGGTCACCGGCTGGTATTTTCCAACGCCATCATCATCCTGACCGCGCTGGCGGTGACATTGGTTATCGTCACCGGCGGCTCGGTCGACGCGGTGGTACCGCTGTTTGCGATGGGGGTGTTCACCGGATTCTCGATGGCCGGCTATGGCATGACCAAACACAACCTGACCAATCGTGAACCCGGTTGGCGACGCAGGGTGGTGGTGAATCTTTCGGCGGCGATCTTGTCGACGATCGTGGTGTTGATCTTCGCGGTCGCGAAGTTCACCGAGGGCGCGTGGCTCGTCGTCGTGGTGTTTCCGATTCTGGTGTTCGGTTTGATGCGGTTGAACCGTCAATATCGCACCGAGAACTCTGTTTTGGAAAACTTGGTAACTGAGCGGCAGCATCTGGTCGAGCATCCGCGTCATCGTGTCTTCATCTTGGTCGATCACTTTGATTTCGCGACGATCGAGGCGGTGCATTACGCGAATGGGCTGCATGCCGACAAGCTGACGGCGGTCCACTTCGTGCTCGATGCGCGGCACGCCGAGCGACTGCAGCAGCGCTGGCAGCACTTCGAGGACAAGATTCCACTGCGGTTGCTCGAGTGTCCGGATCGATACCTGAGTCGCGCCGCCCGAGAGTTGGTGCTGAACGAGATTGAAAGTCAACCCGGCACCAAGGTGACGGTGCTCCTGCCGCGTCGGACGTATGCGCCGCTGGTAGCGCGGCTGCTGCATGACCGCACCGCCGACAAAATGGCCCGAACTATCAGCCGGGTCGAGGGAGCAGCGGCGCAGATCGTCGTCTACGACATCGGATCTCGCATCGCCCAGGCGACGGCCGCGGCCCGTGCGGCTGGCGAGGATGCTCCCGAAGCACGCTGAGCGAGCTTGTCGTGGCTACAACGCCCGACCCACTTGATCGGGCTGCCCCGAGACCGTACCCGTCAGCCGAGGAACCGTCGCTTCTGCTCGGTGACCTCCTCGGTGGTCAGCAGGCCCGATTCGGCCAATTTGCTCAGCAGGGACTGCGCCCGGGTGGCGAGTTCCTGCAGCTCGGTCGCGATCGCGGCAACCGCCTCAGTCTGCGGCTGCGGTGACGGTTTGGGGCTGGGCCGCGGCGTCGTGCGCACCCGCTCGTTGCCGCGGCCGACCGAAGCGGTGCTACCGACCGCACCGCCCGCCGCACCGGCCAAGCCCATGCTGCTGAACAGGTTGCCGGCACCGGCGACCTCGGGCGCGGCGGCAGCGGTGGTGATGGGCAGCGTGTAGGCGGCCGGACGGAGTTCGGGTGCGGCGACCGTCCAACCCGACGGCACGGACAACCGGCCGACTTTCTGCGCCTGACCGAGCCTCGACGGCCCCTCCGTGTCCGGAACCGCGTCCGAGGGTGCACCGATGCCGCCGGTGCCGTTGATGATCCACTGCGGCAACATCGTCCCGCCGACACCGTTGCCGGTGAACGGGCCTCTGCCGTTGTCATAGTCGCGGTCGGCGTTGATCAGCAGCCCTCGCACCGTCGTGCCGAACGAGGTAAAGGACGAGCAAATGCCGATCGTGCCGACGGTCGCGGCGGTTGCGGTCAACGGCGCCGTTGCCAACGGCAGCAGCTGGATCGGATCCACCGCGGCGGGCGCGGCGGCTGCCGTCAGGGCCTGAGGGATCGCAGCGAGCACCCGCGAACCGTTCGACACGATCGACTGCGCCGCCGCAGCTTGTTGTGCTCCGCCGGCCGGGTTGGTCGTCGGCGGGGGTTCGGCGAACGGGGTCAGCGTCGACGCCGTCGCCGCGGAGCCGGCGTATCCGTACATCGCCGTGGCGTCCTGGGCCCACATCTCGGCGTACTGGACTTCGGTGGCTGCGATCGCGGCGGTGTTCTGTCCGAGCACGTTGGTGGCTATCAACGTCATCAGCAGGCTCCGGTTTGCCGTGATCACCGCAGGCGGCACCGTCATCGCAAACGCGGTTTCATACGCGGCTGCGGCCGCGCGGGCCTGGGTGGCGGTTTGTTCGGCTTGGCCGGCGGATGCGGTCATCCAGTCCAGGTACGGGGTGGTCGCCGCGGTCATCTCCGCCGCCGACGCGCCCAGCCACGGCCCACCGGTCAGTTCGGCGATCGCCGCCCGGTAGGAGGAGGCGGTCGACTGGAGTTCGGCGGCCAGCGCGTCCCAGGCAGACGCCGCTGCCAACATCGGGCCCGCCCCGGGGCCGGCATACATTCGCGCGGAGTTGATCTCCGGTGGTAACACTGCGAAATCCATTGTGGTGTCCTGACTTATCCGGCGGCTGCGGCGTTTGCGGCCTCGGTTGCCGCGTACGACAGTGCGTTGGTCTCGAGTGTGCTGACAAGCTGCTGATGAATCGCCTCGGCTTGGGCGCTGATCGCCTGGTACATCTCCGCGTGAACAGCGAATTGGGCGGCTGCCAGGGCCGACACCTGGTCGGCGGCGGCCGGGAGGACACCTGTCGTCGGCCCGGCGGCGGCGGAGTTCTGCGCGCTCATGGCGGCGCCGATGCCCGCCAAGTTGACGGCGGTGGCGCTCAGCGCTTCGGGCTGAGTCGTGACGTACAACATCGGAATTCCTCTCGGTGGGCATCACATGCGACTGAAGACGCGCGAGTACCACACGCCAGCAAGTGAATTCGTTGAATCGGCCGCGCAACGGTGGAACCTTGACTCAAGGTCACCACCCCGCGTTCTAACCCCGTTCGGGTAGAAGCCATCAGCCGGTACGGCGGTTAAAGGCGAGCTTCATCGCCTGAACGCGATGTTAATGACGGTTGAACGACGTATCAACGCGGCGCGCGTATTCATTGGGGATTACTAGGTGACTGGGGATAACCGGTCCCTATCTCAGCCGACTCGGGGGATCGTGACGCCCGACGGTCGGGTCACCGCTTACGACGACGATTAGACGCGGCCCTGGCTTGGGGAAAACGACATCTGAAGCGCATCCGTGTGACGGATCGGGACACACCCGCGATCCTCTTGGCAGCAAATGCGGGCCAAATTGACGTCGCCGGTAGATCATCGAGTCCGTGACAGCACCACGTGCGGATCGTCCTCGCGGAGACGGCCGATCAGCGTTTGTCGCGGCACTGGTCGGCGGAGCCTTCGCCCTGATGGGAAGCCTGATAACCGGTCACTACACAGAAGCTGGCACGGACGAGCAGGTAGCGGCGGCGGCGCGTCAATCAACGCAGCAGGGACTTTTCACGCAGCGGCAGGCCGCCTACGCGAAGTTCTTCCAAGACACATTTGTGCTCCAGGATCGAGTCGTTGATTGTTACCAGCACTTTGCGTTCGATCCGGGCGAACGCTTGACTGACGATGCTCTGACCAAGCTCCAGTCCGATGAGTACAGCCTGCTGACAGCGCAACTGGTTGACGTTTTGACGATGCAGATGCTTGGGTCGCCACGTTGGCTGGTCGACGAGGCTGTCCAGTTGTCCACGGTCTACATACAGTTCGATCACACTCTGGGGCAGTGGATTGACGCATGGCAGGCCGGGCGGATTGCGGACAAGGATCGATGGCTATACGATCGCCCGCCACCTCAACTTTCGTCGTATGCGGATGAGGCTTTGAGACAATTTATTTTTTGGGTCCAGCAAGATATGCGGATTTTGGAATCCTGATGTTCATTGGGGATTACTAACTAACTGGGGATAACCGGTCCCTGTGCTGCGGTGATGGCAGCTCGACGGACACCGTCGTCGGTGGCGTGCCACAGGGTGGCGGCATGACGACATTGACGCGGGCCGAAATCGGGGCGCTCGGTGAGCGGTTGGCGGCCGATCACCTGGTCGGACTCGGTCTGCGAATCGTGGCCCGCAATTGGCGCTGCCGTTACGGCGAGCTGGACGTGATCGCTGTTGACCAGGCCGCCGACACCGTGATATTCGTCGAGGTCAAGACCCGCACCGGTGATAGCTTCGGCGGGCTGGCGCAGGCGGTGACCACGCAGAAAGCGCGCCGGTTGCGCCGCCTGGCCGGTATCTGGCTGGCCGCACAGGATCAGCGGTGGGAGGCCGTGCGCATCGACGTGATCGGCGTGCGGATCGGCCGGCGGCGGATCCCCGAGCTCACGCACCTGCGGGGCGTGGGCTGATGGCACTGGGACGCGCGTACTCGGTCGCGGTACTGGGTCTGGATGGTCGGATCGTCGAGATCGAAGCCGACATCACCTCTGGCTTGCCCGGGGTGCATCTGGTGGGCCTGCCCGACGCCGCGCTGCAGGAGTCGCGTGACCGAGTCCGCGCCGCGATCACGAATTGCAACAACGAGTGGCCGATGTCGCGCCTGACGCTCGCACTGTCACCGGCGACGCTGCCGAAGATGGGATCGGTATACGACCTGGCACTCGCGGCCGCGGTCTTGTCGGCGCAGCGGAGAACGCCGTGGCGGCAATTGGAATCCGTGGTGGTGCTCGGTGAGCTGGCATTGGACGGGCGGGTCCGGCCGGTGCGTGGAGTCCTGCCCGCGGTGCTGGCGGCCAAGGGCGCCGGCTGGGGAATCGCGGTGGTTCCGGTGGAGAATCTTCCGGAAGCCAGCCTGGTCGACGGCATCGAGGTTTGGGGTGTGCGCACGCTGTCGCAACTGTTGGGGTGGCTCAGTGGTTCGGCGCGGCTGGATGAGCGGATCAGCGGACCCGCGCCGGAGCCGGAGCCGCCCGCTGACCTGGCCGACGTGGTGGGGCAGGCCCAAGCGCGTTTCGCGGTCGAGGTTGCCGCTGCGGGATCGCATCACCTGATGCTGACCGGGCCGCCGGGGGTGGGTAAAACCATGCTGGCGCAACGTCTTCCGGGTCTACTTCCGCCGCTGTCGAACGGCGAGTCCCTGGAGGTCACGGCGATTCACTCGGTGGCCGGCCTGCTGTCGGACGCAACGCCGCTGATCACCCGGCCGCCGTTCGTGGCGCCACATCACAGTTCCAGCGTCGCCGCACTCGTCGGCGGCGGGACCGGAATGGCCCGGCCGGGAGCTGTGAGCCGGGCGCACCGCGGCGTGCTATTTCTCGACGAGTGCGCCGAAATCGGTGTCAGCTCGCTGGAGGCGTTGCGAACGCCGTTGGAAGAGGGTGAAATTCGCCTTGCCCGACGCGACGGGGTGGCGTGTTATCCCGCCCGCTTTCAACTCGTGCTGGCGGCCAACCCGTGTCCCTGTGCGCCGGCCGACCCGCGGGACTGCGTCTGCGCGGCCGCGCTGAAGCGCAGATATCTCGGCCGATTGTCCGGGCCACTGCTAGACCGCGTCGACCTGAGGGTCGAGATGCATCCGGTGCGGATGAGCGTGTTCGCCAGTTCCGAGCCGGAATCGAGCGGAAAGGTCCGGTACCGGGTGACGGTCGCCCGTGACGCGGCGGCGCAGCGCTGGCGGGCGCACGGGTTCCGGACCAACGCTGAGGTCAGCGGAACGCTGCTGCGGCGTCGGTTCCGTCCGGGCAACGCCGCGATGGAGCCCTTGCGGACCGCGCTGGACCGCGGCCTGCTGAGCATCCGCGGACTCGACAAGACCCTGCGGGTCGCGTGGACGCTGACCGACCTGGCCGGCCGCACGTCGCCCGGGCGCGATGAGGTGGCCACCGCACTGAGCTTCCGCCAGCCGGGATCCTCGCGATGATCGACGCGACGCAGCGTGCGTGGGCCTACCTGTCACGGGTCGTCGAGCCGCCGTGCCCTGAGCTCGCGGCCCTGGTGGCCCGGGTGGGCCCGGTCGAAGCAGCCGAGCGGGTGCGGCGCGGGCAGGTCGATGAAAACCTGGCCCGACGCACCGAAGCGAGGCGTGAAATCGACTGTGCCGCGGCCGATCTCGAATTGCTGGCGCGACGCGGTGGGCGTCTGCTCACGCCTGGCGATGACGAATGGCCGGCGCTGGCCTTCGCTGCGTTCGGTGGTGCCGCAGTCGGCGGCGAAACCGCAGGGCGGGCCACCCCAGGCACTGTGGGTGCTCGGCCCGGCACGTCTCGACGACGTCGCGCAGCGGGCCGCCGCGGTCGTCGGGACTCGTGCGGCAACAAGCTACGGCGAGCACGTGGCCGCGGACTTGGCGGTCGGGCTGGCCGAGCGCGATGTCGCGGTCATCTCCGGCGGCGCGTACGGGATCGACGGAGCGGCGCACCGTGCCACGCTGTCCGTCGACGGTCTCACGGTGGCGGTGCTCGCGGGCGGGCTCGATATTCCATATCCCGCAGGGCATTCCGCACTGCTGCATCGGATCGCCGGCAACGGACTGCTCGTCACCGAATATCCCCCGGGGGTGCGACCGGCCCGGCACCGATTCCTGACCCGCAACCGGTTGGTGGCGGCACTCGCCGGGGCGGCGGTCGTGGTGGAGGCCGGCTTGCGCAGCGGTGCCGCCAATACCGCCGCGTGGGCGCGGGCACTGGGCCGGGTCGTCGGTGCGGTGCCGGGGCCGGTGACATCTTCGGCGTCCAGCGGATGTCACGCGCTGCTGCGGTTAGGTGCCGAGGTCATCACCCGCGCCGACGATGTCGTCGAGTTGGTCGGCCGCATCGGCGAGTTGGCTTCGGAACAATCCGGTCCAGCGAGCCCCCTCGACGGACTGAGCGAGGAAGAGCGACGGGTCTACGAGGCGTTGCCGGGCCGCAGGACCGCCACGGTCGACGAGATCGCCGTCGCCGCGGCCGTGGACCCCGCGCGGGTTTTGGCGTCGCTGGCGATGCTGGAGCTAGCCGGTTTGGCCGAGCGTCTCGACGGCTGCTGGCGGATCGTCCGAAATCGTAGGCAACCGGCGCAACGGGGCGCGCCTCTATAGTCGAAAGGGTCAGTGCCGAAGGAGAGGAATCAGGTGCCCGGTCGACCAGTGCACACGTTCGAGGTGATGCGCACCGAACAACTCACGTCGCACATGATACGAATTGTGCTGGGCGGTAACGGTTTTGACACGTTCACTCCCAGCGAATTCACCGACTCCTACGTCAAGCTGGTCTTCGTACCCGACGACGTCGACGTGGCCGCGTTGCCACACCCGTTGACGCTCGACTCCTTCGCCGACCTCCCGGCCGCCAAGCGGCCGGTGGTGCGAACGATCACCGTTCGGCAGGCCGACCCGATCGCGCGCGAGATCGCCGTCGACATCGCGGTGCACGGTGAGCACGGTGCCGCCGGGCCATGGGCGGCGAGAGCGCAGCCCGGCCAACCGATGTACCTGATGGGCCCCAGCGGGGCCTATTCCCCTGATCCGGCGGCTGACTGGCATCTGCTGGTGGGCGACGAGACCGCGCTTCCCGCCATCAGCGTTGCCTTGGAAGCATTGCCCGCCAATGCAATTGGCCAGGTCTTCATCGAGGTCGCCGACCCCGCCGACGAGATCGCGCTGACCGCCCCGGAAGGCGTCCAGATCAACTGGATTCTCCGAGGCGGTCGATCCGACCTGGTCGGTGAGGACCGGGCCGGTGACCATGCGCCGCTGGTCGAAGCCGTCAAAACAGCGTTCTGGATGCCCGGGCAGGTGCATGCCTTTGTCCACGGTGAGGCGCAGGCGGTCATGCACAACCTGCGGCCCTACATCCGCAAAGAGCGTGGCGTCGACGCGAAATGGGCGTCCATATCCGGATACTGGCGGCGCGGTCGCACCGAAGAGACATTCCGGGAGTGGAAGAAGGAACTCGCCGCAGCCGAATCCGGCGCCCAGTAGGGCCTCGTCAGCCCGATCGCCGGCTGGCATGCTCATCGCATGGCATTCGGCGACTATCAGAACGAGATCTACCTCCAGGGGCTGGCCGGGATCGTGCCAAAGCTGCCGATGGTCTTCGCGGAATTCGAGGCGAAGGCCGAAAAGGCTTTGCCGCCGTCGATCTGGTCATACGTCGCGGGCGGGGCGGGCGACGAGCGCACCCAGCGGGCCAACGCCGAGGTTTTCCAGCAGTGGGGCCTGATGCCGCGGATGTTCGTCGGTGCCGCGCAACGTGATCTATCCGTCGACCTGTTCGGGCTGAAACTGCCGAGCCCGCTGTTCATGGCGCCGATCGGCGTGATCGCGTTGTGCGCCCAGGACGGCCACGGCGATCTGGCCACCGCGCGTGCCGCCGCCCGCACCGGCGTGCCGATGGTGATGTCGACGCTGACCGAGGACCCGCTCGAAGACGTCGCCGCCGAATTCGGCGATACGCCCGGGTTCTTTCAGCTCTACACGCCGACTGACCGTGACCTGGCTGCCAGCCTGGTGCACCGGGCCGAAGCCGCGGGCTTCAAAGGCATCGTCGTCACGCTGGACACCTGGGTCACCGGCTGGCGTCCGCGCGACCTGGGCACGTCGAACTTTCCGCAGCTGCGAGGAAAATGTCTGGCCAACTACACCAGCGATCCGGTGTTCCGGGCGAGCCTGGCGCAGACCCCCGAGGAGAACCCGCAAGGGGCAGTGCTGCGGTGGATATCGGTCTTCGGCAACCCCCTGACATGGGATGACCTGCCGTGGCTGCGCTCGCTGACCACGCTGCCGCTGATCGTGAAGGGCATCTGCCATCCCGACGATGCGCGTCGCGCCAAGGACGGCGGCGTCGACGGCATCTACTGCTCCAATCACGGCGGCCGACAGGCCAACGGGGGACTGCCCGCGCTGGACTGCCTGCCGGGCGTGGTGGAAGCCGCCGACGGGTTGCCGGTGCTGTTCGACTCCGGTGTTCGCAGCGGCGCCGATGTCGTCAAGGCGCTGGCGCTGGGTGCCACCGCGGTCGGGGTCGGGCGGCCCTACGCGTACGGCCTGGCGCTCGACGGAGTGGACGGCATCGTGCACGTGCTGCGGTCGCTGCTGGCTGAGGCCGACCTGACGATGGCCGTCGACGGCTATCCGACGCTTAAAGATCTCACTCCGGACACCCTGCGGCGCGTCACCTGAATCATGGCGCGCGTCTCTGCGACCGTGAGGTAGTGGAGGCGATCCTCGACGAGTTCGACAGCTACCTGGAACTGCAACGCCTGCGCTCGGCGCACACCCGCCGCGCGTACCTCGGCGATCTGCGGTCGCTGTTCGCATTTCTCGACGAGCGCGCGCCGGGCAGCGGCTTGCACGAATTGAGCCTGCCGACCCTGCGGTCATGGCTTGCCGCCGGCGCGGGTAGCGGTGCTGCCCGTAGCACGCTGGCGCGCCGCACGTCGGCGGTCAAGACGTTCACCACGTGGGCGGTGCGACGCGGACTGCTGGCCGGTGACCCCGCGACCCGGCTGCAGGTGCCCAAGGCGCGACGGGCGCTACCGGCGGTGTTGCGTCAGGATCAGGCACTCGCTGCGATGTCGGCGGCCAAATCCGGTTCACAGCAGGGCGATCCACTGGCATTACGCGACCGTCTGATCGTTGAGCTGTTGTACGCCACCGGGATTCGGGTCAGCGAGCTGTGCGGTCTGGACGTCGACGACATCGACAATTCCCACCGGATCCTGCGCGTGCTCGGTAAGGGCAACAAGCAGCGCAGCGTGCCGTTCGGGGTGCCCGCCGCCGAGGCGCTGCACGCCTGGCTGGCCGACGGGCGGCCGCAGCTGGTCAATGCGGACTCCGGGGCGGCGCTGCTGCTGGGGGCGCGGGGGCGGCGGCTCGATGTGCGGCAGGCCCGCACGGTCGTCCACGAGACCGTCGGAGCGGTCGACGGCGCACCCGACATGGGCCCGCATGGCCTGCGGCACAGCGCGGCAACGCATCTGCTCGAGGGCGGCGCCGACCTGCGCGTCGTCCAGGAACTGCTGGGCCACTCCAGCCTGGCCACCACGCAGCTCTACACGCACGTGACAGTCGCCCGGCTGCGTGCGGTGCACGACCAGGCCCATCCGCGGGCCTGACGCGAGTCACATCGGCCTCAGCAGCCTCTCGAGCAGCGGCATCCGATGTGCCCGCCTCGCAGCGAAAAGCCAGATCAACGGCTCGAATTCGCTCAAAGGCGGGCAGAAAATGCACCCCAACCAGCACGAGACGGCTGTGCCTATCGATGCAATGGCTTGAGTCGAATCGGAGTCGACGCCAAGAGGCCCAGCGGATCGACGTAGTCGGCGCGCGCGGCCGGGCCCCACATCGCGCCCCAGTGCAGGCATGCCGCAACCGGGCAGCCTGGGTGTCCGGCCAGCAGATCGCCGATCACCGCACCCGCTGCCACCCGCTGCCCGACCCGCACCAGCGTCCGGACCGGCTCGTAGCTGGTGTGCAAACCGCCGGGGTGAGCCAGCGACACCAGCGGACGGCTGCCCAACGCTCCGGCGTACACCACGGTCGCGTCGCCGGCGGCGTACACCGGCTGCCCGGCGGTGCCCGCCAGGTCGACCCCGCGGTGGCCGCGGTTCCAGTTCGGCGATGGGGCGTCGAAGGATCGCACCGCCGCCGGCGGCGGGCGCAACGGCCACTGCAGTCGGACGTCATCGGCGCGCGCCGGCAGCGCACAGCCCAACATCACCACCACGGCGATAGCCCGTCGCACCTGGTCAGTTCATCGCACCGCCCGCAAACCGGCCAGCCAGCGCTGTGGACAAACCACCTGGCCGAACCGTGTAAACTTCTCGGCGCAGCCCGTATTACGAGCTGACTTCGCGCGTCTGCATCGCGTCTCCCGTTCCACTAGGAGTTCGCACCGCATGCCGGGCGGTCCCGTCTCACGACGGGTCCGGCACCGCAGCAGGCGCCAGGGCCCGACTTCACCCGTCGCCGGGCGTACAACCGACAATAAGGACATGGGCCACTATGGCTGTCGTAACCATGAAGCAGCTGCTGGACAGCGGCACCCACTTCGGGCATCAGACCCGTCGCTGGAACCCCAAGATGAAGCGGTTCATCTTCACCGACCGCAACGGCATCTACATCATCGACTTGCAGCAGACGCTGACTTTCATCGATCAGGCGTACGAGTTCGTCAAAGAGACTGTCGCGCACGGCGGTTCGGTGTTGTTCGTCGGCACCAAGAAGCAGGCGCAGGAGTCTATCGCCGACGAGGCGACCCGGGTGGGTATGCCCTACGTCAACCAGCGCTGGCTGGGCGGCATGCTGACCAACTTCCAGACCGTGCACAAGCGCCTGCAGCGGCTCAAGGAGCTCGAGGCGATGGAGCAGACCGGTGGCTTCGAGGGTCGCACCAAGAAGGAAATCTTGATGCTGACCCGCGAGAAGAACAAGCTGGACCGCAGCCTCGGCGGTATCCGCGACATGGCGAAGGTTCCGTCGGCCGTCTGGATCGTCGACACCAACAAGGAGCACCTCGCCGTCGCGGAGGCTCGCAAGCTGAACATCCCGATCATCGCGATCCTGGACACCAACTGCGACCCCGATCTCGTCGACTACCCGATCCCGGGTAACGACGACGCGATCCGCTCGGCGGCCCTGCTGACCAAGGTGATCGCCTCCGCGGTGGCCGAGGGCCTGCAGGCGCGTGCCAATGTGGGCCGCACCGACGGCAAGCCCGAAGCCGAAGCCGCCGAGCCGCTGGCCGAATGGGAGCAGGAGCTGCTCGCCTCGGCTACCGCTACCGCCGCGCCGGCAGAGCAAGCCGCCGCGGTCGCGTCAGAACCAACCCCCACGGAAGGTTAAGGCTGAGATGCCCAACTTCACCGCTGCCGACGTCAAGCGTCTTCGTGAGCTGACCGGCGCCGGCATGCTCGACTGCAAGAACGCGCTCTCGGAAAGCGAAGGCGATTTCGACAAGGCCGTCGAGGCGCTGCGGATCAAGGGCGCCAAGGACGTCGGCAAGCGCGCCGAGCGCGCCACCGCCGAGGGCCTGGTAGCGGCCAAGGACGGCGCGCTGATCGAGCTGAACAGCGAAACCGACTTCGTCGCCAAGAACGCGGAGTTCCAGAAGGTCGCCGACGAGATCGTCGCCGCCGCAGCCGCGTCCAAGGCCGCTGACGTCGACGCCCTCAAGGCGGCCAGCGTCGGGGACAAGACGGTCGAGCAGGTCATTGCCGAGCTGTCCGCCAAGATCGGCGAGAAGCTCGAGCTGCGCCGGGTTGCTTACTTCGACGGCAAGGTCGAGACCTATCTGCACAAGCGTGCGGCCGACCTGCCGCCGGGTGTCGGCGTGTTGGTCGAGTACGGTCCGGGTAACGACCCGGACACCAGCACGGCCGCCGCACACGCGGTCGCGCTGCAGATCGCCGCGCTCAAGGCCCGCTACCTGACTCGGGAAGATGTACCCGAGGAGGTCGTGGCCAGCGAGCGGCGCATCGCCGAGGAGACCTCGCGTGCGGAGGGCAAGCCGGAGCAGGCGCTGCCGAAGATCGTCGAAGGCCGTCTGGGCGGCTTCTTCAAGGATGTCGTACTGCTCGAGCAGCCGTCGGTTTCAGACAGCAAGAAGACGGTGAAGGCGCTGCTCGACGAAGCCGGTGTGACTGTCACGCGGTTCGTCCGTTTCGAGGTCGGCCAGCAGTAGCATCAGCCCGATGCGACCTGTGCACGCGTTCGGTGACGATGCGCTCGGCCACCTCGACGCCGTTGGCCTGATCGAGGCCCTCAACGCCGGCCGGGTGGGTCGGGCTGAAGTCGTCGAGGCGGCCATCGCCCGCGCCGAAGCAGTCAACCCCGCTCTGAACGGGTTGGCGTACGAGGCCTTCGGCAAGGCCCGCGCGCACGCGGCGGCACCTGCCCGCAGCGGCTATTTCAGCGGCGTGCCCACATTCATCAAGGACAACGTCGACGTCGGCGGATTGCCGACAATGCGCGGCACCGACGCCTGGCCGGCGCGCCCGGCCGACGTCGACAGCGAATTCGCGCGGACCTACCTGGCCACCGGGATGACGTCGCTGGGCAAGACCCAGATGTCGGAATACGGGTTCAGCGCCTCAGCTGAGCACCCGCGACTGGGACCGGTACGCAATCCGTGGAACACCGATCACACCGCCGGCGCGTCGTCGTCGGGCTCGGGCGCCTTCGTTGCCGCGGGCGTGGTGCCGATCGCGCACGCCAACGACGGCGGCGGTTCGATCCGAATTCCGGCGTCCTGCAACGGACTTGTCGGCCTGAAGCCTTCGCGCGGTCGGCTGCCGCTGGACAAAGAAGTCCGGCAGATGCCGATCCGCATCGTCGCCAACGGAGTGCTCAGCCGGTCGGTGCGCGACACCGCGGCGTTCTACCGCGAGGTTGAACGCGTCTGGCCCGCAAAGAAACTCCCGGCGATCGGCGACGTGCAGCACGCCGGCAAGCAGCGACTGAGGATCGCCGTCATCACGCACTCCCTGCTACGCGAGTCCAGCCCGGAAGTCTGCGAGCTGACCCTGAAATCTGCCGGATTGCTCGAAGAACTGGGCCACCGCGTCGACTACCTCGAAAGACCGCCAGTACCAGACACTTTCGTGACCGACTTCGTGCTCTACTGGGGTCTGCTGGCGATGGGTCAGATTCAGCAGAACAAGCGAACGTTCGATGGGTTCGACGTGACCCGACTGGACAACCTGTCACGGGGCCTGGACCGGCACGCGCGTCGCAATCTGCATCGCATCCCGCTGGCGCTGCTGCGGTTGTCCCGCACGCGTCGGCACACCGAGCGCCTGGCCCGCACCTACGACGTGGTGCTCACACCGACGCTGGCCGACGAACCGCCGCAGATCGGCTACCTCGACCCCACCGCCGACTACGAGCAGATCATCGACCGCCTGCAGGATTGGGTCGCGTTCACGCCGCTGCAGAATGTCACGGGGGAGCCGGCCATCTCATTGCCGCTCGCGGTATCGGCTGCCGGTCTGCCGATCGGGCTGATGTTCTCCGCGGCGCTGGGTCAGGAAGCCCGCTTGCTGGAACTGGCGTACGAACTCGAAGACGCCCGTCCGTGGGCGCGTGTCGACCAGCACGCCTAGTCGGGTCCCAGCGTCGCCAACATCCGTTTGAAGTCGCGCTGCTGGGCCGCCGAGAGCTTGGCCAGGACGCGATCGTCGGCTTCTCGTACTGCCGTCTCGGCACGCCTCAGCAGCGTCTTGCCGTCCGCGGTGAGCGACGCCGGTAGCGCCCGCCCAGAGGCGACCGAGGCCGGCCGGGCCACAATCCGGGCGTTCTCCAGCCTGTGCAACACCGTGTTCATCGCCTGAGGCGAGACGTTGCCAAGCCGGGCGAGCTCCGCGCTGGACAGCCCCGGAGTCGTGGAAAGCATTCGCATGCAGACGAATTCGGGCAGCGTCAGGCTCAGTGGGTTGAGTGCGGCCGCTACCTCCGGCCGCAGCGCTGCCATCACCTGAAACAGCAAGTATCCAAGCGGCGCGTCCTCAGTTGTCCCCATATCAATGATGTTGACACATATCAATCAGGTTGATATATATGGGGTATGACTGAGACACAGAAATTCGATTTCGATTTCGACCCCGCCTACCGAGGCGAGACCACCGAGTTCGGTGCCGGCGTCCGGCCACCGTGGAGCCTGGGGGAGCCCCAACCCGAGATCGCCGCCCTCATTGACCAGGGCAAGATCAAGGGCGACGTGCTCGACGCCGGCTGCGGCGAGGCGGCGTTCGCACTGCACATGGCGGCGTTGGGTCACAACGCAGTTGGGCTTGACGCTTCGCCCACCGCTATCAAATTGGCCACCGCCGCGGCCGATCGGCAGGGTCTGACAAACGTCTCTTTCGAAGTCGCCGACATCTCGTCCTTTACCGGCT
The DNA here is from genome assembly GCA_963749375.1 of uncultured Actinomycetota bacterium. GTDB lineage: Bacteria > Actinomycetota > Actinomycetes > Mycobacteriales > Mycobacteriaceae > Mycobacterium. Next base: position 71,910 of record CAVVNB010000030.1, read on the forward strand.
ATGACGGTCGCTTCGACACCATCGTGGACAGCACGTTGTTCCACTCGATGCCGGTCGAGCTGCGGGACGGTTATCAACGCTCGATCGTGCGGGCCGCGGCGCCGGGGGCGTCGTACTTCGTGTTGGTCTTCGCCAAGACCGCTGACGGCGGTCCCGCCAACCCGGTCACCGAAGACGAGCTGCGTGAGGTCGTCTCGAAATACTGGGTCATCGACGAGATCCGGCCGGCCAGGATCCATGGCAATTTCGCCCAAGCCGACAGCCCTGAGTTCCCCTTCGCCGATGTTCGCGACGAGCGTGACGGTCGCAAGTCGGTGCCGGCCTGGTTGCTCACTGCCCACTTGGGCTAGCCGATTGGCGGCGAAAGCCGCTACCACCTAGCCAGTTGACGGCCCCCTCGATGAGTTCACGCACATCGAGGGGGCCTCTTCTCGGTTGATTCCGGGCACGCGGTGGGTACTCCCGTCGAAAGATCTTGATACCGAACTCTCCCGGGAGATGAGCGATGCCGAAGACAACGAAGGGCGGTAAGCCCAAAGCCGACGAGTTGCCCAGCACCTTGCAAAAGTCGAATGCCAAGGCGCAGCGCACGTTTACCAAGTCGCACGATGCCGCCGCCGACGAGTACGGCAGCGAGGCGCGCGCACACCGCGTCGCGTATGCGGCGCTCAAGCGAAGCTTCGAAAAGGTCGGCGACCGTTGGCTGCCCAAGAAACACAGCGGCCCCTCGGACGCGCGCGCCGAGCGCGGCGGCCTCAACAATCCGATTCCGTCTGCCGAAGGTGTTGACGCCAACGCCAGCAAGAAGCATCTGCTCGACATCGCCCGCAAGCTCGACATTGTCGGCCGGTCCAAGATGGACAAGTCGCAGTTGGTCGACGCGATCAAGAAGTACAACCGCCGCGCTCGAGGTCGATGATCGCTAGGGGTGTGGGACGCCACCGGCGCCACGCGAAAAGGCGTGCACATCCCCTGACACGATCACTTAGGATTCTAAGGGTCGTCAGGTACAAGCGATGAGCCGTCTCGCGGTCCGTCATCAGCCAAGCGAAAAGTGGGCCATGACAGACCGCATGAGCGAACTGCGGGTCAGAGCGAACGATGTCGAAGGTGCTCGCGTCCTCACCGTCGAAGGCGTGCTCGATGCCACCACCTACGTGGTATTACGCGAAGCCATCGTCAAAGCCGCGCTCGACGAACCCCGCTTCGTTGCCGTCGACATTACCTGGCTCAACGTCCGCGAGGATCCGGCGTGGGCAGTATTCACCAGCGCCCGCTGGCAGGTCGCTGAGTGGCCCGACGTCCCGATCGGTTTGATCAGCTCTCACGAGCAAGACCGAAACAACTTGCACCGCAACGGAATTACTCGCTACGTACCCGCCTACGAGACGCTGGAAGCTGCAATAGTCGAGTTGTCGGCGGAAGGGCTGCGGCGCTATCGGCGCCGGGCGCGCGCGTCGATCCCTGCGCAACAAGGCAGCATTCGCCGGTGTCGAGAACTCGCCTCCCATTGGTTGACGGAGTGGTCCCGTGCGGACTTCATTCATGTGACATCGCTCGTCGCCACCGAGTTGGTCGAGGCTGCACTGGCCGGCACTGACAGCGAATTCGTGCTGCGCCTGGAGACCGACGGATCGACGGTGTCGGTGGTGGTACAACACGTGGGCATCGCGGATACCTCGGGCCGAAAGTCGCCGGGCGACAAGGTGTCCGGTCTTGATCTGGTCGCTGCGAATTCCCGGGCGTGGGGTACCTACACCACGTTGTCCGGCAACACCATCTGGGCCACCGTCGGCCCCGAAAATCGCTTCTGAACACGATGGGGCCCAATTCCCCGCGGATGGGTTACCGGACGCGTTATCGGGTATGCGAGCCGCTATGAGTGTCAGGGATCACAGGTCTGCCGAGGTGCGCCGTCAGGCAGAAGACCAGGCCGAGCGGGCGCGCACCGCGATGGAAGACAAGCGCGACGGCAATGCCGGTGGCGTGAGCGGCTGGGTCGCCGAGCGAGCGGGCGAGTGGGACCTGAGCGGGCCGGACGAAACGGTGCTCCAGCGCTCGAAATTCTTCTGGAACGTTCTGGTGGATTACTGGTTCCGAATGGAGATCGACGGCTGGGAGAACATCACCGAGCCGCCCGCCCTGCTGGTGGGTATCCACTCGGGCGCGCCATTCGTCTGGGACGCCTGGACGGTCGGCCTGCAGTGGTGGCGACGGTTCGGACCGGAGCGCCCCCTGCACGGCACCGCCCACGACGCGCTGATGGCCATTCCCGGATTCGGTCGGTACTTCCGTTCCATGGGCGTGCTACCCGCGGCCCCCGACGCGATCGCAACAGCGTTGGCCGAAGGCCATGATGTCGCGCTGTGGCCCGGCGGTGAGGTTGATTCGCTACGGCCATGGAGTGAGCGGGACCAGGCGAATTTGGCGGGGCGGAAAGGCTTCGTGAAGATGGCGATCCGCGCCGGTGTCCCGATCGTGCCGATCGCGACCGTCGGCGGCGCCGATGCCATGCCGGTGCTGATTCGTGGCGACCGGCTGTCGCGCGCTTTACGCCTCGATAAGCTCCTGCGGCTCAAGGTTTTTCCGCTCGCCATTTCGCTGCCCTGGGGTATCGCTCCGGCTGCGCTTCCGCAACTGCCGCTGCCCGCCAAGATCCGCACTCGATTCATGCCCGCGGTGGAGATCGACAACGACCCGGCCCTGGCCGAGGATGACGCGTACGTCGATCGCAAGTATCACGAGGTTGAAGACAGCATCCAGCGCGGAATGGACGCGCTGGCTCGCAAGCGGGCGCTGCCGGTGTTCGGCTAGCCACTTTCACGATGCAGTAAGGCCCGGTCCCTGTCGGACCGGGCCTTACTGGCGTGATGGTTAGTCCTGGTGCGCCTGCTGGCGCTTTTCGGCGGCGTCGGCGCCGGCCCGAGATGCCTCGGCTTCGGCTTCCTTCTTCGCGACGTCGCGCTGGGCTGAAGCCTTGTCCTGCTGGGCCTCGCCCTCTTTCTCGAGATCCTTGTTCCCAACGACGCTGCCGACGGCCTCTTTGGCCAGACCCTTGGCGCCTTCGACTACACCCTTGATGCCTTCTGCAGGCCCGCTCTTGTTGTCGTCCGACATGAGTCCTCCTATTGGCTTACGCCTTGATCGTCGCCGGCCCGTGGGCTGGACCGGTGTGGGCGTCTTGCGGGGCGCTTCATGTGCCCCTCGCGCCTCCAGACATGCAGTTCCCGTGGTGCCGAGGCGCCAAACCTTTCCGCCCGCTCAGTCGTCGTGTACGGGCGGTTACCGGCCTACGACGACCTGGTAGGGCACGCAGTGTGACGCCGAACACGACGAATCTTGCGACCGCGGCCAAAGCCGTCGACTCCCGGGACGCACGGTCAAGTGATAAGGCAGGATGGACCCGGCTGTTTCGGGGACAGCCGGGTGGGGACAGCTGGAGGGCGTCTTCCGGTGCGAGGAGTCAGATGACGGAGCACGAGCCGAACGGCACCAACGGCGCCGGGTCGTCGAACCGACCCCGGTACACCCGTGTGCTGCTGAAGCTCGGCGGCGAGATGTTCGGCGGGGGATCGGTGGGCCTGGATCCCGATGTGGTGGCGCTGGTCGCCCGCCAGATCGCCGAGGTGGTCCGCACCGGCGTGCAGGTCGCCGTGGTGATCGGCGGTGGCAACTTCTTCCGCGGGGCGCAACTGCAGCAGCGCGGCATGGAACGCACCCGATCGGACTACATGGGAATGCTCGGCACTGTCATGAACAGCCTTGCGCTACAAGACTTTTTGGAAAAAGAAGGCATCGACACCCGGGTCCAGACGGCGATCACCATGGGCCAGGTCGCCGAGCCTTACATTCCGTTACGTGCCCGTCGCCATCTGGAGAAGGGGCGCGTCGTCATCTTCGGTGCCGGTATGGGGCTGCCGTACTTTTCGACAGACACCACCGCCGCGCAGCGGGCTTTGGAGATCGGCGCCGATGTGGTGTTGATGGCCAAGGCGGTTGACGGAGTGTTCGCCGAGGACCCGCGGGTGAATCCGGCGGCCGAACTGTTCACTGCGATCACCCACCGGGAAGTCATCGATCGTGGCCTGCAGGTGGCCGACGCCACCGCATTCAGCTTGTGCATGGACAATCGCATGCCGATTCTGGTTTTCAACCTACTTACCGACGGCAATATCGCTCGGGCCGTCGCAGGTGAGAAAATCGGAACGCTGGTGACAACGTGATGAAGGGAGCGGCGCAGTGATTGACGAGACTCTCTTCGACGCCGAAGAGAAGATGGAAAAAGCCGTAGGGGTGAATCGCGACGACTTGTCGACGATCCGGACCGGCCGGGCGAACCCCAGCATGTTCAACCGCATCGTCATCGACTACTACGGGTCTGCCACCCCGATCACCCAGCTGGCCAGCATCAACGTCCCGGAGGCGCGGCTGGTGGTGATCAAGCCCTATGAAGCCGGCCAGCTCGGAAACATCGAGGCCGCAATCCGCAACTCGGACCTCGGGGTCAACCCCACCAACGACGGCACGCTGATCCGGGTCGCGGTGCCGCAGCTGACCGAGGAACGTCGCCGCGAGTTGGTCAAGCAGGCCAAGTCGAAGGGTGAGGACGCCAAGGTCACGGTGCGCAGCATCCGTCGCAAGGCGATGGAAGAGTTACACCGGATTCGCAAAGACGGTGAAGCCGGCGAGGACGAGGTGTCGCGCGCCGAGAAAGAACTGGACAAGGCCACTGCGGGTTACGTGACCCAGATCGACGACCTGGTCAAGCACAAGGAAGGCGAGTTGCTGGAGGTCTAGCGGCCGCTCAGCAGACAACTTCCGTGGCAGAGACCGATACCGGCGCAGACATCCCCGCCGAGGATGCGGTGCACGAGCCCAAGCAGAAGAAATCGCGGGCCGGCCGCAATCTGTCCCGCGGCGATTGCCGTGGGCGCCGCCATCGGCGTTCACGATCATTGCGATCCTGATGCGGGACCGCTATCTGTGGGTCTTTCTGCTTGCCGTCGCGATGCCCGTCGCCACTCACGAGGTGGTGCGCAGGCTGCGCGAGGCCGGTTACCTGATTCCGGTCGTCCCGCTGCTGATTGGCGGCGAACTATGGTCTGGCTGGCCTGGTACCAGCATGCTTACGGTCTGCTGGCGGGCTTTGGCGCCACCACGGTTGTCTGTATGTTCTGGCGATTGGCGCTCGGCACCACGACCGCGTCTGACGGATCCGCCGACTCGCCGTCGGGGAACTATCTGCGCGACGTGGCGGCCACCGTCTTCCTCGCCGCCTGGGTGCCGCTGTTCGGGTCTTTCAGCGTGCTGCTGGCCTTTCCGTCGGACGGCTCGGCCCGGGTGTTCTGCCTGATGATCGGCGTCGCTGCGTCCGACGTAGGTGGGTACGCGGTCGGCGTGCTGTTCGGTAAGCACCCGATGGTCCCGACGATCAGCCCGAAGAAGTCGTGGGAAGGCCTGGCCGGCTCGCTGTTCTTCGGGATCACCGCGGTCACCTTGACCGCGACCCAGCTGGCCCACCGGCCGGTGTGGGTCGGCCTGCTGCTCGGTCTGACGATCGTGGCCACCGCAACGCTGGGTGACCTGGTGGAATCGCAGATCAAGCGCGACCTGGGCATCAAGGACATGGGCCGCATCCTGCCGGGCCACGGCGGCCTGATGGATCGGCTGGACGGGGCGCTACCGTCGGCGGTCGCCACCTGGGCCGTCCTGACATTGCTGCGTTGAGGCCACCCGAAACGTGAAGCAGGAGTTGATATTCGAGGCGCCGCGACGCGCGCTGCCGCCGCGCCACCTGGCCGACCTCGACGATGCCGGCTGCGCCGAAGCTGTTGCGGCGCTGGGGCTACCGGCTTTTCGCGCCAAGCAGTTGGCCAATCAGTACTACGGCCGGCTGATTGCCGACCCGCAGCAGATGACCGACCTGCCCGCCGCGGTCCGCGGCCAGGTGGCCGAGGCGCTGTTCCCGACGCTGCTGACCGCGGCCCGCGAGATCACCTGCGACGCCGGCGAAACCCGCAAGACGTTGTGGCGGGCGGTCGACGGCACCACCTTCGAGTCGGTACTGATGCGGTACCCGAAGCGCAATACCGTCTGCATCTCCTCGCAGGCGGGCTGCGGGATGGCGTGCCCGTTCTGCGCGACCGGCCAGGGCGGGCTGACCAGGAATCTGTCGACCGGCGAGATCGTCGAACAGGTGCGTTCCGCGGCCGCAACTTTGCGCGACGAGTGGGGCGACCGGCTGTCCAACATCGTGTTCATGGGCATGGGGGAGCCGCTGGCCAACTATGCCCGGGTGCTGGCAGCGGTACGTCGCATCATCGGTCCGGCGGACAAGGGCGCCGGCTTCGGCATCTCGGCCCGCTCGGTGACGGTGTCGACGGTCGGCCTGGCCCCGGCTATCCGAAAACTCGCCGACGAGCGACTCGGGGTGACGCTGGCGCTGTCGCTGCACGCCCCGGACGACGAGCTGCGCGACACCCTGGTGCCGGTCAACAACCGGTGGAATGTCGGCGAGGCGCTCGATGCCGCCAGCTACTACGCCGAGCAGACCGGTCGGCGGGTGTCGGTGGAGTACGCGCTGATTCGTGACGTCAACGACCAACCCTGGCGGGCGGACCTGCTGGGGAAGCGGCTGCACCGAGCGCTGGGCCCGTTGGTGCATGTGAACTTGATTCCGCTGAACCCGACACCGGGCAGCGAATGGGATGCCAGCCCGAAAGCCGTTGAGCGGGAATTCGTTCGACGAGTTCGGGCGGCCGGAGTGGCCTGCACGGTGCGCGATACCCGCGGCCGTGAGATCGCCGCAGCGTGCGGTCAGCTCGCCGCTGAGTCGCCTACCTGAGCCAGCCGCGCCGGCGGCCCCACCAGTCGCGCACCAGGAAGAAGACGTCCCAGCAGCGCGAATCCGATCACCCACAGGTCCTCGACATGGCCTACGTGGTTGCCGCGCAGGAACGCCACCAGCAGACCGATCATCAGAATGCCGTAGACGTGCCAGTTGCGGTGGTTGATCTTGCTCCAACCCCAGTTCGCCGATGGCACTTCCGCGACGTCGACGCCGTCGAGTGAGAGTGCGCTCCACCTCGGTACTGGCCACGGCAAACTCCTCGGGTCGGGGATCTGGATGCACTGCACATTCTGGCATATCGGGATTAGCCGGGCGCGGCGGTGGCGCGGCACAATGAGTGGGTGACCAACCGCCGAGATGGCAGCCCCCCAGCGCCGAGAGTGAAGGTAGCTTCACGCTCGGCGTCCAGCGTGAAGCTGGCCGCACGCTCGGCAATAAAACGCCGCCTCAAGACCCTGGTGCTGGGCAGCACCGGTTCGATCGGCACCCAGGCGCTCGAGGTCATCGCCGCCAACCCCGATCGCTTCGAGCTGGTAGGGCTCGCCGCCGGCGGCGGACACCCGGATCTGCTGGCTCAGCAGCGCGCCGAGACGGGGGTGAGCAACCTCGCCGTCGCCGACGAGAGCGCCGCGCAGGCGATTGGCGACGTCACCTACCACGGGCCCGATGCGGCGACCCGGCTGATCGAGAACACCGAGGCCGACGTCGTGCTGAACGCGCTGGTCGGCGCGCTGGGACTGCAACCGACGCTGACCGCGCTGGCCTCCGGCGCCCGCTTGGCCCTCGCCAACAAGGAATCGCTGATCGCCGGCGGCCCGCTGGTGCTGGCCGCGGCCCAGCCCGGCCAGATCGTGCCGGTGGACTCCGAGCACTCCGCGCTGGCGCAGTGCCTGCGCGGCGGCAGCGCTGACGAAGTCGCCAAGCTGGTGCTCACCGCGTCCGGTGGGCCGTTCCGCGGCTGGTCGGCCGGCCGGCTCGAGCACGTCACACCCGAGCAGGCCGGCGCCCATCCGACCTGGTCGATGGGCCCGATGAACACGCTGAACTCGGCGTCGCTGGTCAACAAGGGGCTCGAACTCATCGAAGCGCACCTGCTGTTCGGCATCCCGTACAGCCGCATCGACGTCGTCGTACACCCGCAGTCGATCGTGCACTCGATGGTCACGTTCACCGACGGCTCAACGATCGCCCAGGCCAGCCCGCCGGACATGAAACTGCCGATCGCGCTGGCGTTGGGCTGGCCGGACCGGGTGCCCGCCGCGGCCGCGGCCTGCGACTTCTCCACGGCGTCGACCTGGGAGTTCGAGCCGCTGGACGACGGGGTGTTCCCGGCGGTGGCGTTGGCCAGGCAGGCCGGCGAGACGGGTGGCTGCATGACCGCCGTGTACAACGCCGTCAACGAAGAAGCGGCCGAGGCGTTCCTGGCCGGTCGGATCGCTTTCCCGGCCATCGTGCAAACAATCGCCGAGGTCCTGAGCGCCGCCGAACAATGGGCCGCAGAACCCGCTACCGTGGAAGACGTACTCGACGCGCAGCGCTGGGCCCGCGAGCGCGCGCGCGGTGCGATCACACAGGAGGTTTCACCGGTTCGATGATGTTTGTAATCGGCATCGTGCTGTTTGCACTCGCGATACTCATTTCGGTGGCGCTGCATGAATGCGGCCACATGTGGGTCGCACTGGGCACCGGAATGAAGGTGCGACGCTACTTCGTGGGCTTCGGCCCCACCCTGTGGTCGACTCGCCGCGGCGAAACCGAATACGGGCTCAAGGCGATCCCGGCCGGCGGCTTCTGCGACATCGCCGGCATGACGTCGGTCGAAGAACTGCAGCCCGACGAGCACGACCGTGCGATGTACAAGCAGAAGACCTGGAAGCGCGTCGCGGTGTTGTTCGCCGGGCCGGGAATGAATTTCGTAATCGGACTGGTGTTGATCTACGCCATCGCGGTCACCTGGGGGCTGCCCAACCTGCACCCCACCGCGGTCATCGGCCAAACAGCCTGTGCGGCAGGCGAAATCAAGCAGGGCGACTTCGAAAAGTGCACTGGCGACGGGCCGGCGGCCCTCGCCGGGATCCGGGCCGGTGACGTGGTGCTCAAGGTCGGCGACACCCCGGTGACCGACTTCTCCGACATGGCCGGCGTGGTGCAGAAACTGCACGGCACCGTCCCCGTCGTGATCAAGCGCGACGGCCAGACCATGACCAAGTACGTCGACATCACCCAGAAGCAGCGCTGGGTGACCAACGGCAAAGGCGGCGACGCGAAGCCGGCCACGATCGGCGTGATGGGGGTCGTCGGCACCCAGCCCGGGCCCGTCCACTACAACCCGGTCAGTGCGCTGCCGGCCACCGTGACCTTCACCGGCAACCTGACCGTGCTGCTGGGCAAGTCGCTGATTGCCATTCCGACCAAAGTCGGCGCGTTGATCCACGCGATCGGCGGCGGTGAGCGGTCCCTGGACACCCCGATCAGCGTCGTCGGCGCGAGCATTATCGGCGGCGACACCGTTGACCACGGTGTCTGGATGGCGTTCTGGCTGTTCCTGGCGCAATTGAACTTCATCCTCGGCGTCATCAACCTGGTGCCGCTGTTGCCGTTCGATGGTGGGCACATCGCCATCGCGCTATACGAGAAGCTGCGCAACGTGATTCGCACCGCCCGTGGAAAAGTCGCGGCGGGGCCGGTCAACTACCTCAAGCTGATGCCCGCAACCTACGTAGTGTTGGTGCTGGTGGTCGGCTACATGTTCCTGACGGTGACCGCCGACTTGGTCAACCCGATCCGGCTGTTCCAGTAAGCCGACAGACCCGGTTGAATTCGAAGGGGAGAGAAGGCAAACAGTGACCACAGGTCTGGGTATGCCGGCGGCGCCGGCGCCCACGCTGGCACCGCGGCGCAAGACGCGACAGCTGATGGTCCGGGACGTCGGTGTGGGAAGTGATCACCCGATTTCAGTTCAGTCGATGTGCACCACCAAAACTCACGACGTCAACGCGACCCTGCAGCAGATCGCCGAGTTGACCGCCGCCGGCTGCAACATCGTCCGGGTGGCGTGTCCGCGTCAGGAAGACGCCGACGCGCTTTCCGCGATCGCCAGGAAGAGCCAGATCCCGGTCATCGCCGACATCCACTTCCAGCCGAAATACATCTTCGCCGCGATCGACGCCGGGTGCGCCGCGGTGCGGGTGAACCCCGGCAACATCAAGGAATTCGACGGCCGTGTCGGAGAGGTCGCGAAAGCCGCTGGCGCAGCGGGCATCCCGATCCGCATCGGTGTCAACGCCGGATCGCTGGACAAGCGCTTCATGGAGAAGTACGGCAAGGCGACCCCGGAAGCGCTCGTCGAGTCTGCGCTGTGGGAAGCCTCGCTGTTCGAGGAGCACGGCTTCGGCAACATCAAGATCAGCGTCAAGCACAACGACCCGGTGGTGATGGTCGCGGCTTACGAGCTACTCGCCGCCAAGTCCGACTACCCGCTGCACCTGGGCGTCACCGAGGCCGGTCCGGCCTTCCAGGGCACGATCAAGTCCGCTGTCGCGTTCGGTGCGCTGCTGTCGCGGGGCATCGGCGACACAATCCGGGTGTCGTTGTCGGCACCGCCGGTCGAGGAAATCAAGGTTGGCAATCAGATCCTCGAGTCGCTGAACCTTCGGCCGCGGGGCCTGGAGATCGTGTCCTGCCCGTCCTGCGGGCGCGCGCAGGTCGACGTCTACAGCCTGGCCAACGAAGTCTCGGCCGGTCTTGACGGGCTCGATGTGCCGCTGCGGGTGGCCGTGATGGGCTGCGTCGTCAACGGGCCGGGGGAGGCGCGCGAGGCCGATCTCGGCGTGGCTTCCGGTAACGGCAAAGGTCAGATCTTCGTCCGGGGCGAGGTGATCAAGACCGTGCCCGAGGCGCAGATCGTCGAGACATTGATTGAAGAGGCAATGCGATTGGCTAACGAGACGGGCACTGACGAGCCAACGGCGAGCGGTTCGCCAGTTGTGACCGTAAGCTGACGTTGGTCTAATCGGGCTCGAGTATCCGTCGCAGAAAGAGTCAGTATGTCGGCTCCGCCCATCCGTCGCATAGTCAGCGAGCGACGGGTGTCAATTGTGCGTGACGGCGCTTCAGTGCGCCGGGTCTTCGACGACGACCCGGTCGGCTCGTGCATGGTGGCCGCGCGGGTCGCCGATCACGGCCTGGACCCCAACTCGATCGGTGGCGAGCTGTGGACGCGCCGCGGACCCGACGAGTCGTTGTGTTACGCAGGCGCCAACCTGATTCCGTTGCGCGGCCGCCTCGACGACCTTTACGCGTTCGCCGATGCGGCGCTGACCGGTTCGCGACGCTGCTCGTCGCTGGTCGGACGCGCCGAGTTGGTGATGCCGATGTGGCAACGCCTCGAGCCGGCCTGGGGGCCGGCGCGCGATGTGCGTGACCGTCAGCCGTTGATGTCGCTGAGCTCGATGCCGACCTGCGCGATCGATCCCGGTGTGCGGCAGGTCAAGCCGGACGAACTCGACACCTACCTGGTGGCGGCGGTCGACATGTTCATCGGCGAGGTCGGTGTCGATCCGCGGCTCGGCGATGGCGGGCGCGGCTACCGCCGCCGCGTCGCCAGCCTGATCGCTGCCGGACGGGCGTGGGCCCGCTTCGAAAACGGTGAGGTGGTATTCAAGGCCGAGGTCGGCTCGCAGTCGCCGACGGTCAGCCAGATCCAAGGCGTCTGGGTGCATCCCGAGTGGCGTGGCCGAGGCCTCGGGACTGCGGGCACCGCGACACTGTCCGCGGTGATCGTCGGCACCGGCCGCACGGCCAGCCTGTACGTGAACGACTTCAACACCGTCGCGCGGGCGACGTACGACCGCATCGGCTTCGCCGAAGTCGGCACCTTCGCCACCGTTCTGCTGGACTGACCAGCCTGCGCTTCGCGACGCGTAAACGCTGCGAGGACGCGCCGGTCAGCGTCGCGATGGCTTAAGTCCCGGTGTGACAGTGGCTCGCGCTGCCTGCGGCCCGGCGCGGCACCCCGGTAGGCGGACGTGTAACGATCCCGTCTCGGTGTGTCGCTCGCCGTCCGGCGTTCACAGATTCCTAACATCAGCCACAATGGCAACAAAATTCACAGTGGCATCAGCTGCCACATTCGGTGTGGCGATGCTCGTCTCGACCACCGCTGTTTCGGCCTGCACGCCGAAGCAGGAGGGTCCCGCGCCGGCCGCCCAGAAATTCTTCGCTGCGCTGGCGACCGGCGACACCGGGGCGGCGGCTGACCTCAGCGACAACCCCAGCGACGCGCGCGAAGCGCTCAATGCGGCATGGGCCGGACTGCAGGCCAGCCATCTCGACACCCAGATCACCGGATCGAAGTACGCCGAGGACACCGGGTCGGTCAGCTACCGCTACACCTGGCACCTACCCAAGAACCGGATGTGGACCTACGACGGCAAGCTGAAAATGGCTCGCTACGAAGGTCATTGGCAGGTCCGCTGGAACAGTACGGACTTGCATCCGCGCCTCGGCGAGCATCAGACCCTGGCGTTGCGGGCCGATGCGCCCAAGCGGGCCTCGGTCAACGAGGTCGGCGGCACCGACGTGCTGGCGCCCGGCTACCTCTACCACTACACGCTGGATGCATCGAAAGCCGGCGCATTCCTGATCAGCACCGCCCGCTCAGTGGTCGACCAATTGCATCCGTTCGACGACACGATCAACGACCCACAGCGCCTGGCGGAACAGGCCAGCGGCACCGGCAAGCCCGTCGACCTGATCACGCTGCGTACCGACGACAACAACCGCATCGCCCCGGCCCTCGGCACCCTGCCCGGTGTGGTGATCACGCCGCAAGCCGAACTGCTGCCGACCGACTACCACTTCGCGCCGGCCCTGATCAACCAGGTCAAGAAGTCGGTGATCGAGCAACTCGACGGCGAGGCGGGCTGGCGAGTGGTCAGCATCAACCAGAACAACGTCGACCTGGCGGTGCTGCACGAGGTTCAGCCCTCGCCGGCCCCGTCGGTGTCGATCAGTCTGGACCGGGCGGTGCAGAACGCCGCACAGCGCGCGGTGGACAACCAGGGCCGGCAGGCGATGATCGTCGTGATCAAACCCTCAACGGGGGAGATCCTCGCGGTCGCACAGAATTCCGCGGCCGACGCGCTGGGTCCGCTCGCCACCACCGGCCTGTACCCGCCTGGGTCGACGTTCAAGATGGTCACCGCGGGCGCGGCGCTCGAGCGCGATATGGCAAGTCCCAACACACTTTTGGGCTGCCCCGGCCACCTCGACGTCGGACAGCGGGTGGTTCCCAACTACGGGGGATTCGATCTGGGTGTGGTGCCGATGTCGCGCGCGTTCGCCAGTTCGTGCAACACCACCTTCGCCAAATTGGCCAGCCAGATGCCGCCGCGCGGCCTGACGCAGGCCGCCAACCAGTACGGCATGGGACTGGACTACCAGATCGACGGGATCAGCACGGTTACCGGATCGGTGCCGCCGACGGTCGACTTGGCCGAGCGCACCGAGGACGGGTTCGGCCAGGGCAAGGTGCTGGCCTCTCCGTTCGGGATGGCGATGGTCGCGGCGACGATAGCGGCCGGAAAGACGCCGGTGCCCAAGCTGATTGAGGGACGCCCGACGGCGATCACCGGCGACTCCACGCCGATCAGCGAGAAGATGATCGAGGGTCTGCGCCCGATGATGCGGCTCGTGGTGACCAACGGCACCGGCAAGGAGATCTCCGGCTGCGGCGAGGTGTACGCGAAGACCGGTGAAGCGGAATTTCCCGGCGGATCGCATTCCTGGTTCGCGGGCTACCGCGGCGACCTGGCCTTCGCGTCGTTGATCGTCGGCGGGGGCAGTTCGGAGTACGCGGTACGGATGACCAAGTTCATGTTCGAGGCGATGCCCGCGGGCTATCTGGCCTGAAAGCCGTTTGACGGCAATGGGTTACACATAAAAAAGCTGTCGCCCGGCCGCGAGGGGCGACCGGGCGACAGGATTTTTTCGCCGAGCTAGCGGACTCCAGGGGCTCTGGTTCACTCCGCTGCCCCGCCCGACGTTTGAGCGTCCGAACCGGTGGGGAAGACCCCCTGTCCCCACCGGTCCGGACCGCACCTCATAGAGGTGGATACAACGGGATTAGACCGCCGAGCCCGCCAGCAGGTCGATCAGCGGAGTCAGGACGTAGTCCAGACCCGTCGGGGTGAGCAGACCGTAGTCCAGGGCCGTCGCCAGGTAGCCCAGGAAGTCGTCCGGAACCAGGTAGGCCCCAGTGACTCCAGAGACCGTTTCGGAGATGGTGCCGGTGATTCCGTCGGTGGTCTGCAGGTAGAACGCGCTGGGGTCCAGCGCGTAGATCAGGTTCTCCAGCCCGTGCTCACCGGCGGTCTGCTCGAACGTGGCGACATCGGTGACGAACGACTCGTAGCCGGTAAGGTTCGCCTGAGCATCCGACACGTCGAGAGCAGAGTTGTCGATACCCTGGGCGCCTGCGGAGCCGAACAGGATGTCGTACGCGTCATTCGGGCCCGGCTGCACGTCACCCGCGGCGATGACGCCGGCGCTGTCGTAATACGGGTCGACGGTGATGGTCGGGCTAGCGTGGGCGGTGCCCATCCCGACGAACGCGGCAATTGCCGCGCCGCCAAGAGCTGCGCCGACCGCTGTAGAATACTTGTGACTCATGTGCGAGCCTCCTATCTAGGTGTCTCTCCTTATGGGATGTGGGGTTGCCGCCCCACAGCCGTTGGCTCGCACATGAGTCTTTCTCCCCCTCATGGCGGACGAACCTCCGACGAATCGAAGCCTATAACACGAATTGACCCGTGTTAAGCAAATCTCTAATAAAAAACTCAGGTGACGTTGCTGCCGTGTTAAGCCTTCTCTTACCAGCGGTTCGAGATGTTCGATTCGTTAAGTTACTGAACCAAGACCGCGTGTCGGAGGCTTCGTCAGGAGCCCGGACAGGCCTCGAAGGCGGCAAATCTGCAGCTCAGCCCGTTAGGTGGCAGCGCTGGGCTGTTGACGTCGCTGACAACCGGCTTTCTCCCGCCCAGGCGCGGATCTCAAAAATTGATACAAAGTCCGGAAAATTGGACGAAAATTCCGATGTTCTGAACTCGGTGCCTGAGAGGCGCCAACAATTGTTTTGACACTTCAATCAATAATGTCGATAGGAGAAACAAGATCAATTGCAATTGACCATTAAAATAGAATGTGTCCGTGCAAATAGTGCTCAGTACCGGTTCACATCGAACTCAATTTTCGTACTTTTGAGATCAACTCCCCGCCGCAGCAGGGTGTTGGTACACCTGTTCTCGGGTTCGGTGCACCGGGGCCCCGCAGCGGTAGATTGGTATCGCCATGACACGTCCTGACGAGCTATCCGAACTGCGCGTCTCCGATGCAGACCGCAACGGCATTCTGCGGCGCCTGCACAACGCGGTCGCACTCGGGCTGATTGACATCAGCGAGTTCGAAGAACGGTCCACGCACGTGTCGTACGCCCGGACTCGCAACGAGCTGGACAGCTTGGTGAGCGATCTACCCGGGCCGGGCGCGATCGTCACCTCCGCCGCCGACCGTGTCGAACTGCGCGGCTGGGCCGGATCGCTCAAGCGCCACGGCGAATGGACTGTCCCTACCCGGCTGGCGCTGGTGCGCCGGATGGGCTCGGTCGAGCTGGATCTGGTCAAGGCCAGATTTGCCGGCCCGGTGGTCGTCATCGAGCTCGACATGCGGTTCGGATCAGTCGAGATCCGATTGCCCGACGGTGCCAGCGCGTCGATCGATGACGTCGAGGTTTACGGCGGTAGCGCCAGTGATCGCCGTAAGGTCGCACCGGCCGAGGGCACTCCGCACGTGGTGTTGACCGGACGGGTGGTGTGCGGCTCGGTCAAGGTCAAGGGGCCGCGCCGGTCGCTGGTGCGCCGCCGCGGCCGCGCCTGAAGCACCAAGCCGGGTTCAATTGCCCGGCTCCTCCTCAGGCCGTTGCCGGCCTGCATCGTCGCCGCGAGCAGATACCCTGACAGCATGCCTGTTCGTTCCGCTCTCTCCGCCGGCGTGGTGTCGCCGACGCTTCCGGTGCCCAAGTCGATCGCACGCCCGGAGTACGTCGGCAAGGCGACCGCCAAGGAGGGCACCGAGCCCTGGGTGCAAACACCCGAGGTGATCGAGAAGATGCGGGTCGCCGGGCGGATCGCCGCCGCGCGCTCGCCGAGGCCGGTAAGGCCGTGGCCCCGGGCGTCACGACCGATGCCCTCGACCGAATCGCCCACGACTACATGGTCGACCACGGCGCCTACCCATCGACGTTGGGCTACAAGGGTTATCCCAAATCGTGCTGCACGTCGCTGAACGAGATCATCTGCCACGGCATCCCGGATTCGACGGTGATCGAGGACGGTGACATCGTCAACATCGACGTCACCGCCTATATCGACGGCGTGCACGGCGACACCAACGCCACATTCCTGGCCGGCGATGTCTCGGAAGATCACCGCCTGCTGGTCGAGCGCACCCATGAGGCCACCATGCGGGCGATCAAAGCGGTCAAACCGGGGCGCGCTCTCTCCGTCGTCGGGCGGGTCATCGAGTCGTACGCAAACCGGTTCGGCTACAACGTGGTTCGCGACTTCACCGGTCACGGCATCGGTACCACCTTCCACAACGGGCTGGTGGTGCTGCACTACGACCAGCCTGCCGTCACCACCATTCTCGAGCCGGGGATGACGTTCACCATCGAACCGATGATCAACCTCGGGTCGCTGGACTACGAGATCTGGGACGACGACTGGACCGTGGTCACCAAAGACCACAAATGGACCGCGCAATTCGAGCACACCCTGCTGGTCACCGAGTCCGGCGCGGAGATCCTCACGCTGCCGTGAGCGGCGCGCTGCTGGTCGCCGGCACCACATCCGACGCAGGCAAATCGATGGTGGTCGCCGGGCTCTGTCGATTGCTGGCGCGCAAGGGAATTCGGGTCGCTCCGTTCAAGGCGCAGAACATGTCGAACAACTCGGCGGTCACCGTCGAGGGCGGCGAGATCGGCCGGGCCCAGGCGATGCAGGCACGCGCCGCCGGCCTGGCACCCAGCGTGCGGTTCAACCCGATCCTGCTCAAGCCGGGCAGCGACATGACCTCGCAACTGGTGATCAAAGGTCAGGTGGCCGGCACGGCTACCGCCGCCGAGTACTGGTCGGATCGCAACAAGTTGTCTGCCGTTGTGCAGGACGAATTGGCAAAGCTGCGAACCGAATTCGATGCGGTGATCTGTGAGGGAGCCGGTTCGCCCGCCGAAATCAACTTGCGTGCAAACGACTTGGTGAACATGGGGCTGGCTCGCGCGGCGAACCTGCCGGTCGTGATCGTCGGCGACATCGACCGCGGCGGGCTGCTAGCGCACCTGTTCGGGACAGTTGCGGTGCTCGACCCGCAGGACCAGGCGTTGATCGCCGGATTCATCGTCAACAAATTCCGCGGCGACGTCTCGTTGCTGGAGCCCGGTCTGCGGCAACTCGCCGAACTCAGCGGACGTCCCACCTACGGAGTGCTGCCCTACACCGACGATCTGTGGCTCGACACCGAGGACGCCGTCCCGGTCCTGGCTCACCGCGTCCTCGGCACGCCGCAACCACCTTGTGGCTCGCAGTGGCTGCGCGTGGC
Source organism: uncultured Actinomycetota bacterium (assembly GCA_963749375.1). Taxonomy (GTDB): domain Bacteria; phylum Actinomycetota; class Actinomycetes; order Mycobacteriales; family Mycobacteriaceae; genus Mycobacterium. Next base: position 89,413 of record CAVVNB010000030.1, read on the forward strand.
CGTGCTGCGGTTGCCGCGGATCTCCAACTCCACCGACGTCGAGGCACTGGCCTGCGAGCCCGGCGTGCTGGTGCGCTGGGTGCGCGAGCCCGCCGACCTGGCCGATACCGACGTGGTCGTGCTGCCGGGAACCAAGGCCACCGTTGCGGACCTGACCTGGCTGCGCGAGCGCGGACTCGACCAGGCGATCCGGTCGCATGCCGCTTCGGGCCGGGCCGTGCTGGGCATTTGCGGCGGCTTCCAGATGCTGTGCCGTTCGATCGACGACGCCGTCGAGAGTCGGTCCGGCCGGGTCGAGGCGATCGGGATGCTCGACGCCGACATCACGTTCGCATCTGAGAAGGTGCTGCGCCGGCGGCAGGGCTCGCTGACCGGCTACGAGATCCACCACGGGCGGGTGGAGCACTGCGCGGAGGCCACCTGGTTCGATGTCGACGGCGTGCCGGAGGGGTTTCGACGCGGCGAGGTGTTCGGAACGCACTGGCACGGTTTGTTCGACAACGACGACTTCCGCCGCCAATGGTTGACCACCGTCGCGGCAGCGGCAGGCCGCGACGGGTTCGTGGTTGCCGGCGACACCAATGTGGCTGCGCGACGGGACGCCCAGCTCGATCTGATGTCCGACTTGTTGGACGCCCATCTGGACGTCGACGCGGTCATCGGACTGCTGGATGGTGGGCAGCCGCGACGTTCGACGATCACCACAGCGTTGCGATGACGGCGGCCAATGGCTGGTGTAATCAAGGGCTTTCGTCAAAGACGTCAAGCGTTGTCATCCCCGTTGTCGCAAGCTGCACATGAGTTCAATGTTGCGAGAACGTTTCCAGCTGACACTCGGCTATCGATCCGGCCGAAAATGGCCCGCGCGCGGGGTAATTCACTGTAATTTGCTGTGGTGCCTTCGGCGATGATGACTACCGTCGACGGGTTTCCCATCCAGGTCTGCGACACCGGTCCGGAGAAGGGTTCCGTCGTGGTGCTGTTGTGCGCCGCCCAACGGGCACTGCCGGCCTACGACGCGGTCTGCGAGCGTCTGCACACCGCCTCGTTGCGCACGATTGCCATCGCCCCGGACCCCCGCCTGACCCCCAAGTCGGTGGTGGGCATCCTCGACGTTCTCGACGTCAGTTGGGGCGTGTTGGTCGGTGACCGCGACGGCGCCGAACTGGCCTGGGAGCTGGCCGCGACGCGGCTGGACCGTTTCACCGGCCTGGTTGTGATCGACCGGGGTCATCCACGGGTCGCCGACCTGGCCGGCGTCGTCCGCGACAGCGACTGCCCGCCGGTCGAGATCAACACGACGGCTCTGGTCAGCAGCTCAGCGGCGCACGCGGTGGCTCAGGCCAGTCAGCGGTTCGTCTACGGCGACTACCGGGTGGTCGAGTTGCTCGGACGACGCAACGCGCACGAGTCGACGGCCCAACTGGCCGCCGAGATCGTCCTGCGCACCAGCACCTGGTGACCGCTACCATCACGGCGTGACCTTGACCCGCGACGGGCTCGAGCAGCTCGTGCAAGCCGGTGAGATCGACACGGTGATCGTCGCGTTCAGCGACATGCAGGGCCGGTTGATGGGCAAGCGGGTCTCCGCTGCCTTCTTCACCGATCAGGTCGCCGAGTCCGGCGCCGAATGCTGCAACTACCTGTTCGCCGTCGACGTCGATATGAACACCGTCAAGGGTTACCAAATGGCGGGCTGGGACAGCGGTTATGGCGACATGGTGATGAAGCCCGACCTGGCCACGCTGCGACGTATTCCGTGGCTGCCGGGCACCGCGCTGGTCCTCGCCGATTTGCTGTGGCACGACGGCCGCCCCATCGAGCCGGCGCCGCGTCGCGTCTTGGGCCGGCAGTTGGATCGCTTGCGCGAGCACGGGCTCCGCGCCTACGTCGCCACCGAGCTGGAGTTCATCGTCTTCGACGACACGTATCGGCAGGCCTGGGCCAACGGCTACCGCGAGCTGAGCCCAGCCAGCGACTACAACTTGGACTACGCGTTGATGGCCTCCAGTCGCCTCGAGCCGCTACTGCGCGACATTCGGCAGCACATGCAGGGTGCGGGTCTGCGCTGGGAGGCGGTCAAGGGCGAGTGCAACCGGGGACAGCAGGAACTCGGCTTCGGCTACGACGAGGCGCTGATCACCTGCGACAACCACGGCATCTACAAGAACGGCGCCAAAGAAATCGCCGACCAGCACGGCAAGTCGCTGACGTTCATGGCCAAATACGATGAGCGCGAAGGCAACAGCTGCCACATCCACATGTCACTGACATCGCTGGACGGCTCCGCGGTGTTCGCCGACGACAACGAACCGCTCGGCATGTCTACCACTTTCCGGAGCTTTGTGGCCGGGCAATTGGCCACGCTGCGCGAGCTGACACTGTGTTACGCGCCGAACATCAACTCCTACAAGCGGTTCGCCGATCGCAGTTTCGCACCCACCGCGGTGTCATGGGGCCTGGACAACAGGACATGCGCACTGCGCGTCGTCGGCCACGGCAACAGCATGCGGGTGGAATGCCGCGTACCCGGCGGTGACGTCAACCAATATCTCGCCGTCGCGGCGCTGATCGCAGGCGGGTTGCACGGTATCGAACGCGAATTGCCGTTGCCGGAACCGTGTTCGGGCAACGCCTATCAGGATATGAAGGACGACGACCCCGGCCGGTTGCCCGGTACGCTGGCCGAAGCGGCGACGCTGTTCGATGCGTCAGCGGTCGCCCGGCAGGCGTTCGGCGATGCAGTGGTCGACCATTACGTCAACAACGCCCGCGTCGAGGTGGCCGCATTCAACAAGGCGGTCACCGACTGGGAGAGGGTTCGCGGGTTTGAGCGGTTCTAGACCCCGGCGACGGTGCGGGCCGGGACGGCCTGGGGAGAAGCCGGGCAATGAGTTCAAAGCCTCCGGTCATCGGACTGACCACCTATCTCACCCGAGCGCAAATGGGCGTCTGGGACCTGCGCGCCAGCTTCCTGCCCGAGGTCTACTTCAAGGGCGTCACCGCGGCCGGTGGGGTGGCGGTGCTGCTGCCGCCGCAGCCGGTGGACGCCGAGATCGCCGAGCGTGTGCTCGACAGCCTGGACGGGCTGCTGATCACCGGTGGCAACGACGTCGATCCCGCCGCCTACGGTCAGCAGCCGCATCCGAGCAACGACAAGCCGGCCCCGCAGCGAGACGCGTGGGAGTTCGCGCTGCTGCGTGGCGCACTCGCACGGCAGCTTCCGGTGCTCGGCATCTGTCGCGGCGCGCAGGTACTCAACGTCGCCCTGGGCGGAACGTTGCATCAGCACCTACCCGATGTCATCGGCCACAGCGGACACCGGGCCGGCAACGCGGTATTCACCACGTTGCCGGTGCGCACCGTGGCCGGCACCCGGCTTGCCTCGCTGGTCGGCGAATCCGTCGACGCGCGGTGCTATCACCATCAGGCCATCGCCGAGCTCGGCGAGGGACTGGTCGTCAGCGGCTGGGATGCCGATGGTGTGATCGAGGCATTGGAGCTGCCGGGGCACGACTTCGTGCTCGCGGTGCAGTGGCATCCGGAGGAAAGTCTGGACGATCTGCGACTGTTCTCGGCGATCGTCGAGGCAGCGCAGGCATACGCGAGCAAGGAGTAGCGGTGGACCTGACACAACGGCTGGCCGGCAGGATCGCGGTGGTGACCGGCGGAGGGGGCGGTATCGGGCTGGCGTCGGCGCGACGATTGCATGCCGAGGGTGCCACCGTGGTCATCGCCGACATCGACGAGCGGACCGGCTCCGCGGCGGCCGACGAGGTGGGCGGTTCGTTTGTGCCCGTTGACGTTTCGGACGAGGCCTCGGTCAATGCGCTCTTCGACACCGTGGTGAGCAGCCACGGCTCGGTGGACATCGCCGTCAACAACGCCGGCATCTCGCCACCGGATGACGATCTGATCGAGAACACCGAACTGCCGGCCTGGCAGCGGGTGCAAGACGTCAACCTGAAATCGGTGTACCTGTGCTGCCGAGCGGCGTTGCGGCACATGGCGCCCGCAGGGCGCGGGTCGATCGTCAACATCGCCTCGTTCGTGGCGGTGATGGGGTCGGCCACCTCGCAGATCTCCTACACCGCGTCCAAAGGCGGGGTATTGGCCATGTCGCGCGAGCTCGGTGTGCAGTTCGCCCGCCAGGGCATCCGGGTCAATGCGCTGTGCCCCGGGCCGGTGAATACCCCACTGCTGCAAGAGCTTTTCGCCAAGGACCCCGAGCGCGCCGCCCGGCGGATGGTGCACGTGCCGATGGGCCGTTTCGGCGAGGCCGACGAAATCGCCGCCGTCGTTGCATTTTTGGCCAGCGACGACGCGTCGTTCATCACCGCGGCGAGCTATTTGGTCGACGGCGGCATCAGCGCGGCCTACACCACCCCGCTGTAAAGACCGTCGGTGATAGCTGCCGTGCTGGCATGGCTGCGGGCGTCAGCAGGTCATCCCGCTGACGGTGGGTGTGCCATCACCGTCGGGCGGAGCCCATATCGGGGAGTGGCGGCGCCGAAGCGGTTTCCGGCCGCATTTGCGGCCGGCATCCCGGGAATGCCGGCCGCGACTGCGGGCGGAAGGCTGGCGGCATGCCTCCCAGCGCCGCCCCGGATAGGCCGGACAGCGGGCTCACTGGGGGCGACCGCAGTCCAGTTGGGCGGCACCGCCAGCGCTCCGATCGCCGTACCCCGGCCCAGGGCGGCTGACACCGCGCCGGCACCGCCCAATTCGCCGACTCCCGCGACTGGGGCCGCCACCGCTTCGCCGGCCGCGGCCGCTCCCGCGGCAGCATCCCCTGCGGCCGCCGAAGCCGCACCGGCGCCCCCGGCGGCTTCCGAAGCCGCACCGGCGTTTCCGAGCCCGACGAAATCGGACATGGTGCCCAGAAAGTTGCCGGGCATGTAGAAACCGGAGGAGAACATCGTATTGAGGCCGTTGTCATTCAAGAAGGCGCCCAACGGGGACCCATCGGCTCCGGAAAGAAAATTCAGGATTCCGGCTGGTGTGGTGAGGTTCGTTCCACCTAGTCCGAGCCAGTTCATGATGCCGTTGAGACCCGACGACGTCGACGTCGCCGGTGAGGCGAGCCCTTGCAGTGCAGCGGGGACCGAAGTCACCAGCTGCGACAGCGGCGCCGATGTTCCCGTGCCAGCTGCCTGGCCGACAGTGGTGGTCGCCGGCGGCGCGGCGAACGGCGTCAATGTCGATGCGGCTGCAGAGGATCCGGCGTAGCCGTACATCGCCGCGGCGTCTTGGGCCCACATCTCGGCGTAATGGGCTTCGGTCGTCGCGATCGCCGGGGTGTTCTGGCCGAGGATGTTGGTGGCGACCAGCGATGCCAACAACGTGCGGTTGGCGGCGATGACCGGCGGCGCAACCGTCGCGGTGAACGCGGCTTCGTAGGCACTGGCCGCCGCTTTGGCTTGGTCGGCGGCCTGTTCGGCTTGCGCGGCAGTGGCATTCATCCACGACACGTATGGTGCGGCGGCGGCCACCATGGACGCCGAGGCCGGACCTTGCCACGGACCACTGGTGAGGCCGGAGATCACCGACCCGTAATCGCCTGCCGCCGAGGACACCTCGGCCGCCAGGCTGTCCCAGGACGCGGCCGCTGCGATTATCGGCCCCGAACCTGGACCGGCGTACATCAGTCCGGAGTTGACTTCTGGCGGTAATGTTGCGAAATCCATTGCAAAATCCCTTATCCGGCCGCAACCGCGTTGGCGGCCTCGGTGGTGGCATACGAGTCGGCGCCAGCCGCCAACATCGTCACGAACATCTGGTGAATCGCCGCGGCCTGCGCGCTAACCGCCTGGTAGGCGTGTGCATGTGCAGTGAATTGCATTGCTGTCAAGGCGGATACCTCGTCGGAGGCGGGCGGGATCAGACCGGTGGTCGGTGCCACCGCTGCGGTGTTCTGCGCTTGAAGTCTCAAGCCGACGGATTGAAGGTTGTCCGCTGCGGTGGATAGCATCTCCGGTACGATGGATACGAACGACATTGGGTTTCTCCTTTGAATCAGGGCGCACGACGACAACGCAAGCCCGAGGCGCGGACATGCGTGAAAAATGTTTCGGCGCAGGCTGATTACAGACAGCAAGCACCGCAACGGCGACCGGATGGAAATCTGCGGTCATCGATGTGTGTCGGCGGCGAAAGCCACCGGCTCAGCTCAGGGCTGTAACGATCTTGGGTTTCGCACCCGGGTCGGGCGCGGTGGTGATCGCGACCTGGGGTGAACCCAAGCCGACTTGTGTTGACGCGTCTCAGCCGGCGCGTTCGGCCTGCACCGTCCACTTCTCCTCGATGCGCCCGTAGCGCCAGATCAGCAAGGCGCCGGCCCAGGTGACCACGAACAGGCCGACGATGAGAAAACCAATTGCGTTGAGATCGATGCCGCCCAGCCAGCTCCAGAATCCACTGGTCCAGCCGAACTGCTCGGCCAGCAGTCCGAGTAATTCGACGGTGCCGATGAGCAGCGCGACGACCACCGACAGGCCGGTGATGGTGATGTTGTAGTAGACCTTGCGAACCGGATTCGAAAAGGCCCAGCCATAAGCGAAATTCATGAACGAGCCGTCAATGGTGTCCAGCAGGCACATCCCTGCGGTGAACAACACCGGCAGGCACAAGATGGCATACCACGGTAGTCCGGCCGCGGCGCTGGTGCCGGCCAGCACCAGCAGCGCGACTTCGGTCGCGGTGTCAAAGCCCAGGCCGAACAGCACCCCGATCGGATACATATGCCACGACGCGCTAACCGATTTGGTGAAGCGGCCGAGCAGCCGATTGAGCAGTCCGCGATTGTTCAGTTGCGCTTCGAGCTCGTCTTCGTCGTAGTGGCCGCGGCGCATCTGCGCGAACACGCGCAGGATGCCCACCAGGATGACCACATTGATGATGGCGATCAGGTACAAGAACACGCCCGAGATGGTGGTGCCGATCAGGCTGGTGTAGTGATGCAGGGCCGAAGAGTCCTGCTCGACGGGCCCGATTATTGCCTTGAGCCCGAATGCGATGAGCAGTGCCAGCCCGAACACCACCGACGAGTGGCCGAGGGAGAAGAAGAAGCCGACGGCAAGCGGCCGTTGCCCGTCGTTCATCAGCTTGCGGGTGGTGTTGTCGATCGCGGCGATGTGGTCGGCGTCGAATGCGTGGCGTAGCCCCAGCGTGTAGGCGGTCAGGCCGATGCCGATACCGAACGCTTTGTCCCCGATGCTCAAATGCGCCGGCTCAACGACGAGTATCAGTGTGCCCCAACCGATCACATGCAGCGCGATAATGATCGCGAACATCGATCCCAGGCGCAGCCACTCGTCGGGCGTCAAAGCCCCGCGTAGCCGAGAGCGCGACGAAGGTTGCCTGCTGAGTGTGTCAGCGGCCATGTCGCGTCCCATCTGGAGATGAACCCCGGCCACTATCGACGGTAAACCGTCTTGCAGATGATTCGCAGGAATTCTGCGAGTATTTTGCAGGTGGAAATTGGGGCAATCGGGTACGGTGCAGCGCTTCGGTCAGCCCTGGAAGGTGATCAGCGGGATTGCCATCTCGACCGGGTCGCCGGCTCCATGGAAGCCGACGAGCTGAGCCACTTCCGGCGGCTCGTGGGTGCTGGCCAGCACCGCCGTGTCACCCAGACAGCTGACGACGACGTCGCCGATCCGCGGCAGGTGATCGGGTAGCACGGATCCGAAGAGCCCAGCCGCGACGGCGTCGTCGCGGCTGCGCACCTCGGCCCGCCCACTCAACAGCTCGCTCCAGGCGGCGATCACGTCGGAAGCCGCGCCCGGCTCGGTGTGCAGGTAGCGCACCCGCGGATCGCCGGCAACGACTCGCACCCCGGCACTCAACCGCGAATCGGCGTCAAGGTCGATTCGCTGAGATTCCGGCACGTTCAACCCGCCGTGGTCGGCGGTGATCAGCAGTGCGGCATCCGGTGGCAACGCCTCGACCATCCGGGTGAGCAGTGCATCCACGTAAGCCCCGGCGGCGTGCCACTCGGGTGAGCCGATACCGAACAGGTGCGCCGCGGTGTCGAGTGCGGCGGTGTATGCGTAAACCAATCCGGGCTCGGCCGGTAGCTGGTCGACCACGAGCTGGGCGTAATCGTCGTCGTTGGTCGCCGCCAGGAATTGGGCACCGCGGTATACCGCCTCGGTGAGGCCGCTGCCGAGGAACGCCGCGGGCAGCACAGCACGAGCACCGACGCCGGCCCAGCTGCAGCCGTTCGAACCATGTTGGGACGGGCTGCCATTGGCTGGCTGGCGGATCGTCGCGCCACCAGATGTGGTTGAGCACCCGGTCGGTCTCGGGGAGCTTGACCGTGAAACCCAGAATCCCGTGGCGGCCCGGTGCGACCCCGGTGGCCAACGACGCCAGGCTGGTCGGTGTGGTCGAGGGGAAGGTGCAGGCGAGTTCGTCAAGCCGGCCGGCGTCACCGGCCAGCACCGACGCCAGCAGCGGTGCGTCGGCGGCCAGTTCCGGTAGCAGGTGCCAGCCCATCCCGTCGACGAGAACGACCACAACGCGTCGCACGTCGCCGACCCGTGCCGTCACCCCGAGCGCGTCCACCGCCCCGTCGACGGAAAGCAACGCAGCCGCGGTGGGCAGCACATCGCAGATCGAACCTCGTGGCGATCGCAAGCGCGGCGAAGCTGGGCGCAGCGGGTCGCCGCGCGACGAACCGCGCGACAAATCGGGCACGACGCCAGTCTGACAGCGTCCGATCCGGTCATTGGGTGCGATTCGACGATCGGCTGCGTGATACTGGACGAGTGGCCAGGCCTTCGGCTTTGGATCCGGCCGTCATCGAGCGGATCGGCGAGCTGCTGCGCGCTCATGGGCTGCGCCGGATGGCCTCTCGGATCGCAGTCTTGGCAGTGCTGGAGCCGGTCCACGGTCATCTGTCGGTCGCCGAGATCGACCAGCGGCTGCACGAGTGCCTGCCGGCCGAAGACCAGCCGCCGGATCTGGCGACGATCTACCGCACGGTGATCACCCTGGTCGACCAGGGTGTGTTGCATGCGCTGACCCTGGAGGGCGGGGTGACCACCTACGGTCTGGCCGCCGACCCGCATCATCACGCGGTGTGCACGCGCTGCGGCTCGATCATCGAAGTGCCCGCGGGACGACTGGCCTCTGCGCTGCAACATGCGATGGCCGGCAGTTCGTTCACGCTGTCCGAGCGTGCCGGCCTGACCCTGCACGGACTGTGCCCGCAGTGTCAGGGTGACGGACCGGGGGACGCCGGCCGGCCACGACGCTAGACGTGCGCCAGCCGCTGATTTGTCGCGTGGAGTTGGCGGTTGGTGCTGTCGGCCAGCGCCTGGATCTGGTCGGGTTGCAACCGGCCGCATAGCCGGCCCCAGTGGATCGCAATCTCGTCGCCGGCCGCCACGTCGGGCACCGCGCTGTAGCCGTCGGTCCAGACGTCGAGGAGGCGTGCCGACGGCTCGGACAGCGTGAGCGCATGACCATCCCAGGCCAGCCTGGCACAGTCACCTCAACGTCGTCGCCGTCGCGGGAAAGCACTGTGCCCCAAGTGATCCGGCAATTGTCCAACACACTCAGCGGCTGCTCGTCCATGCCCCGGCCTAGAAACCGCGTCCACGGATAAACGCCGAATACGTGAAAGCAGTGATTGCCGGCCGCCTCACCCGCCAGGTCCGGCGTGAGATGCGACCAGTACTGGCCTGCCTGCGGCCCGATGATGGCCAGCAACGCGTCGAAAAATTCGTCTGCGTCCAGGTTGGCGCCGACGCCGCCGCCCAGCCAATACGACTCGACAAGCCGATAGTCCAGCGGATCGCTGATGCCGGTCATCTTCGCGAGCACCCGCAAGTAGGGCCAGGCCCCGGAAAACTGTGTCGCGGCCTTGCGCACATCCTCGACCGAGCCGTCCCGCAAGGTGGCGCCCAGTGGGGGACCGCAATAGCCCAGCGCATTGGGCGCGTGGGCGTACCGAGCGAACATCTCGGCGCCGCGGCTCTCCGGGTCCAACTGTCACGCCCGCCCGGTTTGCCCCACCAGCTTGGCGGCGTCGCGATGCATGCGGCCGAAGTTGTAGTAGGCCGCGCAGGCTCCCTCGGGTGACACCATGCAGGTGCCGATCGGGGTCTCCGGGGTGCAGGCGGTGCCGAAAACCTTGCATTCCCAAGGCTTGAGCACACCTTTGAGCACCTCGCCGCACTGGCACGCCTTGGGGTCGGCGACCCGCACGCCGGGCATCGAGAATCGGAGTTCGGCGTCGAACTCCGCGAAGTCGTCGTGCAGCCGCAACGCGCTCTGCGAGATGAATCCCAGCCCGCGCCATTCGAAGTGCGGACGCAACGCGAACACCGCGCCCATCAGCGCCAGTGCTGCCGGGTTGCCGTCCTCGGGCACCACACGCTTGTATTGGTTCTCCACTTCGCATCGGCCTTCACGGATCTGGCGTAGCAGCATCGTGACCGCCGCCAGAATGTCCAGTGGCTCGAATCCAGCTACCACCAACGGCTTTCCGTACACGTCGGGCACGAACCGGTACGGCCGGTTGCCCACTACCGTCGACACGTGTCCGGGGCCGATGAAGCCGGACAGCCGCAGGTCCGGTGATTCCAGGATGGCCTTGATCGGCGGCACGATGGTGACGTGGTTGCAGAACACACTGAAATTTCGCAGGCCGAGGTCGCGGGCACGAACCAGCGTCACAGCGGTCGACGGGGCCGTGGTCTCGAAGCCGATGGCGAAGAACACCACGTGTTTGTCGGGGTTGTCGACCGCGATCTTGAGCGCGTCGAGCGGGGAGTAGACGAACCGGACATCGGCGCCGCGTGCCTTGGCGTCCAGCAGACTGCCTGCCGACCCGGGCACCCGCATCATGTCGCCGAAACAGGTGAAGATCACGTCGGGTTGGCCGGCCAGCCACATCGCGTCGTCGATACGACCCATCGGGATGACGCAGACCGGACACCCCGGGCCGTGGACCAGTTCGACGTTGTCGGGCAGCAGGTGTTCGATGCCGTGCCGGTAAATGGTGTGAGTGTGCCCACCGCACACCTCCATGAACTTGAAGTGGTCGGAGCCGCTTCCCGCCAAGTGTTCGATGGCAGCCAGCAGCTTGCGGGCCGCAGCCGGATCGCGGAATTCGTCAACGAATTTCATCGTCGCCTCCCTTAGACAATCGCCGACGAGTCGAAGGCCTCGACTTCGGTCGTGTAGGCCTCGCCGAGCTTCTTGACAGCGGCCAGGGTCAGCAACGCCTCGGTCTCGTCGATCTTGGCCATCGCGAATCCGACATGGACCAGCACCCAGTCGTCGGGCTCGGGCATGTCGTTTTCCAGCAGCCGCACGCTGATCGTGCGCTGCACCCCGCTGACGTCTACCTTCGCCAAATAGTTTGCCGGATCGGTGATCTCAACGATCCGACCCGGAATTCCAAGACACATAAGCGGTCACTCCTCTCAACAGATCCGCGGCAGCGGGTCGCCGACGAGCATGTCGACGATCCGGGTGCCGCCGAACCCGGTACGCAACACCACGCTTTCCGCCGGTTCGGTGACGATTTCCCCGACCTCGGCCGCCTCGCCGCCCAGCGGATGCGAGCGCAGCGCGGCCAGCCCGGCGTCGGCCTCTTCGGGTGCGACGACGGCGACGAACTTGCCCTCGTTGGCGACGTAGAGCGGATCGATGCCAAGCAGCTCGCACGCGCCATTCACCATGGGCCGCACGGGCAGTCGCTCCTCTTCGAGCAGCACTCCGAGGCCGCAGGCCTGAGCCAATTCGTTGCAGACGGTCCCGACCCCGCCCCGGGTGGCGTCCCGCAGCCACCGGGTGGACGGCGCGGCCGCCATCAGCAGTTCCACCAGCGGGCTGACCGACGCAGTGTCGGAATGGATGTCGGCCTCGATGGCCAGATCACCCCGGGCGAGCATCACCGCCATGCCGTGATCGCCCATCGAGCCCGACAAGAGCACCTTGTCGCCGGCGCGTACCGACGCGGCTGAAAGTGTGCGCCCCGAAGGAATGACGCCGACCCCCGTTGTGGTGACGAACATGCCGTCGGCGGCGCCCTTGGGCACCACCTTGGTATCGCCGGTGACGATCTGCACGCCCGCTTTGGCCGCCGCGGCGGCCATGTCGGCGACGATCTCCTTCAGCTCGGCGATCGGAAAACCCTCTTCCAGCACGAACGCCGCCGAGATCCAAGACGGCACCGCGCCGGACATCGCGACGTCGTTGCAGGTGCCGTGCACAGCGAGCTCGCCGATGGAGCCACCGGGAAAACGCCTGGGCTGCACCACGAATGAATCGGTGGACATCGCCAGCCGCTCACCGCCGGGCAGCGTGATAACCGCGCCGTCGCCGAGCGACTCCAGCAGTGGATTGCGGAACGCCTCCATGAACACCGCGTCGATCAGCGCGGCCGATGCCTTGCCACCCGCTCCGTGCGCCAAGTTCACGTGGTCGTCGAGCAACCGGGGCCGGCGCCTGCGGAACACTTCGATCCGCTCGATCACCTCGCCTTCGGCGAACTGCGGCCCCGACGACAGGTATTCGCCGGCTGACTTGCTCATGCGGCCCCCAAACCTCGATCGTCGGACCGTTGCTGGGTGGCCGACCACAGCTGATAGCCCAGCAGCGCTTGCGATTCCTGAATTCGGTGCACGCTTTGCGAGCGAACGATGAAGCAGGCGTCCACATTTGGATTGTTCGTGAAGGCGCCGCCGTCATATCCGGCGAAACCGACGGTGTACAAACCACGTTGTCGCGCCTCGGCCAGCGCGGCCAGCAGGTTGGGCGAATTGCCACTGGTCGACATCGCGATCGCGATGTCACCGGCCTTTGCGCGGGCGATCAACTGGCGGGCGAACACCAGCTCGAACCCGACGTCGTTGCCCAGCGCGGTCACAATCGCCTGATCGGCGGTCAACGACCAAGCGGGTAGCGGCTTTCCGGCCGGCGGGCGGGAGAACAACGCGGCCAAAGTGGTGGAATCGGTGCAGCTGCCGCCGTTTCCGAAGGTGAACATCCGGCCGCCGGCCGCGAAGCGGCGTGCCATCTCGGTAGCAGCCTGATCCAGCAGGTCGGCGTTGGCTTCCAGTGTGGTGCGCCGCAGCGCCAAACTCTCGGCGGCCTTTGCCTGCGCTGACGCGGCGAGATCGGCAAGCAGCGATTGTGGGTCGTCCTCCTGTGCATCGATGAACGGATACAGGAAGTTGGTGGGTTCGTCTTCCATCAGACGTCCTCCTCGATGCGACTGATCGCGGTCCCGGCGTGCACCAGCACCAGCTCACCCGCGTCGACCGGGTCGATCAGCGCCGTCGCCACGCTCTCGACGCCGCGCGCGGTGCGCACTGCGGCCATCCCGTCGGCCGACGGCGACACCACCTCGCCCAGGCGCCCCTCGTCACTGCACGTGACGCAAACTCTCCACTTCGGCACATTCGGGTTTGAGCAATCCCGAGTGCTCGAAACACACGTGGGTGAGCTCCCACAACAGGTGATAAAACAGCACAAAGCCGCCCGTCGCCGGGACGCGCGGATCGGGGTCGTCGAGCCACAGCACGTGATCGGCCGCACCCGCCGCGGGCCGTTCACCGCTGCCGATCCAGATCGTGGTGGCGCCCCAGGCCGGGCTGCGGTGCATCACCGAACGCACCTGCGCGTCATCGGCGCCACCAACCCCGATCACGATGTCGCCGGGCTGAACCGACACCCGCACCAGATCAATCAGGTTCGGTCCGGTCAGCGCAACGGCCGGCAGTGCCCGCTTTCCCATGATCACCGGATGCACGAACTCGACCGCGATGTGCAGCGCATGCGGCTCCCACGACGGCGCGATGGACCACATGGTCGCACCCGCCGCGAACCGCTTGGCCAGTGTGAAGGCGGCCGCGGCCAGATCGGCGGCCAGCTCGGCGCCAAGCCCGCGATCGATCGCAGTGGTGGTCATCGCAACTCAGCCTCTGCCAGCGCGGTCAGCACGGAGATCGCGGCCTGACCCAGCGCCAGCCCGCCGTCGTTGGGCGGCACCGTGTGATGGGTCAGCACTTCGAATCCCGCCTGCTGCAAGCGTTGTCGGCATCCGCGCAGCAGCAACACATTCTGGAAAACTCCGCCGGTAAGCCCCACCAACCGCACCGGCCCGGCGACCTTTCGCACCGCCTCGGTGACGGCGACCGCGACCGCCCGGTGGAACTCGGCGGCCAGCACCGCCGGTAGCACACCTGCGCGCAGCGCCGACACCATCGTCCGCAGCATGCCGGCGGGGTCGATCACCCCGTCGGGGCGTACCGCCAGTCTCAGCTCCGGTCCCGCGGTGTCGCCCATCGAATCGGCGAGCGCCTCGAGCTCGATGGCGGCCTGGCCTTCGTAATCGATCCGCTGCCGCACTCCCAGCAGCGATGCGACCGCGTCGAACAGCCGCCCCATGCTCGAGCACGGCACACACCCGGTGCCGGATTCCAATTGTGAACGGGTGAGCCGTAGTTCGGCCGGCGTCGCGGCAGTCACCGGGTGCAAATCCGATGTCCAGTCGATTCCGGCCATCCACAACTGAGACAGCGCCATCCGCCACGGATTGCGCACGGCCGCATCACCGCCCGGCAGTGGCACCGGCAACAGGTGGCCGACCCGGACGAACCGGTGACTGTCCGGCCCGAGCTTGAGAATCTCGCCGCCCCAGATCGTTTGGTCGCAGCCGTAGCCGGTGCCGTCAAAGGAAACACCGATCACGGGTTCACCGAGACGTCCGTGCTCGGCCAGCAGCGACACCACGTGCGCGTGGTGGTGCTGAATCAGATCCAGTGGCCGATCGCCGGCACGGCGCTCCGCCCAACTTCGGGTGTGATACCCCGGGTGCAGGTCGGCGGCCAATCGCACCGGCTCGTGCCGGATTTCACTGAGTTGGCCCACCGCGCGTTCGAACGCCCGCAGGGTTTCCAATGTCTCCATGTCACCGATGTGCCCGGACAGGTATGCGCGTGCACCGTCGGTGAGGCAGAAGGTGTTCTTCAGTTCGCCGCCGACCGCCAGCACCGCTGGGCCGTCGCGGCCGAGGTCGATGGGCAGCGGCGCATAGCCGCGGGACCGACGGATCGGCAGTTCGCGATCGTCCACCACCCGAACCACTGAATCGTCGCAGGGCACATGGATCGGCCGGTCGTGGTCGAGCACCGCGTCGCATAGTGGTGGGAGACGTTGCACGGCATCGTCTTCGGTGAAGCAGATGGGATCATCGGAGCGGTTGGCGCTGGTCAGAACCAGGGCATGGGGTACCGGCGCCGCGACACCCGGGACCGGCGCGAGCAGCAGGTGATGGATCGGCGAGTACGGCAGCATCAGCCCGACCAGTGGGCTGCCGGGCGCGACGGCCTCGGCGAGCGGCGCGTCGCTGCGACGCCGCAACAGCACGATCGGCCGCGCGGGACTCGAGAGCACCGCGGCTTCGGTGTCGTCGAAGTGTGCGTAGCGGCGTGCAACGTCGAGATCCCGCACCAGCACGGCGAACGGCTTGGCGCCCCGCGCTTTACGGGTCCGCAGCGCAACGACCGCCGCCTCGTCGTCGACCCGGCAAGCCAGGTGATAGCCGCCGACGCCTTTGATCGCGACCACGGCGCCCGCGGCCAGTGCCTGCTGGGTGGCCCGCAGCGCGGCATCGGATCCGGTGACCCGCTCGGTGTGCGCGGCGAACCACAGCGTCGGCCCGCAGTCCGGGCAGGCGATCG
Source organism: uncultured Actinomycetota bacterium (assembly GCA_963749375.1). Lineage (GTDB taxonomy): Bacteria > Actinomycetota > Actinomycetes > Mycobacteriales > Mycobacteriaceae > Mycobacterium. The sequence goes on from CAVVNB010000030.1 coordinate 105,117, forward strand.
GCTGCGCGTGGAAGCGGCGGTCGGCCGGGTCGTGGTATTCGGCGGCGCAGCGCTCGCACATCGCGAACGCCGACATCGTGGTGGCCGGTCGGTCGTAGGGCAGGGCGCGGATGATGGTGAACCGGGGACCGCAGTTGGTGCACGTCACGAAGGGGTGCCGGTAACGACGGTCGCTCGGGTCGAACAGCTCGGCGATGCAGTCGTCGCAGACGGCGATATCGGGCGGAATCGGGGTGGTGGCGCCGGCGACCGGTTGGCTTTCCACGATGCGAAACCCGCTGTCGCACAGGGTGTCAGCGTCGACATCGACGACGTGGACAGCACTGATCGCCGCCAGCGGTGGCGCATCCGCGCGCAGCCGGCGACGGAATTCGTCAATGCGTGCGCCAGGTCCCTGCACTTCGAGGAAGACCGCGCCCGAATCGTTGCCGACGAATCCGGTCAGCCCAAGCTCGGTGGCGATCCGGTGGACGAACGGACGGAACCCCACCCCCTGAACGACACCGGTCACGGTGAACCGTTGCCGGACGCTATCGATGTGCACCAGCGTGTCAGTCATCGTCGCGGCCCCGGCCCATCAGCTCCAGACCGGTCATCGCCTGCTCGGCGCCGGCCCGGTCGGTCTTCTCGACGACGAACCCCATGTGAATGATCACCCAGTCACCGGGTGCAAACGTTTCCTCCGGCAACATGCCGACATTGACGTTGCGTTGCTTTCCGGCGACGTCGACCAGTGCGAGTTGCCCCTCGTAACCGTCCAGCATGCTGACTACTTGGCCCGGTATGCCCAAGCACATCGCTCAGCCCTGCCCTTCCACCGATGCCGCCGGCGATCGAGTCCGCAGTCCCGCGACGACTTCCTTGACGGCGTCGATGGCTCGTGGCACCGCACCCGCGACGGCCTCGGTAAGACCGATACCTTCGTCGACGCTCCCGACCTCGCAGCCGACGACGACCGTGTAGGGCGGTTTGCCGCCGAGTGCCTTCAGGCTGTCGAACACTGCCGCGGGATCCATGCTGTGGGCATCCAGAGCGGATGTGGCCGAATGTGATTCATGGTCGGCCTCGAAGATGTGCAGAGCCCCCGGGCTGCCGCGATTGGGTACCGCGTCGACGAGGACCAGCGCGTCCCAGTCGTCAAGCAGGTCGTAGGCCAAGTGCATGCCCCCGATGCCGTAGTCGACGGCCCGCACGCCCGAATCGTCCTGCCGGACTGGGACGTGCCGGACTACCTCGGAGCCGAACCCGTCGTCGCCGAGGAAGATGTTGCCGATGCCGGCCACCAGGATGCGCACTGGAATCGGACCGTCCGCCGACGCTACATATGCCGGATCTTGAGGTACCGCCGGGCATCCGGTATGGATATCAGCCCTATCACGACTCCGGCCATCGCGAACAACGCCAGCAGGCCGACAAACACCCATCCTACGATCGCCATGTCGAATTCCTTTCAGTGGTGGTGGTTTCGAGCGGCTCGACTTCGTCGGGGGAGAAGTAGAGGTAGCGGCCGTACCACTCGTGCAGGTCGGCCGCCGGATCGTCCTCGACGACGACACCGACGTGCTGGTTGCCGTCGACGTCTTCGTGCACGGTGGTGACGCGAGCCGTCTTGTCTGCGAAGAACAGGTCTTGTGCGTCGGCTCGACGCCCCGGATGCAGAAGTACTCGACTGCCCCGCGCTACCCGGACACCATTCACCAGCACCGCGTCCAGGTCGGGCTGTACGGCGTTGTCGGCCAGCGGATCCCACCAATCGACGCCGTCGGGAATCTCCGGAATCAGGCCAACGGCCTCCCGCGGGTCCCGCAGGGCTCCGTGCAGGCGCGCCATGGCTTCGGGCGACATCGAGTCACAGCGGTCGATGATCTGCGCGGCCAGCGGATCGGTGGCCCGGGCCTGCGCCTTCTCCTGGTCGGTCATCGTCATCACCCGCAACGTCAGGATCTCGTCGATCTCGGTGCAGTCGTATAGCGCGGTCTCGCTCTGTTCGGCGACCTCGGGGTGGTCGTAGAGGATGATCGGGGAGATCAGCAGCAAATCCCCGGCGCCGGGCGGGCCGGCCAGCACCGGGAAACAGCGGTGCTGACTGCATCGGGACACCGCGTCCGCGGCCGGTGGCGGCGGCTCGAGGAGCGAGACGAACTCGCCGCCAATGACTTCCGCGATGACGTGGGTGCCGATCAGGGAACGGGATATCGCGTCGTCTTTGTCCGCAGCAGGGCCACCGGTGTTTGCGACCCGTACCGAGACCCGATGCAGCGCGCCGTCCGGCTCGACGCCCACGGTCAACGCGGCGCTCACCTCGCGACGGGTCCGGACCAGTCGACCGCCCTCGACCGATTCGACGTCGGTTGCCGGGGCGGCGGTCAGCGACAGTGACCACGGCTGGGCCGGATCGTCAAATCGCAAAGGGGCCGAACGACGTTTCACACTCGATCGCTTCGTCCCAGGTCAGCCACGAACCAGTTGGCGTGATCAGCTCGTCGACGGGTTCGAAACGGCCGCCACCGGTATCGCGTTCGATGCGGCGGTGCTGCAGCTGCAGGAAGCGCACCACCAGGGTGATTGCTTGCGCTCCGTCGACGAGGAACTGCGCCGCGATGGTGTCGTCCTCGCCGATTCCGGCGTCGGCCGCGCCCGCAGGGCCCAAAACGCCCCACTGCCAACGTGATCGGTTCCTGCTCGACGTCGCGCGGTACGGGTAGAGCAGGTAGCCCTCGTACAGGACGGCGTCGGCGACGGCCCGGGCCCGGTCCCAATCCGCGGTCATCGCGCCTCCTGGTGTGCCGCGTCCAGCAGCGCGGTGACCGCATCCTCGATGCTCAACAGGCCGCGCGCCGACTTGTAGGCGGCCAACGCGGCGACCGTGTCGTGAGGCAGGCGCACCCATCCGGTGTTCGGGTAGTGCTGCCGGATCAGCTCCCGCCAGGCCGCCACCGGCATGTCGTAGTGGTCCTCGCAGTCCCACGACACCTGCTGAACGGAGAAGCCGCGCTGGCCCGCCGTGAATATGGTTCCGCTGAATAGGAATTGCAGTGGCAGGGCGCCGTCACCCAGCGCGTGCAGGTACTTGGCGGCAGTGACCTCGAAATCGTAGGTGCACTCCAGGGACAGCGTGATCTCGGTGGTGCCCACGAACGCCGGCACCATCGCCGCGCAATGCTGCCACAGGAAGGTGCGCTGGGTGGTGGCCCAGCGTTCCCGCGGCCCGAACAAATCAGTCAGCGCCGCCGCTTCCTCGTCGGAGTAGCCGCGTCGCAACGGTTCGATGCGGACCTGGCAGCGCAGCGCGATCGCGTGCACCGGCTCGTCATCGGGCGCCGTAACGCGGATGCGCGCGGCCAGGATCGGGACCGCCGCGTAGGGCTCGGGGACCACGTCGAGGACGGTGAACGTCAAGCCGGTCGCCTGGCCGGTGGGGCCGGTCATCGGCGCCGCTCTGTACTACGGGCCGCCAGCTGATCGAAAAACGCGTCGATGAACTCGCGCGCTTCTTGCCCACCGTCGAAGCCGCGCCACAACATCCGCAGCCCGCCGACGAACTCGTAGCAGGCATCGATCGGGACCAGATAGCAATCGGGTTGCTCATCCTCGCGCACTCGCACCAGCAGCGCCTCGACGTCGTCGGCGACGAGGGCTACCCGGGGGTCGGCCGAGTTGATCGCGGTCCACGCCTCGAGGTCGAGATCGGATTCGGTTGCCCCTGCCGGTCCCGGATAGAACGCGACGGTGCGATCGAGCGCAGAGTTGCGGAAGAAGAACGCCAGGCCGACTGGGATCTGCAGCAGTTCCCAGGTGCGGCGATCAAGCGCGAAGTCGGGAAATGACAGATATCGGTCGGGACCGCCCGGTAGCGCAGCTGCGCGTGGCCGTCGGTGAACAGCAGATAACAGCCACGGCATACGCACATTAGTTGCCGCCCAGCCACATTCACCACGTGCTGGTGCTGATCGGCGATGGCCTCGGAGCACATCTCGCACCGCTCCCCGGCCGGCTGCGGTGCCCGCCGGTTGCTGGTGATTCGGGTCAGGACGTCGTAGGGGCTGGTCATGCCGGCGCGCCGATCGGCTCGGCCGGCACCGCGAGGGACAGCACGCCGTCGCGCAGCAGCAGTGGGATGGGATCGAGGTGCCGCGCGGGGCCCTCGTCGAGGCTCGCCCCGGCGTGCACGACGTCGAAATGCGCGTGACAGCGCGGACATCGCAGCACCGGGTCGCGACCTGCGACCGATCGGTGCAGCGCCGCGCCGGCCAAGGATCCATCGCAGGCCGGGCAGTGGTCACGATAGGCGTACAACTGGTCGCCGACCCGGCAAGCCAGCACCACGACGCCGGCAACCGAGAAGCCGCCGACTTCACCGGGAGCCAGGTCGGCCAGGTCGGGCACCGGATGCCAGGCCGCCGAGTTGCCGCCGTTGGCGTGGGCCCTGGCATGGACCTGAGCCAGCAGCGATTCCGCCGGGATCACCGCCGTTGGCTCGGCGGCCGCGGCTTCGGGGGTCACCAGTTCAATCGACGAAATCTCCGGTGCGGCAGCGCGAATCGCATCCTCGACGGCCAGCTCCAGCGTCACCGCCGACGACGGGCAACTCTTGCAGCTTCCGGCGAACTGCAGCTGCACGGTGTCGCCGACGATGTCCAGCAGATGCACATCGCCGCCGTGCGAGCCCAGATACGGCCGGACCTGGTCGAGTGCGTCGGAAACCCGGCGATGCACGTCGTGCGGGTGCAGGCCGTGCACGAGCAGCAGAGCTGGCCACCAAGTCGTCGGCGACCAGGCGGTTCAGCATGCCGGGGTCCGCCTGACTCGCCGACTGCCGCCATGATCCGCGAAAAGCCCGCGCCGTAGAGCTCGACTACCTCGCGAACCAACTGCTCGGCGCGCTCACGCGCGACCGTCCCGCCGACCGACGTCGCATCCAGCAGCGTCTGGATCCGATCGCCCGCCGAGCGCCATTGCGCGTCCCCCTCCAACTCCTCGGGGCGATCAGCCATACATCACTCCCCGGTCACTGCTTGCGTTGGTGAGTGCAGCCGCTCCAGCGTCTTGCCCTTGCCGAGGTACATGTGCACACCACAGGGCAGGCAGGGGTCGAAGCTGCGCACCGTGCGCATGATGTCGATGCCCTTGAAGTGCTCCCGGTCGTTCTCCTCGAAGATCGGCTGTCCTTGCACCGCGTCCTCGTAGGGACCCGGCGTGCCGAAGCTGTCGCGCGGGTTGGCATTCCACGGGGTGGGCGGATACGGGTGGTAGTTGGCGATCTTGCCGTCCCGAATCACCATGTGGTGGCTGAGAACTCCGCGAACGGCCTCGGTGAAGCCGCAGCCGATGCCATCCTTGGGCACCTCGAACTTCTCCCACGTCTTGGTGCGGCCGGCCCGTATTTCAACCAGCGCCTTTTCGGCGAAGTGCAACGCGCACGCCGCCGCATAGGCCTGGAAGTAGGTCCGCGCCCGGTCACGCTCGATGGTGTTGGAGCCGTGCTGGGGGATCTTCCACTCGAACTCGACCGGCCCCTTCAGCGCGGTCTTGGGCAGGTTGATCTGGACCGAATGTCCGGTGGACTTGACGTAGCCGATGTCGACCAGACCGGCCAGCGCCGTCGACCACAGCCGGGCCAGCGGGCCGCCGCCGGTGTCCAGCGCCAGATGGTCCTTGCCGTCGAACCAACGCGGAGACATCACCCAGCTGTAATTGCCGCCGTCCATGTCCCGTTTCTGCGGGTGCGGGTTGGTGTGCTGGTTCCACGGATGGCGCCGGTCGACCGGATTACCCAGCGGGTCCGTCTTGACGAACATCTCCTGTTCATTCCAGTCGTCGTAATACGAACTGCCCAAAAGGATTCGGATACCCAGGTTGATGTCGACCAGCGAGTGCGTCACCAGCTTGCCGTCGACGACGACACCGGGCGTGACGAACATGGCGTTGCCCCAACGCTCCATGTCCTTGTACTCGAAGTTGCACACGTCGGGGTCCTGGAAGGAGCCCCAGCACCCCAGCAGCGTGCGGCGCAGGCCGACCTTCTCGTATCCGGGCATCGCCTCGTAGAAGAAGTCGAAGAGATCGTCGTGCATGGGCACGACCTTCTTCATGAACTCCACATAACGCATCAGCCGCGTCACGTAGTCGGTCATCAGCTGAATGGTCGCGACGGTGCCGACCCCGCCGGGATACAGCGTGGACGGGTGCACGTGGCGACCCTCCATCAGGCAGAACATCTCTCGCGTCCAACGGCTGACCACAAGCGCCTCGCGGTAGAACTCCCCGCTGAACGGATTCAGCGACCGCATGATGTCGGCGATGGTCTTATACCCGTGTTCGCCGGCATGCGGAGCCTGGGTGTTTTCGGCTTTGGCCAGCACACCCGGATTGGTCTCGGAGACCATCTTTTCGCAGAAGTCCACACCGACCAGGTTTTCCTGGAAGATGTTGTGGTCGAACATGTATTCCGCGGCTTCGCCGAGGTTGACGATCCATTCGCCCAGATGCGGAGGCTTGACGCCGTACGCCATGTTCTGCGCATAACAGGAACAGGTGGCGTGGTTGTCTCCGCAAATCCCGCAGATGCGGCTGGTGATGAAGTGCGCGTCGCGAGGGTCCTTGCCCTTCATGAAAATCGAGTAGCCGCGGAAGATGGACGACGTGCTGTGGCACTCGACCACCTCGCGGTTCTCGAAGTCGATCTTGGTGTAGATGCCGAGGCTGCCCACGATCCGGGTGATCGGATCCCAGGCCATTTCGACTAACTGGCCGGGCTCGCGCTTCGCGTGGGACGGCTCGGGGATGATCGTTGTCATCGGAGTTTGCTCCCTATCTTCTGCTGAGAAGTCGTGCCCGGCCCTACCAGGTGCGGTGTGCGCCCGTCGTGAGTTTGTCGCCCTTGTGTCGCCAGCGCGGTTCCTTATCGAGCGTGCGGTTGGTGACGCCGCGCAGGCTGCGTATCACTGAGCCGTACAGTCCCGATGCGGTGGTGGAAACCTTGCCGCCGGGCGGCTCGTCCATGAACGGCATGAACTTGTCCGGGAACCCGGGCATGGTGCATCCGATGCAGATGCCGCCGACGTTCGGGCAGCCGCCGATGCCGTTGATCCAGCCTCGCTTGGGCACGTTGCATTTGACCACCGGACCCCAGCAGCCAAGTTTGACAATGCATTTCGGTGATCCGTACTCGGTGGCGAAGTCGCCCTGCTCGTAGTAGCCGGCCCGGTCGCAGCCCTCGTGCACGGTGCTGCCGAACAGCCACTGTGGGCGCAGTGCGTCGTCGAGCGGAATCATCGGCGCTTGCCCGGTGGCCATGTAGAGCAGGTAGGTCAGTGTCTCCGACAGGTTGTCCGGGTGGATCGGGCAGCCCGGAACGCAGACGATCGGGATCCCGGCTTTGCTCTTCCAATCCCAGCCGAGGTAGTCGGGCACGCCCATTGCACCAGTTGGGTTACCGGCCATCGCGTGGATGCCGCCGTAGGTGGCGCAGGTCCCCACCGCGACCACCGCCGTCGCCTTCGGGGTCAGCCGGTCGAGCCACTCACTGGTCGTCATCGGCTGCCCGGTGGCCGGGTCGTTGCCGAAGCCGCACCAGTACCCCTCGTTCTTGATCGCTTCGTTGGGAATCGAACCTTCCACGACGAGCACGAACGGCTCGAGCTCACCGCGGTCGGCCTTGAAGAACCACTCGAGGAAATCGTCGGCCCCGCCGGTGGGGCCGCACTCGAAGTCGATCAGCGGCCAGTGCACAGCGATCTTGGGCAGACCGGGGAGCGCGCCCAGCGCGATCTCCTCGATACTGGGTTGGGTGGCCGCAGTCAGTGCCACCGAATCGCCATCGCAACTTAGGCCCGCATTGATCCATAGAACATGGATCAATGTTTCTTCCGCTTTGACTGCTGCTTCCGTTGGCATAGCGCAGCTTTCCGGGCCCGGGCTAAGGTCCCTGACACCGCGGGAGTCGACGATCGGCCCGCTTACGCGGCGCGTGGTTCTGGGTTTACTCTCGCCCAACTACCTTGTCAACGATGTTCTGGCAAATCCGGAAGCCTGGATACGGGTTTCCGGATTTGCGCCTGATTTCGTTAAGCGGCGGCGTATTCTGGGCGCTCGATCGCCGTTCGGAACCAGCAGGGGCGCGGATCGATCAGCAACATAAAGCCCGTCTTGCGAATCAGTCGCATCTGTTGGGATTCAAGCGATTACCGCCTGCCATCCAGACGCGTGCTTGAGATGAAACCGCGGTGCGCTCAGGTCGCTGAGCCCGCTGTGAACTGTCGCAGCCAATCGAACCAATCGGCCATGCCGACGCCGGTGCGGGCGCTGACTGGCAAAATCGTCGCCGTCGGATTGACCTCGCGCACGCGGGCGATATACGAGTCGACGTCGACATCCAAGTACGGCACCAGATCTATCTTGTTGAGCAGCACCACGTCGACGGCGCGGAACATCACCGGGTACTTCAGCGGTTTGTCGTCACCCTCGGTAACCGAATAAACCATCGCCTTGGCGTGTTCGCCGACGTCGAATTCGGCGGGGCATACCAGATTTCCGACGTTTTCGATGATCACCAGGTCGAGGCTGTCCAGATCCAGTCCCTGTAGCGCGCGGTTGACCATGGGCGCGTCGAGATGACATTCGCCGCCGAATCCGTTGCCGGTGTTGAGTAGGGATATCTGGGCGCCCCGGCCACCGAGCTTGGCGGCGTCCAGGTCGGTGGCGATGTCACCCTCGATCACACCGACGGCGATCTCGCCGGCGAGTTCGTCGAGGGTGGCCTGCAATACCGTCGTCTTGCCGGAGCCCGGGGAACTCATCAGGTTGATCGCACGAACACGATTGTCCTCAAACGCATTTCGGTTGAATCCGGCCCGGACATCGTTCTCGGCGAAAATCGACTCCAGCACGTCGACACGCTGAGTGCCGGTGTGATAGCCGCTGTGATCGCCGTGGTCGTGAGGATGGGCGTGGTCGTGATCGCCGTGCTCGTGGGTATGCACGGTTCCGTCGTCGTGGCGATGAAATCTACCCATTGTCAACACCTTTCACGAGACATCCAATGACGTCACCAGAAACTCGTCGCCGCGCAGCACTTCGACGTCGGCACTCCCGCAACGCGGGCATAGCAATGACCACTGCGAAGTGATCGCCGACTCGTTGCCGCAGGACCGGCAGCGCACCTCGGCGGTGACAAACTCGAGTTCCAACTCGGCGTCGGGCATGTCCTCGTAGTCTCGGAGCAGCGTCCAGCAAAACGACAGCGACTCGGGAACCACCTGACGTAGCGCGCCGATTCTGACGCGTACGACGTCGACGTGGCGACCGTCGGCGTACGGTTTGACCACGCCGGCGATCGCCTCGCACAGCGAAAGCTCATGCACGGCTATTCACCGCGACGTCCTGCGAGCCCTGGCACCTGAGGCCCATGCGCACTGTTCTACACCCCAGGCGCCGCGAGGGTTGCAGACCAGACAGGATGCCGTGAATCCACCCGGTCTGGGTTGTTCCCAGGGCTCATCGCGGAGAGCACTGGGTAGTCGGCCACCAAATCGTTGCAGAAGCGGCAGGAGCCGGCGGCACCGAGGCGCCGCACCGTCTCACTGGTGGAAAACTGTGATCAACCTCAACCGCCGAATGTGACGGAGGCCATTGCCGACCGCGGGCGCGACCGCTGACGCTGGTAGCTCGTTTTTTCGACATGTCGGCACAGGGAGAACAAGTGGCTGC
>CAVVNB010000031.1:0-455855 GCA_963749375.1 uncultured Actinomycetota bacterium
ACCACGCCGATGACCGTCAAATTGCGTTCTGAAAATGGTTTCATTTCGGTGCACACCGCCCAGTGACTTGGCTTGCGACCTTAACGAACACGGGTTGACCGCCTTTGCCGTTGAGCTTCAGCACCGCATCACACAGATAAAAGGTGAAGAAGTCGCCGTACATCCCTTGCCGGGCCAGCGCCTGGTAAGCCTCCGGCAACGTGTTGAGCAGGTCATCGACATAGTCATGGTCATGCATGACGAGGCTGTTAATCCGATCCGACTGTGCGACGGTATTAGCGAACGGCGGGCGAACCTGTTGCAGCAGATCGGCGATCGTCCCCGCCGCGGCATTGCTATAGGCGATCGAATTACTGATGTCGCCTTTGCGGGCCGCGAGCCGTTCCATCAGTCCGGCCAGTGAGGTGACTGCTTTGTCGAACTGTCGGCTTTGATCTCCGAGTGACCCAAGCACGGTGTTCAGGTTGACGACCACCTGGTCGATCAGCACGTCACGATCGGCCAGCGTGTTTGTCACCGCGGCAGTCTGGGCCAGAAACGAGCCGATCGCCGCGCCCTGACCCTGAAACGCCCGAATCAGCTGGCCGGTCAGGGCGTTGACCTGCACCGGATCCAGCGCCCGAAACAGCGGACGGAAGCCGCCGATCAGCGCGTCCAGATCCAGCGCCGGTTCGGTTCGATCGACAGGGATGGTCTGGCCCGGCTTCAGGCGAGCGACTTCCCCTGCGCCTTCCTGCAATTCCAGATAGCGGTCGCCGACGAGGTTGTCGTAGCGGATCAGCGCCTTGCTGCCCTGGGTCAGCACCACGGTGTCATCGGCGGAGAATTGGACGACGACGATGTTGTCGTCTCGGATCGAGATGTGTTTGACCGTGCCGACTTCCACCCCGGCGATGCGGACGAAGTCGCGTTCCTTGAGCCCGCTGATATTGGTGAACTCGGCGCTGTAGGTCTGCTCCGGTTGAAACCGCAACTGGCCGAACACCATGAACAACCCGAACGTCACCATGGTGCACACGACAACGAAGATCGTTAGGCGCCACATTGCACCAACGGTGTTGTCTGTCATGACTGCATCCTTGGTAGCTGTGGTCAGGGTGATGGCGGTGGCAGCGGCCCGGGCGGCTCTGGAGGGGCGCCCCGGGTGGCGGCGGATACAGCGGTGTTCCATCCGGGCCGTAGAGAGGAGCGCCGTACGGCGGCGCGCCTGGGTAGGGCACCGGTCCGATCGCCGGTGGTTTCACTCCGCGGAAACTGGGCGGCACGGGCGTCCCACGAGTGACGGGAAAAAAGTCCACGTACCAGGGGTGACCGATACCGGGGTTGGGTCGGATGTCTAAACCGGTGCCCCAGCCGGTGTTGGTGACCAATTGGCGGATCGGAAAGTTTTTGGAGACGTCCGGCAGTGAACCGCAGCCGGGCTGGCCGCCGGGACCGCCCTTGGCCGCCACTACCGGCAGATTGTCCGGATATCGGTAAGGGTCGTCGCCGAAGAGTAAGCCGTCGTCTATGACGATGGTGCGGCCGTTGCCGCCGGCGGCGTCGTATGCGCCGTTGTCCAGCGCCCACTTGGCGCCCATGACAAGACACGTGTACTCGGGGTTGTATTTCATCAACAGGTCGGTAGTCGGTGCGAGGGCGTTGATCGCTCGCACCAGATTGCTTCGGCTGGGACCGATGAGGTCGATCCCGGCTTGGGCGAACCCGATCGTGCTGAGCAGCAATTCATCCAGGTCTGATGAGCGTGCGGTGATCGTCGCGGCCGTCACGTTCGCGGCATCGAAAGTCGCCAGAATATGCTGCGCCGCAGCACTATAGGCATCACTGGCACCCGTGAGCGACCGCCAGTCGTGCTGGACCGTTCCCATCCGCGGGTTGACCGCCCCAAGCACGTTGTCAGCGGCGGTAATGGCCTCACCGATGCGTTCTCCGCGACCGCGTACCGCCTCGGCAAAGGCGGTCAACACCGCGTTCAGCTTGGGTGGGTCGACTTGGTGCAGAACGTCGACAAGGCTCTGAAAGACCGTGTTGACTTCGGTGCTGACGTTCTTGGACCGCAAGACCGCTCCAGCCGAAATATGTTGCGGACTTGGATTATCCGGATAAATCAGATCGACGTACTTGGCGCCGAAAACAGTGGTCGCGCGGATCTGCGCTTCTGCGTTGGCGGGAATGTCGCTGATCTGGCCGGGGAACAGCTCCAGCTGCAGACTAATCGGGTCGTGTCCGCCCTGAACGCCCGCGACGCGCCCCACCTGCACACCACGCATCTTGACCTTGGCGCCCGATTCCATAGCCAGTCCAGCGCGGTCCGATGTCAAGGTGACAGGCACATAGGTTGTCAACGTGCCGGCGAATGCGGCCCAACACCCCCACATGATTGACGACACGATCGCGATCAAAACCGCCGTCCACCATGCAGGGTGGATCCGGGACTGGTCCGCCGTGCCGTCCACGCGCTAGCCCGACAGGTTGAAGTTGCCGGACTGACCGTAGATCGCAAGGGAGAGGAAAACGGTCAAGAATGCTGACGACACCAACGAAGTGCGCACCGCCCGCCCCACCGCCTCACCGACGCCGGCCGGCCCTCCAGAAGCGGTGAAGCCGTAGTAGGTGTGCACCAGCATGATGACGACGCCCATGGCCACGGCCAGACAGAACGACCAGATCAGGCTGGTCGGATACAAGAATGCCTTGAAGTAGTGGTCGTAGACACCGGCCGACTGCCCGTAGATCGCCGTCGTGCACCATCGAGCAGACACGAAGCCGGACAACGCTGCAACGCAATACAGCGGGATCACCACGATCACCCCCGCCACTACGCGGGTGGAGGCCAGGTAGGCGATCGTGCGGATACCCATGACCTCAAGTGCGTCGATTTCCTCGTTGATCCGCATCGCGCCCGAGTTGAGCGGTGGCGCCGGCGCCGATCGTGGCGGCCAGCGCCACCCCTGCGGTCAACGGCGCAGCCAGCCGGACGTTGAAGTACGCCGACGCGAAGCCGGTCAGGGCCTCCACGCCGATATCGGCCAACTGGTTATAACCGGCCACTGAGACGAGTGCCCCGGTCGTCATGGTTAGAAAACCGACGATCACGACGGTGCCGCCGATCACCGCGAGCGCACCGGTACCCAGGCCCATCTGCGCGATCAGCCGAACCAGCTCGGACCTGTAGCGCACGAATACTTCCACGCTGTAGCGCAGCGTCTTGGCGTAGAACCATGTCTGGGCACCGACCCTGGTCCAGCCGGCCCCCCACTGGCGGATCTTGCGCGAGGTGCGTGGCAGCCGCGCACTTGCGACGGTCATGACGTCACCTTCACGCCCACCGCCGTGGCAACGATGTTGATCGCGAACAGCGCCATGAAGGTATAGACCACGGTTTCGTTGACCGCATTGCCAACGCCGGCAGGGCCCCCACCGACCGAAGTGCCCTTGTAGCAGGCGACTAACCCGGCCGACAATCCGAACAGCGCCGCCTTGACCAACGCGAGTAGCACATCGCGGGCTCTGGTCAGCACCGTCAGACCGGTCGCGTAGGCGCCCGGGGTGACGTGTTGGACGAATACCGAGAAGATGAATCCGCCCACCAGGCCGACGAGGATCACCACCGAAGACAGCAGCACGGCGACGACCATCGCCGCCAGCACGCGCGGAACCACCAGCCTCTGAATCGGGTTGATGCCCATCACGCGTAGCGCGTCGAGTTCGTCCCGGATCGTGCGCGCCCCCAGGTCAGCGCACATCGCTGTCGCACCGGCGCCGGCGACCACCAAGACGGTCACGATTGGGCCGATCTGCGTGACGGTGGCGAAGGCCGCGGTCGTGCCGCTGAAATCGGCGGCTCCGAACTCGAGCAACAAGATGTTGAAGGTGAACACCACCAGCACCGAGTACGGCACCGCCAACATCACCGTCGGCATCAGTGACACTCGCGCTACGAACCAGGCTTGAGCCACAAATTCACGCCAGGCGAAGGGTCTCCGCGGGATCAGAACCAGTACGTCGAGTGCCATCGCGAAGAAGCCGCCCACGGCTGCGGCGGGTTTCCACGCCGGGGTCAGTGCGATCACGAGTTACCCACCCCGGCAACGGCTTTCACCAAGGCGCCCGGCGTCGTCCAATCGGATGATCCGAGGCCGGGGGTCGCGCAACGGCAATCCAGCTCGCATATGCGACGCACCCTCCTGCCAATTCACCATGCTGAATCAGCGCGACTGCCAGTAGTCTGGGACGGCTTGGGCCGCGTGTCAATAGATTCAACATAATTAAACATGTTGAATTCTGCTCGCGGCCGCTATCCTGGTCCGGCTGGCACACAGCGGAAGGCAGATCTTCATGACGACGGACCCACCCGCCCTACGGCGCAAGGATTGGGAGCGCCCGCGTTTCGATCGCCATCAGACGCGCCCAGAACAGGCAGCCGAACACTTGGCGGCGATGGCCGCCTCAGCTGAACCCGGCGATCGGCTCGGAACCAAAGAGGAGCTGCGGGACCATTGCGGGGTGGCGGTCGGCACATTCAACGAAGCACTGCGAATGGTTCAGGCCCGGGGGCTGGTCACCGTGCGTTCGGGCCCCGGCGGTGGTTTGTTCGCCAGCCGCCAATCGCCAATGGTGCGCCTCGGCAATTCGATGCTGACCGTTGACGACGATGCCACCTCCGTTGCCGAAGCCGTGCGACTGCGCGAAGCCCTGGATCCGTTGCTAGTAGAAGACGCATTGGAACACGCGTCGGACCACGACATCGCCGCTCTGCGTGAGCAACTGGATCACATGAAGGTCGCCGTCGCCAACGTGGACGGCACCGCCTTCGCGCGAGCAGACCGAAACCTGTACGCCCGCATAGCCGAGATCAGCCCGAGCGCCATCTTGCGATCGTTGTATCCGATGCTGCTCGACGTCATCGAGTCCCACCTGCTGTCGGTACGGCCCATCGATAATGAGCATCTACCCGATGACATTGATGCCCGCTACGAACTTCACGCCGCATTGGTCGATGCGATCGCCGACCGTGATCTGCGCGCCCTGGATTTGATTCGCGATCACAACACGTTAAAACCGTGTCGCTGAATCGAAATGCGCTTCATCGCCGAATGTTGCAACGTTCGCTAGCCGTCGGGCGGTCCCCCAAGCACCGAACCGCTTGGGCCGAAAGGGACCTCGCGCTAATCCTCACCGGAATGCGCGCCGGCCTGCGCGCCGAAGAATTCCGTCAAGTCGACGTCGGTGATATCCGCACAGGTGGCGTCGCGACGGGCGGGTGAGCCTCGGCCCAGTCGGCCAAAAACTTACCCGCTGCGTCCTTGCCGCTGGCGAACAATTCGTCACGTTGGTCCTTCGTCAGCGCGAAATCAGTGCTGGCGATACCCATCGTGTCCACGAACACCGTCCGGGCGCCGACGCCCTCATCGGCCAGCGGGTAGCGGTTCCACTCGCCCATGGCCGTGTGCGCGATCGAGACGACCTCGCGGAGATCGCCCTGTACCGGCACGTCCGGTGTGTTCTGCGCCGGCTGCGACGACAGCTTGATCCCGAACGTCGGCCACCGGTTGGGCTGGCCGTCGGTCCGGTCGAATACGGTGACCGGGAAGTTCTGCAGCAGCCCACCGTCGACCCAGGTGCAGGCGCCCAAGGCCGTCTTCTGCTCGAAGGGCTGGAAGAAGAACGGGATCGACATCGATGCGCGGACCGCGTCGACGATCGGGTACTCATCGATGGCCGCGGTCCACTTGTCCGGATCACCCTGATCCTCGCTGCTCAGCAGGTAGAAGGGCAGGTCCCAGGGCAGCCGGACCAGAGCGCCGCGGGTCAGGTCCGAGGTGTGGGTGACCAGCCGGTAGCGCTGGTATGGGGCCAAGGCGGTGCCGTCGTCCCCGGTGATCTTGAGGTCGGCGAAAGTGTGGATGCCCAGCGGCTCCAGCTTCGAGGTCAGCCACTTCTGGACATAGGAACTGGCGTACAGACCCTGGTGGCTCACCAGCGCGGCGGCGTTCCCAATTAGGCCCAGGTGCTTCTCGGCCCAGGTCTTCTGCATGAACTGGGTGTAGTCCAGATCGTCCATATCCGTCTGCAGCTGGGTGAGCGGGACTTTCTTGACCTGATATGCCGCGATAAGGGCAGCCACAATGGCGCCAGCCGACGTGCCCGCGATCCGGGGAAAGACATAGCCCGCCTCATCCAGCGTCAGGACCGCCCCAACCAGGCCGATCCCCTTGACTCCCCCGCCCTCGAGAACGAGATCAGCGCCCAGCCCGGCCTGCGCTCGCTTTTCCAGCGTCATGCGCTTACCCGCTCGACCGCCCGCCTTTGTCACGCCAGCCTCCGTGAAT
This sequence comes from uncultured Actinomycetota bacterium, assembly GCA_963749375.1. GTDB lineage: Bacteria > Actinomycetota > Actinomycetes > Mycobacteriales > Mycobacteriaceae > Mycobacterium. Next base: position 6,333 of record CAVVNB010000031.1, read on the forward strand.
TCTCGGTAACTCTTCGAAAATGTGACCTAAGTACAGGCCTAATGTCCGCGCGCTGTCCAGCGAATGCCGCTTTCCGGCGCCGGGCTGAGGGTCACGTTGGCCGAGTAGGAAGGTTTGCGGAGCCGTTCTAGACGGCCGGGCTACTAGGGCCGCTGGGCGGGGTTCAACCCGTGCACCGGCTTTTCAACGCGTGCGTAGTAGTAAGTCGCGGCTTTGCATGCGGTCGATGCGCGGGTTGACATATCTTCGCACTTGTCGTACCAATAAGACATGACGGCAACTTTGTCTCACGCGCCTCGGTTCCAGCTCGCCACCGCCGAGACGTGGGCCAACCCGTGGCCGATGTACCGCGCGTTGCGCGACCACGACCCGGTGCACCACGTGGTGCCGCATAGCAAGCCCGACGACGACTACTACGTGCTGACCCGGCACGCCGACATCTGGGCGGCGGCGCGCGACCACGAGACGTTCTCGTCGGCACAGGGCCTGACTGTCAACTACGGCGACCTGGAAATGATTGGGCTCAAGGACAATCCACCGTTCGTGATGCAGGATCCTCCGGTGCACACCGAGTTCCGCAAGCTGGTGGCCCGCGGCTTCACCCCGCGCCAGGTCGAGGCGGTGGAGCCGAAGGTCCGCGAATTCGTCGTCGAGCGCCTCGATCGGCTGATCGCCAACGGCGGCGGCGACATCGTCGCCGAACTGTTCAAGCCGCTGCCGTCGATGGTGGTGGCGCATTACCTCGGCGTGCCCGAGGAAGACCGCGGCCAGTTCGACGGGTGGACCGACGCCATCGTGGCGGCCAACACCACCGAGGGCGGCATCGCATCCGCGCTGGAGACCGTCGGCGAGGCGGTCGGATCGATGATGGCGTACTTCACCGAGCTGATCGAACGACGCCGCACCGAACCCGAAGACGACACCATCTCGCATCTGGTCGCCGCGGGTGTCGGCGCCGACGGCGACATCGCCGGCACGCTGTCGGTCCTCGGGTTCGTCTTCACGATGATCACCGGCGGAAACGACACCACCACCGGCATGCTGGGCGGCGCCGTCCAACTGCTACACCAGCGGCCCGACCAGCGACGGCTGCTCGTCGACAGCCCGGACCTGATCCCCGGCGCCGTCGACGAGTTCCTGCGGCTCACCTCGCCGGCACAGGCACTGGCCCGCACCGTCACTCGCGACGTCACCATCGGCGACACCACCGTGCCGCAAGGTCGTCGAGTGTTGCTGGTCTACGGCTCCGGCAACCGCGACGAGCGTCAATTCGGCTCGAACGCAGGTGAACTCGACGTCGAGCGCAAGCCGCGCAACCTGCTGACCTTCAGCCACGGCGCCCATCACTGCCTGGGCGCGGCCGCCGCCCGGATGCAGTCGCGGGTCGCATTGACCGAATTGCTTTCCCGCTGCCCCGATTTCGAGGTGGACGAGGCGGGCATCGTCTGGGCCGGCGGCAGCTACGTGCGACGCCCGGTGTCGGTCCCGTTCCGGGTCACGTCGTAAATGCCGGCCAACGACTGGCTCGCCGAGCGCCGCACCGAGGTCGCGGCCGACCGCATCCTGGATGCCGCCGAGAAACTGTTCACCCACCACGATCCCGGCTCGGTCGGCATGAACGAGATCGCCAAGGCCGCAGGGTGTTCCCGCGCGACGCTGTACCGCTACTTCGAGAACCGTGAGGCGCTTGCGCAACGCCTACGTGGCCCGCGAAACCCATCGGCTGTCCGAGTCGATCGACGTCGACCACATCAAGGACCCACGAGAACGACTGGTCACCGGCATCGTCACGACGCTTCGACTGGTCCGCGAAAGCCCTGCGCTGTCAGCCTGGTTCGCGACAACGTCGGGCCCGCTCGGCGCCGAGCTGGCCGAGCAGTCCGACGTCATCACCGGTTTGGCCACCGCATTCGTCACCTCGCTGGGCGACGACCATCCGGCGAACGTCGCCGGCCGCGGCCGCTGGCTGGTCCGTGCGATCACGTCGCTGCTGATCTTCCCCGGCCGCGACGAAGACGACGAGCGGGCAATGCTCACCGAGTTCGTCGCCCCGGTAGTGGTGCCCGCCGAACAGGTCAGTCGCGCACTCGGGTGAACCGGTGCAACAACCAGGCCGGCGGAATCGTGACGACCATCGTCGCCACGAACAGCCCGGCCATCGAACCGGTGTAGACGTGATCCTGCATGATGTAGACCATCGCGAATTCCATTGTCACCAAATGGATCAAGAAGATCTCATAGGAGATCTCGCCGAGCCAGACCATCGGCCGGCTCGCCAGTAAGCGGGCATACATGCCATTGTCGCCGAGCGCCAACGGCGCGACCGCCAACGCAGCGATCACCGCGTAGAACACCGCCTTGTACAGCGCCTGAGACAGGCCGAGCGGCGACGTCGTCGGATCCCCCGCGATCGGCGTGGAGGCGATGAAGTAGCAGATGATGGCGAGCGGCAGCGCGATGAACGCATAGCAGCGCACACCCATCCGCTGCAGCACGGTCAGGCTCATGCCGGCCAGAAACCAGATCAGGTAGGTGGGTAGCCACAGCCGGGCACCATTGGGAATCGAGGTGGTCAAGTGAACCCCGACCAGCCAGGCCGGCGAGATCAGCGCCAGCGCAGCGATTCCGGACAGCAACAGCTTTGGGCGCCACTGCCGTCGGCACAGCACCACCAGCAGCAGGTAGGCCAGCAGCGGAAGAATGACGTAGAAGGAGGCTTCCACCGCCAGGCTCCACATCTGGGTCAGGCCCTGATGTAGATATCCCCGCATGTAGTTGAAGGTGTAGATCTGCGTCAACGTCAGGTGTCGGAACAACCCGACCCAGGTGTGGCCGTAATTGGGTCCGGCATGCCGAAAGTGGTAGATGATGAAGGCGGCCAGCACCGTGACGACGTAGGCGGGCATGATGCGCCGCACCCGGTGCCAGGCGTAGCGGCGGATCGAGGGCTCCGGGCCGCCCGTCTCAGTCGATTTTACCCACGGCCGAAACAGCAGAAAGCCGGACAGCACAAAGAAGATCGGGACGCCCATCTCCATCCGCGAACACACCAGACCGAAATAGCCCTCGATGTATTTGCCAGTGGTGTAGGCCGCGTGCGTGGCCACCACGAGAAGCGCGGCGACCGCACGAATACCGGTTAACGAGGCGACCCGATCCGGCCCGGCAACCTGTTCAAGTCCGCCCTGGGCCGTGGTGTCGGCCTGGGTCATCCCTGGTGATCCCGCCGAGGTGCGCCACGACCGCCGCGGCGGTTCTTGTCCGGAGCCCGATCCGGCTGCAGGTTGATCAGCTGACCGGAAATACGAGTCTTCTCAAGCGCTTTCAATGTCTCGCGAGACAACTTGGCCGGCAGCTCCACCAGCGAGAAATCCGGCTTGATCGTGATATGGCCGAAATCGCTGCGGTGCAGGCCACCTTCGTTGGCGATGGCGCCGACGATCGCGCCCGGTCCGACCTTGTGCCGCTTGCCGACCGCGATGCGGTAGGTGGCGAGCCCCTTCCTCGGGCCATCGCCGGGGCCGCGGGCAGGTTTGGCGGGCCGGTCCTGATAATCCCGGGCCCGACGTTCGGGCGGCGGTTCGGGTGCGAGCAGGAAAGCTTCGCCGTCACGCAATTGCGCCGCCAGAGCCGCGGCGATGTCGGCCATCGGCACGTCGTGCTCGCGTTCGTAATCCGTTACCAGACGGCGGAACAACTCGAGACCGGGTGCGCCAAGGTTGTCGGTGATCGAATCGGCGAACTTCGCCACCCGCTGCGCGTTGACGTCGTCGACGCTGGGCAGTTGGGCTTCGATGAGCTTCTGCCGGGTCGCCTTCTCGATCGACTTGAGCAGGTGACGTTCTCGCGGCGAGACGAACAAGCAGCGCCGAGCCCGACCGTCCCGCCCGGCCGGTACGCCCGATCCGGTGCACGTAGGACTCGTTGTCGTGCGGGATGTCGTAGTTGAGCACGTGGGAGATCCGCTCGACGTCCAGCCCGCGGGCGGCGACGTCGGTGGCGACCAGGATGTCGATGCCATTGCCGCCACCTCGTTTGAGGGCGGCGATGGTCCGCTCACGCAGAGCCTGCGGGATGTCGCCGTTGATGGCCGCCGCGGAAAACCCTCGGGCGCGCAGCTTTTCGGCTACCTCTTCGGTGGCCTGCTTGGTCCGGACGAAGACGATCATCGCCTCGAACGGCTCGACTTCGAGGATCCGGGTCAGCGCGTCCATCTTGCGCGGGCCGGCAACCTGGATGTAGCGCTGCGAAATGTTGTCGGCGGTCGCGGTTTTCGCGTCGACCTTGACCTCGATCGGGTCGTGCAGATACTTGTTGCTGAGCTTGCGGATCGCCGGCGGCATCGTCGCGGAGAACAGCGCCACCTGCTTGTACTCCGGGGTCTCCGCCAGGATCCGCTCGACTTCCTCGGCGAAGCCCATCGTCAGCATCTCGTCGGCCTCGTCGAGCACCAGGTAATCGACATGGGACAGATCCAGGGTGCCCGCGCTCGAGGTGGTCGATCACGCGGCCCGGGCGTGCCGACCACCACCTGCGCGCCGCGCTTCAGACCGGCCAGCTGCGGCATGTAGGACGCTCCGCCGTAGATCGGCAGCACGTTGATCTTCGGCAGGTGGGTGCCGTAGCGGCTGAACGCCTCGGCGACCTGCAACGCCAGCTCCCGCGTCGGCGCCAGCACCAGCGCCTGGGTGGCCTTGTTGGTGGTGTCGATCTTCGACAGGATCGGCACCGCGAACGCGGCCGTCTTACCGGTGCCGGTCTGGGCCAGGCCCACCACGTCGGAGCCCGCCATCAGGGCCGGAATGGTCGCCGCCTGGATCGCTGACGGCGACTCGTAGCCGACGTCGGAGAGCGCCTGCAGCACCGAAGGGTGAATCTGCAGGTCGGCGAAGGTCACGGTGTCGTTATGCTGCGAGTCCATTTCGAGGAGAAGTTTAGTGGTCATTTGCCGCTCGGCCACGCCTGCCGCGTCGACGGGGCTGGTCAAGGTACGGTGCGGCGTTGTGTGGACACGAATCCGCGGGAGTCGGCGGCTGACTGGGCTCACCGCCGCCGCACTGCTCGCCGCGGCGCTGAGCGGGTGCGGATCAGGGGATTCGACCGTCGCCAAGACCCCGGAGCCCACCACCCACGCGTCCGCCGCGCCGCACCCGACGGCAGCACCGCCGGCCGCGACCGCCGCCCCGACCAGCCCCGGGCCCGTCGACCCGTGCGCCGTGAACCTGGCCGATCCCGCGATCGCCCGCGGGGTGTCGGAGCTGCCGCAGGACCCGCGCAGCCACCAGCCGTGGAACCCCGAGCCGCTGGCCGGCAACTTCAACCAGTGCGCGCAGCTGTCCGCGGTCATCGTCAAGGCCAACACCAACGCCGAGAGCCCGAACACCCGGGCGGTGCTGTTCCATCTCGGCAAGCTGATACCGCCGCAGGGCGTGCCCGACACCTACGGCTTCAACGGCCTCGACAACTCGCAGTGCACCGGTGACACCGTCGCGCTGAGTTACTCCGGCGGGATCGGCCTGCCCAGCGTCGTGAAATTCCGCTGGAACGGCAACGGCGTGGAGCTGATCGCCAACGCCGGCTGATTTGTCGGTGCAGCCGCCTACAGTGGCTGCTGTGTTCATGGCGGGCGACAGCGTCATCTACAGCGCATCGGATCTCGCATCCGCTGCGCGCTGCGAATACGCCCTGCTGCGCGAATTCGACGCCAAACTCGGCTGGGGGCAACGGGTCACCGTCACCGACGAGCTGCTGGAGCGCACCGCGATTCTCGGTGACGAGCACGAGCAACGCCGGCTCGACCAACTGCGCGACGAGCACGGCGGCGGCGTCGCGGTAATCGGCCGTCCCGCCCCGTTCACCGTCGAGAACGTCACCGCGGCCGCGGCGCAGACCCGACGCAAGATCGAGGACGGCGCGCCGGTGATCTATCAGGCCGCGATGTTCGACGGCCGCTTCGTCGGGTTCGCCGACTTCCTGGTGCTGCGCGACGGCAAGTACCAGGTTTCCGACACCAAGCTGGCCCGCTCGGCGAAGGTCACTGCGCTGCTTCAGCTCGCCGCCTACGCGGACGCCTTGAGCCAGGCCGGCGTTCCGGTGCACCCGGGAGCCGAACTGATTCTCGGCAACGGCACCGCGGTCAGCTACCAGGTCGACGAATTGGTTCCGGTCTACCGCGAGCAACGCGCACGGCTACAGCGCCTGCTCGACGATCACTACGCCCACGGTGCCCCGGTGCGCTGGGAAGACGACGGTGTTCGCGCCTGCTTCCGGTGCCCGGTATGCGAAGAGCAGGTGCGTGCAACCGACGACCTGCTGCTCGTCGCGGGCCTGCGAGTCAGCCAGCGCGCCAAACTGATCGACGCGGGCATCACCACGGTCGCCGACCTGGCCGAGCACACCGGACCGGTCGCCGACATGTCCGCCCGTTCGATGACCACCCTGGTCGCACAGGCCAGGCTGCAGATCGCAAGAGCGCGACACCGGCACACCACAGTTCGAGGTCGCCGACCCGCAGCCGCTGACCCTGCTCCCCAACCCCGACGCGGGCGATCTGTTCTTCGACTTCGAGGGCGATCCGCTGTGGACCGCAGACGGCGTCGACTGGGGTCTGGAGTATCTGTTCGGTGTTCTCGAAGGCGGCAAGGCGGGCGCCTTTCATCCGCTGTGGGCGCACGACCGCCCCGACGAGCGCAAAGCACTCATCGACTTCCTCGCACTGGTGGCCAAGCGGCGCAAGCGGTTTCCCAACATGCACATCTATCACTACGCCGCATACGAGAAGACGGCGCTGCTACGTCTGGCCGGGCGCCATGGCGTCGGCGAAGACGAAGTCGACGATTTGCTGCGCAGCGGGACGCTGGTCGACCTGTATCCGATTGTGCGCAAGAGCATTCGGACCGGCAGCGAATCGCTCAGCCTCAAGGCGTTGGAGCCGCTCTACATGGGATCACGGCTGCGGTCGGGCGACGTCACGACGGCCACCGACTCGATCACACAATATGCGCGCTACAGCGAACTGCGCGCGGGCGGCGACCACGACCAGGCGGCAGCCGTGCTCAAGGAGATCGACGGACTACAACCAGTACGACTGCGAATCCACCCGCGAGCTCCGCGATTGGCTGGTCATCCGGGCATTCGAAAACGGCGTGACACCGATAGGCGCCCAACCGGTTTCCGACTTCCGGCGTCATCGAAGCGGCGGACCCGCTCGCGCAGACCCTGTACGAATTCAGCGGCGATCCCACGACCGGCGACCGCACTCCCGAGCAGACAGCGGTTGCGCTGGTGTCGGCCGCGCGGGGTTTTCACCGGCGCGAAGACAAGCCGTTCTGGTGGGCCCACTTCGACCGACTGAACTATCCCGTCGACGAATGGGCTGACCAAACAGACGTATTCATCGTCGGCGAAGCCGAAGTCGCCGTCGAGTGGAATCAGCCGCCCAAGGCCCGCAAATTGCAGCGGCGAGTTCAGTTGACGGGCGAACTGGCCCGCGGTGCGCTCAACGCCGAGGTCTTCGCGCTCTACGAGCCTCCGGCCCCGTCCGGTCTGACCGACAATCCCGACCGACGCGCGGCCGGCCGCGCCGAAGTCGTCGACTTCGACGATCCGACCGTACCGACGTCGGTGACGATCTGCGAGCGAACCCCGGCCGACGGCAGCACTTTTCACGAACTCCCGTTCGCGCTGACGCCGGGCGGGCCGGTCAACACCAAGCCGCTGCGCGATGCCATCGAAACGGCCGCGGCGGATGTCGCTGCGGGATTGCCGAGGCTCCCCTGCAGCGCGGTGGCCGACATCCTGCTCCGTCACCGCCCTCGGACTCGCCGCGGCGGCGACCTGCCCAGAACTGGCAACGCTGTCGACGACATCACCGCCGCCCTGCTCGACCTGGATTCGTCCTATGTCGCGGTGCACGGGCCGCCCGGGACCGGCAAGACCTACACCGCCGCGCACGTCATCACCCGACTGGTCACCGAGCATGGCTGGCGCATCGGCGTCGTCGCGCAATCCCACGCGGTGGTGGAGAACCTGCTCCAGGGCACCATCAAAGCGGGCATCGATCCGGCGCGCGTGGCCAAGAAGAAGGCCGACCGCGGCGACGTCGCGTGGCAACAGATCAGTGAGACCGAGTACGCCGGATTCATCAGCGGCACAACAGGATGCGTGATCGGCGGTACGGCCTGGGACTTCGCCAACCCGGGCCGCGTCGCACCGGGGAGTCTGGACCTGCTGGTGATCGACGAGGCGGGCCAGTTCTGTCTGGCCAACACGATCGCGGTGGCAGCGTCAGCGGCCAACCTGCTGCTGCTCGGCGATCCGCAGCAGCTGCCGCAGGTCAGCCAGGGCACCCATCCCGAGCCGGTCGACGGCTCGGCGCTGGGCTGGCTGGTCGAAGACCACCGCACCCTGCCCGCCGAACGCGGCTACTTCCTGGATCGCTCGCATCGCATGCATCCCGCCGTGTGCGCACCGGTGTCGACGCTGGCGTACGAGGGCCGCTTGCAGCCGTACACCGAAGTCACTGCCGCCCGCCGGCTCGAACGGATGTCCGCCCGGGGTGCAGGTGCTTCGCGTTCACCACGAGGGCAATTCGACCGAGAGCCCGGAAGAGGCCGAAGCCATCGTCGATCTGATCAACACGCTGGTCGGCCTGCGACTGGACAAGCGAGGACGGCACCCGGCCCCTGGCATCCACCGATGTGCTGGTGCTGGCTCCCTACAACGCACAGGTCGTGCTGCTGCGCCGGCAGCTGGCCGCCGCCGGGCTCGGCGATGTCCGGGTCGGGACCGTCGACAAGTTCCAGGGCGCCGAGGCGCCGGTGGCCATCGTGTCGATGACGGCCTCGTCCGTCGGCGACATTCCGCGCGGAATTCCGTTCCTGCTCAACCGTAATCGGCTGAACGTGGCGATCAGCCGGGCGCAGTACGCGGCCGTGATCGTGCGTGCTGACGCGCTGACCGAGTACCTGCCGTCAGCGCCGACCGGCCTGGTCGAACTCGGCGCATTCCTGGCGTTGACGGCGCCGGAGGCGCTGACCTAGCCGCTCCAGATCACGTATTGAGCGATCGAAATCGACGCCAGCGTGCTGGTCAGTCGGGCGGTTTAAAGGTTTGCTTGCAACAGTGGACTCTGTCGGTAGGTGACAGTAGTAGTTGCGTTGACTCGGTTGGTGGGGTTGTCCCAGTTGAATCGTTTTCTGGGTCGGCCGTTGAGTTCGTCGGCGACGTAGGCCAGGTGCTCGGGTGCAGTGCGGCAGATAGGTCTGTGCCCTGTTGGAAAGTATTGGCGGAGCAGGCCGAAATTCGGTGTTTTCGTTGATTCCCCGCTGCCAGGGAGAGTGTGGGTCGCAGAAGTAGACCTCGATGCCCGCGTCGAGTACTGAGCCGGGCGTGATTGGGCCATTTCGTGGCCTTGAGTCCCAGGTCACGGTACGACGCAGTGTGGGGCGGTAGTTCCTTGATCGCAGCGATCATGAGCATCGAGCAACAACGTCGGCACGGACCGGCGGTGTCGGGCAGATGCACGGAGGCGGACGAACCGGGCGGTGGGAGCGCTCGACGAGGGTGCCGATCGTGGGAGGCCCTGGATCTTGCCGATGATGAGATCGCCTTCCCAAGTGCCGAGCGGGCCTACGGCTCCGATCGTCGGCCTCGAGCGGGCCGCTCGGAGATGTTGACCATGCCCGGGATACGGCCCCGACAACTCGTGCACGCCGGCACGAGCGCGAGGCTTACGTAGTGCTCGCCCCGTGCGCAGACGTGTGGTCAACTCACGAAGCGCAGTCTATACGGCGTCCTTGCACGTAAAGACGCCTTAGAGACTGCGTTTCGTGAGTTGACCACACGTGCATGCGCTCGGGGCGAGCAGGCTACGTAGGTCGTGGCGCAACACCCCAGCGTGCACTTTGGTAGGGGCTGGATCCCGGTCTTGGTCAACAACGCTTGCGACCTGCTCACACAACAGCGGACAGCGGGCCAGCTTGCCGGGCACTGGGAAGGCGAGCACGTCCTCGGTGCAGAAACTGAGGCCAACGACGACCGAACAACCCGATCGAGCGCTCCACCGGGTCGCCGCCGGCCTGCATCTGCCCGACACCGGTGCTGCCGACGCCCGATACCGATGCCAGGGCCGCTGCGGGTACGACCGCCTTCTCACTCGCGCATCACCGTCGACCTGGGAGCAAGGCCACGAACTGGCGCGCGAACGAACGCATCGGACTCAGCCCCGACGAGGTGCCGATCGATGATCCACTTCTGCGACTCCAACAGCGACAGCCGAGGCAGTCGGGGAAGCACCGTGTGCACTTGCATACGGCATGGATTCACACCACCGAATTTGCAAAGGGAACAGACTCTAGCCGTGCACGTCACCGAGCACGCCGGCCATACGCCGCCGCGATACTCAGTGGACCGACCCAGAAGGCGATTAAAACTGGGAAAACCGCCACTGCAACCGAGTCAACCAACGACCAATGGCACCATCGACAGAGTACCTACGAATGTTGCAACCAAACCTTTAAACCGCCTCGCACTTCTTCGCGCCAACGTCGATCTCGATGAAGCCGGCCAGGATTAAACGACCTTTCTACCGCTCGGGATACGGACGACGCCTCTCGGGTGGGGGTCGGCGATAGCCGTTGCGCCTGTTGTCGTGCGAGGTCGACCCTCCGTAGGTGTCGATGTCGTCCAGGAACGGTTCCTCGGGCTCAACACGACGCTGGTCCAGCGGCGGGTATTCCCGAGCCCGGGGCCGCGGATCGTTGTCGATGCCAAAGCCGTTGCTGCCGTAGCCGATTGGCTCGATCTCCGTTGTCGTCGTCATGTCCTCGAGCTGGCTGCGCCACGACTCCTCCGGCGTCGGTCGACGAGATTCGTCGGGAGCGTCTACCCGGCGGGCCGGCGGGGCGGTAGTCCGGGACGGTCGTGGCGCGGCAGCGGACGCCCGTGGCAGCGTGTACTCCACGTAGTCGTCGTCATCGTCGAAGCCATCCCGGTAGCCGTCGGAGCTGCTCGCGAAACCCTCTGCGGCGCTTGGCCTCACCCGCACCCGACGAGTCGGCGCATCGAGGTTGTCGCTCGGCGTATCAGTCGCTCCCGGCCGCTCGCCGTCACGGGTCGCCCCGGCGGGACCGACCAAGAACAGTGCCGCGCCGATGCCGAACAGCGCGACGAACGCCGGCAACAGCATCGACTGCGACATCGCGTCGGCGAACGGCACGTGCAGGAACTCCGGCATCTCAAGGCCCCCGCCCGGACCGCTAGGGGGACCCGATCCGCCGTCGGGCATTGGCCCCAGTGCGGCCGTGATTCGCGACGTCATGAACGACGCCATGCCGGCGCTGCCCAACACGGCACCCACTTGCCGCGTCGCGTTGAACACACCGGAACTGGCACCGGCAAGACGCGGGGGCAGGTTACGAGTCGCCGTTGCGGTGATCGGTGCCCAGATGAACGCCATCGCCGCACCCAGCGCGAAGAACGGCAACACCAATTGCCAAATCGGGGTCGACGGCGTCATCGCAATGGAGAGCCAGGTGAGGCCGATCGCGAGAGCCGAAAACCCGAATCCGACCACCGGACGCGGGTGCGCCCTGTCGACGAGCTTGCCGGCGAGCGGCGCGAGCACACCGCTGGTAACCGCCATCGGCGCGGTCAACAAGGCGGAGCGGGTCGGCGACAGTCCGCACACCGCCTGGGCATAGAACATCAGCGGCAAGATCATCCCGGTGGCCGCGAAGGCGATCACCACCGCGGCGACGTTGCACAGGCTGAAGTCGCGGTCGCGGAAGATGTCCAGCGGAATCAACGGCTCAAAAGTACTGATCGACTGCCAGTAGACGAACGCCGTCATGAACCCGATGCCCGCGACCAGCACCGCCCAGATCCAGGGCGCCCAGTCGTGAGACTGACCTTCCTGCAGCGAGAACACGATCAGGAACATCCCCACCCCGGACAGGCCCATCCCGATCAGGTCGAAGCGGTGCTTGTGTGTGGCCAGATCGGGGATCAGCCAGTACGCCAACCCCAGGCCGATGATCCCGATCGGGACGTTGACGAAGAAGATCCAGGCCCAACCCATCGAATCGACCAGCACGCCGCCGGCAAGCGGTCCGACCAGCGTGGCCACGCCCGCAGTCGCGCCCCATACGCTCATCGCCACCCCGCGACGCTCGACCGGGAAGACGCGGCTGATCAATGACAACGTCTGGGGACTCATCACGGCGGCGCCGATGCCCTGCGCCACCCGCGCGGTGATCAACATGCCGATGGTGCCCGACAGCCCGCACCACAGCGAGGCGGTGGTGAACAGGGCCAGACCGATCAGATACAGATTCTTCGGACCGAACCGGTCCCCGAGTCGACCGGCTATCAGTAGCGGGACCGCGTATGCCAGCAGATAGGCGCTGGTCACCCAGATCACCGTGTCGTAGCCGGTGCCGAGCTTGACCATGATGCTGGGATTGGCGACCGCGACGATCGTCGAGTCGAGCAGGATCATGAAGAAGCCGACCATCATCGCCCAGAGCGCACTCCACGGGCTCAGGCCGTCGGCGCGGTTCGCCGTCGCCGGGCCGCCGCCCGGTCGTCGACGAGCAGTCGCCGCGGTCATATCTGCACCCCATTCGTTAGATCGGCCCGCATCGAACCGGCAAAGCCCCGCAGCCACGAGAGCTCGGCCCGCATGGTCGACAGCAGGTAGTCGAATGCCACCAGATACCCGGTGGGCGTGACGCCGGCGTCGCGAAGCGCCATCATCTCGGCTACCCGAGCCTCGAGCGCCCCAACCCGGTCGTCCACTGCGCTCGCCGCGACGTCTGCGTCCAGGGTATCGATCTCGACGAGTGCGACGGCGAACTGCGGAAACTCATGCGCCGGCACGGCGATCAATTGACCCACCCGACCGGCCAGCGCCTCGACGCCGGCGTCGGTGATCTCGTAGATGGCGCGTTCGGGCCGCCTGCCGTCGCGCGCGGTCCCGGCGTGCCGGATCAACTTCTCTTCGGTCAGCCGGTCGACAACGTGGTACAGCGACCCGGGCCGGACCTTCACGATGCGATCGGCGTGACGTTCGACCAGAGTCTGGAACATCTCGTAACCGTGCATCGGATGCGCTCTGAGCAGCGCTAACACTGAAATACCCAAAGAGGTGAGTTGGTAGGCCATCGACAATCCGTCTTGCTGGGCGGGCCGCCCCGGCTCATCGTCGGGCCGGGCGTGACCCCGCATCGTCATCGCATGCGTCTAACCCGGAGTATTCCCAATGGACTAATCAGGTGCACGCCTGGCCCCACCTTTGCCGGCACCGGCGCTAGCCTGAAGGCACGTCACCGCCCGCGAGGAGCCGGGCAATCCACTACCGGAGGCATCCATGAGCGCCCGACGCACCCGGTCATCGGCAGACTCACTGCCCGCGACCACCGAGGGGAAGCCCAAACGGTCGGCGCGGGCGTTAGCCAGCATCATCGAGCGCAGCTCCCGCATTCAGGGACCTGCTGCGGCCGCCTACGTCGAGAGACTGCGCCGTGCGGATCCCGACGCCGGCCCGGCCACGGTCGTCGCAAAGCTGGAGAAGCGCTACGTGGCCGCCGTGATGGCCAGCGGTGCGGCGGTCGGCTCGGCCGCCGTCCTTCCCGGCCTGGGCACGCTGGCCGCGCTGTCCGCGGTTGCCGGCGAGACGGTGGTGTTCCTCGAGGCGACGGCGTTCTACGCACTGGCAGTCGCGTCGGTGTACGGAGTTTCGGCCGACGAACGAGAGCGGCGGCGCGCGCTGGTGCTGGCGGTACTGGTCGGCGACGACAGCAAGCAGGCGATGGCCGAACTGATCGGTGGCGGCCGCACCAGCGGGGCGTGGTTGTCGGAAGGCGTGGCATCGCTGCCGATGCCGGCCTTGTCACAGCTGAACTCGCGACTGCTCAAGCGCGCGGTCCGGCGGTTCACGCTGCGTCGCAGCGCGCTGCTGTTCGGCAAGATCCTGCCGGTCGGCATCGGCGCTCTGATCGGCGCCGTCGGCAACCGGGTGACGGGCAAGAAGATCGTGCGCAACGCCCGCAACGCGTTCGGGACGCCGCCGGCGAAGTGGCCGGTGACTCTGCACCTGCTGCCGACAGCTTCCGACGCAGGTTGAGCGCGGCGTTACCGCAGACCCTTCCCGTACGAAGTCACATGGCGGATCGACGGCAAAGGGTTAGCCTTTATGGGGCGAAGTGGCAAGCGCGGCAGTAGCGCTGTCCGGACAGAGGAATCGAGGCGAGCAGCTGCCGTGAGCAGTACGAGTTCACCATTCGGACAGAACGAATGGTTGGTCGAGGAGATGTACCGCAAGTTCCGCGACGACCCCTCCTCGGTCGACCCGAGCTGGCATGAGTTTTTGGTCGACTACAACCCCGAACCGACGGGCGACGCACCCGCTGAGGTGAAGCCGGCTCCGGCCCCGCCGCGCCGCCCCGCACCCGCCCGCGGCAACTCCCCCACAGGCAGCACCCGTGCCCGCCGCGTCCGGCAACGGCGCTCCCAGCGCCCCGCAGCCGGCTGCCCAAGCTCCGGCAGCGCCGCCGAAGCCGGCCGGCCCGCCACCTGCCGAAGGCGACGAGCTCCAAGTGCTGCGCGGCGCCGCCGCGGCCGTCGTCAAGAACATGTCGATGTCGCTGGACCTGCCGACGGCGACCAGCGTTCGGGCCATCCCGGCCAAGCTGATGATCGACAACCGCGTCGTGATCAACAACCACCTCAAACGCACCCGCGGCGGCAAGATTTCGTTCACCCACATCCTGGGCTACGCGCTGGTCCAGGCCGTCAAGAGCTTCCCGAACATGAACCGGCACTTCGCCGAGGTCGACGGCAAGCCGAACTCGGTCACGCCCGCGCACATCAACCTGGGGCTCGCCATCGACCTGCAGGGCAAGGACGGCAAGCGGGCACTGGTTGTCGCGGCCATCAAGCGTTGCGAAACCATGACGCTTCGGCCAGTTCGTCACGGCCTACGAAGACATCGTCCGGCGCGCCCGCGACGGCAAGCTGACCGCCGAAGACTTTGCCGGCGTGACGATTTCGCTGACCAACCCGGGCACCATCGGCACCGTGCACTCGGTGCCGCGGCTGATGGCCGGCCAGGGCGCGATCATCGGTGTCGGCGCCATGGAGTACCCGGCCGAATTCCAGGGCGCCAGCGCGGAGCGCATCGCCGAGTTGGGTATCGGCAAGCTGATCACCCTCACCTCGACCTACGACCACCGCATCATCCAGGGCGCGGAATCCGGTGACTTCCTGCGCACCATCCACGAGCTGATCCTCTCCGACGACTTCTGGGACGACCTGTTCCGCGAGATGGGCATGCCGTACCTGCCGATCCGGTGGAGCACCGACAACCCCGACTCGATCGTCGACAAGAACGCCCGCGTGATGGAGTTGATCGCGGCCTACCGCAACCGCGGGCATCTGATGGCCGACATCGATCCACTTCGGTTGGACAACACCAGGTTCCGCAGCCACCCCGACCTCGAAGTGCGTCACCCACGGGCTGACGCTGTGGGACCTCGACCGGGTGTTCAAGGTCAACGGCTTCGGCGGCTGGGAATACCGGAAACTGCGTGACATCCTGGGTCTGTTGCGCGACGCCTACTGTCGGCACATCGGTGTCGAGTACACCCACATCCTCGATCCCGAGCAACTGGCCTGGCTGGAGGAGCGGGTCGAGACCAAGCACGTCAAACCCACCGTGGCGCAGCAGAAGTACATCCTGAGCAAGCTCAATGCCGCCGAGGCGTTCGAGACGTTCCTGCAAACGAAATACGTTGGCCAGAAGCGGTTCTCGCTTGAGGGCGCCGAGAGCACTATCCCGCTGATGGACGCGGCGATCGACCAGTGCGCCGAGCACGGGCTCGACGAAGTGGTGATCGGCATGCCGCACCGCGGCCGGCTCAACGTGCTGGCCAACATCGTCGGCAAGCCGTACTCGCAGATCTTCAGCGAGTTCGAGGGCAACCTCAATCCCACCCAGGCGCACGGATCCGGTGACGTCAAGTACCACCTGGGCGCCACGGGCGTGTACCTGCAGATGTTCGGCGACAACGACATTCAGGTCTCGCTGACCGCGAACCCGTCGCACCTGGAGGCGGTCGACCCCGTGATGGAGGGCCTGGTCCGGGCCAAGCAGGACCTGCTCGACAAGGGCGAGGGCGAACGCGGCAACTCCGTCGTGCCGATGATGCTGCATGGTGACGCGGCCTTCGCCGGGCAGGGCGTGGTCGCCGAGACGCTGAACCTGGCCAAGCTGCCCGGCTACCGGGTCGGCGGCACTATCCACATCATCGTCAACAACCAGATCGGCTTCACCACCGCGCCGGAGTATTCGCGGTCCAGCGAGTACTGCACCGACGTCGCGAAAATGATTGGCGCGCCGATCTTCCACGTCAACGGCGACGACCCGGAGGCCTGCGTCTGGGTGGCCAAGCTGGCCGTCGACTTCCGGCAGAAGTTCAAGAAGGACGTCATCATCGACATGCTGTGCTACCGCCGCCGCGGGCACAACGAGGGCGACGACCCGTCGATGACGAACCCGTACATGTACGACGTCGTCGACGTCAAACGTGGCGTCCGCAAGACCTACACCGAAGCGCTCATCGGCCGTGGCGACATCTCGATGAAAGAGGCCGAGGACGCGCTGCGCGACTACCAGGGCCAACTGGAGCGGGTCTTCAACGACGTCCGCGAACTCGAGAAGCACGGCGCGCAGGCGAGCATGTCGGTGGAGGCCAACCAGATGCTCGCCGCCGGCCTGGACACCGCGGTGGACAAGGCCCTGCTGGCCCGTATCGGTGACGCATTCCTCGCTCTCCCAGAGGGATTCGCCGCCCACCCGCGCGTCACCCCGGTGCTGGAGAAGCGCCGGGAGATGGCCTACGAAGGCAAGATCGACTGGGCCTTCGGCGAGCTATTGGCGCTGGGTTCGTTGGTAGCCGAAGGAAAACTGATCCGCCTGTCCGGGCAGGACACCCGTCGCGGCACCTTCTCCCAGCGGCATTCGGTGCTCATCGACCGGCAGACCGGCGAAGAGTTCACCCCGTTGCAGCTGCTGACGGTCGACAAGGACGGCAACCCGACCGGCGGCAAGTTCATGGTGTTCGACTCGCCGTTGTCGGAGTACGCCGCGGTCGGCTTCGAATACGGCTACACGGTTGGCAATCCGGACGCATTGGTGTTGTGGGAGGGCCAGTTCGGTGACTTCGTCAACGGCGCCCAGTCGATAATCGACGAGTTCATCAGCTCCGGCGAGGCCAAGTGGGGTCAGCTGTCCAGCGTGGTGCTGCTGCTGCCGCACGGGCATGAAGGGCAGGGCCCAGATCACACCTCCGGCCGCATCGAGCGCTTCCTGCAACTGTGGGCGGAAGGCTCGATGACGATCGCGGTGCCCTCGACTCCGGCCAACTACTTCCATTTGCTGCGCCGCCACGCACTCGACGGCGTGCAGCGTCCGCTGATCGTGTTCACCCCGAAGTCGATGCTGCGCAACAAGGCGGCGGTCAGCGATATCAAGGAGTTCACCGAGACCAGATTCCACTCGGTGCTCGAGGAGCCCACGTATGAAGAGGGCATCGGCGATCGCAGCAAGGCCACGCGAATGTTGTTGACCAGCGGCAAGATCTACTACGAACTGGCTGCCCGCAAGGCCAAAGACAACCGGGACGACGTCGCGATCGTGCGCATCGAGCAACTGGCGCCGCTGCCGTTCCACCGGCTCAGCGACACGCTGGAGCACTACCCGAACGTCAACCAGTACTTCTGGGTGCAAGAGGAGCCGGCCAACCAGGGCGCCTGGCCGCGGTTCGGTTTGGAGCTACCCGAGCTGTTCGCAGACAAACTGACTGGCATCAAACGGATTTCGCGTCGCGCCATGTCGGCACCGTCGTCGGGTTCGTCGAAGGTGCACGCCGTCGAGCAGCAGGAGATCATCGACGAGGCGTTCCGCTAGCTTTCATCGAGTTCGACGCTAGCGAGGACAACTGCGACTTGGGTTAAAGGGGCGGTTGCAACACTTCGTAGGTAGGGGTGTTGATGCGCCATTGGTCGTTGGTGTCGGTGCAGCGTCGGTTTTGGGTTTTAGTAGCCGCGGGTCGGTCCACTGAGGATGCGGCGGCAATGGTCGGCGTGTCGGCGACGTGTGGGCTGGAGTGGTTCCGCAAATTCGGTGGTGTGAATCCATGTATGCAAGTGGCACAAGGTGTCCGACGGCCTCGGCTGTCGCTGTTGGAGCGCGAGCGGATCATGATCGGCACCTCGCGGGGTGAGTCGATGCGTTCGATCGCGCGCGGGTTGGGGCGTGCTCCCTCGACGGTGATGCGCGAGATCGAGAAGAACGGCCGTACCCGCACGGCCCCTGGCCGGTATCGGGCGTTGCACCGGTTCGGGGTCAACCGGGGCGGGTGGGACGCTCGATCGGGTTATTCGGCGTCGTTGGCTCAGCAGCGCACCGAGGCACGTGCTCGGCGTCCCAAGGCCGGCAAGCTGGCCCGCTGTCCGCTGTTGTGTGAGCAGGTGCAAGCGTTGTTGACCAAGAAGTACAGCCCCGAGCAAATCGCTGGGGTGTTGGCCACGACCTATCCTGATCGCCCGGAGATGCAGGTGTCCCACGAAACCATCTATAAGGCGCTTTACGTGCAAGGACGCGGAGAGCTGCGCCGTGAGTTGACCACACGTCTGCGCACGGGGCGAGCACTACGTAAGCCTCGCGCTCGTGCCGGCGTGCACAAGGGTAGGGGCCGGATCCCGGGCATGGTCAACATCTCCGAGCGGCCCGCCGAGGCCGACGATCGAGCCGTACCCGGGCACTGGGAAGGCGATCTCATCATCGGCAAAAACCAGGCCTCCCAGATCGGCACCCTCGTCGAGCGCTCCACCGGGTTCGTCCGCCTCCTGCATCTGCCCGACACCCGTTCTGCCGACGTTGTTGCTGATGCCATGATCGCTGCGATCAAGGAACTACCGCCCACACTGCGTCGTACCGTGACCTGGGACCAAGGCCACGAAATGGCCCAACACGCCCGGATCAGTATCGACGCGGGCATCGAGGTCTACTTCTGCGACCCACACTCTCCCTGGCAGCGGGGAAGCAACGAAAACACCAACGGCCTGCTACGCCAATACTTTCCAAAGGGCACAGACCTATCTGTGCACTCACCCGAGCACCTGGCCTACGTCGCCGACGAACTCAACGGCCGACCCAGAAAACGATTCAACTGGGACAACCCCACCAACCGAGTCAACCAACTACTACTGTCACCACCGACAGAGTCCACTGTTGCAAGCAAACCTTGAAACCGCCCGAGTACGCAGCACGCTGGCGTCGATCTCGTCGTCCAAACAAGGCCGCAGTGCTAGCGGCGCAACGCCCGCTCGTACATGGCGTTGGTGCCGTTCGCTGAGCGATGGCCGGGCGTCGACAACGGCCCGGTGGCGTCGGCATCCTCGGCTTGCGGACGGACCGGCGCAGGAGTCGCCGACCGGCGCGGGATGCGTGGCGGACGCGACGCGACGTTCATCGGCCACCAGAACCAACGGCCGAGCATCGCGGCGATGGAGGGCATCAGGAACGAGCGCACGATCAACGTGTCGAACAGCAGACCCAGACCGATCGTGGTGCCCACCTGACCGACAGCGCGGTTGTCGCTGACCATCATCGACGCCATGGTGAACGCGAACACCAGGCCCGCGGCCGTCACGACCCGGCCGGTGCCGCCCATGGCCCGGATGATGCCGGTCTTCAAGCCGGCGCCGATCTCCTCTTTGAATCGGGCGACCAGCAGCAGGTTGTAGTCGGATCCGACGGCCAACAGGATGATCACCGACATCACCATCACGAGCCAGTGCAGCTTGACCCCGATGATGTACTGCCACAACAACACCGACATGCCGAACGAGGCGCCCAACGACAACGCGACCGTACCCACAATCACCAGCGCGGCCACCAGGCTGCGCGTGATGAGTAGCATGATGATGAAGATCATGCACAGCGACGAGATGCCCGCGATCATGAAATCGTAGTTCGACGCTTCCCGCAGATCCTTGAAAGTTGCTGCGGTGCCGGAGATGTAGACCTTTGCGTCCTCCAATGCGGTGCCCTTGAGCGATTCGTAGGCAGCCGTCTTGATGACGTCGATGCGCGACATGCCTTCGCCCGTCGCGGGATCTCCCTTGTGCGAGATGATGAAGCGCGCCGCCTTGCCGTCCGGTGACAGGAACAGCTTCTCGACTCGCTGGAAGTCCGGGTTGGCGAACACCTCGTGCGGCAGATAGAAGGAGTCGTCCGTCTTGGCGGCGTCGAAATCCTTGCCCATCGCGGTCGCGTCGTCGCTGAGTTCGTTTGCCTGGTCGAACATTCCGGACGCGGTGCTGTGCAGAGTCAACACCATGGTCCGCAGGCTGCGCATGGTCTCGATCTGTGGCGGTAGGAGCGCGACCAGTTGCGGTACGACGGCGTCGACGCTGTCTACGTCTTTGACGAGCTCACCCAGCTTCTCGCTGAGCTTGTCGACCCCGTCGGTGGCGTTGTACGCCGAACGGATCGCCCAGCACATCGGGATGTTGAAGCAGTGCGGATCCGCATAGAAGTAGCTGCGCAGCGGCCGGAACGTGTCGTCGAAAGTGGCGATGTCGTCACGGACTTCGTCGGTGATGGCCTTGGTGTCTTTGGTGACGCCGGCAACGTGATGGGTGGTGCCGACCATCTGGTTCATCAGAACGTTCACGCGCTCCAGCGACTTGATGGTCCCACCGAGCTGATCGGCCAGCTTCGACATGTCATCCAGCCGGCCCTTGGCGACCTGCAGGTTCTGCAGCTGACCGGCATTCTGCATGCTCAACAGGAACGGGATCGAGGTGTGCTCGAGCGGCGTGCCCTGCGGCCGCGTGACGCTCTGCACCCGGGCGATTCCCTCGACGCGGAAGATGCTCTTGGCCAGCTTGTCCAAGATCAGGAAGTCCGCCGAATTGCGCAGGTCGTGATCGGACTCGATCATCAGAACTTCGGGCATCATCCGCGCCTGCGAGAAATGCCGTTCCGCAGCGGCCATTCCGACGTTGCCCGGGGTGTTCTTCGGAAGGTAATCGCGGTCGATGTAGCTCACCTTGTAGCCCGGCAGGGCCAGTAGGCCGACCATGGCGACCGCGCAGGTCGCCGCGAAAATCGGTGCCGGCCAACGCACTACCGCGGTGCCCACGCGCCGCCAACCGCGCACACTGTGCAGCCGTTTGGGCTCGAGCAGACCGAATCGGCTGCCGACCGCGATCACCGCCGGGACCAGGGTGAGCGCGACGGCGACCGCGATGAGCATGCCCACCGCGCAGGGCGCACCCACGGTCTGAAAGACCGGCAGCCGGGCAAAGCTGAGGCAATAGGTCGCGCCCGCGATGGTGAGACCGGACGCCAAAACCACATGGGCGACGCCGCGATACGCGGTGAAGTAAGCGGTCTTGCGGTCCTCACCGGCGTGACGAGCTTCGTGGTAGCGGCCGATGAAGAAGATGCCGTAGTCGGTGCCCGCCGCGATCGCGAGCGATACCAACATGTTGGTGGCAAACGTCGACAGTTTGATGACGTCATGCAGAGCGAGGAACGCGACAGCCCCTCGGGCGGCGGCCAATTCGATGCCGACCATGGCCAACAGCAGGGCCACCGTGCTGAAAGATCGGTAGACGAAGACCAACATCACGAAGATCACCGTGACCGTGGTGATCATGATCTTCACGATCGTCTTGTCACCACTCGTGAGACCGTCGGCGGCAACCGCGGCGGGACCGGTGACGTAAGCCTTCACGCCCTTGGGCGCGGGGACGCCGTCGACGATTTTCCGGACGGCGGCGACGGAACTGTTGGCCGACGTCTCGCCTTGGTTCCCAACAAGATTCAATTGGACGTAGGCGGCTTTGCCGTCGGGGCTCTGCGCGCCCGCAGCGGTCAGCGGATCACCCCAGAAGTCCTGGATGTGCTGCACATCTTTCGGGTCGGCCTTCAGTCGGCCGATGATGTCCTGGTAGTAGTGGTGCGCGTCGCCACCGAGCTGCTTGTCGCCCTCGATGACGATCATCGCCATGGCGTCGGAGTCCGACTCCTTGAACACCTTTCCGATCCGCGCGGCCGCCTTGACGGACGGCGCGTCCTTGGTACCCAGTGACACGGCATGGTCGCGGGCAACCTGCTCCAGCGAGGGGATCGCGAGAGTCACGATCACGCTGATCGCCAACCACCCGAGAATGATGGGCACCGACAGCTGACGGACTACCCGCGCGGCGAATGTTCCCGCGGCATGCTCGTGCCGGAGGTGGTGGCTCGTCATGCGCCCTTGACCCGGCAGTACGTGAACGCGCTCACTTCGTTCGAGATCCTCTCGGCCTTGACGTGACCGTCTACCACGATCAGGCAGCCAATGCTGTTGCTGTCACCCTGCGCCACAACGTTGCCCACGACGGCTGGGCTGTCCGTCGTGATCTTGATGGTCCACGGTAATCGTGCGCCATCGACGCGCTGTGGGTCAGAGTTCACATCAAAATAGCCGATGTCTGCCACCGTGCCCACCGCACCGAAGACCTCGTAGACGACGGACTTCTCCGCAAGTTGCATGTCGGCGACTTCGGATCGTCCGTACGGCGAGTGCTTGTCCGAATCAGAGACGGCACGGACCCGTGACACCGAGAACCCCGCGGCACCGATGACCGCCAGCACAACCAGCGGTATCCACGCGCGCCTGAGCACTGCAGCGAACGCCATCCCCTGCCCCGTCCCGAACGCCTGTGGCGCTCCGATACGTAAGCGACCAGTGGGACGAGTAAACCACGCCGTCTGCGGAATGCATCAGGGGGTTTTCCCATGCATTGACTAAGAATTGAGCCTATCCGCTAAAGGCCTTCTAGCTGCACATACGCTGCCAATATCGCTTTTCTCTGCGATTTGTTTTACGTTGCAACCAATCGTGCGCCCAAGTTGTCAACGACAAGTGACCGCGGATAAAGGCGGCGATAATTGATCCAATTGTTCAGCCCCTGCGCAATCGCATTCGGCAAACAACGGCGGACACCCGGACGGCACCGGCGCCGTTGAATGGTCGCGCCCGGACTCGATGGCGAAATCCCATTTCGCGGTATTGCTTTCCGGTGGCGCGGCGCGGTGCTCACGGACTGCACGGGCCATTCAAGCGACCCGTCCGGCCTGGACTCGCCGCTTTCAGGCTGTACCTGCGGTTTCCCCGAACGCCGACGGTCGGCGGTGCCAGCCACGTTGTTGGGCGCCTCCGCGCGTCTGTCATACTTCCGCGATGGCCACCGCGAACCGCCTGACCCGGCGCCCACTGGTTCATCGACTGGTGATAAACCCCTTCGTCTTTCGTTTGATATTCACGTCATTCGCCACCACCCGGTTCGCCTCTCAAACGCGTCTGCTCGGCGGCGATGACTGGTTGTTCTTCAACTACGGATACGAAGAAGACCCACCAATGGGTATCCCGTTGGACGAGGCCGACGAACCGCACCGCTACTTCATCCAGCTCTATCACCGCACCGCGACCCAGGTAGACCTGGCCGGCAAGAAGGTGCTGGAATGCAGTTGCGGCCACGGCGGCGGGGCCTCATATCTGGTGCGTACTCAGCATCCGGCCTCCTACACCGGCCTGGATCTGAACCCGGCCGGAATCGAATTCGCCAAGAACAGGCACCACCTGCCCAACCTGGATTTCATCGAGGGCAACGCCCAGGCGCTGCCGTTCGCCGACGAATCCTTCGACGCGCTGGTCAACGTCGAGGCGTCGCACCTCTACCCCGACGTTCCGAAATTCCTCAGCGAAGTGAAGCGCGTGCTGCGCCCGGGCGGGCATTTCCTCTACACCGACTTCCGTCCACGTTCCGAGGTCGCCGAGTGGGAGGCAAACCTGGCCAACTCGGGTCTGCGACAGATCTCCATGTCGGTCATCGACCAGAATGTGCTGCGGGGCAACGAGAAGAACTCCCCGCGCAAGCAGGAGCGGATCAGTCAGCACCACGGCTCGGCGGTCAGCCGCACTTTCGCGCGCTACGCCAGCGACATGACCGACTGGGCGTTCAATGGCGCGCTGCGCGGCGGCGAGTACACCTATCGCGTGTACTTGTTCACCAAGGACTAACAGCGCGTTGATACGCTGAAATCTGTTGGTAGAGAACCAGAAGGGGGCGACATGGCAACGGCGACGGCCGATCCGGTGCGCCTGCCGCCTACTCTGCGGTTGCCGAAGCTCGTGCAGAGCGTGCTGTTTCTGACCTCGCTGCAGTATTCCGTCATACCCCGACTGAGCCGCCATTACGGCGGCCCGTTCACGATCAATCTGCCGGTTTTCGGCAAGATGATCGTCGTCCACGACCGTGACATCGTCAAAGAGGTCTACAGCTCCAGCTTCGATCTAATCGAACGCCCGACCAAGGTACTCGGGCAGGCGTTCGGCCCCGGCTCGACGTTCAGCCTACTGGGCAAGGAGCACTCAGAGCGGCGAAAGCTGGTGTTGCCCAACTTCTCCGGCAAGCGGGTGAAGAACTACGAGCGCATTGTCGAAGACGAGGTGCTGCGCGAAACGGCCGGTTGGCCAGAGGGCCAGGAGTTCGAAACGCTGGAGACGATGACCCGGCTGACGCTCAACGCGATCATGCGAGCCACCTTCGGCGAGCGCGCCGACGCGTTGGACGAACTTCGCATCGTGATCCCGCCGTTGATCACACTGGGTTCCCTCATGCAGCGGATGCCACCCGTGGTGCGTCGCGAGTACGGACCTTGGAGTCCGGGCAGCAAGCTGGCGGGCTATCGGCGCCGTTTCGACGTCGTGATCGAAGAACTCCTCGTCGAGGCACGCGTGGATCCGGCGTTGGCTGATCGCGGCGACATGCTGGCGCTGCTGCTGCAGGCCCGCTACGAAGACGGCCAGCCGATCTCCGATCGCCACATCGCCGATGAGCTACTCACTCTCGTCGCCGCCGGTCACGAGACCACGGCCTCGCAATTGGCCTGGGCCGTGGAGCGGTTGCGCCGCAACCCCGACGTAATGAAGCGACTCACCGAGGAAGTCGACGCCGGCGGATCCGAGCTGCGGCAGGCCACCATCTACGAAATTCAGCGTGTTCGGCCCACCATCGCGGCCTCACTGCGCACCACGAAAACGAGGGTCCGGGTCGGCGAGTGGGTGCTGCCCGAGGACACCTCGATCATGATCGACTTCCAACTCGCTCACGAGTCGGACACCAACTACACCGACCCGGAGGCGTTCAACCCGGATCGTTTCAACGGCGGCGCCCCGCCGTCGTTCCGATGGGTGCCGTTTGGTGGCGGCATAAACCGTTGCGTAGGGGCATCTTTCGCCCATATGGAGATGGATATCACGCTGCGGACGCTGTTTCGTGAATTCCGTTTCACCCCGACCGATGCACCCGACGAGAATCGCAACTTCCGCGGCGTGGCGATCGCGCCGGGCAAGGGCGGACGCGCGGTGGTGTACCGGCGGACCGACGCCGCGGCGAGTGATCGCGACTCGGTCTCCGCCGCCGACCGCAGCAGCTGACTCGAACTCCCGCCTGGCATACTTCCCGGCATGCCTACGACTAAGGACCGCGTCACCGACATCGGCTACCGGGGCTACAAGGCCTTCATGAATAAGATCTGGTACCCGTTCCTGACCCGTCGGCTCAACACCCAGGACGTCACCTTCCTCAACTACGGCTACGAGGCCGACCCGCCGCTGAACCTTCCGCTGGACGATAAGGACACGGCCAACCGATACTCGATCAACCTGTACAACCAGGTCGCCTCGCAGATCGACCTGGCCGGCAAGAAGGTGCTGGAGTGCAGCTGCGGGCACGGCGGCGGCGCGTCGTACATCGTGCGCACGTTCAAACCCGCCGAGTACACCGGTCTGGACTACAACCCGGACGGCGTCGCCTACTGCACCGAGCATCACAAGCTGCCCGGCCTGAATTTCGTGCACGGCAACGCCGAAGATCTGCCGTTTCCGGACAACTCCTTCGACGCGATCGTGAATGTCGAAGCCTCACATGCCTATCCGACACTGTCGAAGTTCCTGTCCGAGGTGGCACGAGTGCTGAAGCCGGGCGGAAGTCTCCTCTACGCCGACTTCCGCGGTCGCCCCGAATTCCCGGTCTGGGAGGGCGCTCTCGACGCGATGCCGCTACGTCAAGTGTCCAAGCGGGTCATCAACGACGGCGTGATCCGCTCACTGGACGCCAGCGCACAGCACAAACTGGACCTGATCAGCGCGCAGCTGCCGAAGTGGTTCCGGCCGTTCGGCCGCCACTTCGCCGGCGTTCCGGGTACCGGGATCTACAACATCATCGAGAACGGCGGCGCGGAATACCGCATCTATCAATTCATCAAGGACTGACCCGCACGGGGCAAATCCAGGGAACCCGGCAGGCTTAGGGGACGACTTGGTCACGGCGACAACTGAACCGGTGCGGTTGCCGCCCGGGCCCCGGCTACCGAAGGCTGTCCAAGGGATCGCGTTGTTGACCGCGCTGAGCGAGGTGACTCCGATCCTCGGTCGGCGTTATGGCAGCACGTTCACCGCCAATCTGCCGGTCTTGGGCACAGTGGTGGTGATCAGCGACGCGGCGCTGGCCAAGGACGTCTTCGCGACCAGCAGCAACCTGCTCGACCGTCCGACCAACCTCGGCGAGGTATTCGGTCCCGGGTCGACTTTTCTCCTCAATGGTGAGTCACACCTCGAGCGCCGAAAAGTGCTTCACCCGGTGTTTCACGGTAAGCGGGTGGACGCCTATGAGCACATCATCGAAGAAGAGGTGCTGCGCGAAACCGCGAATTGGCCGGAGGGGCGTGAGTTCAAAACGCATGACTCGTTGAACCGCTTGGCCCTCAACGCGATCCTGCGCGCCATGTTCGGCGACGAGCCGTCGGCGCTCAACGAACTTCGCAGCGTGGTGCCGACGATCGTCACGCTTGGCTCCTTCCTCCACCAGCTGCCACCGGTTGTGCAGCGTGACTTCGGCCGGTGGAGTCTGGGCGGGCGGCTCGCACAGTCTCGGCAGCGCTTCGATGCCGCCATCGACTCACTGATCGCCCAGGCGCGGTCCGACCCGGCATTCGACGCACGCAACGATGTGCTCGCGGTGCTGTTGCGGGTTCGCGACGACAACGGCGAACCAATCCCCGATCGGCATATCGCCAACGAGCTGCTGACGTTGGTGGGCGCCGGTCATGAGACAACCGCAAACCAGTTGGCTTGGATACTGGAACAACTGCGCCGGCATCCACAGATCCTGCAGCGCCTTAACGACGAGGTGGACGCCGGCGGATCGGCGTTGCGGCAGGCGACGATCTACGAAGCTCAGCGGATCCGGCCGACCATCGTGGCGTCCTTTCGGCGCACGAAGACACGGGTTCGGTTGGGAGACTGGATTCTTCCCGAGGGCATCAATGTGGTGGTCAACTTTCAGCTTGCCCACGAGTCGGCGGCCAACTTCCCCTACCCGGGTTCGTTCAACCCGGACCGATTTCTGAACAACAACCCGACACCATTTCGGTGGATGCCGTTCGGCGGGGGCGTAAACCGTTGTCCGGGAGCGTCATTCGCGCACATGGAGATGGACACTGCGCTGCGTACTCTGCTTCGGGAGTTTCAGTTCGAGCCAACCGACGCACGAGGTGAGCGGCGGCGCTACCGGGGAGTGGCGATCATGCCGTCGCGGGGAGGACGCGCGGTCGTCCGCCGGCGAACGCCCACCAAGGACTGATTGCCGGTCAGGCTATCGCGTAGTCCGACATCGGGAAGGTCTCCTGCTCCTTCACGGCGCTGCGCACCGATGTCGGACGGAACAGCGGCGCTTCGCCTTTGCCGGTGTGGTTCCTGAACCAGTAGGACCGTGAGCCGACGCAGTTGCCGAGTTCGAACGCGGAATCCTTCATCAGGCTGGTCATCCGCTCGAGGAAGCGCGCGTTGGCATCCTCGGTCACCTCGAAGGTGCGGGCGTCGCGCTGCTGCATCTCGCCGAAAAGCCGTTCCATGTGCTTCATCTGGTATTCCACCGTGTTGAACCACGACAGGCCCACCCAGGCGTACGGGCTGGCCATTGACAGAAAGTTCGGGAAGCCAGGCATCGAAATACCTTGGTAGGCCTGGAATTGGGTTTCGCGCCACCACTTTCCGAGGTTCTTGCCGTCGCGTCCGATCACCTCGATCGCGGGCAGGTTGGCCTCCCAGACGTCGAATCCGGTTGCCAGAACCAAGGTGTCGACCAAGCGCTTGGTGCCGTCGTTGGCGACTATGCCGTCGGGCTCGATCCGGTCGATCCCGTTGGTTTCCAGGTGCACATGAGACTTGGTGAACGCCCGATAAAAGTCGTTGGAGATGGTGGGCCGCTTGCAGCCGAAGTCGAAGTCGGGGTTCAGCTTTCGCGACAGTTCCCGGTTGCGCACCAGCAACAGCCGATAAAGCCGCGAGAACTGCGAGATGCCCTTGTTGAAGACCTTGAAGTACCGGAACTTCCACATGGTGATCACCATGGACCATTCCAGAATCGCGTCGGTGTACCAGCGCAGAGCCCGTTGAGTCACCGGGAACTTTGCGAAGAGCTTCTGCACCAACGGGAAGAACTTCACGTCGAACTTCGGCAGCACCCAGATCGGGGTGCGCTGATACACGGTCAGCTCGGCGACTTCTTTCGCCAACTCCGGAACAACCTGCACACCCGTAGAGCCGGTTCCGATGACGGCGGCCCGGCGACCGGCGGGTGAAAAGTCGTCATCCCAGACGGCGGTATGGACGATGCGGCCACCGAACGTGTCGATACCCGGGATGTCCGGCATCTTCGGCTGACACAGGAAGCCGGTCGCCACGATCAGGTACTGCGTGCTCAGCGTCTCGCCGCCGGCCAGTGCCAGGCGCCACACCTGGGCGTCCTCGTCCCACCGGGCACCTTCGACGGTGGTGTTGAACCGCATGAATCGCCGGACGTCGTACTTCTCGGCCACGTTCACGGCGTAACTCTTGAGTTCAGAACCCGGCGCATACATTCGCGACCAGTAGGGGTTCGGCTCGAACCGGTAGGAAAAGGTGGGCGACGGTTGATCGACCGAAAGGCCGGGATAGTGGTTGACGTGCCACGTTCCGCCCAAATCGTCTTCGCGGTCGACGATCAGAACGTTCTCGTACCCCAGGCTCTTGAGCTGGATCGCAGCGCCGATACCGCCGAAACCCGCCCCCACGATGATCACATCGAACTGCTGGTCATCCATAAGCACTAAACGGTACCTTCTGCTGCACCGACGATGAAACGACACCGGAAGACGCCGGCCATTTAATCCGCGAGATTGGCAAGCCGTTTAGAGCCGGCGCCGCACCGATCCGGTTGACGCTGCTCCAGGGCTCGGGACCTGGTCTCCGGCCGCGTAGCGGGCACCCGGCCCGGTACCACCGTGACGATCCCGTAGATGTTTGACCCGGAGGGTCAACCAACGGGCGAAGCGGTGTGTACTGTCTAATGAGATTTGGCTGTTCGAGGGGCACGACCGCGCCGATCTTGAATCACCCGGGGGCGTACGAGATAGACATGAGAATGAGGCCGTTCCGTACTAGGTCTTTCACTCTCACCCGGTAAGCTCCAACCCGACCGTGCCCGTCGAGCGCATGTGCAGAAAGTCGCATGCAGAGCTGACCCGGAGGGAGGGCCTCGGTTTGCCGGTTTCACTGGCGATCTTCTTCATCGTCCTGGGCGCTGTCCTCTCGGTGACTCTGCTGCTCCTGCTCGCTTTTTTCGGCGTGGCCAGGCGGCTGAAGCGCAACATGGACGTCACGGATGACACCGAGTACGCCGCCACCCTGACGTCGCTCTCGGAAGCTTCGGTGCGGCACTTCAACCCCTACACCGACGTCGACTGGGAAGCGCCGATCTTCTCGGTCACCGAGAACGACCCACGCTGGGCGCTCTCCACGTCAGACCCGCTGGGAAGTCATCCCTGGTACCAGGCCCAACCCTTGGACAAGCAGGTCGCCATCGGGATGTGGCGCCAAGCCAACATGGCCAAGGTCGGTACGCAGTTCGAGGGCATCCTGGTCCGCGGCCTGCTGCACTACGCCTTCTGGGTACCGAACGGCTCCCCCGAGTACCGCTACTGCGTGCACGAATCGATCGAGGAATGCAGCCACAGCCTGATGTTCCAAGAGATCGTCAATCGCATCGGCGTCGACGTTCCGGGAATGCCGCGCTGGCTGCGGGTGCTGTCCCCGATCGTCCCGTTCTACGCAGGTCCGCTGCCGAATGCGTTCTTCTTCGGGGTGTTGGCCGGTGAAGTGCCGTTCGATTACCTGCAGACGAACCTGCTGCGCGAACCCGAGCCGCGGTCGATTCATCCGATCATGCAGGACCTGATCGCAATTCACGTCGCCGAAGAGGCCCGCCACATCTCGTTTGCGCACGAATACCTGCACCGGCGTGTTCCGCGGTTGACGTGGTACACCCGCTTCTTTTTGTCGCTGTATGTGCCGGTCGTGATGCGGATGCTGGGCCAGGCCATGGTCGTGCCGTCGCGGGGCTTCTTCCGCCAGTTCGGCATCCCGCGCTCGGTACGCAAGGACTTGTATTCCGGTGCCGGGCACTCGCGCCAGACGTTGCGGGACATGTTCGGCGACATCCGCATGCTCTGCGACGACCTGGGTTTGATGAACCCGTTTGCTTTGCTGATGTGGCGTATTTGCAGAATCAGCGGCCCCGCATCGCGTTATCGCAGTGAGCCGCAGCGTGCCAACGTACCAACATCGGTCAACGCAGCTTAAATCCCTTGCCGCACAACTCATCACGAGTTTGAGCAGTGCTTCATGATCAGTTTTTGTTGACACGCCGCGATTTTGGCGCATCAACGAGTTCGGGCCACCGCTTCACGTCTGCGCGAAAAAGGCATGCCACAACAAGCACAACCGGCCCTGTGCGATAATTCCGGCATGGTTCGTAGCCCTTCATTGGACAACGTCGGCGCAAGTTTGGTCTACCGCATCGGGTCGACAGCGACGTACAAGAAGCTCTTCCGGTACTGGTACCCCTTGATGACCAAGCGCCTGAACCACGGCGACGACGTCCAGTTCCTGAACTGGGGCTACGAGGAAGACCCGCCGCTGGGGCTGCCGCTCGATCCGGCCGACGAGCCCAACCGGTACAGCATCCAGCTCTACCACCAGACCGCAACCCAGGACGGCGTCGACCTCGCCGGCAAGAAGGTCTTGGAGTGCAGCTCCGGCCACGGCGGGGGCGCCTCTTACCTGTCCCGCACGCTGAAGCCGGCCTCCTACACCGGCCTCGACTTCAATGCGGCCGGGGTTAAATTCTGCAATGAGCGGCACAAGGTGCCGGGTCTGAGCTTCGTGCACGGCGACGCCGAGAACCTGCCGTTCCCCGACGAATCGTTCGACGCGGTGATCAACGTCGAAGCCTCGCATATCTACCCGCACTTCGACCGCTTCCTCAGCGAGGTCAACCGGGTGCTGCGGCCCGGCGGGCACTTCCTGCACGTGGACTTCCGCAACCGCGACAACTTCGCGAGTTGGGAGTCGGATCTGGCGAACTCGGGCCTGCGAGAGGTCTCTCACCGGGTCATCAACGACGAGGTACTGCGCGGCCTCCAGAAGAACTCAGCTCGTTCGAACGAGATCATCAACACTCGCCTGCCGGCCTTTCTGCGTAAGTTCGGCCGCGAGTTTGCCGTAGTCGACGGCTCGTGGTTCTACAACGACCTCGAACGTGGTGAAATCGACTACCGCGCATACCATCTCACGAAGGACTGAGGTCCTTCGGGG
The DNA here is from genome assembly GCA_963749375.1 of uncultured Actinomycetota bacterium. Lineage (GTDB taxonomy): Bacteria > Actinomycetota > Actinomycetes > Mycobacteriales > Mycobacteriaceae > Mycobacterium. The sequence goes on from CAVVNB010000031.1 coordinate 38,153, forward strand.
CGATTGCCCTTGCGTCGGTAGGTCTTCACGAGAGGGTTTGTCTGCATGACGCTGGCTCGCAGGCTGCGATTTCGCGCCAGCCTGATGAAGGTTGGTGTCGACGGTGCGCTCGGGGTGGCGCGGGATAAAGCCACCTCGTACGGCTATTCGTTGACCGGCCGGGAAACCGCGCCCGCCACCGACTTCGACCCGTTTTCGGCTGACATCATGCACGACCCGTACCCGGGCTACCACTCGCTGCTCAACCGCGACGACGTTCCGAACGTCTGGTACAACCGCAAGCGCGGCATCTGGATCATCGCGGGCTACGACGATGTCCGAAAGGCGTTGCGCGACAACGAGGAATTGTCGTCAGCCCAGAGCCAGAGCCGATTCCGGGTTTACTTGCCGTCGATGAACGCCGCCGACCCACCCGCCCACACGCGGCTGCGCAAATTCGTCTCCCGCGCTTTCACCGCGCGGGCGATGACGGCCTGGCAGACGAACATCAACGAGGTCGCCGACGAACTCGTCGACAATGTGATCGCCCAGCGTCACACCGAGGCCGTCAACGGCCTCGCCAAGCCGCTACCGACCCGGTTGATCGCCAGAATGCTCGGCATACCGCAGCAAGATCAGCCACAGTTCGTGGCGTGGTCGGACGACATGGTGGCGGGCGCCTTCGCGCCGCTGACCGCGCGCGGCATGCGGCTCTCCGCGCGTTCAGGCAGCGCGACCGCGGCGATGCGCCGCAGCCTCGACCCGCTGATCGCGCAGCGGCGCCTCAATCCCGGCGATGATCTGATCTCGATGATGACGCCGGCCGATGCCGACGATGCGCTCACCGACGACGAGATCTTCTGGAGCGCAGCGATGTTGATCGGCGCCGGCAGCGAGACGACGACGAACATGTTGTCCGGTTTGCTGTTGACGCTGGCTCGACGACCAGAGTTGTACGCGCGGCTGCGTGCGCACCCGGAGTTGATTCCGGCCGCCGTCGAAGAGCAGTTGCGGATGGGTTCTCCGGTGCAAGGCTTCTACCGCACGGCGACGTGCGATTACACCGTGGGTGCCAACACGATTCCGGCCGGTGCGAGGGTATTGCTGCTGTTCGCCGCCGCCAACCGCGACCCGCGCCACTATCCCGACCCGGACACCTTCGACCTCGATCGCAATCCCACCGACCACCTGGCCTTCGGCGGCGGCGTGCATTACTGCCTGGGCGTGCCGCTGACCCGCCTGGAGGGCGCCCGCGTGTTCTCCCAACTGCTGCCCAGAGTCGAAGAGATTCGCTTGGCCGGGGAGTACCGCTATCTCGACAACCCGACAATGCGTGGGCTGGAACATCTTCCGCTGGAGTTGGTCCCCGCCCGAACGTGACTCGCCGGGCTCAGAGCCCGCGGCTGACGAGCCAGGTGTCGATGCGGTCGGCGACTGCGGTCCAGCCGGGTTCGAGCATCATGTTGTGTCCCATGTCTGGGAAGAACTCCGCCTGAGTGCCGTAAGCGCGTGCGGTGGCGACGATCTCCTTGCGGGTATGCGCGCCGTCTTCGTCAGCTCCGAGCACCAGGATCGGCGCCGTCACCCGTCTGGGCCGCGGCAGCCGCAGCAACAGGCAGTCGATGCCGATGCGGGAGCTGTCCTCTTGCAGCCTGGCCGCGTATTTGCGGACGTCGTCTTCCGGCGTGTGCGGGGAGAAGAACCGTTCTCGGGCCAACTCCGGCGGATTGATGTACGGCAATGCTTTGCCGGTGATCGTCATCTTGGCGAAGTCTGACGGACGTTGCCTGATCCAGCGCAACGCATTTCCTAGGTTTCCCTGCGGCGGGATAGACGTCATCAGCACGCCGGCCGGCGCGTCGTATCGCTCGAGATACTTCTGCACGATGAGGCCACCCATGGAATGGCCGATGATCACCGGGGGGCTGGGCATCTGCTCGGCGACCGAGCGAACATCCTCGACGTAGTCGGCGACCGAGCACGCCCGCAGGGGCTTGTCGGTCGGGCTCTCGCCGTGCCCGCGGAAGCTCACCGCCGCTGCGCGGTAACCCTTGTCGGCGAAATAGCTGAGAAAGTTCTCGTCCCAACACCACGCCGCGTGCCAGGCTCCGTGAACAAAAAGCAGCGGCACCGGATGCGCCTCGCTGACACTGCCCTTCTCGATCACCTCAAGCACCGCGATAGCCTATCTGTCCGCTCTACCGGAACTCTGCAGTGTCCAATAATCCGTATATGCGCTGGGCGTTTGCCGCCGCGTCAATTCAGTTTTTTCTCGGCCCGCCGCGCGAGTATCGGAAGCAGTTGTTCGTGCGGCGCAAAGCGGCAACACGCCGCGACCAGCCGATTTGCCCGTCCCGGAACGACGCGGCATTTGCCGGCGTCCAAGCCGTCGATCGCGGCGCGCGCGACCTGGTCGGCGGATTTCCACATGAAGCTCGGCAGGGTCGCGGCGCGCTCTCCGACGTCGAACCCCGCCACATCGTCGAAGCCGGTGTCGACCGGTCCCGGACACAGAGCGCTCGCAACGACGCCGGTCCCGCGCAGTTCGCTACGCAGACTTTCGGTGTAAGACAACACAAATGCTTTGGCCGCACCGTAAACCGCGTGCCCGGGCAGCGGGTAGAAACCGGCCAACGAGGAGACGTTCAGCACGGCACCGCAGCCGCGCTCCACCATTCCCGGCAAAAACCTGCTGCAAAGGTCCACCACGGCCGAGACGTCGACCTCGACGAGGTTAAGTTGTTGCTCTGGAATCGATTTCGCCACCGGGGCGCGCCTCGCCAGACCGGCGTTGTTGATCAAGATGTCCGCCGCCACCCCCAACGCTGCGACCCGGGCGGGAAGCGCAGCCCGGTCAGCCCGGATCGAGAGATCGGCGGGCAGCACATGCGCCTTGATACTCAGATCGTCGGCGAGTGCCTGCAAGCGGTCGGTCCGCCGGGCGACCAGCACCAGTTGATGGCCGCGTCGCGCCAACTCAAGCGCGATGGCCTCGCCGATGCCCGACGAAGCGCCGGTGACGACTGCCACTCGGTTTTCTGCGGGCGCCGGTAGGACCACGCGGAGTGACCTTACCCGGCTTGCCGGCGATAGCGAGTTGAACAAACCGAGTGCGCCACTATTGGTGCACTCATGTCCAGAACCCTTCGGCCGGAGGCAAAACAAGGTATTTTATATCCGGTGCGCGGGGGTCGCACGCATGAATTGAGGTTCAATGACACCCTGGAAAATTCGGGGGCTGGGTGTTGGTCTGCTCGCGAGCGCCTGCGCGCTCAACGCCGCTCCGGCGTGGGCGGCGACGACTCAGGTGACTACACGGCGCTGATCATGGGCCACGCGTTCCTGTCGCAACCGGACGCCACGTACATGCAGGAAGTCATCGACACCTACGTCGACAACCCCACTGCTATGGGGCTACCGACGTACAACGTCGTCGGCGACCCCGTCAGCGTCTATACGCCCGAGACCGACTACAACACGGGACTCACCCAGGGCATCGCCGACCTGGACTCGGCGATTCAGCAGCAACTGACCGCCGGCAACGAGAACCTCGTCATCGCCAGCTACTCGATGAGCACCGCAATCTCCACCCAGGAAATGATCAATCTCGCCAATACACCTGGGGGCGCTCCCGACACCGACGGTCTGAAATTTGTGCTGGCCGAAGACCTGCAAAACCCCAACGGCGGATATTTCACCCGGTTCCCCGACATGTTCGCCGCGACCCTGCCGACGACGCCGGCGGACACTCCGTACGACACCACCATCTACACCATCGAGTACAGCGGGGCGTCCGACTTTCCGCAGTACTACGGCAACATGTACGCCGACCTGAACGCGGTGGACGGCTACACCGACCTACACCCCTACCTGCTGCCCGGCTGGCCGGCCTACTTCGATCCGTCGACTGTCGCTGACGCAGTGAAGGACCCGAACGTGTCTGCGGCCGACCTCAACACCGACTACTTCCTGATCCCGACGCAGAATCTGCCGATATTGGACGGGCTCCACGCAATCGGCGGTACCTCGTCGTTCTCCGACATGATCCAGCCGGACATGCGGGTGCTGGTCGATCTCGGCTACAACTGGACGGGCGACGCGGATGTCAGCACAGCCGCCACGCTGTCGAATCCGGACATCGACTTCACCGCCGTCAACGACTATCTCAACGCCGGTGCCGATCAAGGCATGCTCGCGGCGCTGGTCGACATGGGTCTTCTGCCGCAGTCGGATCTGGCGGATATTGCCGACCTCTACCCGTATGTTCCGGACGTCGAGGGATTAATGGGAGGGGCGCTCAACGACCCCACTCTGGCGGCAACAGATGCGTCGTTGTCGGCGACCGCGTTGACGGACGCTCTGTCCGAATCGACGAATCCACTCGTGGTGGAGTTCGGCTCCTTATTCCCGACCATGGCGGCGAATCTCGCCGATTACTTCCAGCTTCTCGCCAGCGCGCTCTGACCACTGGACTCAAATCCGTTGACAACCAAGCCTGTTGCGCTGATCACCGGCGCGACAAGTGGTATCGGCGAGGCCACCGCCTACCGGCTGCATGAACGCGGGTACACCGTGTTCGCCACTGGCCGCAATCCCGACGCCCTGAATGCCTTGCAGGCCAAGGGTTTAGCCGCTCGCTCGCTTGATGTCACCGACGAGGCTGCAGTTACTCAACTGGTAGACGAGATCGACAACGACCACGGCGGCGTCGACGTTCTGGTCAACAGCGCCGGCTACCCGCTCCCCCGCCCGCTCGAGCAGGTCGAATTGAGCGAGCTGCGGCAGCTCTTCGAAACCAATGTGGTTGCCACACTTCACTTGTCGCAAGCTGTGCTGCCCGGCATGCGGGAGCGTCGACACGGCCGGATCATCACCATCGGCAGCACCGGGGGACGGTTCACCAGCCCGGGCGCCGGCGCGTACCACACCGTGAAATACGCAGTCGAGGCGCTTTCACTGTCGATGGGTGCCGAGGTGGCCCAGTTCGGTGTGCGAGTCGTGTTGATCGACCCCACCGGGGTGCGAACGCCTTTCGTCACTTCACAATTCGAGACCGAGCATGCCTATCCGGAGGACGACCCGTACGGTCCATTCAAGATCCGCTACTCCGAGATGACACGTCGGTTGGCCACCACACCCGGGGCCACGGTCGACGCCGACACGGTGGCTCGCGCGGTGGTGCGGGTGGTCAAGACCCGAAATCCCAAGCCCCGCTACATCGTCGGCGCTTCGGGCAAAGCCTCAGTCTGGGCTCGAGCGCTGCTGAGCGACCGGATGTGGGACCGCGTGATGACGACGGGCTTGCGCTAGCACCGATCGCCGACCGCGAAACAGGCGCAGCGGCTGCGGAATTGGCCTACTGACGACCCTGGCTTCTGTTTCGTGACTCGCGACTGATTGAGCTCAGAACATGCTCGGTATCAAAGTGGCCAGGTCCGTGGCCAATTGGGGACCGAAGTCGGCGGCGAACTGCGTGCTGAAGTCCGTGACCAGCTGGCTCAGCGCGTCCGAGCCCACGCCGGTGCCGAGGCTGGCCAGCAGCGAGGTCAGGTCGGTCGAGAGCGCGCTCGGGTCGAAGCCGCCCAGGACGGAGCTCAGGTCCGCCGTCACGCCGGTGGGATCTACCGAGCTCGCCGCCGTCGAGGCCGCACCCTCCCCGAGCAGCGAAGCGAGCGCCGTCGGGTCTCCCGGGAAGGAGAAGTCCGTCACTATGGTGTTGAGGTCGGCGGACAGAGTCGGGTCGACCGGGTTGGTGCCGGCATCTTGGAACAACTTCACTAGATCGTCGCCGACCAACATGTAGTTGTAGCCGCCGTATTCGCCAATAAGCTGCCCGGACGAGTTGGTGATGCCCTCGGTGCCGGGATCCGACAGATACGTCAAGTAGTTCGGGTCGGTCAGAATGCCTTCGTTGGTGTACAGCGCCGGCAGTTCGGGGTTGATGTTGCCCAGCGCCGTATCGATCTGCGCGAGTTCCGTCGGGGAGAAGTTGTACGAACCCGTCTGCAGCAGTGCTACGGCATCGTTGATTTCCGGGATGGTTGCGTTGTTCTGCGCGGCGAAGTCACCCACGTAGCTGGCCAGCGACGTGTTGGACGGATCCAGTGCGAGAACGTCTTTCAACAGATCCACTTGGGTGGTGGCGGCCGGGATGTCGCACAACGCCGGGCAGGCCGGGCTTCCCGCGACGAACGGATCGAAGGCGACGACCGCACCCGCGGTGAGGTTCTGCAGGGACTGGCCGATGTCGGTCAGGCTCGGCAGGTCGACGCCGGTGCCGTCGATGCCGCCGGTCGGGGCATCAAAGAAGCTGTTGTAGTAGGCCTCGAAGGGCCCGAGCAGATTCAGCTGGAAGTTGTCGCCGGCCCAAGGCATGTAGTCGCCCGTGCCGGTGCCGTCGACGCCGGTGGTGCCGTCGAGGCCGAGCGATCCGGTTACACCGGGAGCGTCAGGGCCGACGTCGGGGCTCGGGTCGATGAGGCCCGGGTCATCGGCGGGGGTAAAGGTGAAGTTGCCGCTGGTCAAATCGGACAGCGGGACCTGCAACCAGTTCGAGAACAGCGAGAAGGGTTCACCGTTCGCGTCGGTGCCGTGTCCGCTGAGCGCTTCCAGGAAGCCGATGTCGCGGTCGTAACCCGTGTTGCCGGTGATGACCTCCGGCGGGGTCATCGGGGCGCAGGCCTGGGCGTCGCAGGACGCGCTGGTCGGGAGCTCGGCCGCGGCCAGCAGACTGATCTGCTGCGCCAAGCCGGCCATGCCGGTCGAGTCCAGGGCCGGGTCGATCTCGGGCTGGCCGAGCCCGGAGATCTGCGGCGCGAACGGGAGCAAAGTGTCGAGAATGCCCATGTAGTGCCCAATGTCGCCCGGATCGGTACCCCAGATGTTCGTGGCGCTGGGAACCCACCAGTCACCGCTGAACAGCAGCGAGTTGCCGAGGACGTCGATGCCCGCGATCTCGTTGTACGGAATGTTGACGACGTCGTCGAACAGATTGATCGGGACGTCGGTGAAGTCGACCAACCGGGTCTGCATGCTTCGGACAGGGACCTGCGAGGCTTTCGGCGCGGCCGGTGTGAGGACAACGGCACTGGTGGCGGCGACGGCCGCCGCAGCCAAGACGTACGCGCGTGACGCAGCCTGCATGGCGCCCCCTTCTCCCCCGATTACATGAGTGCTCGCTGAACCTACATTGAAAGAAAGTTGAGACTCCAGCCGGGCAGGTGGCAGGACCCGTAAAGATTCCGTAAGTAACGCTGTGTATTACCTGGTACCTCGAATACAGAGTTATTCGGCGAACTCGAATTCCGCGCAGCAATAGGCGATCCCCCCAGCGGTGGGCTGGGGGGATCGCTTATTGGGTCCGAGTATTCCGGCTTAGAACAGGCTCAGCACGGACTGCGGCACGAAGGCCGCCAGATCGGCGGTGATCTGAGCCGAGATTTCAGCGAGCGCGGCGCTCACCGCATCTGAAGTCAGCGTGGTGCCGAGGCTCGCCAGCAGCGTACTGAGGTCGGCCGAGAAGGTCGGGTCCACCGCGCTGGGATCCACTGCCGCGCCCGGCGTTGCAAGCGGCACGCCTCGCCGCAACACCGCCGCGAGAGCCGCCGGGTCCCCGGGGAAGGTGAAATCGCTGAACAGCAGTTGGAGGTCCGCCGACAACGTCGGGTCCACCGGGCTGCTGCCGGCCGATTCCAGCACCTTCAGGAAATCGGTGCCTTCAAGCCACGGGTTGTAACCGCCGTACTCGCCCACCAAGGGTGTGGTCGTGCTGGGGTCCGAGACGTAAGCCAAGTAGTTGGGGTCGGTGATGATCCCCGCGTTGGTGTACAGATCCGGTAGTTCGGGGTTGATTCTGGCCAACGCCGCGTCGACGTCCGCCAACTGCTCCGCGCTGAAGTTGTACTCGCCGGTCTGCAACAGTGCGATCGAGGCGTTGACCTGATCCACCGTCGGCTCGTTGACCAACGACGGGCTTTGTCGCGTAATCGGTCACCCAAGTCGAGAGCACGTGTTGGTCGGGTCCATTTTGGCGATGTCGGCAACCAGCGCCGGGATCTGGTTCCCCGCGGCGATGTCGCACTCCGCCGGGCAGGCCGGGCTCCCTGCGGTAAAGGGGTCGAAGTCGATGATGTAGCCCGCCAGCAGGTTCTCGAAGGTGTGCGAGACCCCAGCAGCCGTCAGATCCTGAACACCTGTTGCTGCCGTCGGATCCTGGGTCAAGCTGTCGTACAGCGTCTGCAACGGCTGCAGCAGGTTGAGCTGATAGGTCGTGCCGTCCCACGGCATGGTGTTGCCCACCCGGTGGGGCCCTCGAACGGATCGCCGGTGCTGCCCCAGCCGAGGATGCTGGCCCACTCGGCATTGACTGGGCCGCTGGGGTCGACGATGCCGGGGCGGTGGTCGGGCCCGAAGGTGTAGCCGTTGAACAAATTCTGCAACGGCACCGTGAAGAAGTTGCGTGAAAAGGCGTGGAGGGCTCCCCGCTCGCGTCCTTACCCTGTCCCAAGAGGGTCTCGAGGAACCCGATGTCGCGGTCGTATCCGGTGTTGCCGGTGATGACCTCCGGCGGGCGTCATCGGGGCGCAGGAGATAGCGTCACAGGACGAACTCACTGGGAGCTCGGCGGCCAACAAGCCCGGCGAATTCGTAGTTCAGGCCGGGCTCGTACACGCCGGCGGAGTTGGTGAAACCCTCCGTGAACGCCGAGAAGGGAATGAAGTCGTCGATCAGAGCGACGTGGGTGGGGTCGCCCGGGTCGACGCCCCAGATGTTGGACGAGCTGGGCACCCACCAGGAGCCGGTGAAGAGGAACGAGTTCGCAACGGTCGCCAGGCCGCCGCCCTCGAGCTCGTTGTAAGGAATGTTCAGGATGTCGTTGAACAGGTTCACCGGGATGTTGCCGACGTCGCCGGCATCGACCAGCTTGGTCTCGATACTGCGGACAGCCAACGGGATCTGGTGCGCCAATACCGGCGTGACGATAACAGTGCTGACCGCGGCGAGCGCGGCGGCCGCCAGGACATAAGGACGCGAAGCAACCTGCACGTCTCCCCCTTCGGTGTTCGGCTAGCTCAACAGGACATGAACATACACTAAGAGATTCTAAGTCACGCCGAAATCTGAACAATTCGGCGAGGACGCAATCATGACCCCGATCACCGAAATGGCATCACGGTTAATACCAAATGGCGAGTCCAATAAATTGGACATTTCGGCGGATGCGCCTTAACCACCGTTATTGGCGCCGCGAGTTAGACAAACGCGCCAATCTCCCCGAATAGCGCAACGCTGACGAGACTACGAAACTCGCTGGCGGTCAACGCAATTAGCATGGCCGGCAAAGGGCCGTCGCAGCGGGGTTCGGGCCACATCGCGAATCGGCAAATTGCGCTGGCCGACACGCACTTAAAACGCAGTCAGGGCCGAGATGGCCAGATCAGGCAGCCACGCCGCGGTCAGGTCTTCCAGAAGGTTGGCGAACTCAGCCGATATTGCGGCTGCGTCAAATCCACCGAACAGCGCGCCGAGGTCGAGTTCAGCGGGATCGAAGCCGCCGAACAACGCACTCAGGTCGAACCCGGAGGCATCGAAGCCACCTAATAATCCATTCAAGTCGAAGCTTGCGGGGTCGAACACCTGTCCGATTTCGGACGCCGCAGACGCACCTTGCTCGGCCGCGGTCGACGAAAGCGGGAAGAACAGCGTTGCCAGCGTGTTGATGTTGAGCAGCTGACCCCAGTTGGTCTCGTAGTCGTCGAGGGCGAGCAGGTCGTTGAAGACCAACATGGGGTTGTAGCCACCGTATAAACCGTCAAGCGGCTCGGCAGGGTCCAATCCGCCGTTGTCCGGCTGGATGAACTGCAGGTATTCGGGATCGGTAACAATGCCGGCATTGGTGAACAGCGCAGGCAGGCCCCCGTTGATCCTGGCCAGGGTGTCGTTGTAGGTGTCCAGCTGTTCCGGCGTCAGGTTGTACATGCCGGTCTGCAGCAAGGCGATCGCGTAGTTGATCTGCTCCTGCGTCGCGTTGTTGTTCGGGTAGAGCGCGTCCTCCGCGAACCCGGCCAGCCACGCCTGGATCATCGGGTTGGAGTCGTCGGGATCGAGCATGTCGACCAGTTCGCGGGTGGTCCAGCCGTCGGGAATGTCGCACTGGCCTGGGCACGCCGGGCTGCCGGGCGTGAAGGGGTTGAAGGCCGCGATCACGACGCCGTGACCGATTGCAGCGACTGACCGAATTCGCCCAGGGTGGGGATCTGGATGCCGGTTCCCGGGAGGTCGCCATCGGTTGCCGGGTCTTCGAGCAGGTGCTCCCAGTAGTTCTGGAATGGCTGGAAAAGGTTCAGGACGTACGTTTGGCCATTCCACGGCATTGCGTCGTCTTCGCCGATCGTGCCGCCGAAAAACGGGATTGGTGCTGTCGCCGAAGCCGAACGCGGGATCGTTGTAGGCGGGACCGCTGGGGTTGTAGGCGTCTTCGAAGGTGTAGCCGTTGATCAGGTTCTGAATCGGCACCTGGAACCAGTTCTGGAATAGCCCGAAGTTCTCGCCGTTGCCCTGGCCCGACAGCGCCTCGATGTAACCGATCGACCGGTCGAAAGACGTGCTACCGGTGATGACCTCCGGCGGCGTCATCGGGAAACACGTCTCGGCATCACACGAGTCGCTCACCGGAAGTTGCGCGGCCAGGAACCCGGCCAGCTGATACTGCAGGCCGCCCTAAGGCCCTGGTTGAACGCGGTGAACGGCGCGAACAGGTTCGTCAGCAGCGCGACCTTGGTCGGGTCGCCGGTGTCGATGCCCCACAGGTTCGTCGAGCTCGGCACCCACCAATTGCCGCCCAGGAAGTTCGAGCCGGCCAGCGAGTTGAGCGCGTCGACTTCGTTGTTCGGAATGTTCGCCAGGTCGTAGAGCAGGTTGATGGGGACATTCAGCAAGGACTCGTCCACCAACTGGGTCTCGAGGCGCAGCGTCGGCAGATGGATGGCCTGTGCGCCATCGGCGTGACGGCGACCAGACCTCGTCGCGGCCAACACTGCACCTGCCATGACATACGGACGCGAAGCAACCTGCATGGCGCGATCCCCCCTCCGATGGAAATAGCTGAATAGCTCCTGAAGTCAAACTCAGAAAGCTTCAGCTGTCGCCATTGAAGGGGCAGCTCTAAAAGACCTCATATCTATCTGGCCAACCTCATAAAAGAGGTCTGCCTAATGGGAATGTCGAATTCGCCATTGTTCTGGGCGGCGTGATAAAGGGCGCGGCAGGTGCAGAACAGCCCGGTTGCGACGCCGGCCAGATCCGGCGCCAGGCTGGCGCCGAACAACGCAGCAAAGTCCGCCGACAAAGCGGTGGGATCCAGTGCGCCCAGATCGAACGCCGGACTGAGTCGGCGGCGGCAAAACTGCCACCGAATAGGGCCAAGAGGTCGGGCAGGATCAAGTTGGGATCCAAGCCGCCGAACTCTGCCACCGGCGGGTCCGGTACCACTCCTGGCGACACGGCGAGGTAGCCGGGGTCGGTCAAGAATCCGGCATTGATGACGAGATTCGGCAGCTCGGGGTTGATCGCGGTGAGCGAGTCGATGATGCTGGCCTCATCTGCCGGGGTGAACGTGAACAACCCGGTATCTAGCAGACCCTGGGTGTAGAGGATGTCCGTCTCGGTCGGAACGTTCGCGTAGCCACCCGCGACGGCGGTCAGCCACTCGTTGATGATCGGATTACCGCCCGGTGTCAGCGCGTTGATGTCCTGCACGATCGGAAGGGTGATGCCGAGCGGGCCTTCCGAACCGAATGCTTCGCAGGCACCCGGGCAGACCGGGCTTCCCGGCTCGAACGGGTTGAAGGTCACGACAAACGCCGCGGCGTCGGCCTGCAACGCCGAGAAGAAGTCGTTGAAAGTCAACGACTCGATGCCGGTGCCGAACAGGCCGTCAGTCGACGGTGTTTCCAGCAAACTGTTGTAGAAGTTCTCGAACGGCTGGAACAGGTTGAAGGTGTATTCGTGGCCGGCCCATGGCACTTCCGTGGCGTTCGGGTCGAACAGTCCCGTGGCCGGGTCGTACGCGGGTGCGCCGGTCACTGGGTCGACGGTGCCGCCGAGGAAGAAGTTGGGGTTGCCGTCCTCGAAACCGAACCCGGAGTAGACCGGTCCAGCGGGGTCGATGCTGCCGTCGGCGGCCGGGTCGAAGGTGTATCCGCTCAGCAGGCTGTCGTCACCGGTGATAGGGACCGCGAAGAAGTGGCGAAACAGCCCGAAATCGGGGTCGAACAGCGCCTTGCCGAAGCCGATGTCGCGGTCGATTCCGGTTATTCCGGTGATCACGTCCGGCGGAACGATGGGGTAGCAAGTCGTCACGGCGCAGGAGGCGCTGATCGGCAACTCGGATGCCAGCAGACCGGTGAGTTGGTAGTCCAGGCCGCCGAGACCTTCGGTGAGGCCCGGGAACGGTGCGAACAACGAGTCGATCGCCGCGACGTGCCCCGGGTCGCCGGGGTCGACGCCGAATATGTTGGCGGCGGAGACGACGAAAATGTTGTCGTTGAAGAACAGCGAGTCGGCGGCGGTGTCCAGGCCCTGAACCTCGTTGGCCGGGACATTGACGATGTCATAGAACAAGTTCAACGGGATGTTGAGGACCGAGCCATCCGCATCGACGAGGCGAGTCTCGGCACTTACCACCGGCGGGTGTGCGGGCGGCGGCGACGTAAACGGCGTGACGGCGATGGCACCCGTCGCCACGAGTATCGCAGCTACCAGGACATATGAGCGTGACACAGCTTGCACGACGATCCCTCCCGAATCTGCCTGAGCGCCGCTCAGTCCTGAACCTGAGAGGTTCATCTTGGAGAGTGATTCGGCGCTGAGCCCCCGTCGGACCGTGCGCCTCGCCGCCCAAGATTTGTGATCGACGACCCGGTGTACTGGTTTGGTCCTCGACCAGGCGCGATTGCCGCGGATTCCGAATTCTATGAGGTTGGCCAGAGCCTTCACGCTTGCGTGCCAGATCGACCGAAAAGGTAGACAATATAGTCCAAGATCCCGGTCTTGGCGATGTCTGACAGATCTACGAACTACGTTCTGAGGAGCGCTGATTCGATGACATCCAAGCCCATTGCTCTGGTGACGGGGGCCACAAGCGGCATCGGAAAGGCCACCGCTTGCCGGCTGCAGGCCCGAAATTATGTAGTATTCGCCGCCGGTCGCAATCCACACGCTCTGAATGAGCTGCAGTCTCGGGGCATGCAGGCACGCACTCTCGACGTCACCAACGAGCGCGCCGTGGACGAACTTGTCGAGGAGATAGACACCGAGCTACGGGGGCGTTGACGTCCTCGTCAACAATGCCGGGTTCGGGTTCGCCAGCCCTCTCGAGCAGGTGGCGTTGAAGGACCTGCGAACCATCTACGAGACCAATGTGGTTGCGATGCTTCATCTTTCGCAAGCCGTATTACCGCGCATGCGGAGTCGCCGAGCCGGGACTATCGTCAACATCGGCAGCATCGTCGGCAGGTTCACCACTCCCGGCGCGGGCGCTTACCACATCACCAAGTACGGCGTCGAAGCCCTCTCGCTCGCGCTGCGAGCCGAAGTAGGGCAGTTCGGTGTCCGTGTCGCGTTGATCGAGCCAACCGGAGTGCGCGATACGAAGTTCGTCGAAGCACTGCGCAGGGCAACGCCGTCGAACGCCGATCAGGATCCCTACAGCGAGTTCAAGCGCCGTTACGACGAGATCCTGGGCGCCATGGCCGAAACGCCCCTCCTGACCGTCGATGCCGACACTGTCGCCCGTGCCGTCGTCCGGGCGGTGCAGGCCAAAAACCCCAAGCCCCGCTACATCGTTGGTGCGTCCGGGAGGGCCTCGTTACTGGCCAGTCAGCTGTTGACCGACCGGATGTGGCACCGTGTCTTGATGAAGGGCCTCTGCGGGTAGCCCTGCGGCACAACATATTCTGCCCAACCAGCGCACCAAGCGCCGCAACCCGGTTCGGCGTCTAGAACAGGCTCAGTAGGTTTGACGGCAGTGTGGTCGCGAGGTCTGCCGACAGCGAAGTGGCGAAACTCTCCAGCACAGTGCTCAGGTCGGTCGACAGCGTGGTCGGATCGAAATCAAGACTGGCCAGCAGTGCGCTCAGGTCCGTCGGCAGTTGCGAGGGATCTACAGCTACTCGCCAGCGCGGCGGAAGGCTCGATCGCGCCGGCGGAGAGCCCCTCGCCGGGCTGAAAGCCGAGATCCGTCCACAGTTGGTGGAAGAAGGCGGTCAGTTCGCTGAAATCGGGGCCGGTCCCGGCAGGTGGGCTTGGATTGCCGAAGTCCCAGAACCCTTGTTGCAGGATGTTCACGGAGTTGAGGATCTGCGCTTCAGTCGGCCCGTTGTAGTCGACCCCTGCGACGCCGGCGCCGCCCGCGTAGGCGGCCAGCCACTGCTCGATAATCGGATTGCCCGGCATGATGTTCGAGATGTCTTGCACCAGCGCTGGATAGTTCAGGAATTCAGGCAGGCTGCTGCAGTCGCCCGGGCAGAAGGGGCTCCCGGGGGTAATCGGATCGAAGTCAACGATCGCTGCCGCAACGACCGCTTGAAAAGCTTGGGCGATCTCCGTGAAGGTAGGGAATTCGAAGCCGTTCAGGTCGGGCGTAGCCATCAAGCTGTTGATGAAATTCTCGACGGGCACCCATGGCTGCAGCGTAAATGTGTCGCCAGCCCACGGCATCGCATTGTCGGCGCCCGTACCTTCGAGGCCGAATCCAGAAACCGCGGGGCCGCTGGGGTCGACGCTGCCGGGGGCGCTGGGGTCAAACGTGTAGCCGTTCTGCAGATCTGAGATCGGTACCTGGAACCAGTTGTCGACAAGCGGGAACTGCTGCCCGCCGGTGAGTTCCTGCAGGGTCCAGATGCCCTGGTCGATGCCCGTGATACCGGTGATGGGACTGGTCGGGACCATGGGTAAGCAGTCCGCGGCGGCGCAAGCGCCGCTCACCGGGAGCTCGGCCGCCACGAACCCCCACAGCTGCTGGCCGAGGCCGGCGTCAAAGTCAGTTGCGGGGGCGTCGATTCCCGACAGCTCGGGGAACGGAAACAGTACGTCTGCAACTGACATGAAATGCGAGGGGTCCCCGGGGTCCACGCCCCAAAGGTTCGTCGCGCTGACGACGAACCAGTTCCCAGTGAAAAAGCCCGAATTCGCCAACGCGTCCATGGCCTGGACCTCGTAGTACGGAATGTTGACGATGTCCTGAAACAGGTTGAACGGAATGTTGAAGATCGACGAGTCGACGAGCCGGGTGTCCGTGCTGACGGTGGGGGGCACGGCTGCCCGGAAAGAGGTCGGTGTGACAGCAATGACACCGGCCGCCGCAAGTGCCGCGGCCGCCATGACGCGCGATCGCGAAGCAGCCGGCATGACGGTCCTCTTGTTGGATTCCCTTAGTGCGACGTGAATTTACCCTAAGAGATTCTAAGTCGGAGGAGATCTCTTAAGAGTTCAGGCCGAATCCATAGAAGTGATCAGGCTCAGCAAATTGACGCTGCTTTTAATCCGTGAGCTAGGTGCCCAACCAGGCGCGATTGCCGTAGGTGTCGAGGTGCGCCACCTGCTCGACCGCTATCCGTGTGGTCGGGCCGTAACGCCCGCGGGGCCAGCCGAGTGCCACCACGCAGCACGGCGTCACCGAGCGCGGCAGGCCGAGGATTTTCCGGGCCCGGGTCACTCCCCACAGCGGCAAGGTGATCAGCGAGGCGCCCAGGCCCATGCTGCGCGCCGCCAGTAGAAGGTTCTGCACGCTCGGGTAGATCGACCCCCAGTATCCCGACACCGCGGCATGCGGCATCAGCGAATACGGCGCACGGCCCTCGCGGACGGTCAGCCGCAGACAGGCCACCACGAGCACCGGGATCTCGGTGAAGTGGTCGACCTGCCATTGCGCCGCGCGGATGACCTTGGCCAGCGACGGGTCGTCGTCACCGGCGCTGCTGAGCAGTCCACCGTAGGAGAATTTCCAGCCCTTGCGGTAGCGCCCGGCGAGCTTCTTGATCACCTGCCGGTCTTTGACGACGATGAATTCCCAGTTCTGACCGTTGGCGCCGGTCGGTGCGCGCAGCGCCAACTCGATGCACTTCAACACGACGGCGTCGTCGACCGGCTCGGCGTGCACGCGGCGCACCGCCCGCTGCGTCAGCATCGCGTCCTGCAGCGGCATGTTCAGACCGGCCAGCGCGTCGGAGGTGGACGGCGCCACCCGGAAGGCGTCGGCGTAGGGATTCGGCGTGTCGGTCATGCGTTCAGGCGTTTTCCGTGACCCACCGGGCGGTGAAGTCTTGGACGTCCGGTATCCCCTTGGCGAATTCGCGCGCGATGAAACTCTCGACCGTCCCGCCCACCACCGGGACTTTGAACTCCACCGTCCCGTTCAGCGTCAGCAGCGAACCGCTCGCCGTGGGCGCCACCGACGCGTCCGCCGAGCCTGAGCCCGGGGCGCCGGTCACGGCGACGGTGATCTTTCCGCGAAGCTGATCGCCCGACGGCGTCCACGTCTCGGTGCTGCGGACGTTGATGTCGCGCCGATAGAACTTGGAGACGATCCCGGGCAGCACGTCGCGGCCGAGGTCCTGAACGGTGGTCACCCGCACGGTCCGGTCGTCGTCGACGACCAGGGATTCCAGCGTGGTGCCGCCGCTCATGTTCCCGAGCCGGGCCAGCCAGTACTCCTCGGTGCTGAAAGCGGTGTGAACCTGATCGACGCTGGCGGGCGATTCGACCGAGACATCAAAAGGACGAGGCATCGTTCAGTCCGTCCTAAACCGGTTCCTGGCCCGGCAGCGCCGAACTCTTGGCCAACAGCCGATCCGCCAGGCGGCCGGCGAAAGTCCGCGTCTGCTCCAGCTGTTCGGGCTGCACGTTGGTCGGCGGGAGCTTGAAGCCCAGCGACTTCTTGCGGTACTCCCCCGTGCCCAGATAGCTGGTCAGCGCCAGCATCGAGTGCAGGTTGTCGCCGGGATAGGTGAAGTGGATTTCGTCGACGTAGCGGCCGCCCTGTTCTTCGGCGAGCTCACGCACCCCTTCGAGGTTTGCCTGCCAGAACGTGCGGCAGACGACGAACACCGCAAATGGCTTGCCGGACAACAAGTTACGTGCCTCGTCGGACTTCAGGAAGGAGCGCAACGGCATGCTGACGTTGTCCCACCAGGTCGGCGATCCGATCAGGATCAAGTCGTAGTCGCCGTCACGCACCGTGTCCGGGGTCTCGATCTCACCCGTCTCGTTGCGCTTCTGGGCGCCCAGCACGCTGAGCATGTCGGGCCAGACCCTGCGCATCGGGAAACGGGAGAACTTCTCCGAGTACTTCGGGTCGGTGAACTTGATCTCGGCTTCGCTCACCTCGCAGCCACGGCTGCGGAAAACCTCACCCGCAGCGTCGAGGACTTTGTGCGCCTGCCCGGTGTACGAGTAGTACAGCAGCAAGACCCGCGGCGCGCGTGCGGTCGTATCCGTCATGGCTTCCTCCATCTCCAAATGTCGCACACTATCTATGCGTGGTGACCCGCTGCGCCCGGCACCGCCGCGCTTGCGATCACCACTAGGCTTGGGCGTCGTGACCGACAAAGTTTCCATCGACCTCAGCGGTCCGTCGCAGACGATGCTGACCACCCTGTACTGCAAGGCGCTGGACGCCGACTGGGACCGGCCGATCCTGGGCGACGACTACGCCAAGGCGGCGGTGGCCCGAATCGACTACGACTGGGATGAACTCAAGGTCACCAACCGCTGGACGCCGCTGGTGACCGTGCGGACCGCGCAGTTCGACGTGTGGGCCGGCCAATTCCTGGCCGCTCACCCGGACGCCACCGTGATCCACGTCGGCTGCGGTCTGGACAGCCGGGTGTTCCGGCTGGACCCCGGCCCGGGCGTCGAGTGGTACGACGTCGACTATCCGGCGGTAATCTCGTTGCGCGAGAAGGTTTTTCCGAGCCGGCCGAATTACCACCTGGTTGCCACGCCGGCCACCGATCCCTCGTGGCTGGACCAGATCCCGGCCGACCGTCCGACGCTGCTGCTGGCCGAGGGCATCAGCATGTACCTGACCGAGGACGACGGCATCGAGCTGCTGCAGCACGTCATCGACCGGTTCGGTACCGGCGAGATCCACATCGACTACTACAGCCGGCTGGTGGTCCGGTCGCAGAAGACGCACCGCCTGCAACGGCAGTCCGGTTCCACGCTGTACTGGGCCGTCGACAAGCCGTCCGACGTTCTCGATCGCCTGACCGGCGCCCGATTGGTCGACGGGGTGACGTTTTTCGACGCCAGCACGTTCGGCCGCGCGTCGGGAGTGTTCCGGTTGATGCGACAGTTGGTCCGGGCCCTGCCGCCGCTGCGCCGAACATTCCAGTACCACCGCTACGCCTACGGACCGGTTAACTGACGCTCGCGTGCTGCTCGGCGACCTCGACGAGCAGCGTACGAATGGCCTCGATCGACTTCTCCGGTTCCGGCCCGTGCGAGTGGTACTCGACGTTGAGCTGGTCGGCGTAGATCTGGGTGAAGTAGATCTCGATGCCGGCGCTGACCTGGAAGTAGAGCTCGCCATGGGTCGCGGTCACCTCCACACCCGCGGGTGTGCGCACCGGCGGCACCAAACCGTTGTCGGACAACAACACAACGTCGGGCATGCCCGGCGCGTTGCCGACGTACTGCGGGCTGAAGTGCAGGCGCGACTGCTGGATCACGCCCCCGTCCAGGTCGCCCTTGAACGTCGCCGCGATGTCGCGGGCGAGCTCGACCACCGTGGTCTTCTGGTTGATCTCGGCGAGGTAGGTGCCCAGCCCGACCGGGTTGGTGCATCCGGTCGCCGACACCGGCGGCGACAGGAAATACCGCAGATCGACGGTGTAGATGAACGGCACCGGGATGTTCAGCCCGCCCCGCACCTGCCATTCCGCGATCAGGATCGCGGCCGACAGCACGGAATGCAGACCCAGCTTCTCGGCGCGGCAGAGCTCGACGATGGCATGCGTCTGACTCTCGCTCAGCCGGCACGAGACCATCGGAACACGCACGGGTGATGCGGGTTTCGCGCCGGTGTCGCCTCGCCGGGACGGCGGAAGGTCGTAGGCGAACAGCGCCGGCATGAACCGCTCGATGCCCGAACGCGGCCCTTTCTGAATGCCCCGGTCGGCGAGCACGGTCTCGATCGACTCCGGCGCGGGCTGCGCGGTCACCGGGGCGGTCTTCCCGTTGGTGACCAGATCGGTGTAGAACGACAGCAATTCCTCGATCAGCCCGTACATGTGGTGGCCGTCGGCCAGCGCGTGGTGGACGTAGAGCGTGGGATGCGCCTGCCCGTCGCGGATGAACAGCCGCAGGTGCACCAGCGACTCGCCCTGGTCGAAATGCGGTGGCGGGTTGGCGGTTTGCGACGCGTCGACCTCGATCACCTCGAGCCCCGAGTGCATCAGGTCGTCGGCGACCAGGTCGTGACGGCCGTCGGCGCCACGTTCGAGGCGCGCGGTGAGCACCGGGTGCGCCTCGAGCAGAAGGTCGAAGGCGTCGGTCAACGCGTCGACATCGATGGGACCCTCGAGGTGCGCGGCGAGGCCGACGAAGTTGTGCGTCTCAGCGAGCATCTCCTCACTGAGCGCCAGCTTGCGAATGACCGACGATGGAAACACGTTTACCTTTCTAGCGTTGTCCTACGACAGGTCAACGAGTTCCATTTCGTCGCTGCCGGAGTCCATCTCGTCTGCGGCGAGCGCTTCCCGGATCAGCTCCAGCAATGTCTCGTGAGAACCCGCTCGGCAAGCGACTGCACGGTGGCCCCGTCGACCCGCCGGCTGTCGTACCACCAGTCCAGATGCAGCACGCCGGCCGTACGGAAGACCCGCAACTCGATCGCGTGGCCCAGGCCCGGAATCGATTCGCGCACCGGCAATGCGGTGTCGGAGTCGAATCGGACCGCGACATCCTCGCCCAGCGGCGGCAGATCGGGGATCGTGCCGATGTAGGAGAAGAAGATGTCGGCCGGAGCCGGCGGCGCCGAGCTGCCGCGCGGTCGGGCGCATACAGATAGCGCAGCAGCCCGTAGCCGATTCCGTAATGCGGGACGGCAGTCAGCGTGTTGTGCACGTCGTCCAGCAGCTGCTTGGCGCCGTCGTCCTTGGCGCAGGTGAGCGCGATCGGATAGATGGTGTTGAACCAGCCGACGGTGCGGCGCAGGTCGACGTCGGGCTTGAGCACCGACCGGCCTTCGCCGCTGAGGTCGACGGCGACGGTTCCGTCACCGACCTGGTGGGCGATCGTCCGACCCAGTGCGGCCAACAGCATTTCGTCGATCGGCACCCGAAGCCGTCGGCGGACGTCGTCGATCTCGGTTGTCTCCGCGACGGTCAGCGACGATGCGCTGCGGGCCAGATCCGGCAGGCCCGGGGCCCCGGCGGTCTGCTCGCTTGCCACCTTCAGCGTCGACGCCGTTGCCGTCTGCAGCCAGTAGTCGCGGCTCTCGACGACCGCCGGGTGGACGGCCAATGCCGCGCAGCGCTGCGACCACTCGGTCCACGGCGTCGTGACCGGTTGCAGCGCAATCTCTTCGCCGGCCAGTTGTTGCCCGAACGCGGTGAAGATATCGGTCAACAGGATGTCGCGCGACGCGTTGTCGGCCACGATCGCCCGCACGCTGATCGCGAGGTAGGACGAGCCGCCCGGCACCCCGCTGACATAGGTCGCGATCAGCGGGTTGGACGGGTCCTGTTGGCGGACTACGTCTATCAGTGTCGACAGCAGCGCGTCGCGCTCCTGCGGCGTGCCCGGTTTGATGTCCTCGGGCAGTGAGCGGGTGGCCAGGTCGGCGAAGTCGCCGGGCTCGCCGATCACCTGCTCCCAGGTGCCCGCGCGTTCGACGAGTCGCAGCCGCAGCGCCTCGTGGTGGTTGCGCACCGCGGTCAGCACCGCGCAGATGTCCTCGACCTTCACGTCGGAGCGAAGCTGCAGGATCAGCGGAACCCGCCACTGCTCATGCTCGCGCACGCCGTGCTCGAGGAAGTAGGAGATGTTCGGCGGAACCGGCGGATGCGTGACGTCACCCGGCGACTGACGGGCCAGGCCGCCGGCCGCGTAGCGGGCGGTCAACGCCTTGGCCAGCGCGGCGACCGTCTGGTTCTCGTAGAGATCCTGCGGGGTGAGGTCCAGGCCCTCGTTGGAGGCGGTCATCGCGACGCTGATCGCGACCAGCGAATCGCCGCCCAGCTCAAAGAAGTTCGCCTTGCGGTCGACAGTGGGAAGACCCAGGCACTGGCTCCAGATGCGCTGCAGCGTCGCTTCCATCGGCGACTTGCCGGTCTTGGCGGCCGGCGCGGCCTCGGCGGCGCCGCGCCGCGGCGGCCCCGTTGGTCGCCGCGGCGTCGCCCGTCCACACGTTGGTCCGGTGCTCGATCCAATGCCGTTGACGCTCAAAGGGATAGCCGGGCAGCGTGATCAGCTGCGCCGGACTGTCCACCGCGCAGCGGCGACCAGTCCACCTCGACACCGGCCGACCAGAGCTGGCCCAACGCGAGCAGGAATGCGTCCCGATCGTCGCGGTTCTGCGCGTGATGGCGCATCAGCCGCACCGCGCGGTGCCCGTTCGACCACCGGGGGTGCCGGCTCGCCGACGAGGTCAGCGTGCCGCCGGGCCCGACCTCGACCAGGACGCGGTTCGGGTCGCCGAGCAGCACGTCGACCTCGTCGGAGAATCGGACGGTCGAGCGCACCTGGCGGGCCCAGGTTGCCGGGTTGGTGGCCTCGCTGGCGGCCAGCCAGGTTCCAGTCACGTTGGACAGCAACGGAATCTGCGGTTCGCGCAGCGTCTGGCGGGACAGGAAGCCGGTGAACTCCGGGATCATCGAGTCCATCAGGCGCGAGTGGAACGCGTGCGACGTGCGGACCCGGCGCGCCACGATGCCCTTTTCGGTGAGGCGTTCGCTGAACTGGCGAATGCCCTCCTCGGATCCGGCGACGACGCAGCCGCCCGGCTCGTTGATCGCGGCGATGTCGACCTCACCGTTCAGGTGCTCGGCCACCGCCTCGGGGCTCAGCGCCACCGCGACCATCACGCCGCGCGGTGCGGCGTGCATCAGGCGGGCCCGCATCGACACCACCTTGATGGCCGTCTCGATGTCGAAGACGCCGGCGATGGTGCCGGCGACGTACTCGCCGATGCTGTGTCCGGCCAGCGCCGCGGGCCGGACACCGTAGCTCTCGATCAGCTTCGCCAGCGCGTACTCGACGGTGAACAGCGCGGGCTGGGTGCGGTCGGTGCGCTCCAGGTTGCGGGCGGTGCCTTCGAAGATCTCGGCGCGCAGGTCGACACCGAGCTCCTCGCCGAATCCGGCCGCGCACTGGTCGAAGTGCTCGGCGAACACCGGCTCGGTGTCATACAGGCCGCGCGCCATCCCGATGTGCTGCGCGCCCTGGCCGGGAAACAGGAAGACGACCTGGTCGGAATTGCCTTTGCGCTCGGCGCGAATTCGCCGATGAAGACGTTGTCGTTCTCGGCGGCCTCCAGCACGGTGCTCGCGTCCTGGGTCGTCTTTGACGACCGCGGCCATCCGGATCGTTGTCTTTGCGGCGACGGCTGAGCGTGTAGGCGACGTCGGCCAGATTCAGCGCGTCCTCGCCGGAGAATTCGGCGGCCAGCGACTTGCGTGACTGCTCCAGCGCGTCGGTGCTGCGCGCCGACATCAGCAGCACCTGCTTTGCCGTACCGGCGACGGTGACGACGCGGGCGACGCGTGGGCGCTTCCTCGAGCACCACGTGCGCGTTGGTGCCACCGACACCGAACGAGCTGACCCCGGCGCGCAGCACGCCGTCCCATTCCCACGGGCCGTATTCGCTGCGAACCTTGAAAGGTCCACGGTCGAGGTGCAATTCGGGGTTCGGGCTGGTGTAGTGCAGCGTCGCGGGGATAGCCCGATGCTTGAGGCACAGAATCGCCTTGATCAGGCTGGCGATACCGGCGGCGGATTCCAGGTGGCCGATGTTGGACTTGACCGAGCCGACGTAGCACGGGCCGGAGCGGGTCTCCTCGGAAACCTCGAAAGCCTGTCGCAGGCCTTCGATTTCGATCGGGTCGCCCAGCGGCGTGCCGGTGCCGTGCGTCTCGACGTAGCTGATCTCCGACGCGTCGACCTCGGCGATCGCGTGCGCCTCGGCGATGACGTCGGCCTGGCCGGCCGCGGTGGGGGCGGCGTAGGTCATCTTCGTCGAGCCGTCGTTGTTCAGCGCGGAGCCGCGGATCACGGCGTGGATCCGGTCGCCGTCGTCGACGGCATCCTGCAGCGACTTGAGCACCACCACGCCGACGCCGCTGCCGAAAATCGTGCCGTCGGAACGCGCGTCGAACGGCCGGCAGTGGCCGGTCGGCGACACCATCGAGCCCGGGGCGTACCAGTATCCGACGTGGTGCGGGATGCGCAGCGACGCGCCGCCGGCCAGCGCCAGCTCGCACTCGCCGTTCAGGATGCTCTGGCAGGCCAGGTGCACCGCGACCAACGCCGACGAGCAGGCCGTCTGCACCGACAGGGCGGGCCCGCGCAGGTTCAGCGCGTACGCCACCTTGGTGGCCAGGTAGTCCTTGTCGTTCTGCATGGACAGGTTCGACCATGTCGAACGTGATGCCTTGTCCCATAACCACATTGGGGTCACGGTTGGACATGATGTTGTGCAGCAGGTAGCCGCTGGTGGTGCTGGTCGCGTAGACGCCGACCGAACCCTCGATCTCAGCGGGGTCGTAGCCGGCGTCCTCGATCGCGTGGAACGCGGTCTGCAGGAACAGCCGGTGCTGCGGATCGGTCGAGCGCGCCGCCTGCGGGGTGAATCCGAAGAAATCGGCGTCGAATTCGTCGATGCCGTCCATCAACGCGGCACGCCGCACGTAGGCGTGGTTCGCCAGCGCCTTCTCGGGAATGCCTTCGGCCAGCAGGTCGTCTTCGGCCAGCGTGACGATCGACTCCTCGCCGCGGCGCAGGTTGTCCCAGAATGCCGACAGCGTGTTGGCGCCGGGCAAGCGGGCCGCCATGCCGACCACCGCGATCGCGTTGGGCGGCAGTTCGCTGTTGCTGGTCACACTCGATCTCCTACCTTTCGCCGAGCCGCCGCTCGCTGCCGGGCTGCGGCGCGCTTGCTTGGCTCGGTCACGAACCCCGCCGCCGCTGTCGGCCTTGTCGTCGCTCTCCAGGCCCAGCTGGCGGATCAGGTCGGTCGGTCAGCGCGGTGAGCGACGCGCCCTGCAGCAGCAGGGCCACTGGCGGTTCCACACCGAAGTCGCCGCGAACAGTGTTGCGGATTCGCACGGCCATAAGCGAATCCATGCCCAGTTCGGTCAGGGGCTGGTCGGAGTCGAGGGTGCTGCCCTTCGGGTAGCCCATGATGGCCAGGATGCGGGTGGCGAGTCGGGCGATGACGACCCGGTTCACCTCGGCGGCATCCAGGTCGCGAAGCGCGTCGGGGCCGGCCCAGTCGTCGTCCTCGTCGTCGATGTCGAGTTCCTCGGCGAGCTTCGCGAAGAAGCCGAGCTGCTGAATCTCCGGGAACGCGGCCGCGGCCCGGTCCAGCCGCAGCCGGGCGACCCCGATGTTGGTGGGCTGGCTGGCCAGGATGGCCTCCAGCGCCTCGATGCCCTCGGCCGGCGAAATCGGATCCAGTGCACTGAAAGTCAGCGAGCGGGCCACGCCGATGTCGGACCACTGGCCCCAGTTGATCGTGGTGGCCGGCAAGCCCGACGCCCGTCGCCAGTCGACCAGGCCGTCGAGCCAGGCGCTGGCGGCGGCGTAGGCGCCCTGCCCGGGCGCACCCAGCAGTGACGACGTCGACGAGAAACCGACCCACCAGTCGAGCTCTTTGTCGGCGGTCGCGACGTGCAGCCGCAGCGCGCCATGGGCTTTCGGCGCCCACACCCGCTCCAGGCTGTCCTGGCTGAGGCCGGCGACGATCTGGTCGTCGAGCACGACGGCGCTGTGCATCAGGCCGCGCAACGTCAGCCCGGTCTCTTCGGCGGCGCTGACCAGCTTCTCGGCGACTCCGGGTGCGGCGATATCGCCCGGGCACCACGGCGATTTGGGCGCGCTGCTGCGAGTTCGTCGACCAGCGCCTGCGCTTCTTCGGACGGCGCGGACCGGCCGTTGAGCACGACACGACCGGCGCCGCTGTCGACCAGCCAGCGGGCCATCGCCAGACCGAGCCCGCGCAGACCGCCGGTGATGATGTAGGCGCCGTCCGGCCGAACGACCGTGCTCGGTCTTGGCCGGGCCCAGCGTCGCGCGGGAAAGCCGCTTGGCGTAACGCTTTTCGTCACGCCAGGCGATGACATCGTCGCCGGTGCAACCCGAATTCGGCTGCCAGCGGGGCGAGGCTGTCGTCCGGGAGGTCCACCAACGTGGTGCGCAGGTCGGGGTGCTCGTAGGCGAGCACCCGGATCAGACCGGTCAGGGCGCTGATCGACGGGTCGCCCGGCTCGCCGTCGTTGACGGCCAGTCCGTTGCGGGAAACCACCCACAGCCGTGGCGGTTTGCCGTGCCATCCGGTGAGGATCGTGCGAACCGTCGACGCGACGCCCCAGGTCAGATCGCGGCCGCGGCCCGGCGCGTCACCGGACTCGGAGCCGTCGAACGACTGGCGGCCCGCGAAGACGATCACACCGACCGGCGGTAACTCGGCGTCTCCGGCGGCTTGCGAGAATGCCTCCAGGACAGCCGATTCCCGCGATAGGTCGGCGGTGACCACCCGTCGGGTCGGTGAGCCGAATGCGGCGGTGAATTCCTTGGCGACCGCCTCGGACTCGGCGCCGTCGGTCAGCACCAGCCAGCTGCCGTCCGGCGCCGTCGCCGCGGCGTCAACGGGCGTCTCGACCCATTCGGTGTCGAAGATCTTCTGCTCCAACGGCAATGGCACACTGCGGCGTTGCACGCGCTGCAGGTAGATGCCGCTGATCTCGGCGGTGGGCGTGCCCGACTCGTCGGTGATCAGGACGCGGCCCTTGATGCCGGCGCCGTCGCCGTCGGGGTTGACCAACTCGGCGCGGCACCGGGCCCGTCGCCCGACCTCGCCGAACACCCGGATCTTCTCGAACGACACCGGAAGATAGGTGGCCTCGTTCGGCGTCCGCCAACGATTCGCTGGACAGCGCGGCGGCCAGGCCCTGCAGCGCCGCGTCGAGCAGCACCGGGTGGATGCGGTATCCGCGGTGGCCGGTCGCCTCGTCGGGCAGCACGATCTCGGTCTCCGAGGTGCCGTTGGGTCGACGGACGATGCGGGTCAGTGCGGCGAACGCCTGCCCGTGGTGCAGACCGGTCGCGCGCAGTGCGGAATACAGGTCCGCGGGCGAGAGCACCGTACCGGGCTCTGACGACGCCGGCGGCACGGTCGGTGTTTCCGACTGCCCCACTTCGACTTTCGCGACAGCGTGGCGGATCCAGGCACCGGTGGCCGAGCGGGAGTGGATCTCGACGCGAATCTCGTCGCCGTCCTTCTCGCCGCGGGTCAGCTGCGTGGTGAGCTGGGTCGAGTCGCCGAGCGGCAGCATCTGCTCGACTTCGACGCCGACGGACACCGACGTGGCCGGCAGGCCAAGGGCTTCGCTGGCGGCCGCCAAGGCGATCTCGCCGAAGCCGGTGCCGGGCATGACCGGCTGGCCGTGCACCTTGTGGTCGAGCATGTAGGGCACGAGTTCGGTCCCGACGTCGGCGGTGAAGACATGGTCGCGGCCGGACGGCAGCTCGACGTGCGTGCCGAGCAGCGGATGGGCGCTGGCCGCCTGCCGGGTGGTCGCCGTACGGCGCCGCCCAGTAGCGGACGTGCTGCCACGGGGTCGGTGGCAGGTCGATGAGTTTCTTTGTGCCGCTGGCACTTTTCGCCGCCGCGGCGACCGAAGGTGGCCGCACCGTCGCCAGCTGGGTGTGGAACGTCAGCGTCTCGGGGTTGTCGCGGGTCAGGGTTCCCGCGACCTGGGCGCCGCCGCGCGGCTTGGCCGACTCCAGCGTGCCGTTGATGGCGTGGCTGAGCAGCGGGTGCGGGCTGACTTCGACGAAGGCCGAATGGTTTTCGGCCGCCGCTGGCGACGGCCTGACTGAACCGCACCGGGTTGCGCAGGTTGACCACCCAGTAGTCGGCGTCGAATTTCGGCGCAGCATCGCCGGACTGACCGACCGTGCTGATCAACGGGATCTCGCGGCGTCTGCGGCTTCAGGTCGGCCAGCGCCGCCTTGAGGTCGGCCAGGATCGGGTCGACAGTCGGGATGGTGCGAGGCCACATCCACCTCGACGCGGCGCGCCAGCTTGCCCTGCGCGTCCACCACCGCGATGACCGCGTCGACCTGCTCGGGCGGGCCGGCGATCACCGTCTGCTGCGGCGCGGCGTACACCGCCACCGTGATGTCGGGGTACTCGCCCGACCAGCTTCTCGGCCTCGGCGGCGCCCAACTCCAGCAACGCCATCGCGCCCTGACCGGACAGCCGCGACATCAACTTCGACCGCGTCGCAATGACTTTCAGACCGTCGGCCGGGCTCAACGCACCCGACACCACCGCCGCGGTCACCTCGCCCATCGAATGGCCGATCACCGCATCAGGCTCAACCCCGTAGGACCGCCACAGCGCCGTCAACGCCAACTGCATACCCACCAGCACCGGCTGGATACGTTCGATACCGACGACCGGCTCACCGGAGAGCAACGTGTCGCGCAGCGAAAAACCCACCTGCGCAACGAAATCCGGCTCCAACTCGGCCACCGCCGCGGCAAACGCCGGCTCGTCGGCCAACAACTGCCGACCCATACCCGCCCACTGCGAACCCTGACCCGAATACAGGAACACGGTGCCCGTTGCCACGCGGAACATCGTGCGCGGCGACGACTCCGGGCGTCGGTTTCCCGGCGGCCAGCGCCCGCAGACCGGCCACGACCTCGCTGCGGTCGCGCGCGGACACCGTGGCGATTTTGTTGTGCCGACTGCGGTACAGGTTGACGGTGTGCGCGATGTCAGCCAACGGCACGTCGGCACCCTGACTCGACATCCAATCGGCCAGTGCCGCAGCCCAAGCCGCGATTCGCTGCTCGGTCTTGCCGGAGATCGTCAGCGTCGTCACCGGAGAAGCCGACGGCGTCCGACCGGCGCCGGATCCGGGCCCTGCTCGATCACAACGTGAGCATTCGTCCCGCCGATGCCGAACGACGAGATGGCGGCGCGGCGCGGGCCTTCTTCGGCCGGCCAGGGGCGCAGCTCGGTCGGGACGAACAGCCGGGTGGACTTGTGGTCGATCGCCGGATTCCATTGCGAGAAGTTCAGGTTCGGCGGAATCTGGGACCGCTGCACCGACAGGGCCGCCTTGATGAACCCGGCGATACCGGCCGCGGCCTCGAGGTGACCGAAGTTGGATTTCACTGCGCCCAAGGCACAGTCGCCGTCGCCCTTGCCGTACTGGTCGGCCAGCGCTTCGAATTCGATCGGGTCGCCCAGTCCGGTTCCGGTGCCGTGCGCCTCGATGTAGTTCACCGAGCGCGCGGGCACGTCGCCGCTGCGCAGCGCGCTCCTGATGACGTCTTGCTGCGCAATGGTGTTGGGCGCGGTCAGGCCGTTGGACCGGCCGTCCTGGTTGACCGCGGAACCTCGCACGACGGCGAGCACCCGGTCCCCGTCGCGCACGGCGTCGGTGAGCCGCTTGAGCACCACGACGCCGCAGCCTTCGCCGCGGACGAACCCGTCGGCCCGGGAGTCGAAGGAGTAGCACCGGCCGTTCGGGGACAGCATGCCCCACTTGGCCATCGCGATCTGGGTTTCCGGGCGCAGGATCAGGCTGACCCCGCCGGCCAGGGCCAGGTCGCTTTCCCGCAGCCGCAGGCTCTGGCAGGCCAGGTGGATCGTCACCAGCGACGACGAGCAGGCCGAGTCGATCGCCACCGCCGGTCCGCGCAACCCCAACAGGTACGCGATGCGCCCGACGGCGACCGCGTGCGCGTTGCCGGTGGCGGAGTAGGCGTCGATGGCATCCGGGTTGGCGGCCGAAATCGTCTGGTATTCCCCGTAATACACGCCCATCATCACGGCGGCGCGTACACCGGAGAGATCCTCGGTCGCGATCCCGGCGTGCTCGAGCGCTTCGTAGGCCACTTCCAGCATCAACCGCTGCTGGGGGTCCATGGCCTCGGCTTCACGCGGCGAGATACCGAAGTAGTCGGCGTCGAAGCCGGACACATCGGACAGGAAGCCGCCCCACTTGGACGACATCCGACCGGGCGCAAACTGATCCGGGTCGTAGAACTCGTCGGCGTTCCAGCGGTCCGCTGGGATCTCACTGATCCCGTCGCCGCCGTTGGCCAGGAAGTTCCAGTAGCCGTCCGGGCCGTTCGCGTCGCCCGGAAAACGGCACCCGATACCCACGACCGCGATCGGCTCGGCGGCGACCAGCCGGGAAGAACTGTCGAATTTCTGCGTTATCGCGTCCCGCTGTTCGCCGGACATCGCCGAAACTCGGTCGTAAATGCGTCGCCATCAGAAAATACCGCTTTCACTGCTCGCCGAAGCCGACTCGACGCTGTCGAACAAGTCATCCAACACACTGCGCTCCGGTTCGGCCGCTGAACCGCCGGAATCTTCCTCCGGCACGTCCGCGGGTGCAAGCAGACCGGCCACGTACGTCGCCAGCGATGCGATGGTCGGATGGTTGAACAACATGTTCGCCGACACGTCCAGTCCGACCATCTTCTTGGTCTCCTTGAGGACCGTCATGGCCATCATCGAGTCCAGGCCCAGTTCAGGGAACGGCGCGTCGAGATTGATCGCCGAGGGCGACATCCTCAGTTCGCGGCCCAGGATGGCCTGCAATCGGGTCTGCAGTTCGGTGAGTCGCTGCTGCGTTGACAGCGTGGACCAGTCCGGCGCCGCGGCCGGCGCGGATCCCGCGTCCTCGACCCGGTGCTCGACGACCGGGGCGTCGAATTCCGAGGCGATTTTTTCGAAGTAGTCCAGGTCACCGAACTCCGGGGTGGCCGCGAGTACGCGGTCGAGCCGCAGCCGTCCGACGCCCACCCGGGTGAGCGGACCGCCGACCAGGGTCTGCAACGCTTCGATGCCCTCGTCAGGGGTGATCGGGTCGAGCACGCTGTAGGTCAGCTTGCTGCTCATACCGACGGCGGACCACTGTCCCCAGTTGATCGCCGTGGCGGGCCGCCCGGATGCGCGTCGCCACGTCATCAGCGCGTCGAGCCAGGCGTTGCCGGTCGTGTAGGCCAACTGACCGGGTAGCCCCAGCATGGTGGCCATCGACGAGAAGCCGACCCACCAGTCCATCTCTTTGTCGGCGGTCGCGGCGTTCAACCGCAGCGCGCCGGCGACCTTGGGCGTCCAGACCCGTTCCAGGCCTTCCCGGGTCAGGGCGCTCACGAGGCCGTCGCCGGTGACGCCGGCGCCGTGCACGAGTCCGCGCAGCGGCCGTCCCGTCTCTTCGGCGGCGGCCACCAGCCGTTCCGCGACGCCCGCGGTGGCGATGTCGCCGGCCACGAAGACGACGTCGGCGCCCAGGCCGTCGAGGTATTCGCGCTGCTCGTCGGAGGGTTCGCTACGGCCGTTGAGCACGATCCGGCCCGCGCCCTGCTCCACCAGCCAGCGGGTGACGACCGTGCCGAGGCCACCCAGACCGCCGGTGAGGATGTAGGAGCCGTCGGCTCGGACCACCGCCTCGTGCCCGCCGCCGTCCAGCGTCGCGCGCACCAGGCGCTCGACGTAGCGGCCGTCTTCGCGCAGGGCGACGACGTCGTCGCCGGTCGAGGCCGCCAGCTCGTTGAGCAACGCGTCGACCAACTGCTTTGCACCGCTCGCGCCCGAGATATCGAGCAGCGTGGCGCCGAGATCCGGTTCGCCGGCCAGCACGCGGGCCGCTTCGCCGGGGAACCGCCAGTTGCGGATGAGGCCCTTGAGCGCGCCGATCGCCGGGTCGCCCGGCTCGTCGTCGTGGACCGACAATCCGTCGCGGGTGACCAGCCAGAGCCGCGGCGACGTGCCCTTCCAGCCGTCGACCGCCGCGTGCGCCGCGGCCGAGATGTCCACCACCAGGTCCTGGGCCCGCTGCAGAGCGGCGTCGGTGTCGACGCCGTCGAACGGCCGGTTGGCCAGCAGCACGATGATGCCGACCGGCTTCGCGTCGGCGGCGGTCTTGGCGGACGCCTCCGCCACCGCGGACTCATCGGCCAATCTGGCGCTGATCGCACGCCGGGTCGACGAGGTGAGCTTGTCGGTGACCGCGGCTGCCAGAGCGGTTGTCTCGCCGGCAGGGTCAGTTTCGGCCAGCACCACCCAGGTGCCGTCAGCCACCGCGCCGCCGGGCGCGGCCGGGCTCTGCACCCAGGCGGCGTCGAAGATCTTCTGCTCCAACGGCAGCGGCACGCTGGCCAGGTCGACGGGCTTCAACTCGACACCGGTCAGCTCCGCGAGCACGGTGCCGGCTTCGTCCGTCAGGACGATGTGGCCGCGGTGGCTATCCTGCCCCTGCTCCAGCTCGGCATGGCTGCGGACCCGGCCGCGGATCGGGGCGAACACCCGGATCGTCTCCACCGAAACCGCTTGGTAGGACGCGTCTTCGGCTCGGTCGGGATGGCAGCAGCGAGCTGCTGCAACGCCGCGTCGAGCAGCACCGGGTGGATGCGGAACTCGGGGTGATCGGCGACGTCGTCGGGCAGCACGATCTCGCTGCCCTGCCCGGCCTGCTGGCCGGCCGGCGCGGCGCACCGCTCTGATTGATGTCGGCCACCGCGTGGCGGGTCCAGTTGCCGCCGGCCGAGCGGGCTTGAATCTCAACGCGATTCACTCCCGCACTCACCGAAAGCTGGGTGGTGATGCGGGTCTGGGCGTCGAGGATCAGCGGCCGCTCGATGTCGAGCTTGCTGACCGCGGAAGCACCGAGTGCCTGCGCGGCGGCGGCCAATGCCATCTCGGCGAAGCCGGCCGCCGAGATGGCGGCCCGACCGTGAATGGTGTGGTCGGCCAACCACGGCAGCGTCTCGACACCGACGTCGGTCTGCCACACGTGCTCGTGGCCGGACGGCAGTTCGACGTGCGCGCCCAGTAGCGGGTGGACGTTGGTCAGCCGTTGGCCGGCGGGCTTCTTCTCGACCCAGTAGCTGGCGTGCAGCCACGGCGAGGCGGGAATCTCGGCGCGGCGCCGACCACCGGTGTCGCCGGTCACGCCGATGGTGGCGAGTTGCTCGTGGACCGACAGCGTCTCGTCGTCGCCGCGCTTCATCGCCGCGGTGACGGCGAACTGGTCGCGGGACGACACCGAGGCCAACGTCTCCCCGATGCCGTGGGTGAGCAGCGGGTGCGGGCTGATTTCGACAAATGTTGTATGAGTCTTCGGCGGCGTTGGCGACGGCCTGGCTGAACCGCACCGGGTTACGCAGGTTGACCACCCAGTAGTCCGCGTCGAATTTTGGCGCAGCATCGCCGGACTGACCGACCGTGCTGATCAACGGGATTCGCGGCGTCTGCGGCTTCAGGTCGGCGAGCGCGTCTTTCAACTCGGCCAGGATCGGGTCGACAGTCGGGATGGTGCGAGGCAACATCCACCTCCACGCGGCGGGCCAACAGGCCTTGGGCGTCGACCGCGGCCATCGCGGCGTCGACCTGCTCGGGCGGACCGGCGATCACCGTCTGCTGCGGAGCGGAGTACACCGCCACCGTCACGTCCGGGTACTGCCCGACCAGCTTCTCGGCCTCGGCGGCATCCAGCTCGACCAGCGCCATCGCGCCCTGACCGGACAACCGCGACATCAACTTCGACCGCGTCGCAATGACTTTCAAACCGTCGGCCGGACTCAACGCACCCGACACCACGGCCGCGGTCACCTCGCCCATCGAATGGCCGATCACCGCGTCAGGCTCAACCCCGTAGGACCGCCACAGCGCCGTCAACGCCAACTGCATACCGACCAGCACCGGCTGGATGCACTCGATCCCCACCACCGACTCACCGGAGAGCAACGTATCGCGCAGCGAAAAGCCGACCTGCGCAACGAAATCGGGCTCCAACTCGGCCACCGCCGCGGCAAACGCAGGCTCATCGGCCAACAACTGCCGACCCATACCCGCCCACTGCGAACCCTGACCCGAATACAGGAATACCGTGCCGGAGCCGTGCGGCTTCTCGCTTGCCTCCACGACACCGGTCGCGGGTTCACCGGCGGCCAGTGCGCGCAATCCTGCGACGGCCTGCTCGTGGTTGCGCGCCGTGACCGCGGCGAAGCTGCGGTACCGGCCGCGGTGCTTGTTGACGGTGTTCGCGACGTCGGCCAACGGCACGCCGGCGCCCGCACCGGACATCCAGTCGGCCAGCATGCCGGCGATCGGCGCGATGCGCGCGGGAGTCTTTCCGGAGATCACCAGGGTGCTGATCACCGGCTCCGGTTGTGCGGCAACCGCTTCCGTGGCCGGAGCCTGCTCGACGATCACGTGTGCATTGGTGCCGCTGACGCCGAACGACGAAACGCCCGCGCGACGCGGACGGCTCACCTCGGGCCAGGCCATCCCGCCCGCGGCGATGGTGAACTTCGACGCGCCCGCACCGGCGTTCGGGGTCAGCCCGGTGAAGTGCAGGTGCGGCGGAATGTAGCCGTGGCTCATGCTGAGCACGGTCTTGATGAAGCCGGCGATGCCGGCGGAGTTCTCCAGGTGGCCGAGGTTGGTCTTGACCGATCCCAGCACCAGTGGCGCCGAGTCGTCGCGCTGACCGAAAACCGCACTCAACGCGTCGAGTTCGATCGGGTCGCCCAGCGCGGTACCGGTGCCGTGCGCCTCGATGTAGTCGATCTCCGACGGCTCCAACCGCGCCGACGCCAGCGCCGCGCGCAGGACCGCCTGTTGCGCCGGACCGCTGGGTACCGTCTGGCCACTGCTCGGGCCGTCCTGGTTGACGGCCGAACCGCGGACCAGGGCCAGCACGTTATCCCCGTCGCGCACAGCATCACTGAGTCGCTTGAGGACGATCACACCACAACCTTCGCTGCGCACGTAGCCGTTGGCGGCGGCGTCGAAGGTCTTGCACTGGCCGTCCGGTGCCAGCATTCCCCACCTCGAGCAGGCGATGCTGTTCTCCGGCGTCAGGATCAGGTTGGTGCCGGCGGCCAGCGCCTGGTCCGTTTCGCGACGGCGCAGGCTCTGGCAGGCCAGGTGGATGGCGACCAGCGAGGACGAGCACGCGGTGTCGAGTACCACGGCCGGTCCGTGTGCGCCAAGGAAATACGACAGCCGGCCGGCGGCGAAGTTCGATGCGTTGCCGAACGGCAGGTAGGGGTCGAAGTCCTCCGGGCGCACGTCGCCGTCGGTGGACAACCAGTAGTAGTCGCTGGTGGTCAGGCCGACGTAGATCCCGGTCTGGCTGTTGCGCACCGCTTTCGGGGTGACACCCGCGTTTTCCAGTGCCTCCCAGGCGACTTCGAGGAGCAGCCGCTGCTGCGGGTCCATCGCGATCGCTTCGCGCGGCGAGATGCCGAAGAACTCGGCGTCGAACTGGTCGGGCTGCCAGGAGGTGAGGAAACCACCCTCCCGGTTGCAGATCGTGCCCGGGCGGGTGTGGTCGTCGGAGAAGTACGCGTCGGCGTCCCAGCGGTCCTCCGGGACCCGGATCACGCCGCTGCGGCCCTCGTGCAGCAGTTGCCAGTAGTCGTCGGGCGTGCTGACCCCACCGGGCAGCCGGCAGGCCATGCCCACCACGGCAATCGGTTCGAGGTCGGCCTTTTCGGCGATCTCCAGCCGGGCTGTCAGGTCATCGATCTTGCGGAGTGCCTCGGTGATGATCGCCCGACGGTCTGGCGCTGTCATCGCCTAACCAAGCCTTTCCGAAAGCTGTTTGAGGAGTTCGTCGTCACTGAAGTCGTCGTAGTCGTCAGCGCTCTCGTCCTCGGTGGCTTCGGCCACCTCCGGAAGAAGGGTGGCCAGGTAGTCCGACAACGCCTCGACCGTCGGGTAGTCGAACACCACCGATGCCGGCAGCGTCTCGCCCAGGGTGTCCGAGAGGGCGCGCTGCAGCGTGACGCTCATCAGCGAATCCATGCCGGACTGGAAGAACCCCGCGGTGGGGTCGAGCAGCTGCGCCGACGCCAGGCCCATCGCCCCGACAACCTGCGCGGTGACGTGGTCGACCAGGATCCCCCGACGTCGCGTCGGGTCGGCCTCGCGCAACGCATCCCGGAACTCGGTGCTGCGCGCCGCGGAACTGTCGTCGCCGGCGGCGTCGGTCGACAGCAGCAGGTCGTCCACGATGCGTAACGCCGCCCTGGTGCGGTACGCGGCGGCGAGCAGGGGCCAGTCGGCGGCGACGACGGTCGGCCGCGATCCGGCGCCTCGGCCGGTGAGCAGCGGCAGCGCCTTGATGGCGACGTCGTCGGCCATCGGCGCCAGACCAGAGGACAGGGTGACCTGGCGCTCCTCTTCGGATTGCCCGTCGGACAACGACTTCCACAGTCCCCAGTTGATCGCGGTGGCCGGAAGACCGGCGGCCCGGCGAGCCAGCGCGAAGGTGTCCAGGAACGTGGTGGTCGCGGTGTAGTGCGCCAGCCAGCGAGACCCGGTCAGACCGGAGATCGACGAGAACAGCACGAACTGATCGACCTTGTGCCCTAACGAAAGCCGGTGCAACACCGAGACCACATCCAGCTTGGGCCGGAACATTGCGGTGACGTCGTCTGCCGTCATGTCCAGCAGCGTGATCGGCCCACCGCCGAATGCCGCCACATAGATACCGGCCAGCGGCGGCAGGTCGTTACCGAAGCGGTCGAACACCGCGCTCAGCGCGGTTTCGTCGGCGGCGTCGGCGGCGGCCATCACCAGCGTGGTGCCGGACGGCGCCAGGCGGGCGGCCAGATCGTCGAGCTTCGAACCGGGGTTGCGCGAGACCGCAACCACCGTGCCCGCACCCGAGTCGGCCAGTTGCTGGATCAGGTGCGGACCGATGTTGCCCGTCGCACCGATCACCAGATAGCTGCTGTCGGACGACAATTCGGCCGACGGCGCCGAAGGTGGCAAGCCCTTCTGCAGCCGCGGGACACGACGCACGCCGGCCCGGTAGACCACCTGGTCCTCGTCGTCGTCGGCCTGAGCCTCGTCGACCACGTAGACGGCGGCCAGACCGTCGGGCACCGACTCGTCGATGTCGATGACGCGGCCCCAGAATTCGGGATGCTCCAGCGCGAGCGTGCGACCGAGGCCCCACAGCACGGCCTGCGACGCGTTCGCCCGGTCGCCGTCACTGACCGGTTGGGCGTTGCGGGTGAGTAGGTAAAGCTTTGGCGCCACGCCCATCTCGGCGATCGCGGCGGTCAGCCGTCGCGCGGCGTTGAACAGGTCGTAGCCGGCTTCGAAGTCGAACTGGCCACCGGTGACCTGCGGCGCGTACAGCACGTGGGTCACCCCGGCGAGCGCGTCGGTGATCGCCGTCGGGTCCGCGCCGTCGGCCAACAACGACGTCGGCTGAGGAGTCGCGGCGAATTCGTCGTCGAGAACCCGGCCGATCTCGTCGCCCAGACCGGAGTCGGTGATGACCAGCCACGAGCTGTCGGTGTCGTCTTTCTTTCCGGCCAGCTCGCGGGCCGGCCAGGCGAGATTCAGGTACCACTCCGACGGGACCGGCCCGTCGACGGGCGCCCCGACGGCTGAATCGGCAACGGTGGCAACGCTTCTGATCGGCGTGATCGGCCGCGTACTCACCCAGAATCGGCTGTGGTGCCACGGCGTGGTCGGCAGCACCGGATGCGGCTCGACCGGGTGCGTGGTCTGCGGCGGGTGGCTGGTGTGGACGGTGTTCAGATTGGTGTGGAACCGGATCGCGTCGTCGCCGTCGCGCCACAGCGTGCCAACGCTGTGGTGATGACTGCTGGGATCCAGCGTGTCGCCGACGGCATTCATCAAAATCGGGTGCGCGCTGATCTCAATGAAGGTGCCGTGTTCCTCGGCGGCCGCGGCGACGGCCTGACTGAGCCGCGCCGGCTGACGCACGTTGGCCACCCAGTAGTCGGCGTCCAGCATCGGCGACGCGAAGCCTTCCACGACCGTCGAATAGAACGGGATGGTTGGAATCTCGGGGGTCAAATCTGCCAGCGCGGTGCGCAATTCACCCAGGATCGGGTCCATGAACGCGGTGTGCGACGCGACTTCCATGTTCACCCGGCGGGCGAACTTGTTCTGCGCGCTCACCGCGGCAATCACCGCGTCGACCGGGGCAACGGGGCCGGCGATCACCGTTTCGCGCGGCGAAATGTAGCCCGCCACACTGACTTCGGGATAGCCGGCGATCTGTGCCTCGGTTGCCTCGGGGTCGAGCTTGAGCAGGGCCACCGCGCCCTGACCGGCCAGCTTCGACATCAACTTCGACCGGACGGCGATCACCCGCAGACCGTCGACGACACTCAGTGCTCCGGCCACTACCGCCGCGGTGACCTCGCCCATCGAGTGGCCGATCACCGCGTCCGGGTGGACGCCGTAGGAGCGCCACAGCTCGGTCAGTGCCAGCTGCAGGCCCATCAGCACCGGCTGGACCTGGGCGTCGCCGCTGATCGCCTCCCCGTCGGCGATGAT
This sequence comes from uncultured Actinomycetota bacterium, assembly GCA_963749375.1. Taxonomy (GTDB): domain Bacteria; phylum Actinomycetota; class Actinomycetes; order Mycobacteriales; family Mycobacteriaceae; genus Mycobacterium. The sequence continues at coordinate 75,720 of CAVVNB010000031.1, forward strand.
CTGCTGCAACGAAAAGCCAACCTGCTCAACGAAAATCGGGTCCAGCTCGGCGATCGCTTCGGCGAACACCGGCTCGTCGGCCAGCAACTCCTGGCCCATGCCCGCCCAGTGCGAACCCTGGCCGGAGAACACGAACACCGTTCCGGGGCTGCACGGTCCGTCGTGCGGACCGACGATTCCATCTGCACCATCGGCGTATCGGCCGTCGGCCAGCGCCTGCAACCGCTCGACCGCCTGGGCGCGATCGCGGACGCACACCGTGGCGAACTGGGCGTGCCGCTCACGGTGGTAGCTCAAGGTGTGGGCCACGTCGGGCAATCGCACCTGAGCACCCGCGCCCTGCAGCCATGCCGCCAGCGAGGCGGCCTGCGACGAGATCCGTTCCGGCGACTTGCCCGACACCACCAGCGTGGTCGCGGCCGGGTCGGCTTCCCGGATCACCGGCAGCGCTGGGGGCGCCTGCTCGATCACCGCGTGCGCGTTGGTGCCACCGAACCCGAACGAGGAGACGCCGGCCCGGCGCGGTTGATCTGTTTCGGGCCAGTCCTGTTGCTCGACAACGACTTTCAGACGCAACTGGTCGAAGGGGATGTGCGGGTTAGGGGTGTGGAAGTGCAGATTCGGCGGGATGCTGCCCTGATACACCGCGAGCACGGTCTTGATCAGGCCCGCCATGCCGGCCGCGGCCTCGAGGTGGCCGAGGTTGGTCTTGGCGGTACCGATCAGCAGCGGCGCGTCTTCGGCGCGTCCGCGGCCCAGCACCGTGCCGAGTGCACGCGCCTCGATCGGGTCGCCGAGCGGCGTTCCGGTGCCGTGGGCCTCGACATAGTCGACTTCTTGCGGCTGCAGACCCGCATTGGCGTAAGCCGAGCGCAGCACCGCCATCTGAGCGGCAGGGTTGGGCGCCAGCAGGCCGTTGGACCGGCCGTCCTGGTTCACCGCGGAGCCCCGCACCACGGCCAGCACCCGGTCGCCGTCGCGCACCGCGTCGCTGAGGCGCTTGAGCACCACGACGCCACAGCCCTCACCGCGGACGAATCCGTCGGCGTCGGCGTCGAACGCGTGGCACGCGCCGGTGGGCGACAACGCGCCGGTCTGGTCGAAGGCGCGGACCACCGACGGCGCCAGCATCAGGTTCACACCGGCGGCCAGCGCCACGTCGGAGTCGCCGATACGCAGGCTCTGGCAGGCCAGGTGCAGCGCGACGATCGACGACGAACACGCGGTGTCGACGGTGATCGACGGCCCGCGGAAGTCCAGGAAGTACGACAGCCGGTTGGCGATGATGCTCAGTGCGCCACCCGAATTGGTCCACGCGTCGACGTTGGTCAGGTCCATGCCCGCCACGTAGCCGTAGTCGGTGTAGCAGGCGCCGGCGAAGACGCCGGTCTGCGAGCGGCGCAGCGAACTCGGCGGGATGCCCGCGTGTTCCAGTGCCTCCCAAGCGACTTCGAGCAGCATGCGCTGCTGCGGGTCCATCTTGGCGGCCTCACGACTGGAGATGTCGAAGAACTCCGCGTCGAACGCGTCGAGGTTGTCCATGTAGCCGCCGTAGCGGGTGGTGTGCGCCAGCGCCGCGGCGACCTCGGGCGTGCCGTCGTCGAAGGGCGCCCAGCGTTCCGCCGGCACCTCGGTGACAGCGTTGCGGCCCGCACAGATGAACTGCCAGTACTCCTCCGGGCCGGAGATGCCGCCGGGGAGTCGACAACCCAGACCGATCACCGCGACCGGTTCGTCGAGGTGACTGCGATCGGCCTCGACCTCAGCTTCGGCAGCCAGCGCCTCGGTGCCGGTCAGAAAACGGGCCAGGTCGGCAATTGTCGGGTGCTGCCAGAACTCGACGGGCGAGACTTTGCGGCCGAGCAGTTCGGACAGCTCGCCGGAGAGCACCACGGCGTCGCGTGAACCCAGGCCCAGGTCGCTCATCGGGGCGTCGAAGTCGATGTCGTACGGACTGCAACCGACGTTGGTCACCAGGTAATCAGCCAGCCAGTGCCGTAGCGCTTCCTCGTCATACGAGGACGTCATCAGATGCCCCTTTCACTGCCAGCCGGTGCCGACTCCACGCTGTCGAACAGGTCACTCAGCACGCCACCGTCCGAATCATCCAGAACGTCGATATCACTGTCCGATTCCGGCTGCGGCGACACCTTTTTCGCAAGGTGTTCCGCCAGCGCAACGATAGTCGGGTAGTTGAACAGCATGGTCGCGGATAGCTCGATCCCGACGAATAGCTCGGTGTCCCGTCGAACCGACATCGCCATCACCGAGTTCAGCCCGTATTCCGCGAACGGTCGGTCCAGGTCGAGATCGTCCTCGGCCAGGTGAAGCTCGCGGGCCAGGATGGCCCGCAGCCCGGTCTGCAATTCGCGCCGCACGTCCTCGGCGGGCATCTCCGACCAGGCCGGGATGGCCGCGCGCGGTTCGGCGGCACCGGAGCCAGCGATCGCCGAAATCGAAGCCATCGGCGCCATGACGGCCTGCGCGACGTCGTAGCGCGCGAGGTGGTCCCAGGCGGCGAAGGCCTCGTCGGCGCTGATCGGCCCGTGATCCGAGCCGCTCGAGCTCCTGCAGCGCGATCTGCGCTTCGGCGCCGAAGCCGAGTCCGCGCCAGGCCACCCAGTCCTGGCTGACGGTGTGGCAGCCCTGCCGGTGACGCGCCTGCGCCAAGCCGTCGAGGTAGGCGTTGGCGGCGGCGTAGGCGCCCTGGCCCGGCACGCCGAAAACCGCGCCCGCCGCGGCGGTCAGGAACATGAAGTCGAGGCTGCCCGGCGGGAAGGCCTGGTGCAGCACCTGCGCCCCGGCGATCTTGGGCCAGACTGTGCGCCGCAGCCGGCTTTCCTCCAGCTCGGTGAACAGCTCGGCGTCGGTGATGCCGGCGCCGTGGACGACGCCGCGGATCGGCACCGCACCTTCGTCGTCGCGTTTGGCCAGCAGCGCGGCCATCGCCTCGGGCGAGCCGATGTCGAGCGCCACGGCTTCGACGGCGACACCACGGGCCTCCAGCGCGCGGACGGCGTTGATCTTCTGCCCGGGCGGCGGCGTCGTTGGCGTCGCTGTCCCAGTCGCGGCGCGGCGGCAGTCCGGTGCGGCCGGCGAGGATCACCCGACGCGCACCCCGGTCCGCCAGCCAGCCGGCCGTCAGCAGACCGAGTGCACCCAGGCCACCGGTGATCAGGTAGGCCGCATCGGGACGACAGCGCAGCGGCTCGCGGACCGGCTCGCCGGAGACCGGCTTGAGGCCGGGCGCAAAGAACTCGCCATCGCGCAGCGCCAGGATCGACTTCGCCGGGGTTCGCAGCATCGGGGAAAGCGTCGGCACCAGCGAACCGATCGACACGCCGTCCGGCAGGTCGACCAGACCGCCCCACAACTGCGGCTGCTCGGCCCGGATGACGCCGGCCGTCCCCCACAGCGGGCTCTGTGCGACCGCGGCATCCGAACTGCCTTCGCGCACACCGCGGGTGATGATCCACAGCGTGGCCGGGTGACTCTCGTCGCGCTCGGCCAGTCCGCGAACCAGGTCGACCAGCTCCATCGACATCCGCACCGCGCCGTCGACATCGCTTTCACCGGAACGTGACTCGGCGACGTAGAGGACGTATCGCGCGTCGGCGACAGCGGCCGACGGGTAGCCGTTCTGGGTCAGGCCGTCGCGCAGACCACCGGCAACGTCATCGTCGCCCAGGACCACGAGGGTGCCCGGGCCGCCGTCGTTGTTCTCGTCGGGGGTGAACGGTTGCCAGTCGATGGCGTGCACCATCGAGGCGGGGTCGTCGTTGCGACCGGCGGCAGCGCTCGAATCCACTGCGGCAAAGCGGAGTCCGCGCACCTCGATGCAGGTGCTGCCGTCCGGGGCGGTCGCGGTGATGTCGACGACGAGTTCTTCGTCGTTGCCGCCGCGACGGCGCACCTCGACACGCCCGCGTAGGTCGGCGAGTTCACCGCTGAACCGGACGCTGGTCGACCGCGGCCGGAACCATCAGCCGTGGGTTGTCGCTGTCCAGCAGCCGGGCGATGTGAATAGCGGCGTCCAGCAAGGCAACTGCCGAGGCCTGGGTCAGCTCGACGTCGGCGCTCAGCTCGCCGGCCTTCGAGTGGCAGGAGCCGATGGACCAGCCGAACGGGCGGCCTTCGCTGCCCCAGGTCTGCCAGAACGTGGTCACCGACTCGTCGGTGAATTCGATGTCGGTCGCGCCCGGTGCGGCGACCGCCTCGGACGGGGCTGCCGAAGGGTCGTCTCGGGTGATGCGGGCGCCGGCGTGCCGGATCCAATGACCTTCGGAATTCACGCCGGCGGCGCTCGACGACACGGTGACCGACGCGCCGTCGGCGACCACCTGGATGACGCGCGGCTCGCCGACGACGATCGGGTAGTCGAATCGGATGTCGGACAGTGCGGCTGCGCCGTACTCGCCAGCGGCCGTCGAAAGCGTCTGCAGCAGAACCGATATCGGGATGATCTCGACGCCGTTGTTGTGGTGCGATCCCGGGTAGGGCTTGGTCGTGGACGTCAGCCGCGCCTGCCACAGATGCGTCGGCGGTGTCGCGGCGACCGGAATGTGCTGCCCGAGCAGGGTGCCGCGTTGCGGCGCCGACTCGGCGGTCTTCACGAATTCCTCGGCGCTGATCCAGTGTTGGGTGTGATGCCACGGCGCGCCCGGCAACACCGGATGCGGCTCGGGCGGATGCGGCAGCGTCGGCGGACGCATGACGTGCGTGCTGTTGAGGTTGGCGTGGAAGCTGACCGTGTCATCGCCCTTGCGCGACAACGTCCCGACGCTGTGGTGATGCTGCGACTCCAGCGTCTCGGTGACGGCGTGGGTCAAAGTCGGGTGCGGACTGATTTCGACGAACGTCGCGTGCTGCGCGGCGGCGGTGGTGATGGCCTGGTGCAGTCGCACCGGCTCGCGCACGTTGGCCACCCAGTAGTCAGCGTCCAGAGCCGGCGTGTCGGCCGGGTCTGCGACCGTGGAGATGAACGGAATCGTCGGTGTCTTGGGCTTCAAATCGGCTAGCGCGGAACGTAATTCGGGCAGGATCGGGTCCATCAGCGCGGTGTGCGAGGCGACTTCCATGTTCACCCGCCGCGCGAACCGCTCCTGCGCGCTGGCGGCGACGATCGCCGCGTCGACCTGCGCGACCGGGCCGGCGATCACAGTCTGCCGCGGCGACAGGAATCCCGCCAGGCTCGCCTCGGGGTAGTCGGCGAGGAACTTCTCGGCCGCCTCGGCGTCCATCTCCAGCAGGCCCACCGCGCCCTGGCCGGCCAGCCGCGACATCAGCCGTGACCGCGTTCCGATGACCCGCAGACCCTCGTTCGGAGTGAGGGCCCCGGCCACCACGGCGGCGGTCACCTCACCCATCGAATGTCCGATCACCGCATCGGGTTCCACGCCGTAGGAGCGCCACAATGCGGTCAACGCCAACTGCAGGCCCATCAGCACCGGCTGCACGCGTGCGTCGCCGCTCACCCGCTGGCCCTCGGTCAGAACTTGGTGCAGCGAGAACCGCATGTGCTCGAGGAACATCGGCTCCAACTCGTCGACCGCGGCGGCGAACGCCGGCTCGTCGATCAGCAACTGCCGACCCATGCCGGCCCACTGCGAACCCTGTCCTGAGTACACGAAAACCGTTCCGGGCTTACACAATCCCTCGTGCGGCTCGACGAGCCCGATCGCCGACTGGCCGGCCGCCAACGCCTGCAGACCAGCGACGGCGTGGGCGCGATCGCGCACGGCCAGCGTCGCAAAGGTCTTGTGTTGGGTGCGGTGATGGTTGAGCGTGTGCGCGACATCGGCCAACGGCACCGCGGCGCCGGCACCAATCATCCAGTCGGCCAGCGTCGCTGCCGTCGAGGCGACGCGCGCCGGCGTCTTTCCCGAGACCACCAGCGTGGTGATCACCGATTCCGGTTGCGGTGCAACAGGTTCGGCTGCCGGAGCCTGTTCGATGACCACGTGGGCGTTGGTGCCGCTGACCCCGAAGGACGACACCCCGGCCCGACGTGCCCGCTCGACCGCGGGCCAGTCCATGCCGTCGGCGGCGATGGTGAACTTCGACGCGCCCTCGACCGCGTTCGGCGTCAACGCGGTGAAGTGCAGGTGCGCTGGGATGTAACCGTGCTGCACCGTGAGCACGGTCTTGATGAAGCCGGCGATTCCGGCGGCCGACTCCAGATGGCCGAGGTTGGTCTTCACCGACCCCAGCACCAGCGGCGCCGAAGCGCTCCGCTCGCCGAACACCTGGTGCAGCGCGCCCAATTCGATCGGATCACCCAACGCGGTGCCGGTGCCGTGGGCCTCGATGTAGTCGATGTCCGAGGGCTCCAGCCGCGCGGCGGCCAGTGCCGCACGGACGACGGCCTGCTGAGCGGGACCACTGGGCACGGTCTGGCCGCTGCTGGGCCCGTCCTGGTTGACCGCCGTCCCACGCACCACCGCCAACACCGAATCACCATCGCGCACAGCGTCACTCAGCCGTTTGAGCACCACGACGCCGCAGCCCTCGCTGCGGACATAGCCGTCGGCGCTGGCGTCAAAGGTCTTGCAGCGGCCGTCAGGGGCCAACATGCCCCAGCGCGACGTAGCAATGCTGTTCTCCGGGCTCAGCATCAGGTTGACCCCGGCCACCAACGATTGGTCGCTTTCCCGGCGGCGCAGGCTCTGGCAGGCCAAGTGGACGGTGACCAGCGACGATGAGCACGCGGTGTCCAGCACGACCGCAGGACCGTGCGCACCCAAGAAGTAGGACAACCGTCCGGCAGCAAAGTTCGCCGCGTTCCCGAACGGGACGTGCGGGTCGACCTCTTCCGGCGGGAGCCGCCCGGCCAGGGTCAAGGTGTAGTCGTAGGTGGTCATTCCGACGAAGACCGAGGTCTGGGTGCCGCGGACCATCGGGGCAGTGATGCCCGCGTTTTCCAATGCCTCCCAAGTGACTTCGAGCAGCAGCCGTTGCTGTGGGTCCATCGCCGCGGCCTCCCGCGGTGAGATCCCGAAGAACTCGGCGTCGAACTCGTCCGGACGCCAGGAGGTGAGGAACCCGCCCTCCTTGCTGACGATGGTGCCGGGCACGGAGTGGTCGTCGGCGAAGAAAGCGTCGGCGTCCCAGCGTTCGGCCGGAACCCCGACAATGCCGCTCTGGCCTTCCTGCAGCATCCGCCAGAACTGGTCGGGAGTGTCTACTCCACCCGGAAGTCGGCAACCGATTCCGACCACTGCGATCGGCTCGGTGTCGCCCTTTTCGGCGATTTCCAGCCGCGCTGTCAGATCGTCGATCTTACGGAGCGCCTCGGTGATGATGGCCCGACGGTCCGACGGTGCAGCAGTCATCGCGCTCCCCCCGGTCTGTCGGAAAGTTGTTTACGTACTACACCGCGTGCGACGAGGAACGCGGCCTCGCCCACCGATGTCATCCGGGCGTGTCCACTCGGCTCGCCTCGTCGCGCCCACAACGTCCTACCCAGCGGAAGTGACTGATGTTACCGCCACTCGGCTGTAGCCGAACGCACCCCCCCTGTACAGCGGGCATCAAAAATCTGTAAAAAGACACTTGCTTTACCCCCGCTGCGGTGCAAAGCCGCGTGAATCCCACTAAGCGGTGGAATCCAAACGGCTGAAGTCATCCTGTTGGTAGACCTCAACACACGACGAACGGCGGATCTTCCCACTGGTCGTGATCGGGATCGACCCGGGCGGAACCAGTACCAGGTCGGCCACTCGCAGCCCGTGGGACTTCGAAATGGCAGACGTGACTTGTGCTCTCACATCGCGGAGACGGTCGGCCATCTCCTGCGTGTTGCCCTTGTCCTTCATCTCGGCGATCACGATCAGACGCTCGGTGCGACCGTCCTCGATGGAGATCGCCGCGACACGTCCGCCGCTGATCTCTTGCGTGGTGGCCTCGATGTCGTCGGGGTAGTGGTTACGCCCGTCGACGATCAGCAGGTCCTTGATCCGGCCGATGATGTACAGCTCGCCCTCGTGGATGGTTCCGAGGTCTCCGGTCCGCAACCACGGGCCCAGCGGAGTACCGCTCGACGGGTCGACCAGCTGGCCACCGAAGGCCTTCTGGGTCTGCTGCGGCTTGCGCCAGTAACCGGCGGCGATGTTATCGCCATGGAGCCAGATTTCGCCGACCATGCCGGCGGGGTTCTCGACGCGGGTCTCCGGGTCGACAATGCGAATCGTCGAGGCGCGCGGGATGCCGACGCTGACCAGTTCGACCCCGGTCTCGTTTTCGCAGGCCTCGGCATGGCCGGCGGACAGCTTCTCGTAGTCGAACGTGGCGACGGTAGGCGCCCGGCCCGGGCCGGACGAGTTCACGTACACCATCGCCTCGGCCAGGCCGTACGACGGCTTCAGCGAGCTGGCTGGGAAGCCGAACTCCGAGAATCGGTCGACGAACCGCCGGATGGTGGCCGCGTGCACGCGCTCGCTGCCGGACAGGATCGTGTGCACGCCGGACAGGTCGAGTCCGGCCATGTCCTCGTCGGTAGTCCGCCGCGCGGCCAGTTCGAACGCGAAGTTCGGCACCGCGGTGAAGACGCGGGTGTTGATCGCCATCTCCTGGACCCAACGGGCAGGGCGCTGCAGGAACGCCATCGGGCTCATCAGCACGGAGTGCAGACCCATCGTCAGCGCTCCGGTGATACCCAGCAGCAGGCCCATGTCGTGGTAGACGGGCAACCAGGACAGCAAAGTGGTGTCAGCGGGCGGAACCGCGCCCTCGGCCTCGAAGTAGTCCTCGCGCACCTGCTGGCAGTTGGCGAGGATGTTCTTGTGCGTGACCACGACGCCTTTCGGGGTCCGCGTCGAGCCGGAGGTGTACTGCAACACCGCGTTCTTGGTCCGCGGCGCGGGCGGGGCGTTGAAGTCGGGCTCCGCGCTGAGGTCGAGGCTGTCGACCTCGATCAGGGACGGGGCCTTACCGGGCAGTGAACGGGCGCAGCCGACGACATCGTCGACGACCGTCGAGGTGGTCAGCAGGATGGTAGGAGCGCAGTCCTGCAGGGCCGCTGTGGCCCGCTCGTCGTGGGCGCCGAACTGCGGCACGGGCAGCGGCACCGCGACCAGACCCGCCTCGAGCGCTCCGTAGAAGGCGACGACGTAGTCCAGGCCCTGTGCGGCGAGGATGGCGGCACGGTCTCCCGGTGCGCAGACAGTCGAGATCTCGGCGGCCAGCGTCTGCACCCGGCCGTAGAGCTCGGACCATGTGAGCGTCTGCCGGTAGCCGGCCGGATCGACGTCGTAGTCGACGTACGTGTATGCCGGTGCATCCGGTTGCTGCCGGGCCCATTCCCGCAGTACGGCGGCGATAGAAGCTTCGGTTACTGCCATCGGGACACCACCCCTTAGATCTAGAGCCCCGGACAACAACTAGACGGGCGCTTGTGATGCAGGAGATTAACAGGGGCCTCGCACCTCTTGGACCAAAAACCCAAGAATGTAATAGGTGCGCCAAACATAAGACCCGTTCTAGCCAGCGTCATTGCTGACATCATAGGTTTGCTATGTGGACCGCTTCCGGAGGCGTCCACTCTCCAGATGCGGCGCTTCCACCTTACCGGACGGTCAGTTCATTCGCATAATTCCGAATACTTAAACGCTTTGCGGTCGCTTTTGCGTGGTGGAGGCAGTGTCGGACGTCCGAGTCGCCGCCACCGGCGCTCGTGGCCGCCGTGGACGCGGCTCCCTCATCGCTGTGACACCTGTGCCAGCAGGGAAACCTCCGCCGAAGAGGGGGTTTGCTGGATTCCGCCGTGCCGACCCCGTGGTGTGGGGTTTTTCACTCTTTGCCGAAGATCCCCAGTTGAACGCCGCCGGCACCCGGCGCGGATGCCCGAAACCGGCACCAGACAGCCGATCCGTCCAGCTTATTGGTCGTAATATCCAATTGACCGGCCGATTAACGCTTTCGTCAACTAATGACGGCATCGTTTCCCATTCGTGATTGGTTCGGCGAGTTTTGACAACTGTCGTTTTAATTAACGAAGTAGCTCAACCTCTACAAGAGGACAAGATTTTTGGCTCGATCTCACTTACCAGCTCGGCTATGTGGTCGGTCAGATAAAAATGGTGGCCGGGAAAAACTTTCATAGTGAACTCAGATGTTGTGCGTTCCGCCCACGGTCGCACCTTCTCCGGGGTGGCCACTTCGTCGTCGTCGCCCAAGAACGCCGAGATCGGGCAGGACACCTTCTCCCCGGGCGGGCAGTCGTATTTCGAGATCGCCTTGAGCCCGCGAAGCGTCGGCAAGATACTTGCCGCGAATTGTTCATTTTCCAGAAACTCGGGATTGACACCCGTCATCTCGCTCACCGCATCCAGCAGTCCGCGGTCCGACTCGGGGACGTGCTCGTAGCCGACGTGGCCCGGCGCGGCGACGGCCGAGACGAACAGCGCCGCAATCGGACTGCCCGCCTGCTCGAACCGCCGCGCGACTTCGAACGCCAGCAGTCCACCCATGCTGTGGCCGAAGAAGGCGATTTTGTCCTCGGGGTCTTCCGGCGGCTTGATCATCTGGCAAACCTTGTCGGCGAGATCGCCGATAGTGGTGAATGACCCGAGGTCGTGATTACCACCGCGCCCTGGATACCGAACGGCGACGCGTTTGATATCGCTGGCAAAGGCTTTGGCGAAGGGAACGTAAAACTCGGCCGATCCACCGGCGTGCGGAAAGATGAAAAGCTTTGGAGGCTGCCCGGTCACGCGGCAACGATACAGTCCCCCACTTGCCGGCCTGGGCACGAGGCGGCGGGGCCGACCTCGGCCGCTCCCGCTTAACGAGGTTCAGTTGGTCGGATAAAAACCTGTGAAAAAGCCAAGAAATCACTGAGCCGCTTTCGGCGAGACGGTTTCGCCGATTCATCTACCACCAAACGCAAAAAAGCCTTACGATTTCTTCGCCATCACGTGTGGCAATCATGCTAGGGGAGGCTATCCAAACGCCCAGCTTCGAGTACTGTTTGATCACAGTGCCGGACGGGTCGTGGGAAAGGGTTTAGAACATGTTCGTTACTACACAACCAGACGTGTTGCAGGGGGCTGCCGGCACACTGTCCGGCATCGGGGACTCAATGGTCGCCCGCAACTCAGCCGCCGCCGCGCCGACGACGGGCTTGGCCCCGGCGGCCTCGGACCTCGTCTCGGCGATGACCGCTGCACAGTTCGGTCAGCACGGCGCGCTGTACCAGCAGATCGCCGCCCAGGCCGCCGAAGTGCACGAGCAGTTGGTGCAGGCACTGCGCTCCGGCGCGGGCGCCTACGCCTTGACCGAGGCGACCAACGCCGCAGCCGCCGTCTAGTCGGATCGTAGGTTTCGATGAGCTTTTCGCTGATACCCCCGGAGATCAACTCCGCGCTGATGTACTCCGGCGCCGGGTCGGGTCCGTTGTTGGAGGCTGCGACCGCGTGGGATGAGCTGGCCGCCGATCTGGAGGCCAGCGCCACGCAGTACCAGACCGCAGTCACCAACCTGACGACCGGCACGTGGCTCGGCCCGTCATCGGCTCACATGGCCTCGGCCGCCGAGCCCTACATCGCCTGGCTGCAGAGCACCGCAACCGAAGCCGCCCAGACCGGCGCCCAGGCCAAGGCCGCCGCTGCCGCCTACCAGACCGCGTACTCCTCGATGGTTCCGCCGCCGGTGATCTCCGCGAACCGGGCCGAGCTGACCACGCTGGTGTCCAACAACTTCCTCGGCCAGAACACCGGCGCGATCGCCCAGAACGAAGCGAACTACCTGGAGATGTGGATCCAGGACGCGCTGGGCATGGACACCTACCAGCAGGCTTCGACTGGCGCATCGGGTGCGCTGCCCGCGCAAACGGCGGCACCGCTGGTGACCAGTGGCTCGCAGGCTGCTGCTGCGGCGGCCGCCCCTGCCGCGTCTGCGGCCGACAGCGGCGTCGACACGCTCGTCAATTGGGGCGCTAGAAGCAATCGCAGAGATCTGTTCGGAGCTCACACCGACGCAGCCGCGCTTACCGACTGTTGGACCCCACCACCTTGGGCGCCTGGCTCCCAGCGGTGGTCAGCGCGATCGTCGCCAACCCCACCGCAGCGCTGCTGCCGGTGCAGGGCGTGTACTACATGGGCATGTTGGGCAGCACGCCCGCTCGTATGTTCATGAGCTCGGGCAGCGGTGGCGGCGGAGCCGGCGCCTCGGTCGACGCGCTGGCCGGCATGAAGGACTCGCTGCTGGACAACGTCGGCAAGATGATCGACGGCAAGGCGGCCACCGTGATGAGCGGCGTCACCGGCCAGCTGGGCAAGTGGGGCGCGGGCATCCAGTCCGGCATCCAGGCTCAGATGGCCCACGCGATGCAGGCGGGCGGGCTGTCGGTGCCGCACGGCTGGCACACCGGCGCGTCGGGTGCGGATATGACCCGCGCCGCTCCGTTGATGCCGTCCACCAGCGTCGCCCCGCCGAGCTTGATGCACGGCTTGCCCACCAGCCCGTTCTCGCAGGGCCTGATGGGCGCACTGGCCGGCCGCGGTATGAGCTCCATGGGCTCGCGTGTCGCCGCCAAGGTGATGCCGCGTTCGCCCGCCGGCGGATAAAATCCCTTACCAGACAACGTAATAACTTCCACACGCCACGAGAAGGAGAAAGATATGCCTACACGTTTTATGACTGACCCGCACGAGATGCGGTCGATGGCTGGACGTTTCGACGTGCACGCGCAGACCGTTGAGGACGAGGCCCGCAAGATGTGGTCCTCGAGCCAGAACATCGCCGGGGCCAGCTGGAGCGGTACCGCTCAGGCCACCTCGTACGACACCATGGGTCAGATGAACACCGCGTTCCGCAACATCGTCAACATGCTGCACGGTGTCCGGGACGGCCTGATCCGCGACGCGAACAACTACGAGGCCCAAGAGCAGGGCTCGCAGCAGATCCTGTCCAGCTAGTCCACCACCGAAACTACTGAGGAGAACACTCATGTCGATTAGTTACCAGTTCGGTGACGTGGATGCCCACGGCGCCTTGATCCGTTCGCAGGCCGCTTCCCTGGAGGCCGAGCACCAGAGCATCGTGCGCGATGTGCTGGCTGCCGGTGACTTCTGGGGTGGCTCGGGTTCGGTGGCCTGCCAGGAGTTCATCACCCAGTTGGGTCGCAACTTCCAGACCATCTACGAGCAGGCCAACTCCCACGGCCAGAAGGTGCAGACCGCCGGCAACAACATGGCCAGCACCGACTCCGCCGTCGGGGGAAGCTGGGCCTGACACCCGCACGACGCTCAACTCGTGGCGCCGCACACCCGCGCTGTGCGGGCCAGCAGTCGTTGCAGCAGGCGCTCGCGGCCCGGTAATAATGAGCACCCTCCCAAACCGTGCCAGCGGCAGGGCTAGTCACCACGAGCCACAGCGGCACCGGCAGATGGTTCCCACTCTTTTTGGAATCGTGGTCGCATGCGATATCAACCCAGGCCGCGATATCGCCGGTGGTCACAAATCAAAAAATGGATGTGCCCGCTCTCAGAGGCGGATCTGACGGGTGAGCTTGTCGGAGGGACATCGCGGCCGCAGCGATGGCCCGGTCCCGCCCTCAGCGGTACCAGTGGTACCGGCTAACCTGGACGGCAACCTCGCGACAAGGAGCGTTCATGGAAGGCTTTGCCGGAAAAGTTGCCGCCGTGACCGGCGCCGGATCGGGAATCGGGCAGGCGCTGGCCCTCGAACTCGGCCGATCGGGCGCATCGCTGGCGATCAGCGACGTCGACCTCGAGGGGCTCGCCAAGACCGAAGAGCAACTCAAGGCCATCGGCGCTCCGGTCCGCAGCGACCGCCTCGACGTCACAGAGCGTGAGGCGTTTCAGGTCTACGCCGACCACATCAACGAGCACTACGGCAAGGTAAACCAGATCTACAACAACGCCGGCATCGCCTACACGGGCGACGTGGACATCACCGCATTCAAGGACATCGAGCGGGTGATGGATGTCGACTTCTGGGGAGTTGTCAACGGCACCAAGGCTTTTCTACCGCACCTGGTCAGCTCCGGCGACGGCCACGTCGTCAACATCTCCAGCCTGTTCGGGCTGCTTTCGGTTCCCGGGCAGGCAGCGTACAACTCGGCCAAGTTCGCCGTGCGCGGCTTCACCGAGGCACTGCGACAGGAGATGGTGCTCAATCGCGAGCCGGTCAAGGTGACGTCGATACACCCAGGCGGGATCAAGACCGCGATCGCCCGCAACGGTCTGACCGCCGAGGGAGTGGATCCCGCGGCGCAGTCGAAGGTCTTCGACAAGCGACTGGCCAGCACGACGCCGCAACGCGCGGCAGAAATCATCTTGGACGGCGTCCGCAAGAACAAGGCGCGGGTGCTGGTCGGTCAGGATGCCGTCGTGATCGACCTGCTTGTGCGAATCACCGGCTCGCACTACCAGCGACTGTTCGCCCCGGTCATCGGCAGGATCAAGCCGCCGTCGCGCTAGGCCACCTTCGCCCCTAGCGGCCGAGCGGGTGTTCGTTCAGCCAGGCGTCGGCCACCGCCTGCGGATCTGCTCCCGCGGTCACCTGTCGGCGCATGTCGACCAGCGCGGCGGTGTCCAGCACTCCGGCCACCTCGTTGACGGCCAGTAGCGCTCGATCGGTCAGTTCGTTGCGGCGGTAGAGCGGCACCACGTTCTCGGCCTGCACCAGCGCCGACTTGCCGTCGGTGAGCACCACGAGATCGCCCGGCACATTCGGATCGGCCGTGGTGGTCCAGGCCGCCGTCACCTCGCCCGAATTCACCGCCGCGAAAAGTGCTGCGTCATTGGGGAATTCGCGGCTCTCGGGTAGCCGGCACTGACCGACCGTCGACGGTGTCACGGTGCCGGCGACCGATCCGACGGAAAGTCCGTCGCAGCGCCGGGTCAGCACGCCGAGATCGCTGCCGCCCCAATCCTTCGACGTCGACCCGGCGACCGCCAGCGCGGGTTTGTCCTCGGCGGCCGTGGTGTAGTCGCCGGCGGCGATGCCCTCTGGCAGCGCGCCGATCATCGCCTTGTAGACCTGCGAGTCGGACCGTGCCGCGGCTCCCGGCTGGAAGACCTGCAACACCCGGCCGGTCAGGCTGGGAACGACCACAAACGCGCCGGAGTCCAACTTGGACAACGGGTCTGGTGCCTGCTCAGCGCGGGCCGGAAAGCCGTAGGATCGTAGTGCGCCGGTGTAGACATCGGCCAGCAGCGTCGACTCGATACCGGCCCGGGACCCGACCACCAACTCGGCCGGGTGATGCGTGCTGTGGCTACATCCGGCGGTTGCCAGCGCAGCGGTCAGCGCCAGCGCAGTGAACCGGCCGGCCGTCACTCCGCGGTGTCGGCGGCGGCCGCAACGGCAGCCGCGACCGCCGGCTCGACCCGCGGATCGAGCGGGCTCGGAACGATCCGATCCTTCGCCAGGTCGTCGAGGGCGACGGAATAAATCGCTTCGGCCGCAGCTATTTTCATCTCTTCGGTGATCCGGCGGGCACCGGCGTCCAGTGCACCGCGGAACACACCGGGGAAGGCCAGCACATTGTTGATCTGGTTCGGGAAATCGCTGCGACCGGTGGCGACGATCGCCGCGTGCTTGGCCGCCGCGTCCGGGTGGACTTCGGGGTCGGGATTCGACAGCGCGAACACGATGCTGTTCGGCGCCATGGTGGCGATCAGTTCCTCGGGGACCACACCGCCGGAGACGCCGACGAAGACGTCCGCACCTTCGAGCGCCTCGACCATGCCGCCGGTGCGCCTCTGCGGGTTGGTGCGCGCCGCGAGTTCGGCTTTGACACCGTTCATGCCGGCCCGGTCGCGGTGCAGAATGCCCTGCGAGTCGAGCACGGTGATGTCTGAAATTCCCCTGGCCTGAAGCAGATTGGCGCACGCGACACCTGCCGCCCCGGCACCCGAGACGACGACGCGCAGCGCGGTCATGTCGCGGCCGAGCGCGGTCGCTGCACCCATCAGCGCGGCAAGTACCACGATCGCGGTGCCGTGCTGGTCGTCGTGCATCACCGGGCAGTCCAGCGCTTCGATGACGCGGCGTTCGATCTCGAAGCAGCGCGGCGCGGCGATGTCCTCGAGGTTGATCGCACCGAACGTCGGGCGCAGCCGTACCAGCGTCTCGACGATCTCGTCGGGGTCCTTGGTGTCCAACACGATCGGAATGGCATCCAGCCCGGCGAACTCCTTGAACAGCCCGCACTTGCCTTCCATCACCGGCAGCGATGCGGCCGGGCCGATGTCGCCCAGACCGAGCACCGCGCTGCCGTCGCTGACCACCGCGACCAACCGTCCCGACCAGGTGTAGCGGGCGGCCAGCGTGTGATCGCTGGCGATCGCGCGGCTCACCTGTGCCACACCCGGGGTGTAGGCGATCGACAACGAGCGCTGGGTGTCCAGCGCCGTCGTCAGACCGACCGAAAGCTTGCCGCCTGCGTGCGCCTCGAAGATCTCCGCATCGGTGATCGCGCCCTCTTCAGTGCGGGTCTGTATCGATTCAATCAACTCAGACACACAGCCAAGGGTACTGACTACCGGTTAGTAGCCCTAATCGACAACTTCGCAAGATGTGTCAGATCAGGCCCAGATCGGTGACCGCGCTGCGCTCGTCGGCGAGCTCGGCGGTCGACTTGTCGATCCGGCTGCGGGAGAAGTCGTTGACGTCCAGACCTTGCACGATGCTCCAGTCGCCACCCTTGGTGGTCACCGGGAACGAGGAGATCAGACCCTCGGGCACGCCGTAGGAGCCGTCGGAGAGGACGGCCATCGACACCCAGTCGTCTTTCGGGGTGCCCAGCAGCCAGTCGCGGGCCGCATCGACGGTGGCCGACGCCGCCGAGGCAGCCGACGAGCTACCGCGCGCATCGATGATCGCCGCGCCGCGCTTGGCGACGGTCGGGATGAAGTCGTCGGCGATCCACTTCTCGTCGTTGACCACCTCGGCAGCGTTCTTGCCGTTGATCTCGGCGTGGAAGATGTCTGGATACTGGGTGGCCGAGTGGTTACCCCAGATGGTGATTTTCTTGATGTCGGTGACCTTGGCGCCGGTTTTCTTCGCCAGCTGTGAGATGGCCCGGTTGTGGTCCAGGCGGGTCAGCGCGGAGAACCGCTCCTTGGGGATGTCGGGAGCATTGCTCAGCGCGATCAACGCGTTGGTGTTGGCCGGGTTACCCGTCACACCGATGCGGATGTCGTCGGCGGCAACGGAGTTCAGCGCCTTGCCCTGGGCGGTGAAGATCGCGCCGTTGGCCTCCAGCAGGTCGCCGCGCTCCATGCCCGGGCCGCGCGGGCGGGCGCCGACGAGCAGCGCCAGGTTCACACCGTCGAAGATCTTGTTCGGGTCGGCACCGATCTCGACGCCGGACAGCAGCGGGAACGCGCCGTCGTCGAGCTCCATCACCACGCCTTCGAGGGTCTTCAGCGCGGGCTCGATCTCGAGCAGCCGCAGCTCGATCGGGCGATCGGGACCGAGCAGCGAGCCGCTGGCCAGGCGGAACAGCAGGCTGTAGCCGATCTGGCCGGCGGCACCGGTGACGGCAACCTTCAGAGGGGTAGTGCTCACGGTCATTCGCTCCTTGCGTGGAGATCGGCCTGATGCGCAATCGCGTCGGGTCGAAACTAGCGCACTCGCGCTCGAGAGAAATCCCTACCCCGCATCAACGCTGGCCAGCAGGATTACCGACACGAAATAGCCAGCGAACGCGCGTAGCATGACCGAGGCTTCATTGGATTCGTCCTGCAGATGGGAGGTTATGGATGCCCACGTTTCGCGAATTACGCGACATACCCGAAACGCTGCGTCCTCTGGCACGGCCCCAGCGGGATGAGCCTCCCCATCCGCAACCGCTTCCGGACGACCCGCCCGCCGACCAGGCCGTCGTCGACTGCGGTATTTATGTGGACGGCGAGCGACTGCCCGGGACGTTCAGCTACGCCGAGGCACAGGCCAAAGTTGGCGAGCTGCAGCTGGGTGGGCAGGAGGCTTTCGCCTGGATCGGCCTGCACGCTCCCACCGAGCATCAGATGCAGGAGGTCGGCGACGCGTTCAGCATGCACGAGCTGGCCGTCGAGGACGCGGTCTGCGCCCACCAGCGGCCCAAGCTGGAACGCTATGACGAGTCATTGTTCCTGGTCCTCAAGACGCTCAACTACGTGCCACACGAGTCGACCTTGCTGGCCCGCGAGATTGTCGAGACCGGCGAGATCATGGTCTTTGTCAGCCGCGATTTCGTGGTGACGGTCCGGCACGGCGATCACGGTCGGCTGTCGGATGTGCGCAGACGGATGGACGCCGACCCCGAGCACATGCGGCTGGGCCCGTTCGCGGTGATGCACGCCATCGCGGACGCTGTCGTCGACCACTACCTCGAAGTCACCCAGTTGATGGAGGGCGACATCGACGCCATCGAGGAAGAGGCCTTCGCGCCGGACCATCGCACCCAGATCGAGCCGATCTACCAGATGAAGCGCGAGGTGGTCGAGCTGCGCCGATCGGTCAACCCGCTGTCGGTGCCGTTCGCCCGGTTGCAGACCGAACACAAGGACCTGGTCTCCAAGGAGGTCCGGCGCTATCTGCGGGACGTCGGCGACCACCACACCCACGCGGCCGACCAGATCGCCAGCTACGACGAGAACCTCAGCTCGCTGGTGCAGGCCGCGCTGGCCCGGGTCGAGATGCAGCAGAACACCGACATGCGCAAGATGTCGGCGTGGGCGGCGTTGCTGGCGATACCCACGATGGTCGCCGGCATCTACGGGATGAACTTCGAGTACATGCCCGGGCTGAAATGGCACTGGGGCTATCCGACGACCATCGTCGGCACGGCGTTGGTATGTCTACTGCTGCACCGCAACTTCCGGCGTAACGACTGGTTGTAGCGGGAGGTTCGAGGGCTGAACCGGCGCTTATTGCGTGACAGATCATTGAGGCTGTGCGGCAGGGCGATTGGGGTCTAGCACGTCGACCCCGTCGCTGCGCCACGCCTCGCGCATCGCATCGGCGCCTTTCAACCGGACCCAGGCTGCCTCGGTCGCGGTGATCGGAGTCGCGGCCAGAAAGCGCACCGGATCGCGTGGCGGGCCGAGCGGCAACTCGGCGATGTCGCTGTCGCCCAACAGCACCGCGGTGAACGGCACCCTTGCGGACGGTTGCGTCCACAGCGGCCCGCCGAGGTCGACCAGCGCGTCGGTAACCAGCACCACGCCCTCGACGGCAGGGGATGCCGCGACGATCGCCAGGCTGCGGGCCAATCCGGTGATGGACTTGGTATCACGCAGCGCCAGAACGACTTCGGCGCGTGGGCCGAGTTCGGGGTCGGCAACCGCAGCGGTCGGGTCGACCATCGGATGGCGCGAGCAGCCGAGTGAGACGTAGTGAACGGTCTCGTTGACGCGGTACCGCAGCACATCGATCGCTTCGGCACCCAAGAAGGTCACGCTGGCAACAGCCGGCTCGGCATGGTCGAAGTGGGTATCCAGGTGCGCGCGGACCCGGTCCAGCGGCTGGGTCACTTGTCCCGCGGAGCGATGGTCAGGTTCACCCCAGTCTGCGGGTCGAACACCGCGAGTTCCGCAATGTCGAAGGCCAATTCGAGCGTCGCACCCTTGGCGGCTTTCGATGCGGCCGGCACCCTGGCGACGAATTCGAGGCTCCCGGATTCGGCCTCCAGTTCGGCGAGCTCGGACAGCTGGTCGGAGTGCACGCCTGGGCCCTCGACGGTGAAGTAGACGTACTTGTCCGCGCCCAGCGACTCGACCATGTCGACCTTCACCTCGAATTTCAGCGCGCTGATGCGCTGATAGGCGTCGAGCAGGGCCGCGTCGTTGAGATGCTCCGGACGGACACCGACGATGACGTTCTCCGGCGCTGGGTGTGCGGCCAACGTGTCCACGACGGGCTGGGTCAGCGTCACCTCGCCGAACGGTAGGTGCAGCCCGGTGGCGGTCACACTCGCGGGGAAGAAGTTCATCGCCGGCGATCCGATGAAGCCCGCGACGAACAGGTTCGCCGGGCGCTCGTACAGCTCGTCGGGCGCGCCGATCTGCTGCACCACGCCGCCGCGCATCACCACGACGCGATCACCCAATGTCATCGCTTCGGTTTGGTCGTGGGTGACATAGATGGTGGTGGTGCCCAGCCGTCGTTGCAGCCGGGCGATCTCGCCCCGCATCTGCACGCGCAGCTTGGCGTCGAGGTTGGACAGCGGCTCGTCCATCAGAAATGCCTTGGGGTGCCGCACAATCGCCCGGCCCATCGCGACCCGTTGACGTTGCCCGCCGGACAACTGCGCAGGCTTACGGTCGAGCACCTCGGTCAGGTCGAGTATTTTCGCGGTGTCCTCGACCTTCTTGGTGATCTCCGCTTTCTTCATCTTGGCCAGCGTGAGCGGGAAGGCGATGTTCTGGCGCACCGTCATGTGCGGGTACAGCGCGTAGGACTGGAAAACCATCGCGATGTCACGGTCTTTGGGGGCTTTCTCGTTGACCCGCTCGCCGCCGATGCGCAGCTCTCCGGAGGAGATATCTTCAAGGCCGGCAATCATATTCAGCGTCGTTGATTTACCGCAGCCGGACGGCCCGACCAGGATGATGAACTCACCCTCGGCGATGGTGAGGCTGAACTCCTGCACGGCCTGGGCGCCGTCGGGGTAACTCTTGGTCACCCGGTCCAACACAATCTCGGCCATCGCGCTATCCCTTCACCGCACCGGACGTCAATCCCGCGACAATCCGTCGTTGGAAGACTAGAACAAAAACGATAATCGGCACCGTGATCACCATGGCGCCTGCCGCGATGGACCCGGTGGGCTCCTCGAATTGCGAACTGCCGGTGAAGTTCGCGATCGCCACCGGCGCGGTGATCGCGGCCTTGGTGGCGGTCAGCGACAACGCCAGCAGCAAGTCGTTCCACGCGAAGATGAACACCAAGATCGCAGTGGTCACGATTCCCGGCGCCGCCAGCGGAGCGATCACCTTGCGGAAGGCCTGGGCCGGCGTGGCGCCGTCCATCTTGGCCGCCTTCTCCAGATCCCATGGGATCTCCCGGAAGAACGCCGACAACGTGTAGATCGACAGCGGCAGCGCGAACGTGATGTACGGGATGATCAGGCCGGGCCAGGTGTCGAACAGCCCGATCCGGCGTTCGATGTTGAACAGTGGGGTGACCAGCGAGATGGCCGGGAACATCGAAATCATCAGCACCGCGCCGATCAACAGCCGTTTCCCGGGAAACTCCAGCCGCGCCACCGCATAGGCCGCCATGGCGCCGATCACCACCGCGATCACCGTGGTGAGCACACCGATCCCGACGGAATTGATCAGCGCCGAGCTGAAGAAATTGCCGCGAAAGATGCCGCGGTAGTTGTCCAGCGTCGGCGACGACGGAATCAACTTGCCGTCCTTGACGGTTGACGTCGGCTTGAGCGAGAGGCTGAGAATCCACAGCACCGGAACCAACGCGTACATCAGCACCAGGGCATCGACGGTCACCCATGTTGCGGCGCGTCGGGCGCCGATGCGGTCAGCGCCCATCGTTGACACCCGGTGCGGCCGCACCGAAGACCTTGATGAAGAGCAGCGCGATCAGAGTCACGCAGCAGAAGATCAGCACCGAAATCGCCGATCCCAGACCGACATTGAACCCTTTGAACAGATTGTCGTAGCCGAGTATCGACACCGATCCGGTGTTGCCGGTGCCCCCGGTGAGCACGTAGATGTTGTCGAAGATCCGGAAAGCATCCAGGGTGCGGAACAACAGCGCCACCAGGATCGCCGGCTTGATCAGCGGCAGCGTGATCGAGACCAGCCGCCGCCACGCGCCCGCGCCGTCCACCTCGGCGGCTTTCAGTAGATCGGACGGCACCAGCGCCAAGCCGGCCAGCAGCAGCAACGACATGAACGGCGTGGTCTTCCACACCTCGGCGATCACCACCACACCCAGCGACGAAAACTGGTGCGTCAGCGGCGCACTGCCGTGCGGCAGCAGGTTGGCCAGATAACCGGTGCCGGGAGTCCACGCGTAGTACCAGCTATAGCAGGCAACCACCGTCACGATGCCGTACGGGATGAGCACCGCGGTGCGCACCAGGCCCTTGCCGATCAGCGTGCGGTGCATCGCCAGTGCCAGCGCCAGACCGAGGACGAATTCGATCGACACCGACGCCACCGTGATCGCCAGCGTCACCGCGAGCGCCGTCCACCAGTAGCGGTCGGTCAGGATCGTCTGGTAATTGCCGAGACCGATGAACCGGGTGTCGTTCGGCGCGGTCAAGATGTTGCGCTGCAGGCTCAGCCACACCGCGTACCCGATCGGATACGCGGTGACAGCCAGCATCAGCAACGCGGCCGGCGCGACGAGCACGTACGCCAGTCGCCGCTCCCCCGTGCCGTTTTGGCTCACGGCAGCAGCCCCTTGCCCTGGATCGCCTTGAGCACCTGCACCGCCAGGTCGTCGGCCGTCTTCTCCGGGTTGATCCGGGTGATCGGCGCCAGCGTCGCGGCAATGCGGGTCGACACCGACTGGTAGGCCGGCGTCGCGAGCCGAACCGCGGGATCGCTGAGTTGTTGGCGAATGATCTCGTACATCGGGTATTTCGCCTGGAATTGCGGATCGGCGTAGAGCGAGGCGCGCACGGCGGGCAGGCCGCCTTCGAGCGAGATGTACTTCTCGTTGGCCGGGCTGCGGAGACACCGGATCGCTTCGAACGCCTCGGCCCGGTGCCGACTCGTCGCCGACACCGCGAGGTTGAGCCCGCCGATGGTCACCTTGGCCGGCTGCCCCGGCCGCACCCTCGGATACGGCGCGAAGCCGAAAACCTTTCTGCTGGCGTCGAATGCCTCGCGGAACTGCTGTTCGGTGGGCCGGAACGAGCCGTCGCCGTTGATGCTGCCGGCCAAGTCGGGCTGACGGTTCAGCGGCAGGAATGGCACACCACCCTTCACTGCGTTCTCCAGCATCGACGCCATCGCGTAGGGCCAGTTGACCTCGAGCGCGGACTTGCCCTGCTCGAACGCCAACCGCGCGGTGCCGGCGTCACTGCGGATGACCGACGGGTCGGCCCCAGGCGCAGTCGCCACCGCCTTCATGATCTGCAGCGCCTTGACGGTGGCGGCTCGGTGCTCGGGAGTGTCGGTGAGGGTGACCGTGCGGCCGTCGTCGGAAAGCACTTGGCCGCCGGCACTTTCCAGCAGGGTGCCGAACCAGACCACCACGGCCTCGTTCTGGTTGGCCTGCACCCCGATCCAGCTGGGTCCGCCTGCGGCGTGCAGCCGGGTGGCCTCGTCGATCATGCCGTCCCAGGTCGATGGTGGCTTGTCCATCAAATCCGGCCGATACCAGAGCAATTGGGTGTTGCTGGTGACGGGTGCCGCCAACAGCCGGTGCTTCCAGGTAGCGGTCGACAGTGGCCCGGGCAGCGTGTCAGTGACAGCGTCGGCCTCCGCGCGGTGCGCCGGATCGTCGGACAACGGCAGCACCCAACCCGCTTCGGCGAACTCGGCCGTCCAGATCACGTCCATCGCAATCACGTCCACGGTGTGGTCGTTGGCGCTGAGCCGCCGCGCCAGCTGGACGCGCTGGTCATCGGTGGACCGCGGCAGGCTGAACTGCCGAACGGTGAAGCGGCCCCCGAACTCATCGGTGCACCGCTGCGCCAGCGCGGTGAACGTCGCGGCATCGCCCGCCGGGGTGTAGAGGCTGATCACCCGACCGTCATCGCGGGCGCCGCAGCCGGACAGCATGGACGCGGCGCACAACACCGCCAGCGCGGCCGCGCCCAATCGGCGATGCACGACTCAGATGGCCAAGCGGGCCAGCAGATCCCGGGCCTGCTCGGCGTTCTGCGGGTCGCAGAGGACGTCGTATCGGCCGGCCACCAGTTGCAGCGTCGAACTGAAGTCCCGGGTGCCGCGGGCCATCGAGTAGGGAATCGCGGAGGTGATCAGCCCGAAGAACACCCCGGCGACCAGCCCGGTGGTCAACGCCTCCAACGGATGCGGGCTGGAGAACAGCAAGCTCAGCATCAGGCCGATGAACAGCCCCAGCCAGGCGCCGCTGATGACGCCGCCGCCCAAAACCTTTGGCCAGGTCAGCCGCCCGGTCACGCGTTCCACCTGCATCAGGTCGACGCCGACGATGGTGACCTGCTGCACCGGGAACTCCTTGTCGGACAGGTAGTCGACGGCGCGTTGCGCTTCGGCGTAGGTGGGGTACGACCCGACCGGCCAGCCTTTCGGCGGCGTCGGCAGTCCGGGCGCACGACGGCTCCCGGACGGGGCCCCGGGCGTGGCACCGGGAACCTGTCCTGGCTGAAAAGGGCTGCTCATGGATTTCATTGTGCTCTGTTGGCCCCGGTTGAGTCTCCGCCACCGTCGACCGCGCCTGCCAGCTGGGCAAACGCCTGCCCAACCAGTCGCCACGCTAGGTCTGACGGCCCGGTTCCTCAGCGGCCCGTCCCGGGCCGCATCGTCGCCGAGCTAGGTTGAACAGCATGACAGCACCGGGCGGCGGTGAGCCCTACCGCGATCAACCGGGCCCTTGGCAGCAGTACCAGCACCCGCCGGTCGACCCGCAGGCGCCGGTGAACTATCCGGAGTACCCCCCGACCTCGCCGTATTCGGGCCAGCAGCCACCACCGTCCTACGGGCCGATCGGCTACGGCTATCCCCCGCCACCGCCGCCCTATGGCGGCCCGATCGGCTACGCGGGTCCGCCGCCGTACCCGGGTCCCTACGACCCATACCAGGGCTATCAGGCGCTCCAGACCAACAGCCTGGCCGTCGCGTCGCTGGTCACCTCGATCGCGGGCGTCGTGCTCGGCATCCCGCTGGCCTTGTTCTGCTTCCTGGGGTGGTTGATTCCCGTAGTCGGCGCGGTCTTGGGCGGCGTCGCGCTCAATCAGATCAAGCGGACCAACCAGCCCGGCCGTGGGCTGGCCATCGCCGGGATCGCAATCGGTTCGGCCACCACGGTGCTGATCGTGCTGGGAGGAATCATCTTCGCCGCCACGATGGTCCACGGGCCGACGTTTATCCGCTGAGCAGCGTCATCCGGTCGGCGGGACGAACGGGTCGGCCTGACGCTGCATGCCCGCTGCGCGTCCTTTCGCGGCTATCACCAGAGCCATCTTGCGGCTGGCCTCGTCGAGCATCTCGTCGCCGAGCATCACCGCACCCCGCGCGCCGCCGGCCGCCGAGGTGTGCCACTCGTAGGCCTCCAGGATCAACTCCGCATGATCGAAATCGGCTTGGCGCGGACTGAAGATCTCGTTACCGGCGGCGATCTGGTCGGGATGCAGCACCCACTTGCCGTCGTAGCCAAGTGCCGCCGATCGGCCGGCGACCCGCCGGAACGCTTCGGTGTCACGCACTTTCAGATACGGGCCGTCGACGGCGGCCTTCCCGTGGGCGCGGGCGGCCACCAGAATCGTCATCAGCACGTGGTGGTACGCGTCGCCGACGTCATAACCCTCAGGTTGCTCACCGACGACCAGGGTGCGGGTGTTCAGGTTCGCCATCAGGTCCGCGGGGCCGAGCACCAGTGCCTGCACCCGCGGCACCGCGGCGATCGCGTTGATGTTCGTCAGTCCGCGGGCATCTTCGATCTGCGCGTCGATGCCGATCTCGCCGACCGGCAGTCCATGGATCGTCTCCAGCTGGGTCAGTAACAGGTCGAGCGCCTGAACATGCGACACGTCAGACACTTTCGGCAACACCACCACGTCGAGCTTGGCGTCGCCGGCCGCGCCGACGGAGGAGACCACCTCGATGAGGTCGGCGTGCGTCCACGGCGTCGTCCAGTCGTTGACCCGAACCCCGCGCAACTGTCCGGCCCACCCGGGCGAGGCGAGTGCGGCGGCCACCCGACTGCGGGCGTCGGCCTTGGCATCAGGCGCGACAGCATCCTCGAGATCGAGGAAGACCTCGTCGGCCGGAAGGCCTTTGGACTTGTCGATCATCTTCTGGCTACTACCCGGCACAGACAGGCACGTGCGACGGGGCCGGTACGCGTTGTTCACACCTCACTCCTACCCTTTTAACTATGGCCTCGATCAACAGGGTGTACGCGGCTCGACTGGCACGAATGCAAGTCTTGGGCCCGATGGGCGAGGCCCTCGGCCGGGTGCGCGACGTCGTGGTCAGCATCAGCATCGTCCGCCAGCAACCCCGAGTCCTTGGCCTGGTCGTCGAAATGACCACGCGCCGAAGGATTTTCGTACCGATCCTGCGGGTGTCGGCGATCGAGCCCAACGCGGTAACGCTCAACACCAACAACGTCTCGATGCTCCGTTTCGAGCAGCGGCCCGGCGAAGTTCTGGTGCTGGGCCAGATCGTCGACACCAAGGTGCGGGTCAGCGACCCCGAACTGCCGGAGCTCGCCGACACCGACGTCGTCGTCACCGATCTCGGCTTGGAGCAGAGCCGAACCCGGGACTGGATGGTCACGCGGGTTTCGGTGCGGGTGCCGCGACGGCTCGGCCGGCGCAGCACCACCCACATCGTGGGCTGGCGCAACGTGCAGGGGCTGACCCCGTCGGCGCTGGCGATGCCCGGCCAGGCCGTCGCGCAGCTGCTGCATGAGTTCGAGAAGTGGCGGCCGATCGAGGTGGCCGACGCGGTGCGAGAGCTACCGGTGAAGCGGCGATACGAGGTGGTCTCGGCACTCGATGACGACCGGCTGGCCGACGTCCTGCAGGAGCTGCCCGAACAGGAGCAGGCCGAGCTGCTGATGCAGCTGGGTGACGAACGCGCGGCCGACGTGCTCGAGGAGATGGATCCCGACGATGCCGCCGACCTGCTGGGCACGATGACTCCGACGCTGGCCGAGCGGCTGCTCCGGCAGATGGATCCCGAGGACTCGGACCCGGTGCGTCGGCTGTTGAAGCACTCACCCGATACCGCGGGCGGCCTGATGACCTCAGAGCCGGTGGTGTTGACCCCGGACACATCGGTCGCCGAGGCGCTGGCCCGGGTCCGCGATCCGGACCTGACGCCGGCCTTGTCGTCGCTGGTGCTGGTGGTCCGTCCGCCGACCGCCACCCCGACCGGCCAGTACCTGGGCTGCGTGGCCCTGCAGCGGCTGCTGCGCGAACCGCCGTCCATGCTGGTCGGCGGGATCGTCGACGCCGATCTGCCCTGGCTCGAGCCGGACACGTCGCTGGGCATGCTCACCCGTTATTTCGCCGCCTACAACCTGGTCTGCGGTCCCGTGGTCGACGCGCAGCATCATCTGCTGGGCGCGGTGACGGTGGATGACGTGCTCGACCATCTGCTGCCGCACGACTGGCGGGATACCACCGAGGAACCCGCGCTCGGCACCGCGAGAGGTCGGTCATGAGTAAGTCCCCGTCGCCACGGTCGCGGCTGTACACCCCGCGCATCTCGCGACTCTCGGCGCCGCGACTGGACGCCGACGCCGTCGGCAACTTCACCGAGTCGATCGCCCGCTTCTTCGGCACCGGTAGCTACCTACTGATCCAGACGGTCGTGGTGATCGTCTGGATCTTCCTGAACGTCTTTGCAGTCACCCTGCGCTGGGACCCGTACCCGTTCATCCTGCTCAACCTGGCGTTTTCCACTCAGGCCGCCTACGCGGCGCCGCTGATCCTGCTGGCCCAGAACCGCCAGGAGAACCGCGACCGCGTCACTCTCGAGCAGGACCGGCGGCGCGCAGAGGAAACCAAAGCCGACACCGAGTATCTGGCCCGCGAACTGGCGGCGCTGCGGTTGGCGATCGGCGACGTCGCAAAGACCCGCGAACATCTGCGCCGCGAGTTGGAGGATCTGCACGGTCTGCTGGAGAGCCGGCTGGCGGAGGCGCCCAGTGCGCACGCGGGCACCGATGACGAGGTCGACCGACACGCCGCTTCGTCTAATTGACACAGCAGTCGAAGTGCTGCGTTTTCACAGGTAGCGACTCCGCAATTGTTGTCACTGGAGTCACCGGTGTTATGTATGGTGACGTAGTTCACGAGGCTTTCGCGGAATCGCGGGCCCCACAACGCTCGAGGACTAGGCAGGTCGAGTGCGGGTAGGGGAACGCATGGGCGTACGTCCAGCCCTTGCAACGATGCGGCAGCGGGTTCTTCGCGCGCCAAAAACCCCGAGAATTCCGACGGCCATTACCAGCACGGCGTCCACAATCGGCGACGGTGTGTATCGCGCGGCAGACGTATTGAGAATCCTGTACGCATACGACCTTGTCATGGAGGGCTACGACGCCGTGGCGGCGGCCGCGCAGTCTGCCACCAATGCCGTTCAGCAAACCCTGGCCCGCGCCGGCAAGTCTCCGGCGTTGGGCGTAGCGATGATCGCCTGCCTGGTCTACCCCAGCGTCGACGGTGCAGGCGCACCGCCGTTCCCCCTGACGAAGTCGACGGTGCGCGACGCCGCGATCACCCCGGTCGCCGCCGTCGCGCGGGCGTCCACCGACCCGACCGGGCCACTGGTAATTGCCACTCTGCACCCCAAGATCGGTTTCCATATCGCCGAAGCCGCCGCGTCTGCTCCCCCGCCGACTGTCGTGGTGAGCAGCCCGGGTGCGCTGGGCATTCCCTCCGTAGCGCTGACCGCGTACCGCAACGCCGAGCGGATGATGTCCGTCTCCGACCCGGCGTGTGGCATCAGCTGGAACCTGCTCGCCGGCATCGGTCGCATCGAGTCAGGCCACGCCAGCGGCGGCGCCACCGACGCCCGCGGCACCGCGGTCCGGCCGATCTACGGGCCGACCCTGGACGGGAGCCTGCCCGGCAACGAGGTAGTCGTCCAGAACAGTGCCCCCGGACGGGTCGCCTACGCCCGCGCGATGGGGCCGATGCAGTTCCTGCCGGGCACTTGGGCGCGCTACGCCTCCGACGGTGACGGCGACGGGGTGGCCGATCCGCAGAACCTGTACGACGCCACGCTGGCCGCCGCCCGCTATCTGTGCAGCGGCAACCTGAACCTGCGCGACCAGTCGCAGGTGCTGTCGGCGATCCTGCGCTACAACAACTCGATGCCGTACGCCCAGAACGTGCTGGGCTGGGCCGCGGCCTACGCCACCGGCGTCGTCCCGGTAGACCTGCCTCCGCTGACCGGGCCCGCGCCACCGCTGGGCGACGCCCACCTCGAGCACGCCGAAGGCCTCGGGCCGAACCTACCGCTGAACATGCACGGACTCGCGGCCACCGACCCGCTGGCCCGGACGCCGTTGATCGACCTCAGCGGGAACCCCGGTAACGGGCAGCCGTGGTCGGCACAGGGTCCAGTCGGCTACGGCCCGTCGTGCACGGTGATCTGCATCGGCGAGCAGGGTCCCGGGCCCGCCCAGAGCTTCAACGCCCCGCCGACCAACGCCTTGGCGCCGCAGGGCCCGGCCGGTCTGATGCCGCCGCAGGCCGCACCCGCTTTCCTGCCGCCGCAGGCCGCACCCGCTTTCCTGCCGCCGCAGGCCGCACCTGCCTTCCTGCCGCCGCAGGCACCACCTGCCTTTCTGCCGCCGCAGGCCGCACCGCCCGTCGCCGCTCCCATCGCGCCACCGGTCGCTCCGGCTCCGGTCGTGCCGCCGCCGCCGGCTCCCCCAGCCTGACCGGCCGTTTCGGCGCGCCTCGTCATCACAACTAGACTCGGCGTGATGTCTGATTCGACTGCAAACATTCGCGCCGCGCTGGCCAAGGTGATCGATCCCGAACTGCGCCGTCCCATCACCGAACTCGGGATGGTCAAGGGCATCGAGGTAGGCCCCGGTGGCGACGTGCACGTCGAGATCTACCTGACCACCGCCGCATGTCCGAAGAAGACCGAAATCAGCGACCGGGTGCGCCAAGCCGTCGCCGACGTGCCGGGCACCGGCGCCGTTCAGGTCAGCCTCGACGTGATGAACGACGAGCAGCGCACCGAGCTGCGTAAGCAGTTGCGCGGCGATTCCCGCGAACCGGTTATCCCGTTCGCCCAGCCGGGATCACTGACCCGGGTGTACGCGATCGCCTCTGGAAAAGGCGGCGTCGGCAAATCGACGGTGACGGTCAACCTGGCCGCGGCGATGGCGGCGCGCGGGCTATCGGTCGGGCTGCTCGACGCCGACATTCACGGCCACTCGATCCCGCGAATGATGGGCACTACCGACCGGCCCACCCAGGTCGAGTCGATGATCCTGCCGCCGATCGCGCACGAGGTGAAAGTCATCTCGATCGCCCAATTCACGCAGGAAAACACCCCGGTGGTATGGCGCGGGCCGATGCTGCACCGCGCGCTGCAGCAGTTCCTGGCCGACGTGTACTGGGGCGACCTGGACGTGCTGCTACTCGACCTGCCGCCGGGGACCGGCGATATCGCAATTTCGGTCGCTCAGCTGATCCCGAACGCCGAAATCATCGTCGTCACAACGCCTCAAGTGGCCGCCGCCGAGGTGGCCGAGCGCGCCGGCAGCATCGCGCTGCAGACCAAGCAGCGTGTCGTCGGGGTGGTGGAGAACATGTCCGGGCTGGTGTTGCCGGACGGCTCGACGATGCAGGTGTTCGGCGAAGGCGGCGGCGCTCAGGTCGCCGAACGACTCACTCGCGCAATGGGTGCCGACGTGCCGCTGCTGGGCCAGATTCCGCTGGATCCGGCGCTGGTCGCCGCGGGCGACGCCGGGGTGCCGGTAGTGCTCAGCGCTCCCGACTCGCCTGTCGGCAAGCAGTTGCTGAGCGTCGCCGACGGCTTGTCGGCGCGCCGCCGCGGATTGGCCGGTATGTCACTGGGATTGGACACCAGCCGACGCTGAGCTGCGAGCCCCGATTCGTTTCTCGTCGAGACTGAAACGGTGGCGACCGGATGCGGCGAGCCGTCGCAGCTGGTTAAGTGTCGCGCCCGCTCCGGGCCATTCAAGCTCAGGTGGCGTCGGTGTCGAACGGGGCCGGCCCGTTGCCGGGCTGGGGCGGCGGCGGTGGTGCAATCGGTTGGGGCGCGATGTTTTCCGCCGGACTGCCGATCGGCTGGTCGAAGCTGCGGAACAACGAATCGTCGCCGTCGAACAGATGCTTGGTCAGCGCGGCGCGCGGCGTCATGCCGCGCAGCTTCTGCAATTCGGACAGCGGCTCGCGCAGGTCGTCGAACTCGGGGCCCATGTCCTCGCGCAGTTGGGTCGTCATTCCGCTGAGGTAGTCGCGGGCCTGCCGCAGTGCACTGGACGTCCACCGGATCGCACCGGGTAAGCGCTCGGGCCCCAGGACGACCAGGCCGACCACGATGAGGACCAGGACCTCGCCCCAGCCGACGTTGGCGAACATTAGCCGCCGTCCGGCCCCGGGGTCACTGTGAGCGTGACGTGACGACCATCGCGGACCACCTCGATCGGCGCGGGCTGCCCAACGGTCAACTGCCGTACCGCAACCACGAACTCGTCGGCATCGGCAACCCCGCGGTTACCGACCTTGACCACCACGTCGTTCTCTTTGATCCCGCCCTTTTCAGCGGGGCCGCCGGCCTTGACGTTGGCGACCTGAGCACCCTGCGCCACCGCATTGCTCACCGACCGGGCGCTCAGGCCCAGCGTCGGGTGGACGATCTTGCCGTCCTTGATCAGCGTCTGCGCAACGACTTTCGCCTCGTTGACCGGAATCGCGAAGCCCAGCCCGCTGGCGCTGTCGGACAGCGACTTGCCGGCGGTGTTGATCCCGATGACCTGAGAGTCCATGTCGATCAACGGTCCACCGGAGTTTCCGTGGTTGATCGAGGCGTCGGTCTGGATGGCGTCGATCACCGTGTCGGTGTCAGAACCCTCCCCCGACAACGGAATCGGGCGGTGCAGCGCGCTGACGATGCCGTGCGTCACGGTGCTGCGCAGGCCCAGTGGTGCGCCGGCGGCGAGAACTTCGTCGCCGACGCGAACCTTGTCGGAGTCACCGAGTTTGGCGACCGTGAGGTTGTTGACGTTGTCGACCTTGAGCACGGCCAGGTCGGTCCTGGGGTCGCGGCCGACCAGGTGCGCCGGTACTTCCTTGCCGTCGTTGAACACCACGGTGGTCTTGAACTGACTCGGGTTGTTGGCCGCTTCGGAGATGACGTGGTTATTGGTGACGATGTAGCCGCGGCCATCGACCACGAAGCCCGATCCCTGCATGCCTTCTTGGTCGCTGACCGACTGGATCGTGACCACCGAATCTGCCACTGCCGCAGCTACTTTCGCGAATCGGCCGGCTGGGGATTCGCTGTTGTGATCGGTCGACAGGGTCACCTTGGAAGTGGTGAACGCCTCGACGACCTCGGCCGTCTTGCGGCCCACCACGCCGCCGATCACGCCGAGCACCAACGACAGGATGACGAGCACCAACAGCGCCAGATACGACACCCGGCCGCCGAACAGTACGTCGCGCACACCGAGCACGTCGTGGACGACCTCGACACCGGGGGCGGAATGCGAGACCGCGGGGTCACCGAGAGCGGCGGCGGCGCCCGGGTCGCGCCACGGGTCCTCGGGATCCTCGAATTCGTCCCTGGCTTTGCTGTCTTCGAGCGCGCCGGCATCGGCGGGGTGACGCTGCAGAGAGTCCGCATCCCGGAACGGACGGCCGAACGCCTCGGTGAGAACCGGGTCGGTGGGTTCGGTGTGCGGAGTGAACTCGCCGGACTCGCGATACTTCGACGGGCGGACCCGCTCGGCGACGAACGATCCCTGGACACCGTCGGGGCGGCCGAAGGCCTGGCGCGATGCGGCATCGACCGGCGGACGGGACACAGGACGCGGCGCCAGGCGGGGGGCGCCGTTGTTGTCTTGATCGGAGCTCACGTCATCCTCTTCCGAGCGCTGGGCACACGAGCGCTATGGATTCGAGCACGGCGCCGCGCACCGGCTTGGCCAAACTGGTAACCCACCCTACCGAGGCTCTGGGCGATCGCGCCTGCTGCCGTCGGAGAACCGATCTCGCATTGTCCTCGGCCGGCTACGCTCCGGCGGCGGGCCGCTGTTGCCGCTGCCTCCTGGTGCCCGGGGATCGCGCCGCTGGCCGCTCTGCTCGGTTTCCGCCTCGTCTTCGGGCGGGCAGTGCGGGATCTGCGACAACAATCCCAACAGCGTGCTGGGGATTCTGATCGGGTGTGAGTCGCGCAGCGCGGCACGGGCCCGGCGGTGGCCGTCCACTTCGGCGGCGCACTCCGGACATAGCGAGATGTGGTGCGCGGCGCGCAGGTGCGCGTTCATCCGCAACTCGCCGTCAACGAAGGCGGAGATGGCCTCGATCGACAGGTGCTCGGTGGATCCGAATTGACGCGGGGCACCGACCGGCGCATCGCTCTGCGAGGCGAACTGGGTGGGGAGCCAGGAGAAGGCTCGGCGGAACACATGTCCCCGCTCGACCATCACCAGCTCCTCTCGGTATCGCGTCGCGCCTTCTCGAGACCACCTCGCGCGACACAACCTCGCGCGGCACTACCTCGAATGTAGCGCGCCGACCGATACCGAACGTCAATGAACTCACCGATCAGGCTGCGGAAGTCTTAGCCCTCAGCAGCGACGGAGTTGTCCGAATGCGTCGCCAGATAGTCGCGCAGTGCCTGCCGTCCGCGGTGGATGCGGCTGCGCACGGTTCCTAACTTGACGCCTAGCGTGGCGCCGATTTCCTCGTAGGACAGTCCCTCGATGTCACACAGGACGACCGCGGCGCGGAATTCCGGCGGCAGCGAGTCCAGCGCCGCCTGCAGGTCAGGACCGAGGTGCGCGTCGTGATAGATCTCTTCGGGGTTGGGCTCGTCGGCCGGCACCCGGTCGTAGTCCTCGGGCAGCGCTTCCATCCGCACGCGGGCGCGACGACGCACCATGTCCAGGAACAGGTTGGTGGTGATGCGGTGCAGCCAGCCTTCGAAGGTCCCCGGCTGGTAGTTCTGCACCGACCGGAAAACCCGAATGAAGGTTTCCTGGGTCAGGTCCTCGGCATCGTGCTGATTGCCGGACAGCCGATAGGCCAGCCGGTAGACCCGGTCGGCGTGTTGACGAACCAGCTCGTCCCAGGACGGCATTGCCGTCTTGTCGCCGGTCGCGTCGAAGACCGCCGTGCCGTAAGGCTCGTCAGCGGGCTCGACCCAGTCAGCGTCGCGGTACTTCTCAGCGTGCGACATGCTGGACGGGCTCATCAGTGTCGTGATGTTGAAATCCTCCGGATTCAGACTGCCGTCAATGCTAGGCAGTTCATCACCGCGGGCAACGCGAAGAATGCGGGATGTATTCCCGGACCAGCGGCCTCCACGCTCCATGAGAGATACCGTTGTCCATCGGCGTATGTGCGGTATGTGATCGCACTGAGCTTTGGCTGAGAATGGCTCCTACACCCCCGTTGCGCTGGACAAATCGGTCACATCACGTTTCGATCACACCGATTCGTTGAGCGTGTCGCGGGCCCGCCTGAGTGCACCCGGCAGGGGTTGGACCTACGCTCACGCCATGGCCACGACCGACCACACGCCCGGCCAGCCGGCGAAGAGTCGGGCCGAGTCCCTCTCTGCGCATGCCGAGGGATCGATTTCCGAAGACACCGTTCTGCTGGCCGCCCGCGAGCGTGCCGCCGACATCGGCGCCGGAGCCGTCACACCGGCCGTCGGGGCGCTGCTCAGCCTGCTGACCAAGCTCAGCGGCGGGAAAGCCGTCGTCGAGGTGGGCACCGGCGCCGGCGTCAGCAGCCTGTGGCTGCTGTCTGGGATGAGGGACGACGGCGTGCTGACCACGATTGACATCGAGCCCGAGCACCAGCGGATTGCCAAGGAGGCGTTCTCCGAAGGCGGCATCGGCCCATCGCGGACCCGGTTGATCAGTGGCCGGGCCCAGGAAGTGCTGACCAGGCTGGCCGACGACTCCTACGACCTGGTTTTCATCGACGCCGATCCGCTCGACCAGCCCGACTACGTGGTCGAAGGGGTGCGGCTGCTGCGGTCCGGCGGCGTGATCGTCGTGCACGGCGCGGCGGCGGGCGGGCGGGCCGGCGATCCGGCGGCCCACGACGCCGAGGTGGCGGCGGTCCGTGAGGCCGCGCGGCTGATCGC
The DNA here is from genome assembly GCA_963749375.1 of uncultured Actinomycetota bacterium. Classification (GTDB taxonomy): domain Bacteria; phylum Actinomycetota; class Actinomycetes; order Mycobacteriales; family Mycobacteriaceae; genus Mycobacterium. The sequence goes on from CAVVNB010000031.1 coordinate 110,681, forward strand.
CGAGAACGAGTTGCTGACGCCGGCCTTGGTGCCGCTCGGCGACGGTCTGCTGGCCGCCGTTCGCGACTGAGCTGACCCGCTCGCCGCAAATCGCTCCCTCGCCCGACGTTCCGTACCACGCCACCTGTAGCGGCCTGTCGGCGTCGGACTGACCTACTGCGCTCATTTTCGTAGCGTTGCCCCCTTGACGTCTGACTGAACAAGTGTTTAGTCTTTTGAACATGCGTTCAGTCGGCGATCTCACCGCCGCGGCCCGGATCCGCGACGCGGCGATCGGGCGGTTCGGCGAGCAGGGTTTCGGCGTCGGACTGCGCTCGATCGCCGAAGCGGCCGGTGTGAGCGCGGCGCTGGTCATCCACCATTTCGGCTCGAAGGACGGGTTGCGCAAGGCCTGCGACGACTACGTCGCCGAGGAGATCCGCACCAGCAAGTCCGAGGCAATGAACTCCAGCGATCCGGCAACCTGGTTCGCCGCGATGGCCGAAATCGAGGAGTACGCGTCGCTGATGGCCTACCTGGTGCGCAGCATGCAGGCCGGCGGTGACCTCGCGAAGACCTTCTGGCGCACGATGATCGACAACGCCGAGAGCTATCTGGACGAGGGCGTCAACACCGGCATCCTGAAACCCAGCCGGGACCCGGCCGCCCGGTCCAAATACCTGGCGATCACCGGCGGCGGCGGCTTCTTGCTGTACATCCAAATGCACGAAACCCCAACAGATCTGCGAGCAGTGCTGCGCGACTACGCCAACGACATGGTGCTGCCCGCCCTCGAGCTCTATACCGAAGGCTTGATGACCGACCGCCACATGTACGACGCGTTTCTGGCTCAAGCAGAAGGAGGAGAAGATGGACCCCACTGAGATCATTGAGATTCACAACCTGACAAAGGCTTTCGGCAAGGCCCGAGCGCTCGACGGCCTCGAGCTGACCGTTCGCGAGGGCGAAGTACACGGTTTCCTCGGACCCAACGGCGCCGGGAAGTCGACGACGCTCCGGATTCTCCTGGGCGTGGTCAAGGCCGACAGCGGCACGGTGCGCCTATTGGGCGGTGACCCGTGGGCCGATGCCGTCGATTTACATCGCCACATCGCCTATGTGCCGGGCGATGTCACGCTGTGGCCGAACCTGACCGGCGGCGAGACCATCGACCTGCTGGCCCGCATGCGCGGCGGCATCGACGACAAGCGGCGCGCCGAGTTGATCGAGCGCTTCGAACTCGATCCGCACAAGAAGGCCCGCACCTACTCCAAAGGCAACCGGCAGAAGGTCTCGCTGATCTCCGCCTTCTCGTCGCGGGCCCGGTTGCTGCTGCTCGACGAGCCGAGCAGCGGCCTGGACCCGTTGATGGAGAACATCTTTCAGCAGTGCGTCGCCGAAGCTCGCGATCGCGGCGCCACCGTGCTGCTGTCGAGCCACATTCTGGCCGAGACCGAGCGACTGTGCCAGCGAGTGACGATCATCCGCGCGGGCAAGACCGTCGAAAGCGGAACACTGGAATCGATGCGGCACCTCAGCCGAACGACCATCACCGCCGACTTGTTGCGCGACCCCGGCGACCTCAGCCACATCCGCGGCGTGGAGGACATCAGCTACGAAGGAACCGTGCTGCACGCCCACGTCGACAGCGTCGGCCTCGGCGAACTGATCCGGGTGCTCGGCGACACCGGCGTTCGTAGCCTGGTCAGCCAGCCACCCACGCTCGAAGAACTCTTTATGCGCCACTACGGCGCCGATGGTCAGCGCGAACTGGCGCGCTCATGACCACCACGCTGGAACGGCCGGCGGCGCACAAAGCGCCAGCGCACCGCTCATCCTTCACCGGGACCCTGGGGATGCTCCGGCTCTATCTTCGGCGCGACCGGATCGTGTTGCCGCTCTGGGTATTACTGCTGTCGACGCCGCTGGGCACCGTCTACATCGGTGGCATCGAAAAGGTCTACCCGGACCAGGCGGCCCGGGCCGGCTTCGCCGCGATGATCATGGCCAGTCCGGCGCAACGGGCGCTGTACGGAAACATCTACAACGACACCCTCGGCGCGACCGGCATCTGGAAAGCCGGCATGTTCCACCTGCTGATCGGCGTGGCCGTGATTCTCACCGTCATCCGCCACACCCGCGCCGACGAGGAAACCGGTCGCGCGGAATTGATCGACTCGACCGTGGTGGGCCGCTACGCCAGCCTCACGGCGGCCCTGCTGTTGTCGTTCGGCGCGTCGCTGGTCACCGGTGCAATCGGCGCAGCCGGCCTGCTGGCCACCCATGTTCCCCCACTCGGGTCGCTGGCATTCGGCGCGGCGCTGGCCTGCTCCGGCTTGGTGTTCACCGCGGTGGCCGCAGTGACAGCTCAACTTTCGACGAGTGCGCGATTCGCCCGCGGAGCCGCGTTCGCCGTCCTGGCCGCCGCTTTCACCCTGCGCGCCGCCGGTGATGCCGGGTCTGCCGCGTTGTCGTGGTTCTCCCCGCTGGGCTGGTCGCTGCAGGTCCGTCCGTACGCCGGCGACCGGTGGTGGGTGCTGCTGCTGCATCTCGCGACGACGGCGCTAGTGACTGCGCTGGCCTACCGATTGCTCGCCGGACGCGACGTCGGCGCCGGTCTGATCGCCGAACGCCCGGGTCCTGGCGGCGCAACGCCGCTGCTGCGCAACGCTTTCGGCCTGGCGTGGCGACTCGACCGCGGCGCCCTGCTGTTGTGGACCGTCGGGCTCTGCCTGTACGGCCTGCTGATCGGCAGCATCGTCCACGGCATCGGCGACGAACTCGGTGGCGACACCGCGCGAGACATCGTCGTCCGGATGGGCGGCAGCCAAGTCGTGGAGCAGGCGTTCGTCGCCGCGGCGTTCTGCATGCTGGGCATGATGGCGGCCGCGTTCGCCATCTCGCTGACGCTGCGACTCCACCAGGAAGAAGCCGGTCTACGGGCCGAGACGCTGCTGAGCGGATCGATGAGCCGAAGCCGTTGGCTGACAGGCCATCTGGCATTGGCGTTGATCGGTTCGGCGGTGGCGATCGTGATCGCCGGCGTGGTCACCGGGTTGACCTACGGAATCGCCGCCCACGATGTCAGCGGCAAGCTCCTGATGGTCGTGGGCACCGCTCTGGTTCAACTGCCCGCGGTGTGGCTGCCCGCCGCAGTCGCCGTGGCGCTGTTCGGGCTCGCGCCGCGATTCAGCCCGGTGGCATGGGGGGTGCTGGTCGGGTTCGTCGCGCTGTACCTGATCGGTGAGCTGTCGGGCTTTCCGCAGTGGGTGCTCGACCTGGAGCCGTTCGCACACGTCCCGCTGGTCTCCGGCAACACCTTCACCCCGGTTCCACTGCTCGTTCTGTTGACGATCGACGCCGCGCTGATCGCACTGGGGACGACGGCTTTCCGCCGCCGGGATGTCCAGACGTAAAGGAGACGCGGTCATGAATACTGCTGTCAAAGGCCTACTCTCGGCCATTCTGGGCTTGATCACGTTCGGGTTGATGCTGTTCCTGCCGGCCGGGACGACACACTACTGGCAAGGCTGGGCATTCCTCGCGGTGTTCGCGCTGTCCACCTGGATCCCGACCGTCTATCTGATGCGCACCAACCCGGCCGCGCTCGAGCGGCGTATGCAGGCCGGGCCGATCGCGGAAACCCGGCCGCTGCAACGGATTCTCATTACTGTCATCTTCATCGCATTCCCGGCCTCATTCGTGGTCAGCGGACTCGATCATCGCTTCGGCTGGTCGCACGTACCCGCGCCGGTATCGGCGATCGGCGACCTTCTGGTCGCGATCGGACTCGGCCTGGCGATGCTGGTGATCATCCAAAACAGTTATGCGGCAGCCAATGTCAGGGTCGAATCGGGCCAACAGCTGGTATCCACCGGACTGTACGGGTTGGTGCGCCATCCGATGTACACCGGAAACGTGGTGCTGATGCTCGGCATCCCGCTGGCGCTCGGCTCGTATTGGGGATTCTTCCTGCTGATTCCCGGCATGCTCGTGCTCGTGCTCCGCATTTTCGACGAGGAAGAACTGCTGACGGACGAACTGAGCGGCTACCGCGAATACACCCAACAGGTCCGCTACCGGTTGCTGCCCCACGTCTGGTGACGCGGGCGTCGCGAAACAGAATCAGCGGCTGTGCAATTCGCCGATCCGCGACCCTGGCTGCTGTTTCGCGGAGCAGAGCCGACTAGATCCAGACGCCCTTGCCCACGGCGACAACGCCGCCCGCGCTGATCGCGAAGCGCTCGCGGTCTTTCTCCAGGTCCACCCCGACCATTTCGCCGGGCCCGATGACCACGTTCTTGTCCAGGATCGCGTGACGCACCACCGCGCCACGGCCGACCCGCGCGCCGGGCATGATCACGCTGCCCTCCACGATCGCGCCGTCGTCGATCACGACGTTGGACGACAGCACCGAGTTGCGAACGGAGGCGGCCGAGATGATGCTGCCGGCGCCCACAACCGATTCCTGAGCCGAGCCGCCGTTGACGAACTTGGCCGGCGCCAGGTTCTCCGATGCGCCGAGAATCGGCCAGCGCCTGTTGTAGAGGTTGAACACCGGATGCACCGACACCAGATCCATGTGGGCGTCGTAGAACGCATCCAGGGTCCCGACATCGCGCCAGTAACCGCGGTCGCGGTCGGTGGCGCCGGGAACGTCATTGTCGTTGAAGTCGTAAACCGAGGCCCGGCCATCGACGACGAGCCGCGGGATGATGTCGCCGCCCATGTCGTGATCAGAATGATCTTCGTCGGCATCGGCGCGGATCGCGTCGATGAGCACCTTGGTGGTGAAGATGTAGTTCCCCATCGAGACGAACGTGGCTTCCGGATCGTCGGGCGTGCCTGGCGGGTCGGTCGGCTTCTCGATGAAGCCGCGGATGCGCCCGGACTCGTCGGCGTCGATGCAGCCGAACGCGCTCGCCTCGGCGCGGGGCACCCGAATGCCGGCCACCGTCGCCCCGGCGCCGCTCTCCACGTGGAAGCGGAGCATCTGTTCGGGGTCCATCCGGTAGACGTGATCGGCACCGAAAACCACGATGTAGTCGGGGTCCTCGTCGTAGATCAGGTTGAGCGACTGATAGATCGCGTCGGCCGAACCGGTGTACCAGCGAGGGCCGAGTCGCTGCTGAGCCGGGACCGGGGTGATGTACTCACCGGCCAGACCCGACAACCGCCAGTTCTGCGAGATGTGACGGTCCAGTGAATGCGACTTGTACTGCGTGAGAACACAGATCCTCAAGTATCTGGCGTTCACCAGATTGGACAACACGAAGTCGATCAGGCGATAAGCGCCGCCAAAGGGAACGGCAGGCTTGGCACGGTCGGCGGTCAACGGGTACAGCCGCTTGCCTTCACCCCCGGCCAGGACAATACCCAGCACGTGTGGTGCTTCCCTCATGCATCAAACCTAACGGCCGTCGCGAACCCCTGCCAGATCAACCAATCGAATACCCATGCGGAGCGGCTGTCCATCAACAAATTTGGATCCTTTCGACGAGACGACGGTCACATGTCGGCGAGGGGTCGGCCCCTGCGGGGTTCGACAACGACCACTACGGTGCCGGGTATGCGCGTGGCGATGATGACTCGGGAGTATCCGCCAGAGGTCTACGGCGGCGCCGGGGTCCACGTGACCCAACTCGTCGCGCAACTGCGCAACCTGTGCCAGGTCGATGTGCACTGCCAGGGTGCGCCACGGCCCACAGCGTTGGCGTACCAGCCGGACACGCAACTACGCGGAGCGAACCCGGCGCTGTCCACGCTGTCCACCGATCTGGTGATGGCCAGCGCCGCCGCGCAGGCCGACGTCGTCCACTCCCACACCTGGTACGCCGGGATGGCCGGTCACCTAGCGTCGCTGCTGCACGGTGTGCCGCACGTGCTGACGGCGCATTCGCTGGAGCCGCTGCGGCCGTGGAAAGCCGAGCAACTCGGCGGCGGCTACCGAATCTCGTCGTGGGTCGAGCGGACCGCCGTCGACGCCGCCGATGCGGTGATCGCTGTCAGTTCCGGCATGCGGGACGACGTGCTCCGGGTGTACCCGACGGTGGATCCCGGCCGAGTCCACGTCGTGCGCAACGGGATCGACACCGACGTCTGGTATCCGGCCCAGCCGGTGCAGGGCGAGCCGGCAGCGGGCGAATCGGCATTGGCCGACCTCGGGGTCGATCGCAGCCGGCCCGTGGTCGCGTTCGTCGGACGGATCACCCGGCAAAAGGGCGTCTCGCATCTGCTGGCGGCCGCGCACGACTTCGATCCCGACGTGCAGTTGGTGCTGTGCGCCGGGGCGCCCGACACACCGGAAATCGCCGCCGAAGTGAGCGCGGGAGTCGCCGACCTGGCCGCATCGCGCACCGGGGTGTTCTGGGTCCGCGAGATGCTGCCAATCGGCAAAATCCGCGAAATTCTCTCGGCCGCATCAGTTTTCGTGTGCCCCTCGGTGTACGAGCCGTTGGGGATCGTGAATCTCGAAGCGATGGCGTGTGGTACCGCGGTGGTCGCCTCCGACGTCGGTGGCATACCGGAAGTCGTCGACGACGGGGTGACGGGTTCGCTGGTGCACTATGACGCCGACGATGCGGCCGGCTACCAGAGCCGGATCGCCCAGGCGGTCAACGCCGTGGTCGCCGATCCGGAGCGGGCGGAGCGCTACGGCCGCGCGGGACGGCAGCGCTGCATCGCGGAGTTCTCCTGGGCGCAGATCGCGCAGCAGACGCTGGAGATCTACCAGAAAGTGTGCGCGTGACGGTTGGTGCCGCGCGGGTGAAACGGCGGGTTTTAGCTCGTCACGCCTTTGAGCTCGTCGCCCAGTGCAGCGGCTTCGTCCGGTGTCAGCTCGACGACGAGTCGGCCACCGCCTTCCAGCGGTACCCGCATCACGATGCCGCGCCCCTCCTTTGTCGCTTCCAGTGGACCGTCACCGGTCCGGGGCTTCATCGCCGCCATCGAGCGCTCCCTCCGAATTCGAGCTGGCCCGTCAACTGCACATTCACCCCTCCATTGTTCCCTATCCACCCGAATAGGTGCACATGACCTCCGGCTCGGCGTTTCCAGCGGCCGGTCAGGCGGCGGTCGAAGGCACCCAGCACGACTCCACGTGGTCGTCGACCATCCCGGTCGCCTGCATCAGTGCGTAGGCGGTCGTGGGGCCGACGAAACGGAACCCCCGGCGTTTCAACTCGCGTGCCATCGCGGTGGATTCCGGCGTGATGGCCGGGACGTCGGCCAGGGTTTCGGGCCGTGCTCGGCGGGCCGGAGCGAACGACCACAGCAACTCCGAGAGGTCGTCTACGTCGGCGACGGCCCGCGCGTTGGCGATGGTCGCTTCGATCTTCGCCCGGTTGCGAACGATGCCCTCGTCGGCCATCAGCCGGGCCACGTCAGCGTCGGTGAATCGGGCAACCTTCTCGGGCTTGAAACCGGCGAACGCTTTGCGGAAATTTTCCCGTTTCCGCAGGATGATCAGCCACGACAGGCCGCTCTGGAAAGCCTCCAGGCTCATCCGCTCGAACAGCGGCACCTGGCCACGCAGCGGCTGACCCCATTCCTTGTCGTGGTAGTCGCGGTATAGCTGGAAGTCCGCGCTGCCGGGCTTTCCGACCGCCCAACCGCAGCGGACCAAGCCGTCGTCAGGCATGGTCACCGGGCTCATCCTCGCTGTCGTCTTCGGCTTCGTCGGCCCCGGCGGCGACCGCGGCGTGCACCGACGAGAGCTGGCCGCGTAGCAGGTCGAGTTCCTGACCCAGCCGCTCCAGCACCCAGTCCACCTCGCTGGTCTTGTATCCACGCAGCGTCTGGGTGAACTTGACCGCCTCGACGTCGCCGCGCGTCACACCCGATGCCGGCAACACCGTGGGCGTCGTCCCGCGGGGCAGTGGCGGCAGCGGCTCACCGCGGCCGAACAGCACACTGGCCACCCCGAACAACACAATCGCTACCAGGATCAACACCACCACGTACAGCAAGACCAATGCCACGGCGTCGATATTGCCCTATGGGTACGACGGAAGTGTGCAGGGTTGTTGGTGGCGACCCGCTGCGCCCGGCTTCGCCGCGCTGGCGATCGCCACGGTTGTTAGTGGCGCGGGCGCAGCGCGTTCATCGGCGGCCGGTCGGCCAGCGACACCGTGGAGGTGCGCGGCGTGTATCCGTCGCCGTCGACGAAGAACTGGGTCAGCCCGACGCCCGAGTCGGGAATGCCGCAGCGTGAGAGCAGCGTCGCAACGACCTGGCGGCTCATCGGACCCAGCTCGGCGAGCGGCCGGTTGCGGTGCGCCCGCACGCCGAGGTTGACCTGAGCGATCCCGTCCAGGCCCAACCGGTCGTAGGTGTCGACCAGCAGACCGATTTCGACGCCGTAGCCGGGCGCGAACGGCACCGACGTCAGCAGCTCGCGGGTGGCCGCATATTCGCCGCCCAGCGGCTGCAACACGCAGCCCAGCTCGGGCCGCAGCGCGGCCAGCAGGGGCCGGGCCACCAGTTCGGTGACTCGGCCGCCGCCGGTGGCGCCCTCGCGGCCGCTGGGGGCGTCCCCGGTTTTCAATGGCCGACGGTAAAAGCTCTTGACGAGATGAATGCCGTCCTCGGTGAGCAGCGGGCCGAGTAGCCGCGGCACGAACATCGGGTGCGGCTCGATCAGGTCCGAGTCGACGAAGACCACGAAGTCCCCGCTGGTCGCGGCCAGCGAGCGCCACAGCACCTCGCCCTTGCCGGGCCGCGGCGCGATTTCGGGCAATGCCTGCTCGCGGCTGACGACGCGTGCGCCCGCGGCGATCGCCCGGATCTCGGTGTCGTCGGTGGATCCCGAGTCGAGCACGATCAGCTCGTCGACCAGCCCGCCGACCAACGGCGAGATGCTCTCGATCACCGATTCGACGGTGTCTTCCTCGTTGAGCGCGGGCAGCACCACCGAGATGGTCCGTCCTGCCTTGGCGGCTTCCAGCTCCTCGACCGTCCACTGCGGACGGGTCCAGCTACGGTCGGCCAGCCAGACGTCGCCGGGTGCGGCGGCCAGCGCACCCTCGGCGGCGAGATCGACCAGCTCGGATGCCGTCATGCCAGTCCTCTCACCGTGCGCGCCGGCGGGCGTTGCCCGTTGATCGACGCCACCATCTCCAACACCCGCCGGGTGGGCCCGACCTCGTGCACCCGGAACATCCGGGCGCCCGCCGCGGCTGCCAGCGCGGTGGCCGCCAGGGTCCCCTCGAGCCGTTCGGTCAGTTCCACCCCAAGAGTCTCCCCGACGAAATCTTTGTTGCTTAACGCCATCAATATCGGCCACCCGGTGTTTACAAGATCTTCCATGTGCCGCAACAGCGCCAACCCATGGAAAGTGTTCTTGCCGAAGTCGTGCGTCGGGTCGATCAAAACCCGATCGCGAGCCACCCCGGCGGCAACGGCTTTCTCCGCCGCGGCGGTGACTTCATTGATCACGTCGTCGATCACGCCTCGGGTGCTGATGCCGTAGCTGACCCGGAACGGACGGGTACGCGGCCGTGCACCGCCGGTGTGCGAGCACACCAAGCCGGCGCCGAATTCGGCCGCTACCTCGGGCATCGCGGGATCATAGCCGCCCCAGCTGTCGTTGATCAGATCCGCGCCCGCCCGGCAGGCCAGCTTGGCCACCTCCGAACGCCAGGTGTCGATGCTGATCAATTGGTCGGGGTAGGCGTCGCGCAGCCACCCGATGAAAGGCACCACCCGGGCGATCTCGGCCTGCGCGTCGATGCTCTCCCCCGGGCCCGCTTTGACTCCGCCCACATCGATCACGTCGGCACCCTCGGCTATAAGGCGGTGTACGGCAGCCTGAGCGGCGTCGTCGGTGAAGTTCGCGCCCCGGTCGTAAAACGAGTCCGGGGTGCGGTTGACGATCGCCATGATCAGTGCGCGCTCGTCGCTCACCGGGCGACCGCACAGGGTGGACTGCACACATCCATCGTGCCCGTTGTCCTCACCGAGCGGGCGCTGAGGTTGAGTTGAACCCCACAAGACTCACGAGCCACTCCGGTCTCTGGGTGGGACGACTCTTCGTTTCGTTTTGCGACCGCGGGCGATATCACCTCGCGCTGATATCGCATATGGCCACGATTGCGAAAAAGAGTGGCACCGGCTCGTGGTGCGGGTGTGACAGGCGGTGCCGTCAGCCCTGCGGTCGCTTACCGCCGGCGACTTCCTCGGCATAGTCGTCGTAGAACGGCACATAGCCCTCATCGCGACCCGCCAATACGTACACCGGATCCTCGATGCTGGAGTCGTAGGCCTGGTCACGCAGATCCACCTTGCGACTCTTGAACGTCGTGGTGTGCTCCATCGACTCGACCAGGCGGACGAACAACGGCATGGCATACGCCGGCAATTCCTTGTACACCGTCTCGCCCAGGGCTTTGCCGTCGAAGTCGGCGCCCTGGCGCAGCTTGACCGCCGCCATTCCGGCGCGACCGCCGGTGCGCGGGATTTCCACGCCGAAGACCGTGCACTCCTCGACGGACTTGTCGGAACTCAGCGCCCGCTCTACCTGGGTGGTGGCGACGTTCTCACCCTTCCAGCGGAAGGTGTCACCGAGTCGGTCGACGAAAGCGGCGTGGCCCATGCCTTGCGGGCTCATCACGTCGCCGGTGTTGAAGTAGCAATCGCCTTTGCGAAACGCGTTGCGTACCAACTTCTTTTCACTTGCGCTCTTGTCGGTGTAGCCGTCGAACGGTTGCAGCCGGCTGACCGGGCTGAGCAGCAGACCGGGCTCTCCGGCGGGTACCCGCTTCACCCAGCCGTCTTCGCCGCGCTGCGGTGCGCCGGTGTCGGCGTCGTAGGCGACGTAAGCTACCGGCATCGCCGCCCAGCCCGCCGATCGCGGCACGTTGAACACGTTGACGAAGGCGGTGTTTCCCTCGCTGGCCGCGTAGAACTCGCAGACCCTGGCGATGCCGAATCGGGAGGTGAATTCGTCCCAGATTTCCGGACGCAACCCGTTGCCCGCGATCAGACGCACCTTGTGGGCGCGGTCGGTCGGCTTTTCGGGCTGGTTCAGCAGATACCGGCAGATCTCGCCGATGTAGATGAATGCCGTTGCCTTACTGGCGATTACCTCGTCCCAGAATCGCGATGCGGAGAACGACTTGCCCAGCGCCAGCGTCGCTCCGGAGTTGATCACCGAACCGACCGCGACCGTCAGCGCGTTGTTGTGGTACAGCGGCAGGCAGCTGTACAGCGTGTCAGAACCCCTGAGCCGCAAGCCAAGTCCGCCGAACACCGCGAGCGCGGAAAGCCATCGCTTGTGGGTCATCACGCTGGCCTTGGGGTGCCCGGTGGTGCCCGAGGTGAAGATGTAGAACGCGGTGTCCTTGGCCAGCACCGCGGATGCCGACGGCGGGTTGGTGGTCGGCGCCGTCGCCGCCAGCTGCCCCATCTCCTCGAGGGTGGTCGGCGCGATGGTGGCGCCTCCGCACTCGTCCACCGCATCGACGAAGTCGGATTCCACGATCAGCGCCTTGGCTTCCAACAACCCGATGCTGTGCGCCAGTACGTCGCCGCGCTGGTGGTAGTTGAGCATCCCGGCGACCGCCCCGCACTTGACCGCGGCCAGCATCATCAGCACGGCATCGGGTGAGTTGCGCAGCATGATCCCGACGACGTCGCCGCGGCCGACACCACGGGCAGCCAGTACGGCCGCATAACGGTTGGCGGTGGCATTGGCCTCGCGGTAGGTCAGCTGCTGGTCGCCGAATCGGATGAAGATCCGGTCCCCATAGCGCTCGGCACGGTCTTGGAAGATCTTGCCGATCGAGACCTTGAAGTTCGGCTGCGCCCGCGCCAACGTCAGCATCCCGCGGGCAATCACCGGAAGGTCGGCCAACAAAGCGGGCACCCGGGTAGCGATATCGATCAGCCCGATCGACGTGCCAGGACCCGATGCGTCAGTAGTACCGGATTTGTTGTCGGACACAATCCACCCTCATTTCGCACACCTGCAGATCGCGGCCAGCCTAATCGTCTGCGCAGGCCGCCAATGCTGCGCCCACCTCGTCGACGATCACCAGCCGGTCGATCGCGTTCTGCGAGACGTATCCGTTGTCGACCAGCCCGGACAACCATGCGAGCAGGCCGCGATAGTGCCCGTCCGGGTCCAGCATCACCAGCGGCTTGTCATGCATGCCGAGATACCCGCCGGTCCAGGCCTCGAAGAATTCCTCGAGCGTGCCGATGCCGCCCGGCAACGTGATGAACGCGTCGGCGCGGTCCTCCATGATCTGTTTTCGCTCGCGCATGGTGTCGGTGACGATCAGCTCGTCGGCGTCATGGTCGGCGACTTCGCGCCGGACCAGCATTGTCGGGATGACGCCGACGGTCCGGCCGCCACGAGCTCGGGCGGCGGTGGCCAGCGCGCCCATCGCCGAGACATTTCCTCCGCCCCAGACTAGGGTCCAGCCGCGCTGGGCGATCGCTTCGCCGACTTCAGCGGCCAGCGCCAGCAACTTTGGATGCGTGGGGCCGGACGCGCAGTAGACGCAGACCGCCCATGGACGAGGCACACACGAAACGTAGACCACCCTTGCCGCCGAGCGCATTTGGGCCTAACCGCGTGCGCCGCGGCGCACGCGCCATAAACTCCGGCGGTGCCGAGTGCTTGGGATGTCGCGCCGCGAGAGGCCTTGCTGCGCGACGTCGCGGCCGCCCTGGAAGATCCTCAGCGTGCCGGCGTGGCCATCCTCGGGGCCGACGGTGTCGGCAAGACGGAGCTCGCCCGCGGCGCCGCCTCGCCCGCGGCCCGCTGGGTGATCGGCACGGCCACCGAGCAGGCCATCCCGTTCGGCGCCTTCCGGGCGCTGCTGGCCGGCAGCGATGTCAGCGACACCGCCCGGCCGGCCGAGCTGCTGCGCACCGCACAGGAACGCCTGACCGGTGACAAGCAACTTTTCGTCATCGACGACGCCCACCACCTCGACCGGCTCTCCGCGACGCTGGTCTATCAGCTGGCGCTGAGCGGATCGGTGCGGCTGATCATCATCGTCCGATCCGGCACCGAGTTGCCCGAGGCGATCGAGGCGTTGTGGGCCGACGGGTTGTTAACACGGGTCGAGGTCGGTCCGCTTGACGAGGCAGCGACGGCCGCGCTGCCGGAAACGGCGGATGCCGATCTGGTCGCTCGCAGCAAGGGCAACCCGCTCGCGCTGCGACTTCTGGTCCAGGCCGGCGGCGCGGCGAAAGACGCCACGCTGCCGGGACTGGTTGACGGCTACTTGGCCGGCCTGCCCTCGCCCGTGCGCACGACGCTGGATTACCTGGCGCTGGCCGAGCCGTTGCGGCGCGACGACCTGACGGCACTGGCCGGCGAGGACGCCGTCGAGCAGGCCGAAGCCGCTGGCGCGGTCGTCGTCGACGACGACGCGATGGCCTATTCGGCCCATCCGCTCTACGCAGTCCGCGCGGCGGCGGCGCTGGCACCGGACACCGCCCGGGCGTTGCGTATGTCGCTGGTCGAGCGACTTACGGCCGGCCCGGCCGATCATGTCGGCGACCAGCTGCGGCTCGCGGCGCTGGCCATCGACAGCGACCCTCCCGGCGACACCGTTTCCGCGGCCCAGCAAGCGCTGCGGTTCGGCGAGCTCGAACTGGCCGAGCGGCTCGCCCGCGCGGCGCTGGGCCGCTCCGAGGGTCTGGCCGCGCGGCTGGCGCTGGGCTATGCGCTCGCCTGGCAGGGCCGCGGACGGGAAGCCGATGTCGTGCTGAGCGCCGTGGACCCCGAGCAGCTGTCGCCGCCCGAGTTGATGGCCTGGGCTCTGCCGCGGGCGGCCAACCAGTTCTGGATGCTCAGCGAACCGGCGCAGGCCACCGCTTTTCTGCAGACCACCCGCGGCCGGGTCGCATCGCCCAGCGCGCAGGCCACCCTCGACGCGCTGACGGCGACGTTCGCGATGAACTCCGGCACACCGCTGCGCACCCTGCGCATCGCCGACGAGGTCCTGGCCTCGCCGCACGCCGACGCGGTGGCCGTCGGGTGGGCGGCCTCGGCGGCGGCGCTGAGCTCGGCCCGCACCGGGCGACTCGACGACGTCGAAGCGCTGGCCCGGCGCGCGACGGCCGCCGACCATCCCGGCCTGCTGCGGTTCACCAGCGGCTTCGGCCGGATCACCGCGCTGCTGATGGCCGGCCGGCTGACGGAGGCCCGCACGCTGGCCCAGCGCTACACCGACTTCGCCGAGCTGCAGCAGCCGGGCCGGGCGATCGGCGAGACCCTGGTGGGCTATGTAGCGATCGCTCAGGGTGACTTCGACGACGCCGTGACGCTGCTCGGCCGGGCCGCCGACCCGCTGGCCCGAACCGGCTATTCGTGGGGGCCGCTGTCGCTGATGCTGCTGGCTCAGGCGCTCGGCCAACAAGGCGAACAACTGCACGCCGCAAAGGCGTTCAGCCGGGCCGAGTCGCTGCATGGTCTCAAGTCATCGCTGTTCGCTCCGGAGTTGGCGTTGGCCAAGGCATGGTCGAAGGCGGCCCACGGCGACACCACGGGCGCGATCGAAGCCGCCCGCGACGCGGTCCAGACCGCCGAACGGGGCGGGCAGTCGGCGGTCGCGCTGCGGGCATTGCAGGACGCCACGCGTCTCGGCGACATGCGCGCCGTACAGCGGGCCGGCCGCTTGGCGGGCGAAGTCAACTGCGTGCTGGGGCGCTTGACGCTGGCACACGCAAGGGCACTGGCTGATAGCGACGCCGCGGCGCTGGTCGATGTCGCTGCCGATCTGGCCGACCGGGGACTGCACCCCGCGGCCGCGGATGCGACGGCGCAGGCGCAGCGCTGCTAGCTGCTCAGGTAAGCCCGCAGCATGGTCACGGCATCGGTGATCTGGTGGATGGGCACCAACTCATCGCGGGTGTGCGCGAGATTTGGATCGCCCGGCCCATAGTTGACCGCGGCGATACCGCGGGCGGCGAACCGCGACACGTCGGTCCAGCCGTATTTCGCCCGCACCTGTCCGCCGGCTGCGTTGACGAGGTCCCTGGCCGCAGGATTGGACAGGCCGGGCAGCGCTCCGGCGGCGGAGTCGGTCTGCTCGATCCGCACGTCCAGGCCGTCGAAAACGTCGTGGACGTGTTGCAGCGCGGCGTCCGCCGGCCGATCCGGCGCGAACCGAAAGTTCACCGTCACCGACGCGGCGTCGGGTATCACGTTGCCGGCAACCCCGCCGTCGATGCGTACCGCCGAGAGCCCCTCGCGATAGACGCATCCGTCGATGTCGACACTGCGTGGTTGATAGCTCGCGAGGCGGTCCAGCACCGCGCCCAGCTTGTGAATCGCATTGTCGCCCAACCATGATCGCGCCGAATGCGCGCGAGTCCCGCTGGTATGGACGACAACTCGCAGCGTGCCCTGACAACCCGCCTCGATGTAGCCGCCGGTCGGCTCGCCCAGGATCGCCACGTCCGCGGTCAGCCAGTCCGGCAACTCGCGTTCGATACGACCCAAACCGTTTGCCGTGGACTCGATTTCCTCGCAGTCGTAGAACACTAGTGTCAGGTCGTGCGCGGGCTCGGCGACGGTCGCGGCCAGATGCAGAAACACCGCGTCACCCGACTTCATGTCGGTGGTGCCGCAACCATGCAGCGACTCGGCGTCGCGGTGGCTCGGCAGATTGTCGGCCGCCGGCACGGTGTCGAGGTGTCCGGCCAACAACACTCGGGTCGGACGACCCAGCGAGGTGCGAGCCAGTACCGCGTTGCCGTTGCGGATTATCTCGAAACTCGATGTCTGGTCCCGTAGCGCGGCCTCGACCTCGTCGGCGATCCGCTCTTCATGCCGCGACTCGCTGTGGATGTCGACCAGAGCGGCCGTCAGTTCGATCGGGTCGCCGCGGAGGTCCAGCACAGTCCCAGCCTAGTGGGTGGGTAGCGTGGAGCAGGTGACTGCAGCTTCGGGTATCGGCCTTGCGACGGTGGCCGCCAACGGATCGGTTCTCGACACCTGGTTCCCCGCACCGGAACTGATCGAGGCGGGCGAAAGCGGCACGACCCGTTTGTCGGTGGCCGAAGTGCCGGCCGAGCTGGCTGCACTGGCCGGCCGCGACGACGAGCGCGACGTCGAAACCGTGGTGGTGCGTACGGTGATCGGCTCGCTCGACGATAAGGCGGTCGACGCCTATGACGGCTACCTGCGACTGCATCTGCTCTCGCATCGGCTGGTCGCTCCGCACGGGCTCAATGCCGACGGGCTGTTCGGGGTGCTGACCAACGTGGTGTGGACCAGCCACGGGCCCTGCGCTGTCGAGGGTTTCGAGATGGTCCGGGCCCGCCTGCGCCGACGCGGCGCGGTCGCCGTCTACGGCGTCGACAAGTTCCCGCGGATGGTCGACTACGTCGTGCCCAGCGGGGTGCGCATCGCCGACGCCGACCGGGTCCGACTGGGCGCACACCTGGCGTCGGGCACGACCGTGATGCACGAAGGCTTCGTCAACTTCAACGCGGGCACGCTGGGCGCTTCGATGGTGGAGGGCCGCATCTCGGCGGGCGTGGTGGTCGGTGATGGCTCCGACGTCGGTGGTGGCGCGTCGATCATGGGCACGCTGTCCGGCGGTGGCACCGAAGTGATTTCGGTCGGCAAGCACTGCCTGCTCGGCGCCAACTCCGGACTGGGCATCCCGCTGGGCGACGACTGTGTCGTCGAGGCCGGTCTCTACGTCACAGCGGGTACCAAAGTTGTTCTTCCCGAAGGCAATTCGGTCAAGGCCCGCGAGCTCGCCGGGAGCAGCAACCTGCTGTTCCGCCGTAACTCGTTGACCGGCGCGGTCGAGGTGGTGTCCCGCGACGGCCGCGGGATCGCCCTCAACGAGGACCTGCACGCCAACTGATCACACCAGTACGTGTTTAGGCATCACCGTTGGCTTGACGCCATAGCGCGGCGCCGTCCCGTACCCTCCGCGGCCGGTTCCGGCGTACGCCGGCATCCCCGCGGCCACATTCGTCATCCCGCCGCCTTCTTCGACGGGGGCAGTCCACCCCGAGCCGGCCAGCGGCCCGGCAGCAGCGGGCTCGACCGGATTCGCCGCGGACCAACCGGCCGGCACCGACAACTTGCCGACCGTGGATGCTTGGCCCATTCCCGCCAACGCTGGGCTGCCACCGACACTCGCAGCAGCAACGGGCAGCGAGCCGGGCTGCCAGCCCGCGATACCGAGACCGCCGAAGGCGGGCGCAAGCCCTTGACTGACTAGGCCCGCATCCGCGGTGTGGGCGTACAAAATCCCGGTCACGATCCCGTTGAAGCCGTTCCAGGCGGCCATATCAAAAATCCCGTTCGGGATGTTTTGCACCAGACTGTTGCTGAAGAAATCGCTCAACGCCGAAGCCGGCGCCGCCGCGCCGGACAACGGAGTAGACAGCGACTGCGTTGCGGATGGCAGCGCAGACACCAACCCGGGCAGTCCGGCCGACGTGCCGGCGGCCTGGGCGACCGCGGCGGCCTGCCCGGAGATGCCGCCCGCAGTGGTGGCTGCCGCCGGATCGCTCAACGGCGCCAATTTCCCGGCGCTGGCCGATGTGCCGGCGTAGCCGTACATGGCGGCGGCGTCCTGCGCCCACATCTCGCCGTAATGCGCCTCGGTGGCTGCGATCGCCGGGGTGTTCTGCCCCAGGATATTCGTGGCGACCAGGGCCGCCAGCTGAACCCGGTTGGCCACCACCACCGGCGGGGGCACGGTCATCGCAAACGCGGCCTCGAAGGCGGCCGCGGATGCCATGGCCTGGTTGGCCGTGTTTTGCGCGGCGGCGGCGGTGGTGTGCATCCACGCCAGGTAAGGCGTGGCCGCGGTGGCCATCGCCGTCGCGGACGGGCCCCGCCATTCATCGTCGGTGAGCGTCGAGATCACCGACTGGGAGGCGGCGGCGTTGGTATTCAATTCGGCCGCCACGTCGTTCCACGCCGCCGCGGCGGCCATCATCGGCGCCGACCCTGGGCCGGTGTACATGCGTGTCGAGTTGATCTCCGGCGGTAGTGCTCCGAAATCGAAAGTCATTTCTTTGGTCCTTTTCTTCGGTGAGCTTCGGTGGTCTCGTCGGGCTAAACGACAGCCGGCTTGGGCATCACGGTGGGCTTGACGCCGTAGCGCGGTGCCCCGATGCCCAGTCCTGAACGCCCGGCCGAGGCCACCGACGGCACGCCGGCCGGCATCGTTGTCACCGGCGGGGAATGTGGCGCAGGGCTCGTCCAGCCCGCGCCCGTCAGCGTCACCGGAGTGGAGGTGGCCGCGGGCACGCCCGCGGCGGCCCAACTGGGCGGCACCGACAATCCGCCCAGCGAGGATGCCTGACCGATGCCTGCCGAGACCGGAGCGGCGGCAACACCCGCAGATGCCGGCAGTGGGCCGGTCGGCATGAATGGGGCTTCGGCGGCACCCGGGACGAGCGCTCCGGTGCTGGGGTCGAGAGAGCCAGCTCACCGCCTTGGGGAGGAATTGGCCCTGGCCCAGCGCAATGAAGTCGGACGAGGCCGCGCCGACGTTTTGGAACCAGTTGAACGGGGTCCCGATCGCGGCGCCGGTCGTTGGATCCGCGGCCGCAGTCGTGGCCGCCCCGGACACCGCCGACGACGAAGTCCCCGACCCCGTCAGACCACCGAGCAGGCCCGACAACGACGTCGAACCAGTCGAGGTCTGGTTGGCGGCTTCGGTTTCGCCATAGGAACCGGCACTGGTATCCAGGGTGTTCACCAGCATCTGGTGAACAGCCGCGGCTTTTGCGCTGACCTGCTGGTACCAGGTGCCGTAGGCGGTGAATTGTGCGGCTTGCAACGCTGACACCGGGTCAGCGGCGGCTGGAGCGATCCCGGTGGTGGGTCCCGCGGCGGCCGTATTCTGCGCGGCCATCGACGTGCCGAGGGTTTGCAATGCGGTTGCCGCAGCCGTCAATGCTTCGGGCTGCGTAGTCACGAAAGACATGCGTTTCTCCTCATGGAAAAGAGCCGAACGCTGAGGTTCGGCGCGGCGATGTGCTGCACGAAGGGGCCACCCAGACGCCCACGACTGTCACTTTTCCAAAATTTGCCGGAAATACGCCAGTAACGCGCACGTAATACGAAGGATTAATTTTCGACCGGAAAAAGGCTGTCAGGTCTCAGGAAGAGGCGTTGACTAAGCCTGGCCCCGGAAAGCCCAAATATCCTGTGCAGCTGAGGCTTTCGAGACTGCAGAATTACTCGCCGGAATGCAGCGCCCGGCCCTTGGTCTCGGGCAACAGATAGGTGCACACCAAACCGGCCAGGGCCAGAGCGGCAAGCATGGGCCCGATCGCCCAGCTGCCGTAAGTCGCTTGCAGTGTTCCGGCGATCAGCGGGGGCACGGCACCACCGAGGATGCCGGCCAGGTTGATCGCCATGGCCGATCCGCTGTAGCGGTAGCGGGTGGCAAACAGCTCGGGAATGAAGGCGCCCGTGGGACCGGACCCGATTCCACCGATCGCGCACATCCCGATGATGGCCAGCGCGTAGAGCATCCGGTTTCCGGTGTCGATCAACGGAATCACCGCCAGCGCCCAGAGCACACATCCCGCCCAGCCCAGCAACATCATCCGGCGGCGCCCGACTCTGTCGGACAGGGTGGCCGAGAACGCGACGAACGCGATGCTGACCAATCCGCCCAGCGCGCCGACAGCCCAGATGAAGCTGCGGCTGTAGCCCAATTCAGAGTGGGCGTACCTGGTCAGGTAGGTGTTCGACATGTAGACGAAGCACATACCGCCCAGGATGCTGCCACCGGCCAGGGCGATCTCTCGGCGCTGCAACCGCCACAACTCCGCGATCGGGGCCCTCGGGATCAAGTTTCGGGCCTTCTCCGCGAGAAACACCGGGGTCTCGTCGATCCGCATCCGCACATAAAAGGCGATGGCGATCAAAACCGCGCTGATCAGGAACGGAATCCGCCACCCCCACTGCATGAACGCAGGACTGTTCTCGCCGATGGTGAAGTTCACGCCCAAAAACGTCAGGCTCGACAACACCACCGCGGCTCCCCCGCCGAGCAGCGTGAACATTCCGTAGCGGCCGCGTCGGCCATCCGGGGCGTATTCGGCGCTCAGCAGCGCCGAGCCCGCCCATTCCCCGCCGACGGCAAACCCCTGCAGCAACCGCAGCGCAACCAGGATCAACGGGGCGGCCACTCCGATGGTCGCCGTACTGGGCACGACACCGACGGACATGGTGGAGACCGCCATGATCAGCAAAGTCACGATCAGCGTCTTCTTTCGGCCCAGCCGATCGCCGAAGTAGCCGAAGGCGATCCCGCCGATCGGCCGCGATACGAACGCGCTGGCAAAGGTGCCCATCGAGGCGATCGTGCCCAGCGCCGGGCTGAGATGCGGGAAGAAGACAGTGGGAAACACCAGCGCCGCCGCGGTGCCGTAGATCATGAAGTCGTAGAACTCGATCGCCGAGCCCACCAGACAGGCCGCGGCAACTCGTCTCATCGGTGTGGCGGCCGTGGTCTCTGCGATCGTCACCGCCGTCCGACTGCCTCGCTGCACGGCTACGACGGTAGGAGAAACCGCCGCCGGTGTCACACTCGCCGCGCGGTCAGCCTTCAGTCAGCAACTGCTTCTTGAGCACTTTGCCCATCGCGTTGCGGGGCAACTCGCCAACGATCCGGACCTCACGCGGCCGCTTGTGCACTGAAAGCTGTTGGGCCACATAATCGATCAGCTCCTGCGGCTGTGCATCACCGACGATGAACGCGACGATGCGCTGCCCCAGGTCGTCATCGGGCAATCCGACCACCGCCGCCTCGGCCACACCCGGATGACCGAGCAGCACGGTCTCGATCTCACCGGCGCCGACCCGGTAGCCACCGGACTTGATCAGGTCGACCGATTCGCGCCCGACGATGCGGTGCATGCCGTCGCTGTCGATGACCGCCGCGTCGCCGGTGCGATACCAGCCGTCGGCGTCGAATGCCTCGGCGGTCGCGTCCGGCCGATTCAGGTAGCCGTTGAACAAAGTCGGGCCCCGAACCTGCAGTCGCCCAATGGTTTCCGCGTCGTGCGATACCAGGTTTCCGTCGTCGTCCACCAGGCGGGACTCGATACCGGCCAGCGGCAGGCCGACCCAGCCGGGACGACGTTCCCCGTCGACCCGGGTCGACAACGTGATCAGCGACTCGGTGGCACCGTACCGCTCGACGGGCGCATGGCCGGTGAGCCGGACCAACTGGTCGAACACCGGCACCGGCAGCCCGGCGCTGCCGGACACCAGTAGTCGCGCCGAGCGCAGCGCCTCGGCGGCAGCGGAGTCGGCCACCACCCGCGACCAGACTGTCGGCACGCCGAAATACAGCGTCCCGTTGGCGGCCGCGTACGCCTCCGGCGTCGGTTTTCCGGTGTGCACGAAGCGATTTCCGACCCGCAGCGACCCGAGCAGGCCCAGCACCAGACCGTGGACGTGAAACAGCGGTAGGCCGTGCACCAGCGTGTCGTCAGCGGTCCACTGCCAGGCCTCGGCCAGCGCGTCCAGGTCCGCGGCGATCGCCCGACCGCTGAGTTGCACCCCTTTCGGCGGACCGGTGGTGCCCGAGGTGTAGATGATCAGCGCCGTGTCCCGCGGGGACGGCTCGGGCTGCTGGTGCCAGGATCGCGCCCCCATGCGGACCGGAATGTGCGGCAGCCCTTCCGGCTCCTCAGGCACCGGACCCAGCCAGGCCTGCGCGCCCGAGTCAGTGAGGATGTGGCGGCGTTCGGCCTGCCCGACATCAGCCGGCACCGGTACCACCGGGACTCCGGCGATCAGGCAGCCCGCGATGGCCAGCGCGGTCGGCGCGGTCGGCGTGGCCAGCACCGCGATCCGGCCCGCACCGCGGACTCGTTCGGCGACCGAGTTGGCGGCCCCGACTACATCGCTGCGGCTGAGCGTGACGTCGCCGAACCGGACCGCGTCCTCGAGATCGTGGCCACCTGCGACAACGGAAGGGTCCAGCGAGGTCAGCAGCACGTCAGCAGGCTAGCCCATCGGCCGTTCGCCGATCACGTGGTCGAGGCGTAGCGCCTCGAGGTCATCGCCGGACAATCCGAGGCCGGCGAGGACCTCGTCGTTGTGCCGGCCGAGGGTGGGCGCGGCGAAGCGGTGATGACGTGCCGGTCCCGGGTTGATGCGCAGCGGCCACCCCGGGTAGCGGTGCCGGCCGGTCAGAGAGTCGAATTCTTCGTAGAATCCCCGAGCGTCGAGGCCCGGCAGCTCGTACATGTGCTCGGGTGTTGTCACCTGTTCGGCAGGAACAGCCCGTTGGCGAAGGGCCGCAACGATATTGCCGGCCTGCTGGGTTCGCGTCCAGGCCGCGACGGCATCGTCGAAGGCGTCGTGATCATCGATCGGCAGGCCCGCCGCCCCGATCGCGTCGGCCAGCTGCGACCGCTCACCATCGTCGCGCACCGTCAGCGCCACCCACGCCTCGTCGCTGTCGGTCGGGTAGACGCCCTGCCAGACGCCGCGCCGTCGGTTGCCTTCCCGCGGGCGGACGACGCCGTTCATCGAGAAGTCGATCACCGGTTCGGCGGTGACGGCAGCGCCGACTTCGATCTGCGCAATCTCGATCAGCTGGCCTTCGCCGGTGCGACGCCGATGCTCGAGTGCGGCGAGCAGAGCCACGCCCGCGTGCACGCCGACGATCGGATCGGCGGGGCCCTGCACGTTGCACGGCGGACCGTCGGGGTAGCCGGTGGCCGCTGTCATGCCGGAAACCTGTTCGATGTTCAGCGCCCAGCCCACGTAGTCGCGCCAGGGGCCGTCAAGGCCGAAACCCGGCATGCGGACGGCGATGATGTCGGGGCGCAGGGCGACCAGCGAGTCGTAGTCCAGCCCGAACTGCTCCACCACCCGCGGCGAGTAGTTCTCCACGACCACGTCGGCCTGCGCCGCGAGGCGGCGGGCGAGTTCACGGCCCCGCGGTGAACTCAGGTCCAGCGTGATGTCGCGCTTGTTGAGATTGGTGGCCTGCCACAGCGGGCTGCGCTCGTACCAGTCCTCGCCCTCGAATGGCTGAGCACCCGAGTAGCGGAAACCGTCGGGCCGCTGGATCGACTCCAGCTTGATCACGTCGGCCCCGAACGCGCCGAGGTAGCAGGTGAGGTACCCGCCCGCCCAAAAGGTGCTCAGGTCAAGCACTTTCAACCCGGCGAACGGCAGCGACGGGTCCCCGACCGGCTCGGTCGGTCGTTGCGGCCGGGGATTGCGCGGCGCAGGACCGGCCGGTGTTTTCGAAAGCCGAAAGGGCGGCCCTGGACACCGAAACGACCAGCCGTTGCCGCCACCCTCGACGAAGAATCCACGCTTGGCGTATTGCGGGTTGTCCAGCGCGTGAGCGCCGTCGGCCACCGGCGCCGCCGGAATCCGCAGTGCCTGGCAGAGTTCGACGATGTCATCGACCGTCCGCTGGTCCAGCCACGGCTGGGCGGCCGCATAGAACTCCGCGCGCTCCGGGCCGCCCATCATGATCGCGAACTGCTGCTCGCCGAACTCGGACAACTCGAGCATGTCGCACACGTCGAGCCAGTGCTGGCCGGTCAGGCAGTTGATCCCGACCCAGCCGTCGGCGGCGCGCACCACACCCAGCATCGGGGCCTGGCGCACGTTGGTGGGCAGTCCCAGTGCGCGCATGCGCTCGAACATCAGCATCGGGTACGGCAGCGTCGACAGCAGTGCCTCCAGCACCGAGACATCGACCTCGGTCACCTGACCGGCCGGGGCGATCCGCAGCGCGGTCAGTGCCCCGAGGGCGGCGTAGGCGCCCGCGACATATTCGGAGATCCGGGCGCCGGCCTGCACTGGCGGACGCTCCGGGTCTCGCGCGCTGATCCACCCGGACATGGCCTGCATGGTCAGCGGCGTGGCGACCCGGTCGCGCAGCGGACCGTGCCGGCCGAAGTTCGAGATCCGCACGGCGACCAGGCGTGGGTGCTGCGGGACTTCGAACCCCTGGCCCCTCGATGAACCCCTGCCCATCGATGAGGACGTCGGCGCCGGCGATCAGCTCACGGGCGTCGTCCGGGGTTGCTTTGCGCTTGCCGGCGTTGAGGTACTCGAACAACCCGGCCCGCTCGGGATCGGGCTCATCGCCGGGAAACGGCCCCCACCGGCGCAGCGGATCCCCTTCTGGTGCTTCGACTTTCGTGACATCGGCGCCGAGGTCAGCGAGTAGCTTGCCGCAGTACGGCCCGGAGATCTCGTCGGCGAGTTCGACGACGCGGAGTCCGTCCAGGGCACCGGTCACGTCCGCCACTCCTCGTGCCTTAATTTGATCGCGCTGCCCCGCTTATCGTCGTCGGCGCGTGTCACGCCGGGAATCCGATGGCCTTCGGCTCCATGTACTGACGAATTCCGATGATGCCGCCGCTTTCGCGGCCGATCCCGCTCTGGTTGAACCCGCCGAACGGCGCACCGCCCGGGCCGAATCCGTTGACCGTGATCTGGCCGGTGCGTACCCGCCGGGCGACCGCCATCGCACGGTCGACGTCGGTACCCCACACCGCACCGGACAGCCCGTACTGCGAGTTGTTTGCGATCTGCACCGCCTCGTCGTCACCGCGGTAACGCAGCACTGACAGCACCGGCCCGAACACTTCTTCCTGGGCGATCGTCGAGTCCGGCGTGACCTCGGTGAGAATGGTCGGCTCGAAGTAGAAGCCGCGATCCAGGCCGGGCGGGCGCCCACCACCGGTGGCCAGCTTGGCGCCGTCGTCGAGCGCCCGATTCACATGTGCCTGAACGCGTTTGCATTGAGCGTCGCTGATCAGCGGGCCCATCTGGACGTCCGGATCGGTAGGGTCGCCGACCTTCACCGATTGAGCCAGCGCCACGAGTCTGTCCACCACCTCGTCATGGATCGCGTCGGGAAGCAGCAACCTGCTGTGCAGGATGCACGCCTGTCCGGCGTGAAATGAGCAGGACTCGAACAACATTCGCTGCAGCGTCTCATCGTCCAGCACCGCATCCTCGAGCACGATGCTGGCCGACTTACCACCGAGCTCGAGCAGCAACCGCTTCATGGTCGCGCCGGCCGCGGACATCACCTCGCGGCCGACCACCGAACTGCCGGTGAAGCTGACCATGTCGATGCGGGGGTCGACGGTCAGCAGCTTGCTGGCTTCGATGTCGGTCGGCGTCACGACATTCACCACGCCGGGAGGAATGTCGGTGTGCTCGTCGATGATTCGGGCGAGCGCAAGACCGGCCAGCGGTGCCAGCGGCGACGGCTTGAGCACGACGGTGTTGCCCGCAGCCAGGGCGGCGCAGACTTTCATCACGTTGAGGGTGTGCGGGAAGTTCCACGGCGTCAGGATCGACACCACACCCAGCGGCTCGTAGCGCAGCAGCGTCTTTCCGGCCGCGCCGTAGGCGTCGATCGGTTCTTCGATTGGGTGGGTGGCCAGTTCGGCGGCGTTCAGTGCCGCGAACGCCGGTCCTTCGACGTGGATGACCCGCTCGTTGGACGTGCAGCCCCATTCCTGTTGCGCGAGTTCGTAGAACGCGTCGGCATGCGCCAGCAACGCCTCGCCGAGTTGGTTGAGGTACCCCGCCCGCTGCTCCGCTCCGGCGTCGACCCATGGCCCGGAGTCGAACGCCGCCCTGGCCGCGGCGATCGCGCCGGCGACCTGGGCGTGACTGGGGTCAGGAGCCGAGGCGATCACCGTCTCGGTGGCCGGACTGATGTCGTCGTAGCGGCCCCCGGCCCCGGCAGCCCTGTCGGGGTCGACCCATTGGCCGTCGATGTAGACCGCGTAAGTGTCGATCAATGAGCGTGGGTCAGCCATGTCCACTCCTTTGAGGATCCGGGCCCTTTGGACGGTCCGGCAGCTCCCCGTTTGGTCTACACCCGTCCACTTGCTGTCGTCAATGCTCCGGACGGGAACACGGCTATTTCAGTTCAACGGCAAGCATATTGACATTGTCCGCGCCGCAAGAGTAGACAGAGTCGACCGGACAGATCGAATGCATATGTACGATCGTCGTTGTCGAGGAGGCCTGGGTGACCGCTCAATCTCGCGCGGCGTACAGCTCGCCCGTCCCGCTGCACTCCCCGGACTTCTACGCCGGCGATCCGTATCCCGCCTATCGCGAACTGCGCGCGAGCACGCCGGTGTGCTGGAACGACGTGACCAACTTCTGGGCGCTGCTCAAGTACGAGGACGTCCGGTTCGTCTCGAGTAGCCCGGCCACGTTCACCTCCACCCAGGGCATCACCATCCCGGACCCGGCCTTACCGAGCCCGGTCCAACCGGGAAGTCTGATCTTCACCGACCCGCCCCGGCACCGGCAGATGCGCAAGCTGATCAACTCCGGCTTCACCCGGCGCCGCGTTTCGGTGCTCGAGCCCAAGATTCGCGAACTGGTCCGCGGCATCCTGGACGGTCTCGAGCCGGGTTCGGTGCACGAGTTCGCCGAGGAGATCGCCGCTCCGCTGCCCACCCGGCTGATCGCCGAGTTGATCGGCGCCCCGCCCGACGACTGGGAGCAGTTTCGGGCCTGGTCGGATGCGGCCACCGGAAACGCCGACCCGGAGATCGAACTCGACCCGCTGGTGGCGGCCGGCCAGCTGTATGAGTACTTCCAGAAGCTGATCGGTGCCCGGCGGGTCGAGCCGCGCGACGACCTGTTGTCGGTGTTGGCCGGCGCCGAGATCGACGGTGACCGGCTCACCGACGAAGACCTGCTGAATTTCGCGTTCCTGTTGCTGGTGGCCGGAAACGAGACGACGCGCAACCTGATCGCGCTGGGCACGCTGGCACTGATGACTCATCCCGATCAGCAGCGCCTGCTGATCGACGATCGGTCGCTGATTCCCGCTGCCATCGAGGAGATGCTGCGCTGGAACAGCCCGGTGGTACACATGGCCCGCACCGCGGTGGTCGACGTCGAGATCCGCGGTCAGCGGATCGCCGAGGGCGACGTGGTGGTGATGCTGTACCAATCGGCCAACCGGGACGAGGACGTCTTCGGTCCCGACTCCGAAGAATTCAAGGTGACCCGCCATCCCAACCCGCACATCGCGTTCGGCTGCGGTGAACACTCCTGTATAGGAGCACAATTGGCGCGCCTGGAGGCGACCGTGATGTTCGAGGAGTTACTGCGTCGCTTCCCGCGGCTCGAGCTGGTCGGACGGGTCGACCGCATGCGGGCCACCATGGTGCCCGGGGTCAAGCGGATGCCGGTCAGGCTGGGCGTCTGACCGATGCGCCTCGAGTACACCCCCGAACAAGAGCAACTGCGCGACGAGATCCGCGTGACCATGCAGACGGTGATGACACCGGAGCGCCAAGCCGCGGTCAGCGAACGGATGGAGGGCGGGCCCGCCGTGCGCGATTGCGTACGGGCCCTGGCCGCCGCCGACCTACTCGGGGTGGGGTGGCCGAAAGAGTTTGGTGGACGTGGTTTCTCGGCCATCGAGCAGTTCATCTTCGCCGAGGAGGCCCGGCGGGTGAGCGCGCCGATCCCGCTGGTCACGCTGAACACCGTTGGGCCGACGCTGATGCACTTCGGCACCGAGGAACAGAAGCAGCGGTTTCTGCCGGCAATCCTGGACGGCACCGTCGAGTTCGCCATCGGCTACTCCGAGCCGGGGGCCGGCAGCGACCTGGCGTCGCTGCGCACCACCGCCGTCCGCGATGGCGACGATTACGTGATCAACGGCCAGAAGATGTTCACCAGCGGTGCCGGATACGCCGACTACATCTGGCTGGCTGCCCGCACCGATCCGAATGTCAAGAAGCACAAAGGTATTTCGATCTTCATCGTGCCGACCTCGTCGCCCGGGTTCTCCTGGCAGCCGTTGCACACCATGCCCGGGGTCTCGACCTTTTACACGTTCTACGACGACGTCCGGGTGCCGGCCAGTGCCATCGTCGCGGGTGAAAACCAGGGCTGGCAGCTGATCACCACCCAGCTGAACTTCGAACGCGCGGCGCTGGGAAACCTGGGCGCGCTCGAGCCACTTTTCGAACAGACCCTGCAGTGGGCTCGCGACACCGAGCTCGATGACGGACGGGTGATCGACCAACCCTGGGTGCAGCAGGCGCTGGCCCGGGTCGAGGCCGAAATCGCGGCCTACAAGCTGATCAACCTTCGGGTCAACGCCGCCATGACCAAAGGCGTGCTCGATATGGGGGAAGCGTCCGCGGCCAAGGTCTTCGGCACGGAGTTGGTTCCCCTGGTGGCCCGGCAACTGCTGGAAGTGCTCGACCACAACGGCTTACGACGCGGCGCCGATGCTCCGCTGCGCGGCGCACTGGAATCGGCGTACCGGGTCGCGGTGATCAGCACCTTCGGCGGCGGTGCCAACGAGATTCAACGAGACATCATCGCAATGGCCGGACTGGGCATGCCCCGCGCTCCACGAGACCTTCGTGCAACGGCCCAGCCTGCGACCGAGAAATCAGGAGGATCCACGCAGTGACCGACACCGACTTGCACGCCCAACTGACGGCCCTTGTCGGCCAGCACACCGGAGGTTCCGCGAAGCCTTCGGTGGCGCCGGATCCGGTGAATCAGCCGATGATCCGGCACTGGGCGTACGCGCTCGACGACATGAACCCGGTGTACCTCGATCCGGAGTTCGCAGCGAAGTCCCGGTTCGGTGGCATCGTGTCGCCACCGGTGATGCTGCAAACCTGGACCATGCCGGCGCCGAAGCTCGAAGGGATCGGTGAGCGCGGGGGCTCCCCCCTCGAGATCACCAACAACCCCACTGCGTTTCTCGACGAGGCCGGTTACACCAGCATCGTGGCGACCAACTCGGAATTCGAGATCAACCGCTACCCCAAGCTGGGCGACGAAATCAGCGCGACGTCGGTGTACGAGGAGGTCTCCGACGAGAAGACGACGGCGCTGGGCACTGGTTTCTTCGTGACGTGGGTGCTCACCTACAGCGACCAGCACGGTGAAGTGCTGGGACGTCAGCGCTTTCGGGTCCTGCGATTCAAGCCGGCGAACTGATGGCGACCCGACTGGCTCCGGCCATCAGCCCGGACACCGAATTCTTCTGGAACGGGCTGCGCGAACACAAACTGTTGATCCAGCGCTGTAACGGATGCCAGACGGTGCGCAACCCGCCACAGCCGATGTGCCCGAAATGCCGTTCGCTGGACTGGGAGCCGATCGAGTCGTCGGGTCGCGGCACCCTTTACAGCTACGTGATGCCGCACCAGCCGCAGTTCCCGTTCTTCGACTATCCCTACATCGTCGCGCTGATCCAGCTTGACGAGGGTGTCCGGATCGTGTCGAACCTGACCGACATCGACCCGGCCGATGTCGAGGTCGGGATGCCGGTGGAGGTTTACTACCGAGAGTTCGACGGAGATCTTGTGCTGCACCAGTTTCGGCCGGCTGAGTGACATGGACTTCACCTTCACCGAAGAGCAGGAGACCGTCAGCAAGCTGGCCCGCGATGTGCTGGAGCGCCGCGCCACCCCCGAGCGGCTAACCGAGCTCGAAGCGGGTGAGTTCCGCTACGACGCCACGCTGTGGAAGGAGCTGGCGGATGTCGACCTGCTGGGCACCGCGCTACCGGAGTCGTTGGGCGGCAACGGCGGTGGCTTCGTAGAGCTCGGTGTGCTGTTGGCCGAGGTCGGGTGGACGGTCGCTCCGGTGCCCGCCTATTCGACGCTCCTGCTCGGCGCCGACCCGATCGCCCGGCACGGCAATCCCGATCAACAGCAACGGTTCTTGCCCGGCGTCATCGATGGAAGCCGCATCTTGTCCGCGGGTCTGCATGAGCCCGGCCGATCCGACCCGACCAAGCCGGCCACCACAGCACGCCGCGACGGCGAGTCTTGGCGGCTGGACGGCGTCAAAGAGCTGGTCTCGTTCGGCCAGCTCGCCGACACCGTGCTGATTCCTGCGAGGATCGATGACGGTACCGACGGCGAGGTGGGCCTGTTCCTGCTACCGACCGACGCCGTTGGCGTCGAGATCCGGTCGGTGGCCACCACCAACCGCGAACCGCACGCCGATCTATTCCTCGACGGCGCCGGTGTCTCTGCGGCGGACAAACTGGACGGCGAGGGGCTGGTCGAGTCGCTGTACACCCGAGCGCTAGTCGGGCTGTGCGCCGTCCAAGTCGGCGTGTCCGATCGCGCGCTGCGGATGGCGGCCGAATACACCACGAGCCGTGAACAATTCGGCCGTCCGATCGGTAGCTTCCAGGCGGTGCAGCAGCGGATGGCCGACGGGTTCATCGACCTGGAGGCGATCCGCTGGACCACCTGGCATGCGGCCTGGCTGATCGCGGAGGGTCGGCCGGCGGAGCGGGCGGCCCGCATCGCGAAGTTCTGGGCCGCCGAGGCCGGCGCCCGGATCGCCGCCACGACACAGCACGTGCACGGGGGGATCGGGATCGACATCACCTATCCCCTGCATCGATATTTCCTGTGGGCGAAGCACAACGAGCTCACCCTGGGGTCGGCGCCCCAGCAGCTGGTTCACCTCGGCAGCACATATCCGGAAGGACGGCCATGACGACCGCCAAATCCCGCACCTCAACGCTGAAGTGGGCCGACATCAACGTCGGCGACGAGGTCACTGCACTGGAGATTCCGGTGACCACCACGATGATCGTCGCCGGCGCGATCGCGTCGCGCGACTTCATGCCGGTGCACCATGACCGCGACTACGCCAACAAGCAGGGTTCGCCCAACTTGTTCATGAACATCCTGACCTCGAACGGATACTGCGTGCGGTTCCTGACCGACTGGGCCGGACCCGAGGCGATGATCACCAAGCTGGCGATTCGCCTTGGCGTGCCGTGCTTTCCGGACGACCCGCTGCGTTTCACCGGCAGCGTTACCGGAAAATCCGAAGGATCCAACGGTGAGAATTTCGTCGAAGTCACTTTTCAAGCCGCCAACAGCCTCGGTAATCACGTCTCCGGGACGGCGGTCGTGAGCCTGCTCGACGGGACCGGCGCATGAGTCCTTCGCTGTTGGCCGGGAACACCGCCATTGCCGGCATCGGCCAGACCGAGTTCTCCAAGGAATCCGGCCGCAGCGAACTGCAACTGGCGTGCGAGGCGGTCAGCGCCGCGCTCGACGACGCCGGGCTGTCGCCCGCCGACGTCGACGGCATGGTCACGTTCACGATGGATTCCAGCGACGAGATCGAGGTGGCCCGCAACGTCGGGATCGGCGACCTGACGTTCTTCTCCCGGGTTCCGCACGGCGGCGGGGCGGCCGCCGGCACTGTCGCGCATGCGGCGATGGCGGTCGCCGCAGGAGTCGCCGACGTCGTGGTCTGCTACCGCGCCTTCAACGAGCGTTCCGGTATGCGCTTCGGCGGCAGCGGACGTACCAGCGCCGAGACCCCGTTGTTCATGGCGCACTACGCGCCGTTCGGATTGCTCACTCCCGCAGCATGGGTCGCGCTGCACGCTCAGCGCTACATGTCGGCGTACGGAGTGACCAACGAGGACTTCGGCCGCATTGCCGTCGTCGACCGGGCCCACGCCGCCACGAACCCTGACGCGTGGTTCTACGAGCGTCCGATCACGCTGGAAGATCACCAGAATTCGCGATGGATCATCGAACCGGTTCTGCGACTGCTCGATTGCTGCCAGGAGAGCGACGGCGGCGTCGCACTGGTCGTCACGAGTGCCGACCGGGCCCGCGATCTACGTCAGCGGCCGGCGATCATCTCCGCTGCCGCGCAGGGCGCTGCCGCCGACGGCGAGATGATGACCAGCTATTACCGCGAGGACATCACCGGTCTGCCCGAGATGGGCGTGGTCGCCGCCAAGCTGTGGCGTGATTCGGGTCTCAAGCCGAGCGACATCCAAACCGCGTTCATCTATGACCATTTCACACCGTTCGTGTTCACCCAGTTCGAGGAGCTCGGTTTCTGCGGACGCGGCGAGGCCAAAGACTTCGCCACCGTGGAGCGACTGTCGCTGGGTGGCGAGCTACCAATCAACACCAACGGTGGCCTGCTCGGCGAGGCCTACATCCACGGGATGAACGGCATCACCGAAGGCGTGCGCCAGATCCGCGGAACGTCGCACAACCAGGTCGACAACGTCGAGCATGTACTCGTCACGTCGGGCACCGGCGTTCCGACCAGCGGGCTGATTCTCGCTTCGGGCTGACGATGACGCACGCCACAGCGACCGATACCCGCGAACTCATCATCGAGTCCGCGTACAACTGCTTTCGCAAGCAGGGACTGCAGAAGGTGACGATCGTCGATATCGCCAGGGCGGCAAACGTTTCCCGCAGTACGGTCTACGAGTACTTCCGTGACAAAGCCGCGATCGTCGAAGCCTGCGCCGAGCACACCTCCGAGCAGTTCTATCGACAGATGTCCACGGCGATGGACCGGGGAGGCTCACTGGAGGAGAAACTCGCCCGTGCAGCGGTTTTCGTCACGCAGGCGCGGCGGGCGATCGCCTCCGAGAAATACTTCGACGAAGAAGCGGTCAGCCTGCTGCTGACCAAGGACGCCGCCGTTCTGCTGCGCGAATGTGTGGACTTCCTCGCTCCACACCTGGCGGCCGCCAAGCTCACCGGTGAGGTGCGCAAAGATCTCGACATCCAGGCCAGCGGCGAGTGGTTCGCCCGAATCCTGTTCTCGCTGTTCAGCACACCGTCGTCGACCCTGGACATGGACGACCCGGAGGTGGTCGCCGACTTCGTCCGCGCGCACGTCGTTCAGGGGTTCGCCAACGGCCGTGCGCGGCCGCGAAGGACAACCGACGCCCGCTGACGCCGGGCGAACGTCGACGCTGCATTAGCGTTCTCCTCTGCCGAAGGAGATCAGCATGGTCTCGTTAACGAAGCCTTGCGGAATCATCGTCGCCATAGACGGATCGCGGCGCCGTTAGGGGCGCAAAATCACCTTCACGGCGCCATCCTGCTTTTTCTGGAAAATGTCGTACGCGTACGGGGCGTCGTCGAGCGGCAGAACATGGGTGGCGAAGGTGTCGACACCCAGAGGGTCGTCGTCGATCAGCAGCGGCATGATGTCGTCCGACCATCGCTTGACATTGGCCTGACCCATCCGCAACGTGATCTGCTTATCGAACAGCGTCAGCATCGGCAGCGGGTCGGCCATCCCGCCGTACACCCCGATCAGCGAGATGGTCCCGCCGCGGCGGACGATGTCGATCGCCGAATACAGCGCGCCGAGGCGGTCGACGCCGGCGGTTTCCATCAACCGCTTGCCCAGCACGTCCGGCAACAATCCGGCCGCCTGCTGAACTGCCTTGGTAACCGGTGAACCGTGCGCCTCCATGCCCACCGCATCGATGACCGCGTCCGTACCTCGCCCCTCGGTCAGATCGCGGATCACGTTGCCGACGTCGGTGTCGATGTCCTTCAGATCGATGGTCTGGATGCCGCGCTCGGCGACGCGCGCCAGCCGTTCGGGCACCAGATCGACGGCGATCACCCGGTAGCCGAGGTGGTCGGCGATCCGTGCGGCCATGTCGCCGATCGGACCGAGGCCCAGCACCGTGACCGAGCCGCCGTCCGGAATGTCGGCGTAGGCGACAGACTGCCAGGCCGTCGGAAGCACGTCGGAGAGGTACACGAATCGCGAATCTGGCGGTCCTACAGGGACTTTGATATGTGTGAACTGAGCCTGCGGCACCCTCAGCAATTCAGCCTGACCGCCGGGCACCGAACCGTAGAGCTCCGAGTACCCGAACAATGCCGCCCCCATCCCCTGGTCACGCACTTGGGTGGTCTCGCACTGGGTGTAGAGCTGACGGTTGCACGTCCAACAATTTCCGCAGGAAATCTGGAACGGGATCACCACCCGATCGCCGACCCGCAAATCCCCCGTTTCGCTGCCGACCTCGCGCACGATACCCATCGGTTCGTGTCCAAGGATGTCGCCAGGGTTCATGAATGGCCCCAGCACCTCGTAAAGATGCAGGTCAGAACCGCAGATGTTGGTCGATGTCACCTCGATGACGGCGTCGGTGGATTCTTCGATCTTCGGGTCGGGCACCGACTCAACGCGCACATCGCGTTTGCCGTGCCAGGCGACAGCTTTCATCTACAGGCAATACCCGTCTGACAGCGGCCGAAACTGGCTGTCAGTGACCGCGCTGCGCCAGCGCCCGCATGAAGAACGTCAGGTTGGCCGGCCGCTCCGCCAGCCGCCGCATGAAGTAGCCGTACCACTGGGTGCCGAACGGCACGTAAATCCTGACCTGGTTGCCTGCAGACGCCAGCCTCCGCTGCTCTGGGTCGCGGATGCCGTACAACATCTGGTATTCGAAATCGGCTGCGGTTCGACCGGTTTCGCGCGCCATCGCCGGCACGGCGTCGATGACCGCCGGGTCGTGCGAGGCCACCATCGGATACCCTGGCCCGGCCATCAACACCCGCAGGCAGCGCAGGTAGGCGGCGGTGACCGCCGCGGCATCCCGATGGGCCACCGACGCCGGTTCGTCGTAAGCGCCTTTGCACAACCGAACCCGGGCACCCGCCGCGGCGAACTGCTCGCAATCGCCGAGCGTGCGCCACAGGTAGGCCTGCAAAACCACGCCCACCCAAGGGAAGTCGGTGCGCAACTCGGCGGCGATTGACAGCGTGGAATCGGTGGTGGTGTGGTCCTCGGCATCCAGGGTCACCCACGCGCCGACCTGCTCGGCCCGCTCACAGATCCGGTGGGCGTGCGCGTACGCGATCTTCTCGCCGTCGCCACTCAGCGCCTGTCCCAGCGCGGACAATTTCAGCGACACCTCGAGCGGGCGTACACCGTCGCGGGTGGCGTCCGGCCGTTGGCCGAGCGCATCGAGTAGACCGAGGTAGGCGGTCACGGTTTCATCCGCGCCGCCCGCGTCCGTGACCTGCTCACCGAGATAGTCGATGCTGACCAATCGGCCTGAATCGCGCAGTGCCGCAGCGCTGTCCAGTACCCGCTCCAGCGTCGCACCGGGCACGAACCGATCGACCACCTTGCGGGTGACGGGTAGCCGTTCGGCGGTATGCCGCAATCCATGCGACCTGCTGGCGGCCAAGATTGCCGGACGCAGCGTCTTGGCGAACAGTCCGGCCATCACTCCACCGCCATGTGCGGGTAGCGGTGCTCGGTGGCCGGCACGAACGTCTCCTTGATCGAGCGGGCGGACGTCCAGCGCAACAGGTTCTGCGCCGAGCCGGCCTTGTCGTTGGTGCCCGAGCCGCGGGAACCGCCGAACGGCTGGCGGCCTACCACGGCGCCGGTGGGCTTGTCGTTGACGTAGAAGTTGCCCGCCGCGAACCGCAGCCGGTTCTGCGCGGCGAGCACGGCGTCGCGGTCGTCAGCGATCACCGCGCCGGTCAGCGCGTAAGCGAGAGCCGGTGTCGATGAGATCGAGCACCCGGTCGAATTCGTTGTCGGGATAGACGTACACCGACAGCACCGGGCCGAAGTACTCGGTGGCGAAGGATTCGTCGGTCGGGTCGTCGGACAGCAACACCGTCGGGCGCACGAAATACCCTTCGCTGTCGTCATATTCACCGCCAACGGCGATCGTCACCCCAGGTGCGCTTTTCGCCCGCTCGATGGCGGCGACGTTCTTCGCGAACGCCCGCTGATCGATCAGCGCGCCACCGAAGTTGGTCAGATCGGCGATGTCGCCGAACCGCAATTCGGCAGTGGCGGCCAGGAAGTCGTCGCCCATCTGCTGCCACACCGAGTGCGCGATGAACGCCCGCGATGCCGCCGAACATTTCTGCCCCTGGTAGTCGAACGCTCCTCGAATCAGCGCGGTGCGCAGCACATCCGGCCGCGCCGAACGGTGCGCAAGCACGAAGTCTTTGCCGCCGGTCTCCCCGACCAGTCGCGGATAGCTCTGATAGTGCTCGATGTTCGTGCCGACCTGCCGCCAAAGCGACTGGAAGGTCGCGGTCGATCCGGTGAAGTGGATGCCGGCCAACCGCGGATCGGCCAGCGCCACTTCCGATACCGCATAGCCGTCGCCGGTGACCATGTTGACCACACCGGGTGGCAGTCCGGCCGCCTCCAACAGTTGCATGGTCAGGTATGCCGACAACGTTTGCGTCACCGACGGCTTCCACACCACGGTGTTTCCCATCAATGCCGGCGCGGTGGGCAGATTGGCCGCAATCGACGTGAAGTTGAACGGCGTTATCGCATAGACGAATCCATCCAGCGGGCGATAGTCGGTGCGATTCCATTCACCGCGGGCGCTCATTGGCTG
This sequence comes from uncultured Actinomycetota bacterium, assembly GCA_963749375.1. GTDB lineage: Bacteria > Actinomycetota > Actinomycetes > Mycobacteriales > Mycobacteriaceae > Mycobacterium. The sequence goes on from CAVVNB010000031.1 coordinate 146,818, forward strand.
CTGCGCGAGGATCTGACGCGCGAAGTCGACGTTGAACCGCCAGAAATCCGCCGTCTCGCAGGACGCGTCGATCTCGGCCTGATACGCGGTTTTGGATTGTCCCAGCATGGTCGCCGCGGCGATCTTCTCCCGCCATGGGCCGGCCAGCAGATCGGCGGCGCGCAGGAAGATCGCCGCGCGCTCGTCGAACGGGGTTGCCGCCCAATCTGTTCGGGCCAGCGCCGCCGCCTGCACGGCAGCGGCGGCATCGCGGTGTTGGGCGTTGGTCAGAGTGCCCAGCGTTGCCGAGTGTCGGTGTGGCTGCACGACGTTGATTCGCTCACCGTCGCCCATGCGGTGAACTCCGCCGATGACGTGCGGTAGGTCGATCGGATGCTCGGCAAACTCCGCGAGCGCGGTCTGCAATCGCACCCGTTCGGGCGAGTTCGGCGCGTAATCGTAGATGGGTTCGTTGGCTGGCTGCGGAACATCGGTAATCGCGTCCATGTCTCAGGATCTCAGCGCGGCGGCCGTACGTCTTGGCTGATCAGACAAGATTAGGTCGATCTGCTAGTAGAATCGGACAACGTGAGGACCGGCGGTGTAGGACTCGGCCAATTGCTGTTGGCCCTGGACACCACCATGGCCAACCTGATCGAAGCGCCCCGCGGCCTGGACCTGACCCTCGCCTCGATAGCACTGATCGACGCCGACGATGTACGCCTCGGAATGGGCCGCGGCGCGGATTCCGCCGACGTGTTCTTCCTGGTCGGCGTTCCTGACACCGAGGCACAACAGTGGATGGAAGCCACCGGAGCGGCCTCGGTGGCGGTCTTCGCCAAGGAGCCGTCCGCTGCGCTGGTGGCCAAGGCCGTCGCGACCGGGACAGCCGTGGTGGCCGTCGACCCTCGGGCCCGTTGGGAGCGGCTGTATCGGCTGGTCGACCACGTCCTGGAACACCACGGCGATGCCGAGAATGATTCCGGAACCGACTTGTTCGGGCTGGCACAGTCACTGGCCGACCGGATCCACGGCATGGTGAGCATCGAAGATGAGCAATCCCATGTGCTGGCTTATTCGGCGTCCAACGACGAGGCCGACGAGTTGCGACGGTTGTCGATCCTGGGTCGCGCCGGCCCGCCCGAACACCTCACCTGGATCGGCCAATGGGGCATCTTCGACGCACTGCGCGCCGGCGGCGACGTCGTCCGCGTCGCGGAGCGACCGGAGTTGGGGCTGCGACCCCGGCTGGCGGTCGGTATTCACCAACCGGCCCGTCGCCCACCGAGCTTCGCCGGTTCCATTTGGGTGCAGCAGGGGTCGAGGCCGCTGGCCGACGATGCCGAGGAGATGCTGCGCGGGGCCGCGGTGCTGGCCGCCCGCATCATGTCCCGGCTGACGGCCAAACCGTCAACCCATGTCTTGCGGGCACAACAGCTGCTCGGCCTCACCGACAGCGGACCGGTCGATGTGGACGCGATCGCACGCGAGCTGGGTGTCGCGGCCGACGGTCAGGCCGCATTGGTCGGCTTTGACGACACAGACACCCACAACCGCGGGCGGCAGGACCGGCTGGCCGACGTTCTAGCTCTGAGCGCCAATGCTTTTCGTGCCGACGCCCAGATCGGATCGCACGGGTCGCGGGTGTACGTGTTGTTCCCGCAGACCACCAAGCGGTCATCGCTGCAGTCCTGGATTCGCGGCACGATCGGCGGACTGCACACCGAACTGGATCTGCAGCTGCGGGCGGTGGTCGCGGCACCGCTACCGGGCCTGGCAGGCTTGCCGGGCGTGCGATCGGAAGTCGATCGTGTGCTGGATAGTGCTGAGCGCCATCCGGATTCGTTCCGAGCGGTGACGTCGTTGGCCGAAGCCCGGACCACGGTGCTGCTGGACGAGATCGTCACGATGGTCGGCGCCGACGAGCGGTTGGTGGACCCGCGAGTGCGCGAACTGCAAGGCCGCGACCCTACACTGGTTCAGACGTTGCGGGTGTACCTGGATGAATTCGGCGACGTCGCCGCGTCCGCGGATCAGCTGCATGTACACCCCAACACGGTGCGCTACCGTATCCGCCGGATAGAGACGATACTCACAACATCGTTGGCCGATCCCGATGTCCGGCTGCTGCTTTCGCTCGGACTCCGGGCCATCGACCGGGTCTCCTGAACGGGTGCGAAGCGCCGCAACAGTTATGTTCAGCGTGACGGTAATTGAAAGAGAGGCAACAATTTTCCGTCAGCTAAGCTGCGCTTGTGACAGATCACCCGTCTGCATATCTGGTGCTGGCTTCGCAGCGGAGCGGCAGCACCCTATTGGTCGAGTCATTGCGCGCGACGGGTGTCGCCGGTGAGCCACAGGAGTTTTTCCAGTACCTCCCGACCACCAGTCAGTCGCCGCAGCCACGCGAGTGGTTCACCGGCGTCGATGACGAGTCGATTCTGAGCCTGCTCGATCCGCTGGACGAGGGTAAGCCCGATCTGGCGCCGCCGGAAATCTGGCGCGACTACATCCGCACCGTCGGACGGACACCGAACGGCGTATGGGGCGGCAAGCTGATGTGGAACCAGACGCCGCTGCTGCTGGACCGCGCGGCCGGGCTGCCCGATCGGTCCGGTGACGGATTGCTGTCCGCGATCCGCGACGTCGTCGGCCAGGACCCGGTGCTCGTCTATGTGTACCGGCCGGACGTGGTGTCGCAGGCCGTGTCGTTCTGGCGCGCGGTGCAGACCCGGGTATGGCGCGGTCGGCCCGACCCCATTCGTGACGCGCGTGCCACGTATCACGCCGGCGCCATCGCACACGTCATCACCATGCTGCGCGGCCAGGAAGAGGGCTGGCGGAAGTGGTTCGCCGAAGAGAACGTCAAACCCTTGGAGATTCCCTATCCGGTGTTGTGGCGCAACCTGACTCAGGTAGTCGGCGACATCCTCGAGTCGCTGGGACTCGACCGAGGCCTGGCTCCGGAGCCGGTGCTCGAACGCCAAGCGGATAAACGCTCGGACGAGTGGGTAGATCGCTACCGCGAAGATGCCGAGAGAGAGGGGCTGCCGCTGTGAGCGCACCTGTCGAAACCAAGCACGTCGACGAACTGCGACTGCTGGAAGCCGAAGCGGTCCACATCATCCGGGAAGTGGTCGCCGAACTGGAACGGCCCGTCCTGCTGTTCTCGGCCGGCAAGGACTCCATCGTCTTACTTCGCTTGGCGGAGAAGGCTTTCCGGCCGCTACCGCTGCCGTTCCCGGTCATGCACGTCGACACCGGCCACAACTTCCCCGAAGTGATCGAATTCCGGGACCGCCGGGTCGCCGATCACGGGCACAAGCTGATCGTCGCCTCCGTGCAGGAATCGATCGACAAGGGTCGAGTGCCCGACCCCGGCCCCCGCGCGTCGCGTAACCGGGCCCAGACCCGCACCCTGCTCGATGCGCTGGAGGCCGGTGAGTTCGACGCGGCGTTCGGCGGTGCTCGCCGAGACGAGGAGCGCGCCCGCGCCAAGGAGCGGATCCTGAGCTTCCGCGACGAGTTCGGCCAATGGGATCCCAGGGCGCAACGCCCCGAGCCGTGGTCGCTGTACAACGGCCGCATCAAAAAGGGCGAACAGGTGCGGGTTTTCCCGCTGAGCAACTGGACCGAGCTCGACGTGTGGCGCTACATCGAGCTGGAAGACCTTGAAATACCGTCGATTTACTATGCGCACGAACGCGAGGTCTTCGAGCGGGATGGCATCCTGCTCGCAGTATCGGAATACACCGAACCGAACAACGACGAGTCCTCCGATGTCGAGTGGGTGCGCTACCGCACGGTGGGCGACCTGACCATCACCGGGGCCGTGCGCTCCACCGCCACCGACATCGCCGGTGTCATCGGCGAGATCTCGGCGGCCACCGTCTCCGAGCGCGGTGAGACCCGCGCCGACGACCGCACATCGGTCGCCGCGATGGAGGACCGCAAGCGAGAGGGCTACTTCTGATGAGCGTCAGCGAAGAAGAACAAAAGGGCCTGAGCTGATGAGCGTCAGCGAAGAAGAACGAAAGGGCCTGAGCTGATGAGCGCCGTGACACGCCAACTGCTGCGCATTGCCACCGCGGGCTCGGTCGACGACGGCAAGAGCACGCTGATCGGACGGCTGCTGCACGACACCGACAGCCTGCCGCTCGACCACCTGGAGGCAGTTACCGATGAGGAGGGCGTCGCCGACCTCGCGGCGTTGTCCGACGGGCTGCGCGCCGAGCGCGAACAGGGCATCACCATCGACGTCGCGTACCGGTTCTTTTCCACCGCAAACCGCAGCTACATCCTGGCCGACACACCCGGCCATGAGCGCTATACCCGCAATATGTTCACCGGCGCCTCGAACGCACACGTCGCGATCCTTCTGGTCGACGCCCGCGCCGGCGTGCTACGGCAGACCCGGCGGCACGCCCGGATCGCAAAACTGTTAGGCATCAAGCACTTTGTGGCAGCAGTAAACAAGATCGACCTCGTCGACTTCGACCACAAACGGTTCACTGAAGTCGAATCGGAGCTGCAGCAACTCGCCGCCCGCCTCGGCAACATCGAGATCAGCGTCATCCCGATCGCCGCCAAGCTTGGCGACAACGTGGTGCACGCTTCGGAGCACACGCCGTGGTACGACGGCCCGACGTTGCTGGACTACCTGGAAGGCATCGAACTGGCTGCGCCGCACGCTGAGCCGACCCGGCTGCGTCTGCCGGTGCAATGGGTGTCACGTCCGACCGCCGACGTACGGCGTCGCTACACGGGACGGCTGGCGGCGGGCACGCTGTCCGTGGGCGACCCGGTCATCTCGCTGCCGGCCGGCACCCGTTCGACGGTGACCGCGCTGGATACCCTCGACGACGACCGCACGACAGGCGTTGCGCCGCTATCGGTCTCGATCGAACTGGCCGACGACATCGACGTGGGACGCGGTGACGTGCTGGTCAGCGGCGCCGACGAAGCGCCCCTGCCGGTGCTGGCCCGCGAGCTGCACGCCACTGTCTGCTGGTTCGTCGACTCACCGCTGCGTGCCGGAGATCGCTTGGCGCTCAAGCAAACCAGCAAGAGCGTTCGGGCCACGGTACAGGAGCTGCACTCACGGCTGGATCCCGAGACGCTCGACGAGCTCGACCAGCCAGTCGAGTTGGCGCTCAACGATATCGGCACGGTCACCCTGCGAACCAGCTCCATCGTCATCGCCGACCCGTACGCGGAGAATCGCGACAGCGGCGCGTTCATCCTGATCGATGAGGCCACCAACGACACCATCGGCGCCGGCACCATCATCGAAGCCCGCGAAATCAAACCGGGTACTCATTCGCGCACTGACATCCGCTGGCATCCCTCGGCATTGGACCGCGACCACCGCTGGCAGGCCACCGGTCAAGCCGGCGCGACCATCTGGTTCACCGGCCTGCCCGCCTCGGGCAAATCGACCATTGCGGTGGCGGTGGAGCGGGCGCTCGTCGAATCGGGGCGAACAGCGTACCTGCTGGACGGCGACAACCTGCGCCATGGATTGTCCGACGACCTGGGCTTCTCCCCCGGCGACCGCACTGAAAACATCAGGCGGGTCGGCCATCTGACGCGTCTGCTGGCCGACGCCGGTGTGGTGGCGCTGGCGTCACTGGTGTCGCCGCTGAAGTCGGACCGCGAGACCGCCCGCGCCCTCAACGATGCGGCCGGTCTGCCCTTCATCGAAGTGCACGTCGCCACGTCGCTGGCCGAGTGTGAAAAGCGTGATCCGAAGGGCCTTTACAAGCGGGCACGAAGCGGCGAGCTGAAAGGTCTCACCGGAGTCGACGCACCCTACGAGGCGCCCGAAGACGCGGACCTGGTGCTCGACACCGCGGGAGCCGATACCGACGAGTTGGCCGCGCAAGTTATCGCCTTGCTCGACAAGCGAAGTCCGCGCCCGTTCGGCTAAACCGCGACCCGCGTCTTCGTGTAGATCTCGGCAAGGAACTGCTCGACGGCCACCGCAGCATGGGTGGCACGCACCGACCCGAAGATGTCAAAGGCGTGCTGCGCGAACGGTAGTTCGGCATAGACCACCGGCTGCTGACTGACTTCACGGAGCCGGGTGCTGAACGCGCGGGCCTGCTCGACAGGTATCAGCGAGTCGTTGGTGCCGTGCAACACGAAAAACGGTGGTGCGTCGTCAGATACGTAGGTAACTGGCGAGGCGATCCGGAACGCCTCCGCTATGTCGCCGCGCCGCCGCTTGAACACGTACTTCCCTAGCATGGGTGCCATCAGCGGATGGACCGCACCCTGCTGGTTGAAGTCGTAGAGGCCGTAGAACGGAACCGCGGCCCGCACACTGGTGTCGGCGTCCTCGAACCCCGGCTGAAACTGCGGATCATTCGGCGTGAGCGCGGCCAACGAGGACAGGTGCCCACCGGCTGAGCCGCCGGTGATCGCTACCCAGTCCGGGTCGCCGCCATACTCGGCGATGTGTTCCTTGGTCCACGCCAGCGCCCGCTTGACGTCGACGATCTGGTCCGGCCAGGTCGAGCGCGGGCTGAGCCGGTAGTTGATTGCGACGCACACCCAGCCCAATTCGGCCAAATGGCTCATCAGCGGGTACGCCTGTTGCCGTTTGCTTCCCACCATCCAGGCGCCGCCGGGCACCTGTAGCAGCACCGGCGCCTTGCCGCCCCGATCGAGGTCGGGTCGGCGCCAGATGTCGAGGTGGTTTCGCGTGCCGTGCTCGCCGTAGGGGATGTCAGTGTCGTGCGCGTAATCGCCGTAAATGCGCGCCATGCGGACGACGCCCGGCGACTTCGCGGTGCCCTCGCCCGCCGGGCGCTTCCACAGATCCCCCGACTGGGTGCGGCGATCGGGGCCCAGTTCGGCGTCGAGCGCCGCGGCCAGCGGCTGCTTGGACTGGTGGCCGAGGCGGTTCAGACCAAGCAGGCCCAGCCAGGACAGCGCCGACACCAGCCAACTGAACCTGCGCACCTGCGGTGAGAGCTTGCGGGTCACCGCGGCCAGCAGCGCGAACTGAGCGGCGATCACCTGCAGCGGTAACTCCGAGGCGAACACCCCGAAGCTGAAGGCGTACATCGAGAGATATCCGCGCTTGCTAATCGGTCGATAGCCGTTGGCTGTGGCCGCGACACCGGCCAGCGAAGCCAACACGGCTGACAGTTTCTTCACGGCCACCACTTAACCACAGGCAGTTCAGTCACTGAAACCACTTCCGTCACTTCCATTTCAGGGTGTGGATAACTTTCTGCGCCCGTCGGACACAGTGGCTACTATTCGAACATGCGTTCTAGTAGTCGTGAGGAGATCGTCGAGGTTCTCGACGCGCTCGAGGCCGGCTACAAACGTGCCCTGGATTTGACGTTTGATGTGTTGACCACACCGGAGCGGCTGGCGGTGCTGCAACGATGTGAGGTCTTTCGCCGCCAGCAACCGGCGATCGAGCATGTGCTGATCAATCAGCTCGCCGCCCAGGCCGAGCCGGTCGAGTTGGGTGGCAAACTGGCTCCGGCGTTGGCGGACCGGTTGCGGATCAGCCGCGCCGACGCTTCTCGGCGGGTGCACGAGGCGGCGGATCTCGGTGAGCGGCGGGCGTTGAACGGGGAACCGCTGGCGCCGGTGCTGGAGGCCACCGCGGCCGCGCAGCGCAACGGCGACCTCGGTGCCGGCCATGTCGCGGTGATCCGCAGCTTCTGGCATCGGCTGCCCGATTTCGTCGACATCGAGACCCGCGCCCGCGCCGAAGCGCAGTTGGCCCGCCTGAGCCGGCGAACACCGCCCCGATGAACTCGCCAAGCTGGCCGACAAGCTCACCGACTGCCTCAACCCCGACGGTGACTTCACCGACGTCGACCGCGCCAAACGCCGCGGCCTGACCATCGGCCGCCAAGACCTCGACGGCATGTCACCGACCAGCGGCTGGCTGACCCCCGAAGCCCGGGCCACCTCGGATGCGGTGTTGGCGAAACTGGCCGCACCCGGCATGTGCAACCCCGCCGACGACGAACCGTGCCTCAGCGGCACCCCATCCCAAGCCGCCATCCAAAACGACACCCGCACCGCGGCCCAACGCAACCACGACGCCCTGCTCGCCGCCGGACGGGCGCTACTGGCCTCCGGTGACCTCGGCCAGCACAACGGGCTACCGGCATCGATCATCGTCACCACCACCCTGCAAGAACTCGAGGCCGGCGCCGGCCGCGGGCTCACCGGCGGGGGCACCCTGCTGCCGATGTCGGATGTGATCCGACTCGGCTCCCACGCCCACCACTACCTGGCCATCTTCGACAAAGGCAAAGCGTTGGCGCTCTATCACACCAAACGCCTGGCCTCACCCGCCCAACGAATCGTGTTGTACGCCAGGGACCGTGGCTGCACCTTCCCCGGCTGCACCATGCCCGCCTACCTCTGCGAAGCCCACCACTGCAACCCCTACGCCACCCACCCCGTCACCGACATCAACACCCTCGCCCTGACCTGCCACCCCAACCACGCACAAACCGACCAAGGCTGGACCACCCGCAAAAACCACCGCTACGACACCGAATGGATCCCACCCCCACACCTCGACCACGGCCAACCCCGCATCAACACCTACCACCACCCCGAAAAACTCCTACGCGCACAAGAAGACGACGACGAGCGATAGTTTTCCCGGTGAGATGCCGGGCGCGCTGATCAATCCGGCCCATCGCGCTTTCGGCGGGCATACCGTTTCCCCATGACCCAACGGCGGGATCCGCGGATTGTCATTGTCGGCGCCGGCATGTCGGGAATCGCCGTCGCTCACGTGCTGAGGCAGGCCGGTTTCCACGACTTCACCATCCTGGAAAAGGGCTCGGACGTCGGCGGTGTCTGGCACTGGAACCGTTATCCCGGGCTGCGTTGCGACGTCCCGTCTTACGGCTACCAGTTCGCGTTCGCCCCCAAGCCGGACTGGAGCCACGTCTGGGCGACCGGCGACGAGATCCAGCGTTACCACCGCGACCTGATCGACGAGCTACAGCTGCGCTCCCATCTGCGGCTCGACTGCGAAGTCACCGAGGCAGTGTTCACCGACAACCGATGGCGGGTGCGGACCGCCGACGGCGACGAGATCGAAGCGGACTTCGTCATCGCCGCCACCGGGGTCCTGCACCACCCGTTCATCCCGGACATTTCCGGCCTCGACTCGTTCGCCGGGCCGGTGGTGCACACCGCACGCTGGGCCGACATCGATACTCACGGCAAACGGGTCGCGGTCATCGGTGCCGGTTCTACTGGAGTACAGGTGTTTTCGGCACTGCAACCCGATGCGGCGCACATCACGCACTTCGTCCGCACGCCGCAGTGGGTGATGTGGATGCCGATGAGAATGCCGCAACCACGCATCGTCGGCCGGATACTGCGAAGATTGCCGAGGCAGGCCAAAGCAGTGAGGTTGTCCCAGTTCGTCGGCTCGGACTACCTCGTCGACCTTGTCATCCGGCCGACCTGGCGACGCCGGGCGGCCCAGCGCTACGGGCGGATCTGCTTGCGAGCCCTGGTGCGGAACAAGGACCTTCGCGCAAAGCTGACTCCCGACTACGAGCCGTTCTGCAAGCGGCAGGTGCTCTCAGGCGACTACTACCGGCGAATCGCCAAGCCGAATGCCAGCTTCGTCAGCGACCCGATCGCCGAGATCACCGAGACGGGGCTGCAGACCACCGACGGTGTCCACCACGACCTCGACGCGATAGTGCTGGCCACCGGATTCGCGGCGCACAACTACATGCGCCCGATGACGCTGCGCGGGCGGGACGGCCTGTCGATCGACGACGCCTGGGCCAAGGGGCCACGGGCCTGGGGCATGACGGCCATCCCCGGCTTCCCCAACCTGTTCATGGTGTTGGGTCCCAACTCGCCCACGGGATCCATCTCACTGCAGCACGTCGCCGAGCTGACCGCGCACTATATCGTCAAGTGGCTGAATCGCTTTCGTGACGGCGAAATCACCGTCGTCGAAGTAAGCGAGGAAGCCACCGACCGCTTGGCCGACGAAATCGCCGAAGCGATGGTCCCGACGGTGTGGAACACCGGTTGCAATTCGTGGTATTTCGCCGACGACAACCACATCGATTTGTGGCCGTTCGACCGAAAGCGATTGACCCGCATGCTGGCTCAACCAAAAGACGACGACTACATCCTCAGCCGGTAAGCGCCGGCAACCTAAGACTCCTCGGGAGTCTCGATCACCGAGTAGCTCGGATCGCTCATCGCTACCTGCTTGTTGCCGCTCTGAGTCGCCTTTCCGGTGACGCGCAGCACCTGACCCGGCTGAATATCGTCCCCATTGCCCGGCTGGAACGTGACCCGAACATCGCCGCTGTCGTCCCCGACGACGATCCAGCGGAATGTCTTTCCGCGTTTGGTGATGTCTTCGACTTGGCTGACGCGGCCCTCGACCGTGGCTCGGCGTCCCGGAATCAGATCGTTCACGCAGATCACCGACGCGGATTTCTCCGGATGCTCGTAGTCATCGGCAGGCTCGTCCTCGCCCCGCCAGATCCGCATCTCGATCGCCTCGATCTTGGAGGCGATGCGTTGCTCCAAGATGTCCGGGAAGGCTTCGCGAATCCGGGACTGGACATCGTAGGGAACGATGGTGGCCGCGGCGTCCGGGACCCGGCTGACCGCGCGGGAGATCTTGTCCGCGGTTTGGTCGTGCAGCAATCGTCCCAGCAACGGCGCGTAGGTACGGCGCGGCAGCAGCACCGTGACGTGGGTGTCGCGATGTTCATTGCGGACCTTGACGACCAGCGTCTGCACAGCGCGGACGATCTGCCGGTCGGGGCAGTCGATCACCCGCAGACTGGTGTCGAGTTCGAAATCATCCCAACGCTTTCGGAGTTCGGCGGCCCGGTCCGAGTCGATCATGAAGTGCACGGCGACCAGCTCGTCGGCACGCAAACTTTTGCCGTAGCGCAGCGCTTCCAGCACTGCAATGTCCAGCGAGTTGACGCATACGAACACGCGATGCCGCGCGTATTTGGTCATCTGCGGGCGGTCAGTGCGGAAGGCTTCGAGAATCGCCGACTCGGCACGGTATTCGCGGTTGAGCCGAATCAGTCCAAACACCAACACCGGGAAGACCACGACGACCAGCCAGGCACCCTCGGTGAACTTCGCTACCGCGAAGATCCCTACCACGATCGTCGACAGCACCGCTGCGGAGAAGTTGATCGCCAACCGGTACTGCCAGCCCCGTTCGCGTTGGGTCAGATGGTGTTTGGACATCCCGTAGCCGGCCATCGAGAAGCCGGTGAACACCCCGATCGCATAGAACGGCACCAGCGCGTTGACCGAACCGCCGGTGAACACCAGCAGCGCCACCGACAACGCGGCGAGCGTCAGGATGCCGTTGGAGAACACCAACCGATATCCGCGCTGCATGAGCTGGCGCGGCAGAAAACGGTCCTCGGCAACGAAACTCGCCAGCGCGGGAAAGCCGTTGAAGCTGGTGTTGGCGCCGGTATACAAGATCGCCGCGGTCGACACCTGGACCAGGACATACATGCTGTCGCCGATGACCCCGTTGCCGAACACCGCCCGGGCAATCTGCGACAGCACCGACGGGTACTCGCTGAGATACGGCGCGGCGTGAGTCGCGTAAGCGAGATAGCCGACACCCGCTAGCAAAAGTCCCAGGATGCAGGCCATCGCGGTGAGCACCCGGCGGGCGTTGAGACTCTGCGGCTTGCGGAATACGTTGACGGTGTTGGAGATTGCTTCCACACCGGTCAACGACGAACCACCGTTGGCGAACGCCCGCAACACCACCAGGACCGTCGCGCCCATCACCAGGCCGCTGCTCTGATGTACCGGAACTGCTCCCGCGGCGTGGCCGGGATCGTATTGCGGCAGGCCCCAAACCAGATGCCGGACAACGCCGGTCACGATCATCACCACCAGCATGACCACGAACGAATAGGTGGCGATCGCAAACGGCAGCCCGGCCTCGCGCAGTCCGCGCAAATTCACATAGCAGATCAGCAGCACGACTGCGACGGTGATTTCCAGGCTGTAGTGCCCCAGCGCCGGTACGGCCGATGCCACCGCGACCGTGCCCGCCGCCGCCTGCACTGCCACCGTCACGACGTAGTCGATCAATAGTGCCGCCGCGGCCACCTGCGCCACCTTGGGCCCGAAGTTCTCCCGCGCCACGATGTAGGAGCCGCCGGCCTTGGTGTAGGCCATCACGACCTGCCGGTACGACGCGGCCACCAGCGCAAGAATCAGCAGGATGACGCCCATGATGGGCAGCAGCAGAATGAAAGCCGCCAGCCCGGCGTGTGGAAGCAGTTCGGTCAGGATCTGCTCGGGACCATACGCGGTCGACGAGATCGCGTCAGGCGAAAGTGCGCCCAGTGCAACGGGATTGGACAACCGTTCGCTGGACAGCTCCTGGGTGATCAGCGGCTTGCCCAAAAAGACGCGCTTGCACACGTCGGAGAAAGACGGGGGTACTTCCGGTTCGTTGACTGACTCTGTCACGACCCGTCTGACCGGTTCTAGGACTGACCCGCCGGCGCCAAGGCGTCAGGATCGACTCGTGCAATGCGCGATTCCACGTCGTAGGGCACGATGATCGCGGTCGCGCCGGCGATGCGGCTGACGGCCCGGGCCATCTTGTCGGCGGTGCGGTCGTGCAGCAACCGGCCCAGCATCGCGGAGTAGGTCCGGCGCGGCAGCAGCACCGTCACCTTGGTCTCCGGGTGATTGCGCTTCACCTGCAGAACGAATTCCTGTGCGACCCGGCTCAAATTGCGGTCCGGACAGTCGATCACGCGCAGCTGGGTGTCGTGTTCGAAGTGCTGCCAGCGATCCTGGAGCTTGGCGGAATGTTCGGCGTCGACCACGAAATGGACCGCGAGCAGTTCGTCGGCGTGCAGCCCCTTGCCGTAGCGCAGTGCCTCGACCTCTGCGAGGTCGACCGAGTCGACGAAGACGAACACCCGCAGCCGGGCGTACTTGGCCAGGTCGGGCCGTTCGGTCCGGGACATCTCCAGAACGGACGCTTCGGCCCGATACTGGATGTTGAGCCGGATCAAGCCGTACACCAGGATCGGGAACACGACGACGACCAGCCAAGCGCCCTCGGTGAACTTGGCCACCACGAAGATGCCCACGACGATCGTCGACATCACCCCCGCGGAGAAGTTGACGACCACCTTGCGGCGCCAGCCGGGGCCCCGACGGGTGTAGTGATGCTTGGCCATACCGAAGCCGGCCATCGCGAACGCGGTGAACACTCCGATTGCGAAGAACGGCACCAGCGCACTGAGCTTGGCGCGAGTCACCAGCAGCAGCGCTACCGCGAGTGCGGTCAGCGTGATGATGCCGTTGGAAAAGACCAGCCGGTGACCGCGCTTGGTCAGTGGACGGGGCAGGAAGCGGTCCTCGGCAACGAAACTCGCCAGCGCGGGGAACCCGTTGAATCCGGTGTTGGCACCCGCGAAAAGGATTGCGGCGCTGGATGCCTGAACCATGAAGTAGAGAACGTTCCCCAGGACACCGTGTCCGAAAACCGTACGGGTGATCTCCGAGAGCATCGACGGGTATTCGTCCAGATACGGGGTGGCGTGGGTGACGTGGGCCAGCCAGGCCACGCCGGCCAGCAGGACCGCCAGGATGCACGCCATCAGGGTCAATACTCGACGGGCGTTGGCGCCCTGTGGTTCACGAAAGACGTTGACGGTGTTGGAAATCGCCTCGACACCGGTCAGCGACGTACCACCGTTGGCGAACGCCCGCAACACCACCAGGACCGTCGCGCCCATCACCAGACCGTTGCCCTGATGCACCGGCACCGCCCCGTCGATGGTCGCCGGATCGTATTTCGGCAAGCCCCACAAGGCTTCGCGGATCAGGCCGGTGACGATCGTCAGCAAGATCATTCCGACGAACCAGTACGTAGTGACCGCGAAAATCCGGCCGGATTGCCGCAATCCGCGCAGGTTGGCCATGCAGATCAGCAGCAATACGGCGATCGTGAGTTCCAGGTGGTACGGGCGTAACACCGGGATCGCCGACACCACCGCGACCGTTCCGGCCGCGGGCTGGACCGCGGCGGTGACCACATAGTCGATCAGCAGTGCCGCAGCAGCGATCTGCGCGATCCGTGGCCCGAAGTTGTCCCGGGCCACCATGTACGCCCCGCCGGTCCTGGTGTAGGCCATGACCACCCCGCGATAGGACGCGGAGACCAACAGCAGGATGAACAGGATCACACCCATGATCGGCAGCAGCAATGTGAACGCCGCCATGCCGGCGCGCGGCAGCAATTCGATCATGACCTGCTCGGGACCGAATGCGGTCGACGAGATGGCGTCTGGTGAAATCGCGCCGAGCGCAACCGGATTCGACAGGCGCTCCGACTCGAGCTGTTCGCTCGTCAGAGGCTTGCCGAGAAAGATGCGTTTCCAACCGTCGCTAAAGGACGGCGGGATACCCGAATCGCGCTGCGATGCTATAACCACGTATCACTTTCCTCCGGAGTCAGCGACCTGTGGAGTCAAGTCACCCACGTAGATCGGCTGCGGCCCGGGGCAACTCTATCGGATCAACCCGCTCACCCGCTGACCTCGCGGATTCCGCCTCGGCGACACCGGCCATCGCGATGCGGGTCGAGATGTCGTATGCCACAATCTGCGCGCTCGCGCCGGGAATCCGACTCACGACTTTGGCAATCATGTCCGCGGTCCGGTCGTGCAGCAGCCGGCCGAGGAGCTGCGAATACTCCCGGCGCGGCAATAGCACCGTGACCTTGGTGTCCGCATGTTCAGCCATGATCTCCTGCACCAGGTCATGCGCGGCCCGGCTGAGGTTTCGGTCGAAGCAGTCGACCACCCGCAACCCGGTGACCTGCCCGAAGTGCAGCCATTGGCGCTGCAGCCGCTCCGCGTGCGCGGAGTCCAGCACGAAGTGCACGGCGGTCAATTCGTCGGCCTTGAGCCCCATGGCGTAACGCACCGCCTCGACCTCGGCCAGGTCGACCGAGTCCACGAAGATCAGCACTCGGTGGCTCTCGTGTTCGAGCAGCTCAGGAGGGTCGATGAGGGACGTTTCCAGCACCGACGCCTCAGCCCGGTACTGCCGGTTCACCCGCATCAACGCGAAGACCAGGATCGGAAAGACCACCACAACCAGCCAGGCGCCCTCGGTGAACTTCGCGATCGCGAAGATGCCCACGACAATGGTCGACAGCAGACCTGCTGAGAAGTTGATCACTAGTTTCCCGCGCCAACCGGGACCACGGTGGGTCAGCCAGTGCTTACTCATTCCGTAGCCCGCCATCGAGAAGCCGGTGAACACGCCGATCGCATAGAACGGCACCAGCGCGTTGAGCGAACCGCCAGTCCCGATCAGCAGCGCCACCGCCAGCACGGTCAGCGTGATGATGCCGTTGGAGAACACCAGTCGCTGACCGCGCTTCATCAGCGGCCGCGGCAGAAAGCTGTCCTCCGCGACGAAACTCGTCAATGCGGGGAAACCATTGAAGCTCGTGTTCCCACCGGTGTAGAGGATCAGCGCCGTCGCCGCCTGGACGACAAAATAGAGGATGTGCCCGATCGCCCCGTTGCCGAATACCGCCCGGGCAATCTCGGACAGCATCGACGGATATCCGTCGGCGTAGGGAAAAGCGTGGGTGATGTGTGCGAGCCAGGCGACGCCGGCCAGCAGGAATGCGAGGATGCACGCCATGATCATCAGCACCTTGCGCGCATTGCTGCTTTCCGGGGGCCGAAAGGCGTTGACCGTGTTGGAGATCGCTTCGACACCGGTCAGGGACGAACCACCGTTGGCGAACGCCCGCAGGACGATCAACACGGTCGCGCCCATGACCAAGCCGCTGCCCTGTGACACCGTCACCGCTCCAGCGGTGTGGACCGGGTCGTAAACCGGTAAACCTCCAAGGAATTCCCGAGCAACTCCAACGATAATTGTCAGCGAAACCATGCCGACAAATAAATAAGTCGGCATCGCAAACGGGAGCCCGGCTTCGCGCAATCCGCGCAGATTGGCAAAGCACATAAGTAAGACAACACCAACGGTGATGTACAGGCTGTAGGGACCGAGCATGGGTATCGCGGATACCACCGCCACGGTGCCGGCCGCGCACTGCACCGCGACGGTGACGACGTAGTCGATCAGCAGCGACGCCGCGGCGATCTGCGCGACCTTGGGCCCGAAGTTCTCCCGGGCAACCACGTAGGAACCGCCTGCGCGGGTGTAAACCGCCACCACCTGGCGATACGACGCCGCGACCAGGACCAGGATCAACAGGATGACGCCGGTCACCGGCAGCAGCAGCATGAACGCGGCCATGCCGGCCGCCGGCAGCAGTTCGATCATCACCTGCTCGGAGCCGTAGGCGGTCGAGGAGATCGCGTCCGGCGACAGCACGCCCAGTGCGATGGGGTTGGACAACCGCTCGTGTTGGAGCTGGTCGTTGATCATCGGCCTTCCGAGGAAGACCCTCTTACAGCGGTCGGAAAACGACGGCGCTATCCGTAGCTCGCCGGCCAATTGTGACATAGCAAATACCTCGCGCAATTCCTAGGCTTTTTACATAAACGGGCTTGGACCTCGCCAAAGCCTACGGTTTTCGGCTACACGCCGCGCGCCGGAAACCGCCTATCCAGCCGTATCGCGAAGGTTCTTTACGGAATCTTGACGCCCTGCGGCGGGCGCTCACCAGTCGCGGCGGTTTAGCCCTGTGGATAGTTCGGTGTCCACGCCCCGTTTACCAACTCGTCGAACCGCGCGAGTCCCTCGTCGGCGTCGTCGTCGATACCGCGAAGCGGTCCTTGCTCGGCCAGATAGCGCCGCGCGTACAACCGCGCCACGAGAGCCTTGCGGTCCGTGCCGCCGCTGACTTGCTCCCAGGCCGCCTGCTCGGTCAGCAGGGCGCCCGCGTACACGTCACCCATGAATTGAGCCAGCGGGAAGAGCCGGGCCTCGGCCACCTCGGCCGGCAGCTTCGTCCACGCGGTGATCGCCGCCTCGAGGTCCTCGATGCGCCGTCGCACCAATCGAGTCGTCTCGTCGTCGTCGGACACCGAGGCCGCGTCGCGCAGTCGCTCCAACAGCGGCTGGTGAGCCTGGATCCGCTCGATGCCGCGGCGCACATCCAGACACAGGATGTTGTCAGCACCCTCCCAGATGGTGTTGACCTGCGCATCGCGTAAAAGCCTTGCCACCGGCCAGGTTTCGATATAGCCGTTGCCACCGTGGATCTCGATGGCGTCGGAGGCCATAGTGATGCCGAGCCGGCACACCTTGAGCTTGGTCACCGGCACGGCAATCCGTTGCCGGATCCGCCGCGGCTGGCGGTGGTTGGGAAGTCCGACGCCGTCGAACACCAGCACCTGGGCGGCCTCGACGTCGACGATCATCTCGGCGAGCTTGCGGCGCATCAACGGCTTGTCCAGCAGCCGGTCGCCGAACGCCTCCCGATGCCGGGCGTAACACAGCGATTCGACCAGGGCGCGACGCGCGTTACCCAGGGCGAACAGCGCGATACCGAGTCGCGCGGCGTTGGTCAGCTCCATCATCCGGGCCAGGCCTTTGCCGTCGGATGCGTGCGCTTGGGCGGAACGGCCGCTGGGTTGATCCGTGTCGGGCCGGCCGGACAGCAGGAACGCCTCCGCGTCGACCAGCTCGATCTCGCCGGAGGCCACCGAGCGGGTGCCCAGTTTGTCTTTGAGGCGCCGGATCCGGATGCCGTTGCGCGAGCCGTCGCGACGGGTCCGCAGCACCAGGAAGCTGGCCGCGCCCCGGCTGGAGTCCGGGGCGCCCTCGGGCTTGGCCAACACCACGAACACCTGCCCGTCGCAGTTGGACGCGAACCACTTGAACCCGTTGAGCAGCCAAGCATCTCCGTGCTTGGTGGCCGTGGTTTCCAAAGCCCCGAGGTCCGAGCCGCCGGCCCGCTCGGTCAGCAGCTGCGCGGTCTCGCCTTCCCATTCGCCGCTGGCGAACTTGGCCAGGACATGGTCCTGGATGTCGGCCGGGGCGTAGGCCGCGACCAGCGACTTGACCATGCCGCCGCCCGTCCCGAGCGCGCACCCCATGCCGATGTCGGCCTGATCGAGCAGATAGTTGGCCGCGAACATCGGCATCGACGACTTGAAGCCGGCCTGTCGCGTGTCGTCCTTGAGCGCCTTCTGCGCGCCGAGCACCGCACGCTTGGACTCGATGAACGACGGCGGCTGCACCACCTGGCTGACGTCGTGACCCCAGCGGTCGTAGCGTTCCAGGCGCGCGGGATTGCGGTCGGTCTCTTCGGCCCATCGGGCCACCGGTCCGCCCATCAGCGCACCGATGTCGCTCAAATGGGGTTCGACGACCGCCAATTCGTCGGGCTGCAGGTAGTAGGCCATCGTCCGCTGCAAGGTGGGGTCGCTCAGATACCAGTTGAGCCCGACCGCGCCGCGGTAGTTCTCGGTCCGGTAGCGCTCCGACTTCTCCGGGGTGCTGAACGGCAGCCGGTCGACCGCTTCGTCGCTGTAGTCGGTCATCGCACCAGCCGGTCGACCGCGGCGGCGATCCGCTCGTCGGTGGCGGTCAACGCGACCCGAACATGCCGGGCGCCGCGCACGCCGTAGAACTCGCCGGGCGCCGCCAGAATGCCGCGCTGCGCCAGCCATCCGACGGTGTCACGGCACGGCTCGTCGCGGGTGACCCACAGATACAGGCCGGCCTCGGAGTGGTCGACGGTGAACCCGACCGCACGGAACGCCGGCAGCAGCACGTCGCGGCGCCGTCGGTAGCGCTCGCGCTGCTCGCGCTCATGGGCGTCGTCATCGAGGGCGGCGACCATGGCCGCCTGCACGGGCCGCGGCACCATCATCCCCGCGTGTTTGCGCACCGCTAGCAGCTCGCGGACCAGCGCGGCGTCGCCGGCGACAAAGCCGGCGCGGTAGCCGGCCAGCGAGGAACTCTTGGACAGCGAATGCACGGCCAGCAGACCGGTGTGGTCGCCGTCGCTCACCGAGGGGTGCAACACCGACACCGGCTGCGCATCCCAGCCCAGGCCCAGGTAACACTCGTCCGACGCCACGACGACACCGCGTTCCCGGGCCCAGCCGACCAGCTTGCGCAGATGATCGACACCGAGCACCTGGCCGGTCGGATTGCTGGGCGAGTTCACGAACAGCAACGCCGGGGTCTGCGGGCCGATCTGAGTGAGCGAGTCGGCGACGAGCACCTGCGCCCCGGCCAGCCGCGCACCGACGTCGTAGGTCGGGTAAGCCAGCTCGGGCACCACAACGAGGTCGTCGGCGCCCAATCCCAGCAGGGTCGGCAGCCACGCGATCAGCTCTTTGGTGCCGATCACCGGCAGCACCGCCGACTCGGCGAGCCCGGTGACGCCGTACCGGCGACTCAGCGCGGCGAGCGCCGATTCGCGTAGCTCAAGAGTTCCCGCCGTGGTGGGGTATCCCGGTTCGGCGCTGGCCGAGGCGAGTGCGTCCCGGATCAGCGGCGCGACCGGATCGACGGGTGTGCCGACCGACAGGTCGACGATGCCTCCCGCGTGCGACTTGGCCAGCGCGGTGGCATCGGCCAGGGTGTCCCACGGAAACTCCGGCAACGATTCCGAGACGGCTGACGCCGCTCGGGGGTTCACCAGGCGGCTCAGTCGTCGTGAGCTTGAGGCGGCAGATCCTTGACGACCTGCGGGTCGTTCTCAGTCAAGCCGACCTTCGCTGCGCCACCGGGAGATCCGAGCTCAACGAAGAAGTCCGCGTTGATCTGTGTGTACTGGCCCCACTGCTCGGGAACGTCGTCCTCGTAGTAGATCGCCTCGACCGGGCAGACCGGTTCGCAGGCGCCACAGTCGACGCATTCGTCGGGGTGGATAAACAACATCCGAGCACCCTCGTAGATGCAGTCGACCGGGCACTCTTCGATACATGCCTTGTCTTTGAGATCGACGCAGGGTTCGGCGATCGTGTACGTCACAGACGTCTCCTCCACGGTCTCCAGGTAGCGGGCGGTTGGGCTGAGCCGGTAGGTGACGGCCACTTCCCGGCGGTGAAATGTCTTGGTTACTGATACTAGACGTTGCATATACAACGCAAGTACCAGGTCACTATGCGCGTCGATGCACTGCAACTAGTTGCATAGGGTAGGCGAGAGTTCCTATGCTGCGCCGGTGGCACTCCCCCACGCGATCCTGGTGTCGCTATGCGAACAGTCCGGGTCCGGCTATGAGCTGACGCGCCGGTTCGATCGCTCGATCGGATACTTCTGGAGCGCCACCCACCAGCAGATCTATCGCACGTTGCGGACGATGGAGGCCGACGCCTGGGTGTCGGCGACGGTGGTTGTCCAGCACGGCAGGCCGGACAAGAAGGTCTACACGGTTTCCGACGCCGGTCGCGCCGAGCTGGCTCGCTGGATCAGCGCACCACTGGGCCGAGGCGGTTCTCGAGGGGGCGGGCGCGGCGGTGCGCTCAGCGAGCTGGCCGTCAAGCTGCGCGGCGCCGTCTACGGCGACAGCGCTGGCCTGCGTGAGCAGATCGTCGCTTTGCGTGCCGAGCGTGCCCAATTGCTAGACACCTACCGGGGATTCGAGAAGAAGCAGTTCCCCGATCCAACTACGTTGCGCGGCAGCGCATTGCATCAGTACCTCGTGCTACGCGGCGGAATTCGCACCGAAGAAGGCGCCATCGACTGGCTCGACGAGATAACTGCGGCTTTACGGGAGAACCGATGACCTATCCAAACCTGTTGTCCCCGTTGGATCTCGGCTTCACCACGCTGCGCAACCGGGTGATCATGGGCTCGATGCACACCGGCCTGGAAGATCGCGCTCGCAACACCGACCGGCTCGCCGATTACTTCGCCGAACGCGCGCACGGCGGCGTGGGCCTGATCATCACCGGCGGCTACGCGCCCAACCGGACCGGCTGGCTGTTGCCCTTCGCTTCGGATCTGACCACGTCCGCGCAGGCACGCCGGCATCGCCGCATCACGACAGCGGTGCACGACGCCGGTGGCAAAATCCTGCTGCAGATCCTGCACGCCGGACGCTATGCCTACCATCCGCTTTCGGTCAGCGCGTCGTCGATCAAGGCGCCAATCAACCCGTTTCGTCCCCGCCGGCTCTCGTCGACCGGTGTGCAGAGCACCATCGACGACTTCGCACGCTGCGCCCAGCTGGCCCGTGAGGCGGGCTACGACGGCGTCGAAATCATGGGCAGCGAAGGGTATTTGATCAACCAGTTCCTGGCGGAGCGGACCAACAAGCGCAACGACGCCTGGGGCGGAAGCGCCGAGAAGCGCCGCCGATTTGCCGTCGAGATCGTGCGGCGTGCCCGCGCCGCGACCGGATCCGACTTCATCATCTGCTACCGGATGTCGATGGCCGACTACGTCGAGGGCGGCCAGAGCTGGGACGACATCGTTGCGCTGGCAACCGAAGTCGAGGCCGCCGGCGCGACCATGATCAATTCCGGCTTCGGCTGGCACGAGGCCCGGGTGCCCACCATCGTCACCTCGGTACCGGGCAACGCGTTCGTCGACATCAGCCATGCCGTCGCCGGGCACGTCGACATTCCGGTGGTGGCGTCGAATCGGATCAACATGCCGCAGGCGGCCGAACAGATCCTCGCCGACACCGGCGTCCAGCTGATCTCGATGGCACGCCCGCTGCTGGCCGACCCTGAATGGGTACTCAAGGCGCAAGCCGCCCGCGACGCCGAGATCAACACCTGCATCGCCTGCAATCAGGCCTGCCTGGATCACGCGTTCGTGCACAAGACGGTCTCGTGTCTGCTCAACCCGCGGGCCGGCCGCGAGACGCAACTGGTGCTGTCCCCCACCCGGCGCACGCGGTCGATCGCGGTCGTCGGCGCCGGCCCGGCCGGCCTGGCCGCCGCGGTCAATGCCGCCGGCCGCGGCCATCAGGTAACGCTGTTCGAGGCCAACGACTACATCGGTGGCCAGTTCGACATGGCCCGCCGCATCCCGGGCAAAGAGGAATTCAACGAAACCATCCGGTATTTCACGACGATGCTGCAGACCAACGGCGTGGCGGTGCGGCTCGGCACTCGGGTGTCGGCCGGCGACCTCGCCGGGTTCGACCATGTCGTGCTGGCCACCGGCGTCGCGCCGCGGATCCCGGACATCCCCGGAATCGATCATCCAATGGTGCTGACCTACGGCGAGGCCATCACCGGCGTGAAGCCGCTCGGCAAGCGCGTCGCGGTCATCGGAGCCGGCGGAATCGGTTTCGACGTCAGCGAGTTCCTGGTTACCGACTCCTCGCCAACGCTGAACCTCAAAGAGTGGAAGAGCGAGTGGGGTGTGGTCGATCCCTGGGAGGCGCCGGGCGGGTTGACCGCCCCGATTCCCGCGCCGCCGGCGCGCGAGGTTTACCTGCTGCAACGCTCCAGCGGGGTGCAGGGCAAGCGACTCGGTAAGACCAGCGGCTGGGTGCACCGGGCTTCGCTGAAAGCCAAAGGTGTCCAACAGCTTTCCGGCGTCAACTACGAGCGGGTGAGCGACAACGGCCTGCACATCAGCTTCGGCTCCAAGCGGGAGCGCCCGCGGCTGCTCGAAGTCGACAACATCGTCGTCTGCGCCGGGCAGGAGCCGGTGCGCGATCTCGAAGACGGGTTGCGCCGCAGCGGAGTCAACCCGCACATCATCGGCGGCGCAGCGGTCGCGGCGGAACTGGATGCCAAGCAAGCGATCAAGCAGGGCACCGAATTGGCGGCCCGGCTGTAAATTCCCGCCGAACGTGAAACTGCCGTCACGTTGGGCGCCGAGCGAGACGTTGGCTTCACGCTCGACGAGGCCACCGACAGTTACGCGGCCAGCGGGTTGTAGTCGGTGGTGCGCTGACGGGCCGGGCGCCCGATACCCTCGGCGATCGCGGTCAACTCCGCGACGGTCTTGGCGGACCCGAATTCCGAGCCGGCCATCCGCGAGATGGTCTCCTCCATCAACGTGCCGCCCAGGTCGTTGGCTCCGCCGTTGAGCATGACCTGCGTGCGCTCGACACCCAACTTGACCCAGCTGGTCTGGATCTGAGAAATACGCCCGTGCAACATGATTCGCGCCAACGCGTGGACGGCACGGTTGTCGCGATGAGTGGGGCCCGGGCGCGCAGCACCGGCCAGGTACAGCGGTGAGTTCTGGTGCACAAACGGCAGCGGCACGAATTCGGTGAAGCCTCCGGTGCGGTCCTGGATGTCGCGCAACACGTTCAGGTGGCCTACCCAGTGTCGCGGGTCGTCGACGTGGCCGTACATCATCGTCGACGACGACCGCAGCCCCACCTCGTGCGCGGTCGTCACCACCTCGATCCACATCGAGGTGGGCAGCTTGCCCTTGGTGAGCACCCAGCGGATCTCATCGTCCAGAATCTCTGCCGCGGTGCCCGGAATGGAGTCCAGGCCCGCCTCGCGCAGGCTGGTCAGCCACTCGCGAATACTCAAGCCGCTCTTGGTCACGCCGTTGGCGATCTCCATCGGGGAGAACGCGTGCACATGCATCGACGGCACCCGCGCCTTGACCGCGCGAACCAGATCGGCGTAACCGGTGACCGGCAACTCGGGGTCGATGCCGCCCTGCATGCAGACCTCCGTGGCACCGGCCACGTGCGCTTCCCAGGCGCGCTGGGCGACCTCGTCCGCCGACAGCGAGAACGCGTCGGCATCGTCCTTTCGTTGCGCGAACGCGCAGAACCGGCAGCCGGTGTAGCAGATGTTGGTGAAGTTGATGTTGCGGTTCACCACGAACGTGACGTCGTCTCCGACAACGTCTCGGCGCAGCGAATCTGCCAGTGCGGCAACGGCATCCAAAGCAGCTCCGTCGGCGGTGGCCAGCGCCAGGTATTCGGCGTCGGTGCACGAGGCCGCGTTGCGTTCGGCGGCGCGCAGCGCGGCGAGCACGTCGGTGGCTAGGCGCTCGGGCGCACTAGCGCCCTGGGCGGCCAGGTCGTGCACCTTGGCCCGGATCGAGTCCCAGTCGCCGAAAGCGCTGTCCAGGTCGCTGCGGGTCTCGGTCATGCGGCCCTCGGTGTCGATCGACGCGTTCAGGTCGACCCGGCCCGACGATGTGACGTCGTCGGGCTCCTGCCACGGCATTCCCACCGGGTTGACGTCGCGGGCCAGTCCGGTGGCATCGGCCAGCGCCATAACGTGCCCGCGCACCCGCGGGTCGATCCATGCCGCCCCGGCCTGTACGTACTTGGGCTGCGCGGTCAGCCGCTCCACCAAGTCGTATCCGGCCGCCGCGGTGACCTCGGCCAGCTTGTCGAGTGCGGGCCATGGCCGCTCGGGGTTGACGTGGTCGGGGGTCAACGGCGAAACGCCACCCCAGTCGTCGACGCCGGCGCCGATCAGCGCCACGCACTCCTGCTCCGACACCAGGTTCGGCGGCGCCTGGATCCGCATCGCCGGGCCGAGGACCAGTCGCGATACCGCGACGGTGGCCAGGAAGTCGTCGATTCCGGCGTCAGGGGTCGACGCCATCGCGGTGTGCTCCTTGGCCCGGAAGTTCTGCACGATCACTTCCTGAACGTGACCGAACTCCTTGTGCGACTTGCGAATTGCATGCAGGGTCTCGGCCCGCTCGGTGAGCGTCTCGCCGATGCCGACCAGCAGACCGGTGGTGAACGGAATGGAGAGCCGGCCCGCGTCGGTCAGCGTCCGCAGCCGGATCTCGGGGTCCTTGTCCGGGCTGCCGTAATGCGCGAGGCCCTTGGTCTCGAACAGCCGCCGCGACGTGGTCTCCAACATCATGCCCATCGACGGGGCCACCGGCTTGAGCCGCGACAGCTCCGACCAGCTCATCACGCCGGGGTTCAGGTGCGGCAGCAGCCCGGTTTCTTCGAGCACCCGGATCGCCATCGCGCGCAGATAGGACAGCGTGGAGTCGTAGCCACGCTCATCCAGCCACTCGCGCGCCTCCGGCCACCGGTCTTCCGGTCGATCGCCGAGGGTGAATAGTGCTTCCTTGCAACCCAGTTCGGCGCCGCGACGGGCGATATCGAGGATCTCGTCGGGCTCGAGGAACATGCCGGCGCCCTGGGCGCGCAGCTTGCCGGGCACCGTGACGAACGTGCAGTAGTGGCAGGTGTCCCGGCACAGATGGGTGACCGGGATGAAAACCTTGCGGGAGTAGCTGACCGGCAGCCGTCCGGAGCCGCCGCGCCGTCCGGCCGACTCCAGGCCGGCGTCGCGCACCCGCGCGGCGCTGCGACACAGATCGGCCAGATCCTCGCCGCGAGCGGTCAGCGCAACCGCCGCCTCGTCGACGTTCAGCGCCACCCCGTCGCGGGCCCGCCGCAACACCCGGCGCATCGCAGATCCGCCAGTTGGAGGGGGGACCGACGGGCTGGCTAGCAGGGTCGGCTCTTCGCCCGGAGTCAACGGCACGTCTGGTGTAACTTCCGGCCATCCAAATTTCATCCGCACGTCCCAACTATCCGCGAACCGACGCGTGCCATGAGCGACAACAGTAGCGTCCAGCCGTGCACCTAGGCGCCCCTGCCCTCAGGGGCGGTCCGGCGCCGCAACAGCACCCAGAATGGCAGCAACGCACCCGCCGCAAGCAGCAGGAACGGGCTGTACGCCATAATTCCCCGTCCGGCGAAGATGACGTCCCCGCCCGGACCGGGCCGAGCCATCACGAAAACGGTCAACAACCAGGTCCACACCGGGAGAGCAGCCAGCAGATTGCGGCTGGTCCATCGGCTCGCAGCCCACACCAACGCCGCATTGAGCAGGCCACTGGCCAGCGCACTGACCGGAAACGGGATCGACCCGATGTACGACGGCAGAAACAACGCGCCACCGATAGCGGAAAACACGCCGTCGACCGCGAACAACGTCAGAACGACGACTTGGATGAGGCGACCCGTAGCGCCGACGGTATCGATCCGCCCGCCGCGCGACTCGATAGCTGTCAGGTCGGGACGCTGTCCAACTGCGAAACGATGGACATGACAGTCCACTGGAAGTTGTCCAGCCGGTCCTGCCAGTGCTGCTGGTTGTAGTCCAGATCCGGGTCCATTCCGGCAGCCTACCGCTACCCGGACCCGGCGAGGTCGACTCCGGCGAGCAGGTCGGTCTCCCAGCCGCGGTCGTCACGCTCGCCGGCGGCGCCGGCCGACAGAATGTAGTGCTCCTGCACCACGATCGGCAGTGCGAGGTTGTTCGACAGCGCGAGAGTGCGTCCGGTGGGGCCCACGGTGAGCTGGGTGGCGTGCGCGCGCAGCGCCGCAATCTTCGCCGGTAGCGCGTCCGGGTCATCGACGACGGCGTCGATCTCTTCGTCGGGGTAGCCGAGTTCACCGAATTCGCCGTCCGGCGGCGGCACGATCCATTCGTCGCGCACGTCGTCGGGGCTGAGCGCCTCCCATCCCGCGGTGAACGCACTGCGCGCGATGACCGTCCAGTAGAACTTCGGCACCGACCAGGGCGCTGCCGGGGTAGTCGTCGGTGCCGGCGGCGGCCACCGCCGCGGTCGTGACGACGTGGGTCTGGATGTGGTCGGGATGGCCATAACCGCCGTTGGGGTCGTAGGTCACCACGACGTGCGGGCGCATCTCCCTGATGATCTCGACGAGCGCGCCGACGGCCTCGTGCTGGTCGGCGTCGCTGAACCGTTGCCGATCGCGCGCCTCGGCGCCGACCATGCCCGAGTCGCGCCAGCGACCGGGACCGCCGAGGTAGACGGGGCCGTCGAGGCCCAACGCTTGCAGCGCGGCGGTCAACTCCCCGATTCGGTAGCCGCCGAGCTGGTCGGCGTGGTCCACGGCCAGCTGGGCCCACTGGCTCGCCGATCACCTCGCCCTCCTCACCGAGCGTGCAGGTGACCACCTGGACCTGCGCTCCGCGCGCGACGTAGTGGGCGATGGTGGCGCCGTTGGTGATGGTCTCGTCGTCGGGATGGGCGTGCACGAACAACAGCCGCGGAGTCTCCTGCATGAGACGCACCCTACTAGGGCTGTGCAGGGCAAAGGATTTCGCGACCTAAACCACTGGGCCGCAAAGATAGTCGAATGATTGGCAAACCCTTGCTCAACGGAAATGCACGCCGCTGGCTACTATCATCGGATGGGACAGCAGACGGCAACGGTGCGCACCCGTCGCCGGGGCAAGCAACTCGAAGATGCCCTGTACGACGCGACCCTGGCCGAACTGGCCTCCGTCGGTTACGGCGGACTGACGATGGAGGGGATCGCCGCGCGGGCGCGAACGGGTAAAGCCGCGCTGTATCGGCGATGGTCCAGCAAGCACGACCTGGTCCAGGCGGCGCTGCTCTATGCCCTGCCCCCGTTGCCCGAGCCGCGCCCGGACCGGTCGGCGCGGGAGAATCTGCTGGCCGCACTGAGCGCGCACTGCGACGTCGTCGCCGGCAAGACTGCTTTTCCCGCGCTGAGCAGCATGCAACAACTCATACACGAACCCGAGTTGCGGGCCATTTTCGCCGATGCCGTGGTCGCGCCCCGGCTCCGGATCACCGAGTCGATCCTGCAGGCCGCCGTGGACAACGGCGAGATCGAAGCGGCCACGCTGACGCCCTACACCGCCCGGGTCGGCACTGCGCTGGTCAACCAGCAGCTGTTACTTACCGGAGCGCCGCCGAACAAACGTCAGCTCGCCCAGATCGTCGACACAGTGCTTCCGCATCTGAGCTGAATCTCGCTGCTGCACAACAGTTTTCGATTCCAACGCAGCCTCGTGGCAGACCCGAAAAAACCAAAGGCGGGCCGCCCTGGGCCTGGGGTTCGACGGACCCGAGCCCCTGGCTGTGGGTATCTCGAAGTTAGGTCGAACAGTACCTGAGAGCAACCTTAAAGGCCGCGGTTTACTTACTTTGGTCCAACAGAGACCGAATCGTTACCCGGCGCCCGGCGCGGACTCCGGCGACGCCTAATGCGCGGTCTTCACCCATTGTCCGGCATCGCCGACGATGCCGACCGGCACCGCGCCCGAGAGGCTGACATTCTGCATGTTCGGGCCGGCTCCGACGATCGTGGTGTCCTGCAGAATCGGCAGCACCGTGGACATGTCCCACAGCCGCGGCTCCACCGCGTTGATCACGTCGTTGATGTCCTTGGTGCCGCCCAAGCGCCGCATCGATGTCGGCCTGAATGCTGTGGTCGCAGATGCCGGTCAGGTTTGACGGCGCCTGCACCAACGCGCCGGGCTCCTGCGCCTTGGACGGAGGCGTCGATGTGGCTGCGGTCGGCGTCGTCGCGGGCGCGGGCTTGGCTGTCGGGCCGGACGACGACGGCGCCGCTGCAGTCGATACCGCTGTCGCCTCCAACGCCGGGCAGCTATAGCGGGAGGCCAACAGCGTCGCCAGATTTCCGCCGGCCTCGCTCCAACCCACCAGCGCGTCCACCCGGTTGTTGACCAGAGCGTCGCGGTACAGGGCGACCGGGTCGAGCGCGAGCACGGTCGCGGCGATGCCGACATTGCGCAACTGGTCGGCGGCGGTGTTCGCCACGGCCACCGAGGTCGGATCGTTGGCCGCGACACCGATGACCAGCGACAGGTCTTTGCCGTCCTTGGTGACGTGTCCGCGCGGGCTTTCCGGCGTCGAGGTGTCGTTGTCGATCTGGTAGCCCACCGACTCCAGCAGCCCCAGCGCCGCCGTCCGGGTCATCGCGGGCGGGGCGGTCGGCACGTAGCCCGGGATCGCTGGGCGACCGGATCTGCGCCTGGTCCAGGCTCACGGTGTTGTCGCTGCCGGCGCCCACTGCGGCGAGCAGGTCCACGTCGAGCAGGCCCAGGATCGCTTTGCGCACTTGCCCATCGGCGAGCTTCGACTCGTTGGCCCGCAACGTCAGCTGCATGACCCGCGGCGCCATGATCCGGGCGGTCCGCACGTCCGGGATCGCCGACAATTGTGCGAAAACCGCTGAGCCGCCGTGTACCTGGGCCACCTGGGTGTCGCCGTTGCGGACCGAATCGGCCAGCGCGGCGGGCGCCCCGGCCCGGCGGAAGAGCACCAGGTCGGGCTTGGCCGGCGGGCCCCAGTAACGGTCGTTGCGGGCGAGCAGGATTTCGTCGCGCTGCGGGTCGATGGACTCCACCCGGAACTGCCCGCCGGTGACCGGCAGGGCGCGGGCCAGGCCGGCCGGGAAACCGCCGGGGACGTCTTTGACGATGTGCGCCGGAACGATGTTGCTGAACAATTCGCGCCACGCCGGATAGGGCCGGGCAAAGGTGACGACGGCCTGCTTGCCGCCATCGATCGACTGCACCCCGGTGATCAGGTCATAACCGGCCGGATCGACCACTCCGGGTTGGCCGACCATCTGTCGCCAGAGGTACCAGAAGTCGTCCGCGGCGATCGGGGCGTTGTCGGTCCACTGCGCCTCTGGCCGGATCTTGTAGGTCACCGTGAAAGGACTTTCGCTGGTCACATCGGCGGACGTCAGCAGCGTCGGATCCATCTCCCAGCGCGAGCCCGTCGGAGTGTTCGGATCGGCAACCGGACGAAACGCGCTCGGCAGGACCAGCGCGCTGACCGCGGCGTTGACGGCGGACAGATCCGACAGCAGATGCGGGTTGAACCCGGCGCCGATCGAGTCGATGCCCACGATGATCTGCGTCTTACGCTGCGGCGGCGGGGCCGTGCTGCGCTTGGTCTCGGTGCTCTGCGGCGCTGGCGGCGGGCTGACGGTACAGCCGGCGAACATCAGCAGCGAAACCAGCAACCCGGCGGTCGCATACGCGCGGCGGGCTCGTTTCGGCACGCCCCACAGGGTATCGGTGCCCGTCTGATCGGCGACGCGCATCCGGTCGGCTAGCCGCGAGCCTTGGCCCGTGCCTTCGCCCGCGCCCGCAGGGTCGCGACGAGCTCGGCCTTGCGCACCCGGACCATCTCGGGAGTCACCTCGACACATTCGTCTTCGGCGCAGAACTCCATGGCCAGCTCGAGTCCCAGTTCGAGCGGGCGGGCCAGCGTCTCCATCACGTCGGCCGTCGACGAGCGCATGTTCGTCAGCTTCTTCTCCCGCGTCACGTTGACGTCGAGGTCCTCGGCGCGCGGGTTGATGCCGACGACCTGGCCCTCGTAGGTGTCCTGGCCCGGCTCGACGAAGAACTGGCCGCGGTCGGCGAGCTGGATCATCGCGAACGGGGTGATCGAACCGGTGCGGTCGGACACCAGCGACCCGGTGTGGCGCGCCTTGATCTCGCCCGCCCACGGCCGGTAGCCGTCGAAAACCGCGTTGGCGATGCCGGTGCCGCGGGTCAGGGTCAGGAAGTCGGTGCGGAATCCGATCAGGCCGCGGCTAGGCACGATGAAGTCCATCCGCACCCAGCCGGCGGCGTGGTTGGCCATCTCCTCCATGCGTCCCTTGCGGGCGGCCATCAGCTGGGTGATGGCGCCGACGAACTCCTCGGGACAGTCGATGGTCATCGCCTCGAACGGCTCGTGCAGCTTGCCGTCGACGATCTGGGTGACCACCTGCGGCTTGCCGACCGTCAGCTCGAAGCCCTCGCGGCGCATCTGCTCGACGAGCACGGCCAGCGCCAGCTCACCGCGGCCCTGGACCTCCCAGGCGTCCGGCCGGTCGATGTCGACGACCTTGATCGACACGTTGCCGACGAGCTCGGAATCCAAGCGGGACTTGACCATTCGCGCGGTGAGCTTGTGTCCGGACACCTTGCCGGCCAGCGGTGACGTGTTGGTGCCGATCGTCACCGAGATAGCGGGCTCGTCGACGGTGATGCGCGGCAGCGCATGCGCGTGCTCGACGTCGGCGAGCGTGTCGCCGATCATGATCTCGGGGATGCCGGCGACGGCGACGATGTCGCCGGCGATGGCCTCCTCGGTCGGTGTGCGCTCGACGCCCTCGGTGACGAGCAGCTCGGTGATCTTGGCGTTGGTGATGACGGGATGGCCGTCCACCTCACGCATCCAGGCCACCTGCTGGCCCTTTTTGATCCGGCCCTTGTAGATGCGGATCAGGGCCAGCCGGCCGAGGAATGCCGACGCGTCGAGGTTGGTCACCAGCGCCTGCAGCGGCGCCTCCGGGTCGCCCTGCGGCGGCGGGATGTGCTCGAGCAGCACGTCGAACAGCGGGTCGAGGTTCTCGCCGTCGGGGTTCTCGCCGTTGGCCGGTTCGGTGGTGCTGGCGATGCCCGCGCGACCCGACGCGTACAGCGTCGGCAGGCCGAGCGCCTTCTCGGCGGCCGCCTGGGCCTCGTCGTCCAGGTCGGAGGCGACGTCGAGCAGCAGGTCGTGGCTCTCCGAGACGACCTCGGCGATGCGGGCGTCGGGCCGGTCGGTCTTGTTGACCACCAGGATCACCGGCAGATGCGCGGCCAGCGCCTTGCGCAGCACGAAGCGGGTCTGCGGCAGCGGCCCCTCGGAGGCGTCGACGAGCAGCAGCACGCCGTCGACCATCGACAGGCCGCGTTCGACCTCGCCGCCGAAGTCGGCGTGACCCGGGCGTGTCGATGACGTTGATGACCGTCATGGTGCCGTCGGGGTGCTGGCGGTGCACGGCGGTGTTCTTCGCCAGGATCGTGATGCCCTTTTCCTTCTCCAGGTCACCGGAGTCCATCAGGCGCTCGATGGCGTCGTCGCCGCGATGGGTCAGGGCGCCGGACTGCCGCAACATCGCGTCGACCAGGGTCGTCTTGCCATGATCGACGTGAGCGACGATGGCGACGTTACGGAAATCCACGTCGGTGATTGTCGCAGCGGGGGAGGCCAATCGCGAAAACGCGACCTGCACGCACGACGTCACGTGAAGTCCAGCAAGTACGCGACGGTCGAAGCCGAAGAAGAAGTGCTGCCGCACCAAGCCCCGGTGCAAACGCTGCCCCACTGGTGCTGCACAAAGTCCGCAGGGCCGACGCAGTCCGGGCATCCGCGGCAAGGAGGCTGGAGAAGGTCGTTCAAGCGCACCCGAAAGCGCCGTGACTAGCTCGGTGCGACGTTCGCCGATCACTGGACGCGGTACTCGACGCCAAGGCTTCGTGTGAGGCGGCCACGGTACGACGGCGCTCGGCGCTGACCCCGCTTGCAGCGTCCAACTCGGCGCCACGGTCGCCGCCAACGCTGTGCGGCCGGTGCATTGCTGCGGCCACCATCCGGGGCGCGCGCCAGTGCAGGTCGGCCGGCGATTGCGTGCCGCACTGTGCACCTCGTATCGCCGCGACAGAGACGCCGTTAAGCGTTCAGCGACGTTCGCAGCCCAGCGCGCCAGCAGGAAGCCACCCCGGTCGGCGGGCACCCAGTCGACGTCGTCCAGTTCGGCGGCCGACACCCAGCGCAGCGCGGCGTGGTCGTGCGGCTGCGGTTCGCCGCGCATCAGCGTGGCCGCGGTAGGCCCGCAGCGTCATCGTCGCGCTGAGCGGCGACGTCGTCCCCGAGCCGCGCGCCGACCGCGACCTCGACACCGAGTTCCTCGGCGAGTTCGCGGGCCAGCGCGTCGGCGTCGGTCTCCCCCGCGCGCGACCTTGCCGCCCGGCAGCTCCCAGCGGCCGGCCAGTTCCGGCGGCCGAATGCGCTGCGCGACCAGCACCGTCGACCCGGCGACGATCGCTCCGGCGACCACGATCTGGTTGACCATCGCGCGCTGACGGTATACGGTCGAAATATGGCTGTGTTAACGGATGAACAAGTAGACGCCGCACTGCCGGACCTCAACGGGTGGGAACGCGAAGACGGCGCGCTGCGCCGGTCGGTGAAGTTCCCGGAGTTCCTCGCCGGCATCGACGCGGTGCGCCGGGTGGGCGAGCACGCCGAGGAAAAGGATCACCATCCCGACATCGATATCCGTTGGCGGACAGTGACTTTCGCGCTCGTGACGCATTCCGAAGGCGGCATCACCGACAAGGACGTCGGCGATGGCGCACGACATCGACGCGATTATCGGCGGCAGTAGCGCGCCGTCGACTCGCGGCGACCCAGGCCAGCGTGGCCAGCGTCGCCACGATGTAGATCAGGCCGCCCCAGGCCTGATACCAGGGCCGGCCGTTCTGCCAGATGCTCGGCTGCGCAAAACTCAGCAGCCACGGCACCCCGACGAGAGTCAGCACCAGCCAGGTCCAGCCGAGGACGCGCGCGCCGCGACGGTCGCGACAGCGGCCCGTGAAACAGCCAGATCATCAACGGCACCAACCACACCCAGTGATGCGTCCAGGAAATCGGGGAGAGCAGCAACCCGAACAACTCGACCACCAGCAGCCGAGCCGAGTCGATCGTCGCCATCGCCCGCCAGGCGAGCACGGCAAAGTATTGCGGTGACAGCGATTCCGATCAGCACCGCGGGGTTGTAGCCCGAGTCGTGGCCGTAGGATCCGGCAGATCCCACCGCGCCACGACTGGTTGAAGATCGTGCAGATCGGCCCGACCCGGTCGGTCTTGAAGATCAAATCGGTGAAGTAGTAACGAGTTTGGTCGCCGACGACCAACGCCGAGACCGCGATGGTGGCCGAGGAAGACGACCCCGGAGAACACCGCCGTCGCCCCACCGACGGGCGCCGACGAAATACAGCCCGCCGATCGCGGGCGTCAGCTTCACCCCCGCGGCCGTCCCCAACAGCAAGCCGGACAGCCACCAGCGCGTGCTGAATACCGCGCCCAGGGTGGCCAGCGCCAGCACGACGTTGATCTGCCCGTAGTCGAACGTGCTGCGCAGCGGTTCGAGCCAGATCGCGATCCCGGTCCAGAGCATCGCCAGCCGGTGACCCTCGCCGGCCGCGACACCCAGCAGTCGCTGGCTGATCCGGACGCACGCCGTAGAGCGCGGCCATCGTTCCGACCGTCCAGCAGAACGCGACCAGGCCGAACGGCAGGAAGTGCAGCGGATAGAAGACCACCGCGGCAAACGGCGGATAGGTGAAGGGCAGTGGGAAATCCGGCGTCTGGTCGGCGTAGACGTAGCGGTAGAGGCTGCCGGGGTGGTCGAGCATGGCGGACCCGCCGACGTAGACATGCAGGTCGACGAAGTTGGCGCCGTTGGGCGCCAGATACGTCCAGGCCAGCCGCGCGACAACGCTCACGACCAGAAGCACCGGCCCGATCGTGTCCACGGAGATCGCGCGCCGGCGGTTGGTGATTGCCGCCGGGGCGGCCGAGGTGGTGTCGATCTGCACGAC
This sequence comes from uncultured Actinomycetota bacterium, assembly GCA_963749375.1. GTDB lineage: Bacteria > Actinomycetota > Actinomycetes > Mycobacteriales > Mycobacteriaceae > Mycobacterium. Next base: position 180,903 of record CAVVNB010000031.1, read on the forward strand.
TCTATCGCCGGGCCGACGGGCACCGCGGTTCCGTCGCGAGGCCGTTCGGTCACCGCTGTCGCTCGGTTCAGTAACGGTCGCATAAATGCCACACGTGTCACTTGAGTCACTTTGATATCTGGCGGATCGTCTGCGGCGAGGACCTGTCATCGAGATTCAGGGAGAATCATGTCAACTGTTCGGAACCTTCGTACGCGCCACCGCTGTTGTGGCGGGCTCGTCGGCAGCGTTGCTCTTCGGCGGCTTGATGGGCACAGCCCACGCCGACCCGGTGCACCGGTGCCTGCCCCCGACATCAGCCAGCAACTCGTCGGCTCCGCGGCTCAGGCGCCGCAGCTGCTGCAGAGCGTCGCCGGAGCGCTCGGCGGTCAGCCGGCCACCCCGCCGCCGCTGGCCAGCGCGTCGATCAAGATGCCGCAGCAAGCTGCCGCCCCGACCGCCGGTTCGTCGCTGCTGCCGGGCTTGGCGTCGCCGGCTCCGGCCGCGACCTCCACACCGGGGCTCGGCATTCCAGGGCTGACCACTCCGGCTCCGGCCGCGACGTCGCACACCAGGGCTCGGCATTCCCGGGCTGACCACTCCGGCTCCGGCCGCGACGTCGACACCGGGCTCAGCCTTCCGGGTCTGACGGCACCGGCCGCGCCGCTCCGGCGGCGAACCCAGCGGGGATGCTGCCCCAAGCTCAGCTGAACCTGCCGCAGATCCCCGGGCTGCCGTTCCCGCTGCCGCAGCAGGTGTCGCTGCCCGGCGACCTGACCTCGCTGCTCGGCGGCGGATCGCCGCTCACCAGCGGGCTCGCCTCGGCTGCCGGCATCCCGGTTGTTGCCGCGCCGGCGGCGACCTTGCCCTGACCGCTGCACCGGTGGCGACCCTGCCGCTGGCGACCGCGCCGGCGCTGCCCTCGGCGCCGGCGCGTCGCTGTTCCCGGTTTCCGCCCTGCCCTGACCAAGCAACCGGCCGGCTAGCGCCGCCACGCGCTAGCCGGCCACCAACAACTTCGACGACCGGGAGGACACCATGTACATCGCACGAAACCTGATCACACCCTCGCCGCCGCGGCGATCGCATCCAGCGCCGCAATGGCCATGTCCCCCAACGCGGCCGCCGACCCGGCGGCGCCACCCGCACCGATCCCCGCTCAGCAGATCCCTGGGATGCCGGGACTGCCGGCACTGACCGAATTGAGCCCGATCATCCAGCAGGCCGCCGGCAACCCCGAGCAGGCGACCCAGCTGCTGATGGCCGCCGCGCAGGCATTCAGCCACAGCCCGTCGGCACCCGCGGAATCGAAAAACGTTGCGGCGTCGGTGAACCAGTTCGTCCAGGCGCCAGACGCGGCCTCGACGGCCCACGTCGTCCCGCCCGGTGTGGAGCCGGGCACGCAGGCCCACCTGCCAACCGGGGTCGACCCGGTCCACGCCGCGGGCCCCGCACCCGGCCGCAGCACCGGCCGCCGCTCCCGCGAACGCCGTCCCGGTGGCCGCGACACCGGCTCCGGCCGCCGCACCGGCGCCCGCGCCGGAGGCTGCGGGCCGGCTCCCGCTCCTGCTCCTGCGGCCGCCGCTCCGGGCTTCAGCCCGGACGCCCCGCCCACCCAGGACTTCATGTACCCGTCGATCAGCAACAACTGCGGAGCAGACGGCGGCACCGTGATGGCGCCCGTGCTGTCGGTGGCCGGCCCGGCCAAGATCCCGGCACCGGGACCGGCCGCCGGTCAGACGGCGTATGTGTTCACCGCGATCGGTACGTCGGGACCGGCCGACGTGCAGAAGCTGCCGTTGAATGTCACCTGGGTCAACCTGACCACGCGGCAAGTCGGGCAGCGCGACGCTCAAGCCGCAGGCCGACATCAACCCGCAGGGACCGACCACGCTGACCGCCACCGTCGACACCGGATCGGGCAGCATCATGTCGACGGTCTTCGGACAGGTCAGCACCAAGGACAAGCAGTGCCAGTTCATGCCCACCATCGGCTCGACGGTGGTGCCCTGATCTAGACGTCAATCCGCCGGGGCGCGGCAAATGTCGTGCGCGCGCCGGCGGATTTTTCGTCTAGTGCCATGCCGGGCTGGTTCTTCATGGCCCTAATAGGCCATGCCGCCTTGGCTAGTTCTTCCTATGATGCCGGCTAATAGTCATGGCCATGGCCTGCGGCTAGTACTTCATGGCCCTAGTAGGCCATGAAGAGGATCGCGTCCCGGTCGTACTCCAGACCGGGGTGCGCGCTGGCCAGGTGGGCCTGCGTCAGATCAACCAGTTCGTCTTCGTCCTTGCCGGTGATCGCCTCGCCACACGGACAGTTCAGATGTGTCTTCAGATGTCGCCTTCCCGGTTGTTGCCTTCTTGGCTGCCTTCATCTGCTTCTTGTACGAACGGACTTTCTCCAGCGAACCCGCGTCGGCGATATCGGCCACCGACACATGCGTGCCGGCCTTACCGAATTCACCGGCGGCCGCCCGCCAGCCTTTCGGAGTCACTGCATACTGCTTGCCGAGCAGGGCCAGAAAGATCTGCGCCTTCTGCTCGCCGAATCCGGGCAGCCCCTTGAGCCGTCGCAGCAATTCGGGTCCATCGGGATCGCCGGCGGTCCACAACCCGGCGGCGTCGCCGTCGTAGCGGTCCACGATGATCTGCGCCAGGGCCTGCATCCGCTTGGCCATCGAGCCCGGAAAGCGATGTATCGCAGGCTTTTCCGAGCACATCGCGGCGAACTTGTCCGGGTCGTAGTCGGCGATCTCGGCCGCGTCGAAACCACCCATCCGGTCGGCGATTTTCTTCGGGCCGGCGAACGCGGTCTCCATCGGCACCTGCTGGGCGAGGGATACACGTGGCGACCCAGCCGTTCGGAAATTTTGAGCGGTCCCCGAAAGGCGGTCTCGAATGGAACCTGCTGGTGAAGGACCATGCCGACGAGCCGCCAACGGGTTATCAGTCAGAAGTCGATCGGCGTCGCTGTCCTGCGCCAAGCAGATCTTCACGATTCACAGGTCAACCCAATCACACGGGAGCATGCGACACCGAATACAACGTCGCGAGTGCGGCGCCGCCATGTTGGAGTCCCAGAGGATCGTCTTTCGGGCGACGTAGTCGTGGACCTGGTCGCCGAGGTCGGCGGCGATGCTCGCTTCGCTGTCGAACTGCCGAAGTAGGTCAACGCTGCCGGCTCAGACGCCATGCCGAGGTAGATCTTCCCGTTGGGGAAGGTGATCGTAGACTCAGCTTGTTACGCCCATTCGCCACACGCCAAAGATAAATCGGCCTGATGAAGGTCGAGGTACTCGCGCGGCTGCCGGCTCTCGCGGGGATAACGAGCCGTGAGGAAGTCGTCGAAAAGGCCGAAGTTCGGCGCCGGCTATCAGAGTTGCGCCCATGGCAACGTCGAACCCGCGGTTCAGGAGAAGTTTTGGGTTTGTGCTGGCGACTTGCTGTCAGATACCGCCGTCGGCCGTAGAATCGAACTGCATCCGCTCCAAACAATTCGTGTAGCTGATCCGCAAGGATACGGGTAAGCGGTCCGGGCTCGATGTGAAACAATATCTGTCACCGGTTTGAATAAGGCCGAGGGGTGCGCGAATTAGGGTCGGTTTCACTGATAGACGGCAGTCTGCAACTGGCGAAGTGTCTACTGAGGCCTGGCTCAAGAGCATTAAAGCAACTCACCAGGACTGTGAATAGTACTCGGGTCCTGACCACCCAACATTAACTACGTCAAGCTGCATTAATATCCGCAGAAAGGCACACAATGCAGTCGGAGGAACGACTGGCGGAGGTGTGGTACTGGAGCCGATTCCCGTGATGGTCAGGTAGGTCTGAAGCTCACTGATGCTATCGCGCGCCTGTGCGTCAATTGTAGGGTCGTAATATGGCAGACGTCTGGTAGTTAGCTTCTACGAGTTCGTACTCGCCCAGCAGCTGTTGAAGCGCGGGCCCTACGGCGGGGTCGGTCAAATTGATGCTACGGCCACCCGTGAGGCACGAACTAATTGTGCAGGGTAATCCTCGTTATCTGATCAACGTAGAGAACGCGTTGTACTCGCTCGAGGTCTGCCGTCGAGAAATTGTTGGAGTAGCTGTTGTAGTCAGCGATTTCTTCGGATCATAGTTAGCGGAGTTTGGCCGGCAACACCCCAGCTGCGGAGACTTCAGGGGATAGATCCAGCAATAGCCTGGTCGTTCGAGGTGAGCTCAATCGCAGGCAGGTGAATTTGACGCTGGCGCCGGTTGACGGCTCGGTCGCAAATGTGACTGCGCATCGCTGGCACCCACGAGGGCTACTCCAGCAGTGATATACGGACGCGAGTGCGTGCATGCATAACCATGATCTCCTTCGGATTGGCGCGCCGACTGCTTGACGCATGCGCTAGCTGTCCGGCGCGACTTGGCGCTCAACCTTAAACGAAGATGAGAAACCTACGTAGGAAGTCCTCTGGAATTAGATATCCGTATAATAATCAATTAGATATATGTGCAGTAATAGCATCTACACGACTTTTAAAGCGCAATGGCTTAGTGGCGATTAGGCGCATCTCCGCTAGCTTGTGCGGCACTGCTGCTTGTGACGCCGTCTGAATAACACATCCGTTGATCCGCTATGTGCACTCGGTTGCGTAGCTCTGCCACTGTCTGATGCTTGCACTCTCGCTAGCTAAGCTCTTCGGCTAATGCGTGCAGTCTCGCTGCCTCGCTAGAATTGATGCCTGCACGCTGCGGCGCGTTCCGAGTCACCGCGACGCCGCATCTCGTACGAGACACGCGACGGCGAAACCGGACAGTTTCGAGAACGCCGTGCGTGACACTGTCCGTGCCCGGGCTACCATGCTCACCTTCGGATGCCCGCACATCAGAGTGCCGGGGCGGCATTTCTCTTGGTCCGGGACGGTGCGGGTCGTCGGCGACCCGCCCAGCTACGTACTGTCCGCCGCCGACTGGCTGACACTGGTCGAGAAATTCGGCTTGACCGCGAATGTCAGCGAGGCCGCGAGAAAGGGCTGACGCCGCGCACTAGAGGGCTACGGTTGCGCCATGGTCGACACGACTGGCCGGCAGTTCACAGGCCACCATTTGAAGGGTCTTGCCGGGTTCACCGGACTGTCCTGCATCGTGATCGGGATCTACCACTTCGCGCTCGGCGTCGCATCGGTCCCCGGTGCGACGGACGCCAACGCGACAGTCGATTCGCGCGAACGGTTCTACTCGGCGTACTTCGCCGGCTACGGGTTGGCCTGGTTGCGGGTGGCTCGCAGGTCGCCCATCCGCGCCACCGAAGTGCGCCTGCTGGCCGGGTTGATGTTGGTCAGCGCCATCGGACGGGTGATCTCGCTGGTCATCAACGGGCGGCCGCACTGGTTCCAGGAAGTGCTGACAGCGATCGAATTCATCGTTCCCGCAGCATTTTTCGGGATGGCTACCGCAGACGAGCCCGGCTAGATCACAAAGACAAGCCGGCTGATTAGCCGCTCTTGCGGCGGAACTCCCGGCGGTTGCTCGCCGAGCCATGGGCGCCGGGCTGCTTGGCGCCGCCATCCTTGTGGTCCGACCCGCCCGATGACTTCGAGTTCTTGCGCTCGAGGGCTTCCCGGAATTTACGTTTAGTGTCGTCCTCCGACGCCGATTCGGCCATGCCGGAAGCCTAGCGCGCCGTCGCCGTCGTAGCGGGATTCAGCGCAGGCCCGGCGGCATCCCGTAGACGTGGGCGATCGGCAACGTCAGCACGACGCGGCGGTCGGTGACCATTGCCTGCCGGTAGTCGTCCCAGTCAGGATGCTCACCGGCGATGTTGCGGTACAACGCAATCAGCGCCTCGACGGTGTCGTCGCCCGGCGCGGCGGCCGGCGGGGTAAGGGTCGCGGTGCCCTCGGCTACGGCGTACGACCAGCCGTCATCAGAGCCGACATGCAGCGACGCCCGCGGGTCGCGACGCAGGTTGCGGGTCTTGGCCCGAGGCTCGGTGACCGACACCTGGATGGTGGCGGTGCGGGCATCGAAGTGGTACGAGACGTTGGACAACTGCGGCCGTCCGTCCCGCTTGAGCGTGGCCAGCACGCCAAGAGAATTGTCCGCGATCACGGCCAGCAGCTTGTCGTCGAAAACGTGGCGCCCCATGGGATGAGCGTACGGCCCAATTCCACAGGGTGGCTACGATCGCCCCCATGACCCAATTCGCAGCATTTCTGCGCGGCGTCAACGTCGGCGGCGTCAACCTCAAAATGGCCGACGTGGCAACCGCGTTGACCGACGCAGGTCTCACCGAGGTCCGCACGATCCTGGCCACCGGCAACGTGGCGCTGGATTCGCCGAAGGGCGCCGACGCGGTTCGTGCGATCGCCGAAAAGGCCCTGCGTCAGCAATTCGGGTACGACGCCTGGGTGCTGGTTTATCCGATCAAGAAGCTCCAGTCGATCGTCGACGGGTATCCATTCGCGCGCGAAGCGGACGGATACCAGTCCTACGTCACGTTTGTCAGCGATGCCGACGTGCTCGAAGAATTGGCGGGCTTGACGCCCGATGGGAGCGTCGACGAGAAGATCGAGCGCGGCCCCAAGTCCGCGAGCGTGATCTATTGGCAGGTGGCCAAAAACCACACGCTGGACAGCACCATCGGCAAGACGATGGGCAAGAAGAAATACAAGTCCTCGACCACCACCCGCAATCTGCGCACGCTGGTCAAGGTCCTGGCGGCCTAATCGTCGGCGTAGGACTCCAGATAGCGCAGTGCCTCGGCTTTACCGAGACCCAGTCCGCGCGCGACGTCGAGATAGACGCCGGCCGCGGCGGCCATCGCGGTATCCGCGGGGTCTGCGCGGGCGACGAATGTGCCGAAGCGGCCGCGGGTTTCGACGATGCCGGCAGCCTCCAGTTCGCGGTACGCCCGGGCCACGGTGTTGACGGCCAGGCCCAATTCGCCGGCCAATTCGCGCACCGTCGGCAATCGTGCACCGGGCGGCAGCGTGCCGGCCCGGATCGCTTCGATGATCTGAGTGCGGAGCTGGTCGAACAGCGGTCGATCCGCCTGCCCGTCAACTCGTAGCCACTCCCCTGACTCCACCCGCTCAGTATCCCGCAGTCCAGCTATCTTGGTGGAGTGCGTATCACGGTGCTGTCCGGCGCAGGCATCTCTGCTGAGAGCGGCGTGCCGACGTTCCGCGACGACAAAAACGGGCTTTGGGCCAAATTCGACCCTTACGAGTTGTCCAGTGTTCAAGGCTGGGAGCGCAATCCCGAACGGGTCTGGGGCTGGTACCTGTGGCGGCATTACCTGTGCGGCACCGTCGAACCCAACGACGGTCATCGCGCCGTCGCCGCCTGGCAGGACCATGCGGAGGTCAGCGTCGTCACCCAGAACGTCGACAACCTGCACGAGCGCGCAGGCAGCTCGCCAGTACATCACCTGCACGGTAGCCTGTTCGAGTTCCGTTGCGCGACATGCGGTTTACCGTACACCGGCGAGCTTCCCGTGATGACCGAGCCCGCACTGGAAGTCGAGCCGCCGTCGTGCGACTGTGGCGGCCTGATCCGGCCCGACATCGTGTGGTTCGGCGAGGCGTTGCCCCAGGAGCCGTGGCAGCACGCCGTGGAAGCGACGACCAACGCCGACGTGCTGGTCGTGGTGGGGACATCGAGCATCGTCTACCCGGCGGCGAGTCTGCCCGAGTCAGCGCTGGCTCGCGGGATCGTCGTGGTCGAGGTCAATCCCGAGCCCACGCCGCTGTCCGACAGCGCCACGATCACGGTGCGTGAATCAGCCAGCACGGCCCTGCCGACACTGCTGCAACGATTGCCCGCCCTGCTGGATTAGGCCGGGCGGCGCGCCCGGCCGATGACGTACTCCGCCACTGGCAGCGGCACCCATGCCGGCAGTGTCTGCTCGGTGCGGGTGCGATCGATCTCGAAGCCCGCGGCCCGGATCGACTGCTCGGTGTGGCGATGTGCGTGGCAGTTTCCCGCCAGCCTCGGCCACAACGTCGTCACGTCGACGAATTGCTGAAGTCGGCCCCGAATTCCGGTGCTGGCCATATGCTCCATGTAGCGCAGCTCGCCGCCCGGTTTCAGTAGCGAAAGCACTTGCCGCAGAACCGAATCAGGCTCGCCAACCGAACACAACACCAGCGAGCACACCACCGCGTCGAATGGCTCGTCGGCCGAGAAGCTCTCCACGGTCCGGTTGGTGACCTCGACCGGAACGGGAGCGGTCGCGGCCGCCTCGCGAGCCAGTCCGACCAATCGCCGCTCGGGCTCGATAGCGACGACCTGCTCGACGGCGTCCGGATAGAACGCGAAGTTGGTCCCGGTGCCGGCGCCCACCTCGAGGACCCGGCCGGACAACCCGGCCAGGTTCTCCCGGCGGCATTCGCGGATCTGCTCGGTCTCGTGTGCGGCGATCGCGGGCCAGATCCGGGCGAAGAACGGATGGTGGACGGTGTCCGTCGACGGTGACGTCATTCCTACCAGCCTCTCGAGCGATTGCTAGGTCGATCGTCGCATCGACGACCCGAGCGCCGTCAACCTTTCCACTACCTGTTGCGGTGTGGCATCGGCGCCGATCAGCCCAGTCACCATATGTCCGGAGAAGATGGCTCGCAGCACCCGGTCGGTGAACGCTTCGGCATCGCCGAACGGCAGATGTGGCTTGGCGATCAGCAGTGCCGCCACGCCGTGCGCGGCGCTCCACAGCTCCAGAGCGATCCCGGTCGCGTCGCCGGGCGGGAGCACGCCGTCGCCCATCAGAGCCTCGACGGTGGCACACATGTGCTCGAATGCCGAACTGGCAAGCGCGGCATCGACATTGCTGTCGGACTTCCACTCGCCCATCGTCGCGATCCGGTAGAGCTCGGGGTTCGCGAGGGCGAACCGCACGTAGGCCTGCCCCTGCGCGCGCAGCACCTCGACCCGGTCCGACTGCGCGGCGGATACCCGCTGCATCTCATCGTCGAGCTTCTCGAAGTAGCGGGCGCACACCGCGTCCAGCAGCGCGTCCTTGTCTTGGAAGTGCAGGTAGATCGACGGCGGGGTCACGCCGACGCGTTCGGCCACCGAGCGGATCGAAACGTCTTTGGCGTGCCCGATGTCGAGAAGGAGTTCGGTTGCCGCATCAAGGATTTCGTCGCGGAGCAAGTCACCGGATCCGCGCGGGGCACGTCGCCTGCGAAGGCTCTCGGTGGACGGGTCAGCGACCATCGCCGACCGTCGCGACAGAACGGGCGGCCGCTATGGCCGGATCCTGGTCGGATCGACGGTGCCGTCCGCCGGCCGGATCGGCCGGCACTGCCACCATCGCGGAGTCCGACTCGCTGATCCCGAACCGTTCGTGCAGCCACACCAGCGGTTTGGGCGCCCACCAACTCCAATGACCCAGAACGTGCATGAACGCCGGCACCAGAACCATCCGCACCAGCGTCGCGTCGGCCAGCACCGCCAGGGTCAGACCGGTACCGAACATCCGCATGAAGGACACCTGCGCAGCGATCAACGCCGCGAACGAGATCGACATCACCAGCGCGGCGGCGGTGACGACGCGGCCGGTGCGGGCCAGCCCGAGCGCCACACTCTCGTCGTTGTCGGCGCGCTTGGTGCGGTTGTCCGGTGGCACCGGATGAGACGCGACGGCCGTCAACCAGTACTCACGGATCCTGGAGACCAGGAAGACTTCGTAGTCCATCGACAGGCCGAACGCGACACAGAACAACAGCACCGGGATGTTGGCCACCAGCGTGCCGCTCTGTGTGGTGCCCATCGCGCCGAGGTGGCCGTCCTGGAAGATCCATACCAGCGCACCAAACGCTGCGGTCAGCGATAAAACGTTGCACACCAAGGCCTTCACCGGCAGCAGCACACTGCCGGTGAGCAAGAACAGCAGGACGAACGCGATGATGCCGATCAGACCCAGCACCAGCGGCAGGCGGGCGGTGATCGCGTCGCACGCTGTCGCGGTTGATCTGCGCCATCCCGGCCAGCTGGACCGATTGACCGGCCGGACCTGGTACCGCGTGCAGCCGGTCGAGCTGAGTGTCGGACGCGTTCGAAAACAGCGGCGCCGTGCTGGCGACCGTCAAGAACGCGCTGCCCTGCGCCATCCCGGTGGGCGCCGACGGTGGCCCGACCTGCCTGCCACCGACGAACGTCCCGGTTGGCGCCGACACGGCCGATACGTCGGCCACTCGTGACAAGTCGGCCGCATAGCGGCTGAGGTCGCCCGGACGCACCCCTCGAACGTCCGGGACGACAACAGACACCGCGGTCGCCGAGTCGTCGGCGAAATCGTGGCGCAGTTGGTCACCAACTGCATGTGCCGACGCGGACGTCGGCAGCACCCGGTCATCGGGCATCCCCCACTTCACCCCGAGGAACGGAATTCCCAACACCAGCAGCATCGCGATGACCGCCAGCCCGATGGGCACCGCTCGTCGCATGACGAACTTGGTCGACCGGTACCAGAACAATTGCTCCACCGGCTTGCGCACCGGGTCGGGCCGGCCGAATATCCGACGCCCGAGCTTGCGCACGTCCAGCGCATCCAGCCGCGGACCGAGCAGCACGATCGCCGCCGGCGTCACCACGATCGCGGCCGACCGCGACGAATGCCACGGTGGCCACCCCGGCATAGGCGAACGACTTCAGGAAGTACATCGGGAACAGCACCAGAACAGCCATCGACAGCGCGACGGTGGTCGCCGAGAACAGCACCGTGCGGCCCGCGGTGGCCATGGTGCGGATCAGCGCCTCGTCGCGGGGCGCTGCCGTCGGCCAACTCGTCGCGATACCGGCTGATGATCAGCAGCGTGTAGTCGATGGCCAGAGCCAGGCCCAGCGCGCTGCTGAGGTTCAGCGCGTAGGTCGAGACGTCGGTGGTGAAGCTGATCAGCCGCAGCACCGACATCGATCCCACGATCGCGAACCCACCCAGGATGACGGGCAACGCCGCGGTCAGCAGCCCACCGAAGACCCAGACCAGCACCAGGAAGCTGAGCGGAATCGCCAGCGACTCCATCAGCAACAGGTCACGTTCGTTCTGGCGGTTGATCTGGTCGTAGGCCATGGCCACACCGCCGGCGCGGACCGTGACGCCGCCTCGGTCGTGGACGACGCGGTCCACGATGTTCTTGGCGTAGTTCTGCGCGTTGTTCTCGCCGCCCTTGAGGTTTGCCACGATCAGCCCGGACTTGCCGTCCTTGCTCACCAGATCGGCGGCCAGATGCGACGGACCTGTCGCCGCGGGTCCAGTCCATGCCGAGGCGACGTTGTAGACCCCGTCCGACTCTTGGACTTGCGTGACGATGTCGGTGGCGACGCGGCGAGCTTGCTCGCTTTGCGCGCCGGCCGGTGCGGTCACCAGGATGACCAGCTGCTGATCGCTCTGCCCGAACTTGTCGGTCAGCAGCTTGATCGCCTGCGCCGACTCCGAGGCAGGGTCCTGAAAGCCGCCGGCGGACAGGCTCTTGGCGACCGGAAGCCCGAACACCGCCGCCGCCACCAAGACCAAGACCGCAGCTGCGAGTATGCGCCGTGGCCCTGCGATGGCAAGGCGGGCGATCCGCTGCAGCATGGACCCCCCGGAGTTAGCTATATATATATATATATATATATATATATATATATATATATATATATATATATATATATATATATATATATATATATATATATATATATATATATATATATATATATATATATATATATATATATATATATATATATAGAGTTGAGTCACCCCAGTAGAGAGAGAGAGAGAGAGAGAGATATATAGCAGACACACACACACACACACACACTCACTCACACACTCACCTACACACACACACACACACACTCGGCCACCGTGACGTCACACACTCACACACGTCACCCGACAGCCACACCGCCTCCACCTCAGTCAGCTACACTCACTCACACACACACAGGCGCGCTCCCCGCCTAGGATCCGTCTCCCGCCGCCTCGACTACAGGTCGTCGCCGCTCCACCGCGGAGCACCGCGCACCGCCGCCGCCGCCGCCGCCATCAGCCGAGCTCGCCGCCAGAGCACAGCCGCCGCCTCCGCCAGCCGACAGCAGAGCCCCCGCCGCCGCGCTCCGCCGAGTGTCAGGGCGCGCCACCGCGCCCGCCAGAGACCAGCTCCAGGAGACCGCCGCCGTCAGCCGCCCGCCGCCGAGCTCCAGGAGCGCGCGCCACCACACTCCGCCGCCACCCGTCAGGCCGCCGCCTCCACCACGTCGTCGTCGTCGCCGCCACCACTCACTCCGCCTCCTCCACCAGCCAGAGGGTCGTCCACCACAAGCGCGTCTCCACCCGCCACACTCCTCCGCCACCACACAGTCACCCGACTACAGTGGAGCACACACTCATCGTCTCCTCCACCTGCCTCCTCCACCAGAGCCTGGTCAGCAGACCAGCTGGTCGCCAGAGTGCTTCCAGCCAGAGCTCACCACCTTGGTCAGCGAGACCCCGCCACCGCCACAGCCTCGGCCACCGCGCTCCCAGGCCACAGGCCTCCTCCTCCGCCGCCCAGCGCCACCCACAGGCCGCCAGAGCCTCAGGCTGCTGATCAGCCCCGCCGCCTCCGCCGCCACCGAGGTCAGGAGATCACAGGCCTCCACCGAGCGCGCTCGCCTCGCCTCCGCCGAGCGCCGCCGCTCCCGCCGCCGCCCGACAGCCGAGCGCCGCCGAGGCGCCCGCGGAGCGCGCGCGTGAGCCGCGCCCGCCGCCATGTGACGTCGTCAGCGAGAGGAGCCGCCTCGTCAGCGACGACGTCAGGTTACAAGGCAGGCCGCTCCCGCCGCCGAGGTCGAGAGCTGAGGGTCGCCAGTCAGGAGCCAGTCAGGTCAGGAGCGCGCCGCCGCCGCCGCCACCACGTCGTCAGCAACAGGCTCAAGAAGAGGTCAGTCAGGAGCAGAGGTGCGTCCTCCGCTGGACCGCCGCCGCCACCACAGCAGCAGGAGGAGGCCTCATAGATCGTCGAGAGGAAGTGAGTCCGTCGTCGTCCACTCAGTGTCACACACACACTGTGACGTCAGCCAGCATCTTCTCACAGACAGCTGCAGATGCTAGAGCGCCACCTACAGCTGGTGGCAGGCGCCACCCACAGTGTGTGCAGCTATATATATATATATATATATGATAGATGCGTGACCAGACAGGCGCGCACGCGCCCACACACAGAGCGCGCTCCCCGCCGCCGCCGCCACCACACACACACACACACTTGTTTCGGTAAATATCGTTGATAACTTATCAGCGATAAGTTATCAACGCAATGTCCGGGCGTGTCATCAACGCCTCATCAGAGGAAACGAGACAGATGCCCGCGATGGTTCAACGGGTCGCCCGATAACCAGGACATTTGCGGAGCATATGTGGTTGCACGCCTGCCCAATAGTTCAGTTCCAAGCATCCGGACGGTACATCCGGTATGTCCGGACGCCACGTCCAGACCGAGAGCCCTACCGGGGAGTAACAATTGCCACGATTTTCCGAATCGTGACTCAAAGATTCCTTAAATGTTGCCCATACGCTCAACTACATGTGGATCGATGACTCCAGTGCCGACGTAATCAAAGTTGATTTCGAGGCTCTCTACCACGGCGACGTCCTGGTCGAGGGTGAGTGCTCGGAGCAACTCGACGACTGGCACCCGCTGTCCAACGCGAGCTAGTCCGCGCGACGCACGCTCTCCAACTCGGAGCGTGGCCGTGTCGAGGCGATCGTGAGCCTCAGGTACACCTTCGGTGTTTCCCTATTGAGCAAGAAGCCCCCGCCGAGGCGGGGGCTTTTTTGCGAGCCAACGGCGCGGACGCGGGTTACCGCGGGGCCATCCGGATCGCGCCGTCCAACCGGATCACTTCGCCGTTGAGCATCGGGTTCTCGACGATGTGCACCGCCAGTGCGCCGTACTCGTCGGGGTTGCCCAGCCGGCTGGGGTGCGGGACCTGCTTGCCCAGCGACTCGCGGGCCGGCTCGGGCAGACCGGCCAGCAGCGGGGTGTCGAACAGGCCGGGGGCGATCGTCACGACGCGGATGGCTTTGCTGGCGAGGTCGCGCGCGATCGGCAGCGTCATGCCGACGACGCCGCCCTTGGACGCCGAGTACGCGGCCTGACCGATCTGGCCGTCGAAGGCCGCGACCGACGCGGTGTTGACGATGACGCCGCGCTCCTCGCCCACCAGATCGTGCTGCGCGATTCGCTCGGCGCCCAGCCGCAGCACGTTGAACGTGCCGATCAGGTTGATCTCCACGACCTTGCGGAACGCGTCCAACGGGAACGCGCCGTCCTTGCCGAGCGTCTTGATGGCGTTGCCGGTACCGGCACAGTTGATCACGATGCGCAACGGCCCGAGTGATTCGGCGATGTCCAGTGCAGCGGTCACCGCAGTCTCATCCGTGACGTCGGCCGGCGCGAACCGCGCCCGGTCGCCGAGTTCGCGGACCACCTCTTCGCCCTTGAGGTCGAGCACGACGACCTGCGCGCCGGCGTCAAGCAGCCGTCGAGTGGTGGCCAGGCCCAGGCCGGAGGCCCCGCCGGTGACGAGCGCTACGGCATCGGTGATCTGCACGCAAGAGTCCTTTCAGACGGGTCAGACTTTCAGCGGGGTTCGGTCGGGCCGCTCCCCTAGGGCGAGCCGACCTACCGGTCGGCCGGGACTATACCCAGTCAGCCAGGACGGATTCGGTGTCGGCTCCCGGTGGGCGCGGCGGACGAGGCTCGTGGGGGGTGCTGCGGGAGAAGCGCGGCGCCGGCAGTGGCTGCAAACCATTGCCGGCCTGGTAGAAGGTGTTCCGCTCGGTGATGTGCGGCTCGGTCTCGACCTCGCCGAACGCCAGCACCGGGGTGACGCACGCGTCGGAGTCGGCGAACACCTTGGCCCAGTGGTCGCGGTCCTTGCTGGCGAACACCTCGGTGAACCGGGCCCGTAACTCGGGCCAGCGGGAGCGGTCGTTCTGCGCCGGCAGGTCGGCGGGGTCCAGGCCAAGCCCGTCCAGCATCGCCGCGTAGAACTGCGGCTCGATAGCGCCCACCGAGACGTAGCGGCCGTCGGCGCACTCGTAGGTGTCGTAGTAGGGCGCACCGCCGTCGAGCATGTTGGTGCCGCGCTCGTCGGTCCACACGCCCATGTCGCGCATCCCCCACATCATCTGCGCCAGCACCGAGGACCCGTCGACCATCGCCGCGTCGACGACCTGGCCCTTGCCGGAGGTCTGCCGCTCCCACAGCGCCGACAGGATCCCGAGCAGCAGGAACATCGACCCGCCGCCGAAGTCACCGACCAGGTTCAGCGGCGGCACCGGCCGCTCGCCCACCCGTCCGATGGCGTGCAGCAGACCGTTGAGCGAGATGTAGTTGATGTCGTGGCCGGCCTGCTGACTGCGCGGCCCGGTCTGCCCCCAGCCGGTCATCCGCGCGTAGACGAGCCGGTCGTTGACCTTCGCGCAGTCATCCGGGCCGAGCCCCAGCCGTTCGGTGACACCCGGCCGGAAACCCTCGATCAGCACGTCGGCCTTGGCGACGAGCTTGAGCACCAGCTCGCGGCCTTCGTCGGATTTCAGGTCGGCGATGACGAACCGGCGGTTGCGCAGCATCGGGGTCGGCGCCGCTGGCGCCGGGCCGATCGACTCGCACCACGTCGGCGCCGAGGTCGCCGAGAATCATCGCGGCATGCGGGCCGGGCCCGATTCCCGCGAGTTCGACGACTCGCAACCCTGTCAGCGGACCCGCCATGATCTACGACCTCTCTGTCGATGCAGCACGTGGCGATCGCAAGCGCGGTGAAGCCGGGCGCAGCGGGTCGCACCACTCAAGCATCTTGACAGTCGACCTGGACGAGGCTGCACGCCGGTGGCTTACAGTCGAGACCATGACCGCTCATCGATTCCGGAATCGACGCCCTGGCACCCGTCGACGGACTGGCCGTCAGCCTCTGCCGACGGCGTGCTGTCGGTGACGATCGACCGTCCCGATAGCCTGAACTCGTTGACGCTGCCGGTGTTCGAAGGACTCGCCGACGCGATGGAGCAGGCGGCCAACGATCCGCGGGTCAAGGTCGTGCGCCTGGGCGGCGCCGGGCGCGGCTTCTGCTCCGGAGCCGGCATGAGCGCCGACGACGTGGCCGGTGCCGGTCCCGGCGACGAGCTGATCCTGGCGGCCAACCGGGTGGTGCGGGCGATCACGGCGCTGCCCCGCCCGGTCGTCGCGGTGGTTCAGGGCGCGGCGGCCGGCGTCGGCGTCTCCATCGCCTTGGCTTGCGACCTCGTATTGGCTTCGGACAAAGCGTTTTTCATGCTCGCGTTCACCAAGATCGGCCTGATGCCCGATGGCGGCGCCTCGGCGCTGATCGCAGCGGCGATCGGCCGGATCGGCGCGATGCGGATGGCGTTGCTGGCCGAGCGACTGCCCGCCGCAGACGCCCTGGCTGCCGGGTTGATCAGCGCGGTCTACCCGGCCGATGACTTCGAGGCCGAGGTGGACACGGTGATATCTGGCCTACTGTCCGGGCCGGCGGTGGCGTTCGCCAAGACCAAGCACGCGATCAACGCGGCCACGCTCACCGAATTGGAGCCGGCTTTGCAGCGCGAACTGGAGGGTCAGTCGATCTTGCTGCACTCGCACGACTTCCGCGAGGGCGCAAGGGCTTTCCAGCAGCGCCGGACGCCCGCCTTCACGGATAACTGAGCCAGACAGCTGAGCGTCAGAGACCGAACAGCGGCGGCAAGCCCAGTAGCACGACCAACGTCCAGACGAAGTGGGTCAGGATCGGCGCCAGCACCCCGCCGGTGGCCCGGCGCTCGAGGCCGCAGACCGTCCCGAGAACGAGGGCGGCGAAGGCGAGCATCGGGTTCCGGCTGCTGGCCAGCGTTGCGAGGGCGTAGATGACCGTTGAGATCAGCAGCGGGTGGTGCCGGCCGAGCGCCGTGTACAACGCGCCGCGGTAGAACAACTCCTCGCCGATGGCGGCTAGCAGCGCGATGGCCAGAGTGAGCCGCCACGATCCCTGGTCGGTGTAGCGCAGCAAACGGGTGATGAGCTCGGCGACCGCCGGGATCTCCCGGACGATCAACCCGCCAAGTAGGAAAATGCCCCCCAGCAGCAGCCCGATCGAGCTTCCGCTGACCACCGGACGTTGATTACGGCCGCGCCAGCGGGCGCCGCCGAGATGCAACGGTCCGGAGACGAACGCCCCCAGCGCCCAGACCCCCGACAACGCCAGCGACCACCAGTAAAACGCCGCTTCGCCGGGATGTTTGTGCAGCGCCAGACTGAGCGCCGCGGCGCCGAGCACCAGGATGACCGCGACCACGATTCGCCTGCGGCGCACGACACCGGGCGGTTCATTGTGCGGCACAGCGACATTGACGATTCCGCGGCGGATCTCTTCCAGAGCGCTGGGCTGGGAACTCACGTCAGTCATTGCGCCGCTTCTCCTGACTTCTCGAGATCGCATTGCTCCCTTGATCGTCGCTAGCGGATGTCATTCAAGCGCACTTTCGGTGTGAGAGTGATCAAGATGTCGAGCCCGGTTCGGATCGCACCTGCGATCGGACCCGGGACAACATCCACCAAGCCGAGACCGGGTCGCGCAATCGATGGTGTCACTATGCCTGCAAGCCGCCGCAGCCGCAGCGCATCGCCGCCGGCCCACGCCGGATCGCTGTCGGCCAAGTGGTGTGGGTCGGCGAGCGCGTTGACCGGGCGCGGCCGGCGATTCGACAGCGCGCGGCTGATCGCGTCCTCGATCGACAGCAGGCCGCCATCCGGATCGGGAACGAGATCACGCAGTCCGGCGCCGCTGGCTTGCATCGGATAGTCCAGCGACTCGACCAAGTCGGCGGCCAGCCCGTCGGGCACCGGCAGCGCCACCGCGGTCACCCACGACGCCAGCGTGGTGTCGATCCCCCAGACCGGCAACCCGGTGTGCCATTTGCCGGCGATTCGCGCATACGTTTTCAGCAGCTCGCGGTACGACGTGGTGTCCGGCCCGGCGATGTCGTAGGCGCCCGCCGGAACCTGCTCGGGATCCGCGGCGGCGACCAGGAAGTGCAGCACATCGCGGATGGAGATCGGGTCGATCGGGTTGCCCATCCAGCCGGGTATCGGGATCACCGGGAATCGGTCCGCGACGTACCGCAACATCTCGAACGACGTCGAGCCCGCGCCGAAGATCACCGCGGCGCCCAGCCACACCACTTCCGGGCCGCCGTCGACACTCAGCGCCTCGGCCACCTCGGCCCGACTGGTCAGGTGTTCGGACATGCCCTCGTCGGACGGGACGAAGCCGCCGAGGTAAACGATGCGACGCACGCCCGCGCTCTTGGCGGCGTCGGCGACGTTTTCCGCCGCGGCACGGTCGGCGTCGCGAAATCCGGGCTGACCGATCGCGTGCACCAGGTAGTAGATGACGTCGACCGGCGCCGGCGCCGGCCAGCGCCGCCCGAGCGGACGTCGGCGTCGGAGGCATCCAGCTCCACCGGCGTGATGTCGTCGAACCAGCCGAAGCCACGCAGCCGCTCAGGGGCGCGGGTGGCAGCCAACACGTCGTGGCCGGTCTCGAGAAGCGCGGCGACGAGCCGCGAGCCGACATAACCGGTCGCGCCGGTCACAAGGATGCGCACAACCCACAACGTAGACAATCTGCGCGAGCTTCAAACCCAGGAAACCGCCTCGAAACATACGCAATTAGGCGGGCGTCGAATTATTAATCAGCGCTAGGCCTTTGAACCGAACGCGGACGGACACCGTGACCTCATTGTGGGAAAGCAAACGCCTGGGGCGCATTCCGTGAGACCTGACATCGAACTGAGCGACTTGACGAGGGGGACCCCGTCGGTGCGGTCGGTCGCCGTTGAGTTCCCTCCGAACCGGCACAGCCAGGACGAAGTAGTCGCGGCTCTGGCCGACTTCGCCGGTCCTGAATTTCAACGGTTCGCAGCGAAGAGCGGTGTCGAGACCCGCCACCTCGCGCTGCCTTTGTCGCGATACCGGGAGCTCAGCGGCTTCACCGAAGCGAACGACGCCTACCTCGACATCGCACTCGAGCTGGGCGAGCGGGCGTTGAAATCGGCGTTCGCGCAGGCAGAAATCGAGCCGTCCGAGGTCGACGTCGTGTTCTCGACGACGGTCACCGGGCTCGCCGTGCCCTCGCTGGAGGCGCGGCTAGCGACGCGGCTGGGCCTTCGAACTGATGTCAAGCGCGTGCCGCTGTTCGGCCTGGGTTGTGTCGCCGGCGCTGCTGGGATGGCACGTGTGCACGATTACCTCCGCGCCTTCCCCGGTCATGTCGCTGCACTGCTCGCGGTCGAGTTGTGCTCGTTGACCATTCAGCGTGACGACCATTCGCTCGCAAACCTGGTGGCCTCCAGCCTGTTCGGTGACGGCGCCGCCGCCGTTATCGCGAGCGGAGCCGACCGGCCGGCAGTCGGACCAAAATTGGTCGCGACCCGCAGCCAGACGTACCCGGATACCGAGGACGTGCTGGGCTGGAACATCGGCACCGAAGGATTCCAGATCGTCCTGTCCGTCGAAATCTCCTCAGTGGTCGAGAAATACCTCGGCCAGGACGTCCGCGATTTCCTCGCCGAACACGGGTTGACCACAGCGGATATCTCGACATGGGTCCTTCACGCGGCCGGCCCGAGGGTCATCGACGCGGTCAGCAGTGCGCTCGACGTACCCGCGGATGTGTTCGAAGTCACTCGGAAGTCTTTGCGCAACAACGGAAATCTGTCGTCAGTTTCCGTGCTGGATATATTGCAGGACACCATGACCGATCCTCCACCGCCGGGCTCCCTCGGTTTGATGATCGCCATGGGCCCCGGCTTTTCCGCCGAGTTCGTATTGCTTAGCTGGTAGCCATGTACTACCTACTGATCCTGGCCGTCGGTATCGAGCGGCTGATAGAGCTGGTCGTGGCCAGACGCAACGCGCGATGGGCCTTCAGCCAAGGCGGCAAGGAATTCGGTCACGAGCACTATCCGGTGATGGTCACGCTCCACATGGCGCTGCTGCTGGGCTGTGTCCTCGAAGTGTGGGGCCTGCACCGCCGTTCATCGGCTGGCTGGGTTGGCCGATGCTCGCCGTGGCGGTGGCCAGCCAGGTGCTGCGCTGGTGGTGCATAGCGACGCTGGGCCGACGCTGGAACACCCTGGTCATCGTGGTACCGGACGCGCCCTTGGTGCGACGCGGCCCGTACCGGTTCCTGCATCACCCGAACTATGTTGCGGTGGTGGCCGAGGGGCTGGCGTTGCCGCTGGTGCACACGGCGTGGTTGACGGCGATCGGTTTCACCCTGGCGAACTGGCTGCTGTTGACGGTGCGGATAAGAGTCGAGAACACCGCGCTGGGCTATCGGTGAGGAGGAGCGGCGCCGATGACGCCCGCCGGCGACGATGCAGAACGAAGCGATGAGGAGGAGCGGCGCCGATGACCTATGACGCCGACGTGCTGATCGCAGGCGGCGGCCCTGCAGGTCTCGCTTCGGCGATACATGCTCGCCAACAAGGGCTTTCGGTGATCGTGGCCGAACCGCGTGACGGTCCCATCGACAAGGCGTGCGGCGAAGGCTTGATGCCCGGCGGCTTGGCCGAACTAGAGTCGCTGGGCGTCGACCCCGCCGGGATGCCGTTGCAGGGCATCGCCTACCTCGATCAGCGGCGCCGGGTGGAAGCGCGCTTCCGTATCGGCCCCGGGCGCGGTGTACGACGTACGACGTTGCACGCCGAGCTGGCTTCGTGCGCCAAAGAACAAGACACCGAATGGATCTCGACGCGCATCACGCAGTGTCGACCAGGACGCCTACGGCGTCACGGCAGCCGGGGTCCGCGCGAAGTGGCTGATCGCCGCCGACGGACTGCATTCGACAGTCCGCCGCGCCGTCGGTATCAAAGCCGTGGCCGGGCGCCCTCGACGGTACGGGGTTCGCTGGCACTACCGGGTTCCGGCGTGGTCGGAGTTCGTCGAAGTGCATTGGTCACGACGGGGCGAGGCCTATGTGACGCCCGTCGAGCCCGACCTTGTCGGCGTGGCGATCCTGTCGCAAGAGCGACCGGACCTTTCCTGGTTCCCCGAGCTGGCCCGCCATCTGCAAGGGGCCGACCGCGGGCGAGCACGCGGCTGCGGACCCATGCGACAGGTGGTGTCCCGCCGTGTCGCGGGACGGGTGCTGTTGGTGGGCGATGCGGCCGGTTACGAGGACGCGCTCACCGGTGAGGGCGTCAGCCTGGCCCTCAAGCAGGCCGCCGCAGCGGTGCGGGCTATCACCGACGACACACCCGAGTCATACGAATCGGCCTGGCATCGAGCCACCCGCGATTACCGCCTGCTCACCCGAGGACTGGTGCTGACCACCACGCCGAGAGTGGCGCGACGCGCAATCGTGCCCGCGTGCACGGTGCTACCGCGAGTGTTCGAGCAGGCTGTGCACATATTGGCCCGCTGACCAGGGCATTTGCCCTCGGATCCAGTCACCTCGCGGACAGGCCCGCGATCGTCCGGCCTGTCGTAGCTAATATCCAATTGATTGGATTGAACCAGCCGCGCCACTCAATCGTGGGAAATAACGTGCCCGTACGCGCGTTGTCCCGGGACCTCTAAGAGGTGAGAGCCAGCATGTCGCCGACCCCTTCCGTCGCAGCGGTAGCAGTCGAGTTTCCGCCCTACCAGGTGGGCCAGCAGGAAGCTCTGGCCGGCCTGAGTGGATTCGGCGGCCCGCAATTCGATCGTTTCGGCGCCAGCGCCGGAGTCGAGAAACGTCACATCGCGATACCCCTGGCCCGATATGGAGAACTGACCGGCTTCACCGAAGCCAACGACATCTACATCGATGTCGCGATGACCCTCGCCGAATGCGCGATTCTGTCGGCGCTGGATTCTGCCGGCCTACAGCCCGCCGACGTGGATGTCATCTTCTCGACGACGGTGACCGGTTTGGCGGTACCCACTGTCGAAGCTCGATTGGCGACGCGCATCGGTTTGCGGCCCGACGTCAAGCGGGTGCCGCTCTTCGGACTCGGCTGCGTTGCCGGTGCCGCCGGAGTAGCTCGCATGCACGACTATCTGCTCGCATTCCCTGATCATGTGGGGGTGCTGCTCGCTGTTGAGCTATGCTCGCTGACGCTGCAACGCGACGACCCTTCGATCGCAAATCTTGTGGCCACCAGCCTGTTTGGCGACGGAGCGGCTGTCGTCGTCTGCAGGGGCGGTAAC
The DNA here is from genome assembly GCA_963749375.1 of uncultured Actinomycetota bacterium. Taxonomy (GTDB): domain Bacteria; phylum Actinomycetota; class Actinomycetes; order Mycobacteriales; family Mycobacteriaceae; genus Mycobacterium. Next base: position 203,087 of record CAVVNB010000031.1, read on the forward strand.
CACCCGCCTGCCGGGCCCAGGGTATTGGCCACCCGCAGCCGGATCTATCCCGACACCGAAGAGGTGATGGGCTGGGACATCGGCAGCAATGGCTTCAAGGTCAAGTTGTCGACCGAGGTGGCGACTGTCGCCGAAAAGTATGTGGGCGAAGACGTCCGGAACTTTCTCGGTGACCATGGCCTGACCACCGTCGACATCTCGACGTGGGTTTGCCACCCCGGTGGCCCGAAAGTCATCGAGGCCATCGAACACACCCTCGACCTGCCGCCAGACGCCCTTTCCCTCACTCGAAAATCGTTGCGCGACAACGGTAACCTGTCATCGGTGTCGGTGCTAGACATTCTCCGGGCGAACCTGGCAGATCCGCCGGCGCCGGGATCATTCGGGCTCATGATCGCCATGGGGCCGGCGTTCTGCTCAGAGCTCGTACTGCTCCGCTGGTAGGTCGCATTGTAATTTTCGCGGCGACCCGCTGCGCCCGGCTTCGCCGCGCTTGGGATCGCCTTAGCGAGCCTTCCAAACCGGCGGACGCTTCTCGGCGAACGCCAGCGGTCCTTCCTTGGCATCCTCGGTGCGCAACAGCGTGCCGAACTCGCGCGTGGTGCGCGCCCAGCTCGGTTCTTCGTCGGGGATGACGCCGTCGTCCGCGCCGCACGCGATCCGCTTGCTGGCCTGCACCGAAAGCGGCGCGTTGACGGTGATCCGCTTGGCAAGTGCCAGTGCGGCTTCCAGCACGGTGCCGTTGGGAACAACCTGGTTGATCAGGCCCCAGTCCGCAGCTTCGGCGGCGGTGATCGGCTCGCCGGTCAGCAGCATCTGCATGCCCACCTTGCGAGGCAGTTGCTGCGCGATCCGGAACACGCCACCGGCGCCGGCCAGCAGGCCCACCTTGACCTCGGGCAGACCGAACTGCGCGCGTTCTTCGGCCACCACCAGATCGCTGGCCAGGGCCAGTTCGGTGCCGCCGCCGAGCGCTGTGCCGTTCACCGCGGCAATCGTCGGCTTGTCGATGAAGTGGTGCACGTAGCCCGCGAAACCCCACTCGCCGTGATCGGGGTGATACAGGTTCTCGCGGCGCGAGATCGCCTTGAGATCTGCTCCCGCACAGAAGGACTTGTCGCCGGCACCGGTGATCACCACCGCGCGCACATCGGGGTCGTGCTGCGCCTGCTCCAGCGCATCACCGACCCCGATGCTGACGGCCCCGTTGACGCAGTTGCGCGCCTCCGGCCGATTGATGGTGATGACGACGACGTCGTCGCGGCGCTCGGTGAGCACAGCGGCGTTCGGTCACAACAGCTCCACGATGGTGGCGTTGGCCTGGCCGCCGCCCTCACACATGGTCTGCAGGCCGTAGCGAATTCCCTTGTCCCGCATGTGGTAGAGCATCGTGGTCATGATTCGGGCACCGGACCCGCCGAGCGGGTGGCCGAGCGCGATCGCGCCGCCGTTGGGGTTGAGCTTCTTCTCGTCGGCGCCGATGTCCTTCAGCCAGGCCAGCGGCACCGGCGCGAACGCCTCGTTGACCTCGAACACGCCGATGTCGTCCAGCGACAGGCCGGAGCGCTTGAGCGCTTTCTGGGTCGCCGGGATCGGCGCGGTCAGCATGATCACCGGGTCGGCGCCGGCCAGCACGGCGGTATGCACCTTGGCAATCGGCTTGAGCCCCAACTCTTTTGCCTTCTCCGCCGTCATGATCAGCAGCGCCGCCGAGCCGTCGGAGATCTGGCTGGAGTTGCCGGCGTGGATCACGCCGTCTTCCTTGAACGCGGGCTTGAGCTGCGCCATCTTCTCGATCGGCGTGCCGCGGCGGATGCCCTCGTCCTTGAGCACGCGGGTTACCGTCCTGGTCCTTGATCGGCGACGATCTGGTCATCGAACGCACCGGAATCCTGTGCAGCCGCCGCCTTCTCGTGCGAGCCGAGCGAGAACTGGTCGACCGCGGTCCGATCGAATCCCCACTGCTCGGCGATCATCTCGGCGCCGATGCCCTGGTTGGGGCGTCCGGTCGTAGCGGGCCTTGAAGCCTGGCGAGAATGGGTTGCCGCCGTTGGCGAGCGAGGCACCCATCGGCGTCCGCGACATCGACTCGACGCCGCCGGCGACGACCACGTCGTAGTGTCCGGCGACCACACCCGCGGCGGCGAAGTGGATCGACTGCTGGCTGGACCCGCACTGCCGGTCGACGGTCACGCCGGGCACGGTCTCGGGCCAACCCGCGGCCAGCAGAGCGGTGCGGCCGATGTCCATCGCCTGCTCGCCGGCCTGCATGACGCAGCCCCAGATCACGTCGTCGACGAGTGCCGGGTCGATGCCGGCCTTCTGGACGAGGCCGTTGAGCACCTGCGCGGACAGGTCGGCGGCGTGGACGCCGGACAGCCCGCCGTTGCGCTTGCCGACCGGTGAACGAACTGCCTCGACGATGACGGCTTCAGCCATGGCTATATCTCCTTTGACATGAGGACTTCAGTCGATTGTTGACCAACCGCTTAGTTGGGTCGCCGCCGGGGTGCCCTACCGGTGGGTAGCGTCAGAGGCATGTCGCGCATTGTCATCGTCGGCGGCCACGGCAAGGTCGCTCTGCATCTGGCCCGCATCCTCACCGACCGCGGTGACGAGGTGACGTCGGTCATTCGCAATCCCGACCACGCCGACGACATCAACGTCACCGGCGCCCATCCCCTCGTCGCCGATATCGAGCACCTCGACACCGGCGCACTGGCCGATCTGCTGGCCGGCCACGACGCGGTGGTGTTCGCGGCCGGCGCCGGCGGCGGCGACCCGGCCCGCACCTACGCCGTCGATCGCGACGCCGCGATCCGGGTGATCGATGCGGCCGGACAGGCCGGCGTGCAGCGATTCGTGATGGTGTCGTACTTCGGCGCGGGGCCCGATCACGGTGTAGCCGAGGACAACTCGTTCTTCCCGTACGCCGAGGCGAAAGCCGCCGCTGACGCGCATCTACGCGCCAGCGACCTGGACTGGACCGTGCTGGGTCCCGGCCGTCTGACCCTGGATTCGGCGACCGGCCGGATCGAGGTCGGGGCAGGAAAGGGAGAGGTTTCGCGCGAGGACGTGGCGTTGGTCGCGGCCGCGGCGCTCGCGACCCGTCGACGATCCGCCGGACCATCGACTTCAACAACGGTGACCTACCCATCGCCGAAGCCCTGACTACCAGCGGCGATCGCTAGCCCGGCGAACCGAGCACCGGGTCACCGCCATCGATCAGGTAATCTCCACCTCGCAGTCGGTCTGCCGGTTTCGTCGCTCGCGACGGAGCCGGCATCGAGCGAAGCATGTTAGATGTGCTTCGTAAGAGGGAACCCGGTGTGAGTCCGGGACTGTCCCGCAGCGGTATGCAGGAACGACCGCCGTCTTAAGCACTGATCTCACGATCGGGAAGCGACGGCCAGTAGGAGCACCCGAAAGGTGCGTGCCTGTGAGTCCGAAGACCTGCCGACTGTGCCGGGCGCGCCGCGCCTGGCGGCTCACCGCCTCGTGGAATGGGCGTCTGGCCGTGACGGTTGCAGTGGCTGTGGGCACTGCGCCGGATTCGGTTGTGCGTTCGTTGGCGGTGACCACCCCGTCGATTGAAGGACGAAAAACATCGTGACCGCAAAACCGTTTACCGCCACCATTACCGGCTCTCCGCGCATAGGTCCGAAGCGCGAACTCAAACGCGCCACCGAGAGCTACTGGAAGGGCAAGACCAGCCGCTCCGAGCTCGAGAAGGTTGCCGCCACCATCCGCCGCGACACCTGGGCCCAACTGGCCGCCGCCGGCCTCGACTCGGTGCCGGTGAACACCTTCTCCTACTACGACCAGGTGCTCGACACCGCCGTACTGCTGGGCGCGCTGCCGGAGCGCGTCCAGGCCGTTTCCGACGACCTCGACCGCTACTTCGCGGCCGCCCGCGGCAACGGCGACGTCGCGCCGCTGGAGATGACCAAGTGGTTCGACACCAACTACCACTACATCGTGCCCGAGATCGGGCCGAAGACGACGTTCTCGCTGCATCCGGGCAAGGTGCTCGCAGAGCTCAAAGAGGCTCAGGATCAAGGCATTCCGGCCCGCCCGGTGATCATCGGGCCGGTCACGTTCCTGCTGCTGAGCAAGGCCGTCGACGGCGCGGGCGCACCGATCGAGCGCCTCGACGAACTGATTCCGCTGTACAGCGATCTGCTCGGCCAGCTGGCCGATAAGGGCGCGCAATGGGTGCAGATCGACGAGCCGGCATTGGTGACCGACATCTCCGACGACGCGCCGGCGCTGGCCGAGAACGTCTACAACGCGCTGGGAGCTCTGGACAACCGGCCGGCGATCCACGTCGCCACGTACTTCGGCGACCCCGGTAAGGGTCTGGCCGCGCTGGCCCGCACACCCGTCGAGGCGATCGGTGTCGACTTCGTCTACGGCGCCGACACCGCGATCGCGTCGGTCCCCGAACTGGCCGGCAAGACGCTGGTGGCCGGCATCGTCGACGGTCGCAACATCTGGCGCACCGACCTGCAGGCGGCGCTGGGCAAGCTGGCCAGCTTGCTCGGTTCGGTTGGTGCCGTGGCTGTATCTACGTCGTGCTCGACGCTGCACGTGCCGTACTCGCTGGAGCCCGAGACCGACCTCGACGACGCGCTGCGCAGCTGGCTGGCGTTCGGCGCCGAGAAGGTGCACGAGATCGCCACGTTGGCGAAGGCGCTGAAGGACGGCCGCGACGCAGTGGCCGACGAGATCGCGGAGTCGAACGCGGCGGTCGCATCACGCGAGAAAGACCCGCGGCTGAACAACAGCAAGGTACGCGAGCGCCTCCACTCGATCGCGAAATCCGATGGTACGAAGCGAGGTCCGGCCGCGGAACGCCGCGAGGCGCAGATCGAGCGACTGCACTTGCCGCCGTTACCGACGACCACGATCGGGTCGTTCCCGCAGACCGTCGAGATCCGCAAGGCCCGCGCCGCGCTGGTCGCCGGTGAGATCGACGAGGCCGAGTACACCCGCCGGATGCGCTCCGAGATCGCCGACGTGATCAAGCTGCAAGAGGATTTGGGCCTGGACGTGCTGGTGCACGGCGAGCCGGAGCGCAACGACATGGTGCAGTACTTCGCCGAGCAACTGGACGGCTTCTTCGCCACCAAGCTCGGCTGGGTGCAGTCCTACGGCAGCCGCTGCGTGCGTCCGCCGGTGCTCTTCGGCGACGTGACCCGCCAACAGCCGATGACGGTGGAGTGGGCCAAGTATGCGCAGTCGCTGACCGATAAGCCGGTCAAGGGCATGCTCACCGGTCCGGTGACGATCCTGGCGTGGTCGTTCGTCCGCGACGACCAGCCGCTGGCCGACACCGCCTACCAGGTGGCGCTGGCGATCCGCGACGAGACGGTCGACTTGCAGTCCGCCGGTATCGCGGTGATCCAGGTCGACGAGCCCGCGTTGCGAGAGCTGTTGCCGCTGCGTGATTCTGAGAAGCCGGCCTACCTGGATTGGGCGGTCGGCTCGTTCCGGTTGGCGACCTCTGGTGTGGCGGACTCGACGCAGATCCACACGCACCTGTGCTACTCGGAGTTCGGTGAGGTGATCGGGGCGATCGCCGACCTGGACGCCGACGTCACCTCCATCGAGGCGGCCCGCTCGCACATGGAGGTGCTCGACGACCTCAACGCGATCGGCTTCTCCAACAGCGTCGGGCCGGGTGTCTACGACATCCACTCGCCGCGGGTGCCGAGCACCGACGAGATCACCGAGTCGTTGCGGGAAGCTTTGAAAGCCGTTCCGGCTGATCGGCTTTGGGTCAACCCGGACTGCGGCTTGAAGACCCGCAACTCCGACGAGGTGAACGCGTCGCTGGCCAACCTGGTCGAGGCGACCAAGAAGGTCCGCGCCAACGCCTGATGGTTGCGTCGAACGTGAACTTGTTGCGAAAAAATCGCCTGTGTTGTCAAGCGGCTAGTGCAACAGGTTCACGCTCGGTGTCTTGACTGAGGCTGGTAACGAAGGCCGGGCGTCGCGTATGCGCCACGCCCGGCCTTCGCCGTCTACAGACCCGACAACGCGTCTGCGGCCAGGTTGGGCGCGAACTCCGCCAGCAGCGCACTCCAGTCAGCTGCCAGCGTGGCAGGTGTCCCGTCTCCGGCCAGGGTCTGGGCGATCTCCTGTGGGAGCTGGACCAGCAACTCGTCGAGAAGGCCTGGGCTGATGCCGGTTTCGAACGTCGAGAGTATCCCGGCGTAGGAAATCCCCAGCGTGTCCGTGGCGTCGTAGCCATTGAGGAATGCACCGGTGAGAACCGCCGGAATGTTCAGCAGATCGGTGAACGCCGCCTCGGTCTGGCCCGCGTCGAGAGCGTCGACGATGGACTGCGAGCTGTCGGCCAGCGCTTGCGTGGTGCCCAAAAGCGCCGCCGTCGGGGACAGCAACCCCGTCAGCAAGACATTGGACAGATCGTTGCTCAACACGTTGGTCAGATTCTGCGCGATCTCGCCCGGAATCTCGGAGATGTTCACCAGTGAGCCGGCACCAGGAAGCAGGTCGATCAGCAAGCCTTCGGTGAAGTTGTTCACCGACACGCTGATGTCCCCGGCGTCGATGCCTGCAAAGAGGGTCTGCAGTTGGTCAGGCAACTCGGTGGTGAACAGCGTGTTCAACCCGCTCGCCAGATCCGACAAGTTCGAACTGATCGTCTCGCCGAAAGCGAGTTGGTTGGCAACCACCTCGGACAGCACCGGCAGCGGGTCGGCCTGGATTTCGGTGCCGATCGCCTGGACGTTGGCGACCGCTTCAGAGATCACACTCGACCACTCGCTCACCGGATCGGTTGCGGCCGCCAGGTCCGCCAGAGCATCGACGGAGGCCAATTGCACGTCGCGATGAACGACGTCGGTCCCCATGATGGGCGCGAGCGGATTGGCGGCGATCAGTCCGGCACCCGCGAACGCGACGGCGCCGGCCAAGCATGCGCGCGTTCGGGTCACTACACCCGACGAGCGCATTTCGATGTTCCCCCCGTGGCTACCGGTAATGGCTACCAGCCTCACGGCATCTCCTTTGCTGATAAGTGACTGTGGCGTACACCACACGAACGAAGCGGGACATTACCTGCGAGTAAGGTAAGAAACAAGACACGCGCCAAATAAATTTTTGAGCGGCTGAACAGGTCTTTCACATGTTCAGTTAAGAAAGTATGAGTATTGCGCCTCGCGCAAACACTCTCCGGCTGGACGTGTTCTCCTGCTTTTGATCGAGACCCTAATTAGCTAGACTTTTTGCCGGAGCGGCAGTGAACGGCCGTTCACGAGGGACATTGCATCGGTACCGCGATTGCTGACGGGCACGGGTCAGACGGCTGACCAAAGCCGCTACCGCACTGCGCAGCGGCAACGGGGTGCGACGGCAGCAAGCACATCGACACCCGCCGGCGCGGGGGTCAGCTTTCGTGGACGAACACCGGCACGTCGTCGGCCCAGGGTTGGCGAGTCACCATGTCGGCGACCCGGACGTAGCCGCGTTCGAATTCGCCGGTGGCGGCGTCCACCAGTCGGTACTGCTGGGTCTGCCGATGAATCGGCTGGGCATCGAGCATCACGACGCGGACCTCACCCGGCTCGAAGTGGCAGCGCTTCTGCAACGCGGCAACCAGCTGCTCGTTGCTGAAGTGCCCGTCGCCGAAGTTCCACCCGATGGCGGTACTGGTGACCCGCTCGCCGTCGGTCAACACGTAGTCGTCCTCGTTCTGGCCGGCCATCACGCGGTGCGCCAAGGTGAACAACGCCCGGCCGTGAGTGTTGAACGCGCGGAACGCATATCCCATGAACATCGGAATCTGCGCGGCTTCCTTGCTGCCGTAGAACTTCTCGAGTTGCGCGGCCGGCATGCTCGCGATCGCGAGGACGTTTTCGACGATCTTTGCCTCCGCCGACGGCTTGATGCACCACAGCGTGGTGTCCCAGTTGCCGGCGTAGTAGCGCATGCCTGGCAGGAAGGACACCTTGCGCGGCAACAGATTTCCGGTTACGACGGTCCCCGCGACGACGGCGAACAGCAGCAGCGGCAACGGGGTGGTCAGATCGCTCAATCCGACCGAGGCGTGTCCGACGAACAACGCGAGCACGCTGAACATCATGAAGACGTTCCACTCCAACGGCACACCCATCGGGATCGACGACAAAATGCCGAAGTGGAAACACAGCATCACAAATGCCGCGATCGCGGTGGGCCAGCCCCCGTGACTGAAGAACAGCACCAGCGGCACCAATCCCTCGATCGCCGTGCTGAAGTGCGCGAGCCACCGCGACCGCCAGCCCGGTCGTAGGTCGTCCGGGAAGTGTTCGAAGAACTTACGTTTGATGAATTTCGGCCGGAACATCGGGTTGTTGCTCATCATCGTGGAGATGACGAACGGGAAGTGCTTGTTGAGTTTCGACGTCGCCGCGCCCAGCCAGATAACCAGGCACACCAGCTTGGCGCCCAGGATCAGATCCACACCGTAGCCGGCGAACAGGAACGCAACCGTGAACGAGGCATACACCTCACCGCGAGCCGCCAGGAAGATGACCTTGTCGCGCAGCCCGAGCACCGCCAGCACACCGAGCACCGCCCAAATCTGCCACGCCGGCAGAACTCCGACCTCCGTACCCAGAGCGGGTAGCGGACCAGCCCCATCGGAGAAGATCGCGATGGTGAGCAGCACCAGCAGCGCGCCGTAGAGCAGCGCGTCGAACGGAGTGCGACTATCCCCCTTCGTCAACGGAATCCGGCCGGGCCACGGTGGCAGCCGGATGGTGCCGGGCCGCAGCCAGTACAGGATCGAACCCAGCGGCGGGAAGAACCGGTTGTTCAGCGGCCCGAAGCCGCAGCCGAGTCCGATCACTTCGAACAGCATCGTGTACAGCACGACCTTCTCGAACACGATCGGCTCGGCGTACCAGTGCGCCACGTTGGTGAAACCGCTGATTCCCGTCGTGGTCAGCGCCAACAGCCAGGCCGCCAGGATGTAGAGCAGGATCTTGACGACGTAGAACAGATGCAGCACGACCGGGGTGCCGAAGCCCACCTCGGCCCAGTGCCGGGCCATCGGGACGATCTTCTCGGCGCGGGTGCCTTTGCTCCACTCCTCGAAGTCGATCTGCGGAGTCTCCTGCTTCAGAAATCCCATGGCGGCAAGATTAGAACGTGTTCTAGGTCGATGGTTCCCGTTCGCCGTAAACCCTTGATTACTACGTTGCGTAGTAGTAGAACGGAAGGTAGGCACTTAGGACGGTGATCCGCGATGACAATTCAGCTTCCGCAGCCAACTGATTCTGCCGAGCGCCACCTACGTTGGGCGGCAATATTTTTCGCAGTGGGCTGGGGCATCCACGTCGTCGACCATCTCCGGCGTGGCATGGCGGCGTCACCGCACGCCATCATGGTCGGCGGCATGATCCAGGGCGTGTTCGTGGTGTTCGCGATCCTGATGGCGCTCACCGGCCGCGACCCGGCACCGGAAGCGGCGATCGCGGTCGGATTCGGCAGCGCGGTCCTGTTCACCTACGCGCATCTGTTGCCGAGTTACTTCCCCGCTTACCAGGACAGCTTTGTGTCCGGCCCACGCATCAACGTCACGTGGTTCTCGTGGGTCAGCGCCGCCGCCGAGATCGGCACCGGCGTTGTGTTCGCGATCGCCGGCCTACGGACTCGTCGCCCGTCCGGCGTAGGGTCGGTAGTACAACTGCAGCGGAAGGTGCCGCGATGAACGCCACAACGGGCACGCTGTTCTTCGACGGCGCGTGTGGAATGTGCACGCGATCCAAGGATTTACTGCTCCGGTTCGATCGCACCGGCAACATCCAGACCGAACCTTTGCAAGGCCTTGGCGTCGCCGAACGCCTCGGCGTCGAGCCGACGAGCCTGCTGGATGCGGTGCGGTGGCTGGACTCCTCCGGCACGGTCTACTCCGGCGCCGAGGCGGCCAATGCAGCGCTCTCGACCGCGATCGGCAACCGAATCCCGTTGGCGGTCTATCGAATTCCCGGCATCCGCTTCATCGAAGATGTCGTCTATCGGTGGGTGGTCGAGCACCGTTACAAGTTCCCCGGAACGACGCCGTACTGCGAGTCACATCCCGCCGCCTGCTAGGCGCGCCGTGGCGGCCGTGGCACGAATTTCGGAACCCGGTCGATCACGCCTTGATATTCCGGCCGCCGTTGCAGGCTGCGCGTCTCCATCATCGGAATGCTGCCACCGAGGAACATGCCCAGCATCCCCAACGCCCCGAGGCACAGCCACCACGCGTCCGGCGGTGAGACGGCGACGCCGAACAGTGCCAATGAGACCCAGAAGCTGAACTCCCCGAAGTAATTCGGGTGCCGCGACCACGCCCACAAGCCGCGGTCCATCGCCTCACCGTCCCGCCGCTCGCGGACAAATCGGTGCATCTGCACGTCGGCGGCCAACTCGAGAGCGACCGCGGCCAATCCCACCACGAACGCCACATCGGTCAACCAACCGATGTCGCCGCGAGGCCAGGTCACCGCGGCGTATACCGGCAGCATGCCGGCGAACACCAGCAGCGTCGGGATGAGATGGATCGTCACCAGGTCGACCACGAACTCCCACCGCCCGGCCTTCTCACGGAACATCGGATAACGCCAATCCTCGTGGTGCAGACCGGGAAAGGCATACAGCCAGTTGGCGGTCAGGCGGATCGCCCACAGCATGACGACCACCGCGATCAGCCAACACCGCAACTGCTGCACACCGGATTGACTCCACCAATAGAACAGCAGCACTGGCGGAATCACGCTCCAGTAAGCGTCATAGAAACTCGAATTCCCGAAGGCCCGGCTGAATACGAAGATCACCAGCGTGGCCAACAGGTCGGCGTTCAACGAGTCCAGCCACAGTCGACCGGTGTGCACACCCCATCCCAGCCAGGCGGCGCCCACCGCGATCGCGACCACGTAGGCCACGGCAACCAGCACCAGTGATTGCGTCTTGCTTCTCGCCATCTGCGCTTCCCCTTCTCTCTTTAACGACGCTGCCAGTGCGGGCTCTTGACCGCCTCGAGTGCTTCGGTGACGTAGCGGTCGAGGGCGCGCGGCTTCTTGGTCGGTTGGCGGACCCATTGCTGAAACGCAAAATCAGCTGCCGCAAAGGCTAATTGAACCAACAAGGCCGGTCGGATATCGCTTTCGGAGTTGACCCCCATCCGGGCGGCGATCAGCTTGGTCGCCCGTTCTTTGTCGGCGGGTAGGTGCACGGTCAGCTTGCCGAGCAGATCGGGGGCCACCAGCAGAGCCTCCCGCCATTCTTCGGTGTCGGCCACGCCGAACGACCGGGTGCGGGTGATGATGGCGTTGATCAACGCGACGTCGGGCTGCTCGGCGGCCGGTCGTTCTTCGAGCAGGGCGACGATCGCGGTACCACCGTGCCGAACCGGCGCCAGCAGCAACTCCTCCTTCGTCGGTACGTGACGAAAGAACGTGCGCGGCGAAACCCCTGCGGCCGAGGCGATTTCCTCGGTGGTCACGGCGTCGTAGCCCCGCTCGATGAACAACCGGAATGCAGCCCGGCGGATGTCGGCCCGGATCTGCGCGCGCTGCCGGTCGCGCAGCGACTCGGTCATCGGAAGGAGCCGATCCCGCCGTCGACGTGGATGGTCTGCCCGGTGATGAAGGTCGCGTCGCTGCTGAGCAGGAACGCCACCAGCGCCCCTACATCGTCGCGTACGTCGCCGATGCGTTTCATCGGAACTCGTCCCACCGCCTTGTCATACTCCTTGGGAGCGAACGACTTCCAGTACTTCACCCCGTCGGATTCGGCGAACGGGCAGACGACGTTGACGCGGATGTTGTCGCGCCCCCATTCCAGCGCAGCGACTTTCGACAGCCCACGAATGGCTTCCTTGGCGGCGGCGTATCCGCCCCACTTCGGTTCGCCACCGGTGCCGGTGCCCGAGCCGAGGTTCACGATCGACCCGCCACCGGCCGCGACCATCAGCGGGTACACGGCCTGCATCAGCAGGAAGCTCGCCCGCGGGCCGACGTCGTGGCCGAGCGCGAAGTCCTCGGCGGTGATGTCGACGAAAGCCTTGGGTTCGTTGGTGGCGATCGCGTTGTTGACCAGGCCGTGCACGGTGCCGAACGCATCGACGGCTGCCGCGACGATGCGTTGGGCGCTGTCCGGATCGCGCAAATTGGCGACCAGTTGCTCGACGCGCCCGGACGCTCTCAGTTCCTCTGTGGTCGCGGCAAGCTTCTCGTCGAGAATGTCGACCAGCAACACCGCTGCTCCGCGTTCGCAACAGCGCGGCGGCGATGCCTTTGCCGACGCCCTGGGCGCCGCCGGTGATGATCGCGACGTGGCCACGCATCGAATCCGGGTGGGTGTAGCTCATGTGGCCGGTCCCATCCGCAGCGGCACACCCCGGTGCATCTCGTAGGTGCTGCGCAGCGCCGCCGGGCAGCTCGATGAATTCGACCGCGGTTCCATCCGGGTCTTTGACGAAAAACATTCGCACGCCGCCGATCTCGAAGGGGTCCTGGTCCGGCGGATAGCCGGCCTCGCGTATGCGGCGGTGCGTTCGTCGAGATCGACCACCGACAGCGAGATGTTCTGGATGCCGGTGATGCCCCGGCGGGCGGGTTTGTCGGTGGCGGGCTTGCCGCCCAGCGACAGCAACTCGACCATCAGCCCGCCGAGCAGGCCGCCGACCACGCGACCTTCCTGTTGGCGCTTCGCGTGCAGGGCTGCATCGAAAGGCTCGCCGGAGATCAGGGTTTCGAAGACGACGTCCATGCCAAGCGCATCGCGGTAGAACGCCAAGGCGCGGTCCATGTCGGTTACCCCGACGACGAGGTGGCAGAACGAGAGATCGGTCAGGGCGGCCATCAAGTGCTCGATGCGAGGCTCGGCGCCGGTCGCCCGGCGAACAGCGGCAAGTCGAGGTAGGTCTTGATGCCGGGTTCGGCGGCGCAGACGTCGGGAATGGCGTTGACGCAGTGGTTCGCGGTGACCACGACACCCGGATTCTTCACCAGCCCTTCGGCGATGGTCTCCGGTTGCAGACCCTTGAAGGTCAGGCTCACGTCGGGGTCGCCGGTGATCTCGACCTCGAAGCGTTCACCGCGGCCGCCGAAATCCCAGGCCGGTTCTAGGTTTTCCTCGCCCATCAGCCAGTTGACCGCCGCGGTGATCACCGGTTCGCCGTCGACCAGCGCCTGCCAGCGGAATCGGCGCGCGGCCACACTGCCGGTGGTGATCGGGAACGGGGCGTAGTCGATCTCGGCGGTCGCCACGGCCACGTCCTGGATGGTCCTGATGTTGGGATCGATCCGAAAGCCCATGTGGTCGGCGATCATTCGCACCGACTGCTTGAAGCCGGCCTCCAGCAGGCCTGCCATCGGGTCCTTCCATCGCTTCTTGCGGGGTGCCGCCGAAACCCATGATATGGCGCACCACGTCCGGCGCGTTATAAGTCCGGATGTCGGAGAACTCCTCGGCGCGGACGTGGGTGACGGCCGACGACAGCGACGAGATCATCAGCGGGAAGCGCTCGGTGATGCCGCCGGGATGAATGCCCGACCCGTGCAGCGTCACCCCGGCTTCGACGGCCGCGTCGGCGACCGCTTGGTGGCGCGGGCTGCCGGGATCGGGGTAGACCCAGCCCACCGGGGTCACGATGTTCTTGCCGGACCGCAGGATCGCGATGACCTCGTCGTCGTTGGGAATCAGCGGGCTGTACACCACGCAGTCGGCGTCGATGGCAAGCGCTTCCTCCTGGCTGGATGTCGCGGCGACTCCCACAGATTCGATGCCGAGGATCTCGCCGACGTCGCGCCCGTTCTTGTCCGCGCTGTGCACCCAGCAACCGGCCAACTCGAGTTGCGGATGATTGAGCACGCATTGGATGGCGGCCTTACCGACGCCTCCGGTGGCCCACTGGATGACGCGCAACTTGGCGGGGTTACTCATGCGTGGCACAGTATGACCGTCTGGCAGTGGCTGTCAACGATGACGGAGGGTCGACCCATGGGCATTCTCGACGGCAAGATCGCGATCGTCACCGGCACCAGCCGGGGAGTCGGCGTCGGCATCGCCCACGAGTTACTGCGGGCCGGTGCTACCGTCGTCGGCTGCTCGCGTGCACCGCTGGACACCATCCCCGGCTCTACCGAATGGGCGTCCCGCGCATCTCAGCAGGTTTGCGACCAGGGCGACTATCGCTCGATCGACTCATTCGTGGACAGCGTCGTGGCCGACCACGGCCGCGTCGACATCCTGGTGAACAACGCCGGCGGGACGGTTCCGGCACCGCACGCGGAAAGCATTCCCCAACTGGTGCAACGCATTCAAGGTGCGCCGGCCGCCGATGACGACTTCGAACGCACCGCGCTGTTTCACGCGTTTGCGGTGCAGATGAACCTGATCAGCCCGCTGTGGTTCGCCATCCGGGTCTACCGGCAGATGGCCACCCAGGATGGCGTGGGTTGCATCATCAACATCTCGAGCGGCGCCGGCCATCCGGCAGGCTCGCCGACCCTGGTGTCCTACGGGGCGGCCAAGAGCGGACTCAACCAGCTCACCAGGTCACTGGCGCAGGAGTGGGGACCGAAGGTCCGGGTCAACTGCGTCGCGCTGGGCCCGACGATGACCGAGAACTTCCGGTCGTTCGTACTGCCGAAGGACGACCCGACCGGTGAAAAGTATTTCGCCGCTGTGCCATTGCAGCGCGCCGGCGAACCCGACGAAGTCGGCAGGGTCTGCGTCTTCCTGGCCGGGGGAACCGCGGACTTCGTCAACGGCACGACGATCGAGTGCGATGGCGGAATGCTTCCCGGGGTGCTTTACGACGCCGGCCTCAAGACCATCACCGATCTGCTGTAGCCGTGGCAAGACTGCGTTGCGGCCGGCCGGAGTATTCGGACAACGGGCGGATCAGCGCGTTAGAGCCGGCCTGCTCGATGATGTGCGCGGTCCAGCCGGTGATCCTGCTCATCACGAAAAGCGGCGTGAAGCTGGGGATGTCGAATCCCATCAGGTAGTAGGCCGGACCGGTCGGAAAGTCCAGATTCGGTTTGAGACCGGCCGCAGCGAACATCTCGCTTTCCAGAATGTTGTAGATGCCGAGCCAGCGTTGCCCGTCGCGGGCTTCGACAACCCGGGTCAATGCATCTTTCATCGTCGGCACCCGGGAGTCCCCCCTCTTGTAGACGCGATGCCCGAAACCCATGACTTTGTCTTTGCGAGACAGCTTGCCGTGCAACCATTCCGACGCCTTGTCGGGCGCACCGATCTCGATCATGTCGTGCATGACCGCCTCGTTGGCACCGCCATGCAGCGGTCCTTTCAATGCACCGATCGCCGCGGTCACCGCGCTGTAGATGTCGGACTGCGTCGAGGTCACCACGCGCGCCGCGAAAGTGGAGGCGTTGAAGCTGTGCTCGGCGTAGAGAATCATCGATTGCTCAAACGCCTTGCAGATCAACGGGTCCGGAACCTCGCCGAAGCACATATTCAGAAAATTATCGACGTAGCTGAGGTGACTGTGCGGGGCAATCGGGGCCAGCCCACGGCGTCGACGGATGTCGATGGCCACGATGGTGGGCAGCACCGCGAACATGCGCAGAGACTTGGCATAGTTCGCCGACTCGGCGCTGTCGTCCTCTTCTGGGTCCTCAGCGCCCAGGTAGCTGATCGCGGTGCGCACCACATCCATCGGGTGGCAGTTGTCTGGCAGCTTCGCCAGCAGCGACTGCAACGACCGGTCGATCCGACGGCTGGCGCGCTCACGCTGGGTGAATAATGCCAGCTGTCCGTCGGTCGGGAGTTCGCCGTGCCAAAGCAGATAGGCGACCCGCTCAAAGCTGCAGCGCGCAGCCAGATCCTGCACGGGGTAGCCGCGGTAGGTCAGCGAGTTGGTCTCGGGCACCACCTTGGAGATAGCGGTGGTATCGACGACGACGCCGGCCAGCCCTTTGTAGATCTTTGCCCCTGAAGCGGGGGATGTGGCGCTCATTGCTTGGGCCCTTTCACGGTGAAATTGAAGATGTCGTCGTCGAACTGGTCGTAGTCGGCGTAACGCAGCAGCTCGTAGAGCCGCTTTCGGTGCTGCATCTGGTCGAGCAGGCCGGATTGTGTTCCCTTGGTTTCGATTTCGCGCAGGCCGCCTTCGACAGCGAACATCGCCAACCGCAGTGTGGTGACCGGATAGATCACCACGTTGTAGCCGATGTCGGTCAGCTGCGAGGTGGTCAGCAGTTCCGACTTGCCGAACTCGGTCATGTTGGCCAGCAGCGGAACGTCCACGGCGGCGCGGAATTTCTCGAAGTCGGCCGGTCCCGTCAGTGCCTCGGTGAAGATCAGATCGGCCCCGGAGTCGGCGTAGGCCCGGGCCCGTTCGACGGCGGCGTCGATGCCTTCGACGCCGGCGGCGTCGGTGCGGGCGCAGATGACGAAGTTGGAGTCGCGACGTGCGGCCACCGCCGCCCGCAGTCGCTTGACCATATCCGCGGTCGGCACAACGGCTTTGCCATCGAGGTGCCCGCACCGCTTCGGGTTGACCTGGTCCTCCAGATGACAGCCGGCCAGCCCGGCATCCTCCAGCAGCGTGACGGTCCGCGCCGCGCTCATCGGCTCGCCGAACCCGGTGTCCGCGTCGATCAGCGTCGGCAGGTCGGTGACGGCGGCGATCTGCGCGCCTCGCCCGGTGACCTCGGTCAGCGTCGTCAGCCCGATGTCGGGCAGGCCCAGGTCGGCGGACAGCACCGCGCCCGAGACATAGACCCCCTCGAATCCGATCTCGGCGACCAGCTTGGCGACCAGCGGCGAGAAGGCGCCGGGGAAGCGTTGCAGCCGACCGGAATTCAACCCGGCCCGAAACGCCGCCCGCTTGTCGGCGGCACTGGATGCCGCCCCCAGCAGACCGGTCACCGGAAGATCCCGGACGGAATCGTCGGCGCCTTGTCCAGCACTTCGGGCAGCACCCGGACGTTCAGGGCAACCAGATCGCCGCCCTTCAGCGCGGCAACATCTTGAACAGCGTGCAGGAACCGTTGCTGTTCAGCGGGATCCACCACCCCGTCGGCCAGGTGAGTGAACTTGCCGATGTACTGTTCGCGCCCGAACGGCCGAGCCCCCAGCGGATGGGCGTCAGCGACAGCCAACTCGTCGGAGATGACTTCGCCGCTCTTGAGCGTCACCTCTGCCCGAGCCCCAAATGCCTTCTCGGCCGGGTCGTTCGAGTGATAGCGGCGGGTCCATTCCGGGTCCTCGACGGTGGAGATCTTGTGCCACAACTCGACCGTGTCCGGCCGGTGTGCCCGTTCCGGGGCATAGGAAAGTTCGTGATCCCAGCTGCCGTCCTGCAGTGCGACTGCGAAGATGTAAGGCAGCGAGTGATCCAGCGTCTCCCTGGAAGCGTCGGGGTCGAACTTCTGCGGGTCGCCGGAGCCGGTGCCGATCACGTAGTGCGTGTGGTGGCTGGTGTGCAGCACGATCGTGGCGATCTGGTCGAGGGCACCGATCCGGTCGCGCAACCGCCGGGCCAGGTCGATCGGCGCCTGGCTCTGATATTCGGCCGAGTGCTCCTTGGTGTAGGTGTCGAGAATGGCGCGCTTGGGCTCACCCGGCGCTGGCAGCGGCACCCCGTAGGTGTGCTCGGGACCGGACAGCAGCCACGAGATCACGCCGTCCTCGCCTTCCCAGATCGGCGCGGGCGAGCCCTCGCCGCGCATCGCACGGTCGACGGCCTCGATAGCGACCTTGCCGGCCAGCGCGGGCGCGAACGCCTTCCAGCTGGAGATGGCACCCTTGCGGGATTGCCGAGTCGCGGTGGTCAGGTGCAGCGCCTGCCCGATTGCCCGGTAGATGGTGTCGATGTCGAGCCGCAGCATGGTGCCCAGCCCGGCGGCAACCGACGGGCCGAGGTGCGCGACGTGGTCGATCTTGTGCTCGTGCAGGCAAATTCCCTTGACCAAGTCGACCTGGATCTCATACGCGGTGGCCAGGCCGCGGATCAGATCACTACCGCGGACGCCGAGCTGCTGAGCGACCGCTACCAGCGGCGGGATGTTGTCCCCGGGGTGGGAGTACTCAGCGGCCAAAAAGGTGTCGTGGTAGTCCAGTTCACGGACCGCGACGCCGTTGGCCCAGGCCGCCCACTCGGCCGAGTAGCTGCCGTCGACGCCGAACACGGTCGCGCCCGTGCGCGCCCGGTGTGCCAACGCTTGCTGGCGGGCGGTAGTGACCGGCCGGCGGACGACCGCCGCAGCGCTCACGGCCGCATTGTCGATGATCCGGTTGATCACCATCGCCTCGACTTCTGCTGCCACCGCGACCGGGTCCGCGGCAACCTGCGCGACCTTGTAGGCCAAGTGCTCAGTGATCGGGAAGTCATCGGCGCTGCGGTGGGTCCGCACCTCGTGGATCAACATAGTTCGCACACTATGCAAAGTCGGCGGGCAGGGAAAGTACCTGTATATGCGTAATTTTGCGTCCTGATCCACCGATAATTGCGAATGTTGTGTACGCCATCGCGGAGTAGAGTCTCAACGCGTGGCGAAGATGTTTTCGGGTGCCCGGCTGCGGCGGCTGCGAAACGAGCGCGGCCTCAGCCAGGCGGCTTTGGCCCGGACGCTGAATCTGTCCACGAGCTACGTGAACCAGCTGGAAAACGATCAGCGGCCGATCACGGTGCCAGTGCTGTTGGCCCTCACCGAGCGGTTCGATCTGCCCGCGAACTACTTCTCCTCCGATTCCGACGCCCGGCTGGTGGCTGATCTGTCCGACATGTTCACCGCAACCGCGCCCGACGGCGCCGTCGGTTCAGCGCATATCGAGGAGCTGGTGGCTCGGATGCCCGAGGTGGGCCGCAACCTGGTCGCCGTCTATCGCCGACTGCGGGAATCCACCGAAGAACTGGAGGCCTACCGCTCGCACGCGACAACCGAGACGCCGCTGCCCGCCGAGCGCCCGATGCCGTTCGAAGAGGTCCGGGACTTCTTTTACGACCGCAACAACTACATCGGCGAACTGGACACCGCTGCCGAGCAGATGTTCACCGAATGCGGTATGACGCTGGGCGGCTTGGATGTTCAGTTGTCGGCGTTGATGCACGACCGGTTCGGCGTGCGGGTGGTGATCGACGCCGATCTCGGCGAGCATGCCAAACGCTCCTACGATCCCGACGTCAAGGTGTTGCGTGTGGCGCAGTGGCTGTTGCCGGGCCAGCGCGCGTTTCAGATCGCCACCCAATTGGCGCTGGTGAGTCAGCCGGAGCTGCTGTCGGCGATCGTCGCGACTGACGATCAGCTCACCCCGGAATCCGGCGGTGTCGCCCGCATCGGCCTGGCCAACTACTTCGCTGGCGCCTTCCTGCTGCCGTACCGTCAATTCCACAGTGCCGCAGCCGAATTACGCTATGACATCGACCTGCTCGCCCGCCGCTTCGAGGTCGGTTTCGAGACGGTCTGCCATCGGCTCTCGACGCTGCAGCGGCCCCAGCTGCGCGGGGTGCCGTTCATCTTCGTCCGCACCGACAAAGCCGGAAACATCTCGAAACGCCAGTCCGCCAACGCATTCCATTTCAGCCGGGTCGGCGGCAGCTGCCCACTGTGGGTCGTGCACGACGCCTTCGCTCAGCCGGGCCGGATCGTCACGCAGGTCGCGCAGATGCCCGACTGCCGCTCCTACTTCTGGCTCGCCAAGACCACCGCACCCGAGGGTCAGGGCCACCTGGGTCAACACAAGAGTTTCGCCGTCGGCCTGGGCTGCGATCTCACGCATGCCGACAAGCTGGTCTATTCCACCGGTGTCGCGCTCGACGACCCTCGTACGGCGGTCCCGATCGGCGCGGGATGCAAGATCTGCAACCGCACGGCATGCGCGCAGCGCGCGTTCCCGTATCTCGGTGGACGTGTCACCGTCGACGAGAACACCGGCAGCGGTTTGCCGTACTCGCCGGCTACTGCTGCCCCTGCTATTTAGCCTGAGCGACCGGCGGCCGGTAGAACAGCGCCAGCTGGCCGAACGCTCCGCCGATGCCGAGGAGTAGCGAACCGAACAGTCCGTGCCAGCCGGGGTGGAAGAGCTGCGGCCCGAAGAGCTCGTAGTCCAGGCTGAGCGTGCCGGGGCCGATAGTGGCGATAACCACCGCCGTGACGGCCAGGATCAGGTTGTACTCCCAACCCTCCTTGACGATGAAGAAGCCGTTGTGGCGGTGCACGGTCCAGGCCGCGACCAGCATCAGCGCGACGAAACCGGCCGCAGGAATGGGGGTCAGCAGGCCGGCGGCCAGACCCAGTCCGGCGCTGATTTCGGTGGTCGCGGCGACGACGGCCTGGAATTTGCCGTATTTCATCCCGATACTTTCGAACCAGCGTGCGGTTCCGGGGATTCGTCCCCCGCCGAAGAATTTGTTGTAGCCGTGAGCTGCCAGCGTCAAGCCCAGCACTAGCCGCAGGATCAGTAACCCGACGTCATAGGCATCATTCATAGACGCCAACCTAGATCATCGGGTAGGCACGGGATAGGCAGAGGTATCGTGCCAGCCGCACCCGACGCAAAAGGAGCGACCCATCAAGATCGCGATCATCGGAGCGGGCAACGTCGACCGTACGCTCGGAGCGGCATCGCTCAACGGCGGCCACGACGTCATGTTTGGCGTCTGATTTCATCCATGTCCACACGGGCGGTGATACTGCTGGACGGCGCCGCGACGGCTCCGTCCGAGATTCTGGGCCACAAGGGGCACGGCATCGACATGATGCGGCGCAACGGCCTCCCGGTGCCGCCCGCGTTTTGCATCACCACCGAGGTGGGCGCGCGTTACCGGGTCGAGCCCAAGGCGACCATGGGCGCGATCTGGGATGACGTGCTCGACGGCGTCCGAACGCTGGAGGCCGCGACCGCGCGCACGTTCGGGCGCGGGCCGGACCCGTTGTTGGTCAGCGTGCGCTCGGGCGCGGCGGTGTCGATGCCGGGGATGATGGACACACTGCTCGATCTCGGGTTCAGCGACGATGTCGAAAAGGCTTTGACCGCCAAAGGTTCGGCCGATTTTGCGCGCGACTCCCGACGACGGTTCGGTGAGTCGTACGCGCGGATTGTGGCCGAGGGCGCACCGGGCGATCCTTATGAGCAGTTGCGCGCCGCGATCGAGGCGGTGTTCGCCTCCTGGGATTCGCCGCGCGCGGCCGCCTACCGCGCCCATCATGGCCTCGACGAACACGGCGGCACCGCGGTGGTGGTGCAGGCGATGGTCTTCGGCAATTTGGGTAGTGATTCCGGTGCGGGCGTGATGTTTTCGCGCAACCCGATGACCGGGGCGGCCGAGAAGTTCGGCGAGTGGCTGCCCGGCGGGCAGGGCGACGACGTGGTGTCCGGCACGGTCGATGTCGAGCCGATCGCCCTGCTGCGTGACCGACAGCCGGATGTCTATGACGAATTGGTCAGCGCCGCAGAGTTGTTGGAGCGACTGGCGGCGGACGTGCAAGAAATCGAGTTCACCATCCAGGGCGGCGCGCTATGGCTGTTGCAGACCCGGGCGGCGAAGCGATCGGCGCAAGCCGCGGTCCGACTGGCGCTGCAGCTGCTGGACGACGGCCTGATTGACGAGGCCGAGACGCTGCGCCGGGTCACCCCTGCACACGTCGAAGCATTGCTGCGGCCGTCTTTGCAGCCGGAAACCCGTTTGACGGCAGACCTTTTGGCCACCGGGCAGCCGGCCGGCCCAGGCGTCGCGTCGGGACGGGCGTACACCGAGGTGGATGCGGCCATCGACGCCGCCGACCGCGGCGAGGACGTCATCCTGGTTCGCCACCACACCAGCCCCGACGACATCCACGGCATGCTGATCGCGCGCGGGATCGTCACCGAGACCGGCGGTGCCACCAGCCACGCGGCGGTGGTCAGCCGCGAACTCGGCCGAGCCGCGGTCGTCGGCTGCGGCGCCGGAGTCACCGAGTCACTGGCCGGCAAGCTGGTCACTGTCGACGGCGACACTGGTGAAGTGCGCGCGGGGAGCCTCGACTTGTCCGCCTGGTCTGAGGAAAAAACTCCGGAATTACGCGAATTGGCCGATTTGGCAAGGCGAGTCAGCCCGCTGAGGGCGCATGCCCGCGGCGACTATCCGCGACTGGATTCCCATTCCGAGGTCGCGGTGCGCACGGCGATGGCGAGTGGTCACCACGACGTGGTGTCCGACAGCCCGCTGCTGGCGATGCTGGAGGCGATCAGGGTGTCGTCTTGAGCGCCAGCGACGACGCGGAGGAGCGGCGCGGATCGACGGAACTGGCTGTGCTGCAGGCGGTCAGGCTGAAAGGCCGGGTCAGCCGTGACGATCTGGCCAAGACGCTCGATGACGACGTGGGTCGTGTTGTCGATGGACTGGTCGAGTCGGGGCTGTTGGTGGAAGGGCCCAACTTGCGGATCAGCCCGGACGGCCGGGGGCGTCTGGACGAGTTGCTGACTGCCGAACGTGGTCGGATCAACGAGGCCGCGATTGGGATCGCATACGACGAATTCCGTTCCGTGAACACAGAATTCAAAACGCTGGTCACCGACTGGCAGCTCAAGGCCGGACAGCCCAACACCCACGAGGACGCTGACTACGACGACGCCGTGCTCAACCGGCTCGACGACGTTCACACCCGGGTGACACCTGTAGTGGACGCCGTAGCCGCGGAGTTGCCCAGACTCGGCCGCTATTCGGCGAAACTGCAAGCAGCGCTGGACCGGGTGCGCGCCGGTGAGACGATGTGGCTGGCCCGCCCGCTGATCGACTCCTATCACACCGTGTGGTTCGAACTGCATGAAGAGCTTATCCTCGCAGCGGGCTTGACGCGCGAAGCCGAAGACGCGTAAGCGGTTTCGTTACAGCTCCGCGTCAAGCCGAGCCACATAATCGTCGATATCGCCGACGGCTGACTCGGCCGCGTGCACGCTGACCGTCACGGTGTCGCCGACGCCCCACACACCGTGGACAAGAGCCATTGCCGACGAGAGCCCTGGATAAACGGCGGTCAGCAGCACGGATGCATCACCGAATCTCAAGTCGGTGGGCACGCGATAAATACTTGATACGACCGTGTTTCCGGCCACCTGCGATGGCTGGGCCTCGGGATCCAGCAGACTGATTCCCCAGCGCAGCAATGGAGCCGGCGTCGCAGCGAACGCCCGGTCCGCCGCACGGAACGCGGGATGCTCAGAACGGCGACGAGCATTGATCAGGTCTGTCGCGATTTTCTCGACGCGAGCCTGCGGACTCAGGTCCGGATACAGCCCAACCGTGGCATTGGCGAAGTGGTTATGCGCGCGCGGCACACCGGGTTTGACCATCGTCACCTCTGCCACCAACGACGTGGCCTCCTTCCCCAGGTGGCCGGAGAGTGCACCGGAGACCGCGGCCAGCACCGCGACGGTGGCCGTGCGTCCGTTCAGTTGCGAGCGGCGCCGCAACAGGGTCCGCAGGGAGCGCGTGCCCGTCGGAAGAGTATTCGTGGCCAGCGCCGGCTGCGCTCCGATCGCAGGCGGCAGCAGCCCCGCCCGGGTATCGCTCACCAGTTGGCGATGGGTGCGCGTGGCCTCATACGCGACCCAGGGCAGGAAACCTGGCGACTCCGCCGCCACGTCGGGAACCGGAGTTTCGCGGCCGAACAGCCAGGCGGCCATGGCCAGAGCCCGCGGACCGTCGGACAGCGCGTGCGCGAACTGCATGACAGCGACCGTGGCCGGACCGCTGCTGCCGGGAACGCCACGCACCGGCGCGAACAGGTGGGTGCGCCATGGCGCCCGGCGAATGTCGAGTTGGTCGTCGAAGAGCAGGCAGACCGCGTCGAGGCAACCTTGCCAGCTGTCGTCGTCGAGGTGGTGGCGCACGATCCGGTCAGCCTCGACGGTGGTGGGCACCCAACTCGGGTAGGTCAGCGGCGAGCCGTCTTCGACGCGGACCGTCAGTGCACCGCACGCATTGGCGCGATGACGAAACTCGTCGGTGGCACGATCGAAATCTGTTGGCACGCCGTCGAATGCGTAGAGCAAGAACTCATCGGTGGGAATCTTGGCCGACGTCCAGTAGAACTGCGCGTCAATCGCAGTCATTCGGGTCGGCATGTCAGCATCCTAAGTATCCACAGTTGAGCGTTTATCCACAGATGCGGCTTTGTGGGGTGCGGGGCGTCGGCCGCCAGAGCTACTATTCGAACATGCGTTCTAGTAGTCGTGAGGAGATCGTCGAGGTTCTCGACGCGCTCGAGGCCGGCTACAAACGTGCCCTGGATTTGACCTTTGATGCGCTGACCACCCCGGAGCGGCTGGCGGTGCTGCAACGATGTGAGGTCTTTCGCCGCCAGCAACCGGCGATCGAGCATGTGCTGATCAACCAGCTCGCCGCCCAGGCCGAGCCGGTCGAGTTGGGCGGCAAACTGGCTCCGGCGTTGGCGGACCGGTTGCGGATCAGCCGCGCCGACGCCTCCCGGCGCATCCATGAGGCCGAGGACCTGGGTGAGCGGCGGGCGTTGAACGGGGAACCGCTGGCGCCGGTGCTGGAGGCCACCGCCGCCGCGCAGCGCAACGGCGACCTCGGTGCCGGCCATGTCGCGGTGATCCGCAGCTTCTGGCATCGGCTACCCGATTTCGTCGACATCGAGACCCGCGCCCGCGCCGAAGCGCAGTTGGCCCGCCTGGCCGGCGAACACCGCCCCGATGAACTCGCCAAGCTGGCCGACAAGCTCACCGACTGCCTCAACCCCGACGGTGACTTCACCGACGTCGACCGCGCCAAACGCCGCGGCCTGACCATCGGCCGCCAAGACCTCGACGGCATGTCACCGACCAGCGGCTGGCTGACCCCCGAAGCCCGGGCCACCATGGATGCGGTGTTGGCGAAACTGGCCGCACCCGGCATGTGCAACCCCGCCGACGACGAACCGTGCCTCAGCGGCACCCCATCCCAAGCCGCCATCCAAAACGACACCCGCACCGCGGCCCAACGCAACCACGACGCCCTGCTCGCCGCCGGACGCGCGCTGCTGGCCTCCGGTGACCTCGGCCAGCACAACGGGCTACCGGCATCGATCATCGTCACCACCACCCTGCAAGAACTCGAGGCCGGCGCCGGCCGTGGGCTCACCGGCGGGGGCACCCTGCTGCCGATGTCGGATGTGATCCGACTCGGCTCCCACGCCCACCACTACCTGGCCATCTTCGACAAAGGCAAAGCGTTGGCGCTCTATCACACCAAACGCCTGGCCTCACCCGCCCAACGAATTGTGTTGTACGCCAGGGACCGTGGCTGCACCTTCCCCGGCTGCACCCTGCCCGCCTACCACTGCCAAGTCCACCACTGCGACCCCTACGCCACCAACCCCGTCACCGACATCAACACCCTGACCTTCGGCTGCGGACCTAACCACGACCTCGCCGAGCAAGGCTGGACCACCCGCAAAAACCACCGCTACGACACCGAATGGATCCCACCCCCACACCTCGACCACGGCCAACCCCGCACCAACACCTACCACCACCCCGAAAAACTCCTACGCGCAGAAGAACACGGCGATCTGCCGTAGCCGGTTCAGCCGAAATTCGACGCGCCAGGGCAGTACACATTGATGGCGTCCTGCATGAACGGCCGCACCTGTTGGTTTGTGAAGCCCAGAGCTTCCAGCTCGTTACCGATCTTCGACATGGCGACCCGCCACGGGCTGGCGTGCCCGCCGAACTGAATGGCGTACGAATCCCCCCGAGAGAGATTCTCGTCCTCGCAGCGTTCATGAGCGAGGGCGAGCAACCGATCCGGCGGGCCGATGTTCAGCCCGTCGTTCGCCAACGACCCCAAAAACTGGTCATCCTGCGAGTCGGCATGAGCCACAGCTGACGCAACCAGCAGCGCTGCCGCGGCAGCCAGAACCGGACGGAAATCAAGGGTCATGGTTGAGTGTGACACCGATCACCGCCAACGGCGAGCCGGAACAGTTCGCTAACCGGACTCAGCTCGACGGGGTTGCGTCCGGGCAATACACGCTGATCGCATCCAGCAAAAACGGCCGCACCTGCGGACCCGACAGACCCTGACCCTCCAATTTGGCAGCAAGCTGCCGCACAGCGACGGTGAACGGGCTTGGCATCGCGCCGAAATGAGCGGTGATCATTGCGGAGCGAGAAAGACTGTCGTCATCGCACCGTTCATGCGCCAGTGCGATCAACTGGTCGGGTGGGCCGGCGGTGATTCCATCCTTCGCCAGCAGCGCAAGAAACTGGGCGTCGGGCGGGTCGGCGTGAGCGACGGGTGCCCCAGCGCCGACCAGCAGCAACGCTGCGGCGGCAAGAACGGGACGGAATAGGTCAACGGACACGATTGAGTTTGACACCAATCACAGCCGACCGCGACTCTAGACCGCTACTTCGCGGCGCCGATGAAGTCCAGCACCAGATCGGCAACCTTGTCCGGCTCGTCGAGTTGCAGGAAGTGCCCCGCGCTGTCGACGACGGTCACGTCGCTGTGCTCGGGAAGCGCGTTGGGAATCCAGCGCGTGAAAGCCGATGTCATACAACCGTCGTCGCGTCCGTGCAGGTACAGGCTCGGCAGCTTAGGTCGCGACGTCCAATGCCGGTGCAGGTCGCGGTACTGCGTCGGTGGCCGGGTGTTGCGGATCGCCGCGCGGTAGGGCCCGAGCGCGGCGCGCCAGCTCTCTGGCGTGCCGATCGCGGCGTCGACGTGGCGCAGATCCGCTTTGGCGTCGTAGGTCGGCGACCAGGTTTTCCAGAGTCGCGGCAGCACCCAAGACGCGGAACGCTCTGGCAACCAAGGCAATTGGAAGTACATGATGTACCAGCTTCGAAGTAGCTGCGCCGGGATCTGGGCCAGCAGTCGGCCGGTTTCGGGGACCTGGCCCCGAAACGCGGCCGCAGGAGGCACCGACATGATCACCGCCTTGGCGAACGGGCTGTCCGGAATCGCGGCCAGTCCGTTGGCGGCCATCGCGCCCCAGTCGTGACCTATCACCACATCACGGTCGGTGCCGCCGATGGCGGCGCGTATCTGCAGCGCATCGTCCATCAGCGCGCCGACGTGATAGCTGCCATCGGACGGGATCGACGACGGCGCGTAACCACGCATGAACGGTGCCACCACATGCCAGCCGGACTCGGCCAGCCGGGGTGCGACCTTGCGCCAGCCATAGGCGGTGTCGGGAAAACCATGCAGGCACAGCGCAATTGGCCCATCGGCTGGACCCCAAGTCAGGGCTTTCAACTCCACGGCGGGAGCTTTGACATCGATCCAACGGTGCTTGGCCATCACCTGAATCCTTAACCTGGGCGATCAGTAGTGGTCGAAATCGGAGGTCAGCCAGCGCCCGCCGATCTTGTCGAGCGTCACCCGGGCGCTGGAACCGGTGACGGTCGGCGGCGAATCGCCGAGCTTGACGGTCTGCGATACGAACACCAGAACCACCGCGTGATTCGGTGTCACCGTCTCCGGTGCCGCCGCGGGCACCGTGGCGGACGCGACGAAGCGCTGCTGTTTGGCATCGGGAATGGCTTGCTGCTGCGTCCGCTTCGTGTAGGTATCCAGGAAGCCCCCGGTCAGCTTCTCCCGGGTGGCCGCCACGTCGTGGTCGATGGTGTCGTATCGAAATGTCAGGATCGCATCGGTGGAATCCTTTGCGGCCTTAACGGATTGGCTGCGGGCGAGTTCGAGGGACCGAATCGAGGAGTCTTTCCACTTCAGCAAGCCCGCGGAGACAGCCAGGAGCAGCACGAAGGTGGGCAAGAGCCCGTAGACCAGGACCCGGGACCAGTTGACCGATTTCATGACACGAACGCCACGTCGGAGACCTTGGCCCCGTCACCGACTTTCTGCACGGTGATGCGCATTCGGAAGAACTGCGGCGCTTGCTCAGTGGGGTCCGTGGATTTCACCGTGACCGCGACCAGCACCCGGCCCTGGTCGCCGCTTTGGGATTCCAGGCCGGCGTCGGTGACCGTGCCCAGCGATCTGGATCGCGACTGCTTGGCGTTGTCAATGTAATTCTGCTTGTGGTGGGCGAAGCTGTCGGCGAACCCGCCGACGCTGGAGTCCTGGATTCGCTGCGCATCAGCGTCGACGTGCTGGTAGTCCACCGTGCTGAGGTTCACCGCGACGTCCTGCGCGGTCTGCACGAAAAGATTGCGCTGGGCTTCCCCGTGCTCGGCCTCGTAGGCCCGGAACCCTAGCCAACCGACCAGGCCCGTGAGCACCACCGCCGCGATCAGAACGGCGGCCAGAGCGATCCGTACGACCTGGGCAGGGGGCTGGGTCGGCACCACGTACACGCACGGCATCGCGGCATATCTTCCAACGTACGTGGTCATGCGACGACTCAGACCGAAGCCGCCGCATTCTCCAGATCGGCGATGACGATCTTGCGCATGCCGTACATCGCCTGGGTGGCGGCCGTGGCCGCGCACGCATTCGGGTGGCTGACCAGGTCGTACAGTCGCTCGGGAATTACCTGCCAGCTCAGACCGAATCTGTCTTTGCACCAGCCGCACGGTGCTTCCTCGCCGCCATCGGTCAGCCGATCCCAGTAGTAGTCGACCTCGTCCTGGTCCTTGCAGTTGATCGTGAAGGACACTGCCTCGCTGAACGAAAAGTGCGGGCCGCCGTTGATCCCGATGAACCGATTGCCGTCCAGCACGAAGCTGGCGGACAGTAGCGAACCGGGCTCACCAGGACCGGCGTCGGTGCTTCGGTTCACGTCCTCGAAGTGGGAGTTCGGAAACACCGAGCTGTAAAACGCCACCGCCTCCTCCAGATTGTGGTCGAACCACAGCGAGGGCGTAATCGATGGCATGGCTTCCTCCCGTTTGTCGTCGTCTGTCTATTTGGTAGACCCCGGCGAACACGAAAACTCATCTGAGTAACGTCAAAGTCCGATCGACCGAGAGGACCGCCCATGACGACCGTGCGCAACACCCCGAAGACTGTCGAGTTTTGCGGGATTCAGGGGCTCACCCTGGTCGCAGACGAATGGCTCGGTCCATCATCGGCAGGCTCCGGCCAGGCCGCCGATCGACCCAGCATCCTGATGCTGCACGGCGGCGGCCAGAACCGGCACTCCTGGAAGAACACCGGCCAGATCCTGGCCGACCACGGCTTCCACGTGGTCGCCCTGGACAGCCGCGGCCACGGCGACAGCGATCGGTCCCCCAACGCCGACTACGACATCGAGACGCTGACTGCCGACATCATGGCGGTCCTCGACGCCATCGGCCGGCCGGTGATCCTGATCGGGGCCAGCATGGGCGGGCTGACCGGCATCCTGGTCGCCGACCGGGCCGGGCCCGAGCGGGTCACCCGGCTGGTGCTCGTCGACGTGGTGCCGCGGTTCGAGAAGAACGGCAGCGCCCGCATCCGCGACTTCATGTTCAGCGGACTGCACGGGTTCGCCACCCTCGACGAAGCCGCCGACGCCGTCGCCGCCTACCTGCCACATCGGACCCGTCCGCGCAGCCCCGAGGGACTGAAGAAGAACCTCCGACTGCGCGACGGCCGCTGGTATTGGCACTGGGATCCGGCCTTCATGACCAAACCGGGCGACGACCCGGAACTGCGCACCGAGAACTTCGAGCGGGCCGCGGCCGACCTGACGATCCCCGTGCTGCTGATCCGCGGCAAGCTCTCGGACGTGGTCAGCCCCGAGGGAGTGAAGCACTTCCTGGAGACCGTGCCTAACGCGGAGTTCGTCGAGCTGTCCGACGCCGGCCACACCGCCGCGGGCGACGACAATGACGCCTTCAGCGACGTGGTGGTGACGTTCGCGACGCGCTAACCGCCTACGCCGGGCTTTTCCGCGTGCCCACCGAACTGCTTGCGCATCGCCGACAGCGCCTTGTTCGCGAAATCGTCGAGGCTGCGTGAGGCGAACCGCGACTGCAACGCGGTGGTGAGCACGGGCGCGGGAACACCCTCGTCGATCGCCGCGATCGCGGTCCAGCGGCCTTCGCCCGAGTCGGAGACTCGGCCGGAGAACTCGTGCAGATCCGGCGATTCTTTCAGCGCAATCGCGGTCAAATCCAGCAGCCACGACCCGACGACGCTGCCGCGCCGCCACACCTCGGCGACGTCGGCGATGTCGAAGTCGTACTGGTAGCACTCGGGATTCGACAGCGGCGCGGTTTCGGCGTCGCCCGCTTCGATGATGCGCTTGCCGACGTCGGCATTGCGCAAAATGTTCAGGCCCTCGGCGAGCGAGGCCATCATCCCGTACTCGATACCGTTGTGCACCATCTTGACGAAGTGCCCGGCGCCGGTCGGACCGCAATGCAGGTAACCCTTTTCCGGCTGCGCGACCTCGCCCTCGCGACCCGGGGTACGCGGCGCCGAGTCGACCCCCGGCGCGATCACCGAGAACAGCGGCTCAGCGTGCTCGAAAGCGTAGTCGTCGCCACCGATCATCAGGCAGTAACCACGCTCGCGGCCCCACACACCACCGCTGGTGCCACAGTCGATGAGGTGAATTCCCTTCTTGGACAGCAGCTTTGCGTGCTTGAGGTCATCGCGATAGTAGGAGTTGCCGCCGTCGATCACGATGTCGCCCTCGTCCAGCGTGTTCGCCAGCTCGTCGATCACCCCGCTGGTGATGGTTCCAGCGGGCACCATCACCCACACCACTCTTGGCGCACTGAGCTTTTCGGCCAAGTCGGAGAGCGACGACGCCCCGGTGATGTTCTCGACGCCGTCGAACGACTTCACCACGTCCGCATCGTGGTCGTAGACCACGCCCTCGTGCCCGGCGTCCACTACTCGGCGGATGATGTTGCCACCCATTCGGCCCAAGCCGATCATCCCTAGCTGCATGTCGCTTGTTCTCCTTGTTAGTGGTTATCGGCTAGCCACGGCTGTTGCCAGCCGCGATGTCCTCGTAGCAGTTCGCGCGCCGCGTCCGGTCCCCAGGAGCCGGGTTCGTATTGATGGATTTCGCCCGGGTGATCCAGCAGCGGCTGCACGATCCGCCAGGTCTCCTCGATGCCGTCTTCACGAGCGAACAGCTGGTGATCGCCCGTCAGCGCCCCGTGCAGCAGCCGCTCGTAGGGCAGCAGCGGTGCCCCGAGGTCAGCCATGAACGACGAGTCCAGGTGCAGGTCGCGCCACCTGTCGCCGTCGATCGCGGTCAGCTGCAGGCGCAAGCCGGGGTCAGGGTCGATCCGCAGCACGATCTGGTTGGGTTCGGCCCGTCGACGGTCCGGCAGGAAGGCCAGCGAGGGGACGCGGTGCGTGAACAACCGCACTTCGGTAACCCGCTCGGTCAGCGCCTTGCCCGCGCGCAAAAAGATCGGCACACCGGCCCACCGCCAGTTGTCGATCTCCACCCGCAGCGCGACGAAGGTCTCGGTCGTCGAGTCCTTGGCCACGCCGCGGATGTCGGAGTAACCGCGATATTGACCCCGCACGCTGCGCTCCGGATCGATCGCGGGTATCGCCCGCAGGACGTCCGCCTTCTTGTCGTTGAGGTCGTCCGCGCTGGGTCCGACGGGCGGCTCCATCGCCACACCGGCAAGTACCTGAAGCAGATGGTTCTGCACGACGTCACGCAATGCGCCGACCCCGTCGTAAAAGCTGCCCCGGTCTTCGACGCCGAAGTTCTCGGCCATGGTGATCTGAATTTCGGAGATGCTGTTGCGGTTCCACAGCTCCGTTAGGGCCAGGTTGCCGAACCGCAAATACTCCAGTTCGACGACCGGTTCCTTGCCCAGGAAGTGGTCCACCCGGAAGATCTGGTCCTCGTCCAGCACCGCACGCAGCCGCGAGTTGAGTTCACCCGCGGACTTCAGGTCGTGACCGAAAGGCTTTTCCACCGCGACGCGGGATCCCGTCAGCAGCTCAGCCTCGGCCAGGCGCTCAACGATCGGCGCGAACAGCGACGGTGGCATCTCGAGGTAGAACAGGCAGTGGCTCTTGGAGCCGATCTGCTTTTTCAGCGCGTCGTAGAGCGCGGAATCGGTGACATCGCCGTGCAGGTAGGACAGCCGCTTCGCGAATCGGTCGAAGACTTTGCCGTCGATTTTCTCGCCGGCGCCCTCGATGGCTTTGCGGGCCCGCTCGACCAACTCGTCAACGCTGATGTCGTCGCTGGCGACGCCGAGGATCGGGCATTCCAGCAACCCCCGATGCTCCAGACGGTAGAGGGCCTGGAACGTCATTTTGCGCGCCAGATCGCCGGTGATTCCGAAAATCACCAGCAGGTCCGAGGCGTGAGCGCCGGATTCGACCAATCGGGACCTCCACGAGAATTCGACTCGGCTCCGGCTCAACACTTC
Organism: uncultured Actinomycetota bacterium; assembly: GCA_963749375.1. Classification (GTDB taxonomy): domain Bacteria; phylum Actinomycetota; class Actinomycetes; order Mycobacteriales; family Mycobacteriaceae; genus Mycobacterium. The sequence continues at coordinate 235,355 of CAVVNB010000031.1, forward strand.
CTAAGTCGATCCCGCGGCCAGGTTCAACCCTAAACACTGCGGTTCAGCCCGACAACCGGAGATCCCCGTGCGTAACCGTTCGCGGGACCGGCCAAACAGCGCGTGTTCAGAGTTTTCGAAACAGACGCTCGCGGTTGGCCTTTCACTTTCCTGTCGGCTACACCGCGCAGCGATAATCTACGGCCAATTACGCGCTGTCGCTGCGGAAGTCGCAACCGATCAGGGAAGATGCCTGGCATGCCTGCCCACATCATGGTCGCGGTCTACGTCTTGGCCGCGGTGGTCGTCGCCGAAGCGGTGGCCATCGGCGTGCTTTGGCGGCTCTGGTCAAACGGTAAGGCTGTGATCGACGAGTTGCAGCGGCAACCCGACCTACTCAGTTTCGGGTCGAAGGCGGTCAAGACGGTGTGGCAGACCGCGAACCTGGTGCGAAAACGAGGGTTCGGGCGCCGCGGTGCGCAGCTCGATCGAGGACCTTGCCGACTGGGCCGAAGTCGAGCGGCCGGATCTGGCCCGGGTGACGCAGGACGGCAAGGTGGCGATTCTGTTCTCCGACATCGAGGAGTCGACCGCGCTCAACGAACGGGTCGGCGACCGGGCCTGGGTGCGGCTGATCGGCGAGCACGACAAGCAGGTTCGCAGGCTGGTCAAGGCGCGCTCCGGGCATGTGGTCAAGAGTCAGGGCGACGGGTTCATGATCGCGTTCGCGCGTGCCGAGGAGGCGGTGCGTTGCGGCATCGACATGCAGGACGCGTTGCACCGGGATGCGCAACGTAAGCGGCGCAACGGAATTCGAGTGCGGATCGGGATACACGTCGGCCGGTCGGTGCGCCGCGGCGACGACCTGTTCGGCCGCAACGTCGCGATGGCGGCGCGGGTTGCCGCCGAAGCCTGTGGCGGAGAGGTGCTGGTGAGCGACACGGTGCGCGACGCCCTCGACGACTGCACGGATCTGGAGTTCGACGGTGGCCGCGAGGCCCAGTTGAAGGGCTTCGCGGGCACCCACCGGCTGTACGCGGTCGCAGCGACTTAGGGCTTAATCTTCTTGCCCGACTTCTCCTCGGGCCGTCCCGGCCCGCATCGTCGTCAGGCTAATCTTCGCCGGCCTCGGCCAGGCGCTGCTGCAGTCGATCGCGGATCTCGTTGGGCGTGTAGGCCCGCCGCCGCCGCTGGTCGCGGACCACCAGCACACCACCGGCCGCCACCCCGACAACCCCGGCCAATCCCAGCAACTTCCAGATGGTGCGCATCGGCTCAGGTTATGCGCGAGTGCATCCCGGCGTGGACGGTATTTGCATATGGTGCGGTGGTGGATACGCACACCGTGAGCTTGAGCCAAGCCCTGGAACAGACCCGGACCGGCGACGTCTGGCTGTTTCGCGGGCATTCCGGACCTGATCGCGCGATCCAGACCATGTCGAACAGTCCGGTCAACCACGTCGGCATGACGGTCGCGATCGAGGATCTGCCGCCGTTGATGTGGCACGCCGAGCTCGGCGACAAGTTGACCGATGTATGGACCGCGACCAACCACCGCGGCGTGCAGCTCAACGACGCCCGCGAGGCCGTCGAGCGATGGCTGACCCGCTACGGGCAGCGCTGCTGGTTCCGGCAGATGACGCCGGACGTCGACCACGACCAGGAGAACCGGCTGCTGCGCGTCATCGCCCGCATGGACGGCACGCCGTTTCCGTCCACCACCCGGCTGACCCTGCGGTGGCTGCGCGGTCAACTTCCGACCAGATACGACTGGGTGCGCGGACTCCCGTGGTTGGACTCCCACGTTCGCGAATCCACCCGACGGCGCAGGGCGGAGCAGCGCAAGGGGCGCTTCGAATCCGCCTACTGCGCGGAGACCGTCGCCGTCACCTACGAGGAGATGGGGCTGATCGAGACCGAGAAGCGAACGAATTGGTTTGACCCTGGCCGGTTTTGGAGCGGCGACGATCTACCGCTGATCGCGCCGTATCGTCTGGGCAGCGAAATCTCCGTCGTCGCAGACTGATCGGCACGGGCCCGGGGCCAGCCAACCGCAGCCACACCCGCGGCAGAGACCACGAAGCACCCACCCGTACGGCAGACGCCGGATGGCGGGAACGCACTGGCCCACAGCGCCGCAAGGACGACCAGATAGAGCGGGCCGAAGATGCGCACGAATCCGTTGGGCGGCGGCGGCGTGCCCGCTGCGATGCGGATCAGAATCGGTAGCGCGAACGCCGCGATCGCGGCCAGCTCGACCGAGAAGATGACGGCCTGCGCGCTGGTGTGCGGGTGCCGGCCGCCGAACACCGACGTCGGGATGCCCAAGACGGCGATGCCGACGGGCACCAGCGCGCCGGCCAGCACCGTCCGCCCGGCGAGATGCGATCTCCGCTGACGAGTCTGCAGTACCAGCACGGTGACGACGATCGGGCCCAGGGTGGCGAAGATGAACACGCTCGTCATCGGCACCGACGCCAGCATCGGCCGGTTGATCGGGTTGGCGCTGTTCCAGGCCCACCAATGCAATTGGGGTCCGAGTTGGTCGAAGACTTCATAGAAGCAGTGATGGACGAAGCCGACGCAGATGGCGCCGGCGACGATTCCACGGTCCCGAAATACGCCGAGGCTGCGGACGATTTCGTAGGCGAGGCTGACGACGGCCGGGTACAGCGCGACGATGTAGAGCGGTAGCCGGTCGAACAGGAACTGCACGGTGAAGACGTTGTGCGCGAACACGACTCCGAGCTGGTCTTGGACGCCGAACACGTTCGGGAAAGTACAGCGGGATCTCGATGACGAACAGGTAGACGACCGTGGCGAACCACAGGGCGAGGTTGATCGGGTCGCCGTCGCGGCGAAGCCGGCGGATCGCGTGAATCAGCGCCATGACCGCGCCGGTCACCATCATCAGTTCCAGCACCGGCAGCGTCCAGTTGGTCAGCGCAACGGGTTACGCAGGTGGATGAATGCCGGCGCATGTTGGCAACTGAATCCGCCGAGCGGCCCGGCGATGCGCGTCGAAAGCCGCGGTGCACTGCTCGGCCATCAGGAGGCGCTGCCGGTGTACCAGTGCGTCACGTCGCCGCCGGAATTCCATCGTTCGAACCACTCGTCGGCGAACCGGGCAGCGGCTGGTGGTCCGGATTGTGAAAAGGCGTCTGGCTCAGCAGGACCCGGACGACAGCGACCAGACGCTGCATACGCGGCACGGTGGAGAAGGCGTTCGGGACCGTCGGGCGCTTGCCGGCCACGTCCGAGCGCCTGCTTGATCCCGAACGTCGGCAGCAGAGTGCGCGCGTCGACCTTGCGATCAGCCTCGGGCACATAGGCATTCACGCCGTCGGCGATGATCCGCGTCACCGCGATCAGGTGGCGAAAGATCTTCGGGCAGGGCGCGAATCCGATACCAGCTATCACCGACTGCCGCGTCGTAGATCACCAGCGCCGAACTGCGGTGTTCGACTTCTTCGACGAAGTGCCACAACAACAACGACGCCACCCGATCGTCGCCGGGGCGAAACAGCGTCGCCTCGTTGTCGAGCATCATCTTGAAACTCGGCGTGAACGTCGCCTCCAGATCGGCGATGTAGGCCAATCGGAACTTCAGCGGTGCGCTGTTCGTGACCTCCTCGAAGCTGGCGGTGGCGGCGTCGAAGGTCTGCTGCAGTCCGGGGAATTGCTTGATCAGCGCGGACACGTGTTTGCGGTGGGTGCTGGAATGCTGCGCCTCCTGACGTAGGAAAGCCGTCGCCTCGGCGGCCACTTCCGGGTCGGTGATCAGCGGCTTGGCCTCTTGGACGGCGGCCACCAGGAACTGCTCGAAGCAGATCGCGATGATCGAGGTCGCGTTCATGAAGAACGAGAACTGCGGATTGGCCGGGTTCCACTCCCAGGGCACATCGCCGGTGAAGTCGAACTTCGGGCGTCGGACTTCGAGGGCGGTCATCAGGTCTCCCGTAGTTGATTACACACAATGCTCATGCATGTGTCATGTGTGTATTCTTGGCTGAGTCGAGCGGAAGAGTCAAGGCTGATGGGACGCAAAGGGTGGGCGGGTTCTCCGCCGTCGGACGACGCGGAAGCGCGTAAGCGGATCATCGACGCGGCGTTGCGGCTGGTTGATCGCCGCGGTGCCGCGCAGACCACGGTGTCTGACATCGCTGAGGCGCTCGGCATTACTCGCAGGACCGTCTACCGCTACTTCGCCGGAACCGAGGAGCTGTTCACCGCCGTCGCCGAGGTGGCGCTGGGCAGCTTCGTGACACAGATCGACCAGTTAGTCGCCGACTTGGACGTCGCCAGTCAGCTCGTCGAAGTCGTCGCGTACATCATCGAACGGCTACCGCACGAGCCGCAGCTGGTACTGTTGCTGGCCAACGACCGGTCCAACATGTTCAGCCGCGCCATGCTGAGCTCCGACGTGATCGCGCGATGCCGCGCGATACTCCACCATGCGCAAATCGACTGGAAGCAATTGGGTTTCGACGACGATACCATCGACGAACTGATCGAGTTCCTGCTGCGAATCATTCAGTCTATGGTGATCGCGCCGCCGGACCCGCCCCGGTCGGCCGCCGAATTGCGCGCCTATCTGCACCGCTGGGTCGGCCCGGCGCTCTCACGTCCAGAACTTGGCGCGCGCCTCGTCGGTGACCGGGGTGAACAAGTTGACAAGGTTGCCGTCCGGATCGCGGAATAGCAGCGCCCGATTGCCCCACGGCATCGTCGTCGGTGCCGTCACGATCTCGCCGACGTCTGCGCGCAACCGCTCGTACTCGGCGTCCACGTCGTCGACGAGGAACTCGATGATCGCGCTCCGGTTTGCTGCCGGCTCGGCCGATCCGGCTCCGAACAACGGTACGGTCTTGTCGCTGCCGATCGCCAAAGTCCCTACCGGCGTGGGAATCTCAGCAAACAGCTCGTTGCCCCACACCGCGCTGGCTTCGGTCACCTTCTCGTAGAAGTCGACCAGTCGCTTTACGTCGGCGGTGATCACCCGTGTCGAAACGAATTTCATGGGGACGATGCTAGATACGGCCCCCGACAAGAACACAAGCCGGTCAGAGCGGCATCCAGATGTTGTTGTTCCAGAATCCCCAGGCCCGGGCGGTCATGTTCCACATCACCTGCGCACCCGGGGCCCACGGCGGTGGCGGCGGCTGCGGCGACGCCCAGGCCGGCGGCAATCCCCAGGGTCCGTTGCCCATCGCGCCGCCCTGGCCGGCCGCCCGTTGCCAGTCGTGGCACTGGTTCCAGTCCCAGTCGTAGATGCTCCCCCAGCCCGCGTCCCACGGCTGGCCCGGACACCAGTGAAAGGACGGCGCGGGCGCCGCCTGGGCGGTTCCGCCGGCGGACAGCGCCAGCGCGGCCCCCAGCAGCACTCGCCGCTTGCTTGATAGTCGCCATCTCCCAGAGTGTGCCTTAGCCGGACTCGCGTCAGGTCCTAAACCGCACGCCGTGCTGGGGGCGGAACCCACGCCTGCAGGGCTCGGCGGCCAATCAGCTGACAGTTGTGAGTGAACGCCAGATTCTTGGCCGCATCGGTGAATTCCCGATTGCTGACAACGATGCTCTTTGTGCAGTCGTGGTGGCGCGCACCGGCGACCACCTGCTGGACGGCGGCGACGCCGACGGGCTTGCCGAGTCGCTTGCACTGGACCGCCACCCACCTGTCGTCCCGGCGGGCAATCAGGTCGACCCCGTAGTCGCCGCTGGCCGGCGTGAACGTGATCTGCCAGCCGGCCCGCTGCAGGCGCGCCGCCACATAGTCCTCGAACTCCGTTCCCGTCATCGCATCAATCGCTGCCATGCCGTCGTCGGGGCGCCTCTCGCGCGCCAGCCAGCATCGCGAGAAACAGGCCCACGATCAGGCCGGCCAGACCCACCTTGACGCTGTGCGCGACGAGACCCGCGAAAAGGCCGAAGTAGACCGGCAGGAAGAGGTAGGTGATCTTCATCTCGGGCTGATGATAAAGGCGCTCACCGACATCGGCGGTCAAGCGGCGACCAAATCCGTTGTCGCGCTTTTCCTCCGTCCCGCCCCGGTCCGGCGTCTAGCCGGAAGTTCCGAGACTCCGCCGGGTTTCGGCCACCGCACGCCTCACTTCGGCGTCTTCCCGGCGAGCGCCCGCTAATTCACGTTCCGCACCTTGGGCAACGCGATGCTGTCGATCGCGCTCGCGCTGTTCGGTTGCGTTCTCGCGTTCATCTGCACGCAGCTCGCGATCGTCGGCCGCTTGCTCACGATCGCTGGCGATCCGGTCCCGGTCGTCGGCGACCCGGTCTCGTTCGTCGGCGGTCCGGTCGCGGCGGTCGAGCTCGTTGTCCCGCCGCACGAGTGAGTGCTCGTGCTCGTCAAGCTGGCGTGGCGCGTCAGAGGGGTTGTCGGGAACCACCCACTTAACTACACGCCTCGTCGGAGTGGGCGCGGCGATAGCGGCACGTCGGGAAAATATGGGGAAATCTCCGCACGCTTTTGCGGCCTAGATCCTCGAGGATCAGACGATGACGCAAAGTTCGCGATCCACGCTCGAACCTGCCCTATTTTTCGGCGCAGCAGGGGACGTAGACGTTGATCCGAACCGGAATTCGAAGACGTCGCCGTCGGTGTGGATTACTTCTGCCCTTCCAATAGATGGGCGTATGGGTCGGCCTCGTCACCGACGGATTCCGGCATCGGGTAGTAGGTCTTGATGAGCAGCTTGCCGGCGTCGTCCCAAGCAAACGTCTCGATGCTGTGTGCCATTTGCACATTCGGCTCGGTGCCAAAGTGGTTCTCACACACCCAGGCCATCTCGTTGCCGTTGACCTGAACGGTAATCATCTTAATTTTGAGGATCGACTGGAACATGTCGAACGCGTCCGACGTCGCGGCGGCGAAACCGTGCTTCTCCTCTGTGCCGACGGGATCGAACATGCTGACATCGCCCGGGCAGATCGTGCGCCACGACGCGACCCACTCGTCTTTGCGACCCGCGTTCCACAATTCCGCGTGCTTGGCGGCGTGCGCCAAGCGAGCTTGACGGCTTGGAACCTTGCTCATCGCGGCCCCACCTCCCTCTCGCCCTCGGCTGGCGATCATCGTGGTCACGATAGCTGGACACCTGTCCAGCCGCCGTCGGTGTCGAATAGTGAGTAGCAAGTAGTGATTTATTCGCGCGCTGATTGCCCGACCACTGACATCATCCTCAGCATGCCGATTTACCACGTCGATCCGCACGCGAAGCACGGTCTTGCTTACAGGGCCGGAGAACGGTTTGGCCGATCGCCAATCGGCAGGTTCCTTTCGCGCCGCGTCCTGTTTCCAATCGACCCCTGGCTTTACCGGGTCTCCCGCGGTCGCTATCCGCGAGTCTTCGGAGTAGCAGCTTCAGCGCCGCTGACTAGCACGGGTGCGAAGTCCGGCCTGCCGCGCGTCACTCAACTCACGTACTTCCACGACGGTCCTTGCCCGGTACTCATCGCCTCGTACCACGGAGGACCTCGACACCCGCAGTGGTACTACAACTTGAAGGCGCACCCCGAGTGCGAGTTCGGCGCCGACAAATTCGTAGCGGCCGAGGTGCTTGACCCTACTGAATACGATCGCCTCTACGGACTTGCCGAGCGGGTCTATGCGGGCTACACGGACTATCGCATTACCACGGCATCGGTGGGCAGACGAATTCCAGTCTTCCGCCTCGAGCCGCGCCCGTAGTTTCGGGCGGCTTAACCCTTGCTCGTAGACGTTGATCCAAACCGGAATTCGACGACATCGCCGTCGGCCATCAGGAAGCATCGACCGGCGTGGGCGCCGGCGGGCTCCATTCGCCGTTCAGTATTTCGGCGCGAGGCCGGTAGAGGCGAATGAGGTAGTTCCAGCCCCTCGGCGTCACGATCGCGTTTGCAGGCGTGTCGCCGGCTGCGGACGCGACGAGACGGACCGTGATCGAGCCGTCGACGTTGGGTTCACCGGTGACGCTGTTGACCGAGTAGAGGTTCTTCTCGTTGGGCTCGAAGAAGCCTCGCTCGTTGTAGATCGACACCGACCAGAAGGCGTCGACGGGAACATCGCTGAACACCAACTCGTAGTCGGCGGGCGGAAGATCCGGGTCTGCGCCGACGTACGTCGCTTCGGAGGTGGGCAACCCACCCCAGCCCGCCGCGCATCCGATGAGGTGACGAATCGGATCAATGTCTTTGCGCGCACCGAACATTCGGTCGAAATCGTTAAGACCCCGAGCGAGCGCGAGCAACGCGTCCCTGGTCGCGTCGAGGCTTTCGAGCTGGTAGTCCGGCATGACAAACGTCTGCGAAGAGCGAGCGTCGATCGCGAGGCGGTCCTGAATCGCCGCGACGGCGGCCACATCTCCGGAGTCATTGGGATCGACCAGTATTCGCACACCGACGAGGACATAGCGAGATCCGTAATAGTCCTTCGTCAACGTGTATTCGCCGGCGTCATGGAAGACCTCGTTCACGAAGTGGTCTTCGTTGATGATCATCGCGGAGAGGTAGCGACCACCAGCATCGGGCAGTGTGAGTCGGGCCGGTTCGGCGAGATCAACAATCGCGAAGCTATACAACGTGTCCCGGTTGAGTCTGATGACGGTCTGTTCGTCGATGCGGGCCGGTGTGCGATTGTGCCGAAAAGCCCCGATGCCCCTGGCTTGGTTCTGGATGTCGCGAAACATCCGGTGGGTCTCCGCGCGGACAAAGTTGTCCGCGTTCACGTGAATTGCCATCGGTCCCTGCTCGCCTCAGAAGCGCCGCCCGAAACGAACGACGTGCACGTATGAAACGTACGCTGCTTACCTGCGTGCACTCTGGGGTGTGGGCGCGTGATTACATGGCTCAACCTGGCGATGCCAGCGATGCACGTCCGGTCAGATCACCATTTACGTTCAGGAGTTACCCATGGGCGACGCCGACGCCGCAGCGATCCGCGCGGAGCGAGGTGACTGGGTCAGCGAGCACCTCGAGACCTATCTGTCCTCCGGCGGCGCGCGGGGCCACATCCTGGACCTGAGCGAGGTCGGCGGCCGTGCACTGACCACGCACTGCTTGATCAAGTGCGCGGGCCGTAAGTCGGCGAAGGTCTATGTCAGGCCGTTGATTTACGGCAATGTGGGTGGCGAGATCGTTGTCGTCGCATCAAAAGGCGGTGCCGACACGCATCCGGCGTGGTACTTGAATGTCTTGGAAAGCAACACGATTGGCGTGCAGATCGCGACCCAAGCGTTCGAGGCCACGTGGCGGGAACCAGAAGGCGAGGAACGCCATCAGGTGTGGGCCTTCATGGCTCACCTGTACCCGCCGTACCTCACCTATCAGCAGTCGACCAGCCGTCAGATACCACTTGTGATGTTGACGGCCGTGCGCCCGATCGACGTCTTCTCCGCGGAAGCTTCGCAATAACCGTCAGGCATCTGCTGCTCAGACGATGAAGAGGAACTCAAGAACCTTTCGAGGACGTTCGGGGTGACGATAAGTCGACGGCTAGACGTTGAACCGGAATTCGACGACGTCGCCGTCGGCCATCACGTAGTCCTTGCCTTCCATGCGCACCTTGCCGGCCGATTTGGCCGAGGCCATCGAGCCGGCCGCGACCAGGTCGTCGAAGGACACGATCTCGGCTTTGATGAAGCCCTTTTCGAAGTCGGTGTGGATCACCCCGGCCGCCTTCGGCGCGGTGTCGCCTTGATGGATGGTCCACGCCCGCGACTCTTTGGGGCCGGCCGTCAAGTACGTCTGCAACTTCAACGTGTGAAAACCGGCCCGCGCCAACGCATCCAGGCCACGCTCGGTCTGTCCGATGGACTCCAGCAACTCGGCGGCCGACTCGTCGTCGAGCTCTTGTAGTTCCGCCTCGATTTTGGCGTCCAGGAACACCGCGTCGGCGGGCGCGACCAGCGCGCTCAGCTCGGCCTTGCGGGCCTCGTCGGTCAGCACCGACTCGTCGGCGTTGAACACATAGAGAAACGGCTTGGTGGTCATCAGGTTCAGCTCACGCAGCAGCGATGCGTCGACACCGGCCGCGAACAGAGTCTTGCCCGACGTCCAGCACAGCCTCCGCGGCGACGGCCGCCTCGTGCAGCGGCTTGCGTTCCTTGTTGTTGCGGGCTTCCTTCTCCAGCCGCGGGACGGCCTTCTCCAATGTCTGCATATCGGCGAGGATCAGCTCGGTTTCGATCACCTCGATGTCGGCGCTCGGATCGACCTTGCCGTCGACGTGCACCACGTCGTCGTCGGCGAACACCCGCACCACCTGACAGATGGCGTCGCACTCGCGGATGTTGGCCAGGAACTTGTTGCCCAGCCCGGCGCCCTCGGAGGCGCCCTTCACGATTCCGGCGATATCGACGAATGTCACCGGCGCCGGCACGATTTTCTCGGAGTCGAACATCTCCGCGAGCTTGTCCAACCGCGGATCGGGCAGCGGCACCACACCCTCATTCGGCTCGATCGTCGCGAAAGGGTAGTTGGCGGCGACCACGTTATTTCTGGTCAGCGCGTTAAACAGGGTCGATTTGCCGACATTCGGCAAACCCACGATCCCAAGGCTGAGGCTCACAGGGACCCAAGTGTAGGAGAACCCGCTGCAGCCGATTGACGCACTACCGCGCGGGGATGGCACGCCCACGCATTGCTAACGAGGTCGTTACGCGTCTTTCGGCGTCAAGCCGGTACGGTCGACATGTGTCAGAACAGCCCGACCGGTCGGCGGTAACAGCAGATCACCGCTCGATCGTCCCGTCGGTTCCTGGTGTGCCATGGTGGGCCGCAGTGGTGGTCGCAGTGACCGGCGTCGCGGTCGGCTTCGCCTTCGACGCCGGCTCCGGCAAAGAGCTGACCAGTGTCTTCTCCGGGCTGTACGTAGTGGGCTGCCTGGCTGCGGTGCTCGCCGTCCGGCAGTCCGGCGTTTTCACCGCGGTCATCCAACCGCCGCTGATCCTGTTCTGCGCCGTGCCCGGCGCGTACTTCCTGTTCCACGGCGCCAAATTCACCGGCGTCAAAGATCTCGTGATCAACTGCGGCTACCCGCTGATCGAACGTTTCCCGCTGATGCTGTTCACCTCGGCCGGCGTGCTGCTGGTTGGTCTGGTCCGGTGGTATCTCGGGCATGGTCCAGTCGCGCGCGGCCGCCGCTACCGACGCCGGCGAGGTCGCCGGCGCCGACGAGAAGCGGCCCGGACTGGTCGCGAGATTGACCTCGCTCTTCCACCGCGAATCCGCCGACGCCGAGGCGTCCGAGAAGGCCACCCGACCCCGTGCGCGCCGGGAACACGCCGTAGAGCGGTCCGCGCGATCGACGCCGGCCGAACGACGGACCGGGCGGCGACCGGCGACATCGTCGCGGACCCGTCGGCCACGGCCCCCGCTGGACGACGATTCCGAGCCGACCCGCGATCGCCCACGACGCCCGACGCGCGAGTTCGACGCCGGTCAGCCACCCCGCCGCAGCAGGCAGCCGCGTGATCCGGAACTGCGTGGCCGTCCGCCGCGGGAAGTGCGCCGCGATCCAAACGACCGGCGCGGCCAGCCGACCGGCCGCACCAGCCGCTTCGACCCGTACGAACCGGTCGAGCCCTTCGACGCTCCGCCTCCCCCGCCTCGGCGCCGGCCGGCACCGAACGGCTCTGCGTCGACACACCACCCGATCTCACAGGTCAGATACCGGAAGGCCGCCGGCGGCGACGACGTACGACGAACGCCCGCAGCGCCCGCGCAAGCCGTCAGCCGAGTCGTGGGACCACGACGTTTAGCTGCTGCGTTGAGAAGCTGGAACGTCTAAGCGTTTCGGGCTGGCCTGATCTCGCGCGGCAGCGCGAACACCAGCGTCTCGTTGGCGGTGGTCACCGGCTGCACCACGTCGTAGCCGTGCTCGGCCAACCGCTCCAGGACCCCCCGGACCAACACCTCGGGCACCGACGCGCCGGACGTCACGCCGACGGTGGTGACACCTTCCAGCCATGCCGGATCGATGTCGTCGGCGTAGTCGACCAGATACGAGGCCGACGACCCGGCGCCCAGCGCTACCTCGACCAGACCGCACCGAGTTCGACGAGTTGCGCGAACCGACGACGATCACCAGCTCGCACTCGGGCGCCATCGCCTTGACCGCGACCTGGCGGTTCTGTGTGGCGTAGCAGATGTCGTCGCTGGGCGGATCCTGCAGCTTCGGGAAGCGACTCGCGCAGCCGATGCACGGTCTCCATCGTCTCGTCGACCGACAGCGTGGTCTGCGACAACCAGATCACCTTGTTCTCGTCGCGGACCGTCACGCCGTCGACGGCGCTCGGGCCGTCGACCAGCTGCACGTGGTCGGGCGCTTCACCGGCGGTGCCGACGACCTCCTCGTGGCCCTCGTGGCCGATCAACAGGATGTCGTAGTCGTCGCGGGCGAATCGCTTGGCCTCGTTGTGCACCTTGGTGACCAGCGGACAGGTGGCGTCGATGACCTTGAGCCGGCGCTCGGCGGCCGTGGTGTGCACGGTCGGCGCCACACCGTGGGCGGAGAACACCACGATGGAGCCCTCGGGTACTTCGTCGTTCTCCTCGACGAAGACCGCTCCGGCCTTGGCCAGCGTCTCCACCACGTGGCGGTTGTGCACGATCTCGTGCCGGACGTAGACCGGCGGACCGTGCTTTTCCAGCGCACGTTCGACGGTCTCGACGGCGCGGTCGACGCCGGCGCAGTATCCGCGCGGCTCGGCCAGCAACACCCGTTTGCCGGTGACCGGCTCGGCCACCGACGCGGTGGCACCCGGCCCGCATTCCAATGTGTGGGCCCATGTTCACGGTCGGCGGCATGTCCACCAGGGTACTTTCTGCCGGCACAGGGCCGCCAATTCGCGCGGTCAGCTTGGCGTTGTCCGCCGGTTAAGGCAGGCTTGACCGCATGGCTACTGCACCATATGGGGTCCGACTGCTGGTCGGCGCGGCGACGATGGCCGTCGAGGAGACGATCAGGCTGCCGAAAACCATCCTGATGTACCCGATGACGCTGGCCAGCACGGCCGCGCATGTCGTGATGCGGTTCCAGCAGAATGTGGCCGAGCTGGTCATCAAGGGCGACTCCACCCTGGAGCACATCTTCCCGCCCAAAGACGAGCAGCCGGAGTGGGCGACGTTCGACGAGGACCTGCCCGACGACGACCACGAGCCGGCCGACGTCGAGCCCCGCGCCGAGGGCCGGTTCGCGCTGTACTCGTCGCCAGACTCGGGCGCCGGCGACGCTTGGGCCCGGGCGGCCACGAAGCCGGCGAAGAACTCGGTCTCTGCGCCCGACGGTGGTCGAGGAGCTGGACTACGAGCAGCTGACCCTGGCCCAGCTGCGGGCCCGGCTGCAAACCCTCGACCTCGACGAGCTCGAAGCCCTGCTGGCCTACGAAGAGGCCACCAAGGGCCGCGCGCCGTTCCAGACGCTGCTTGCCAACAGGATCACGCGCGCGACGGCGAAGTGACCGCCAACAGCGCCGACAATCCGTTTCCGGTTCGCGCGGTCGCGACGCGGATCGCAGCCTGGATCGACAAGCTCGGCGTGGTCTGGGTCGAGGGACAGCTGACCCAGATCAACATCCGGCCGGGCATCCGGACCGTGTTCATGGTGTTGCGTGATCCGGCTGCCGACATGTCGTTGACCGTGACCGCGCCGCGCACTCTGGTCGACAACGCACCGGTCAAGCTCGTCGAGGGCGTGCAGGTGGTGGTCTGCGGCAAGCCGAACTTCTTCACCGGCCGGGGCACACTCTCGTTGCGGCTCAGCGAAATACGCGCGGTCGGCATCGGCGAACTGCTGGCTCGCATCGAGCGATTACGCCAACTTCTGGCCGCCGAGGGCCTGTTCGACCCGCGCCTCAAGCGGCCAATCCCGTTCCTGCCCAACATGATCGGACTGATCACCGGCCGGGCCAGCGCGGCCGAGCACGACGTGACCACAGTGGCCACTACGCGATGGCCCGCGGTGCGATTTGCCGTCCGCAACACCGCGGTTCAGGGGCCAACCGCCGTCTCGCAGATCGTCAAAGCGTTGCAAGAGTTGGACTCTGACGCGTCCGTAGACGTGATCGTGCTGGCCCGCGGCGGTGGCAGCGTCGAGGACTTGCTGCCGTTTTCCGACGAGACGCTGTGCCGCGCCATCGCGGCGTGCCGCACGCCGGTCGTCAGCGCGGTCGGCCACGAGCCCGACAACCCACTGTGCGATCTGGTCGCCGACCTGCGTGCCGCAACTCCGACCGACGCCGCCAAGAAGATCGTTCCCGATACCGCTGCCGAGCAGCATCTGATCAACGACCTACGTCGGCGCAGCGCACAAGCCCTGCGCAACTGGGTGGGCCGCGAAGAACGGGTGCTCGCGCAGTTGCGCAGCCGACCGGCGCTGGCCGAACCGCTGGCGGCGTTGGCAGCGCGCGCCGACGAGATCCACCGGGCCCGGTCAGCGGTTCGGCGTGACATCATCCGGCTGATCGACGTTCAGGCCGAACGCGTCGGGCATTTGTCGGCGCGGCTGGCGACACTGGGTCCAGCGGCGACACTCGCGCGGGGCTACGCCGTGGTGCAGACGGTCGGGGGTGCGGGCTCGGCGATTCTGCGATCGGTAGATGACGCCCCGGCTGGGACCAGACTGCGGGTACGGGTCGGCGACGGCGCGACTAGCGGCGATGAGCGAAGGACCAGCCGATGGCGGGTGAAGAAGTTACGCCTATTAGTCAGCTCGGGTATGAAAAATGCCGCGACGAGTTGATCGAGGTCGTGCGGCTACTGGAGCAGGGCGGACTGGACCTCGATGCATCGCTAAAGCTGTGGGAAAGGGGCGAGCAGCTGGCAAAACGGTGTGAAGAACACTTAGCTGGCGCACGCCAACGAGTGGCCGACGCGCTGGCCGCGGGCGAGTCGCGACGATTCTTGACATCGCAAGCACTTCTCTGGCGTTTATTCGAAACTGGAACACGTTTCAGTTATCCTCGGCGGCATGGCTGACAATTCAGGGACCACACCGACCGCGCAGCTGGGCCGAGTGCTTGTCACCGGCGGCTCGGGATTCGTCGGCGCCAACCTGGTGACCACCCTGCTCGACCAGGGCTATCAGGTGCGGTCTTTCGACCGGGCGCCGTCACCGCTGCCCGCCCAGCCCGGCCTCGAGGTGCTCCAGGGCGACATCTGTGACCGGGACATCGTCGCGGGCGCGGTCGCCGGCATCGACACCGTCTTCCACACAGCGGCACTGATCGAGCTGATGGGCGGCGCATCGGTCACCGACGAATACCGGCAGCGCAGCTTCGCCGTCAACGTCGAGGGAACAAAGAACCTCGTGCACGCCGCGACAGGCGGCCGGTGTCGCACGGTTCGTCTACACGTCGTCCAACAGCGTGGTGATGGGTGGCAAGCGCATCGCAGGAGGCGACGAGACGTTGCCCTATACCGAGCGCTTCGCCGACCTCTACACCGAGACGAAGGTGGTCGCCGAGCGATTTGTGCTGTCCCAGAACGGCATTGAGGGAATGTTGACCTGCGCGATCCGCCCGAGCGGAATCTGGGGCCGCGGCGATCAGACGATGTTTCGCAAGGTCTTCGAAAGCGTGCTGGCCGGTCACGTCAAGGTGCTGGTCGGCCGCAAGTCCGCCCGTTTGGATAACTCCTACGTGCACAACCTGATTCACGGATTCATCCTGGCCGCTCAGCACCTGGTGCCGGGTGGGACGGCGCCGGGCCAGGCCTACTTCATCAACGACGCTGAGCCGATCAACATGTTCGAGTTCGCCCGCCCGGTGGTGGCGGCGTGCGGGCAGCGGCTGCCGCGGCTGCGGGTGTCCGGCGCCGCGGTGCGCGCGGCCATGCTGGGGTGGCAGCGGCTGCATTTCCGGTTCGGACTCCCCCAGCCTCTGTTGGAGCCGCTGGCCGTCGAGCGGCTGTACCTGGACAACTACTTCTCGGTAGCCAAGGCCACCCGCGACCTCGGCTACCGGCCGCTGTTCACCACCGAGCAGGCGATGGTCGAGTGCCTGCCGTACTACACCGAGCTGTTCGACCAGATGAAAGCCGCGGCCAGTCCGGCGCCGGTGGCGCTTGTCGCACCGGCCGTGGCCGAATAGCCGGGAGATTCCGCGTCGGCGTGTAGCGTAATGCGCTATGCCCGCCGGCAACGATGCAGAGCGAAGCGAAGCGGAGGATCGGCGCCGATGACCGCCGAAACAGTGTTAGTCACCGGAGCTTTCGGGCTCGTCGGCTCGGAAACTGTGCAGCAGCTGATGGTCGAGGGACCGCACGTTGTCGCCACCGACCTCGATGTGCCGGCCAACCGCAAGGCGGCCGACAGCATGCCGTCCACCGAGGTGCGCTGGGCCGACCTCACCGACCCCGAAGCGGTGACCGCGCTGCTTGCGGCGGTCTCGCCGACGGCGATCATCCATCTCGCCGCGATCATCCCGCCGGTCTGCTACGCCCGGCCGGAGCTGGCGCGCCGCGTCAATGTCGACGCGACGAAACTCTTGCTCGACGCCGCCGCCGCGCTGCCAAACCCGCCGCGCTTCGTCCAGGCATCCAGTGTCGCCACCTACGGCGCCCGCAACCCACACCGCGTCAGCGACGTGCTCACCGCCGACACGCCGTTGCGGCCATCCGACATCTACGGCGCCCACAAGGTGGAAGCCGAAAACCTGGTGCGCGCATCCGGATTGGACTGGGTGATACTGCGCCTGGGCGGCGTGCTCACCGCCGAGCCGCGGCTCGACCTCGACCTGGACACCATTTATTTCGAGGCGTCACTACCGATCGATGGCCGCATTCAGACCGTCGACGTGCGCGATGTGGCGCGCGCTTTCATCGCCGCGACCACCGCTCCAGTCGTCGGCGAGACGTTGCTGATCGGTGGCGACGCGTCACACCGGTTGGTGCAGGGCGACATCGGCCCGTCGACCGCGGCCGCGATGGGCCTGGTCGGCGGGATACCGACCGGACGAAAAGGCAACCCTCACGACGACGCTCAGTGGTTCGGCACCGACTGGATGGACACCACGCGTTCAGCAGAAGCCCTGGATTTCCAGCGGATTTCGTGGCCGCAGCTGCTCGCCGAGACCGCGGCCCGGATGGGCTGGCGCCGTCATCCCGCACGGGTGATCGCGCCGCTAACCCGCGCCCTGCTCGCACGGCGGTCGCCGTACTACCACCGCCCCGGCCGCTACGCCGACCCGTGGGCCGTCATCG
This sequence comes from uncultured Actinomycetota bacterium, assembly GCA_963749375.1. Taxonomy (GTDB): domain Bacteria; phylum Actinomycetota; class Actinomycetes; order Mycobacteriales; family Mycobacteriaceae; genus Mycobacterium. The sequence continues at coordinate 252,521 of CAVVNB010000031.1, forward strand.
AAGACAAGTGGGAGGGCTACCGGTGACCAAACGCCATGCCGTCGTCGTCGGCGGCGCGTCGGGCATCGGCAAGGCGGTGGCGCACGCCCTGGCTGCCGACGGCTGCCGGGTGATCGTCGCCGACCGCAACGGCGACGGAGCACGTTCCGTCGCAACCGAACTCGGCGATCCGCACACCGCGGCGACCGTCGAGGTCACCGACGAAGCCTCGGTGCGAGCGCTGTTCGACAACGCCGGTGAGCTCGATGTCGTGGTGAACACCGCCGGCTTCAGCACACTCGGGCTGATCACCGAATTGCCCGTCGAAGACTTCCGCTCGGTCGTCGATGTCTGCCTCACCGGCAGCTTCCTGGTGATCAAGCACGGCGCACCGCGACTGCGCGACGGCGGTGCGCTGGTGTCGATCAGCTCGCTCAACGGCCGCCAGCCTGCCGCGGCGATGAGCGCCTATTGCTCCGCCAAGGCCGGGCTGTCGATGCTGACCCAGGTCGCCGCGCTCGAGCTTGCGCCGCAAGGCATTCGGGTCAACGCCGTCGCACCCGGATTCGTGCACACCCCGCTCACCGAGGGAGCGGCCCAGATCCCCGGCGTCGTCGAGGAATACGTGGAGAACACCCCGCTGGGCCGGGCCGGCACTCCCGAGGACATCGCCGAGGCGGTGCTGTTCCTGTGCAAGGCGCCGTGGCTGACCGGCGAGGTGCTCGACCTCAACGGCGGCGCGCACATGAAGCGCTACCCCGACCTGATGAGTCACGTCATGAAGCTTGCAGCGCAATGAGTTCCGGGACTTCGGGGAGTTTCACCGGTAAGCAGGCCATCGTCACCGGCGCCGGCTCGGGCATCGGCGCCGCGCTGTGCCGCGCGCTGGTCGCCGCGGGCGCGGACGTGGTCTGCACCGACGTCGACGGCGCCGCCGCGGCCCGCACCGCCGAGAGCCTGCACGGTCCCGGGCACGGCGACATCGGCGACCCTCGACGTCACCGACCCGGCCGCGGTGCAGGCCGCCGTCGACGCCGTCGTCGCCCGCGCCGGACGGCTCGACCTGATGTTCAACAACGCCGGAATCGCTTGGGGCGGAGACACCGAACTGCTGACGCTGGAGCAGTGGAACGCCATCATCGACGTCAACATCCGCGGCGTCGTGCACGGCGTGACCGCCGCCTACCCGGTGATGCTGCGGCAGGGCCACGGCTACATCGTCAACACCGCATCGATGGCCGGGCTGGCCGCGGCCGGCCAGATCACCAGTTACGTGATGACCAAGCACGCGATCGTCGGGCTGTCGCTGGCGCTGCGCTCGGAAGCCGTCTCCCGCGGCGTGGGCGTGCTGGCGGTGTGCCCGGGCGCGGTCGAGACGCCGATCCTGGACAAGGGCGCGGTCGGCGGGTTCGTCGGTCGCGACTACTACCTGCGCGGGCAGGGCATGAAGAACGCCTACAGCGCCGACCGACTGGCCCGCGACACGTTGAAGGCGATCCGCCGCAACAAGGCGCTGCTGGTGAGGCCCAAGCAGGCCTACGCGTCCTGGCTGTTCGCCCGGCTGGCGCCGGGTCTGTTGCAGCGCATGTCGATTCGGTTCATCGCCGATCAGCGCAAGCGGCAGGCCGCTGACGCAGCCGTCGAACGCTCCGCTTTGATTGCCGGCATGAACACCGAGTTCACCCTCACCCAGAAGCGCGCCCTTGCGGTTGTCACGATCATCAGCCTCCTGTTCGCCGCGTACTTCCTTCGCAGCTACTTCGTCCTCATCGTGGTGGCCGCCGTCGGGGCATATCTGTTCACCCCGCTTTTCAATTGGTTCGGTCGTCGGCTTGGTAGCGGCTTGGCAGCCACCTGCACGCTGCTCACGGCTCTGCTTGTGGTGATCGTGCCGATCGGCCTGCTGGTGCTGGTGGCGATCGTGCAGATTTCCCGGATGGTCACCCAAGTCGCGGGCTGGGTCGCCAAAACCAATCTCAGCGATCTCGGCCAGCAGAGTCTGCAGGTCGTCAACAAACTCCTGACGCGGGTGCCGTTCCTGCACATGACGGTCACCGCAGAGTCGCTCAGAAAAACGATGGCGAGCGTCGCGCAGAAGGCCGGCGAATGGTTCTTGCATTTCGTTCAGGACACCGCCGGCAGTCTGTTCGGCGCGGTGACCTCGGCCATCATCTTCTTGTACGTGTTCGTGGCGCTGCTGACCAAACGCGAGCAATTGCTCACCCTGATCCGCCAGCTGAATCCGCTCGGTGAAGACGTCACCGATTTGTACCTGAGGAAAATGGGCTCCATGGTGCGCGGCACCGTGAACGGCCAGTTCGTCATCGCACTGTGCCAAGGCGTTGCCGGAGCCGCGTCCGTCTACGTCGCCGGATTCCACCACGGTTTCTTCATATTTGCGATTCTATTGACCGCGTTGTCCATCATTCCGTTGGGCGGCGGGATCGTCACCATCCCATTCGGCATCGGGATGATGTTCTACGGCAACATCATTGGCGGAGTATTCGTCGTGCTGTGGCATCTGGTGGTGGTGACCAACCTCGACAACGTCTTGCGTCCGATCCTGGTGCCGCGTGATGCCCGGCTGAACCCGGCGCTGATGTTGCTTGCAGTGTTCGCGGGCATCGCGATGTTCGGCCCCTGGGGCATCGTCATCGGCCCGGTGCTGATGATCGTCATCGTCACCACCATCGACGTCTATCTCGCTGTGTACAAAGGCGTCGAGCTTCAAGAATTCGACGACCAGGACGACAAGCCCGGTTGGCTCACGCGCTGGAAGGTCCGCCGAGCGGCTAACGCAGCCGCTCGTTGAGGAATTCCACGACGCGCTTGCGCGCCTCGTAGGCCGGCTGGCCGTCGACCTCGCGGACCTCCAGGGTCAGCACCGAATGCGCCGCCCGGGTGAAACCGTGCTCGTTGCCCGGACCCGAGTCGATCTCGATCACCTCGAACGCGTCACCGAGCCGGTCTTTCAACGTGGTGAACCGCTCACTCGGCGACATGAGGTCCTTGCTGAACCGCAGGCCCATCGCGCACACGCCGTCCTTGGCGGCACGGTCTTTGAACGCGTTCAACTCCACGTCGCTGAGGCCGGGGTCGCGCCGCTGGCGCGGGGTGAACGGGAACGGCGTCGACGGCTGGCTGAGCACCGGTGCCAGCACGCTGTCGTCAACCGCGGCCGCCAGCGCGAAGCCGCCGGTGAAACACTGGCCGATCACCCCGACGCCTTTGCCGGGCGTCGACGTGTTCAGGTCACGGGCCAGCGCGCGCAGGAAATCCGCGACCGGCCGGTGCTTGTTGGTCGCGAGCGCGGCGAATTCCCTTGCCACACAAACACGTCGGAGAGAATCAAGCGTGTAGCCGACCGTGACCGGACGGCCGGGCTCGCCGAACAGCGACGGGATCGCCACGGTGAAACCGTTGTCCACCAAATGATTTCCCAACCCGAGCACGCCGGGATGGATGCCCGGTATCTCGGGGATCAGCACCACGCCGGGGCCGTCGCCGCGGCGGTAGACGTCGTGGGTGTATCCGCCGCCGGTGAACGGCGCCGCTGTCCAGCCGGTGAGGTCGGCTTCCGGTGGGCTATCCGCTGCGCTCATGGGTGTTTCTCCTGCCGGTGCGAAGGGAGTGGAGCCTGCGTTTGAGTGGCCGCCGCCAGCGTACGAAACTCATCGACGCTGCCGGCTCCGGTGATCGCGATCTGCGCCGGGACCGGCCGGGCTGTTCAGCCGCGTCGTCCACACCGGCTCGACACCACCATCGCCCTGATAGGTGATCCACCGGACGCCGTTCACGTCGACGGCTCCGGTCGGATACATCGACGTGTGGATCGGCGCCGACCAGCTTCGCCTCGTCGGCGTTGCTCTGCGTCAGGCTCAGATATTCACCGGCCGGGCTGATGTAGCCCACGATGGAGGTGACGGCGCGCAGCTTCTGGCCGGTCGCCTGATCGGTCCGACCGTCGGCGATGCCGCCGCGGCCGCCGGAGTTGGCCTGCCAGCCGCTGGGCAGCTGCGGCAACCGGACCGGGAAGCCGAGGGTCAGCGCGTCGGCCTTCAGGGCGCCGGCCGCGTCGTAGGCCGGCACCGGCCCGCGGTTGATTCCGCCCGGTGAAAACGAGCACATCCCGACCACGCCGGCCAGGACGATGCAGGCCACCACCAGCGGCGCGATCGACCAGAACATGTCGCGGCCGTCCTGCAGCAGCCGGGGCTTGGCCGGTTTGGCCGAGGGCTCGGGCTGCGACGTCACAGCACGAGTATCCCAGCTCCCGAGCGGCAACCCGTCTCTGGGACAATCGGCAACCATGACCGCAGGTTCTCGTCGTGAAGCCCCGGACCGCAACCTCGCCCTCGAGCTCGTCCGGGTCACCGAGGCAGGCGCCATGGCCGCCGGCCGTTGGGTGGGCCGCGGCGACAAGGAGGGCGGCGACGGCGCGGCCGTCGACGCCATCCGCCAGCTGGTGAACTCGGTCTCGATGCGCGGCGTCGTGGTGATCGGCGAGGGCGAGAAGGACGACGCGCCGATGCTCTACAACGGCGAGGAGGTCGGCAACGGCGACGGCCCGGAATGCGATTTCGCCGTCGACCCGATCGACGGCACCACGCTGATGAGCAAGGGCATGCCCAACGCCATCTCGGTGCTCGCGGTGGCCGACCGCGGCTCGATGTTCGACCCGTCGGCGGTGTTCTACATGAACAAGATCGCCGTGGGCCCGGACGCCGCCCACGTCCTCGACATCACCGCCCCGATCGGCGAGAACATCCGCGCGGTCGCCAAGGTCAAGGGCCTGTCGGTGCCCGACATGACGGTCTTCATCCTGGACCGGCCCCGGCACGCCCAGCTGATCGAGGACGTGCGGGGCACCGGCGCCCGGATCCGGCTGATCTCCGACGGCGACGTCGCGGGCGCGATCGCGGCGTGCCGCCCCGGCTCCGGCACCGACATGCTGGCCGGCATCGGCGGCACCCCGGAGGGCATCATCACCGCCGCGGCGATGCGCTGCATGGGCGGCGAGATCCAGGCGCAGCTGGCGCCCAAGGACGACGCCGAACGGCAGAAGGCGCTCGACGCCGGCTACGACCTCGACCAGGTGCTGACCACCGAGGATCTGGTGTCCGGCGAAGAACGTGTTCTTCTGCGCCACCGGCGTCACCGACGGCGACCTGCTCAAGGGTGTGCGCTACGAGCCCGGCGGCTGCACCACCCAGTCGATCGTGATGCGCTCGAAGTCCGGCACGCTGCGGATGGTCGAAGGCTTCCACCGCCTGTCCAAGCTCAACGAATACTCCGCCATCGACTTCACCGGCGACAGCAGCGCCGCATACCCCCTGCCGTAACCACTACCTGAGCGAGACCCACTACCTAGACAAGGACATTCGCCCGATGGCAGACGACGCCGAATACCGCATCGAGCACGACACCATGGGCGAGGTCCGGGTGCCCGCAAAGGCGTTGTGGCGAGCCCAGACTCAGCGCGCGGTGGAGAACTTCCCGATCTCGGGCCGCGGGCTGGAGCGCACCCAGATCCGGGCGCTGGGCCTGCTGAAGGCGGCCTGCGCCCAGGTCAACAAGGACCTCGGGCTGCTGGCCGCCGAGAAGGCCGACGCGATCATCGCCGCCGCCGCCGAGATCGCCGACGGCAAGCACGACGACCAGTTCCCGATCGACGTCTTCCAGACCGGTTCGGGCACCAGCTCCAACATGAACACCAACGAGGTGATCGCCGAGCATCGCCGCCGCCAACGGCGTGACCGTGCACCCCAACGACGACGTCAACATGTCGCAGTCGTCCAACGACACCTTCCCGACCGCCACCCACATCGCGGCCACCGAAGCCGCTGTGCGCCATCTCATTCCGGCGCTGCAGGTGCTGCACGACGCGCTGGCCGACAAGGCCCGCGAATGGCGCACGGTGGTCAAGTCGGGTCGCACGCACCTGATGGACGCCGTGCCGGTGACGCTGGGCCAGGAGTTCTCCGGCTACGCCCGCCAGATCGAGGCCGGCATCGAGCGGGTCAAGCGCGACGCTGCCCCGGCTGGGCGAGCTGGCGATCGGCGGCACCGCCGTCGGCACCGGCCTCAACGCGCCCGACGGCTTCGGCGCCAAGGTGGTCAAGGTGCTGGTGACCGACACCGGAGTGGACCGAATTACGCACCGCGGCAAACTCTTTCGAAGCCCAGGCGGCCCGCGACGGGCTGGTCGAGGCGTCCGGCGCGCTGCGGACCATCGCGGTGTCGCTGACCAAGATCGCCAACGACGTCCGCTGGATGGGCTCGGGTCCGCTGACCGGGACTCGGCGAGATCCACCTGCCGGACCTGCAGCCGGGCAGTTCGATCATGCCGGGCAAGGTCAATCCCGTTCTGCCCGAGGCGGTTACCCAGGTCGCCGCGCAGGTGATCGGCAACGACGCGGCCGTCGCGGTCGGCGGGCTGTCGGGCGCGTTCGAGCTCAACGTCTACATCCCGATGATGGCCCGCAACATCCTCGAGTCGTTCAAGCTGCTGGCCAACGTGTCGACGCTGTTCGCCGAGCGGTGCATCGTCGGCCTGAAGGCCAACGAGGAGCACCTGCGCGAGCTGGCCGAGTCGTCGCCGTCGATCGTGACGCCGCTGAACTCGGCGATCGGCTACGAAGAGGCCGCCGCGGTGGCCAAGCAAGCACTCAAGGAGCGCAAGACGATTCGGCAGACGGTCATCGACCGCGGGCTGATCGGCGACAAGCTGTCCGAAGAAGAACTCGACCGTCGCCTCGACGTGCTGGCGATGGCCAAGGTCACCGAGGAGTAGGCATGCTCAGCGACGAACTCCGCCAACGGCGCCTCGCGCTCATCGAAGAGCACATGAACACCGAGGTGACCAAGGAGTTCGATCGCACGCTGGCCACCTTCAACGGTCACCCGCACTACGAGATCATGGCCACCGGCCAGGTTTTCGACGGCGACGACGAGGTGATGGGCTACTACCGGACCACCCGGACCGCGTTCCCCGACCAGCGGCACGACAATGTGCGCTTCCACGTCACCGAAGACGCGGTGATCACCGAATTCGACCTGCTGGGAACCAATCTCGGTGAGTTCTACGGCATGCCGCCCACCGGCAAGGCGTTCCGGGTGCCGATCATCGCGGTGTTCTTCTTCGACGGCGATCGAATCACCAACGAGCGCATCTACTTTGACAGCGCCAGCCTGGTCACTCAGATCGGCCGTGGCGAGTTGCTGGCCCTGGCCGCCTCCGGCGAGCTGCCCGGACAGTAGGCCTAGCTGCCGTTGTTCGGTCCGCCCGAATTCTGGCCTGCGACATCGGTGATCGGGAAGTTGGGCATCGGCGGCGGCGACGGCGTATTGGGCAGCGACGGAATCTCCGACGCCGGGATGTCGTGCAGAGCGTTGGCCGGCGGCCCGTTCTCGCGCGACCCGTAGACGCTGCCCGGTGCGCGCGGCCCGAGCAACTGACTGACCGTGACCAGGTGATAGTTGTTGGCTTTGAGCACCGGGATGAACTGCTCGACGAGATCGACGGTGCTGGAGTAGGTGTCGTGCAGCAGCACCACCGAGCCGGGTTTGATCTGAGTCATCAACACGTTTCTGCTGGCGGCGGTGTTGGAGTCGTTGATCCAGTCGAAAGGGATGACGTCCCAGAGGATTCCGGCCAGGCCCGCCTTCGCGGCCTGGTCGTTGACTGCTCGCATCGGTCAAACCGCCCGGCGGCCGCCACAACTTCGGCGTCACACCGGTGGCGGCGACGATCGCGTCGCTGGCCCGGGAGAACTGGCTCGGCACGTCGGCGGGCGGCAGCGTCGTCATGTTGGGGTGTTCCCAGGTGTGGCTGCCCAGCTCCATGCCCGCCTCGACGACCCGCTTGGCACCGGCCGGGTTGGCCGCGACCTTGTTGCCGATCTCGAAGAACGTCGCCTTGGCGTTGTTGGCTTTCAGGATGCCCAGCAGCCGGTCGGTATAGGGGGTGGGGCCGTCGTCGAAGGTGAGCGCCACGCATTTGACCTGTGCGCAATCCACGGCGTCGTTGGCGTGGGCGAACCGGACGTGCCCGGTGAACGCACCGACCGCGACGATCGCGGCGGCGGCCGCGACCCCGGCGACGGTACGCCAGTACCGCCACTTCTGGCTGTCCGGTCGTTTCGGCACGGCCGAAGCCTACCGGCGACGATGCCCGCGCCTGATTACAGCGGGGCGCCGCTGATCTCTTCGAGCATCTCGGTGACCAGCGCCGCGATCGGCGACCGCTCGCTGCGATGCAGGGTGATGTGCGCGAACAGCGGGTGCCCCTTGAGCTTCTCGACCACCGCCGCGACGCCGTCGTGGCGGCCGACCCGGAGGTTGTCGCGCTGGGCGACGTCGTGGGTCAGCACCACCCGCGATCCCGTACCCAGCCGCGACAGCACGGTCAGCAGCACGTTGCGTTCCAGCGACTGCGCCTCGTCGACGATCACGAAGGAGTCGTGCAGCGAGCGGCCGCGGATGTGGGTCAGCGGCAGCACCTCGAGCATGCCGCGGGAGAGCACTTCTTCGAGCACCGCGGGGCTGGCCAGAGCCTTCGAGGGTGTCGAAGACGGCCTGGGCCCATGGACCCATTTTTTCGCTCTCGCTGCCGGGCAGGTAGCCGAGCTCCTGGCCGCCGACCGCGTACAGCGGGCCGGAAGACGACCACCTTGCGCTGAGTGCGCCGCTCCAGCACGGCCTCCAGGCCGGCGCACAGCGCCAGCGCCGACTTGCCGGTGCCGGCCTTGCCGCCCAGCGAGACGATGCCCACCGACTCGTCGAGCAGCAGATCCAGGGCCACCCGCTGTTCGGCCGAGCGGCCGCGCAGTCCGAAGCTTTCGCGGTCGCCGCGGACCAGCTGGACCTTCTTGTGTGCGTTCACCCGGCCGAGCGCGTGCGAGCTGCCGGCCAGCAGCCGAATACCGGTGTGGCACGGCAGGTCTCGCGCACCCTCCAGGTCGACCTCGCCGTCGGCGAACAGCGCGTCGATGTCGTCGGCGCTGGTTTCCAGCTCCGTCATTCCGGTCCAGCCGGATACCACGACGTCCTGCGCGTGGTACTCGTCGGCGGGCAGGCCCACCGCGCCCGCCTTGACGCGCAGCGGAATGTCCTTGCTGACCAACGTGACTCGCTTGCCCTCGGCGGCGAGGTTGGCGGCGCAGCACAGGATGCGGGAGTCGTTGGTGTCGGTGCGGAAGCCGGCGGGCAGCACGGACGGGTCGCTGTGGTTGAGCTCGACGTGCAGCGTACCGCCTTGTGTGCCAACCGGAATGGGCTGATCGAGGCGGCCGTGCTCGATGCGGAGATCGTCGAACAAGCGCAGCGCCTGGCGGGCGAACCAGCCCAGCTCGTGGTGGTGGCGCTTGGCCTCCAGCTCACTGATCACCACCAGCGGAACAACGACTTCGTGTTCGGCGAAGCGGGAGCAGGCCCACGGATCGGACAGCAGCACCGACGTGTCGAGCACGTAGGTCCTGATGGAGTCCTGGGAAACCGCTGCAGAATCAGTCACGAGCGCTCCTCGAGCTCATCGCCCGGTTCGCTGCCGCATGCGGGTGGTGTCCCCACCGCCACCCATGCGCACGAGGCTTTCTCACCGGGCTGGATGCCCGTGCGGCCCGCACGGACGATTCGGCGGGGGCCGCGGCGTAAGGACCGGGGCCGGCGGTCCTTTCGAGGTTGAGTCGAGAGGCGCCGCCCGGATAGCAGAGCGTGTCGCTAGCCATCGACTGCGACGCTACCCGCGTCGGGCGCATTCCGCCGCGCAGGCGCGCCGAGCGCAGTGATGCGGAGGAGACGGAGCAAGTGAGCCGCGCCGGAATGGCTAGCTGATGACGAACTGCCGCAGGGCGGGCTCGTCGGCCACGCCCCAGGCGGTGATGCGGTCGGAGATGACCCTGCGCAGTTGGTCGGTGCCGAAAATGCCTGCCTCGGCGACGATTCGCACCTTGTCGGCGTAGGCGTCGATGTCGGCGCCGATGACCTCGATCTCCGCAGCCCGCGCGGCGATGGCCGCGATCGTCTCGTCGCGGGAGTAGGTGAGCAGGCGCGCGACCAGGTTGGCGAAGAACTCCTCGTGCCGCTCCTCGTCGCGAGCGATGTGGGCGATGAGTCCGGCCAGCACCGGCTCCTCGATCTGCGCCGCCAGGTTGTTGCAGTACACCGCGTGCGCGCCCTCGAAGAGCGCCATGAACACCAACGTCTCGATCTGCGAGTACCGGTCGGCGCGGTAGCCCTTGTCCGACACGTGCTCGAAGCGGACGTCCTCGTTGGCGGTCGGATCGATCTCGCGGGTCACCACGAGGTACTCCCTCAGCGCGATGGCGTGCAGGTGCTCCTCGGCGGTCCAGCGGCCGATCCACTGGCCCCAGTTGAGTTCGAGGATGAAGTGCTCGACGAGTTCGCGGTGATAGCCGGCCAGGTTGTCTTTGGTGATCAGCAGGATCTCGCACGCGTCGGTGATGGCTTTCGGCAGCGTCACCGCTGACGGATCCCAGTCCCGACCGCCGAGGAAGGCGAAGTTCTCGCCCTGATCGAACGGCACGAAGTCGTGCGCGTACCAGATCTTTTCGGTCGCGAGGTGACGATCGAGGTTCTCACCGACAACCGGGTCGAGCTCAAGCATCAGCGCGTCAGCGACAGGTTTGACTGCCATAAAAGTAACTATAACCCGCGTACACAGTTATCGTGAAATCTGCCGCGCAGTCGCGGGAGATCAGACGAGCGACCAGTCCTCCAGGCCGTCGTACAGCGGAAACTCCCTGGCCAGACGGGTGACGCGGTCCCGCAATGCCGAGGCACGTCGGCGGCGCTGCCGGCCGCCAGCGCGGTGGCGATGATGTCGGCGACCTCGCTGAACTCGGCGTCGCCGAAGCCGCGGGTGGCCAGTGCCGGGGTACCGATCCGGAGGCCGGATGTCACCATCGGCGGTCGCGGGTCGTTGGGCACCGCGTTGCGGTTGACGGTGATGCCGACATCGTGCAGCAGGTCCTCGGCGGCCTGACCGTCCAACGGCGAGTCGCGCAGGTCGACCAGAACCAGGTGGACGTCGGTGCCACCACTGACCACCGAGACTCCGGCCTTGGCAACGTCGGCGGCCAACAGTCGCTCGGCCAGGATTCGGGCGCCGGTCAACGTGCGCTGCTGACGCTCCGCGAACTCCGGGGTGCCGGCGATCTTCAGCGCGACCGCCTTGGCGGCGATCACGTGCATCAGCGGGCCGCCCTGCTGTCCGGGGAACACCGCCGAGTTGATCGACTTCGCGTACTCCTTCTTGCCCATGATCATTCCGGACCGGGGGCCACCGAGCGTCTTGTGCACGGTGTTGGACACGATGTCGGAGTGCGGCACCGGCGACGGGTGCAGTCCGGCGGCGACCAGGCCCGCGAAGTGGGCCATGTCGACCCACAACTTGGCGTCGACCTCGTCGGCGATCGTCTTGAACGCGGCGAAGTCCAAGACGCGCGGGTACGCCGACCAGCCGGCGACGATGACCTTCGGCCGGAACTCCAGCGCTTGGGCGCGCACCGCGTCCATGTCGATCAGGTGGCTGGTGGAGTCGACGCCGTAGAAGGCGTTCTCGTAGAGCTTGCCCGAGAAGTTGGCTTCATGCCGTGGGTCAGGTGACCGCCGTTGGCCAGGTCGAGACCCAGCAGCCGCTCCCCCGGCGTCATCAGCGCGTGCAGCACCGCCGCGTTGGCTTGGGCGCCCGAATGTGGTTGCACGTTGGCGAAGTCGGCGCCGAACAGCGCCTTGGCCCGGTCGCGGGCGATGTTCTCCACCTCGTCGACGAACTCGCAGCCGCCGTAGTAGCGGCGGCCGGGCAGCCCTCGGCGTATTTGTTGGTCAGCACGCTGCCCTGGCCTGCAGCACCGCGCGCGGGACGAAGTTCTCCGAGGCGATCATCTCCAGCGTGTCGCGCTGGCGGCCGAGCTCTTTGCCGAGCAGTTCGGCGATGTCGGGATCGACCTCGGCCAATGGCGCGGTCATGGCGGACTTGGTACGGGCGTCAGGTGCGGCAGTCACGCAGCCATTCTATCGGCGGATCAGGCTCGTTTTAGCTAGGCCGGTAGGGCGGACGGGACGAACGGCTCGTCGAGCAACCGGCCGAACCGCTCGACCAGGCTGACCTCGGCGGGGCGGTCGTCGAGCCAACCGCGCAGCAGGCGGTATCCCTCGACATAAGTGCTGGTGTACGCGCGCCACAGCGGCGACGACAGGAACCGCAGCATCTGCCGGGCGCGGGTGTCGTTGACCAGCAGCCAGCGCCGGAGGAACTCCGCGACCTCGTCGACGTCGCGGTGCTCGTCGTGCAGCATCAGCGCCGCGTCCTGTCGAACGCCGGCCAGCGCCGCCGAGGCCTCGGACACCGCCTCGGCCCGCTCGCCGTCGAAACGCAGGCCGAGGTCGGCGTAGATCTCGGTGGCCCAACTCCCCCAGCCCGAGCCGATCGCCGCGTACAGCGCCAGGTCGGCCAGGCCCTCGGCCATCAGGCACTGCGGCGTGTTGACCAGGAAGATGGTCTGCTCGGCCTGGCCCTTCCGGTTGACCAGGCCGGCTTCCTTGCGGCAGTGCTCGGTGTGGTGGCCCGGGTAGGACTCGTGGGCCACCAGCCGCGGCAGGTTGGACATCTGCTGCTTGAGGTCGGCGTTGACGGCGACCGTCGAGCGGTAGTCGCCCTGGTAGTAGTTGAATCCCGACCACGGCTTGTCGGTGACCACCTCGTAGTCGATGGTCTCGGTGTCGGGCAGCGGATACTCGGCGCGGACCCGGTCGCGCAGCGCGCTGGAGAACGCGTCGATGCACTCCGCCAACTGCTCGGGCGGGATTTCCTCGCCGACGCGGTGCGCCTCCATCCGGTCGGCCAGCGGCCCGGTGCCGCCCAGCGCCTCGTCGAGGCGGGCATGCGCCTGGCGGTAGGTCTCCGGGTCGCCCTTGCTGATGTGCACGTCGAAGTAGGCGTGGACCTCATCGACGAACCCGATGTCTTCGCCGGCGAACTTGCGGCCCGCGCATTCCAGCGCCCGCAGGTGCGCGCCCAGGTAGTCGGCGCGCTGGGCGTCGAATCCATTGCGGCGCGGTACGTCCGGCAACGCGGCGAGCAGCCGTGCGGCCTGCCGGGCCAGGTCGGCCGGGTCGGGCGCGGGCTCGGCCGCCACGGTCTGGCGCAGCGCCGGATCGCCGGTGAAGGAGTCGACGTAGCCCGCCTCGATCCGGTCGAAGCGCAGACCGAGCAGCAGATACTCGCGGATCAGCGCGTCAGGGTCCATGCTCGCGAAGGTTATCTGCCCGACGCCCCAGCCTGCCCATGACGCACTCCAGGCTGCAAGACTGATGCATGCCGCGGCCCAGCGAGCCGAGCCCCTATGTGGAGTTCGACCGACGTCAGTGGCGCGCGCTCCGGATGTCGACGCCGCAGCTGACCGAAGAGGAAATCGTCGGCCTGCGCGGCCTCGGCGAGCAGGTCAACCTGCTCGAGGTCGAAGAGGTCTACCTGCCGCTGGCGCGGCTCATCCATCTGCAGGTCGCGGCCCGCCAGCGGCTGTTCGCGGCGACCGCCGAGTTCCTCGGCGAGCCGCAGCAGAATCCCGACCGGCCGGTGCCGTTCATCATCGGCGTCGCCGGCAGCGTGGCGGTCGGTAAGTCGACCACGGCCCGTGTGCTGCAGGCACTGTTGGCCCGCTGGGATCACCACCCTCGCGTCGACCTGGTCACCACCGACGGGTTCCTCTACCCCAACGCCGAGCTGAGTCGTCGAAACCTGATGCACCGCAAGGGTTTTCCGGAGAGCTACGACCGACGCGCGCTGATGCGGTTCGTCACGTCGGTGAAGTCGGGGTCGGACTACGTGTGCGCACCGGTGTATTCGCATCTGCATCTACGACAGGGTGCCGGACGCCAAGCAGGTGGTCCGCCACCCCGACATCCTGATCCTCGAGGGTCTCAACGTGCTGCAGACCGGGCCGACGCTGATGGTGTCGGATCTGTTCGACTTCTCGCTGTATGTCGACGCCCGGATCGAGGACATCGAGCAGTGGTACATCTCGCGGTTCCTGGCGATGCGCTCGACGGCATTCGCCAACCCCGCATCGCACTTCCACCACTACGCGGGCCTGACCGATCAGCAGGCCGACGTCGCCGCCCGCGACATCTGGCGCTCGATCAACCGGCCCAACCTGATCGAGAACATCCTGCCGACCCGGCCGCGGGCCACCCTGGTGTTGCGCAAGGACGCCGACCACTCCATCAACCGGTTGCGGCTGCGCAAGTTGTGATGCGCCCGTCCGCGCTGTCAATCGTGGTCGCCGCCGCCGTTCTATTGCCTCTTCCGGTGGCATCCGCCGAACAAACGGATCTGGGCTTCACCGGTCTCAAAGACTCGAACGGCGTCGCGGTGGCCGCCAACGGGGACGTCTACGTCACCGATGCGGGCCACCGCCGGGTGCTCAAGCTCGCGGCCGGCTCAACCAACCAGACCGAACTGCCGTTCAAGGGCCTGGAGAACCTCACCGGTATCGCGGTCGACAGTGCAGGCGCCGTTTACGTCACCTACTTCACCGACGGCTATCCCGGCGCGGGTGTGGTGACGAAGCTGGCCGGGGGCGTCCAGACCGATCTGCCATTCACCGACCTGGTCGACCCGCGGGCGGTGACGGTGGACGCGGCCGGCGGTGTCTACGTCGCCGACCGGCGCAAGCATCAGGTGGTGAAGCTGGACGCCGGGTCGACGACGCAGACCGTGCTGCCGTTCGAGGGCTTGGAGATCCCCCAGGGCGTGGCGCTCGACCGGGCCGGAGATGTCTACGCCACCGACACCTGCGCGCACGGCGACAGGGTGGTGAAGTTGGCCGCGGGCTCCGGAAGCCAGTCCCAACTGCCCTTCACCGGACTGAACCAGCCCACTGCGGTCGCGGTTGGCAATGACGGCAGCGTTTATGTGAGCGACTACAACAACCGGCGCGTGCTGAAGTGGTCTGCCGGATCGACCAGTCCGGCCGTGCTGCACGTAGTGGGTCTGTCGTGGCCCGAGGGCCTGGCCGTCGACGGAGGCGGCAACGTGTATGTCGCCGACGCGATGAACGGCCGGATCGTGAAAATCAATGCGGGATAGACGTGTAACACAAAGCCGATGCGGGGACGCTCGCCGCAACCTCTGACAGCGGCGCCCCGCACCGGCGGGACGGGAGTTACGCCGGCAGGCGGCGCACTCCGAGGTATTGCAGGTAACCCATCAGCGCGAACCAGCCGCCGGTGGCCAGCGTCGCGGCGACGCCGACTTCAGTCAGGGGCAACACGCCCGCAGCGACGACGACGAGCGTCGCCACCGTCAAGACGACATTGCCGACGATGAGGCCGACGCCGACGCGGCGCAGATCGGGCGCCGCAGCCAGGCCGTACACCGCCAAGCCGCCGAGCACCAGCAGCGCGCCGCCGCTGAATTCGGCGACCGAGCTGAGCCCGGTCAGCGCGGACAGCGCGTCCGCCATCAACGCGATGAAAAGGCCGACCGCGCCGCTCAGCGTTGCGTCGAGCCGCATGGCAAACCGCAACAGGGAGTCGGTCGAGTCGTCGAAGGGCCGGGTGCCCAGTGGAGTAACAGCGGTCATGTCGGAACTCCTTGCGATATCGGGTCGATCACCTCTGAGCCTGCCGTTCGGGGACTGCCAGATCGACGCGTGGCACTGCCAGGCACTGCCATGCGCAGGTCAACGAAGTGATCCAGGCCACGTATTCCTTGCCTAGCCCGACTAATCAGCCGCGGCGGCTAGCTGGAGACGGACACCCGGCCGCGCAGATCGGCGGCGATCAGCTTGGCCGCGGCGTTTTGCCAGTTGTGCAGCGAGCGCTGCGGCACGTCGGTGACGAACCATTGCCACGCCTGACGCGCGGTCGGGTCGAGGCCGGCGGCGGTGGCGTTCTGGGCGTAGGCACGCACGCCGACGACGTACGGGAAGTACAGCGAGTTGTAGTGGCGCCACTGCTCGCTGGTGCCGAAGTCGCCGCCGTCGCGCGGTTTGAGTGCGGCGATGCGGTCGGCCAGCAGCGCCTTGAGCTCGTTGGCACGCTCCAGCGGCTGATCGGGGGCACCGCGGGCGGCCAGTCGCTCGTCGATGCAGGGCAGCGCGGTCAGCGGGTTGGCGACCAGCTTGGACAGGTCGCCGTAGTGGCCCAGCGCGCGGCGGGTCAGCCGGGCGAAGGTGTCGTCGTCGACGCCGTCGAGCGGGTCGGCCAACCGCAGCGGCAGCGCGGACTGGGTGCGCCGCAACGTCGTCTCGATCGGCCCGCAGCAACGGCGCCCGCGAGAACACCATCCGGTCGAGCAGGCCCGCCAGCGGATCGGCCAGCACGTGCACCGACGCCGCGATGGCCAGGCTGGTGAACAGCAGGACGGTCAGCGCGATCTGTGCGGTGGGCTGGTGGCGGGTCAGCTCGATGGCGATCAACATCTGGCCGCCGAGCAGCGCGACGACCATGCCGGTGCCGGTGAACGAGCGCAGCATGTCGGCCCGCAGCGCCTGACCCTCGTCGAAGGCGTCCCACAGCGCCACCGCAAAGTCCGAGGCAGAGCACGTCGCAGCCCGTCGACGCCAACGCCAGCCAACTGGGCACCACACCCAGCGGAATGACCAGGATCGCGTTGCCCAGCGCGAAGAACATCGTCGCGGTGACGATCAGCCCGACCACCGGGATCTTCTGCGTCCGGTGTCGCAGGGCCGCACGACCATCGCGCCCAGCGTGGACACCGAGATCACCGCGAACATCACCCATGTCCAAGCCGCAGCGGACCGTCGACGCCGCCGGCCAGCGTCGCGCCGACAGCGACAGCGCGCGGCGACCGCGCGACCAGCAGCATCTCGCCGACACGCCCCGCCAGGTGTCGCTCGGCCGGGCCAGTTCGAGCAGCACCGCGAACCAGGCCACCCCGGGAACGGCGACCAGATAAATCTCGACGTGGCCGAGCAGTGCGCGAGTGGGTGACGAGCCGCACCGCGTCCAGCGCGACCGCCGTCGCGAAACTGCACAGCCCGACCGCGGAGAACGCGAGCACGGGCTTGCGTGGATCACGCGCCAACAGATACAGCCCCAGCCACCAGCTCAGCGAGAACACGAAAGCTGAGAGCGCAGCCATGCTTTCAGTGTGGCATGCGCCGTGCTAGGCGCCGTAGCGGCGGTGCCGCTGGCTGTAATCGCGCAGCGCGCGCAGGAAGTCGACCCGGCGGAACGCCGGCCAGTGCGCCTCGGTGAACCACATCTCCGAATAGGCGCTCTGCCAGAGCAGGAACCCGGACAGCCGCTGCTCCCCCGACGTCCGGATGACCAGATCGGGGTCGGGCTGGCCGGAGGTGTAGAGGTTCTCGGAGATGGCGTCGACGGTGACGGCTTCGACGAGTTGCTCGCCCGTGGCGCCGTTGGCAATTCCTTGCTCAGCAGCCCGCGCACGGCGTCGGTGATCTCCTGGCGGCCGCCGTATCCGACCGCGACGTTGACGTGGAAACTGCCGTTGCCCGTGGCGGCGGTGGCCTCGACGGCATCGCGCAGCCGGCGCGCGGGTTCCTCGCCGAGCAGCTCCAGGTCCCCGACCGTGCGCACACTCCACTGGTTGGCCGGCGCGCAGATCTCCTCGACGACGTCGGTGATGATCTCGATCAGCGCGGCCAGCTCGGCCGGATCGCGGCTGCAGGTTCTCGGTGGAAAGCAGATAGACGGTGGCCATTTCGATGCCGGCCTCCTGGCACCAGCGCAGCATTTCGGCGATCTTGGCGGCGCCCATCCGGTAGCCGTAGCTGACGTCGTCATAGCCGGCATCGCGGGCCCAGCGGCGGTTGCCGTCGCACAGCACGGCGATGTGGCGTGGCAGCTCGGATTTCGATGCGGCCAGCCCTTGCCGCAGCCGCAACTCGTAGAGCCGATAGACCGGTTCCTTGACACGCGGCGGAATGATCTCCACAAGGAACCAGATTACTGTGGGTGCAGGTGCCCATCGATGCTCCCGTGCCCAACTCATGGAGGCCTGTTGATCCGCGAGACCGACGTCGCCACCAAGGCCGACGAGCCGCAGGCGCATCACAGCGTCGGGGAAGTCGCCGAGAACATCGTCGAGGGCGTCAAAGACACCGCTCAGGCGCTGGTCAAGCCGCGGGCACGCGGCTGGATTCACCTGTCTCGGCGGTCGTCGCCTTCTTCGCCGGCGCCTCGTTGATCTCGGTGTCCTGGCCGTTGGCGGGGCTCAAGGCCGGACTGGCGACCTTCATCTACACCGTCTCGGTGGTGGCCATGTTCACCGTCAGCGCGATTTACCACCGAGTGCACTGGAAGACCCTCCAGGCCCGCATCTGGATGAAGCGGCTCGACCACTCGATGATCTTCGTCTTCATCGCCGGCACGCTACACGCCATTCGCGTTGCTGGCCATGCCCCACGACGCGGGCGTGCTGGTGCTGTGGATCGTGTGGGGCGGGGCACTTGCTGGGGTGTTGCTGAAGATGTGCTGGCCGACCGCGCCCCGTTGGGTCGGGGTGCCGCTGTATCTGATCCTCGGCTGGGTGTCGGCGTTCTACATCGTGCTGATCCTGCACAACGCGGGGGTGGCCGCCATGGTGCTGCTGGCCGTCGGTGGCGCGCTGTACAGCGTCGGCGGGATCATGTACGCGCTGCACTGGCCCGACCCGTGGCCGAGCACATTCGGCTACCACGAGTTCTTCCACGCGTGCACCGCGGTAGCGGCAATCTGCCACTACATCGCGATCTGGTTCGCCGTCTTCTGCATCAGAGCTGGGTGACGCTCTCGGGCGACCAGTAGGCCTTCATCGCGCTGATCTTGCCGTCGCCATCGAACGCCATCACGTCGATCGGCTCGATGAGCATCTTGCTGTCGCCGGCCGTGATGATCAGCTTGAAGTGGAACGCTGCCTCGTGGCCTGCCACCCGCAACGTCACCAGCTCGCACTGGCGCTGGACGCCTTCCATCGCGGAGTAGAAGCCGTGGATCGCCTGTCGGCCGATGTGCACCACGGCACCGACCGGATCTTCGACGGTGGCGTCGTCGGCGTACAACTCCACGAGATCGTCCGCGGTGCCATTGTTGACCAGGCTGATGTAGCGGTTGACGGTCGCGGTGATCTGTTCGGCAGTCGGCATGGGTGGAGGCTACCGGGCCGGGTTCGATGGCCCGCCTCCTCCTCGGGCCGTTTCCCGGCCCGCACGTCACCGGGCGAGGGCCGCCGCCAATTCCGCGGCGCTGGTGACCGGCAAGTCGCAGACCCGGCCGCGGCACACGTACGCCGCATCGGCGCCGCCGACCCGATCGCGGCCGGCCAGCAGCGGCGAGGAATCCACCGCACCGCCGACCACGATCGCCCCGCCGGGAGCGATCCGGCGGGCGTCGGCCAGCAACGGCGAGCCCGGCACGTCGCAGGCCACCGCGATCTGCAACGGCCCGCGGACGGCGGCTTCGGCGACGGCCAGCCAGTGGCCGGCCGACCGCGGCGCCCGGGCCAGCAGCACGGAATGCGCCTGCAGCGTGGCGCCGGCCGCTTGCAGGTAACGCTCTATCCCGGCCAGATGTGCTGCGGTGAGCAATGCTTCGGCGATCGCCGAGGCGCCCGACGGCGTCGCACCGTCGTACGGATCGGCCGGTCGCAGCACCAACTGTTCGGCGTCATCGGCGCTGTCGAACCAGCGTCCCGCCCGTTCACGATCGGCGAAGTGCGCCAACGCAATATCGAGCAGGGCAGTGGCGGCAGTGAGCCACGCGGCCTCGCGGCATCAACTGATGGAGCGCGAGCAGACCGGTGGCCAGCATCGCGTAGTCCTCCAGAATCGCCGCGCTCTCGCCGACCCGGCCGCCGAGGCTGGCCCGCCGCAATCGCCCGTCTACCAAGTGCAGGCGCAGCAGTTCCTTCGCGCAATCAGCTGCGGCACTGACTAATTCAGGATCGGAAAGCGCCACGCCGGCCTCGGCCAGCGCGGTGATGGCCAAGCCGTTCCAGGCAGTGACGACCTTGTCGTCGCGAGGCGGCTGGGGCCGGGTCAGCCGGGCGGACCGCAGCTCGGCCCGGACGCGCTCGAGGCGGTCCGGGTCATCGGGGTCGAACAGCCGCTGCAGCACCGATGCGCCATCCTCGAAAGTGCCGTTCGGTGTCACGCTGAAAAGTGAAGCGGCCCAATGCCCGTCGTCGCCGCCGAGGACCTCGACCAACTGGGCGGGCGTCCAGACGTAGGTCGACCCCTCGCGACCGTCGGCGTCGGCGTCCAGCGACGAGGTGAACATGCCGTTGGAGTCACGTAGTTCGTCGAGCATGAACCGCGCGGTCTCGGCGGTGACGCGGCGCGCCAGCGGGTCACCGGTCCGACGGGCCCAGTGCGCGTAGGCCCGTAACAGCAGTGCGTTGTCGTACAGCATTTTCTCGAAATGGGGTACCACCCAAGCGTTGTCGACGCTGTATCGGGCGAACCCACCGGCCAGTTGGTCGTACATCCCGCCCCGGGCCATCGAGGCCCCGGCGCGCTGGACCGCGGCCAGCGCCCGCGGCGACCCGGTCCGCTCCCAGTTCCGCAGCAGCGCCTCGAGCAACGCCGATGGTGGGAATTTGGGCGCATCGCCGAAGCCGCCGTGCTCGGTGTCCTCGTCGCGCAACACCCCGGCGACGGCATGGTCCAGCAGTGCCGGCTGCACCGACGGGCCGCCCCCGGGCAGTCCTGCGGTCATCGATCGTCAGCTCGGTCGCGATCTGGTCGGATGTCTGCTCGACCTCATCGCGACGGTCTCGCCAGGTTTCGGATACCGCCGAAAGAAGCTGCAGAAAAGCAGCTTTGGGATAGTAAGTACCACAGAAAAACGGTCGGCCGTCGGGCGTCAGGAAGCACGTCATAGGCCAGCCACCCTGCCCGGTGAGCGCGACAGTGGCGCTCATGTAGACCGCGTCGATGTCGGGCCGCTCCTCGCGGTCCACCTTGATGCAGACGAAGCCGGAGTTCATTGCCTCGGCCACCTGGTCGTCCTCGAACGACTCGTGGGCCATCACGTGGCACCAGTGACACGCGGCGTAGCCGATCGAGAGCAGAACCGGTACATCGCGTTCCGCAGCCTGGGCCAGGGCGGTCGGCGACCACTGCTGCCAATGCACCGGGTTGTCGGCGTGCTGGCGGAGATAGGGGCTGGCGGCCCCGGCCAGCTGGTTAGCTCTCATGCTCATGCGAATGCGGTGGTTGATCGATCGTGCCATCGTCGACGGCCTGATCCGGCTCGGGGTGCTGCGGGTCGAAGGACTCCGGCAGCTTCTTCAGGTGCCGGTTCATCGAGCGCACCAGGAACACGACGGCGATCAGCAGCAGCACCACCACGAGCAGGCCGAACGGGCTGGCCTTGCCGAAGTCGGGTCCGCTGTTGTGTGGGCCGTCCTCGGCCAGCAGTGCCAGGGCGGCAAGGTGCAGGTGCGTCACAGCTCGTCCTCGATTCCGGCGAACAGGTCGGTCTCGGGCAGCCGCACCGGAACGCGGGAGCGGGCCAGCTCGAATTCCTCGGTCGGCCACAGCTCCTGTTGCCAGGAGATCGGCGCGGCGAAGAAATCGCCCTTGGGATCGATTTGGGTGGCGTGCGCGCGCAGCGCGTCGTCCCGCTGACCGTAGTACGCCGAGCACTCGACGCGCGTCGTCACCCGGTCGGCGTGCACGTCGTGCGCGGGATCCCAGTGTTTGAGCCACTTCTCGAACGGGCCGGTTTGGCCTCGCTTGGCGAACTCGTCCTGCAGCTTCTGCATCCGCTGGCGCAGAAACCCGTGGTTGTAGTACAGCTTGGCCACTGACCAGACCGGGCCCGCTTCCGGGAAGCGCCGATAGTCACCGGCCGCCTCGTATGCGGCTACCGAAACCTGGTGGCAGCGAATGTGATCCGGGTGCGGGTAGCCGCCGTTCTCGTCGTAGGTGGTCATCACGTGCGGCCGGAATTCACGCACCACCCGGACCAGCGCCTCGGTGGACACCTCCAGCGGCACCAGCGCGAAGCTGTCCTCCGGCACCGGCGGCAACGGATCACCCTGCGGCAGTCCGGAATCGACGAAGCCGAGCCAGGTGTGTTCGACGCCGAGGATTTCGGCGGCCTTGGCCATCTCGTCGCGACGGACGTCGGCGATGCGCCCGTGCACTTCCGGCAGGTCCATCGCCGGGTTGAGGATGTCGCCGCGCTCGCCCCCGGTCAGGGTCACCACCAGCACGCGGTATCCCTCATCCGCGTAGCGGGCAAGGGTGGCAGCGCCCTTGCTGGACTCGTCGTCCGGGTGGGCGTGCACCGCCATCAACCGCAGTTCGCTCACGTGCTCCCTGACTATGTGGTGTCTTCTGCGCCTATAGTTCCAGGTCTAATAGTTCCATCCCGGACGCCGGGTCCTGATACCCCGGGCATCGACCACACCACACCATGACCGAAGGTTCCCCCTCGCCGCCCCCGTCCCGTTACGGACCCGGCCGCACAGCCCGCCCCTCGCGGCGCTGGTTCATCGCGCTGTCCGTGATGGTGGTTGCCGCCGGCGTCGCGCTCGCCCTGATCGCTTACCAGCGTCTGGGCCGCGGTGACGTCGAGGGGACGCTGGCGGGCTACCGGCTGATCGACGACCAGACCGTGTCGGTAACTATCAGCGTGACCCGAAAAGACCCGTCGCGCCCGGTCGATTGCATCGTGCGGGTGCGCGCCAAAGACGGCAGCGAGACGGGCCGGCGCGAGGTGCTGGTGCCGCCGTCAAAGCAAGCGACCGTCCAGGTGACGACGGTGCTGAAGTCCAGCAAGCCGGCGGTCGTGGGCGACATCTACGGCTGCGGCACCGATGTGCCCGGCTATCTCCGCGCGCCCTGACCCGGCGCACCGATGAGCAAACCGCGAACTGCGGAAACGTCCTCAACCGTCGCACCGGCGGTGGTAAGCTATTCGGATGCACGGTTCCGGCTGGGACCGTGTATTGCTGCATTAGCGGCCATGTGCCGCATAGGGGGTTCGCCCGACTACTGAGGTCGGCAGTACCCGTGGTGGAACCGCCCGGCAGCACGACCGACAGCCTGCCGAGGCGGTATGCCGCCCACCGACACCACGAGGAGCACGACGAGATGACGGACACCCAGGTGACCTGGTTGACCCAGGAGTCACACGATCGACTCAAGGCCGAGCTCGATCAGCTGATCGCGAATCGTCCGGTCATCGCCGCGGAGATCAACGACCGCCGCGAGGAGGGCGACCTGCGCGAGAACGGCGGTTACCACGCGGCCCGCGAGGAGCAGGGCCAGCAAGAGGCCCGCATCCGCCAGCTACAGGACCTGCTGAACAACGCGAAGGTCGGCGAGGCACCCAAGCAGTCCGGCGTCGCGTTGCCCGGATCGGTGGTCAAGGTCTACTACGACGGCAACAAGTCGGATACCGAGACCTTCCTGATCGGCACCCGCGAGCAGGCCGTCCACGACGGCAAGCTCGAGGTGTACTCGCCGAACTCACCGCTGGGCGGCGCGCTGATCGACGCCAAAGAGGGTGAGACCAAGAGCTACACCGTGCCCAACGGCAACACCGTGAAGGTGACCCTGGTCAGCGCGGAGCCCTACCACTCCTAGTGGCAGTCGGGGCTCCGCAGCTTCGTTGACGCGACGCTGTGTTCATCACGTCTGCCGCGGTATTCGGCGTCGCAGAAAATGAGTAGTGCACTACGCAGGCAGGTGCCGGCGTGAGCGGCTTAGGTTGTGCG
Source organism: uncultured Actinomycetota bacterium (assembly GCA_963749375.1). Classification (GTDB taxonomy): domain Bacteria; phylum Actinomycetota; class Actinomycetes; order Mycobacteriales; family Mycobacteriaceae; genus Mycobacterium. The sequence continues at coordinate 276,222 of CAVVNB010000031.1, forward strand.
AACAAATCGCACACATCTGATCTGGGGCCTGCAATGAAGACAACCAGCGAACCCGTCAGGACGGTCGAACCCGCCTCAGCTGCACGAGCCGGCGACACCACCGAAGTGCACCGCAGCGCACCTGAACTGCGCGCAGTGCTCGCGAGCTACGCCGGCGCATTGAAGAGTGTGAACGCCGGGCCACTACTTTCGTGGGTGAGTCTCGCTAACCCACGAATACCGCGCTGGATCGCTTTTCCCGCCCCACGTTGGTGGGTGTCCGCCTTTCTCACACGTTATGTGTATCGGTGCGTTGACGCGCTCAAAGCGGGCGTAAATAGACGCGACGCTGTATCCGGCACAGCGGCAGAAGAAAATGGCGACCTCGAAATGCTCGAGCGTTTCGAAGAATCTTTACCCACGAAGATCAGGCGCGCGTTCAACCTTTTGCTGGGGCTAGCCGGTGTGTTGTTTGTCGCTTGGCTCGTAGCGTCCCTGTTTCACGCCGGATGTCGACAACTCCTTGGTGACCTCGCGACCGCCGTAATCACACTCAATCGCGCCGCCGGGATAACCGCACTCGAGGCTGGTTACCGTCTAGCGCTCGTGCAACACCCACGCGAAGTTTATTTCTACGCGGGTGCGGCCATGATCATAGCCTGGTCAGCCGTTGTCATCCTCGCGCCATCGCTCCCCGCGTTCACTGCGACCCGCCGGATTGAAGATGGGTTCGCAGAAGTAGAGGCCAGTGCCTTCGCGGCTGTCAATGCACGCGCCGTTCACGACATCGAACTCGACTTAATTGTCCGACTCCTACTCATGGTGGCGGTCGCGCTTCTTGGTATAGCCGACCTAGAGCAATACCAAATTTCTGCAGCCGGAGAGACCGCTAATCTTCTCATTGGGGCACTTTGCGTCGCGCTCACGTCGCTCGCGGGCATTGAATTGCGCGCTCGCTATCTCGAACGCCGGACCGCAGTCAGGCACTGCCGCAGTTTCGCAACGAGCGGCGCATTCGCAGCGGTAACAATTTTGTCGCTTGTACTTTCAGTGAGTATCCCGCTCACCACCACACTCACAAGTGACGACGTCTGGGATCGGCAATTTCCGAGCGAGACAAACGACCGGTCTCTCATCGAGGGTTGGCTTTTCAATCAGCTACATTTCGAAGTCAGTACGATCCAGCAAAACGCGCAGTGCGCCGAGCCCCACACCGTGCTAGTCGCGCAGCCGCAGTATCTTCAATTCGACCTCGAAGTATGGTCGGATGTCGATCAGTTTGCGAACCCTGCCACGGCAAATGCGCTGAACCTCTCCCATTGGAGTGTGCTCGACAGTCAAAAGACGCCAACAAAAGACCTCTACATGCATACAAAGTGCGGCCGCGGCGCGGAAGCGATCTCTCAGCCGATCGTCCCGGGTGCTCACACCATCACCAATGTCGTCATCACCGCCCCGACAGACGCCGCCACGCTGCAGTTGGAAATCCCCAGTTATCGCGGAAAGTGGCGATGGCGCGTTCCGCCGGCCAAGAATGACGCCGGCGCACCGTCGCCAACACCCGACTCCACCAGCGTCAACTAACCCAGCGCCTGCTCCAGATCGGCGATCAGGTCGGCCTCGTCCTCGATGCCGACCGACAGCCGAACCAGGTCGTCGGGAACCTCTAGCTGAGAACCGACCGTGGACGCATGCGTCATCGCGCCGGGGTGCTCGATCAGCGATTCCACCCCACCGAGCGACTCGGCGAGGATGAACACCTGCGTGTTGGCGCACAGCGCCTGTGCCGCGGCGCGTCCGCCCCGCATCCTCACCGACACCATGCCGCCGAAACCGTGCATCTGCCGGGCGGCGAGCTGGTGACCGGGATGGCTCGGTAGACCCGGATACAGCACCGCGTCCACCGCAGAGTGTTCGGCGAGGAATTGCGCTACCGCAGCGGCGTTTTCGCTGTGCCGCTGCATTCTCAGCACCAGCGTCTTCAAGCCGCGCATGGTCAGGTAGGCGTCGAACGGCCCCGGCACCGCGCCGGCACCGTTCTGCAGGAAGCCGAATGCGGCATCCAGCTCCTCGTCGTTGGTGACCAGCGCGCCGCCCACCACGTCGGAGTGCCCGCCGATGTACTTCGTCGTCGAGTGCAGCACGATGTCGGCACCCAGCGTCAGCGGCTGCTGCAACGCTGGCGAGGCAAAGGTGTTGTCCACCAACACTTTCGCACCGTTTTCGACGCCAATCTGAGCGATCCCGGCGATGTCGGCGATCGATAGCAGCGGGTTGGTCGGTGTCTCCACCCAGATCAGCCGGGTCTGCGGCGTGACCGCCGCGCGCACCGCGTCGAGATCGGACAACGCGACCGGAGTGTGCACGACGCCCCAGTGGCTGAAGACCTTGTCGATGAGCCGGAACGTGCCGCCGTAGGCGTCGTCGGGAATCACCACATGATCGCCGGGACGCAGAACCGCGCGCAGCACGCAGTCGCCGGCGGCCATGCCGGAGCTAAAGGCGCGGCCGAACCTGCCGTCCTCGACCGCAGCAAGTGCCGCCTCCAGCGCGGCCCGGGTCGGGTTGCCGGTGCGGGCGTACTCGAATCCACCGCGCAGACCGCCGACACCGTCCTGGGCGAAGGTGCTGCTGGCGTAGATCGGGGCGTTGACCGCGCCGGTCGCCGGGTCAGGCCGGTAGCCGGCGTGGATGGCCTTGGTGGACAGGCCTGCTTTGGCGAAGTGTTCGTGTCCGCTCATCGTTGATCAGCCTAGTCATCGCCGAGCCGTCGACACGGGGCGCGGCGGATCGCGGGAAATGGGTGAACTGCCCCATGTATGCGGGCGTTCCGGCGACCACAATGACGGCTATGAGGCGAGTGCTTGTGGGGCTGGCGTCGGCCGTGCTGCTGTGGGGCGGTGCCGCCGGAGTGGTCGGGGGTGACGCCCAAGCCCGCCCCGGTCCGGCCCCGCAGTCGTGGCCGGGTTGTCCCCCAGACCATCCGGAAGGTCCGTGTCGCTGGTGCCCCGGCGATCCTCCGGTGCAGACCGGCAACCTGCGGGTGAACCCGGTCGTCTGGGATACGCACGTGTGCCACACCTATTGGTACGTCCGGGGCGATCAGGGCAACGTCGCGAACGGCATCTTCGAAGGCGACGTGCCGCCGGCTCCCCCGCCACCGCCGCCCGGGCTCAATTTCTGCCCGATCCCGCCGTGGTGCCCGTGACCTGAGACGAAAATTGGGTCACTTGCCCCATGCGCGCGGGAGCGCGGACCAGCAGAATTCATCCCTATGAGACGACTGATCGTGGTGCTGGCAACAATCGGGCTGCTGTGGGGCGGCGTGACTGGGTTGGCCGGTCCGGCGGCCGCCGACGCGTTTCCTGGTTGCCCGGAGGCCCATCCGGAAGGGCCGTGTCATTGGTGCCCCGGAGATCCTGTGGTGCAAACCGGGAATCTCAAGTTCGACCCGGTCCGCTGGGACGAAAACGTGTGTCACACCTATTGGCGCACCGGAGGCGGGGGCAACGTCGCCCGGACCATTTTTGAGGGCGATGAGCCGCCTCCGCCCCCTCCACCGGTGACGGGGCTTATTTGCGACCCTGGGACTTTCACGAACTGTCGTATAGAGACCCGTCCATAAACCGAGGTCCGCGGCCTCCCTACGCGACTTCGGCGGTCTCGCTGGCCGGCGGATCCAGCGGCAGGCAGACCGTGGCCATCATCTTGTCGGCCAGCGTCTGGCGCTTGGCGTCCCACAGCGGAAACAGGTAGCCGACGCAGAAGATGACCGCGTCGACCGAGTGCGTGATCGCGCGCAGCGTCGACATCGCGAATCCGATTGGCTTACCGGTATTTTCGCTGACGACCTGGAACCTCAGCAACGACTTGCCGATGCTGGATCCGGTGGTGCCCTGCCGGTAGCCGAAGTTCCAGACGAAGTAGCCCACCGCGACCAGCGCCGCAATCCACATCACGGTGAGTCCAAATTGCGAAGGCCCTGTCGAGCACGTCTGCTCGACGGTGTTCATGGTGATGTTGGTCGAACAAATGCTTGCCACGGAGTTCTCCAGCACCAGCCAGCCTGCGATCAGGATCAACGTCAGGAACAGGTGGTCGATCAGGTACGCCGCGACCCGGATGATCCACGGTGTGAACTCCTCGCGGGTCAGCCCGCGCAGGACCGGTCCGGGCGGTGGCGGGACGTATACCCCCGACGGCGGGGGCGGAGGTGGGTAGTTGCCGCCTCCCGGTGGCGGAGGCGGTGGGAACGACGACGGCGGCGGTTGTTCGGTCATCAGCGGCTTTCTCTTTGCGTGAAGTAGGTGGCCTGCGGACACGTCCGGCTACTTCCGTATCGCCCCGTCGGACAGGAAGCCCAGCAGGTCATATCGGGTGATGACCCCGACCGGCTTTCCCTCCTCGACGACCATCACGGCGTCCAGATCCCGCAACGTCTTGGCCAGCGCGCTGACCTGCTCACCGGCGCCGATGATCGGCAGCGGCGGACTCATGTGCATCCCGACGGCGTCAGCCAGCTTGGCGCGACCCTCGAAGACGGCCGACAGCAATTCGCGCTCGGACACGCTGCCGGCCACCTCGCCGGCCATCACCGGCGGCTCGGCGCCGACGACGGGCATCTGCGACACCCCGTATTCGCGCAGAATGCTGATCGCGTCACGGACGGTCTCCGACGGGTGGGTGTGCACCAGATCGGGAAGTTGGCCGGACTTCCCGCGAAGCACGTCGCCGACGGTCGGCTGCTTGAATCGAGCCGTCCAACCGCGAGCGCAGGAACCCGTACGACGACATCCAGGCGTCGTTGAAGATCTTGGACAGGTAGCCGCGGCCGCCGTCGGGGAGCAATACGACGACCAGCGCGTCGGGCCCGGCCTGCTCGGCCACCTTCAGCGCCGCCACCACCGCCATGCCGCATGAGCCGCCGACGAGCAAGGCTTCCTCGCGGGCCAGCCGTCGGGTCATGTTGAACGAATCGGAGTCCGACACCGCGATGATGTCGTCGGCAACCCCGGGGTCGTAGGCCGACGGCCAGAAATCCTCACCGACCCCTTCCACCAGATAGGGCCGGCCGGTGCCGCCCGAATACACCGAGCCCTCGGGGTCGGCACCAACGACCTTCACCCGCCCGTCGGACACATCCTTGAGATAACGACCCGCGCCCGTGATTGTCCCGCCGGTACCGATGCCGGCGACGAAATGGGTCACCTGACCGTCGGTGTCAGCCCAGATCTCCGGTCCGGTCGTTTCATAGTGGCTCGCCGGGCCCTGCGGGTTGGAGTACTGATCGGGCTTCCAGGCGCCGTCGATCTCACGGACCAATCGGTCGGAGACGCTGTAGTAGCTGTTGGGATGATCGGGTGGGACGGCCGTCGGGCAGACCACCACCTCGGCGCCGTAGGCGCGCAGCACGTTCTGCTTGTCCTCACTGACCTTGTCCGGGCAGACGAACACGCAGTGATAGCCACGGTGCTGGGCGACCAGCGCCAGGCCGACCCCGGTGTTCCCCGATGTCGGCTCGACGATGGTGCCGCCCGGTTTGAGCTCTCCGCTGGCCTCGGCGGCATCGATCATCTTCACCGCGATCCGGTCTTTGCTGCTCAATCCCGGATTGAGGTATTCGATCTTGGCGGCGACCCGACCCGACCCCGGCGGCACAACCGAGTTCAGCTGAACCAGGGGAGTGTTTCCGATGACCTCACTGATGTGCTGCGCAATACGCATGGGTAGATGGTCTCAGGTGCGACCCAGCCTCGTGCAATTAGCCGGTGGCCTCGCGGATGTATTCGCCGATCTGGCGCAGCGACCGGACGGCTTCAGGGACGATCGGCGCGGCAAGCTGGAAGTCGTGGATCTGGCCGGGCCAGACCCGAACCTCGGTCGGCACACCCGCGGCCGCCAGGGCGCGGGCCGCCAGGCGGGCGTCGTTCAACAACACCTCCGACCCCGACACATGGATCAACGTCCGGGGCAGTCCCGGCTCGACGTGATCGAGCGGCTCGTAGAGTCGCTCGGGCTCTCCGTCGACGACATGCTTGCGGGCCGCCTTGGCGACCAATGTGAACAACGCGTCAAATGCCTTGGCGGGAAACATCGCATCGGTCTTGATGTTCGGATGCGACTGCTTGGGCTCTTTGGCCAGTTGCAGCAGCGGCGAGATCGCGACCAGCGCCGCCGGTTCCTCGTGTGCCTGCTGAAGTCGTTGCGCCAGAGCGAGAGCCAGGTATCCACCGGCCGAGTCACCGGCAACCACGATCTGGTCCGGCTGATAACCACGCAGCCGTAGCCAGCGATAGGCATCGTGGCAGTCGTCGAGGGCCTGGCCGACCGAGTGCTTGGGGATGAGGCGGTAGTTGACCACCAACACCGGGGAGTCGGCAAACTTCGACAGCGCGTTGACGATTCGGCCGTGTGAGTTCACCCCACAGGTCAGGAAGGCGCCGCCGTGCAGATACAGCACCACGCGCCGCGTGCCGTCGGCCGGCAGGACGCCGGCAGCACGGACCAACTGCGCCGTGCAGTGCGGTAACTCGACGGTCTTGCGGACGGTTCCGGGCCCGGGGAGCAGCGCCCGGCAGGCGAAGTCCAGGATGCCGAACGGGAAAGGGACGTGCGGGATGTAGCTGACCACTCCGAGAGCCGGGCGGATCGTCAGGCGGCACGCCAGCGCGGCCATCATCCCGGGGAGACTCGGTCCGCTCTCGACGACCTCGACGGGCATGCCGTCGTTGATGGGAAACCTTCGCGCCCGCAACACGTCACGGGCACGAACTGCGGTCCGGGGCGAGCCCGAAACCTTGCTCGGTGCGGTCATGCTCAACACTCCTACGCCGTTGTAGTGCATGTCGATGAGGCAGCTAACTGCTCAGCCAACCTCGAGAACTTAGCTTGACACTTTAAAGAACTTCAACATTCAAAGAGTCTGATTCGATACCAAGATTGCTCCGACCCGTGATGGCGCTGGACCAGGGGTCCCGGACGACCGGCACCCAGGCACTTAAACTGGTCGCGTGGTACGACGCGCACCGCGAGCTTCGATAGTCGCGCTGGCCGCAGCGGGCGCGCTGGCATCGACCGGCACCGCCTATGTGGGGGCGCGAAACCTGCTGATCGGGCAGGCCGCGAAGGCTCGTACAGTCATCCCGAAATCATGGGATGTCCCGCCTCGCGCCGACGGCGTGTACTCCCCCGGCGGCGGTCCGGTGCAGCGCTGGCAGCGCGGCATGGACTTCGACCTGCACCTGATGGTCTTCGGCGACTCGACGGCAACCGGGTACGGCTGTCGCAGCGCCGACCAGGTCCCTGGGGTGCTTGATCGCCCGAGGGCTGGCCGACCAGAGCGGCAAACGAGTCCGATTGAGCACCAAGGCGATCGTCGGTGCCACCTCCAAGGGATTGTCCGGGCAGGTCGACGCGATGTTCGTGGCCGGCCCGCCGCCGGACGCCGCCGTCATCCTGATCGGCGCCAACGATGTCACCAAGCTGAATGGCATCAGCGCCTCCGCGCGACGGTTGGGGGATGCGGTGCGACGGCTGCGTGCCAGCGGCGCCGAGGTAGTCGTCGCGACCTGCCCCGACTTCGGTGTGGTCAAGGCGATCCCGCAGCCGCTGCGCTGGACCGTGCGCACCCTGGGATTGCGGCTGGCCCGCGCGCAGTCCGGCGCCGTCCGATCGGCCGGTGGCGTTCCGGTACCGCTGGCCTCGCTGGTCAACGACGAGTTCCGGCATTCGCCGCATCTGATGCTGTCCGACGACCAGTTCCACCCGTCGGCGGCCGGATACGCGCTGGCCGCCAGCCAGCTGCTGCCCGCGCTGTGTCATGCGCTCGGCGACTTTGCCGGGCAGCCGGTGCCCGCGCTCCCGTCGTCGACGGACACCGAAGGGGGCCCGGGGTATTCGATGCTGCGGTTGCTCTCCCGACTGTGGCGGCGGCCCACCACGGGCGTGCCGGCGCCGATCGTCCCCTCCTCGGACTAGTCACGCAGGCCGTTTAACGGCTCCTCCGGCATAGGGACAGGTCTGATCGCCCAGCTCCTCAACGAGCCGCTTTACGGCCCGGATCGTCGCGGGGCTAGATTCGGGACCAGACCAGACCCCCACGGATGGAGCCGACATGCCGGAAGCCGTCATTGTTTCAACTGCCCGCTCGCCGATCGGGCGCGCGATGAAGGGGTCGCTGGTCAGCATGCGACCCGACGACCTGGCAGCACAGATGGTGCACGCCGCGCTCGACAAGGTGCCGGAGCTCAACCCCCACCAGATCGACGACCTGATCCTGGGCTGCGGCCTGCCCGGTGGCGAGCAGGGCTTCAACATGGCCCGCGTGGTCGCCGTCGAGCTCGGCTACGACTTCCTGCCGGGTACCACCGTCAACCGCTACTGTTCGTCGTCACTGCAGACCATCCGGATGGCCTTCCACGCGATCAAGGCCGGCGAGGGCGACGCGTTCATCTCCGCCGGCGTCGAGACGGTGTCCCGGTTCATCAAGGGCAGCTCGGACTCGCTGCCGGACACCAAGAACCCGCTGTTCGACGAGGCCAACGAGCGGACGGTCACCGTCCGCCGAGGGTGCCACCGACTGGCACGACCCCCGCAAAGACCACGCCATCCCCGACGTCTACATCGCGATGGGTCAGACGGCCGAGAACGTCGCGATCATGACCGGCATCAGCCGTGAAGACCAGGACCACTGGGGCGTGCGCAGCCAGAACCGCGCCGAGGAAGCCATCAAGAGCGGCTTCTTCGAGCGTGAGATCGTCCCGGTGAAGCTGCCCGACGGCACCACCGTCAGCACCGACGACGGGCCGCGGCGCCGGCACCACCTACGAAAAGATCAGCGAGCTCAAGCCGGTTTTCCGGCCCAACGGCACGGTCACCGCGGGCAACGCCTGCCCACTGAACGACGGCGCCGCCGCGGTGGTGATCACCAGCGACACCAAGGCCAAGGAACTCGGCCTCAAGCCGCTGGCCCGCATCGTCGTCGACCGGCGTGAGCGGACTGTCCCCGGAGATCATGGGCCTGGGTCCGATCGAGGCCAGCAAGAAGGCTCTGCAGCGGGCCGGCCTGTCGGTCAAGGACATCGACCTGTTCGAGATCAACGAGGCCTTCGCGGTGCAGGTGCTCGGCTCGGCCCGCGAGCTGGGCATCGACGAGGACAAGCTCAACGTCTCGGGCGGCGCGATCGCTCTGGGCCATCCGTTCGGCATGACCGGTGCCCGCATCGCCACCACGTTGCTGAACAACCTGCAAACCCACGACAAGACGTTCGGTCTGGAGACCATGTGCGTCGGCGGCGGTCAGGGCATGGCGTTGATCATCGAGCGGCTGAGCTGACACATCGGGGCACGCGTCTGCTCGTTTGCCGCCAAAACTGACGTAACCGCACAGTTCGGGCATGAAATCGCCCGGACTGGGTTACGTTTTGCCCGCTGCCGCCCGGTGGCCTACGCATCCGAGTTCAACTCGGTCGAACAGGAGCGGCGCGATGAGTATCTCCCTGAAAACAATGGCACTAGTGACGGCCGCGGTGGCAGTCACTGTCCGCCTCGGCCGTCGGGTTGCAGCAGCAACCCGAAGTCACCCACGGATTCGTCGAAGTCAGCCGCGGCCACGACAAGCCACAGCTCGACGGCGAGTTCGGGCAACCCCAGTCCGACGACTACAGCCGACTGCTGATCAAGGCCACCGACATCGATACGCCCATGGCCTTCACCGCCGGCCCGGTGACACCGAACCCGAATGGCCAAGCCGGGGTGGAGACGACGTTCAGCAACGATGACAAGACCCGCCAGATCCACGACACCGATCCTCGTGTTCTTGGCAATCCTCGCCGCGGCGGCCAGCGCACTGGACGCCGCGAAGGCGAAGCTGGGTGATTCCGTCAAGGGAGCACCCGAACCGGCTGTCGTGGGAGCTGGCGGTACCACGGTCTCGGGCAACTCACCCGACGGCTCCAAGGGTGTGATGATGTTGCTCTTCACCGAGGGCAAGGCGTTCACTACGCTGAACTTTGTCGGCCCCACTGACATGCTGCCGCCACCGGATTTCGTCACCGAACTCGGTCAAAAGCAGGACACGCTCATCAAGAACGGACTGATCCGGCTAAGCACGGACGGCTGCGGCACTTGCATCAAAAAGGCCGGCACGCGTGCGTGCCGGCTTTTTTGGTATGTCAAGGCACTAATCGTTCTGCAGATAACTGAGCAGACGCAGGATCTCGATGTACAGCCAGACCAGGGTGACGGTCAGGCCCAGCGCGATGCCCCAGGCCGCCTTCTCCGGCGCACCGGCGCGGATCATCTGGTCGGCGGCGTCGAAGTCGATCAGGAAGCTGAACGCCGCGAGACCGATGCAGACCAGCGAGAAGATGATGGCCAGCGGGCCGCCGCTGCGCAGGCCCAGGCCTTCGCCGTGGCCGACGCCGAACATGCCCAGCACCAGGTTGCCCAGCATCAGGGCCAGCACGCCGAACATGGCGGCGACCATCATCCGGGTGAACTTCGGGGTGACGCGGATGGCGCCGGTCTTGTAGACGACGAGCATGCCGAAGAACACGCCGAGCGTGCCCATGATCGCTTGGCCGATCATGGCGCCGGCGCTGGTGCTCGACACCGAGAAGTTGGCCAGCACGAAGGAGATCGCTCCGAGGAACAGCCCTTCCAGCGCGGCGTAGGTCAGCACGATCGCCGGGTTGTCCTGCTTGCGGGCGAACGTCGCGATCATCACGACGGCCAGACCGCCGAACGCGCCGACCAAGCTGAACAGGCCGGCCAGCGCCTGGTTGGCCTGGACCATGAAGTAGGACACGACCGCGACGGCCGACAGCACCGCCAGGGTGATGCCGGTCTTGGTGACGACGTCGTCGATGGTCAGCGGGCGGGAAACGCCTGCCCGCTGGTCGACGTACGGAGCATAAGGGTCAGCCTGCTGGACTGACTGGGTCGCGGCGCCCGCGACGCCGCTCCCGAACTGCGCGTATCCGCCACGCTGCTTGGGCAGCGAGCGAAATACCGGGTTACTGGTCTCCCGCACCGTCGGTTCCTCTCGTGAGCTGTGAGTTCAGAGCTGTGGGACAACTGATCAACGAACGGTAGTCCAGCCGTGTTCCCAACGGAAGATTTACTCGAATGTACGGCCGACACCACTCTGGCTAAACCTTACCCGCGGGCACCGTCACGGAGGTAACGATCTAGATTGCTCGTCAGGCCCCGACCAGCGTTCGACCAGGGATTCATGACCATTCACCGAGGGGAGACTGCGCGCGTGACGGACGAATCCGACGACATTCTGAGCCGCGTCGACAACGGCGTCGGTTATCTGACGCTCAATCGGCCCAAGGCGATCAACTCGCTGAACCAGAGCATGGTGGACGGGCTGCGCGCGGTGCTGACGGACTGGGAGCAGGACTCCGACATCAGCGCCGTGGTGCTCTCCGGGGCCGGCGAGCGCGGCCTGTGCGCCGGCGGCGACGTAGTGGCGATCTATCACAGCGCCCGCGCGGACGGCTCTGAGGCACGGCGGTTCTGGTACGACGAATACCTGATGAACGGTCAGATCGGCCGCTTCCCGAAGCCCTACGTCTCGCTGATGGACGGGATCGTGATGGGCGGCGGCGTCGGTGTCGGCGCCCACGCCAACACCCGGGTGGTGACCGATACGTCGAAGGTGGCGATGCCCGAGGTCGGCATCGGCTTCATCCCCGATGTCGGTGGGGCATATCTGCTTTCGCGGGCGCCGGGATCGCTCGGCCTGCACGCCGCGCTCACCGGCGCACCGTTCTCCGGCGCCGACGCGATCGCGCTGGGTTTCGCCGATCACTTCGTGCCGCACGACAAGCTGGACGCGTTGCGCCAATCCATCGCCGAAGTCGGCGTCGATCAGGCGATTGCCGCCCACGCCGTCGAGCCGCCGCCCAGTGACCTTGCCGCGCAACATGACTGGATCGACGAGTGCTACGCCGGCGACACCGTCGCCGACATCGTCGCCAGTCTGCGGGAGCGCGGAAAAGCCGGGGCCGGCCCCGCCAACGACGCCGCGGACCTGATCGCGACCCGCTCCCCCGTCGCACTGTCGGTGACACTGGCGGCGGTGCGCCGCGCCGCCAAGCTCGACACGTCTGGAAGACGTTCTGGCCCAAGACTATCGGGTGTCGTCGGCGTCGTTGCGCTCACATGATCTGGTCGAGGGCATTCGCGCCCAACTGGTCGACAAGGACCGCAACCCGAAGTGGTCGCCGGCTTCGCTGGCGGAGGTGACTGCGGCCGATGTCGAGGCATATTTCGCACCCGTCGACGACGAACTGAAGTTCTAGAAAGGCAGCGATGACGAACACGTACGAAACCATCCTGGTCGAGCGTGACGAGCGAGTCGGCATCATCACGCTGAACCGACCTAAGGCGCTCAACGCGCTCAACAGCCAGGTGATGGGCGAAGTCACCGCGGCGGCAGCAGAATTCGATAACGACCCGGGCATCGGGGCGATCATCATCACCGGCTCGGAGAAGGCGTTCGCCGCGGGCGCCGACATCAAAGAGATGTCCAGCCTGACGTTCTCCGAGGTGTTCGACGCGGACTTCTTCGCCCCGTGGGCCAAGCTCGCTGCGGTGCGGACGCCGACGATCGCCGCGGTGGCCGGCTACGCACTCGGCGGTGGCTGCGAACTCGCGATGATGTGTGACGTGCTGATCGCCGCCGACACCGCGAAGTTCGGTCAACCGGAGATCAAGCTGGGCGTGCTGCCCGGCATGGGCGGTTCGCAGCGGCTGACCCGCGCCGTCGGCAAGGCGAAGGCGATGGACCTGATCCTGACCGGCCGCAACATGAATGCCGACGAAGCCGAACGCAGCGGCTTGGTGTCGCGCGTGGTGCCGGCCGCCGATCTGCTGACCGAGGCCAAGGCCGTCGCCACCACCATCTCGCAGATGTCGCGGTCGGCGTCCCGGATGGCCAAGGAAGCCGTCAACCGCGCGTTCGAGACCACGCTGACCGAAGGGCTGCTCTACGAACGACGGCTGTTCCATTCGGCTTTCGCGACCGAAGACCAGTCCGAGGGGATGGCCGCGTTCATCGACAAGCGCGCGCCGAACTTCAGTCACCGCTGAGGAGTTTGTGGTGAACGAAGCTGCCACTGCCGAACCCGCGCAGGCCGTGGAGCCGCAGCGGCGGGAAGCGTGGTGGGTTCGGCACTACACCTTCACCGGCACCGCGGTCGGGCTGGTGTTCATCTGGTTTTCGATGACGCCGTCGCTGTTGCCGCGGGGTCCGTTGTTTCAGGGCTTGGTGAGCGGTCTCGCCGGCGCTACCGGTTACGCCATCGGCGTTTTCGCGGTATGGCTGGTGCGCTTCATGCTCTCTCGGGACTCCAGCCCGCCGGCGCCGAGGCGGGCGTGGCTGGCCCTGATCGTAGTGGGCGCGATCGGAATGGTCGCGATGGTCGTCTGGTTCCACGTCTGGCAGGACCGGGTCCGCGATCTGATGGGGGTCAAGCACCTGGTTTGGCTGGACTACCCGCTGACCACCGTGCTGTCGTTGGTCGTGCTGTTCGGCGTCGTCGAAGCCGGTCAGCTGATTCGCCGGCTGGTGCATTTTCTCGATCTGCGACTGGATCGGTTTGCGCCGCCGCGTGTTTCAGCCGTGATCGTGGTTTTGCTGCTGGTAGCACTGACGATCGCGTTGCTCAACGGGGTCGTGGTGAAATTCGCGATGCGGACCATGAACAGCACCTTCGCTACGGTCAACAACAAAGTGGATCCCGATAGCGCCGCGCCGCAGACACCGCTGCGGTCCGGGGGGCCGCAGTCGCTCGTAACCTGGGAATCGCTGGGACACCAGGGCCGCATCTTCGTCAAAGGCGGGCCCACCGTCGAGCAGCTCACTGCGTTCAACGGCGCGCCCGCGACCGAGCCGATTCGCGCCTACGCCGGACTCGACTCCGCCGACGGCATCACCGCGGCCGCGGAGTTGGCCGCGCGAGAATTGGAGCGCGAAGGCGGATTACGCCGCGCTGTCGTCGCGGTCGGAACCACTACCGGCACCGGCTGGATCAACGAGGCCGAGGCGGACGCGCTCGAGTACATGTACGACGGCAACACCGCAGTGGTGAGTATGCAGTACTCGTTCCTGCCCAGCTGGCTGTCGTTCCTGGTGGACAAGGAGAACGCCCGGCACGCGGGCCAGGCGCTGTTCGAAGCCGTTGATCGGCTGGTGCGCCGGCTGCCGGAAGCGCAGCGCCCCAAGCTCGTTGTGTTCGGCGAAAGCCTGGGCTCCTTCGGCGGCGAGGCGCCGTTCATGAGCCTCAACAACGTGCTGGCCCGGACCGACGGCGCGTTGTTCTCCGGACCGACATTCAAGAACACCATCTGGACCGATCTGACCGCGACCCGCGACCGCGGTTCGTCGGAGTGGCTGCCGCTCTACGACCACGGCCTTTATGTGCGATTCGTGGCACGCCCTGACGACCTCAAACGCCCTGAATCGCAATGGAATACGCCGCGCGTGGTCTATCTGCAGCACGCCTCAGATCCCATCGCGTGGTGGGATCCCGATCTGCTGTTCCGCCAGCCGGACTGGCTAAGCGAAAAGCGTGGGTACGACGTGCTTCCCGAGACCGAGTGGATTCCGGTGGTGACGTTCCTGCAGGTGTCGGCCGACATGGCGGTTGCCGTCGATGTACCGCAGGGACACGGTCATGTCTACGTCGCCGACGTCGCCAACGGCTGGGCGGCGGTGCTGCAGCCGCCGGGATGGACGCCGGAGAAAACCGCCAAGCTGCGCCCACTGCTGCACGCCAGCGACAGCTAACGCCAGGTAAACGGACGCTGTGAGTATCCCAATGGTTTTGCGCGTACTAGCTAGTCGGTCGAACAATCAGGTGGCAGGATTCCCGGTATTCGGTATCCCTTGGAGGGAGAGGTCAATGACCTGGACAATTGCCAAGATTGCGGCCGCGGGGGTGCTGACCGCGATGCCGATCGCCGCGGCGACCATTCCCGCCTACGCGGCGGTTACGGCGCCAGCGCCGATGGTGGTGCCGGCTCCGCTGCCGGCCGACCCGGCAAACGACCCGGCGCCGGCGCCGGCGCCGCACGGGGAGTACTACAACCCCAATGACTACAACGATTGGTACAACTGGTACAACGCCGGTGCCGACGGTGGCGGCGGCGGAGGCGGAGGCGGCGGCTAGGTCGCAGTTACCAGGCCGGCGGCGGTCAGCGCGCGATAGCCGCCGACCACGTCGGTTGCGCGGTGCAGGCCGAGGTCCTGTAGCGCCACTGCGGCCAGGCTCGAGGTGTAGCCCTCTGAGCACAGCACCACCCATTCGACATCGTCGCTGAGCGCTTGCGGCAGACGGGCATCGCTGGTGGGATCGCAGCGCCACTCCAACACATTTCGCTCGATCACGAGCGCGTTCAACTCTTGTGGCACCTCGCCTTCGTGCGCCCGCTGGGCCTGTGGCCGGATGTCCACCAGCACCGCGCCGCGACGCAGCGCCGCGGGCACCTCGTCGGCGGCCATGCGGCGCAGGCGATTCCGCGCGGACTCCAGCACGCGATCAATACGGCTCATCACTTCTCCGGTTGGTCGGTCAGCTCAGTTCGCTTGCGCCGCAGCCGATGTTGATCGGTCACCTCGTAATACGACATCACGGTCAACGGCGGCGAGTAGGCGTGCACGCTCAGTGACGGCTCTTGGGGGCCGGACAGCGACGTCGCCGAGGCGCGGGGACCGGTCGGCGCCCAGACCACGTCGTGCACCCAGCCCAGCGGGAAGGCGGCCTGATCTCCCGCCGCGAGCCGCCGGCAGCGCAATTGCTCTCCGTCCCAACGGAATTCGTCCAGCGATCCAGACAGCAACGTCACGGCGCCAAGCGATCCTCCGTGGTCGTGCAGCTCGGTACGGTGCCCGGGCACCCAGCTGATCAGCCAGACGTCGACTTCGTCGTCGCCGTGCAGTCGCGCGAACCAGCGGTCCTCGGTGGGTACCCCGCCCGGCGGGACGATGTGGTCGTAGTGGCCGCTGAGCAGGTCGTCAGCTGTTCGGTCGGTGATGTGTAGCAGATCGGCCAGGCGCAGCCGGGTCGGGCCGGGAACGGCTCGCAGGGGCGAGGGTCGCGACCGGACGGGCGCAGCAATGAGGTTTGTGGAAACCATGCAGGAGACTCCAGGGCGAACGGACGTATTCAGGGACGACGGCAGGCTAGGGCCGACAACACTCCCAAAAACGGGTTCGCTGCATCACGGCCGCCAGTGTTGCATAGATTGACCGGGTGCGGCGGCGCCCATCTGGACCCCTGATGCGAGGCACGGTTGCTGTCCTGACCGTTACCGCGGCCATGGCCGGTTGCTCGGCCGACGGTTCGAAGGCCCCACCCGCGCCAGTGACACCGCCGCGCCGTCTCAGCACCCGCTCCGATAGCCCGGCCCGGCGTGTCCTCCAGCGGCGTGACGACCGAGTCGATACGCCCGCCCAGTCGACCGAGGAAGAGTATTTCCAGGCCTGCCACGCTGCGAAGACATGGATGCAGAACGTGCCAGGCGACCCCAGACGCACTTCGAGCGATACCTGGCGGCCGTTCAACTACTGCACGTCGTCGGGCCCGGGACGTGGAACATCGGATGGGAACGGCTGAGCCCGGCGCGGCAGGCCGGGGTGATCGTGGCGGCACGGGCCGCCGCCCACGACGAATGCGGCTGAGCCGCCGGGGTGGCCGTGCAATTCGGATCACGATTGATAAAACCTGGGCCGCGCAGGCGAAGATGAACGCATGACCGACTCAGACATCAGGCCGGAGCCGGGACCCGGGCTGCTCGACGCTCCCCGGCCCCGGGTCGCGTTGGCGCTCGGCAGCGGTGGCGCGCGTGGTTACGCCCACATCGGGGTGATCGACGAACTCCACGACCGCGGTTACCAGATCGTCGGTGTGGCCGGCTCCTCGATGGGCGCGTTGGTCGGAGGGTTGCAAGCGGCGGGGCGACTCGACGAATTCACCGAGTGGGCAAGGTCTTTGACGCAGGTGGCGATCCTGCGGCTGCTGGATCCGACGCTGACCTCCGCCGGCGTGCTGCGCGCCGAGAAGATCCTGGACGCGGTGCGCGACATTCTCGGTTCCGTCTGCATCGAGGAACTGCCGATCCCCTACACCGCGGTGGCCACCGATCTGCTGGCCGGCAAGTCGGTGTGGTTGCAGCGCGGGCCGGTCGACGAGGCCATCCGGGCCTCGATCGCGATTCCGGGCGTCATCTCGCCGCACGCCGTCGACGGGCGGCTGCTGGCCGACGGCGGAATCCTCGATCCGCTGCCGATGGCGCCGATCTCGGCCGTCAACGCCGACCTGACGATCGCGGTCAGCTTGTCGGGCAGCGAGACCGGCGACGAGCCCGGGCCCGAGCCGCGGTCGTCGGGTGAGTGGCTGAACCGGGTACTGAGCAGCACGTCGGCCCTGTTCGACTCGCCGACTGCGAGGTCGGTCCTGAGCCGGTTCGGCGCGTCGAGCGCGGAGGACGGCGACTCCGCCGATGAGCCGTCCGCGGACTACTCGGTCGACGAACCCGAGGTACCCAAACTGGGCAGTTTCGAAGTGATGAACCGGACGATCGACATCGCCCAGGCGGCGCTGGCCCGTCACACGCTGGCCGCCTATCCGCCCGACCTGCTGATCGAGGTGCCCCGATCGGCCTGCCGCAGCCTGGAATTCCACCGCGCCGCCGAGGTTATCGAGGTCGGTCGCGTGCTGGCGGCCACCGCGCTGGACACTGTCGACCAGTCGCGCCGGGTTACCTGACGCCGAGGAACTCGGCGACCGCGGGCGCAACGCGACGGCCCTGCGCTCGCCCCGCCCGTGCGGACTCGGGACGGCAGCGCGGATCCAGCGGGTTCGGCCCGAAAGCGTCCAGCGACTCGTCGTCGGCGAACACCGCGAACGCCGCGCCACCGAAGCCGTCGATTTCGGTTGTCGGCCCGGCGCCGAACGCAGATGGAGCGTCCGGCCCGGCCGGTACCAAAACGACTGCCGCGGAGCAGTCTTCGGCGAGATGCAGGTTGATCGTGCTACCGATGCCGCCGTCCATGTATCGCCGGTCCGCGATCGTCACAGGCGGCCACGCACCGGGCACAGCGCAACTGGCGGCGACCGCGTCGACCAGGTCGACGCCGGAATCACGGTCGAACACCACCAATTCGCCGGTGTCGATGTCGATGGCGGCGACCCGCAGCGCTCCGCTCAGGCCAGACGCGGGAGGGCAGCCGTTGCGCAATGACCTCGCGCCGGACCGGCTCCGCGACGGTCTCGGCGGCCAGCGCCACCGCACCGATTCGCTGTCGCCGTTGGGAGAGCGTGGCGTCCCGATCCGAGAGTGCGGCCAGGAAAAGCTCCAGTATGCCGTCGATTTCGACTCCGGGTTCGATTTCGGCTGATGTCTCGCTGAGTTGTCGCGCGAACAGCGCCGACAGAGGCTCGCCGCTGCCGATCTGCGCGACCACGGCCGAGCCAGCCGAAGTGCCAAGCAGCACATCGGAATCCAGCAACGCCCGCGCGGCGCCGGCAGACTCGTCGGCAATGCCCAGCAGAATTCCGGTCTCCCAGGCGATTCCGGCTACGCCGCCGCCACCGAGCACCAGCGCTCGGGTGCTCATCGAACGGTCGGGTGCAGCGAGGCCTGGGCCTCGGGACTCAACTCCCCGGCGCGCAGCAGGTGCCGCGGTGGATCCGGCAGCACCAGATCCCGACTGATCTTCAAGCCGGCATCGACGTGTACCAGCTCGCCCGGCTCGAGCAGTTGCCAGCGCGCGGCGTCATCCATCGGCTCGGTGGCGAACACCACCGACGGCCGCTGCTGAAGGCTCTGTGAATCGGCCCGAATCCGGTTGGTGCGCAGATGGAATCGGTGCTGTGCGGGAGGCTTGCGACGATCCGACACGTACAACTCGTGCGACTCCGGGTAACGCAGCGCCCACAGATCGGTGGCGGTGCTGAGCAGAATGTTGACCGCGTAGATCGGCACGTTGGCCGCCAGCCATTTCATCGCGTCGACCAGGCCCGCGGTGACATCGCCCTCGTGCGCCCGGATCGATGCGGTGATCAACGCGAACACCCGCTCGGAATCGGTCTGTCCCAAGACCAAATCGGCAGTGCCCACTTCGCTCAGCCGCTCGTCGAGAATGTCGAGACCCTCTACAACGCCGTTGTGCGCGAAGATGCGGCCGTCCTGCAGGAACGGATGGGTGTTGACGGTCTCGTGCGATCCGGTGGTCGCGTACCGGACGTGCGCGGTGAAGGTGGTGCCGGTCAGGTCGTGGGCTTCGGTGGCGAACTCGGCGTCGTGCCACGCCGCGATCGGTTCCTTGTGCACGTGCGGTTTGCCCTCGGCGTCGAAGACCCCGAGCCCGCTGCCGTCCGGGTTTCGCCGGCTCTGCTCAGAAAGGTTGTCCGGAGCCTCCAGCAACCAAAACGTCGCGGTGACAACATTTGTGCCGGCATGCAGCCCGAAAAGCCGGCACATCAGCGCATCAACTCGGCCGTCAGTGTGCTTGCCATGCGGGCAGGCTACCGCGACAGTCCGGGTGCAGCCCGGCCGGTGATCAGCGGCAGATCGAAGAACGTTTGAATTCCCGGTGCGGCCGCGCAGGTCGCCGGAACGGCGTTGACGCAGTGGGCCGCGGTGGCCACCACCCCGGGATTGCTTTTCAGGCCGGCCGCGACGCTCTCCGGTTGCCAGCCCTTCACCGTGACGAAGGTGTCCGGGTGGCCACGAACCTCGATTTCATAGCGCTCGCCGGCCGGGCCGAAAGTCCAAGGCGGGTCGAGGTTTTCCTCTCCCATCAGCCAGTTAACCGTGATCCGAACCACCACGGCGTCGCCGACCAGCGCTTCCCAGTGGAAGCGACGCCCGGCGACCTGCCCCGCTTCGATTACGCCGATGGGCGATTCGATCGGGCCGGTGGCCACCGCCACCTCCTGCGAGGTGCGGATCTGCGGATCGGCGGCAAAGCCGATCTTGTCCACGCACAGCCGGACGGACTGAAAGAATCCGCCGTCGAGAATCTTCTGCATCGGGCCGGTCAGCGCCTTGTCCGGTTCGCCGCCGAAACCCATCACGTAGCGCAGCACATCCGGCGCACCGTAGGTCCGCAGGTCGGAAAACTCTTCGGCCCGAACGAAATTCACTCCGGTCGACATCACCGAGAGCAGCAGCGGGAAGAGTTCGGTGGCCGCGCCCGGCCCGATCCCGGCGCCATGCAGCGTGACATTGCCGGCCCGGGCGGCGGCCTCCAGCGGAGCGGCTTCTTTATCGCCCGGGTAGAACCAGCCGACCGGCGTGACGACGTTCTTGCCGGAGCTCAACAGCGCCACGACCTCGTCGACGTTGGGCAGCAGCGGCGAGTAGATCACCGCATCGGCATCGAGCGCAAGGATGTCGTCGATGCTGTTGGTTGCGGTGACGCCGAGCGGCGACCAGCCGATGATGTCACCGACGTCCTTGCCGCCCTTGTCTTCCGAGTGCACCCAACATCCGGCGAGTTCGAGCTCGGGATGCTCGAGGATGCCTTTGATCGCGGCTACGCCGACCGACCCCGTTGCCCATTGGACGACCCGCAGGCTCATGATCGAGTTCCCTTCAGTCTCGCGCTTCGCTGACCTCGTAGACATCATCGGCGTACCTGGACCGGATGGTCTTCTTGTCGTATTTACCGACGCTGGTGCGGGGAATCTCGTCGACGAATGTCCAGCGCTCCGGCAACCACCAGCGAACAACCTTGTCGGCCAAGAACTTTCGTAGGTCATCGGCGTTGACGCCCGATCCTTCGCGGGCGACGATGACGGCGAGCGGGCGTTCCTGCCAGCGCTCGTCGGGGACCGCGACCACGGCGGCTTCGACCACATCCGGGTGCCCGACCAGGGCGTTCTCCAGGTCGACCGACGAAATCCATTCGCCGCCGGACTTGATCACGTCTTTGGCGCGGTCGGTCAGGGTGATGAAGCTGTGCTCGTCGAGGCGGCCGACGTCACCGGTGCGCAGCCAGCCGTTGTCGAACTTGGACTCGTCGTGACCCTGGTAATAGGAACTGGTGATCCACGGACCTCGGACCTCTACCTCGCCGACGGCCTCGTTGTCGTTGGGCAGCACCTGCCCGCCGTCGTCGACGATCCGGGCCTCGACACCGCATAGCGGCTGACCCTGGGTGGCGCGGAAGGCCCAATGCTGGTCTTCCGGCGTGCCCGGCGGCGGCCACGCCATGCTGGCGGTCGGTGACGTCTCCGTCATGCCCCACAGCTGGCGGATCTGAACGCCGTGACGTTCCTCGAAGGTGCGCATCAGCGAGACCGGCACCGCCGAGCCGCCGCAGGGCACCATGCGCAGCGAGGAGACATCGTGACCGGGGTTCTTCTCGAGGTAGTGCATCACGTCGTTCCAGATGGTCGGCACGGCGCCGGCAACGGTGGGCCGAAGCGTCTCGATCATGTCGACCAGCGACTTGGCGTCCAGGTGCCGGTCGGGCAGCACCAGATCCGCACCGGCCATCAGTGCGCCGTACGGCAGTCCCCACGCGTTGGCGTGGAACATCGGCACGATCGGCAGCACCGAGTCACCGGAACCGATGCCGATCCCGTTGCTGGTGCAGATCGCCATCGTGTGCAGGTAAGTGGACCGGTGGCTGTAGACGACACCCTTCGGGTTACCGGTCGTGCCGCTGGTGTAACACATTGCGGCGGCGGAATTTTCGTCGAGATCGGGCCAATCGAATTCGGCCGATTCGGCATCGACGATGTCGTCGTAGCGCAGCACCGTCTTGCCCGAATCCTCGAGTGCGGCGACGTCGCCGTCGCCGACGGCGATCACGGTGTGCACGGTCTCGAGTTCGCCGAGGATCGGCGCCAGGAGTTTGGCCAGGGACAGGTCGACCACCACGACCTGGTCTTCGGCCTCGTTGGCGACATAGACGACCTGCTCGGGGAACAGCCGGATGTTCAGCGTGTGCAGCACCGCGCCCATCGCGGGCACCGCCGTGTACGCAGTCAGGTGTTCGGCGTTGTTCCACATGAAGGTCGCGACCCGTTGGTCGCCGCTGACGCCGATGCGCCGCAACGCATTCGCCAGTTGCGCTGCGCGCTGGCCGAGCTCTGCATAGGTGCACTCGCGGTAACCGTCGCCGGTCGCCGTGTAGACCTTCCGGGCTCCGTGAACGCGGGTGGCGTGCCGCAGGATGGCGGTGATGGTCAGGGGAAAGCTGTGCATCGTGCTGTACATCGCTGGACCGCCCTAAAGGTTGCGCCTTGCTACCCGGGCCGGCCCGCCAAGCGCCCGCCCTCGTGGCGATCATCGCACGCCCGATCAACCGCCATGTCGGCGATGCGGCCGCTAGGCCAGGGTCGGCTCCAGCTTCAGCAGGTCGGAGAACGCCCATCCGCGCGGGGCGGTCCAGTCGTCGCCCGACGTCAGCGCCTCAGTCGGCGCACTTGTTGCTGCGATCTCCAGCACGGTGACCGTGCCGGCATAGTCGGCGATGTAGAGCCACTGACCGTCCGGGCTCTCGACCGCGCACGACGGCTGGTCGCCGACCGTGATGCTGCCGAGCACGTCCTGGGTGGCGGTGGACAACACAGTCACGTGCTGATCGCCGACCAGGTAGGCCCGCTCGCCGTTTCGGCTCAGCGTCAGCTGCGCGAGCATCCCCGCGGCGTCGCCGATCTTGTAAGTGGCGTTGATGGCCGAGTTGCGGGTGTCGACCACGTCGAGCACCGTCCCGAAGTCCGGACCGCTGCTGGCGACGTAGGCGATGGCGCCGTCCGGGCTGAGCGCGATATCGCGGATCGGCGAACCGATTTCGACGGTGCCGGCAACGCGGTTGCGCTGGGTGTCGACCACGACGAGCTCTGCCGTGGACGCACCGTTGGACGCGATGTACAGCCGGCGGCCGTCCGGGCTCACCCGCACGCAGTTGATTGAGGTGGCAGAGATGTTGATGGAGGTCTTGCTGCCGGTCGCGGTGTCCAGGATCGCGACGTCGGCGCCGTCATCGCCGGTACGTGCGGCGTAGACGTATCGCCCGTTCGGGCTGACCGCCAGATCGGTGACGCTGAACGCCACGGGGTAGGTCGCGACGATGTACTCGGAGTCGGTGTCGAAAGCCAGAATCTCGTCGTTGGCGGCGGACACGCTGCTGACGTACGCGCGCCGACCGGACATGGCGACCGCCAACGGTTCGTCGACGTCGGTCACGGTCAGCCCGGCCGCCCTGTTGGAGGTATTGATCAACGAGACGCTGTCGTCGCCATGGTGGGTCACCGTCAGCGCTCCGCCGTCGGAATTGACCGCCATGCCGCTGACGGCGCCGCGCCCGATCGCGATCTGGCGGACAGCGGTGAAACCCTTTGCTTCGTTCAACTCAAGAGCTACGTCGCTCACAGTCGTACCAGCCTCTACATGTTGGTCCGTGGTGGGCGGACATTCGGTATCTGAGCCGGTAACACTTCGGGCGGTCCAATGCTTCCGCGGACCGCTTCTCAGATCCCTACTTGTAAGCGCAGTGCAGCGCTACTTCCGGTCGAGTGTAGTAGCTGAATTCGACGGAAAACAGCGCCTTTTCATCGATTGTCGCCCACGTCACTCCGGTAACTCAGGGCATCCTTAAGCAATATCTACCCAGTGCCGCAAGCGTTTTCAACGGGTTAGCGTCACGACTGGTTTAGCCAGGTCGATTGCGCTTTTCGGAACCGAAATTGACCTAGTACAGAATTACGGGTCATTAACAGTCTCTTAGAATTTCCTCTAGAAGAGTTCAACATCACAGGACCACGACACGCGCACCGGCCGTCGCTTTGCCGGTCCGCAGGCGGTGACCGATAATCCCCGGGGTGGGCGATGCGCGCGACGATGTGGTCAGCCGCCAGTACGAGCGGTGGCGATACCCCCCTCCCATCGAGGACCTCGATGCCTGGAGCGTTGGGAACTGGGACTGGTTCGATCCCGCCCACGCACACCGGGTTTTCTGGCCCGACCGGGAGTATCGGCCGGACCTCGACATCCTGATCGGCGGATGTGGCACCAACCAGGCCGCGGTGTTCGCGTTCGCCAATCCCGCCGCCAACGTGGTCGGAGTCGACATCAGCCGGCCGTCGCTGGATCACCAGCAGTATCTGAAAGACAAACACGGTCTGACCAACCTGGAGCTGCGTCTGCTGCCGATCGAAGAGTTGCCCGCGCTCGGGCGGCAGTTCGATCTGGTGGTCTCGACGGGCGTCCTGCATCACATGGCCGATCCATTGACCGGATTGAAAGCCCTCGCCGGACGCTTGCGGCCAGACGGCGTCCTGGCGCTGATGCTCTACGGAAAGCACGGACGAATCGGAGTTGAGTTGCTGGAGACGGTCTTTCGCGACATGGGCCTGGGTCAGGACGAGGCGTCGGTCCAGATCGTCAAAGATACGATCGCGGCGCTGCCGCCGGATCATCCCGTGCACAGCTACATCAACCGGGCACGCGACCTGCAGGACGACGCCGCGCTGGTGGATACGTTCCTGCACGGACGTGCGCGCAATTACACCGTCGACGAATGCATCGCTTTCGTCGCTTCGGCGGGCCTGGAGTTCCAGGGCTGGTTCCACAAGACGCCCTATTACCCCCAGATTCTGGCCGGCGGGCCCGCAGGCTACTTCTCAGCCGTAGATGCGTTGCCGGAGAACAAGATCTGGTCGGTAATGGAACGGCTGCAGACGATGAACGGCTGCCACTTCTTCATGGCATGCCATCCGGAACGGCCGAAATCTGGCTATCAGCTCGACTTTTCGACGCCGAGCGCTCTCGAGTATGTTCCGGTGTTCAGGTACCGGTGCGGCGTTTCCGGGACGGACATCGTCTGGCCGGGTTCACGCGCCGGTCTGAATCAGGCTCAACTTCCCTTCGTCCAGCACATCGACGGCCGCAGGTCGATCCGCGAGATCATCGAGTGCGTTCTCGCCCAGCACGGCCTGCCCGCCGCGGGAATGGCCGAGCTCGAGGGCTTCGTCCGAGATTTGTTCAAGGCGCTGTGGCGTGTTGACCTTGTCGCGATGGCGTTGCCCGCTTAGCTCAAAACGGTATGTTCTGCCGGACAGCAGGTTTCAAAGCTGACGCGGCCCCTCACCACTAGGACGGCGCAGAAGAGGTCATCGCGGTACCGTTCGTGACAGTTGGAACTACAGGAGGCGTCATGGGGGCACACGACGAGCCAATGATCGTCGTGTTGGGAACCATCGGCGGCGGCACGTCGGCCGTTGCGAGCGTGCTGCATCACCTTGGCGTCTTCATGGGCACGGAGTTCGGCGCGAGTTATCGCGAATTGCAACAAAACTGGGAGGACGCGGGGATCGGCCAATTGTGCCGCCGGGCGGTCAATGCGAAGAGCGGACAGCTTCAGATGGAGCCTCCTCTGTTCCAGGAGAAGCTCAGAACTTGGGCTGATGGTCACCGCCATGCGGCCCGCGCCGCAGACCAACGCCCCGGCGTCAAGCATCCCCTGTTGTGCGCTGCGATCGATCTGCTCGATGATGCCTGGGGTCCGATCGCGCCGGTGGTGGTGGACCGGCCGTTCGCCAAAGTAATGGCGACTCTAAAGCGGCTCGATTGGTGGCCGGACGAACAGGACGGCGTCGAGTCAACGACACATCTCCTCGCCGCCCGCGACCTCTCGCTGGCGAACAGGCCGAAGGTCCACGTCGACTTCGAGGAACTCCGCGCCACTCCGGTCCCCGTCATCCGTCGCCTCGCCGACGAACTCGGCCTCGTGGTGACAGACGACCAATTGGAAGCGGCCGCCAATGGCATTGTGGGGACCGCCAGCATGCCCCGCGACGTCGATCCGTTTCAGCGCTTCATCGATCAGCTGTTGCCCGCGGTGGAGCGCGACCCAGAAGACGTCCGATCGTTGTCCTTGTTGGGTCAGGTCTATTTCGATTCCGGCGATCACGCCAACGCCCATAAGTGGTACGAGCGAATGCTCGAAGTCGGCGGCAGCTCCGACGAGGAAACCTTCCTGGCGAAGTTTCGCATCGCGGAGTCGATGGAGAAGCTGGGGACACCATGGCATCAGGTTCAGGACGCGTATCTGCTGGCGTGGGAATTCCGGCCGGCCCGCGCGGAACCCCTGTATTGCATCGCTCGACACCACTTCAACGAGCAGCACTACCGGCTCGCATACCTGTTCAGCGAGCACGCCGCCGAGATCCCGCGACCCGATGGCGACATGCTCTTGCCGTATCCCGATATCTACGCCTGGCGTGCCGCCGACGCGCAGGCGAAGTCCGCGTTCTGCCTCGGCGAGCACATGAAAGCGTTCGCCTTGTGGCGGCAACTGCTGGCCTGTCCCGATATCCCTGACAACGAGCGACAACGAATCGCGGCAAACCGCGATGAAGCGGTGCCGGCCATGATCGAGGCGGCGTCTGGCTACCCGGATCCGTCGGTGTGCAATTCCATCGCTGCGCCGGGCCGTGTTCGCGCGCACCATCGCCGGGCGTCCGACGCGGAGGTCACCGTCAGCCTGATCGCCGGACCGGATCTCGTCGCCACCCAGCAGGCACTGAACTCTTTTCTGAACTGCTGTAACGACGTGTCACGCGTCGGACGTTTCCTTTTGGTCGACGCCGGGCTATCAGCCGCCGACCGCGAAATCCTCACGGCCCTCTATGAATTCGTGGAGCTCGCTCATCTCGGCCCGGACGATGCCGAAGGCATCCAACTCGCGCAGGTGCGTGAACACATTTGCGGGCGATTCTGGCTGCATCTGGATCAGAATTGGCGGTTTTTCACGCCCGAGAACCTCATCACCCGCCTGACCGCGGTACTCGACGCGGAGGCGGACGTGTTCCAGGTGGCGATCAACTTGGCCGGCGCCATCACGCTCACCGGTGCCAGCGCACCGGAAGACGCGGTTCACCGAACGCCCGACGCCGGCCGTTACGTCCTGCTTGACGGGGTGACCAGCGGTCCGGCGATGTTCGACATCGCACGGCTGGATCAAGCCGATCGCCGGGGTAGCCCCGCCGCTGGACCTCAGACGGCCAGCCTCGACGAAGTGCTGTGCATCGCCGCGTCAGCCGACTGACGTCTACAGATTCAGCGTCAGGTATTCGATTCCAACCAATTCGGCTGGAGTTGGCTGTCGAATACATATGTCCCGGTGTGGGTCAAATGAATCCAGGGCGCCGCATAGACCTTGAAGCCGTGCCTGCGGGCGAGCCGGCAAAAGTAATAGTCCTCAGAGATGTACTGGCCCGATACCGCATCGATGTCGGTCGCGTAGAACTCTCTGAGCTTGGTGGTCTCGACCGCATATTCCCGGACTTCAGTGGATAAAGCTTCGAACACCCCACGTTTGATCATCATGAATCCCGTGCCGCCCGCGGTGATTTCCACCAGTCCGTCGGATTTGGCCAGTTCGTCGGCCGAATCACTCTCCGACGTGTCATCGACCGGATAGAAGACAAACGACCCGACGTGGCCCTTCAGTTGCTCGGGCGGGACGTCATCCCGTACAGCCTGAGCTACCCGGTGCCAGTCGATTCCTTTCTTGGGATACACACCACAGACGATGTCCTGATCTGCTACTGCCATGCTCACGATATCGATGGGGTTGAACCCGATATCCGCGTCGATCCACATCAAGTGAGTGGCTTGAGATTCGAGGAACTGCTGCGTCAAGTGATTTCTGGCGCTTGCGATAATGCTGTCGTTCTGCCGGTACATGTAAAGGACGCCGAGTCCATTTCGCAGGCAGATAACGGCTGTCTGTGCCAGCGACGCAACATATTCGCCGGTGGCCATCCCACCAGCCATCGGTGTGGCTATGAATACGACCGGTGCGGCAACGTCCTTCGCTGGGTTTTGTCGAGCGCCAGATTCTGAGAGCCGATCGACCACCGCGCCACTATATGCCGACGCTGGACGGTCCGTCGCTTGCAAGGCTGCGGCACGCAAGTGACCGATGACCTCCGCGCGAACTGATCAGATGATCGTCACGGCGCGGGCGAGGCGGTGTAAAAAAAGCGTCAGGACATTGGCACACCCGAGTTCAGAGGGTTCAAGGTGGATTTGTGAACACCGAGGTTCACGCAACCGACCCTGAGGACCTGAGAAAAACCTGAGATCAACCTGAGATACCTGCAGCGCCCCGCGTGGTGCCCCCAGTCGGACTCGAACCGACACTTGACGGATTTTAAGTCCGCTGCCTCTGCCGATTGGGCTATGGGGGCCACCGACGAACATAGCGCGTCGCCTCCCGAACCTGATCGGGAGGCTAAACCGGCCGGTCGCGGAGAGTCGTGTGTTAAAAATTCGGACCCCACGTTAAGAAGCCATTAACGCGGTAGGCGATGGCGCTCAGGTTACGCCAAGGTAGTCACATGGAACCGCCGCCGGTTACCAGGATCCACCGACAGTGACCAACGTGGCCGATCTCCGAGAGGAGATCGGCCTCTTGCCACACAGGAGAGATAAATGTCGTTGTTGAACACCCAGCCCGCAGCAATTTCTGCGGCCGCGACCCAGCTCGAGGGCATCGGCAATTCGTTTGCCGCGGAAAGCTCGGCTGCTGCCAGCTCGACCACCGACGTCCTTCCCGCAGCGACCGACGAGGTGTCAATCCTGCAGGCCGGCGTCTTCTCGACCTACGGTCAGCTCTACCAATCGGTGAGCGCGCAGGCTCAGGCCATCCATCAGCAGTTCGTTCAACTGCTGAACCAGAGCTCGGGCTCCTACCAGGAGACCGAGTCGGCCAACCAGGCCGGTGCCGCCGCGAACGCGCTCTCCAACGGGGCGGGATCCGCCGGCTCGGCCGCCTCGCAGGCCGCGACCGACCCGATTACCGGTCTTGCGGGTCTCATCAGCGGCTTGACCAGCACGCTCAGCGGCTCGGTGCTGAACAGCAACCTGGTCAACCTCGGCAACATCCAGGTTGGTAACTACGCATCGGCCGCATCGGACATGATCGGTGTGACCAGCGGTGGTCTGCTAACCGCGCTGTCCGGACCCGCGACCGCCGGTGCCGACATCGGTGGTCTGGGCTCGGCCCTTGCCACCGACGTCGGTCCTGCGGCGGGCGCTGCAGGCGTTGCCGGCGGCGGGATGGGCGCGGCACCGGTGTTGGCCTCGGCCGGCGCTGGGACGTCGATCGGTGGAATGTCGGTGCCGCCCGGCTGGGCCGGGGGCGCCGCCGCGATCCCGGGGGCAAGCACGCCCGTCACGCTGGCGTCGCAAAGCATGCCGATGGGCACGGCCGGAGGGATGTCGGGCGGGTCGCCGGGCACCATGGCCGGGATGCCGGCAGTCGCCAACGGTGGTCGTGGCAGCGGCTCGAGCTTCGGAGCCCCGCGCTACGGCGTCAAGCCCAAGGTCATGCCGGCAATTACCAAGCCGGTATAGCAGCCCTATCGGCCAGTGTTGGCCGGCACACCCCCAAGCGCACTCACCTCGACTACTTAATAGATAGGAATTGAGACATGGCTTTTGATTTCGCAGCCCGCCCCCCGGAAGTCAACTCCACGTTGATGTACTCCGGCGCCGGCGCCGGACCGATGACGGCCGCGGCCTCCACGTTTGGCACCCTCAGCTCGGAACTGAGCACCAACGCGGCCGCTTACGAGTCGATCATTCAGCAGCTCGGCTCGGAGTGGACGGGCACCTCGTCGACATCCATGGCCGCGGCGGCTCAGCAGAGCATCGACTGGCTGAACACCACTTCAGTGCAGTTGCAGGAAGCGGCCGCCAAGGCCACCGCCTCGGCGGCGGCCTATGAGGCGGCATTCTCTGCAACGATCCCGCCACCAGTGGTGTACGCCAACCGGGCTCAGCTGGCGGCGCTGGTCGCCACCAACATCCTGGGACAGAACACCCCGGCCATCGCCGCCAACGAGGCGATGTACGGCGAGTTCTGGGCGCAGGACGCCACGGCCCTGACCACGTACGCCGCCAACGCCGCAACTGCCGCGCAGGTGACGCCGTTGACCGAGCCGACCCAGGCCACCAACCCCGGTGGCACGGGAGCGCAAGCTGCCGCGGTGAGCAGTGCCGTCAACAGCAACGCGTCGAACTCCAGCCTCAACGGATTGCTCAGCAGCCTGCAGAGCACATCGAGCGCGGCTGCCACGCCCGCGGCGACCGCCGCCGCGGCCACCCCGCTGGAAAGTCTCTACAACGCAGTCCAGGGCTTCTTCGGCGTTGGCGCGGTGCAGGACACGATCAACACGATCAACGTCACCGGCTCTTGGTTCCTGTTCATCGGTATGTCGGCCATCCCGCTGCTGTCGCACTTCGTCGCCGGTGCGCCGTTCGGTTTCACCATGGGCGACGCCACGCCGCTCGGTGCGGGGTTGGGCTTCGGCACAACGCTGGCGGGCTCGACATCCGGTGTCGGCGGCGCGACGTTGGCTGGCATGGGCACAGCGGCCGAAGTCGGCGGAATGTCGGTGCCGGCCGGCTGGGCTGCGGGCGCTCCGGGCGCCGCGGCTGAGACCACCTTGGCGGGAACGGGCTGGACCGCATCCGTCGACGAGGCAGCCACTGGCATGGGCGGTGGCGGTATGAACGGTGTCATGCCCGGCATGGCTTCCGCCGGCGGCAAGTCGGGAATGGGAATCGGTGGGCCGCGTTACGGCGTCAAGCCAAAGGTCATGCCCAAGCAGGTATTCGTCTAACAAACCGTGGGGGAGGCGACGGCGCCTTCTCGCACAAGACCACCTTCAACACACACTAAGGAGAGAGATATGCCTACACGTTTTATGACTGACCCGCACGAGATGCGGTCCATGGCTGGACGTTTCGACGTGCACGCGCAGACCGTTGAGGACGAGGCCCGCAAGATGTGGTCCTCGAGCCAGAACATCGCCGGGGCCAGCTGGAGCGGTAGCGCTCAGGCCACCTCGTACGACACCATGGGTCAGATGAACACCGCGTTCCGCAACATCGTCAACATGCTGCACGGTGTCCGGGACGGTTTGATCCGCGACGCGAACAACTACGAGGCCCAAGAGCAGGGCTCGCAGCAGATCCTGTCCAGCTAGTCCACCACCGAAACTACTGAGGAGAACACTCATGTCGATTAGTTACCAGTTCGGTGACGTGGATGCCCACGGCGCCTTGATCCGTTCGCAGGCCGCTTCCCTGGAGGCCGAGCACCAGAGCATCGTGCGCGATGTGCTGGCTGCCGGTGACTTCTGGGGTGGCTCGGGTTCGGTGGCCTGCCAGGAGTTCATCACCCAGTTGGGTCGCAACTTCCAGACGATCTACGAGCAGGCCAACTCCCACGGCCAGAAGGTGCAGACCGCCGGCAACAACATGGCCAGCACCGACTCCGCCGTCGGGGGAAGCTGGGCCTGACACCCGCACGACCTCCTGTGGCCCGCACACCCAAGGTGTGCGGGCCACAGTCGTTTCAGCAGGCGCTCGTTATTCGGTTGTCGCGCAGCCAAACTCAACTCCGGCTTAGGAGACTCGACGCAGGAACCTCGTCGAGTGTCGCCGTGGCGGCGCTGACGGCTCGATCGGGTGCCCGAACCCCCGCCAATACTTCGGCTATCCGAAGGTCGCCGTGTTTGCGGGCGGTGTGCGGGCCACATCCAGTCTCAGGCCATTCCATTGACGCGCAACCTGATTCGCCACCGACACCGAGTGACATTGACGGAGCCGACAGAACTCAGTAGCCCCAAACACGCAGGTCAGGCGGTTAGCCTATACATTTGAGAACGGTATGAGCTTCGTGACAATGGCGTGTGCGGCAGGGAGAATCAGAAAGCATGGCGGTCATGTCGGGATCCACGCGCGACCAGCGGCCACGTCAGGCCATCCTCGGTCAGCTCCCCCGGATCAGCAGGGACGACGGATCACCGATTCGGGTTCTGCTGGTCGACGACGAGCCGGCCCTGACCAATCTGGTCAAGATGGCCCTGCACTACGAGGGCTGGACGGTCGAAGTCGCACACAACGGCAGGGAGGCCGTCAGCAAGTTCGACGATGTGGAGCCCGATGTTCTCGTCCTCGACATCATGCTTCCCGACATCGATGGTCTGGAGATCCTGCGCCGGATACGCGAATCAGGGCCTTACACGCCCACCCTCTTCCTGACGGCGCGGGACTCGGTGATGGACCGGGTCACCGGCCTGACCGCGGGCGCCGACGACTACATGACCAAGCCGTTCAGCCTCGAGGAGCTGGTCGCGCGACTCCGCGGCCTGCTTCGCCGATCCAATCATCTTGCTCCCCCCGCCGAGGAGAGCCTCACGATCGGCGATCTCACGCTCGACGGTGCGAGCCATGAAGTACATCGGGCCGGCACGCTGATCTCGCTGTCCTCAACCGAATTCGAGCTGCTGCGCTTCTTGATGCGTAATCCGCGCCGCGCGCTGACTCGCACCGAGATCCTGGATCGGGTGTGGAACTACGACTTCGCCGGACGCACCAGCATCGTCGATCTGTACATCTCGTACCTCCGGAAGAAGATCGATGCCGCCAGAGAGCCGATGCTCCACACCGTGCGCGGCGTCGGGTACATGCTCCGCCCACCGGCGTAACGCCGCGGCGGCAGTGACATGACCGGGGCACAGGCGACTCCGTGGTGGCGGCCGCGCACCCTTCGTCAGCAACTGGTCCTGGGCGTGTCGGCGGTGGTCACGATCGTCGTCCTGGTGGTCGGCGTGATCTCAGTGCTGAGTCTGCGTACCTACGTCTACGCGATGACCGATGCGGATGTCGCCGAATCCCTTGATTCGCTGGATCATTCGTACGCCCGCTACCTTGCCGGTGAATCCGGCCAGCATGTCGAGATCGGGCCGGCACTGCTGAATTTCACCGGGCAGAACGCAGGAAACATCATCGCCGTGATCCACCACGGCGATGTGACCGGTTCGGCGGTCTTTTACGAGGACGATCCGCGGCCCGGCGGTGCCGATGTCGCCGCCGCCATCAAGGCACAGTCGTGGCGCGACGGCGAAATACGCACCGTGCGACTGGGCAAGCTGGGGCCCTACCGGGTCAGCAGCCAAAAGACCAGCGCCGGTGATGATGTATTGGTGGTCGGGCTGTCGCTGGGTCTGGTCAACAAGACCATCAGCCGCCGAATCGTCAGTGCGACAGTGCTTTCGATCGCAGCACTGCTGGTGACCGCAGGGCTGACCGCTCTGGTGGTCGGATACGCGCTGCGGCCGTTACGCCGCGTCGCGGTCACCGCCGCCGAGGTCGCGGGCACGCCGCTCACCGGCGACGACCATCGCATCACCGCCAGGGTCCAGCCGGACGACACCGACCCGAACAATGAGGTGGGCATCGTCGGGCACACCTTGAACCGGTTGCTGGACAACGTCGACAGCGCGCTGGCGCACCGGGCCGAATCCGACCGGCGCATGCGCCAATTCATCACCGACGCCAGCCATGAACTGCGCACGCCGCTGGCGGCGCTGCAGGGCTACTCGGAGCTCACCCGCCAGGACAGCGCCGCACTACCACCGACGACGGAGTACGCGCTGGCCCGCATCGAGTCGGAGGCCGCGCCGGATGGCCTCGCTCGTCGACGAACTCCTACTGCTGTCGCGACTGGGCGAGGGCGACGATCTGCGCACCGAGGACGTCGACCTGGCCGACATCGTGCTCAACGCATTCAACGATGCCGCGGTGGCGGCGCCCAGCCACCGGTGGGTCAAGGATCTGCCGGATGACCCGGTCTGGGTGCGCGGCGACTCCGACCGGCTGCACCAACTGGTCAGCAATCTGTTGACGAACGGATGGGTCCACACACCCGCCGGGGTCACGGTGACCACGTCAATCACCTGCTATCGCTTCGCATCCGACGGGCCCTACGCCGAGTTGGTGGTGGCCGATGACGGGCCGGATATCGATCCGCAGCTGCTGCCCCATCTCTTCGATCGATTCGTGCGCGCGAAAGACGCGCCCCACGAGGGCGGCGGCAACGGACTCGGCCTGGCCATTGTCGACTCGATCGTCAAGGCGCACAACGGGTCGGTCGCCGCCGAATCCGCCGCGGGTCGTACCATTTTCCGGGTGCGTCTTCCGCTGTCGGAGTAGCGCGGATCACAGCGCGCGCAGCAAATAAAGATCATCGGCTAACGCACTGCTAAAGGCAGCTAGTTGCCGAGTCTCGCAAACGTCAATTTGGCGGCATGCTGTAAAGAAATCGTTAGCGATGGCGCTTTGTGCATCTGCTGCGCTTAACTTCTTTTCAGACCTGGTCGTCAAGACTAAATTGCTTGCCGGAACCAAGACTCGATCGCCGATCGACCTGACCGGCTCGTTACGAACGGAGAAGCGATGGCCGTGGTTGCCTACGTCTTGCTGACGGTGGCGGTGTTCGCCGTCCTGGGCTACCTGCAAAAGCTGGTCGAAAAGCTGTGAGCCGCACCGACGACGATGCAAAGCGCAGCGAGGACAAGGAGTGGCGCGCATGAGCTACGACAACATCATCGGTCTCGCGCTGTCGGCGGTGATTGCGGTCTATCTGGTCGCGGCCCTGTACTTTCCGGAGAGGTTCTAGGTGAGCACCACTACCGCGGGGATCGCATTCCTCGCGTTGCTCGTAGCCGCCCTGGTCGCCGTGCACGTTCCGCTGGGCGACTACATGTTTCGCGTCTACACCTCGGAGCGGGACTGGCGAGTCGAGAAGCTGATCTACCGCCTGATCGGCGCCAACCCCAAAGCCCAACAGCCGTGGTACGCCTACGCCCGCAGCGTTCTGGCGTTCTCGGCGGTCAGCGTGCTGTTCCTGTTCTTCTTCGAGTTGCTGCAGGACAAGCTGCCGCTGCATCTGCACGATCCGGCGACCCCGATGACGCCCTCGCTGGCCTGGAACACCGCGATCAGCTTCGTCACCAACACCAACTGGCAGGCCTACTCGGGTGAGTCGACCCAGGGTCACCTGGTGCAGATGGCCGGGCTGGCCGTGCAGAACTTCGTCTCGGCCGCGGTCGGCATGGCCGTGGCGATCGCCCTGGTCCGCGGCTTCGCCCGCAAGCAGGACCCTCGAGATCGGCAACTTCTGGGTGGATCTGGTCCGCGGCACCCTGCGCATCCTGCTGCCGATCTCATTCATCGCGCGCGATCGTGCTCATCGCCGGCGGCGCGATCCAGAACTTCCACCTGCACGACCAAGTGGTCACCACGCTGAGCGGTGCACCAGCAGACCATCACCGGCGGACCGGTCGCCAGCCAGGAAGCCATCAAGGAACTCGGCACCAACGGTGGCGGCTTCTACAACGCCAACTCCGCGCACCCGTTCGAGAATCCGACCAGGCTGACCAACTGGGTCGAGATCTTCCTGCTGCTGGCCATCAGCTTCTCGCTGCCGCGCACCTTCGGCCGCATGGTCGACAGCAAGAAGCAGGGCTACGCGATCGTCGCGGTCATGGGTGTCGCTTGCCGCGATCAGCTGGACGCTCATCGATGTGGTTGCAGCTGCAACATCACGGCACGGTGCCTACCGCGGTCGGCGACGGCCATGGAAGGTGTCGAGCAACGCTTCGGTGTTGCCGACTCCGCGGTGTTCGCCGACGTCGACCACGCTCACCTCGACCGGTGCCGTCGACTCGGCACACGACTCGTACACCAGCCTGGGTGGGCTGATCCAGCTGTTCAACATGCAGATCGGCGAGGTGGCGCCCGGCGGCGTCGGTTCGGGCCTCTACGGCATGCTGATCATGGCCGTCATCACGGTGTTCGTCGCCGGCCTGATGGTGGGTCGCACCCCGGAATACCTCGGCAAGAAGATCCGGCCTCGCGAAATGAAGCTCGCGGCAAGCTATTTCCCGGTGACCGAACTGCTCGTGCTGGTCGGTACCGGCGTCGCCATGGGGTTGCCGGGCCCGCGGGCCGGCATGGCCAACACCGGACCGCATGGCCTGTCGGAGGTGCTCTACGCGTTCACCTCGGCGTCCAACAACAACGGCTCCGCGTTCGCCGGCCTGTCGGCGCAACACCACGTTGTACAACACCGCGCTGGGCCTGGCGATGGTGATCGCCAGGTTCCTGCCGATGATCCTGGTGCTGGCGCTGGCCGGATCGCTTGCACGCCAGGGCCATACGCCCGAGTCGCCCGGCACGCTGCCCACTCATCGGCCGCAGTTCGTCGGCCTGGTCGCGGCAGTAACGGTCATTCTGTGCGCCTTGACCTTCCTGCCGGCCCTGGCGCTCGGGCCCCTCGCTGAAGGAATTCACTGACATGGCAACCTCAACGACCTCGAAAGTCCACTCAGCACATTCAGCCGCGCCATCCGCACGGTGGCCGAGCCACGAGCGAACGCGTCCAAGGCGGGCTGCTCGACCCGGCGATGCTGTTGAAGCGTTGCCCGACGCGTTGCGCAAGTTCGACCCGCGGACCTTGTGGCGTAACCCGGTGATGTTGATCGTCGAGATCGGCGCCGTCTGGTCGACCGTCCTGGCGATCCAAGATTCGTCGTGGTTCGGCTGGCTCGTCGTGTTCTGGCTCTGGCTGACAGTGCTTTTCGGCAACCTCGCCGAAGCCGTCGCCGAAGGACGCGGCAAGGCGCAGGCCGACACCTGCGAAAATCGAAGGCCGACACCATCGCCCGCCGACTGCGAGGTTGGACGCCCGACAACCCCGGCATCGAAGAAGACGTCCGCGGCGCCGGAACTGCAGAAGGGCGACGTCGTCGTCGTCGAGGCCGGCGAGATCATCCCGGGCGACGGCGAAATCGTGGAAGGCATTGCCTCGGTCAACGAATCAGCCATCACCGGTGAGTCGGCGCCGGTGATCCGCGAGTCCGGTGGCGACCGCTCCGCGGTCACCGGCGGCACCACGGTGTTGTCGGACCGCATCGTCATCAAGATCACCCAGGAGCCCGGTAAGAGCTTCATCGACCGGATGATCGCTCTTGTCGAGGGCGCCAACCGGCAGAAGACCCCGAACGAGATCGCGCTGAACATCCTGCTGGCAGCGCTGACCATCATCTTCGTCTTCGCGGTGGCTACCCTGCAGCCGCTGGCGATCTACTCCAAGGTCAACAACCCCGGGCGTGCCAGACACGTCGGCGCTGACGCAACAACGGCGTCAACGGCGTCGTGCTGGTGGCGCTGCTGGTGTGCCTGATCCCGACCACGATCGGCGCGCTGCTGTCGGCGATCGGCATCGCCGGCATGGACCGGCTGGTGCAGCGCAACGTGCTGGCCATGTCGGGCCGCGCGGTCGAGGCCGCCGGTGACGTCGACACGCTGCTGCTGGACAAGACCGGCACGATCACGCTGGGCAACCGGGAGGCATCGCGACTTCATCCCGGTCACGGGCGTCACCGCCGAGGATCTGGCCGACGCCGCGCAACTGTCCAGCCTCGCCGACGAGACGCCCGAGGGCCGCTCGATCGTCGTGTACGCCAAGCAGGCGTACGGGCTCCGCGAGCGCTCACCCGGCGAGCTCACCCACGCGCAGTGGGTGGAGTTCACCGCGACAACCCGGATGTCGGGAGTCGACCTCGACGGACGGCAGCTGCGCAAGGGCGCGGCGAGCTCGGTGACCAAGTGGGTCCGCGAGCAGGGCGGCACGATCCCGGACATGCTCGGCGAGGTCGTCGACGGCATCTCGGCCGCCGGCGGAACCCCGCTGGTCGTCGGCGTGGTCAGCGACGGCGAGACAAGGCCGAGGTGCTCGGCGTCATCCACCTCAAGGACGTCGTCAAGCACGGCATGCGCGACCGCTTCGACGAGATGCGCAAGATGGGCATCCGGACGGTGATGATCACCGGCGACAACCCGCTGACCGCCAAGGCGATCGCCGACGAAGCCGGTGTCGACGACTTCCTCGCCGAGGCCACGCCCGAGGACAAGCTGGCGCTGATCAAGCGTGAGCAGGAGGGCGGTCGACTGGTCGCGATGACCGGCGACGGCACCAACGACGCGCCGGCGCTGGCGCAGGCCGACGTCGGCGTGGCGATGAACAGCGGGACCAGCGCGGCCAAAGAGGCCGGCAACATGGTCGACCTGGACTCCGACCCCACCAAGCTGATCGAGATCGTCGAGATCGGCAAGCAGTTGTTGATCACCCGCGGCGCGCTGAGCACTTTCTCGATCGCCAACGACATCGCGAAGTACTTCGCGATCATCCCGGCGATGTTCGTGGCGTTGTTCCCCGGGCTGGACACGATCAACATCATGCGGCTGCACAGCCCGCAATCGGCGATTCTGTCGGCGGTGATCTTCAACGCGATCATCATCGTGGTGCTGATTCCGCTGGCGCTGCGCGGCGTTCAGTACACACCTAGCAGCGCATCAAAGCTGTTGAGCCGCAACCTTTATCGTCTACGGGCTCGGCGGCATCGTCGCTCCATTCATCGGCATCAAGCTGATCGACCTGGTCGTGCAATTTATCCCCGGGATGGGCTGAAATGAATCTCTCCAACATCATTCGTCAGCATTGGGCCGCCCTGCGCGCACTGCTGGTGCTGACCGTGATCACCGGTTTCGTCTACCCGCTTGCCGTCTGGGGAGTCGCGCAACTCCCCGGCCTGCACGCCAACGCCGAGGGCTCGATCGTCAAGTGCCGGCCCTCTTCGGGAAGGCCGGTCGGGCAGCAAGCTGATCGGCCAGTCGTTCACCGACAAGGACGGCAACCCGCTGCCGCAGTACTTCCAGAGCAGGCCATCGGCCGCCGGAGCCGGTTACGACCCAACTGTCATCGGGAGCCAGCAACCTGGGCCCGGAGAGCATCGTCGACACGCCCGCCGACCCGAGCAAGCTGACACCCGGCAGCGATCCCGTCGACGCCGGCTTCAAGCCCAGCCTGCTGACCCAGGTCTGCGCGCGCAGCCCGCCATCGGCGAGCCTCGAAAAGGTCGACGGCTCACGCCCGTTCTGCACCGGCGACGGGGTGGGCGCCGTGCTGTCGGTGATCGGGCCGCGCGACTCGGCGCGGCAACGTCAGCCATCCGACCCGGTGGTCAGCGTCAACCAGCCGTGCTCGAAGCCGGGAAGCGCGCCGACCACGGTCTTCCAACAGTTCTATGAGGGTGTGCGGGTGCAGTGCGCCCAGTTCGGTCAGCGACTATTCGGCCGGTCAGATCGTGCCGATTCGCGGCGTAGCGCCCGATCAGCCCGCCGTGCCGGCCGACGCGGTCACCGCCAGCGACAGCGGCCTCGACCCTGACATCTCGCCGGCCTATGCCGACATCCAGGTGCCACGGGTGGCCGGTGCCCGCGGCATCAGCGCCGCACAGGTGCTGGACGCGGTGCGACGCAATCAGCACGATCGACTGCTCGGCGTTCTTCGGCGAGCCGGTGGTGAACGTGCTGGCGCTCAATCTCGAGCTGGACCGCGATTTCCCGGTGAAGTCTTGACCCTTGCGGTGGATGATGGACGACGTGACCTTCACCGACGAGCCGGCGACATACGACGACCCACTGGCTCACCGGAGTT
This sequence comes from uncultured Actinomycetota bacterium, assembly GCA_963749375.1. Classification (GTDB taxonomy): domain Bacteria; phylum Actinomycetota; class Actinomycetes; order Mycobacteriales; family Mycobacteriaceae; genus Mycobacterium. The sequence goes on from CAVVNB010000031.1 coordinate 315,595, forward strand.
ACCCGCCGCGGCGGGGCGAGTTGCGCATCTACCTGGGTGCAGCACCGGGTGTCGGCAAGACCTGCGCCATGCTCGGCGAGGCACATCGCCGGCAGGAGCGCGGCACCGACGTCGTCGCCGCGGTCATCGAGACACATGGCCGCAAAAAGGTCGGCGAGCTCGTCAAGGGCATCGAAGTCATTCCGCCGCAGCTACATCTCCTACCGCGGAGGGAACGTTCCCCGAACTCGACATCGAGGCGGTGCTGCGTCGCAAGCCGGAAGTCGCGCTGGTCGACGAATATGCGCACAGCAACATCCCGGGCAGCGCCAACGAGAAGCGTTGGCAGGACATCGAAAAACTGCTCGACGCCGGCATCACGGTGATCTCGACGCTCAACATCCAGCACCTCGAAAGCCTCAACGACGTCGTCGCACAGATCACCGGCGTGGAACAACGCGAGACCGTGCCCGACGAGGTGGTCCGAAAAGCAGCACAGATCGAGCTGGTCGACATCACGCCGGAAGCTTTGCGGCGCAGGCTTGCTCACGGCAACGTGTACCCGTCTGAACGGATCGACGCGGCGCTGACCAATTACTTTCGCGCCGGCAACCTGACCGCACTGCGCGAAATCGCGCTGCTGTGGCTCGCCGATCAGGTCGACTCCGCGCTGGCGAAGTACCGCGCCGACAAAAAGATCACCGACACCTGGGAGGCTCGCGAACGGGTAGTCGTCGCGGTCACCGGTGGACCGGAGTCGGAAACGTTGGTGCGCCGGGCATCTCGTATCGCGTCGAAGTCCAGCGCGCAACTCATGGTGGTCCACGTGGTCCGCGGCGACGGGCTGTCGGGGGTATCCCAGCGCGAGATGGGCAAGGTGCGCGAGCTCGCCGGCAGCATCGGAGCCACTGTGCACGTCGTCGTCGGCGAAGAAGTGTCCTGTGCGCTGCTCGACTTCGCCCGCGAGACGAACGCGACCCAGTTGGTGCTGGGCAGCTCTCGGCGATCGCGTTGGGCGAGCATCTTCAGCGAAGGCATCGGCGCGGCCACCATCAAGAACTCGGGCAAGATCGACGTCCACATGGTCAGCCACGAGGCGGCCAACCGGGGCTCGGCGTTCGCGGCGATCCCGCCACGCACCCGTCAGGTGGTGTCCTGGCTGGCCGCCGTCATCTTGCCGTTGGCGATCCTGGCGATCACGTTGCGGCTGGATCCGACCCTGGACGTCGGCGGCAAGTCCGCGATCTTCTTCGCCGGCGTGATCAGCGTGGCCCTGTTCGGCGGTGTGGCGCCGGCCGTGCTGTCCGGGTTGCTCTCCGGAGCGATGCTGGTCTATTTCCATACCGAGCCGCGACATTCGTTCGTCGTCAAAAGCCTGAGCAACGCCCTGACCATCATGATCCTGCTCGGGATCGCGATGGCGATCGCGGTGCTGGTGGATGCTGCCGCCAGTCGGGCGCGAGAAGCCAGGCGGGCGAGCCAGGAGGCCGAGCTGCTGTCGCTGTTCGCCGCGTCGGTGCTGCGCGGCGCCGACCTCAGCGCGCTGCTGGAGCGGGTGCGGGAGGCCTACTCGCAGCGATCGGTGTGCCTGGTCCGTGAGGTGGACGGCCGCCTGATCCCGGTCGCCGGTGTGGGCACCGAGTCGTGCGTGACGGTCGATGCAGCCGATACCGCGGTCAAGGTCGGCGACGACGAATTCTGGATGCTGATGACCGGGCGCGGCCTGACCGGCCGCGACCGGCGGGTGCTGTCGGTTGTCGCGACGCAGGCGGCCGGACTGGTCAAGCGGGGTGAGCTCGCCGAGGAGGCCGACAAGGTGAAATCGCTTGCCGAGGCCGACGAGCTGCGCCGCCTGCTGCTGTCGGCGCTCGGCCACGACCTGCGGACCCCGCTGACCGCGGCGAAAGCGGCGGTATCGAGCCTTCGCGCCGAGGACGTCTGGTTCTCACCGGAGGACACCAGCGAATTGCTGGCCACCGTCGAGGAGTCGGTCGATCAGCTGACTCTGCTGGTCGCCAACCTGCTCGACTCGTCGCGCCTGGCAGCCGGCGTGGTTCGGCCGGAGCTGACCGAGGTCTACCTCGAGGAGGTCGTGCAGCGCGCGCTGGTCGGAATCGGTGGGCGCAGCACCATTTACGGCCGAGCGAGCATCGACCGAGTCAAGGTAGAGGTCGGCGGAACGGTCGCGATGGGCGACGCCGGTCTGCTGGAACGGGTGCTGTCCAACGTGATCGACAACGCGCTTCACTACGCACCGGCGAGCATCGTGCGGGTCAACGCCGGCCAGGTCGGACCGCGAGTGTTGATCAACATCGTCGACGAAGGACCCGGTGTGTCCAAGGGCGCCGCGGAGCAGATGTTCCAGCCGTTCCAGCGGCTTGGCGACTTCGACACCACCACGGGCCTGGGCCTGGGCTTGTCGGTGGCCAAGGGATTTGTCGAGGCGATGGACGGCACGATCACGGCCTGCGACACACCCGGTGGCGGTCTGACCATCCTGGTGGACCTGGCCGCGCCGCCGACAGGAGCGGCGCCCGTGACCCGCGTGCTGGTGGTCGATGACGACCCACAGCTGCTGCGTGCGCTGCGGATCAACTTGTCGGTGCGTGGCTACGAGGTGATCACCGCGCCGACCGGGTCGCGCGCGCTGACGCTCGCCGCCGAGCATCCTCCGCAGGTGGTGATCCTGGATCTGGGGATGCCGGACATGTCGGGTGTCGAGGTTCTCGCAGGTCTGCGCGGCTGGCTGACGGCCCCGGTGATCGTGCTGTCCGCGCGCACCGACTCCTCCGACAAGGTCGGCGCACTCGATGCGGGCGCCGACGACTACATGACCAAGCCGTTCGGCATGGACGAGCTGTTGGCCCGGTTACGCGCTGCGGTGCGGCGCGCGGCGGTGGCCACCGGCGCGGACAACCCGGTGGTGGAAACCAAGTCGTTCATCGTCGACCTTTCGATCAAAAAGGTGATCAAGAACGGCGCCGAAGTCCATCTGACCCCGACGGAATGGGGCATGCTGGAAATGCTGGTGCGCAATCGCGGCAAGCTGGTCGGTCGCGAGGAGCTGCTCCGCGAGGTGTGGGGACCCAAGTACGCGACGGAAACCCATTATCTGCGTGTGTTTCTCGCGCAGTTGCGGCGCAAACTCGAAGACGACCCGTCGCATCCCGCCCATCTGCTGACCGAGGCAGGCATGGGTTACCGCTTCGAAGCATGAGAGCCGTTGGGCGAGAACAGGTTAGCTCCCGTCAATCCGCAGTCGACGCGCTGCGCGCCAGCAAAACTGCGCGTTGCACCTGGGCCGGATAAACCCGTGGTGTAACCTATTTCAGTAACAGCGTTAGCAAAGCCGAAGCCCACCCGTGCAGAGTGGCGGATGAGAAATGCAGCATCACATCATTGTCAGCGGTGACGATGCCCTGGCCACCACGATCATCGAGGAACTGGAACGCGCCGGCACGAAAGTCGTCAGGCTGGGCAGCCAACGATCTCAGCACGATGTGTGACGTACTCGAGAGCGCCAACGTCGCCGAAGCGCTGGCGGTGGTGTGCGCCGGCGACGACGATGCGGCCAACCTTGAAATCGCTTTGCTGGCAAGAAGATCCAACCCATCCGTGCGCGTGGTCGCCAGGCTGGCGAACGACGTGCTGCGCGCGGCGGTTGCCGCCGACAACGGACCGGGCGCCATCCTCGACGTCGCCGAACTGACCGCGCCGTCGGTCGTGGAAGCCTGCCTTGCGCACCGGACGCACCCTTTCGAGGCTGCCGGAACGCAGTTCCTGGTCTCCGGAAGCGAGGCGCCCCGGGCGGCCACCCTGCGTGAAATCTACGGCGACCTGGCCCCGGTGGCCATCATCCACGGAGAGAACTCGTCGAGCCCGGGCGAGATCGAGGTCTGCCCGACTCGCAATCAGCGGGTGCTCGCCGGCGACCGCGCCGTGATGATCGGCACGGCCGACGAGTCGGCTGAACGCGGCATCAAGGTGCGCCGGCCGGCGGGAACGCGGTCGCAACGAGCCGGCGTGCGACGACTGCTCGACGGGCGTCAAGACCGTCGTCAACGACTTCAACCCGGCGTTCTATCCCGCGCTGGCCGCCGCGATGACCCTCATCGTCATCTCAATGATGCTGCTGCGCTACAACTATCAGCACCCGCGAATGTCCTGGGTCGACGCGCTGTACTTCACCATCGAGACGATCACGACGACGGGCTACGGGGACTTCAGCTTCGCCCACCAGGAGACGTGGCTGCGCATGTTCGCCGCTGGTTTGATGTTCGGCGGAGCGACCACCATCGCGTTGCTGGTCGCATTCATCGCCGACGTGCTGCTGTCGCGCCGCTTCGTGTTCGCCTCGGCCCGCCCGAGGGTGCGCCATCTGCGCAATCACGTCATCGTCGTCGGGCTCAGCGCGCTCGGGATGCGGGTGGTCACCGACCTGGTCGCGGCCGGATACGACGTCGCAGTCATCGAGATCAACGAAGACAACCGATTCCTGTCGGCCGCCCGTGCGCTGGACGTGCCGGTGATCTTCGGCGACGCGACGCTGGATCAGACGCTGGAAGCGGCACGCGTCGATCGGGCCCGCGCGGTGGCGGTGCTGACCCGCGACGACATGATCAACATCGAAACCGGCATCGTGCTGGCCGAGTTGCTGGGGCCGAAAGTGGTTCCCAAGGCCAACAAGCGCGCCGACATCTCGGTGGTGCTCCGGGTGTACGACCGCGCGCTGGGCCTGGCGGTCGCGCAGCGTTTCGGCTTCGAGAACGTCCGCTCTTCGGTCGCGTTGGCCGCGCCCTGGTTCATCGGCGCCGCGATGGGCGTGGAGGTGCTGGGCACCTTCTCGATCGGCCAGAGCTCGTTCATGGTCGGCGCGATGCTGGTGGCCGAGGGCAGCGAACTCGACGGGCTGCAGATGGGCAAGTTGTCGAGCAGGACGCGCGTGATCGCGATCTGCCGGCGAGGACGCCCCAATCGACCTGCAGCCCGCGCCACGAAGGACAAGCTGCGCGACGGCGACACCGTGTATCTCGTCGGCCCGTACCGGGACCTGGTGGCCACCCTGCGTAAAGGATTACCGCCCCGGCATGCCGTCGCCGCCGCCGATACGAACGCCGCCAGCGCCGTCGAGGAGTCAGCTGCACACCAGCACGAGACGCGACGTCAGCCGCCAAGCGCGCATCGGCTGAGCGGTCAGGATACCACTTCGCGGCTCCCGTACAACATCCTGACGGAAACCTGGCAAGTAGCTGGAGAGGGCCTTGCCAGGGCGAGAATGCGCCGGTCAAGCCCTTAGAATCGGGTCCGAACGTGCGACCCCGGGGGCAGAAAAACGGGCGTCGACGCGTCGGTAAACCTGAGAAATACTAAGGATTAACCTGAGAGATATCGGTGATTGGTGCCACGCAATGCCATTGAGCACCGGCGTCGAATTGTATATCTCCTGTTCAAAACCGATAATGACGTTGTCTGCCGGCCAAGACAGTCCGCTGGCGGGCGCGCCATGTGGAACTACCCGACGCCATGAAATAGGCGGCTTGCTCGACCATTACCGGAAAGGGAAGCCATGCCTTCGGGGAGCGCTGAGCCGGAATGTCGCCAGCGCCCGCCGGAGGACTTCAACGGCAGTGTGCGCGGCGCTGATCGGCGCAGACCAGCCCAGCCCGAGGCCAGCAGCGATCTCCGACGTCGGCTCACGACCCGCCGCAATCTGGAGCGACAAAAAACACCGCGCGTGCCACCATTCACCCATCGGTCAATGGCATGGCTACGGCCGGGTGCATGGCTCGCTCGACTGCAGTGAATTAGAGGGGTCGGCTAGCCATGGATTTCGGGAATTATCCGCCAGAGATCAACTCCGCCCGCATGTACGCCGGGCGCCGGGGCGGGACCGATGCTGGCCGCCGCCGAGGCATGGGATCGTTCGCCGCCGAACTCCATTCGGTGGCCAACTCGTATCAATCGGTGGTGTCGGGATTGACGGCCGGCCCCTGGCAGGGTCCGGCTTCGGAGTCGATGAGCGCGGCGGCCGCGTCGTACGCGGCATGGCTGCGGACCACCGCCGCGCAGGCCGAGGAAACCGGCGCCCAGGCCAAGTCGGCGGCCGCGGCCTACCAGTCAGCTTTTACGGCGACGGTCTCCGCCGGCGACGGTCGCGGCCAACCGCAGCCTGCTGGCGACACTGGTCGCCACCAACATCTTCGGCCGGAACACCCAGGCGATCGCGGCGAACGAAGCCCAATACGGCGAGATGTGGGCCCAGGACGTGGCCGCGATGTACGGCTACTCGGCGTCTTCAGCCTCCGCGACCCAGCTGTCGCCGTTCAATCCGCCCCAACAGAACACCAACCCGAGCGGCGAGGCCGGCCAGTCCGCGGCGGTCGGTCAGGCCACCGGCACGGCCGCCGGCAACGCGCAGAGCACCATCCAGCAGGCGTTCTCGGCAGTGCCCAGCGCACTGCCAAGCGCGGCCGCCGCGGCACCCGCGGCCGCCGCGCCCGCCGACACACTGGGCACGATCAGCGACCTGATCTCGATTTTCGTCGACCTGCCAGCCGGTTTGGCGACGTTCGCCGCCGACATACCGCTGGGCAGCCTCGGAGTTGTCGCCCTTCCCTTCGACGTTGTCGGCGCGTTGACCGGTACCCACACCGACAAGATCGTCAGTGGCTGGAATGGGGAGCAAACCTGGCCGGGTGAAGGGCCCGCGCCCGTCAAGCCGTTCCCCGCGCCGCTGCTGAATTTGCCCCAGGGCGCCGTGCCGGCGCCCAAGCTCTACGCCGGTCTTGGGGAGGCGAGTCACCGTCGGCGGATTGTCGGTGCCGCCATCGTGGACGGTCGCCACACCCGCGGTCAAGCCGACCGCAGTGGCACTACCCGCGTTGCCGGCACGGCCGCCGTCGCTGGGGAATCCGCTTCGGGAAGCGCACTCAGCCAGATGGCACTGGCGGGAATGGCCGGCCGGGCGATGGCCGGGACCGTCGGCACCGGTGTCGGCCGCGGCCCGAGGCGCGGTGGCTCGACCGAGTGGCACACCAAAGACCGCCGACCGCAAGACAACTGGTGGCGACGACGATGTCGCGGAGACCAAGCCCCGGACCGTGGTCACCGGCGTCGCGGCCGAGCTGCGTGAGTTCGCCAAGCTTCGTGACGAAGGGATCCTCACCGACGCGGAATACACCGAGCAGAAGAATCGCCTGCTTGGTCGCTGAAACGCCCACCGCCGTCTGGCGGAAACGTCGGTTTTCTGGAAAAGGAACACGCAGCAATGGATTTCGGTTTCTATCCGCCGGAGATAAACTCCGGCCGGATGTATTCCGGTCCGGGATCGGGGCCGATGCTGGCCGCTGCGCAAGCCTGGGTAGCACTCGCTGACGAGTTGTATGCGGCGGCCGGCGGCTACCAATCGGCGGTGTCGGAGTTGACACAGGACTGGTCGGGTCCGTCGTCGGCATCCATGAGCGCTGCGGCCGCGTCCTTCGTCGAATGGCTTACTGCCACGGCAGCACAGGCTGAGGAATCTGCCACCCAGGCCAACGCCGCGGCCGCCGGCTACGAGACGGCGTTCGCCATGACGGTGCCGCCGCCGGTGATCGCGGCCAACCGCACCCTGCTCGCAACGCTGGTGGCCACCAACTTCTTCGGGCAGAACACGCCGGCGATCGCCGCGACCGAGATCCAGTACGTGGAGATGTGGGCGCAGGACGCCATCGCGATGTACGGTTACGCGGCCTCCTCGGCATCCGCGACCGCGCTGTCGCCGTTCCAGCAGCCCCAACAGAACACCGACCCCAGTTCGTCGGCGAGTCAGGCGGCGGCCGCCAGTCAGGCCGCCAGCACCACCGCGGGGAATGCGCAAAGCGCGGTTTCCTCTGCGCAGCAAGCCTTCTCCGCGGTACCGCAAGCCCTGCAAGGCCTGGCGACGTCCCAGTCGGCGGCCACCGGATCCGCCGCCGCCGACCCGCTGAGCACGTTGAGCGACTTGATTTCGATCTTCATCTCGTTGCCATCGGACCTGACGTTTTTTGCCGCGGTAATACCGCAGGACATTACGGCTGGGCCAGTCGACATTCCTTTCTCCATAGTGGACTCGGAGACGGGCCAGCACACCGACGAAATCGTCAGCGGCTGGAACGGCGAAGACGCCTCCATCAGGAGGGACGGCGTCCCGTCGACCGACTTCCCGGCGACCATCCTCAACCCCAGCCCCAGTGCTTCGGACGCAATGGCGGCGGGCATGCGGGACGCGGAATCGATCGGCCAGCTGTCGGTGCCCCGAAATTGGACCGTTGCCGCGGACGAGGTGAAGCCCATGGCATTCACGACGCCGCTGACCACCACGAACGTCGCCGCCGCACCGGTTGCTGAAGCCGGTACCGCAAACACGTTCAACCAGATGGGTATTGGCGGAATGGCCGGGCAGGCCATGGCCGGTCCGCCGGCCGCAAGCGAGCCTCAGCAGAACGGTAGGCCGGCTCGCCTGATCGGGCGCCCCGCCGACAAGCCGGCCGACGAGGACGTCGAAGCATCGCCCGCGCCGCGGACCGTGATGACGGGGGTCGCGGCCGCGATTCGCGACATCGCCAGGCAGCACGCCGAGGGCCGGCTGACCGAACAGGAATACACCGAGCAGAAGAAGCAACTGCTGCAGATCTCGTTCGGGCAGTAGGTCAGTCGGCGATCGACAGCGCGATGCCGTCCAGGATGTCGTGCTCGCTGACCGTCAACTCCTCGATGCGCGCGCGCTCGCGTAGCGCGATCGCCAGCTCTTCGATGACAATCGCGCCGCCGCCGATCACGTCGACCCGGCCCTCGTGCATGGGGCCCAACGCGGCCCGTTCAGCGCGCGGCATGGCGATCAGCCCGTCGCAGACGGTGAGCAACCGCGGCACGCCGACGCGGAGAGATGAATGGCGGCAGAGTCATACGTCTTCATACCCTGTGCCAGCGCAGCCACCGTGGTCATCGTGCCCGCCACCCCGACCCAGGTGCGGGCCTGTTCCACCGGGACGGCACGCAGCGCCTCGCCGAGCCGTTCGCGAACGACCTCGCGTGCCGCCGCAACCTCCGCGACTGTCGGCGGATCAGAGTGCAGGCACCGTTCAGTCAGCCGCACACAGCCGATGTCCGCCGAAAAGCTGGCCTGCACCGTGTCGGTGCCGAGCACGACCTCCGTCGACCCGCCCCCCAGATCGACGATCACGAAAGGTCCAGCAGTGGAATCCAATTCGTTGACCGCACCGCGGAACGACAGCTCGGCCTCCTCGGCGCCGGTAATCACCTCCGCGACCGCGTCGTCCACCACGGCGCCGAGCACCTCGGCGGTCATTGCGAAGAACACATCACGATTGCCGGCGTCGCGGGTGGCCGATGTGGCAACCATCCGTAGTCGGTCAACGCCGCGATCGGTGCACAGCGCCGCGTAGTCGACCAGAGCAGACCGGGTGCGTTGCAACGCATCCGGCGCAAACTGGCCGGTGGCGTCGACACCCTGGCCGAGCCGCACGATGCGCATTTCACGGTGCACGTCGGTCAGTTGCCCGTCGGATGCGTCGGCGATCAGCAACCGGATCGAGTTGGTACCGCAGTCAATCGCTCCCAGACGGGTCATGTCCACTCCCCCGGCTTCAGGATGCCGGCCATCGATGGCTCGGTGGCCAGCACCGCCAGCGCCTCGTCGCCGAACGGGTTGATTCCCCGCCCCTTGGCCAACGAATGTGCGATCACGACGTGCAGGCACTTGACTCGGTCGGGCATGCCGCCGCCGGAAAACGTCGTCCCCAAGGGCTCGATGGCATCCCGTTCGACCAGATACGACTCGTGGGCGCGCCGGTACGCGGCGGCCAACGCGGCGTCGGACTGCAGGCGCTCAGTCATTTCTCGCATCATCCCGGTGGTCTCCAACCGGCTCGCGGCGGCGGTCAGCGTCGGGTGGGTCAGGTAGAACAACGTCGGAAACGGTGTTCCGTCAGGAAGTTTCGGGGACGTCTTCACCACAGCAGGCTCGCCGTTGGGGCAGCGGTAGGCGATCCCGATCACTCCACGCGGCTCACGGCCGAGCTGACGGGCGACCGCCTGGAGGTCGACGGGATCAACCACCGGGCGGCGGGCTGGGTGGTAGCGGACCGGGTGGCGGCGGAGATACCGGCGCCGGCGGGCCGTGCGGGCTGTCGGCGATGGTGTGCCACAGCGAGGTGTACCAGGGGTCGTTGCTGACCGCGGTTTTCGGCTGCGACCCGGGATCGGCGGGCAGCGCCACCCCCGGCGGCAGTTGGACCTGATACGGAATCTCGCCCGGCATGACGAAACCGAGACGCTCACGGGCCTGCGCCGCGATGAATGCGGGGTCGCCGAGCTTGCCCTTCTGCTGTTCGAGGTCGGAGATCTGTTGGCGCAGTGCGGCTTCGGATGCGGCCAGTTGTTTCATCTCGGTGCGCTGCGCGAAATAGGTGCGGACCGGACCGGCGATGGTCAGCGTCAGCACACAGATGACGGTTGCCAGGATGGCTGCCCGTCGTGCGGTCAGACCGAGCCGCTGATCCGAACGCTGCTCGGCCGACTCGGCGATCGCCTGTTTGATCGGCTCGACGACCTCGGGCATCGCGCGCGGTGATGGGGTCGGCCCGCGCCGCGCCACCGCGGACTTACGCGGCCGGCCGGTTACCGAATCTCCGGCCCGAGCCGGACGTGACGCCGGTGAGCGCCGCTTCGGTTCTGGCCGTTTGGATTCGGGCATTTCGGACTGGGGGCTCTTACGGGGTGTACCGGGGGAAGGCCAGATCGCCGGCGTAGCGGGCGGCGTCGCCGAGCGCCTCTTCGATCCGCAGCAACTGGTTGTATTTCGCCACCCGCTCGCTGCGGGCCGGGGCACCGGTCTTGATCTGGCCGCTGCCCACCGCCACCGCCAAGTCGGCGATCGTGGTGTCCTCCGTCTCGCCGCTGCGGTGGCTCATCATCGTCCGGTAGCCGCTGTGGTGGGCGAGGGCGACCGCGTCGAGTGTCTCGGTGAGAGTGCCGATCTGGTTGACCTTGACCAGCAAGGCATTTGCCGCACCCTTGTCGATGCCTTCTTCCAGCCGTTCGGGATTGGTGACGAACAGGTCGTCGCCGACGATCTGCACCCGGTCACCGATCGCGGTCGTCAGCGCCACCCAGCCGTCCCAATCATCCTCGGACAGTGGATCTTCGATCGACACCAGCGGGTAGGAATCGAGCAACTCGGCGTAGAACTGCGCCATCTCATCTGAGGTCCGGGTCTTCTTCTCGAACTGATAGCCGGTGCCGTCGGTGTAGAACTCGGTCGCGGCGGCGTCGAGCGCCAGTGCCACATCGGCACCCAGCTTGAAACCGGTCGATTCGATGGCCTGGCTGATGATGTCCAGCGCGGCCTTGGTTCCCGGCACGTCGGGAGCGAACCCGCCCTCGTCGCCCAGCCCGGTGGACAGTCCTTGCTTCTTGAGCGCCGATTTCAGCGCGTGGTACACCTCGGTGCCCCAGCGCAGTGCCTCGTGGAAACTCGGCGCCCCGATCGGAGCCACCATGAACTCCTGGATGTCGACCGCGGTGTCGGCGTGGGCCCCACCATTGAGGATGTTCATCATCGGCACCGGCAAGATGTGCGCGTTCGGTCCGCCCAGGTAGCGGAACAGCGGTAGTTCGGCGGAGTCGGCGGCCGACTTGGCCACCGCCAGCGAGACACCGAGGATGGCGTTGGCGCCCAGCCTGGACTTGTCCGGGGTGCCGTCCAGATCCAGCAGCGCCTGGTCGACCAGCCGCTGGTCGTCAGCATTGAGGCCGATCACAGCGGGCGCGATTTCGTCGAGCACGGCTTGCACGGCCTTCTTCACGCCCTTGCCGCCATACCGGTCGCCGCCATCGCGCAGTTCGACGGCCTCGTGCTCGCCGGTCGAGGCGCCGGAGGGCACCGCGGCCCGTGCGAACGTCCCGTCGATCAGAGCCACCTCGACCTCGACCGTCGGATTGCCGCGGGAATCGAGGATTTCGCGGGCCCCGACCTGCTCGATAATCGGCACTGGTTCTCCTTGCGTCGTGAGGGCTACAGACTTCCTGCTCAAGTCCGTAACTGCCACCAGCAGCCTAGAGCCTGCCTCAGAGCGAGTGGCCCTCCGCATAGGCGGTAGCCCAGTCTCGCACGGCGCGGGCATAGACGTCGGAGTCGTTGTAGGCCCACAACGCAGTGATCCATCCTCGTGGAGCGGCGAGATCCTTCCCGCGCCAGCACAAGTAGCCCGCTGCGGACAACGCGGCATCGTCGATGTTGTCGACGTCGACCTTCCCGTCGTTGTTGGCGTCGACGCCGTACTCCCGCCACGTCTCGGGAATGAATTGCATGGGTCCCATCGCCCGCACGGTGTCCGGCTGGCCGTCCATCCCGCCGGGTTGGCCGCCGATCCCGCCCGGATCGCTGTCGATGATGCGCATCGTGCCGTTGGTGCCGTCGAGCACTACACCGCGGATCGGCGGCCGCACCTCGCCGTTGGGAAACAGCGTGGCGTGGTGATAGGTGCCGTGGTGACTTTCCACCTGTCCGATGCCGGCCAGGGTGGTCCAGGCGATATGGCAGTTCGGGTTTTCCACCTCGGCAACCCGGGCGGCGTAGCCGTAGGCCTCCAGTGCGGTCACCGGGATGTGCAATGCCGGGGCGCGCTCGGCGGCCCACTTGTGCAGCTGGTCGGCGGGTCGGCCCTTGGCGTAGGTGTCGACCGGCGGAACGCTGGCACCGCGGGGTGGCGGGACACCTTTGGGAATGTAGGGGCCCAGCTGCCACGAGCAGCTGGATGCCAACAGCAGCGCAGTTGCACCTACGACGGCCAACGCGCGCAGCCAACGGACCGGCGACACACAACACCCCTAAACACGACTTCAGAGTCCATCGTCCCACGGGATTCGAATGCCTTGGCCCATCGCGGACGCCCAAAACTTGGTCAATTCCGGTTGGCCAGCTCTGATGATCAGCGCCCCAGCTGCAGATAGCCCGCCGTTGACTACGAGCCCGGGCGTGTCGAAGGTCACCGTGTCCACGCACGTTTTCGCGCGCGTCAATACATTTTCAGTCTTTTTCGACGACTTCGACTTTGGGGATTTCGACGTCGCCAGGCGAGGCGTCGACGTCGTCGGACGCTTCGGGCTGGGGCCCGGGCGCGGATTCGGGCCAGCAGGCCCGCCATTCGTCGTCGGTGATCGAGCCGACCGGGGCAACGCCCAGTTCGGTGGGGACATCGGCCGAACGACGCTCGGCGGCGACCGCCTTTTCGACGCCGCGCACCGTGTCCATGAACTCCAGTACCGCAGTGCGCAAGGAGTCTTCGGCATCGACATCGGGGGTCACCGTGATCGACGTGACGCTTGCCGGAATCAGGTCCAGCGGGAATCCGGCCTTGGCGACCCGCTGAATCACCTTGCGCGCCAGAGCCAGAGCCGGCTGAGCGGTGGGTACATCGTCCATCACCGAGTCGCGCGGCTTCTCCTGAGCTTTGCGCTCCTCCCACTGGGCCAACTGCTCGTCCAGCGAAATCGACTCTCCGGCAAGCACTCCGGGAGCGCGGTTGGCAAGCTTGCGGAGCAGCGCATCGGCGACATCGTCGATGGTGAACGGATGCGCCGGCGCGTCCTCGGCGATGCGAGCGTGAAACAGCACTTGCAGCAGCACATCTCCGAGCTCGTCCCGCAATGAATCAACGTCACCGCTGCGCACCGCGTCGAAAAGCTCGTAGGTCTCTTCCAACAGGAATCGGCGCAGCGAATCGTGGGTCTGTTCGCTCTCCCACGGCCCGGCTGTCCGGAGTTTGTCCATCATTGCCACGGCGTCCAACAACCGCTCCCCCGGCTGCCGGCCCGGCGCGGAAATCAATCGCTCACCCGCAGCCAACCGCGCCGTGACCGAAGGGTGCTCGGGATCCGACGACAACAGCACCGGCGCGTCCTCCCCGGTGTGCGCCGAGCGTGCCGCCGGTAACGACCAGGGCACCGCGACGGGCATTTCCTCGGTGTACTGGACTTCACCGGAGAGCAATTCGATGGCTTCCACGGGGACCAGCGACGGCCGCCGCGGGTCGACCAGGATGACAGTCACCGGTGCCGCTCCTGCACCCCGGCCAGGCCAGGGTCATCGTCGTGGGCGCGCGTCATCGTGCTTGCCTCTCCGGCCTTGCCGTGTCGATCTGCGTCGATTCTGCTGGTTTGCCGACCAGCGCGGATACCAATTGGCCAACCATCTGAACCAGTTCGAGGTCGCGGATGCGCGGGGCACCCACGCCGCCGGCGCGCGGAATCGGAACCTGCACGGTCGACGTCGTGGCGCGGTAGCGCGCGCCCGGATACCGGCGGGCCAGGCGCACCTGCGCGGAGTCCGGCAGGGTGAGCGGCGACAGCCGCAGCGTGGCCGCCGAGGCAGTCGACACCTCAGCGATGCCCGCGGCACGGCAGATCAGGCGCAGTCTCGCCACGGCCACCAGCAGTTCGGCGGTTTCGGGCAGCGCGCCATAGCGGTCGATCAGCTCTTCGATGACCGCGTCGATCTGCGCGTCGTCGGCCGCGGCGGCCAGCCGCCGATAGCCCTCCAGCCGGAGCCGGTCGCTGGGGATGTAGTCGGGCGGCAGATGCGCGTCCACCGGCAGGTCGATCCGCACATCCTTGGGCTCCTCGGCGCTGACGACGGTCTGCCCGTCCGCCGCGGCCCGGTATGCCTCGACCGCCTCGCCGACGAGGCGGACATAGAGGTCGAAGCCCACCCCGGCGACGTGACCGGACTGCTCAGCGCCCAGCACGTTGCCGGCGCCGCGAATCTCCAGATCCTTCATCGCCACCGCCATACCGGCGCCCAAGTCGTTGTTCTGCGCGATGGTCGCCAGCCGGTCGTAGGCGGTCTCGGTCAGCGGGTTGTGTGCGGCATACAGGAAGTACGCGTAGCCGCGTTCCCGGCTGCGACCGACCCGGCCACGCAGCTGGTGCAGCTGGGAGAGGCCGAAGGTGTCGGCTCGCTCGACGATCAGCGTGTTGGCGTTGGAGATGTCCAGGCCGGTCTCGACGATCGTGGTGCACACCAGGATGTCGAACTCGCGGTTCCAGAATCCCTCGACAGTGGTTTCCAGCAGGTCCTCGTTCATCTGCCCGTGCGCGACGGCGACCTTGGCTTCCGGCACCAGCTCCCGCACCCGTGCCGCGGCGGCATCGATCGAGCTGACCCGGTTGTGCACGTAGAACGCCTGCCCGTCACGCAGCAACTCCCGGCGCAGCGCCGCGGCGATCTGCTTGTCGTCCTGCACCCCGACGTAGGTCAGCACCGGGTAGCGCTCCTCGGGGGGCGTCAGGATCGTCGACATCTCACGGATGCCGGCCAGGCTCATCTCGAGCGTCCGCGGGATCGGGGTGGCGCTCATCGTCAGCACGTCGACGTGGGTGCGCAGTGACTTGATGTGCTCTTTGTGCTCGACACCGAAGCGCTGCTCTTCGTCGACGACCACCAAGCCGAGGTCCTTCCACCGCACCCCGGTCTGCAGCAGCCGGTGCGTGCCGATCACGATGTCGACGTTGCCCTCGGCCATCCCGTCCAGCACCGCGCGTGATTCGGCGCCCTCGGTGAACCGCGACAGGCTCTTGATCCGGACCGGGAACCCTGCCATCCGCGCGGTGAACGTCTGGAAGTGCTGGTCGGCCAGCAACGTGGTGGGTACCAGCACCGCAACCTGCTTGCCGTCCTGGACGGCTTTGAACGCCGCCCGCACCGCGATCTCGGTCTTGCCGTAGCCGACGTCGCCACAGATCACCCGGTCCATCGGCACCGGTTTTTCCATGTCGGATTTGACCTCGGTGATTGCGGTGAGTTGGTCCATGGTCTCGGTGAAGCCGAACGCGTCCTCCATCTCGGCCTGCCACGGGGTGTCCGGGCCGAACGCGTAGCCGGCGCTGGCCTGTCGCTTGGCGTAGAGCGCCACCAACTCGCCGGCGATCTCCCGGACCGCTTTGCGCGCTTTGGTTTTGGTGTTGGTCCAGTCGCTGCCGCCGAGCCGGCTCAACGACGGCGCCTGCCCGCCGACATACCGGGACAGCTGATCCAGCGAATCCATCGGCACGTACAGCTTGTCGGTCTCGTTGCGCCCCCGCTTGCCCGAGGAGTACTCCAGCACGAGGTACTCGCGACGCGCGCCGCCAACCGTGCGTTCGGTCATCTCCACGAACCGGCCGATGCCGTGCTGGTCGTGCACCACCAGGTCGCCCGCGGTCAATGCCAGCGGGTCGACGGTGTTGCGGCGCTTGGCGGCCAGCCGTTTGCCGTCGGTGGCGGCGACCCGGTTGCCGGTCAGGTCGGTCTCGGTGACAATCACCAGGTCTGCGCCGGGGAAGATCACACCGTCGTGCAGTGGGCCTTGGAGCACGCCGACGACGCCGGGTTTGGGCTCGGCTCCCGGCTCCAACATCGTTGCCGGCGTGTCGGATTCGGCCAGCTGCTCGACGACGCGATGCGCGGTTCCGGTGCCGGGTGCAACGACGGCGGCCACCCCGCCGGTCGCCACGTGCGCGCGCAGCATCGCGAAGAGCTCGTCGATGTCGCGCTGGTGGCCCCGCGCCGAGGGCGCGGCGCGAATGTCGAGTTCGATCGCCGACTCGTCGGACAGCTGCGACAACGTCCACCACGGGTGCCCGGATTGGCGGGCCGCGTCGTGCACGTCGTCGAGTTCGCGGAATCCCGATCCACCGAGTTGCTCAACGTCGATCGGAGAGTCGCCGCCGACCGCGGCCACCGACCAGGACGCGTCGAGGAATTCGCGGCCGGTCTTGATCAGGTCGGCCGCCCGGGTGCGGACCTTTTCCGGATCGCAGACCAGCACCGGGGTGCCGTCGGGCAACTGGTCGGTGAGCAGCGTCACGTGGTCGGGCCGCAGTACCGACAGCAGTGCCTCCATGCCGTCGACCGGGATGCCCTCGGCCAGCTTGGCCAGCATGTCGCCGACGCCGCCGGTGACACCGTGCTCGGCAGCCGGCTGCTGTCCGGCCAACTCGGCGGCCCGGGCCCGCACGCCGTCGGTCAGCAGCAGCTCACGGCAGGCGACCGCGACCAGGTCGTCGACGGTGATCTCGGGGATCGACCGCTGATCGGCCACCGAGAACATCCGCATCTCGGAAACCTCGTCGCCCCAGAACTCCACCCGTACCGGATGCTCGGCGGTCGGCGCGAAAATGTCGAGAATGCCGCCGCGAACTGCGAATTCGCCGCGTTTGCCGACCATGTCCACCCTGGTATAGGCCAGCTCGACCAACCGGGTGATGACGTCTTCGAAGGCAAGCTCGTCGCCGGGGGCCAACGTGAGCGGCTCGGCCAGGCCGAGCCGGGAGGCCATCGGCTGAAGCAACGAGCGCACCGCGGTGACCACCACCTGCAACGGCGGGCCGAGCCGGGTGTCCTGCGGGTGAGCCAGCCGGCGCAGCAGCATCATCCGGGCGCCGACGGTGTCGATACCGGGTGACAGCCGCTCGTGCGGCAGCGTCTCCCAAGACGGGAACATCGCCACGGCGTCGCCGAAGACGCCGCGCAATTCGGCCGTCAGGTCGTCGGCCTCCCGCCCGGTTGCGGTGACGACGAGTAACGGGCCCTGCCGGGCCAGTGCGCAGCCGACGAACAGTCGAGCGCTGGCCGGACCGACCAATGCCAATTTCTCGGGTCGGTCGGCCGCCAGGTCGATGAGTCGCTGCAGCGTCGGCGCGCGCAGCGCCAACTCCACGAGCCCCGCAATCGGGGTATCTCTGATTTCTGGCCCCCCTGCGGTCATGATGGCCCCATTGTATGGGGGGCCAGCGCCGTCAATTTCTGGCCGACCCTCGTCAGGGATCCGTAAAGAAGCCAGCTTCCGACCAGACCGTGCGGAGGCTGAAGACATGACATCGACTTTGCCGGACCTCTTGCCTTCCATAGGTTATGCGGCGTCGCCGCGCTTTCATCCGGCGATCTGGCCGCTCACCGCCCACGCCGACGACGACGGGCGACTCTGCATCGGTGAGGTACCTCTCACCGACATCGCCGACGAATTCGGCACCCCCACCTACGTGATCGACGAGGCCGACTTTCGCGGTCGGGCACGCCGCTACCGTGCGGCGCTGGGCAACGCCGAGGTGCTCTACGCCGCCAAATCCTTGCTGACCATCGCGATCGCGCGGTGGGCCCACGAAGAAGGGCTCGGCGTCGACGTCTGCTCCGCCGGCGAGCTGGCCACCGCGATGGCCGGTGGCGTCGAGAAGGCCAAGATCGTCATGCACGGCAACGCGAAGTCGCACGACGACCTGCGCGCCGCCGTGCGTTTCGGGATCGGGCGCATCGTGCTGGACTCTCCCATGGAGATCACCGAACTCGCCGGCTTGGCTGCGGGGCGGCAGCGGGTGCTGATCCGGGTCACCCCGGACCTCGACATCCACGGTCACCGCGCGGTGACGACCGGGATCAGCGATCAAAAATTCGGGTTCACGCTGGACGGCGGCCACGCCGCCGACGCCGTCGCACGAGTGCTCTCCCACCCGAGCCTGAAGCTGGTCGGATTGCATTGCCACCTCGGCTCGCAGGTCACCGACGCCGCGATCTACGGCGAGGCGATCCACCGGCTGGTCGCTGCGATGGCCGACGTGCGTGCTGCACACGGCGTCATCCTGACCGAGCTGAACATCGGTGGCGGCCATGGCGTTCCGTACCTGCCCGGCGACCCGGAGTTGAGTGTCGACGAACTGGCCCGAGTGATCGAGGATGCACTGGACGAGGCGTGCGCGGCCGAACGTTTCCCACGCCCCGCCATCGTCGTCGAACCCGGGCGGGCCATCTGCGCGCGGGCCGGTGTCACGCTGTACCGGGTGCGCGGTGTCAAGACACAGCCGGGCGGGCGCACCTTCGTGGCCGTCGACGGCGGGATGAGCGACAACCCCCGGGTGTCGCTGTACGGGGCGAAATACACGGTGGCGCTGGTGAATCGCCACTCACTTGCGCCTCGACAACAGGTCACCGTCGCGGGACGGCACTGTGAATCGGGCGACGAGATCGCCCGCGACATCGCACTTCCCGCCGACGTGCACCCGGGCGACCTGCTCGCCGTGGCCGCGACCGGCGCCTACCACCACAGCATGGCGTCGAACTACAACATGGTCGGCCGGCCACCACTGATCGCGGTCTCCGACGGGCGATCCCGCGAACTGGTCCGCCGCGAAACGACCGCGGACCTGTTGGCCCGCGATCGGGGCTAGCTTCCGCTATTCGCCCTGCAGGTGTGGATCGGCTTCCAGGTGGGTCAAGCCGTTCCACATCAGGTTGACCAGGTGGGCGGCGACTACTTCCTTCTTGGGCTCGCGGGTGTCGAGCCACCACTGTGCGGTCATCGACACCGATCCGACCAGTGCCTGCGCGTACAGCGGGGCCAAGTCGGAGTCCAGACCGCGGCGGGCGAAGTCCCCGGCCAGGATCGAGCTGACCTGGTTGACCGCGTCGTTGAGCAGGCTGGAGTAGGTGCCCGAGCTGATCGCCGCCGGCGAGTCGCGGATCATGATGCGAAATCCGTCGGTGTGTTCTTCGACATAGGTCAGCAGCGCAAGAGCCACTGTCTCCACCCGAACCCGGGATCGGTTGTTGGTCAGCGACGACGTGATGCGGTCCAGTAGCGACGACATCTCGCGGTCGACGACCACCGCGTACAGGCCTTCTTTACCGCCGAAATGCTCGTATACGACGGGTTTGGAGACGTTGGCGCGAAGGGCGATCTCCTCGATCGACGTTCCCTCGTAGCCCCGCTCGGCAAACAGCGACCGTGCGATATCGATCAGTTGGTGGCGGCGCTCGCTACCGGTCATCCGGGTGCGGGGCGCCTTGGTTTCCTTATCCGGCGCGGCCACGTCTAACAGGTTATCCCTCGGCTGCGGTCCACGATCGGCCCGCAGGGTCGTCTAGAGTGGACGCGGTCTTCACCGCTGGTCGCAGCGATCCGTCGTGGTGTAATCGGCAGCACTTCTGATTTTGGTTCAGACAGTTCAGGTTCGAGTCCTGGCGACGGAGCTCTCTCGCGCTGGCGGCCTGAGATTCCAGCGATACGCGAGCGATCCTTAAGCGATTTTGGGTATGCTCACCTTTTTAACGCAGCCGTAAGGCGCCCGCTCTGAGAGGACACAGATATGGGGGCGCTCGACGCTAAAGAGCAAGAGCGAGGGTCTGACCCGCCGCACTTGCCGATCATAGACTCGGTGGGTCTGACCATCGGCGACCGTCTGGAGCACCACGCCGCCGCGCGCCCAGATGACCGCGCATTCGCGTTCCTTGATGACGGAGCCGGTGCCGACACCCGCACGTGGGCAGAGCTGGCTGCCGGCGCGCGGGCCATGGGCGCGTTCCTGAACGAGCTGCCGCGCACCGATGAGCAGCCGCGTGCGCTGCTGCTGATGCCACAAAACGCGGTGTTTCTCGATGCGCTGTTCGGCTGTTTGCGCGCCGGGGTGTGTGCGGTCCCCACGCACACCCCGATTCCGTCGCGACTGGCACAGACATTGCCACGGCTGCGCGCGGTAGTCGCCGACGCCCGACCCGACGTCGTGCTCACCACCCGCGAGCTCCTGGCGGCGCGCGAGCTAGTCCCGGAGCTCGCTGAGATTCCTTGCATAGCAATCGATGATCTCGATCTCACCGATGGCGCGGGCCACGAGCCAAGAATCGCGCCCGACGATCTTGCCATCCTGCAATACTCGTCGGGCTCATCCGGCGTGCCGCGCGGCGTCATGGTGAGCCATGCGAACCTGATGGCCAACGAATTGATGATCGAGGACGCGTTCGGACACACCCCCTCGACGGTCGCACTGGGTTGGCTACCGTTCCAGCACGACATGGGCCTGATCGGCTACGTGCTGCAGCCGGTGTACGCCGGTTTCGAGTGCGTGATCATGACGCCGCTGCAGTTCCTCAAGCACCCGCTGCGATGGCTGCAGGAGATCACGCGCTACCGCGCCAACACCAGTGGCGGGCCGAACTTCGCCTATGAAATGTGCGTCGCCGCCGTAGAACGCCACGGCGAAAAGAGCCTTGAAGGCCTGGATCTGTCGAGTTGGAACCTCGCATTCCTCGGGGCCGAACCCGTGCGCGCAGCCACCCTTGATCGTTTCGAGAAGACGTTCGCCGGCGTGGGTTTTCGTCGCGAGGCGTTTTATCCCTGTTACGGCCTCGCCGAGGCAACCCTCATCGTGTCCGGCGGACAGCACGGCGAGTCGGCAGCCGTGTGGCGCGACCCCAACGGCCTCAATCGGGTGAGTTGTGGTCAGGCCAGAACCGGCCTCGAGGTCGCGATCGTCGACATGGTGAGTGAGACCCGCTGTGACGACGGCGTCGAAGGCGAGATCTGGGTCAGCGGCACCAGCGTCGCGCTCGGCTACTTCGGCCGCGAGCAGGAATCCCGGGACACCTTCGCTGCCACACTCGATGGCAAGACATGGCTACGCACCGGGGATATCGGCTGCGTTGTCGACGGTGAGATGTACGTCACCGGCCGCGCCAAGGACACCGTCATCAAAAACGGCGTCAACTACGCCGCCGAGGACATCGAGCACACCGTCCAACAGCTCCGTCTGACGTCGCTGAGTTCCAGCGCTTGCGCGGTTTTCGGATTCGACGACGGCAACCTAGAGAAGCTCGTCATCGTTACTGAGATCGCCCGCGAGGCGGTCGCCGAATGGAGCGAGGAGGCCGATCAGATCGTCGGCGCGGTTGCCGCGGCGCACGGAACACCCGCCGATGTTGTGACATTCGTCGAGCGAGGCAGCATCCCGCGGACGACCAGCGGCAAGATCAGGCGCAGCGAATGCCGGGAGCTGTACGCGCGCGGCGAGCTCCCTGTCATACATCGTCACCTGATCGGGGAGCCCGCATGATACGCGGATATGCGCTTGCGGTGTTCGCAGTCGCTGGTCCGGCACTCGCCTTTGTCACAGCGATAGCGTTGTGGCTCAATGGAATTGGCCCTTCGCCGACGGACCTCATCGTCTTCGCGGTGGGCACGGTGGCAACGACGGCGGGGGTTGAGCTAGGGTTCCACCGCTTCTTCACCCACCGGGCGTTCAGCGCTCGGCCTGCACTGGTCTGGGTACTCGGTGCGCTGGGCTCGAGCGCGTTCCTCGGTCCGGTGATGTGGTGGGTTGCCACCCATCGCCGCCATCACGCGGCCACCGACCGCGAGGGTGACCCACATTCACCGCACTGGCCGGTCGGGGGCGTGCGCGGACTTGCGCACGCCCACGTCGGCTGGCTATTCCGTCCCGAACACACCGCGATGACCATCTCCGCGCGTGACGTGAAGGATCTATGGCAGAGCCCGCGCGCCATCGCTTTGCATCGCAGCTATCTGTTGTGGGGCTTGCTTGGCCTGGCGATTCCGACCCTGATCGGTTTGGCTGCCGGCGGGCCGCGCGGCGCGCTCACCGGCTTCCTGTGGGGCGGCATGACTCGCGTCTTCGTGGTGAGCCATCTCACCTGGGCGGTGAACTCCTTCGGCCACCTGTTCGGCGGCCAGGCGCGTTTGCCGCATTCGGGACAGGCACGCAACAACATATGGCTCGCGGTGCCCTCTCTCGGCGGCGGCAATCACGGTAACCACCACGACTCGCCGCGCGCTTACACCACCCGGATGCGTTGGTGGCAGTTCGATTTCGGTGGCATGCTGTTACGCGGACTGACACTGTGCGGCCTGGCCAGTGACCTCAAGACGCGCGACCTGACCAACGCGGAGTAACGGATGAGCGATACGTATATGGGCGCCGGCTCGGGCGCGATTCGTCACCACTACGACGTCGGAAATGACTTCTGGAAGGTCTGGCTGGATCCCACCATGAGCTACTCCTGCGCGATGTGGGCGGATCCAACGGAGGACCTCGAAACCGCGCAACGCCGCAAACTCGACTTTCACACCGAGCAGGCGTGTGCGGCCGGCGCGGCGCGAGTGCTCGACATCGGTTGCGGCTGGGGCGCCCAGCTCATGCACATGGTTGGCTCGCAGGGTGTGAAGAACGCTGTGGGCCTTACGCTTTCGGATGCACAGGCTGAGTATCTGCGTGCGCTCGCGCCAAGCAATGTCGAGGTCCTGGTTCGAAACTGGAGTGATTACGAACCAACCGAGCCTTTCGACGCCATTATCTCCGTCGGCGCTTTCGAGCACTTTGCGCGTCAGGGCCTGTCGGCCGAAGAGCAAATTGAGGCCTACCGGAGATTTTTCGGCGCGTGCCGCAATTGGCTCAAGCCCGGTGGCCGGCTGTCGCTGCAGACCATCGCGTACGGCGACATCCCACGCGACCGGCCATTGCGCGATCGCTTCATCGTCGACGAGATTTTTCCGGAGTCGGAGCTGCCGCGGCTAGCCGACATCGCCCGGGCCGCCGAGATGGAACTCGAGATCGAACGGGTCACAAATGACCGCGACGACTACGTCAAAACGTTGCGTTCATGGCTCGGGCGCATCAAGGAGCGGCGAGACGATGCGATAGCGGCGTCGTCGGCGGAGACGGTGGCGCGGTACGAGCGTTACCTGCGCATGTTCGCGTACTCGATGGAACTCGGCGCGTTCACATTGTTGCGCTTGACCATGCGCCGAATCGATCTACCGGGGCGATGGTGACGGCTTCCGAGCTCGCGATCGCGAACGGGCTCGGCTTGCGCGCTGATCAGGCCTGACTCACAGGAGGACAAGATAAAGAGCTACGACGAGATCGAAGAGATGCTGGCCGCGTACGTGGCGCAGCGGACCGGTAAACCGGCAGGCGAGATCGATCGCGAAAGGCGTTTCGATCGCCTCGGTCTCGATTCGGCGGACATGGTCGTCTTGGTGGGCGAGCTGGAGGATTTTGTCGATAGCCCGCTTTCGGCCCATCTGCCGTACCAGCACCCGACGATCCATCAGCTCGCGCACCGGGTGGCCGACGGCGACAGCTAACCCCCGCTGCACCCCGCGCGCGCCGGGTCCGCGGCCGTTTGCACACCCGGCTCCGCACGGTCGGCGAGTCGCGCGCCGGGTCGGATCATCCCTACTTCCACCAGGTTTTCGAACGCATGCTGAGCCGATTCCTCAGGTCTGCAAACGGCCAGGTAAAAATACTGGCGAGTAATACATACCGCACCCTTCTTCGCGTGGCGAGACGCCGATTCGGGACAAGAAATTACGCTCAAAGGCACCGTGTCTTAGGTTGATTTCGTCCCCGCCACCAGCCCTTTCGCGCCACGACGCGGGCCCTCTTTCGGAGTGCTTCCAGTTGGAAGCAAATGCAAACAACTGCGTTATACTGACTATTCAGAAGCGGAATAATGGTTAATAAACACAGCCGATCCGATTCAATACGCATTTAAATACACGCAAAGCAGCACTGGAGTTCGGTCCAATGCGTGAATTGATACAAAGTGGCGCGGTTTCGCCCCACCTCATGACTGCCGGTAGGTTTCGGCTCAGCGAACGACTCAGCTGGCGCGATCCCGACATCGAGGCGACTCTGGTTCTTTCGCAGCCCTACGTCGATCCCGAATTGTGGGACGAGTTCGTGCGCGGCGCAGAGCGCAGCTACCGCAAGCACGGCGTGGAGTGCGCCCTCGATGTGGATGCGCTCCGCAGCGGATGCGACACCTTGATGTTCTGCGCAGCGATCGGCGACGACGGACGGATGTTGGCTGGATTGCGAGCCAAAGGTCCGCTGTGCTCCGCCGAGGAGTCGCATGCCGTCATCGAATGGGAAGGCCAGCCCGGCGAGCAGATGGTTCGCGACATGATTACCGACCGCATCCCTTTCGGCGTGCTCGAAATGAAATCCGGCTGGGTGATCGATGAGGCGGACTCAAATCGTTCGCTGACCTCCGCGCTGGCTCGCAGCGGCTTCTACATGGCATCCCTCACCGGTTACCAGTTCTTCATGGCTACCGCGGCCACGTTCGTGATCAACCGCTGGAAGTCGTCGGGTGGTTTAGTGGCACCCATTCCCGCGACGCCGTACCCCGACGAGCGGTACCAAACCAGGATGATCTGGTGGGACAGCCGGGACTTCATCAACCACGCCGAGCCATGGCAGGTGGCCAAGATCCTCACCGAGCACGAGCTTGTGATGCGCGAGATAGACCGTCGAGGTGACCTTGCCGTCAGCTGGCAAGAAGTGGTCTAGACGCTAGAAGTCGACAGGGATGAAGCGCTGGGCGAACAGCGCGCCCATCGCGCTCCTAGAGAGCGGGCGTGACAGCAGAAAGCCCTGCGCGCGATAACAACCCAGTTCCAACAGCGCCTTGGCCGCAGCAGCAGTCTCGACGCCTTCGGCGATGACGTCGAGGCCGAAGGCGTCGGCCAATGCGACAACCTGCTTCAAGATCGCCAGGTCAGGGTAGGCCGCTTCCGTCCCGAGGTCTCGGACGAATTCCCGGTCGATTTTGAGTGCATCGACCGGGAGTGACTTCAGGTATGTCAACGCGCTGTAGCCGGTGCCGAAGTCATCGATCGCCACCTGCACGCCGATCTCTTTCAAGCCGGTCAGCGTTTTGTGGGTGGTCTCGATGTCTTTGACGACGACGTGCTCCGTAATCTCGAGACAAACGGTTCTGGCGTCGAGAACGAACTCGTCCAGCGTTGCGGCGACTAGGGCGACAAAACCGTCGGTGACGAGCTGTGCGGGTGAAACGTTGATGCGCATCACCGTATTGCCCGCTAACCCAGCGTTGCGCCACTCACTGAATTGCGCACATGCCGAACGCAATATGAGTCGGCCGAGCTTCCCCGCCAGGTTGATGGACTCGACCACGCCCATGAACGAGTCGGGCATCAGCAGACCTCGAGTGGGATGCCGCCAGCGGATCAGCGCCTCGGTCCCGAGGATCTCGCCGGAGCGCATGTCGAACTCTGGAAGGTAGTGCAGCACCAACGCCCCGTTGTCGCTGTCGATGATTCCTTCGAGATGCAGCTCGATGTCATTGCGGATGGCGTACTTCTCGGCCATTTCCGGGTCGAAGGCCACAACCGCGTTTCCGCCGGCGGCTTTGGCAGAAACGACAGCCTGATCGGCCCGGCGCAGCAGATCTGAGGAATTGTCCCGTCCAGGCTCCCCCACCCCAACGCCGATACTCACTGTGCGAGTGATGGTTTCGCCGTCGACGACCACCTGCTTGTGAACGCGCTGCTGTAGCTGCCGGGCCAATGCTTCGGCGGCTTCGGCGTCCAAAGGCTCGTCTGGAACGACAACGAACTCGTCACCGCCGAATCGGGCGATGATCGAGCAATCGTCAGCGGCATCACGTAAGAGCTGCGCGAAGACTTCGATGAACCGGTCGCCGGCCTTGTGGCCGAGGTGATCGTTGACCGCCTTGAGGCGATCCAGGTTGAGAAATATCAATGCAACCGCCCCCGGCCGGTCCGCCTCAAGCCGTTCGTCGAGACGGGCGATCAGCGCCCGGCGGTTCAGCAACCCGGTGAGGTCATCGTGCGCGGCAAGGTACTGAAGTCGCTCTTCGGCCTGGATGCGTGCTTGCACCTGCGCGAATAACGTAGCGATCGCGTTGAGAGCATTCAGTTCTTCGGTCGACCATTCCCGGTCGCCGAACTTGATGAACCCGAGGGTGCCGCTGACGATATCCCCGGAAAGCAGGGCCACGCCCGCAAACGAGACCCGGGGGGCCGCACCGCTCTCGATGGTGCGTTGGTAATCCTCGTTGACCGGATCGGGACGCAAGATGATCGGCTCTTTGCGGTGTTCGGCCATCGCGAAGACCGGGTCCGCGTTGGCGAAATACACCACACCAATCGGATCGGGGTCCGGAATGTTCTGGCGTCGCGGCCATTCGGTGATCAGGATTGTCGCGCGGATGCTGTGATCGGTGTGGCGTAGGAAGCCGGAATCGACACCGAGATGCTCAACCAAGTTGGCCAGCACTCGTTCACTGACGGCGGCGTGGTTCTCCGCCGTCGCAGCCATCAACTCGGCGGCAGCCCCTGTGACCAGCTGATCCAGCGTGCCGGACATTCCATCACCGTAGTCTGTCTCTGCCGTATAGCAAGCTGACACGGTCCAGACTGCGCCGACTTTGGACCGAAGCCGGCTCGGCAGACGTCAACCGCAAAACCAGTGCGGGCGAAGCGCCGGCCGGCATTCCGACCCGTCGGAGGAACTCGCTCTGTAGTTCTTTTAGTTCGCGCTCGAAAGATGTCGATAGCTCTTTGAAGTCGTCGCCATCAACGGCGAAGAGGAAGGCGGGCGCGATCGGCTGGACGGCGAGGCCGTGCTGCTGGGCAGTAATCCACACCGCTTCAACAGCCGATCCTCCCCGGGCGTAGTCAGCCAAGGTGGTCCCCGGCGCGGCAATGACCGCCAGGCCCGAACTCGCCGTGATGCGACGTCGGGTGTCCGCACCCAAGGCGGTTCCTGCGTTCCAGTGCAGCAAATGGTCCATCACGTCAGGCCGCCGCAATATCTCGAGCAGAGCGAGATCGCCGGGGTCCAGCTCCAAACTGCGGACGTCGATACCGGTGTCTGAGTGCTGATCATCGGGCCAGCGCAACTCAGAAGCCATGTCGCCGTGCAACTTCGGCGACAGGTACCGAATGCGGTCGGCGGCGGCGAGGATGGTTGCGACCGCGTCGACGTCGTCTCGCGAAGTCAGCAGGTGCAGCATTGCGCCTTCGGACTCGCTGACCGTGTGTAGCTGTTCGATCGTGTTGGCACGCATCGGAGATGCGGTCCCGATCCGGCGATTGGTTTCACGGGCCAGCATCGGTTGGTACAAGTCGGCGAGGTCGGAATCGCCGCCGTCACCCATCTCCAACACCGCCAGCAGCGGCACTGCGTTGTCGTTCTCGGTCAGACTCACCGGACCGAGTACCCCTTGTGCAGCGGCCGCCACTTTGGCATTGAAGACCGCCGCTCCCAGCGCCACAGCGCTGCCCCGCAGACCAACGTCGATCGTCGAGGTGTGTTCGGGCGCAAGCCCGATAGTGATCGCGTTACCGAGCGCTTCCACATGCCACGGTTGAACGTTGCCGCCGGATGGCGCGCGAATGGCGGCGCCCACTATCACGCCCGCAACGCCGGGCAGCGTCGACGCCGGGTCCACGTACACCATGGGGTCGGCCGTACGATGCCGGATCGTTGGTTGGTCGAGATGGTCGAACGCCAAGCCCACGTCGAGGCGGGTCCGGCCAGAACGCAAGTCCTCGCCCAAGCCGATTCTGCGCACCGCTTCAGCGATCGCGGTCGCTCCCTGCACGACGTCGCCGGCCACCTGAGGCCAAGACGACAGTATGCGGTCGATCTCCACCGCAGACGCCACGAGGCGCCCGGATAACTGCTCGGCCTCGAGCAGGCGCACCAGGTACGGCACTTTTTGCGCGCTGGTCATCTGCGACAGCGCGGCGGGATCCACTTCGCCCAGCAGTCCGTGCAGGATCGGACGCTGCGGCTCGAGGTCGAACCTTTCCACGTCCAGCAGGCCCCGATCGCTCGTCGCCATCAACACCGGAATGCGCCGCGCCCGCGCCCGCTCTCGCACAATCGCTTTCATGTCCAGCGAATCACATTCTTCGACAACGATATTCAATCCTTCGAGAAACTCGTCGACGGTCTCTAGAATTAATCCCGTCTCCATAATCTCAACGGACAGATACGGATCGAGTTCAGCGATTCTGCGAGCGGCGGCCTCCGCCTTGTTCAGGCCGATATCCAACACCGTCGCCGGGACCCGGTTGAGGTTGCTCAACTCCAGCTGATCGAAATCCGCCAGCCGGAGCCGGCCGCAGAGGCCTTCCGCCGCGAGGGTGTGTGCGACGACGTGTCCGGCGCTCAATCCGACGACGCCGATCGTCAATGCGCTCAGTCGCGACTGCTCGTTTGCGGTAATGACATTTCGGTTGCGGTCCAGCCGCACCGCCCGAAAGCTCTGCGGGCCAAGCACAGCCACCACCGTGCGTCGCCACGGGTAGTACACCCAGCGGCACCGTTCGTCGACGAGCTCTACGCCCGGTGGCGGCAGCAGGCCTCGCAATTCCGACAGCTGCGATTTGCTCTGGTCGATGAATTCGATCGAGGTGTCGGCACGCAATTGTTCCAACATCGCGAAGTCGGCCGCGTCCTCGGCGTCGAGGACCAGTGCTGTGGATGTCGCGATGGTCGTCCCCCTCAATGGCTGAGCGCGAAGGCGAGGAGAAGAGTGTAGCGGTGTGACGCAGGCGTCACTTTCCCGCCTTCCGTCGAAGCTGTATTCATATGATATTCATTAATTGAACTAATTGACGTCGGAATTGCGCCAATTGCGCATATGCCCAATAATCGTGTGGTTCGCGCGGGGTCAATGTCGGCGTTCGTGCCCAGATCGGAGGACACTGTGCCGACGAATCTGGCGCTCATCACCTCTATCGCCAACCAGTTACTGGAAGCGACCGCGTCGACCGCAACCCAGGCCAGCGAACAGGTGCTGGCACAGCTCGTCAAACGTTTTGACCTGCACTACGCATTCCTGCGCTACAGCAACCACAACATCCGCGCATCGGTACTGGCCGCAGAGTGGCCCCCGCGAGCCAACGTCGCCAGTCCCGACCCGTTCGCCGTCGTGTCCTTTTCCAGCGCTCACCCCGCCCTAGCTGTGTGCGACAACGGCAAGGAGCTGGTGACGGTCCACCGCAGCTTTGACGACGGGAGTTCCTGCTGCCCGTTGATCAGCGGCTGTCGTGGCGGCCCACCCCTGGTGGCCGCCGCGCCGTTGATCTCGGGAGTTCAGACCACCGGGGTGATCGGTTTCGTCAAGTGCCGCGGCCGTAAATGGAAGAGCGAGCCAAAGAACACCCTCAAGACGGTGGCCTCTCTATTCGCTCAGTTCCAGGCCCGGATCTCGGCCGAGCAGCGGCTTCGCTACCTTGCCGAACATGACGATCTGACCGGGCTGCCCAATCGCCGGGCTCTGCTCACCCACCTCGCGGATCGTCTCTCGGCACGTCAGCCGGGCCCCGTCGCCGTCCTGTATTTCGATCTCGACCGCCTGAAGGCGATCAACGACGCCCTCGGACATGGGGCGGGCGACTGGTTCATCCGCGGTTTCGCCGACCGACTGAGCGCCTGCGCCGGAAGCCAGGCCATGGTTTCCCGACTGGGCGGTGACGAATTCGTCGTCGTTCCGGATCTGCCGATGACGACGCACGCCGCGGAGCTCTTCGCCGACCGAATCCGAAAGACGGTGCACGACCGCCTGACAATCGAGGATCAGACCATCACCCGCACGGTGAGTATC
This sequence comes from uncultured Actinomycetota bacterium, assembly GCA_963749375.1. Classification (GTDB taxonomy): domain Bacteria; phylum Actinomycetota; class Actinomycetes; order Mycobacteriales; family Mycobacteriaceae; genus Mycobacterium. The sequence continues at coordinate 345,827 of CAVVNB010000031.1, forward strand.
GGTGTGGCAGCTGGCATGCCGGGCCGCGAACTAGGGGCCGATCTGCTCGGCCGCGCCGATGAGGCCGTCATGGCGGCCAAACGCGCGGGTGGCAACCAGATTGCCGTAGCCAGCGATAATTCGCTGAAGCAGTTGTTCCGCAATGACATCGAGGGACACCTGCAGGGAGACGTCGACAGCGAGGCCCTGCTGGTGCACTACCTGCCCGAGGTCGACCTGTGGACCGGCGCCATCGTCGCCGCCGAAGCGCTGGTGCGCTGGCGGCACCCGGCGCGCGGTGTGTTGCTACCGAATTCGTTCATCGGCGTGGCCGAATCGATGAACCTGGCGGTCGACTTGGACCGCTGGGTACTGCGGAGAGCATGCGCCGATTTCAGCGATTGGCGCGCCAGCGGGGCAGCCGCCGGAGCCTCGCTACGGGTCAACGTCTCACCCCTGCAGCTGACGACCCCCGATTTCGTCCGGATGGTCGGCGAAATCGTGGCCGAGTTCGGCATGGACGACCGTTCGTTGTGTCTTGAGATCACCGAGCGCGCGATCGTCAACGACATCGAGAGCACGACACGCACACTGAGCAAGCTCAGAGACCTGGGCGTGCGGACCTCCATCGACGACTTTGGCACCGGCTACGCCGTCATGCCGCACCTCAAGGCCCTCTCCGTCGACGTGCTCAAGATCGATCCGCGGTTCGTTCGCGACCTTGGCCGTAACCCCAACGATCTGGCGATCGTCCGCGCGATCATCGGCCTCGCCGAGGCATTCGACCTCGAGCTCGTCGCCGAAGGCGTCGAAACCCCCGCCGCGGCAATGGCTTTGATGCACCACGGCTGCCGGCGGGCACAGGGATATCTGTTTTCGCGTCCTATCGCGGGCGATGCCATGGAGGCGCTGTTGCGGTCGCGCCGGATGCCGATGCCGTTCCTGACCGCCAGCGAGGCCCCGGCGGGAGCCGCGATCTAGCGTCTCGACGGCGCGTAGGCCAGCTGCCGACCCGAACGAGGTGCAGGCCGGCTATTTCCCGAGCGACGCGCTGCGCGCCTGCGCGCTAGGCCTACGGCCGTCGCCACACTCTTGCAATACCATAAGTTGAGGAAACGGTTGCTAATCATTCGCTAGGTATGTAATACTCCGCATAGGAGGGTGCGCACCATGATAATTAGCGATATCGCCCCAAGATCGGGAACGTACTGCGCGACTGCCCCGTCGCCCAGTCTGTTTTTGTGGCGCGCGGTCGGCGCGATCACAAACGCTCCAAGACCACCAGCAGCACAACCCATACACCACAAGCAGATTGGCGCCTGACTATGACAACCGTATCGGCCCCAGGCCATGCCAGTGACAGCGGATCGCCGCTGCACCTCGCGGGTACCCTCCCGACTGATCAACCCTCAATAACGCCCGTCGACACCGCGGTGCAGTCCGTGGGCCGCCCTCGCGTAAGCCTGGTCATCCCGGTGCGAAACGAGGCTCGCAACATCGCCTCCGTGCTCGAGCAGATCGCCGACGACGTGGACGAGATCATTCTGGTAGATGGCAACTCGACCGATGTCACGCTCACAACCGCGCAGGCCTACCGGCAGGACCTGCGGATCGTGCCTCAGGAAGGCGTTGGAAAAGGCAGCGCATTGCGTACCGGATTCCACGCGGCCACCGGCGACATCATTGTGATGATGGACGCGGACGGCAGCATGTCGCCGCAGGAGATCCGGCACTACGTGCACTTCCTCACCCATGGCTACGACTTCGTCAAGGGGTCGCGGTTCATCAGTGGCGGGGGGTCGTTGGACATCACCTTCATCCGTCGGCTCGGCAACCTGTTCCTGCTCACGGCCTTCAACACGGTGTACGACGCCCACCTGACCGACCTGTGCTACGGGTTCTGCGCATTTCACCGTCGCTATCTCGAGCACCTGCGCCTGTCCTCCACCGGCTTCGAAATCGAGGCCGAGATGACGGTGCGTGCGATGCAGACAGGTCTGCGCATTGCCGAGGTTCCCAGCCTCGAGTACCCCCGTCGCACGGGCGCGTCGAACCTGCACGCCATCCGCGACGGTATCCGGGTCCTGCGAACCGTGCTGCGTCATCACCGCTCGGGAGTGTCCGGACACATCTACCAGGCCGCGCGACAGGCCACCGGGCGTCCGCCGGCTCTGACGGAAGTTCCTGCGTGAGGAAAGATGCAGGGCCGGCCGCGCCGGGCGCAGCCACTCCCCGCGGGCTGACGTGACGATCGACATCGAAGTCGGCGTAGCCACAGTAACGCCGACTTCGGTTGCTGCCATGGGTAATTCACCCTCGAGCTGGGCATAGCCGATAATGCGAACCCTCGTTACCGGCGCCGCCGGCTTCATCGGTTCCACCCTTGTCGACCGTCTGCTGGCGGAAGGACACCAGGTGACCGGAGTCGACAATCTCAGCGCCGGCTCCCCCGTCGCCAACCTTGCGTCGGCCCGCCGGCACAACGGCCTCTTTACCTTCGTCGGGTCCGACATCCGTCACCCGGCGCTGTTGGACGTCGTCGCGCGGGCCAACCCTGACGTGGTGTTTCACTTGGCCGCCCAGATCGACGTACGCAGCTCCGTTGATGATCCGCAACACGATGCCCGCAACAACGTACTGGGCACCATCAACCTGCTGGAAGCGTGCCGGCGGGCGGACGTACCGCGGATCGTCCACGCCACCTCGGGCGGCTCCCGCTACGGAGCGACGACCACCTTGCCCGCCACCGAGGACACTGCTGTCGACCCACTTTCGCCGTACGCGGTGGCAATTGTCGCCAGCGAGTACTACATGCGCGCCTACGCCGGCATGTACGGGCTGGCGCCCATTTGTCTGGCACTGGCCAACGTCTATGGGCCACGCCAAGACCCCCGCGGGAAGGCCGGCGTAGTCACGGTTTTCGGTAGTGCGATACTCTCTGGCCGTCCCACGACCATCTACGGCGATGGCAGCTCCATCCGCGACTACGTGTACGTCGACGACGCCGTGGGTGCTTTCCTGTGCGCGGCGAACGCGCCGGCCACGACGACCGGCACTTTCAATGTCGGCACCGGCGTGCAAACGACTGTCGCCGAGCTGCACCAGCTGATCGCCGAAACCGTCGGCGTCCCGCATCTGCCCGATCATGCCGATGCCCGCACCGGTGAGATTCACGCGAGCGCATTGGATCCGACCCGGGCGGCGCGGGTGCTGGGCTGGAGGCCCGACACCAACATCACCCAGGGCATCAAGCTGACCGTCGACTGGCTGCGCACCGTCCTAGATCCTGGGCCCGCTGCCCTGTCTCAGACCTGAGCGCGTTCGATGCGACCCAGCACCATTCCGGATCCTGGACACTCATCACGATCTGTGGCGAGCTACGGCGTTCGGCGTTCGTCGGCTCGGGTTTCGCCCTCGCGTCGTCTGTTCTGTCTTTCCGCTTTGGCCGCCGTTCCCGTGGTTTGTCGCGTCGTGTTTTCTCGTGATCTCGGTTCTTGATCCCGCTTTTGATGCGCGCTTCGGACCGGCCGGTGTCGTCTTGTTTTACGCCAGGCGGCGCGGCGGTCTGCCGCGTCGCTTTGTCGTGTCGCGACGTCGCCGCGTCGTTTCCTCCTCGGTTCCTCCCGCCGACGTCGCCTCGCGCGATCTGGCCTCCTCTTCGCGGCCCTCCTCGGTTTGTCGGCCCGCTACTTCGGTCCCTGCCGCCGTCCCGCTGCTTCCTGTGTCGCTGGCTGTGGTAGAGTTTCCCTGTCTGGCCAGGCCTGTTTCTGACGTTGATGTTGATCGCGCGCGGCGCCCGCCCGGCGCTCGTCGCGACGTCGCTGATCGCCTCTCGCGGCGTCGTTCGCCTGTCCGTCTTCAGACCGCGCGGTCCCACCCTTCGACCTTCCTTGACTCGCGCCGCGACTTGTCCGGCCTTGATCGCGTGGTGCCCGCCATCACCAGAGTTGAACCGCGATGGCCGCCGAGCAGATATCCGCTCGTGCGTTGCCGTATCGCCGCAGCGCGCTGCTGCTGACTCGACGCCTATCCCGGGCGGCGACGCGTGGCGTCATCAGCACCGCCTCTGAGCCGCCGGCTGACCGATATCGACCGTGAGCGCTGTCGCGCCGTGCATGTGCGCGCGTCGTCTCGCTAACTGTGCCTGGCGACTGACACGCCAGAGGGCGAGAGGGGGAGGGTGGTGGAGAACGCCGTTCGCCGTGCCCGATCGCTTACTGCAAGGCGAGGACTGAGCCTCGCGGTCGGCGCTGCGCTGATCGGCGCCATCACGGTGGCGCACGGGGTCGTCGTCCACAACGGGAGCAAACGAAACGTATTGGGAAGTAACGACATCGCAATTACGTCGTGCAAGTCGCCCGGATGCTCGGACATCCTGGCCGAGGTGGAGTCGGGAGCGAAGACCAACACGATTCCCCCGGACCTCACCCCGAGCCTCGTCGATTCCGTGACAGACCTGCGGGTTCCAGACGGCGGCCGGTGCTCACGGTTGCCGATCTCGTGGCTCAAGCCCGATCGTCAGCCATGCACTTTTGACACCGGCGCCCCGGCAAACGCCCCGATGATCATCGTTATCGGTGACTCCCAGGCCGTGATGTGGTCGCGGATGATGAACACGATGGCCAAGCAACTCGGATATCGATTTGGTCTTGTCTCCCACGCCGGGTGCCATATGCCGATGACACTTTCGACACGACAGCGGAAGGCATTACCGACGCCCAGTGCCGCGAGTGGAAGAACGCGGCGATTGACTGGATGAAGCGGCAGGATCCGGCTGTGGTGTTGGTGGCAAGTGGAAACCACACGGGATTCAATGTCGCCGAATATGCGGCCGGATACGCGGCCGTGCTGAAGCAGATGCAGGCCCCGGGCCGCAAGCTGTTTGTGATGGGTGATGTTCCGCTGTTGACTCAGGACCCGCCGCGGTGCTTGGCCGCGCACGTGTCTTCGGCGTTGAAGTGTGCGACAAAGACCGCGACAGCGGTGCCCGCAGACGAAGAGCAGGCGGCGCGCGACGGAGCGCACCGGGGCGGCGCCGGTTACGTAAGCCTGACACCGTGGCTCTGCACCGTGGATCTGTGTCCCTCCATCGTCGGGCACTTTTCCGCATATCAGGATCAGTTCCACATCACCGGTACATATGCCAGGGCATTAATGCCCCTGGTCCAGCGGGCGATCGGCCTCAAGCCGACTGTGTAGGGCTTTCGCGGCCGAGACCATGGCGGTCTGCTCCCGGCCCACCGCTTTTACGTACATTAATGCGTTTGCCCAATTTCTTATACCTTCTGCCTTCATACCGTTGATTTGGGGCTAAAAGTATGTAAGATAGGTACTCATATGCATCACGGTTTCAGGGGGCTGCGCCCAGGTGCTGCCTCCACGAACGGCCGTAACCGCTTCCGGTTCGGCTTGCCTTGTTAGGAGGAGCACATGTCGTTCGTGACAACACAGCCCGAGGCGCTGACCACCGCGGCCGGCGCCCTGCAGGGTATCGGCGCGGGAATGACCGCGCAGAATGCGGCCGTGGCAGCCCCGACGACCGGGGTGGTGCCCGCGGCGGCCGACGAAGTGTCGGCGCTCACGGCGGCGCAGTTCGCCGCCCACGCCCAGATGTACCAGGCGATCAGCGCCCAGGCCGCGGCCATTCACGAGATGTTTGTGAACACGTTGAGTGTCAGCGCCGGGTCGTATGCGGCCACCGAGGCCGCCAACGCGGCCGCGGCGCTGTAGGCGGCTGAGGCCAGCCATGGACTTCGTGCGATACCGCCAGAGATCAATTCGGCGCGAATGTATGCCGGGCCGGGGCCGGGTCGATGCTGGCCGCAGCGACGGCCTGGAACGGGTTGGCTGCCGAACTACAGATCCACGGCGTCCTCGTATGAGTCGGTGATCGCCGGGATGACCGACGATTCGTGGACGGGTCCATCGTCGCTGGCGATGGAGGACGCAGCGACCCCTTATGTAGCGTGGCTCAATTCCGTTGCCGGCACAAGCGGAGCAAACGGCCAGTCAGGCCAATGCGGCAGCGGCGGCCTACCAGTCGGCGTTCGCGATGACGGTGCCGCCGCCGTTGATCACAGCCAATCGCACTCAACTGGCCTCGCTGATGGCGACCAATGTATTCGGTCAGAACACTCCGCGATCGCGGCGAACGAGGCTCAGTACGGCCAAATGTGGGCCCAGGACTCCGCCGCGATGTACAGCTATGCCGCGAATTCGGCTGCCGCCGCACAGGTTTCGCCGTTCGCCGAGGCGCCACAGACCACCAGCCCGGCCGCGTCGGCCGTACAAAGCGCCGCGGTCACCCAGGCCACCGGGACCGCCGCCGGCAACGCACAAGGGTCGCTGTCGGGGCTGATCTCCCAGGCGCTGCAAAGCCTGGCGACGCCTGTCTCGGCCACGCCGGCCGCGTCGACCGATTCGGGGCTGTCGACGCTGTTGTCGGGACTCGAGAGTGCGCTGGGACTAGGTGCACCTCGTCCAGCGGGGTCTCAGGCTTTGGCTCGGTCGGGAAGGGCTGATAGTCAGCTGCTATATCTCCCAGGGTTCTTCGGCGCGTTTGTGGGTCTCGACGCGCTCGGGCCAGTGATGGGCAATACGGAGACCGCTGCGATGACACCCGCGCCCCACCCGCGGACGCGGGGGCGGCCGGCGGAGCCGGGGTGCGGCCGCCGGGGCCGAGGGCGGAGCCGGCTGGGCCGGCGACGGAGCGGGCTCGGGGTTCGCTGGGGACTCGGGCGCCTGGGCCAGCGCGGGCGACGCGCCTTCGCTGGGCGGGATGTCGGTGCCGCCGAATTGGGCTTGGTCGGCTGCGCCACCTCCGCCGGAGTTCCTGCTCCCCGGGGGTGCCTTGGAGCCGCCGCAGGTTCCGACCTCGGCGCCGCTGGGTTGGGCTTCCCATTCGCTTTCGGCGGGCTACCGAAGGTCGCAGCCGTGGCCGCTGCCGCCGGCGTGGGGGGTGCCGCTGCCTCCAAATATGCGTCACGCCTCAAGGTGGTGGCGCGCTCGCCGGAGGCCGGATACGCGCCGACGACGAACCGGCAGCTTCTTCGCCAAACCGCAAATACACGGTGCCCGCGGCCGCGTACACGAACGGAAACGGAAAGGGAACGGAAACGGACACGCGCCGCCGGGGTACCGGGCTGCGATCGTGTACCTGCCGACCAACGGAAACGATCCGGCCCACAAATGACAGCCAGGCACCAAACGCGATGCCCATATGAGGTGACGACTTAATGGTGAGCCTTGACGTGGCCGGCACTCCATGGCGTGCCACCTGGCGGTCAGCCGAAGATGGCACGCCCGCTGGAGATGTCACGCCAACGCCGGCCGCAAATCCGTTCGGCGTCATATGGATTCTTCTGCTCTGGCAGACGGCAGCGTTGGTCGTCCAGATCCTCGCGATGTACATGGCCAGGCACGGTGCAACCGCGTTTGCTCCACTTGTGTCGGCGGGAGCTATCGGGCTCACCTTCGCGAGCGCACTATGGGTGCTCACCTCTGAGCCGTTGTCGCGAGGGGCGCGGAATGCCGCGGTGCTGTGCCTCGGAGTGGTGACGGCCGTGCAGTGGCGGGTGTCAGACCCGCTGCTGTTCACGGGCCTGGACGAGCAACTTCACCTGCGCACGTTGCGCGATATTTTGTTGTCCCACAGCCTATTTCAGCCGCATCCACAACTCGCTGTCAGCTCGCGTTACCCAGGCCTCGAGGCGGTAACCGCCGTGTTCCATCAGCTCGGCCTGCCCGTGATGGTCGCAGCGATGGCCACGGTGCTCGCAGCCCGGGTCGCGCTGGTCCTTACGCTTTGCGATGCCGTCGAGCACCTAACCGGAAGCCCTCGCGCGGGCGGGCTGGCCGTCGCTGCGTACTGGGTGTCGGCCCAGTTCATCTTTTTCAACTCGCAATTCGCGTATCAGACGCTGGCGTTACCGCTGGCGGTGGCTGCGATTGCCTTCGTTGCCCGGGCGCGTTGGTCTGATAATCCGGGTCCGCTATTGGTTGGCGCCACCGTGTGCCTGCTTGCCGTCGCCGTGAGCCATCACGTCACCAGCTTCCTCACCGCCGCTTTCCTGGCTGTTTGGACTATTGCGCAGCGTGGAAAACCCGCAAAACGACGGGTGTTCTACGGCGCACTTATCGCAACGGTCGCGACGACGTTGTGGGCGATCGTTCAGTGGTCCCTGCTTCAGGCGTATTTGGGTCCGATCGCCGATGACATGGCCACACAGGTGACAGGTGGATTCCACCGGACGCCGTTCCACGACGACTCGGGCGAAGCGGAGCCGATGTGGGAGCGGTTGTTGATGCTCTATTACGCCGTAGCCATAACCGCGGTCGTGTCGTTGCTGATGCTGATCTCCGCACGATCAATACTCCGGCGGTGGCGGTCTAAAGCCGGCCGCGAACCTGCCGGCGATGTGGGCAATCGCCCACGTCTGCCAAAGCCCCAATCATGTCTCGTCTTCCGGTCGGGCTCACCGCGTACTTCTCCAGCCTGCGGCGGGCCCCGCAACCCGACTCGCAGCGCTGGGAGCCTTCACTACTGCTCGTGCTGATGGCGGCAACGATCCCAATACTGTTCGCCGCACGGATCATGCCAAGTTGGGGCGCTTTGGGCGACCGGGTTCTCACGTTCCTGTTTCTTCCGCTCAGCGCGCTCTTCGCCGACGGTGCAGTGCGTTGGTCTCGGGGTCTTCGGCCGTCGAATGAGGCGCAGCGGAACCAACTCAAGCTCTTTCGTCGTCTGGCACTAGTGCTCGCCACGGGCGTGTTCGTCGGCGGTCATCTGATGGGCAGCGGACCGGACTGGGCACGGTTACCAGGCCCGTATCTTGTTTCTGCCGATGGTCGATCGATGGATGCCGAGACATTGGCCGCAGCCCGCTGGGCGGTCGATGGGTTACCGGTTGGCAGCAGGGTCGCCGCGGACCGGGTGAGTTCGATCCTGCTGTCAGCTCAAGCCGGTGCGTGGCCGGTGAACGGTGCCGACAAGATGTACACGCCGGAATTGTATTTCGCCGACAAGTGGGGCACGCAAGAGTTAAAAACCGTCCGCCACCTCCACCTTCGGTACCTGTATGTCGATCGCCGGTTCATCGGCCAATTGCCACGGCTCGGCTCCTACTTTTACAAAGGCGAGACCGCGGGGCCGCAGCGACTCACCCGAGGTGAACTAACTAAGTTCGACAGCGTCGCCGGGCTTCACGCGGTTTATCGGCATGGGCCGATCGTCATATACGACACCAGCGGGATGGGCGTGGAGGACATGCCGGCCATCTGGTACACGGACGCCCACTCCATGAACATTCCCGGACAGCTTCTGATCGGCCTTCTGGCAGGCCTCGCGCTGGTCGCCTTGGCGCGTACCCGGGCACGCGTTTTCGTCATCGATAAGGCGAAAACGCTTCACCGTGCCGCAGGCCCCAGCCTGACCTACGACGTCGGACTCGGCGCGGTCTGCCTCGCATCGGTGATGCTGCTGATGGCTCACGTGTGGGTCGGACCGACGGTTTTCCTGTCAGCGGCGCTGGTCGTGCTAGTGGTTAATCGCCGGTGGCTCACGGCGTTACTCAGGAACGGTGCCGCCAAACTGCGCTGGAGCTGGATTGTCGCGTGCCTCGTCATTGCCATCCCGGTTGCAGCCGCAATCGCGGTGTCCATTATCGATGCTTATCCCGCTGACGTCACCGACGTTCAGTCAATCCTCGACGATCCGGCTGCGGTCCACCTATCGGCTCATGGACAAAAGGTGAGCCCGTGAGAGAAGGGACGTGGTCACAATGACGCTCACGCGTGCTACGGAAACACGCGACGAGGTTCTTTGTCGGAATGGCGTTTGCTCCGTAATAATTTGCGCGTACACCGCGCAACGGTGGGACGACACAATGCGGGCCGTTGCTTCGGTGCAGGGCCAGCAACCGGCCCCAACGAAATCATCCTGGTCGTGGACCACAACCCGGAACTGCAGGCGCGGCTGGCGGAAGCGCTGCCGGCGTGCGGGTTGTGCCCAACAACAACGAGCGCGGCTGTCGGGAGCCCGAAACACGGGTGTGGCATTGGCGACCGGCGAAATCGTGGCGTTTCTCGACGACGACGCGGCCGCGCAACGCTGGCTGGTTGCCGGATTGACTGCTCATTATGCCGATCCGGACGTGATCGGCGTTGGGGGACGCGCAGAACCCGGATGGGCTACGGCGCCCTAGCGTGGTGGCCGGGCGAATTCGACTGGATATTGGCTGCACCTACACCGGAAGGGAGCCGGGAGTCGTCCGTAACCTGCTTGGCTGGCAACGCCTCGTATCCGCCGCGACCTATTCGCGATCGGTGGATTCTCGTCCGAAATCGGACGCTCGGCCGGCGACCGACGACCGTTGGGCGGCGAAGAAACCGAGTTCTGTATCCGCGCCGCTAAGGCGCGGCCAGGAGGCGTCTTTGTCTACGACGACCAAGCGGTCATCACCCATCGCGTACCGCAGGCACGGCAGAGCTTTTCATATTTCCGCTCCCGCTGCCTTTCAGAAGGGCGGTCGAAGGCCAAGGTGACCGAGAGTGTGGGCTTCGGAGCCGGGCTCGCCACCGAAGGCAGGTATAGCGCCGTGACGCTTCCCGCCGGGGTGCTTCGTGGCCTTCGCCGAGGCGCTCATGGCGACTGGGCAGGGCTGCTGAGCGCCGGCGCGATCATCGTCGGACTGATGTATACGACCGCGGGATACGGCTTCGGTTTGATCACCCGTCACTGCCGTGGGGTCCGCAGTGAGAGTTAGACAGGGCAACCAGGTTTGCCAACCCTCACCTTGGCACCTGGATTCCCGTGCCGGTCCTGATGTACCACTCGGTGAGCGAGGCTCCTTCCGCCTCGGCACGAGCGCTTTCCGGTTCGCCCCGCCGTGTTCGCCGCACAACTTCGGTACTTGCGGCATCAGGGGTTCAGCGGACTGACGTTCGGAGAACTGTGCCAACGCCGCCGAACCGGGCAGCCACTTCCGGCGCGCCCGATCGTGCTCACGTTCGATGATGGCTACGCCGACCTCATCGAATCGGCGTTGCCGATAATGATCGAGCAAGGGTTTCCGGCGACCGTGTTCGTCACGACGGGATGGTTGCGCGGCGCGGCGCGGTATACGGCCGGGACGCCACCCGATCGGATGCTTTCGTGGGGTCAGGTCGCAGAGCTTTCATCAGCCGGCGTCGAGATCGGCGCGCACAGTCACAGCCACGCCCAGCTCGACCAGATCTCCGAACCAAGGTTGCGAGTTGAGCTGGCCAGCTCCCGGCGCTTTTTGGAGGATCGGCTCGGCCGCCCGGTGTCGCAGCCTCGCCTACCCGTACGGGTACTCCAGCAAGCGAGTGCGGAGGTTGCCGGGAAATCGGCTACCTACAGGCAGCGGTTGTCGCAAACGCAGTAGCCGCACTGACCTGCGACCCTTTCGGGTGCCCCGCCTCACCATCCGCCGCTCAACCTCGCGGCCGTGTTCGCCTCGGGTCGCAACCAAAGCGGATACGGCTTCATTACGGCCCCGCCCACGCGCTCACCGGCGGATGGGCCGTCGTGCGACGAACGCGAATGGCACTGGAACTCTGACGAACGATCGGTCCTCATCCACCATCAGCAAGGAGCGTTTCTGAATGACCCCCACTGCCGAGGCCCGCTTCGAGTCGCCATGGTTACCGCGAGCGCCCTGCCGCTGATGGGCGGCATCGAAACCCACGTTCACGAGGTCTCCACCCGACTCGGCGCCGCCGGCGTCGACGTGACGGTCCTGACGACCGACCGTCCGGCGAGCTGCCGTCGAGCAGGAGAAGCTCCCCGGCTACCGTGTCCGGCGGTGGCGCGCCTATCCCCGCTCACGCGACTACTTCCTGGCCCCTGGATTGGCGCGGCACTTGCTGCGGGCCGACAACTACGACCTCGTCCATATACAGGGGGTGCATAACTTGGTCGCCCCCACCGCGCTCGCCGCAGCGCGGCGAGCCGGCATCCCGACCGTGCTGACTTTCCACACCGGGGGTCACTCGTCAGCACTACGAGGGTCACTACGCCCCCTGCAATGGTGGCTGCTTGCGCCGCTGCTTCGATCCACTGCGGCCCTCGTGGCGGTGTCCGACTACGAGCGTAAGACGTTCGCCGCGGTCCTGGGCGATCAGCGAGGGGGCCATCCGGCTCATCCGAAACGGATGCGAACCTCTGCCTGTCGATCATTCTGCGGAAAACCGAAGGCAGCCCGCTGCTGGTGTCGGTGGGCCGGCTCGAACGCTACAAGGGCCACCACCGCATCCTGGGGGCGTTGCCGGCCATCCTGGAGCAGGAGCCCAACGCGCGGCTGGTACTCGTCGGCAGTGGGCCTTACGAAGAGCCGCTCCGCGCGATGGCCGCTCAGCTCGGCGTCAGCGACCGGGTCTCCATCTGCGGCTTCGGCCCCGAACGACGTGCCGCAATGGGCAAGCTCGTCGCTGCCGCCGACGTGTTCTGCCTGCTCAGCGAGTATGAATCTCACCCGGTTGCCGTCATGGAAGCGGTCGGGGCGGGGACCAAGGCGCTTGTCGCGGACACCTCTGGGCTTTCCGAGCTTGGACGCGCCGGCCTCGCCACGACGATTCCCCTCGATGCCAGCGCCGAACAAGTCGCGGCTGCAGCGCTTGCAATCGCGGCGGCGCCGACGCACGCGCCGCCCGTCATTCCCGAGCTGGGACGACTGCGCCGAACAGTTGCGCCGCCTTTACCGGGAGGTGACGGCATGAAGGTCCTGCTGCTCGCCCAGTTCCTGCCCCCGATGTCATGGCGGCGAGGAACAGCATGTCTGGACGTTGGCGACGGCGCTTGCCGCCAGGGCCCATGAGGTGACGTTGCTCGGCTTTGCGATGGGCGGCGAGGAGCCGGGCGAGAGCCACTTGGAGGGTGTACGTATTGTCCGAGTGCGCACCGCCGCCTCTCATCTGCCCATCCTCTACAGCGATTCGGGCAGCCCCGTATGCGCTACCCCTGCCTGATCCACTGGTGAGCCGGGCGATCCGCCAGGAACTCTCTCACGGCCGTTTCGATGTGGTCCACGCGCACAATTGGATCGTCAACAGTGCCCTGGGTCCCACCGCGCGCGCTCGGGTACCCCTCGTCATGACGCTGCACGACTACAGCCATATGTGCGCGACCAAGCGACTTATGGAACACGGGAAACAGAGGTGCTCAGGGCCGTCTTTGGTCCGCTGCCTGTCCTGTGCCGCAGCACAATACGGCGCCGTCAGGGGCACGGTCACTGTCGCGGCGAACACGTGGTCCGCGTGGCGCAGATCTGATCAAGTTTCGCGTTTCGCGGCGGTCAGCGGCGCGGTTGCCAACGCCGTCGCCCTGCGCGACGACAGCTGGCTAGGTGGTGCGCGCCTGAACGCAGAGGTCATTCCGAACTTCATCCCCGATGAAATCGTCCTCGAGGAGATTCCACCGACAGGTCCAGAGGCCCCGCTGCTGTTCGTCGGCGACCTCAGCCCGGACAAGGGGGTCCAGACGCTGTTGGACGCCTATCGGCTGCTCGACGGTCCGCCGCCGCTCGTGCTTGCCGGTAGTTCGTGGCCCGGGAGCGCGTGGACAATGCCCGATGGTGTTCAGTGGCTCGGCGCGTTGCCGCACGACGAGGTCCTTACGTTGTTCCGGTCGGCGCGCGCGGTGATCGTCCCATCGATTGTGGGCGACGCCTGCCCAACCGTTGTGCTCGAGGCGATGGCCGCGGGTAGACCGGTCGTCGCCAGCGCCACCGGAGGCATCGTCGACATGGTCGTCGACGGGGTCACGGGGCTTTTGGTCCCGCCTGGGGACGTGGCGGCGCTGGCGCAGGCCATTTCGTCGGTATTACGCGATCCGCGGGCCGCCCAAGCGTTCGGCGCCGCCGGACGCGACCGGGCACGGGAATTCACCGTCAGCGCCGTTGCCGAACGGATCGAGCGCCTGTACGCCAGCGCCATCGCACGGACCAAGGCTGAAGCGACTAGTGGTGGCTAAGCAGAGTGGCCTCGTCGACGTGGCGCGCACCGTCCCCGAGGTAGTGCCCGAGCGTCAGCGCCAGCACAACTTCCTCGTCCGCACGGCGCTCGCCCTGGTCTCCACATCGTTTCTGACCTCGGGGCTGGGCTTCATCTACTGGGCGGTCTCGGCTCGCCTTTTCTCGCCGGTGAACATCGGTGAGGCCGCAACCGCCATCGCGGCGATGAACCTGATCGCTCCCCTGACCACCCTCGGACTCGGGACCCTGCTGCTCGCCGAGCTGCCGACGATGTCGGCGCGCCGCTCCGAATTGGTCTCGACCGCCGCGGTTTTCAGCGGCGTCTGCGGCGGCGCCGTGGCCCTCATCTGCGCGATGGTGCTACCCCAGGAATTCCTCGGCCTGCCCGGTGTCGGCAGCGACGGCATCGCCACTCTGCTCTTGCCGCGGGTGTCGCGGTTCAGGGCGTCGGCATGATGCTGGATCCCGCGCTGCTCAGCGTCGTGGGTGGCGGCCCGCAACTCTGGCGCAACACCATCGTCGCGGTCGTGAAGCTCGTACTGCTGGTCGTGTTCGCGCTCGTCCTCTCCGAAGGCGGCTCGCTGAGCATTTACGCCAGCTGGTTCTTGGCCAACGTCGTCTCGGTCGTAACGATGACGATCTGGCTGGCCCGCACCCGCCAGGTCACTCTGCGCAGGATGCGGCCCACCCGCTCGGCACTCCGTGGCCTGCATCACGTCGCCGCTCAGCACCACGCGCTCAACTGGCGCTGCTGGTGCCGTATTTTTCGATGCCGATCGTCGCCAATGTCACGCTCGGCTCCGAACAGGCCGGCTACCTCTATGCCACCTGGTCGGTCGCCGGCGTCGTGTTCCTGCTGCCGCTTGGTCTCTCGACGGCGTTGTTCGCCGCGGGTGCGCGGGACATCGGCACGTTCGTCATGAATCGCTGTCCACCTGCGCTATTCGATGGCGGCCTGCTTCGCGGCAAACCTCGTGTTGTTCCCACTGGGTGGCGTGGTGCTGCGTGTCTTCGGCAACGCGTACGCCAACAACGGCCACACCACGCTGATCCTGCTCTGCCTGGCGGGTTTCGGGGTGATCATGAAGGATCACCACGTCACGATCGCGCGGGTCACCGGCCGCGTCGGTCGCGAGGCGGTATTGGTTTGGGTTCTTACCGTTTGCGAGCTCGTAGGCGCATCGGTCGGGGCGTTGGCCAACGGGCTGACCGGTCTCGGCGAGGGCTGGTTGCTTGCCGTGGCGCTGGAGGCTGCGGTGTTCGGGCCGGCGGTGCTGCGTGCCTACCGGGGCCGGATCGAACTGCCGGCCCGCAGGTCCGAGCCCATGCAGGCCAAGTGGAGCCGAACCGGAGACGGGGACGAGTAGCGGCGATGCTGGCACAGTTTTCGGACATTCACGACATCCTGGCGTGCCCGCGTTGCCATGGCCCATTGCGCGACGGCAACGCCGGCCTGCTGTGTGCCCGGCCGACGTGCGGCCTCGGCGGCGAGGCGTTTCCGATGGTGGCGGGGCAGCCCGCGCTGATCGACTTCGACCAGAGCATCCTCGACCGCGCCGAGCTGCTGTCCAACGCCGGCTCCTGTGCTGACCTGTCCTATGAGGGGCGCAGTCGCGGGGCGCTGACGCGCGCGGTGTGGCGGATGATGTGCGGCCGCAATCGCGTGGCGGAAGACAAGGTCAGCGAATTCCTTGCCGAGCTCAAGACTTCGACGCGGCCGGGTCGACTGCTGGTGATCGGCGGCGGCGGCGTCGGTAGCGGTGTCCAAGCGATGTACGACGACCCGCAGGTGCAGGTCATCGGCACCGACATCTACCACTCACCGCATGTGACCCTGATCGCCGACGGGCATCTTCTGCCCTTTGCCGACCAGTCGGTGGATGGCGTGTGGATACAGGCCGTACTGGAGCATGTGCTGGACCCGCAGCAGGTGGTCGCGGAAATCCATCGCGTGCTTCGGCCAGACGGGCTGGTGTTCGCGGACACACCGTTCATGCAGCAGGTGCATGAGGGCGCATACGACTTCACCCGCTTCACCCTGAGCGGGCATCGCTGGCTGTTCCGCCCCTTCGCGCTGATCGACGCGGGCACCAGCGGGGGCGCCGGCCTGGCGACTTTGTGGTCGCTGCGGTATCTGGTCCGCGCGATGACCGGCAGCGGCCCGTTGGGCACGTTGGTGCAGCTGGCCTTTGCTGGCTGCGCCTGCTCGACCGCTGGGCTGGACCCCGCGACACCGCCGACGCGGCCAGCGCGGTGTATTTCTACGGCCGCAAGAGCGCCGCGCCTATTCGCCGAAAGACATCGTCACGTATTGCGGCAGCAGAAAACCCGTCGCCGGCCTCAGAGCCGGCCCTCGCCTACCCCAGTCGATGACCGAATCGCGGTAAAGGAAATGTCAGGGTAGTGGCGAATCGGATCGGGGCTCAGCGACAGCTTCGGGGCCGCTGCGCACGGCTGGCAAACTGCACTCATGACCCGTTCACGCCGTGTGGTCCTGGTCGGGTCGCTAGTGGCCACCGCGGGGCTGACGCTGGTGCTGGGTGTCACCGATCCGGCCCCGCCCGCGTCGTACCCAACCCGGTTTTTCGTGTGGAACCTGGTGCTGGCGTGGATTCCGGTGTGTTTCGCGGCCGGTGTCGCCCTGGTGCGCCAGCGGATCTGGTTGATTCCGTTGGGGCTGGGGTGGTTAGCCTTCCTGCCCAACGCCCCCTATCTGATGACCGATCTGGTGCACCTCGGCAGTCGCGTCAAATTGTGGCGCCACGTCATGCAATACGGGGTCGCGGCGTGGACGGGAATCCTGCTTGGGGCGGTGTCGATGCATCTGGTCCATCGACGGATCTCGCACGAGTTCGGCGCGGTGACGGGCTGGATCGCCGTCGTCATCTCGGTCGGCCTGTGCGCGATAGGTGTGGTGATCGGGAGGTTCTCAGCGGTGGAACTCCTGGGATCTGCTGACGCATCCGGACGCGGTCGCGGCGACAACGCTCGACTGGGTGCGTTCGCCGCTTGTCTACGTGCAGCCAACCGGTGTAGCGCTCGCGGTTGGAGCCTCGTTCGGGCTGGCATACCTCACACTGTGGTCCCTTTGGCCCTCCCCTGAGCCCGCGGTCTGGCGTCCGGCCGGCGAATCTCGTTCAGGCGGCTGCCGAGAATCGTAGACGGGCCGTCGGGCCTCGGGTGGCTGTCACGTTAATTGGAAACTCCCGATCAGGTAGCCGCCGTCTTTGTCTCGTCCCGCCTGCGCAAGTGCCATCGGTGGGTAATCGACGGCGTTGGTTGCGTTCGGTTTGTGCTCATTCCAAACGACTTTCGCGACGATCTTGTAGTTGCCCTTGGGCAGTCTGGCGGTCGACAGCCACAACGGATTATCGCTGGTCAGACTGGCCGGATCGTGCACACTGTTCACGTAGTCTTGCTCGGCGGCGATGTCGCGTAGCGACAGTCCAGACTGCAAGATTGCGACGACGTTGCCCGCGTCGTTGCGGACTTGGTAGCCGACTTGCCAATTGTCGTATGCGGGCGCGGAACCAAAGTTGGTCCAGCGCACGATGATCCGCACGTCCGAGCCCGCTGGAGCGCCGGCCGGCACGGTCGCGGAGGTCACCGCGTAGCGATAGCCGGCGTACTTGTTGGTGCGCACCCAGAGCTCATACATGTCCGGCGGCGGACTCATCACGTTGCTCGCCAGCAGTGAAACATGGTAATTCACGGTATCTTTGATCGCCTGCTCGAAATAGGCGGTAACGCCGTCGGGTTGGAAGGTGCACCATTCGGTGACGACGGGCGCCGTCCGCCAGCGTGCCAGCAGCGCGGCGACGACAGGGTCGCCCTTCTGCACGTACCAGGAATCGGGGTCGGTGGCCCAAACTTGTGGCGGCGGATACACACCCAGACAGTCGGCGCGTATTCCACCGGCCGCTTGGCGACGCCGCCAAGAGCTGCCGGGTGATTTCAGGGTTGTCATCGAGAACGATGATCTGGGTGTCCGGGAATGCCGCCAGGGTCGCGTTCACCATTCGGGTGATGGATACCTTCGTGATCGATTGATCGCCATACTGGCTGTAGTAACCGAGTTGGGCGATGCTGTCGTCCGGTGATGGGCCCGGCGCACCCAAACTGTCTGCGATGAAACCGATGTGGTCTTCCGACCAGTCGCCGTAGCCGGAAAACTCGAACCATTCCACCCGCTCGTCCTGGTCATAGCGCGCGCCGAGTGCGGCGATGAGACGCTCGAGCGGACGCAGGTAGGCGTCGGCGTTCCAGTTCGGCACGACGTAGGTTTTGCCCTCAAAGGAGTGGTCGGTAGTGGCCCCCGGTGTTGCGCGCAGCCAAGCCGGCACCCCCATGACGGTGTTGCCGCTGTAGCCCGTCGACGCGAACGACATGATGCGGAAATGGAACCGCTGGTTATGAGCGTGTGCCGCCGCAATCGCCATATCGATCACCGTGAAGTCGTAGAATCGGCGCTCGTCGGCTGGATTTGTGACCACAGGTACCGGTTACCGGCGTCGTCGGTGCCCGGCCATGCCGGGTAGTTGCCGGTGGCGGACTGCGGATACAACGCGTTGTCGATGTCTTGGTACTGGCCGCGTTTCGGGTTGACCAGATCTGGGGCCGTGAAGCGCATAACGGCTCCCGACTGAACCGCGGATAGCGGGGTGGCCGGGGTTGCGCTGGTTTTGCTGATGTAGTCGACCGTCAACAGTGCGAGAGCGGCAGCAAGCACCAAAACTAGTGAAATGACTGCCAATTGGCCGACACGCCTCTTTGGGGCGACGCTAGCGGCCAATGTGGCGGGTGCCGGTGGACGCGCAGTCCCGCGGCGCCGTGGCCGTGCGGGTCATTGTCCGGCGTCTATCGCAAAGTCCCGCAGTGCGATGCCCCGCTCTGCCCAGTAATCGACGTGTGGGACGTTCGGCGCCGGCTGCGTGAGGCCGAGTAGCGAGTCGGCGCGGAATCCGATCCGCAGGCCGACCGCCTCGCTGGCGCGCAATCCGCGGGATAGCAGCGCGGACGATAAGGGAACGGCACGAAGCGATTTGGGTGTCGCGGCCCGGCCGTAATGTCCGGATGATCTCGCTGAACGGCACCCGACGCGGGTTGGCCACGCCAAGGACGCGATGCGGCGGAGCCTGTTCGACGGTCGCTACCACACAGCGTGCCATGTCTTCGGCATGGATCGCGTATTGGTAGGAGTCCGGACGCAGCATCGGCACCAGGGGAAGCCCGGCCACCTTGCGCAGGGCGCCGATCATGCCGCCGTCGCCGTCGCCGTAGACGAGGCCGAGTCGCAGCGACGTCCCGCCGTGCGCGGCGACGATGTCCTCGCAGGCGAGCTTGGTACGCCCGTAGATCTGCTGGCTGCCGGCGTACGCGGACATCGAGGAGATCAACACGATCGGGAGTCCCCGACAGCGTGCACAAGCTTCTCGGTGCCGCCGAGATTGATCCGCTCGATCTCGGCCTGGTCGCGGGCACGCAGGTCGTAGGCGCAGTGGATGACCGCAGCCACGCCCTCCGGCAATGCGGTCCCAAGTCCATCCTCGAGGGAGTAGGGCACATAGTCCGGCGTCTCGCCGGGAGCAGGCGCTGACCGCTGCAGCGCGACGACGCGGTAGCCGGCGGCCGCGAAGGCAGCGGTCAAAGCGCTGCCGACGTATCCATTCGCACCAGTGATCGCGACGGCTCGGTCGCCCAGGTCAGACATGTCGGCTCCCTGACACGATCCGGTGGGCGTTCGCCATCACCGTCAGCGTGAATGTGGTCGATGGGACCGACGGCAACACCGAGCCGTCGATGAGGTGGACATTGCGGAAGTCGCCGATGCGACCCAGTAGATCCGAGCCGTTGCCGTGCGGGAATGTCGAGCCGAAGTGGTAGCTCTTGCCCGGCCCGGACAGCCGCGCCATGGGCAGCACGGGGTGCAGGTCGAGCTTGGGCCCTACCGAGCTCAGCCGGCGCAGCACCGAGCCGAACATTTCCGGCCGCCGGTCGGACACCACCCGCACGGCGACGTCGGGCAGCACCCCCTCGTGCCGGGAACGCAGGTCGACGCGCAACTGAGCCGATTGCCAGGACGGCAGGTATCCCAGCGCGGCGGTGACTCGACCGAGGACCGCGCCGCTCAGCCGGGACGGGAGCCAGCCCGGTAGCGCCTCCGCAATGGCCGGGTTGTACGGGTAGCAATGCACCTGGGAGGTGGTGTACGCCTCGTCGTCGTCCTTGAGCAGCAGGTTGAACTGGTTGAGAGTGAAGTCGTCCTGCTCGCGCGGATCTCCGGCCGTACGCCGGGACACGAACGGGATCAGGAACTGTTGAGACTCCTGCAGTTCGAGTTCGCGTGGCGGCGCGCTCAACGAGTTCAGGGCTATCCGGGTGCTGCCGAGGCCCCCTGCGCCGACGAAGACGCGGTCGGCCTCCAGGCGCACCTCGTGACCGTCGACAAGGTCGATGCCGCAAATAGACGGGGTGCCGCCGACAGGCTGATCGACCGAGGTGATCAGCACGCGCGAGATGTGGCGCACCCGACCGCTGGACACGAACCGGTCGATGGTCTGTCGCGCCGAGTAGATGAGTGAGTACGGGCAGCCCGTCATGCAGAGCCCACAGCGCATGCAGGATTTCGCCGCCAACGCGAGACGCGCCTTACCGACGACGATGCCCTTGGCGCGGATGGCGCTGCGATGGCGCCGGTAGCGGTCGAGCACGTCGGCGGTCCGGCCGGACACCGGCGGCAGGGGTCCGCTTGCAGACAGCAACGGGAAGTGCTCGGCGTAGTCGTCATCTTCGGCTGCCAGTGGCACCTCCGCCAGCACCGCGCGGTAGTGCGGTTCGATCTCGTCCCAGCCGAACGGCCAGCGGTCGAACGTGGCCCGCGAGAACGGCATGATCTGCGCTCCCCAGACCGTCGAGAACCCGCCGAGGGCGCCCGAGACGGCCGCGTGGTTGCCGCTGTCGGGCATGGCAAGTCCCCGCTGCTGGCCGAGGTCGACGAACATGTGGTTCGAACCGTAGGCACGCTTCTCGGGAAGCGCCGATCCGGCGAGCGCGGCCGGCTGCACGGTGACAAGCTCGCGATCGGCATTGGCCCATTGCGCCGGCTGCAGTGCGCTCATCCGTTCCACGGCAGCAGCCGCGTCGTCGGCCAGCTGTTCCCCGATGTCGACGACGGTGATCTGTTCCGACGGATCGTCGGCCAGCGCGAGGATCGCCGCCGCAGCAGCCGGGCCCGTCCCGACGATGACGCTATGCACTGTCGGTCGCCGGTATATTGATGCGGCCCTCGCGGATGTCAGCTTCGCTGAGCCCGGTGGTCAGAATCTCGGGCTGGCGACCCAGCGCGCGCCGGACCCGACCGGCGACAAACCCCGAGCCGGCGAGCGCCACCGCGACCAGCGCAACCAGCACCTGCGCCAGCCGCTCGGGACGACCGCGCAGCGCGGCAACCAGCGCCGGCCCCAACCCGAGCAGCACTCCCGCGCAGAACCGCAGCTCGGCGCCAATGTTTCCGGCCTCGCCCATATCGGCGAACGCGCCAACCTTGCTGCGGTTGACGTAGAAGCACCGCCGCCAGAAGTAGGACCATGTCAGCCGCTCGGAGCTGACGTAGTGATGGACCTCCGCGCGCGGCTCGTAGAGGACCGCGCTTGACCCGTGCTGGTGGGCGATCCGATGCGAGAGGTCCATGTCGTCGTGGTCGTCGGCGTGAAACCCGCCAACCGCGAGCATGTCGCTCGCGCCGCACGCTCATGCTGGCGCCGATCAAATGGCGTACGGGAGCGAGCCGATCGGGCAGCGAGCGGTAGTGGCAGCCGAATACCCAATCAAAATCGGGCGGGAACCAGGAAGGCCGCTGCGCGGCATAGTTTGGTCGGGGCGCACCGCCGACCGCGACGGCGTCCGGGTGTCTGGTGTACACCGCGAGCAGCCGTTCGAGCCAGTCCGGCGCCGCTTCGGCGTCATCGTCGAGGAACGCGATGACGTCCGCGCAGGCCAGCAGCAGCGCGGTATTGCGCGCCGAACCCAGTCTGCCGGCGAACCGGTTGGCGACGACCAGGATTTCGACGGTCGAGTCGGCCCGGCCGGCGCCCCATTCCTGCTCGCACCGGGCGAGCAACTCATCGTTGTGATCGACGACGATGATCAGCTGCCGTGGGACGACAGTCTGCGCGAGCACGGACTCAACCGACCGTGCGAAAAGCTGCCATCGAGCCAGGGTGTAGGTGCAGATGACAACATCCGCGCTCGGCGTGGTTGCGAACGACACGTGTTCTCCTACGCGACCGAATCGAAAGAGGCATCGGTGCCTACGCCCGGTGCGAACGCGGCGATCACGACAGCCGCGCGCGACAGACTCTCGTTTAGCATGACCGGTACTATACCTACTTTTCGAATGATATACACCCTGAAAACAGACCTACGGTATTGAACGTTTCTCAACAAGGCTCGCAAGACAGCGCAGTGGACGGGGTCCGCCCGACCATTGTCGCGGTCGACAGCTGAACCGCAGCCGGCGGCAGATACGAGCGCCCAGGTCAGCAGCCTTTGTCCAGGTCTGGTGGCGAGCCGACGTCCTCCAGCCAGATCGACGCGAGGTTGAACCGGTCAGGACTCGTCGCCGGCGTGCCGTCCGGCTGAATGTATTGAAGCTGCGCCTCTGCCATGAATTTGCCGGCGGCCTGCAGGCTCGGGCTGTTGAACGCCACCCGATAACACCGGTCGAGTGGCAGATCCCATGCAACCGTCGCGTCGGCCGGTAACTCCTGCCGCAGTTGTCGCAGCGCCTGTTGAGCGTCGATCGTGTGCATGGCAAGGGCATAGCCGTGCACCCTGTCAGTACCGGAGTCATCGACGTCGCGGTAGACAGCGCCGTTATCGGTCAGGTAGGAGGCCAAACTGGGATCATTGCCGTAGTCGGCGCCGTTGCTGCTCGCCGGGTTCAACACGTGGTAGGCGTCCCAGTTGGCCCGCGTGGCTCCGACGCCAGTGATCTCGACTTGGATGGTCGAAGCAGCCTGCATCGGCGCGGCAGTTGACGTGCTTGCCGGTGGGATCCCCGGTGAGTGCGACGAACAGGCCGCCGCCGTACTCATCAAAACGCAGGCGACCGCGACTGAAACGCGGGATGGACTCATCGGCGACCTCCTTGGCAGCACCTTCGGACACGAAGTTCGGCAACATCTAGGTTTTTATCTGAAAAGTATGTAAACTAGCGTAACACTAGACGAGCGGTTTGCAAGGGTAGACCTGTGATCCTCGACTTCGAGACCTAAGGAGAAAGAGATATGCCTTCACGTTTTATGACTGACCCGCACGAGATGCGGTCGATGGCGGGACGTTTCGAGGTGCACGCGCAGACCGTTGAGGACGAGGCCCGCAAGATGTGGGCGTCGAGCCAGAACATCGCCGGGGCCGGCTGGAGCGGTACCGCTCAGGCCACCTCGTACGACACCATGGGCCAGATGAACACCGCATTCCGCAACATCGTCAACATGCTGCACGGTGTCCGGGACGGTTTGATCCGCGACGCGAACAACTACGAGGCCCAAGAGCAGGGCTCTCAGCAGATCCTGTCCAGCTAGCCCACCCACACCGAAACTACTTAGGAGAACACTCATGTCGATCAGTTACCAGTTCGGTGACGTGGACGCCCACGGCGCCTTGATCCGTTCGCAGGCCGCCTCCCTGGAGGCCGAGCACCAGAGCATCGTTCGCGATGTGCTGGCTGCCGGTGACTTCTGGGGTGGCTCGGGTTCGGTGGCTTGCCAGGAGTTCATCACCCAGTTGGGTCGCAACTTCCAGGTGATCTACGAGCAGGCCAACTCCCACGGCCAGAAGGTGCAGACCGCCGGCAACAACATGGCCAGCACCGACTCCGCCGTCGGGGGAAGCTGGGCCTGACACCCGCACAACCTACGTGGCCCGCACACCTCGGTGTGCGGGCCACAGTCGATTCCGGGGTCGGTCGCAAACCGGTTGCCGCAATGCGGATTTAGGCGGATGCCTTCCCTGCGCCACGGCCCACGTCGGCGAGCAGATTGAAGAGCTTGTCCGCAGCGCGATCGACGTCGAACGAGTCTGCGTAATGGCGTGCCGCTGCGGCACCACGCAACGTTGCGGTGAGCGGATCGGCAAGCTCGTCGAACGCGGCGGTCAGCCCGGCCACATCGTCGACGCCGACCGGGGGCAGGGCCGGCGGTTGGTACTCGGGTAGGCCGCCGACAGTCGACACGATCGGCATCACCCCCAGATGCATTGACAGCATCTGGACGCCGCTCTGTGAGGCGCCGCGGTAGAGCGACACCGAACCCTTGGCGGCGGCCAATGTGTTGACGACATCGGCGTAGCGGTATTGGCCTGGTCGCCAACGGACGTAGGCCGGAAGAGTACGAATCACCAGCGGTCCATTGCCGATCAGCAGCAGCTCGTCCCCGCGCCAGCTGTCTCCGTCGACATGTCGTTGCCAGGCATCCAGTACGACGTCGATGTTTTTCTGCGAACCGAGCCGGCCGGCCACGACGAAGTCGTGCCGCTCCTCGGGGCCCACAAAGGGAGGAACCATGGCCGGATCCAGGTCGCTGCAGAGCGGCAACACATTGACCGGAGTGCCGGCGACATCGCGCCGGACCGCGACCGCGATGGCGGCGTAGTTGCTGTAGGTCACGGTGGCCGCCGAGTGAGATCCCCAACGGTCGAACACCGCGCGCACGAATGCTCGGCGCCGCCCGAGGCCGTTGTCGCGTCGCTCGTCGTGCACCAACTGGATACGCGGGATGCCTTGCGCCAGCGCGAGCCAGCGCGGATCGCGGACCTGCTCGACGATCGCGACGTCGGGCCGATGGTCACGGATGCGGCGCCACGCCGCCAGCCAGGCCGAGGCCGCCCGGAACCTCAGGTCGAGAACCAGCTCGTATTCGCGCGGCAGGTCCGACTCTGGGTGCCGGTCGGTGGTCACCAACAGCACATCCACGCCCCGCTCGCGTAGCGCTTCGGCCTGCACGCGGGCCAACGGGCGCATCAGCGGTGAAAGCCAGACTGCGCGAAACGCTTTGGCATCCTCGGCCTGGATCCTGCGGCGTAGCGTCGTTGGCGTTGCGCCGACTGAACAACTGAGTGATCACGTGCATTTCACTCCGTTGCCGTTGCAATGCCGACACCGCCGGGTGTTGCAGCGCGCGGGGAGACACCAGACGGCCACCCCACTCGCCGATATAGCCGAGTTGGTCGGTCAGTTCGGCTTCAAAGTCCGATGACAGCGCCAAGACCACCTCTGGTTGATCGGTACTGATCCGCTTTGGGTCATGAATCGGGACTCGCGTACCCGGCGTGAAGCAGCCATGTCGGTAGGGATTGCGGTCGACGATGTACTCCACCAAGTCGCTGCGTATTCCGCAGTAGTTGAGCAACGTACTTCCCGCGCACCGGTTTCCGTATCCGATCACCCGCTCGCCGTTGGCGCGGCATTGGAGCAGAAACCGTAGAAGATTCTGACGCAACGCCTCACTGCGAGGCCGCAACTGCAGATAGCCGTCCACGCGGTGCAGTCCCGCAGCTTTCTCCATGCGCAAGATTTCGACGACCCGATCACTGGGCGGCGCGGCGACTCGCGCTGGGCGAGCCCAGATGCGAAGTGAGCCGCCGTGAGTGGGTAAGAGCTCCGCGTCGACGACGTTGAATCCCGCGGTGGCCAGGGCACGAGTTGCCGAGAGCAGCGTGAAGTACTGCACATGGTCATGGTCGATCGTGTCAAACTGGCTGTTGCTCACCAGCTTTAACGCATGACGCACCTCGATGCTAAGCCAGCCGTCGTCGGCGAGCAACGCACGCAGGGACCGGGTGAACCCTCGCAGATCCGATATGCGCGAGTACACATTATTCGCGACGACCAAATCGGCCGGCCCGTATTCGCTGCGTAGTTCGCGCGCCAGCGTCTCGCTCAAAAAGGCCGTGACGGTCGGCACACCACGATCTCGGGCAATGACGCCAACATTCACCGACGGCTCGATTCCCAGGCAGGGTATCCCCGCCGCAGCGACATGGCGCAGCAGGTAGCCATCGTTGCTGGCAACCTCCACCACGAAGGAGTCGGCCGAAAGCCGCAGCCGCTTGACCGTATCGCCGACGAAGGTCTGCGCATGCTCTGCCCAGGAGTCCGAAAACGAAGAAAAATACGGGTTTTCGGCGTCGACGGCAGTTGACCACACCAAGGCAGGTATCTGCAGCAACAGACAGTTCTCACACAGCCGCAGGTGCAGTGGGAATGTCGGTTCAGCCAGATCGAGTTCTCCGGGCGTGAGGAATTTACTGCACGGCGGGGTTGCGCCGAGATCTAGCACGCTCCGCAGCCGCTCTGAATCGCACAGGCGACAATGCAAGTGAGCCAACGCAGTTGGCGCAGCGTCCGCCGGGTCGCGCGTCATTGCGCACCGGGTGGATGAGGCCCGGACCGCGGCGGGGGCACACCGCGGCCCGGACGTTTCTGGGAGGCCCGGTCCAACTCGCGAATCACGCGCTCAGCTGCTTTGAGGGCAGCGAGGCCACTGTCGAGGAGTTGGCGGGGCCTGTTTCCTTTCTGACCACCATTCGAACAGAGCTGGCGACTCGTGATCTTTAGGCCTGCGACCGTCATGCCGGCCTGGTGACGCGCTCGTACGTGGCGGGTCGAGCCTGCAGCTTGCTGACGATCGGCGCCACACTCCGGACCGATGCCAGCAGTGGCCAGTTGGAGTCTTTGTCGGAGATGACGCTGACCGCCAACGGCCACTCGATACCGAATTCAGGTTCGTTCCAGCGGAATCCCTGCTCCTCGGCGGTTTCATAGACATCGCTGACTTGATAGAGAACCTCGGTGTTGTCAGCGAGAGTTTGAAATCCGTGCCCGACATAGGGCGGCAAAAACAGCGCGCGGCGATTGTCGGCGCTCATCTGAACCATCACGTGGTTGCGATAGGTGGGCGACTCCGGACGCACATCGACGGCCACACCGGCGATGGCACCCCTGGTGCACCGGATCAATGTGGCCACCGCGTTGGGCGCAACCTGACGGCGGATGCCGCGTAGCGTCCCTCGGGCGTAGTTATAGGCAACGCTCGACCTGGCAACGTTGAAATAGATTCCGTACTCGGCGAATTCGTCAGCACTGAACAAGTCCGAGAAGAAGCCGCGGTCGTCACGGTCGGGCTCGATATCGATGATCGTCACTCCGGCGACGTCGGTGGGTTGGTACTTCACTCGAACCGTCCTTCCGGGAATCGGATATCTTCGAAAAGTGTTGCGGCAGAATGTCGTTCCATGTCATCGTCAGCACCGTTGACCAGCACTCGCATAGCATTGTTCCTTCGTCGTGCCGGTTCCGGGCGGGGCTAATTCACCGAGGGGTCGGGTCCGATTTCCAACACGGACTTCTCGACCGTGAAGGCCTCGGCATACCGGGCGCGACACTGCACTCCACGAACGCGCATCAAGCCGAGAACCGCCTCGTCGTCGCACCATCCTTTTCCCGACTGAGGCGAATAGCACCGCGTGAGCAACCTTGCCTTCTCATGCGCCGCGTCAGTCGAAATCGGCAGGTAGAGCGACGTACTGGGCAGTTCCGACTCCCACGCGAGGATCTCGTAGCCGAGTATCGGTTGATCCCGGAATGCGGTGGGAATCAACTCATTCAGCAACTGACGGTCGTGGTCATGATCGCCGCTATGCGGACCGAACACCATGTCCGGTTCGCAGTCCTGCCGAAAGTCGGCCAGCAGCTTCTGCACCCGTCCCCGGTGGCTCGAAAGCTCGCCGCTGGGCAGATCGGCGACGGTCAACCGGACATCGGCAGTGGGACATAACGCTGCGAACGCGTTCTTCTCTTCCACTTCCCGCTCCGTCCCGCCGCCGGTCAATACCAACGCGTGCACGACCAGATCCGGTTTGTCGCGGGCGATTTCGATCAGCGTCGCGCCCGCGCCGGTCGCGATGTCGTCACAACGGGAACCGATGACAGCGACGGAACGGAGGTTGACCGGCGTCAGGGCCATCATGTCGGAAGTCCCGCCGGCGCGAAGTTGCGCAGCGACGATTGATGGAGAGGGCTCAACCACCATCAAACCGAGTATCCACATATTTGGGAGTATACATACTTTTCGAATGTTGTTAAGTGTCTGAATGAACTTTAGGTATTTCGCGCATGTCGGAGACCCGCCGCCTATCCGGTGTAAACCGGACGCTGCAGCACGGCCGGACGGAAGTAGTGCTGGGCGGGCACGGGCGGGTTGTTGTTGGATCGACTCGTCGAGTTCGCCCTCGGAATGCCGCCGAGTGGGCCCGTCTGTCCGGCCGGCGCGACCGGCGGCAGGGGCCTCCCCAAATTACCTGCGCTCGGCAACGCCGAAGGAACCTGACTGAATGCCGGAGCCGCAGAGGTCCAGCCCTCGGGCACCGACAGAGCGCCGAGCGACGCCGCACGGCCCGAAGCCGCGGACACGGTGAACTCGGGTGAGCTCCAGTTAGAGTACAGCTACCGGACTCGCACCGACGTTCAGTGACGATTTGACCATCGGGAATCCGCTAGCCAACCCGCTGCTCGAGTTCGCGGTCGACCCAGCGGAGCCGAGCATCGAGACGGCCGACGTCAGCATCGACGCCGAGGAGGTCGTGCCCGAAGCCAGACTCGTCCCCGCCGTCAGTGCTGTGCTCGACGTCGAGGTCGAGTCGCGGTCGAGACGACCAGGGACGACAGCGGCGAGGTCGTAGTTGTGGACGACGTCGCGGCCGACGCCAGTGCCTGCACTGCGCTGGGCATGGCTACAGAGCTCAGCGATGACACGGTCTGTGCGCTGGTGCCGGCCGACGTCCCCGCAGCTTGGGTCGCCGCGGCGGCCAGCCCGGCAACTCCGGACGAATTGGTGGTTTCCGCCGGAGTTGTGAACGGCGCGATGGTCGAAGCGACCGACGATGCGCCAGCGTAGCCGTACATCGCCACGGCATCCTGCGCCCACATCTCGACGTAGTCCGCCTCGGTCGCCATGATCGCCGGCGTGTTCTGGCCGAAGAAGTTTGTGGCGACCAGCGCCAGCAGCAAGGCGCGGTTGGCGGCGATCACCGTCGGCGGCACGGTCATCGCGAACGCGGCCTCATAAGCGGCTACAGCAGCCTTGGCCTGGGCGGCGGTTTCTCCGGCCTGCGCGGCGATCGCGCCGATCCACGACACGTAGGTAGCGGCCGCCCCGGCCATCGATGTGGAAGAAGGACCAAGCCACCACGATGTCAGGTCCGTGATCGTGGACCCGTAGGCCGATGCCGACAAGTACAGATCGTCGGCCAACGCATCCCAGGCTGCGGACGCGGCGATCATCGGACCGGCGCCCGGCCCGGTGTACATCAGCCCGGAATTGATTTCCGGCGGCCGAAACTCGAATCCGAACATCTACGAACCGCGGCTTCGTGTGACGAGAGCTGTGCGGGTGCTGATCGCGGCGCGCAGACCTGCCGTGCCCGACCGCCTAGTGCGGCCGTCTTCGCCGAATATCGTCAGACCGACCATCCGCATGTCAATAGTTTTACATACTTTTTGAATCATGTACAGCTTGGAACAAACTCAAAGTCTTGCTACAGTTCCTTCACGTGCATCGGCCAGGGGCGACTTTCGGGTCGCGTCGATCGCGACTGCAAATCGCTATTGGACTAAGCTCGATTAACGACGCCTCGAGACCTAGGGGCCTGTTGAAAGAGCTTCGCGGCGGAGCGTTCTTAGGTGGCCCAAATCATGACCGACACGACTGACACACGAGCGGATACAACCCGCCAGCAGATCCTGCGCGCCGCCGCAGGTCAATTCGCCCGACTTCCCTACCATCAGGTCGGCCTCGACGACGTGCTCGCCGAAGCCGAGTTGACAAAGGGCGCAATGTATTTCCACTTCCGGTCCAAGCATGCGTTGGCGCTGGCAATCATCGAGGATCAGATCACCCGATCTGACGAGGCGATCACGGACCTGCTGGCGCGCAAGTTGTCCGGGCTGGAGACGCTGATCGACTTTTCCTACCAGTTGGCGATGCGGGACATCAGCGAGGACATTTCGCGGTCGGCGCTGCACCTGGTCGAATCCATCGGCCGGATCGAGGGCCTGCAATCCAAGTTGCACCGGAACTGGATCGACAACCTCACGGTTGCCGTGCAGCGTGGTATCGCCGAGGGCGACGTGGCGCCCGAATGCGACTCACTGGATGTCGGCCGTCTGCTGGCGTCGGCGTACATGGGGCTGCGCCAGACCTCCAACCTGGACGAACCGGATCGATTCCTCCGCGACTTCCAGAAGATGTGGGCACTGATGTTGCCCGGCTTCGTGCGTCCCGATCGAATCGACTACTTCCGCCAGTTCATCGAGCGACGCACGAACATCGCGATCGCCAGTACCTCGGCGTTCGCAGGTTCGGCATGATCGGTTGCCTGCTAGGCTTTGCCGCCGAGTCAGTGCGAGACCAACGGTCCGGAAGTTGAGCACACAACCGGAACTCCGGAGGTACTAGGGGATGGCCCGCCAGGTTCGGTCCGAGGCGACGCGACGAAAGATCCTCGACGCCGCGGTCGACGTGTTCACCGAGGTGGGATTTGCCGCTGCCGATCGCGGCGCGATCATCGAGCGCACCGGAATGACCAAGGGCGCCTTCTACCATCACTTCGATTCGATGGAGTCGCTTGCGTCGGCGATCATCGAAGACGGCGCCAACCTGGTGGTCACCGAGTTGGCCGCCATGTCGGACGCGTTCTCGCCGGCGCTGGAGAACATCCTGCACGGCACCTTCGTCACTGCGGATCTGTACGCCACCAACAAGGTCGTCCGCACGGCCGAGCAGTTGAGTCTGGCGTTCGGCAAGTTCAACAACGATGCCAACGCGGCCTACGCCGCCTGGATCGAGGCGATGACAGCGGAAGCCCGCCGGGCGATAACCGAAGGCGACATCCGCGAAGAACTCGACCCCGTGATGGTCAGCGAGTCGATCATCGGCGCCACGTTCGGCGCCCGGATGATGGGCCAGCGGTCAGGTGACGGCGGCGATCTGGTCCGCCGACTGACTCAGATGTGGGAGTTGCTGTTCCCCGCGATCGTCACCGAGACGTCGCTGGGGTACTACCGCGAATTCCTGGCGCGCGAAGCGTTGCGCCACGTCGACCACGACGAGTAGCCCTAGCCCGGTCAGTGCTCGTTGGCCCAGAGTTCCTCGGTCAGATCCTGGAAGGTCGCCAGCGCGATCGCGTCGTCGGCCCGCCGCAGCGCCGATCTGCTCATCAGCGCCCGCACGGTCGAACCGTCCTTGTGTTCCAGCTCGACGACCATGTTCGCCAGGCCGTCGACAACAGAGAGCACTGACTCCGTTTCGAGCGCGCCGTGGAAAATGTCGTGGAATTTCAGTGCCACGACCTCGTCGGCGGCTCGGCCCAGGATCTCGGCGAACGCGGTGTTTGAGAACACGATGGTGCCGTCCTGCAGCACCGCCAGCGTGGGGACCGGGATCCGCTCCAGCAGCACCAGCGCCGGCAGCTCCTTGAGCACCTCCATGGGTGACTCGGCTGGCCTGCGCGGTTCGTCGTCGGTCCACCGCTTGATTATTGTCCATCGCGGCGCTCATTGCCGAATCTCGGCGTAGGCGGTCTGTTTTGCCGGAGGCGTGCGGATAATGACACGCTGAACGGGTGGCGGCACCCTGCGAGGGAGGGTTGGATGGCCGGAACGACTAAGCACGGCGAGTCAGCGGTCCTCGTCCTGGCAGCCGGGGCCGGAACCCGGATGCGGTCAGACGTCCCGAAGGTGCTGCACACCCTGGCCGGCCGCAGCATGCTGGCGCACTCGCTGCATGCGATCACCAAGATGGCTCCGCAGCACCTGGTGGTGGTGCTGGGCCATGATCGCCAGCGCATCGAGCAGTCCATCGGTGAATTGACCGGACCCTCGGGCGCCCGGTCGACGTGGCGATGCAGGACCAACAGCTCGGCACCGGCCACGCGGTGTTGTGCGGCCTGACCGCGCTGCCCGACGATTTCCGCGGCGTCGTCGTCGTCACGTCCGGCGACATCCCGCTGCTCGACGCCGACACCCTGGCCGACCTGGTGACCGGCCACAACTCGCGAGCCGCCGCGGTCACCGTGCTGACCACGACGCTGACCGACCCGACCGGCTACGGCCGAATCCTGCGTACCCAGGACAACGAGGTGATCGCCATCGTCGAGCAGGCCGATGCGACGCCGTCTCAGCGAGAAATCCGCGAAGTCAACGCAGGCGTCTACGCCTTCGACATCGCCGCGCTGCGGTCGGCGCTGAGCCGGTTGTCGGCCGACAACGCACAGCAGGAGCTGTATCTGACCGACGTCATCGCGATCGTCCGGCAGGACGGACAGGTCGTGCAGGCCCGCCACGTCGACGACAGCTCGCTGGTGGCCGGCGTCAACAACCGGGTGCAGTTGGCCGAGCTGGCCGCCGAGCTCAACCGCCGCATCGTGTCCGCACACCAGTTGGCCGGCGTCACCGTCATCGATCCGGCGACGACCTGGATCGACATCGACGTGAGCATCGGTCGCGACACCGTCATCCAGCCCGGAACACAGCTGCTCGGCGGGACCCGCGTCGGCGGGCGCTGCGTCATCGGACCGGACACCACGCTGACCGACGTCACCATCGGCGACGGCGCGTCGGTGGTCCGGACCCACGGCACCGACGCCTCCATCGGTGACGGCGCCGTGGTCGGCCCGTTCAGCTACCTGCGACCAGGCACGGTGCTGGGTGCCGACGGCAAGCTGGGCGCCTTCGTCGAGACCAAGAACGCCACGATCGGCATCGGAACCAAAGTGCCGCACCTGACGTACGTCGGTGACGCCGACATCGGCGAACACAGCAATATCGGCGCTTCCAGCGTCTTCGTCAACTACGACGGCACAACCAAACAGCGCACGACCATCGGCTCGCACGTCCGCACCGGCTCCGACACCATGTTCGTCGCGCCGGTCAACGTCGGCGACGGCGCTTACACCGGAGCCGGCACGGTGGTGCGCGAGGACGTTCCGCCCGGCGCCCTGGCGGTCTCGGGCGGCCCGCAACGCAACATCGAAGGCTGGGTCGAGCGCAAGCGGCCCGGCAGCGCCGCTGCACAGGCGGCAGAACAGGCACGCGCCAAGCAGACGCGTCCGCGCCGACGGAGCAGACTTGATGTCAAGGGCGCAGCGGGCCGGCGGTTCGCTACCTATCATTCGTATGGCAGTCATATCCCGAAGCAGTAAGGGCAGCACGTGAGCTACGACTGGACCGATAACCGCAAGAATCTGATGCTCTTCTCGGGCCGCGCCCATCCTGAGCTGGCCGAGCAAGTCGCCAAGGAACTCGACACCCACGTCACCGCGCAGACCGCGCGCGAATTCGCCAACGGCGAGATCTTCGTGCGCTTCAACGAGTCGGTACGTGGCTGCGACGCCTTCGTGCTGCAGTCGGCCCCGGCGCCGGTGAACGACTGGCTGATGGAATCGCTGATCATGATCGACGCCCTCAAGCGGGGCAGCGCCAAACGGATCACCGCGGTCCTGCCGTTTTATCCCTATGCCCGCCAAGACAAGAAACACCGTGGCCGCGAACCGATTTCGGCCCGGCTGGTCGCCGATCTGCTCAAGACCGCCGGCGCCGACCGGATCGTGACCGTGGATCTGCACACCGATCAGATCCAGGGCTTCTTCGACGGACCCGTCGACCACATGCGCGGACAGAACCTGCTCACCGGCTACATCGGGGACAACTACCCCGACGGCAACATGGTGGTGGTCTCCCCCGACTCCGGCCGGGTGCGCATCGCCGAGAAATGGGCCGACGCGCTGGGCGGTGTGCCGCTGGCCTTCATCCACAAGACCCGGGATCCGCGGGTGCCCAACCAGGTGGTGTCCAACCGCGTGGTCGGCGAGGTCGCCGGGAAGACCTGTGTGCTGATCGACGACATGATCGACACCGGTGGCACCATCGCGGGCGCGGTGAAGCTGCTGCACGACGACGGCGCCAAGGACGTCGTCATCGCGGCCACCCACGGGGTGCTGTCCGACCCGGCCGCCGAGCGGTTGGCGGCGTGCGGTGCCCGTGAAGTCATCGTGACGAACACGCTGCCGATCGGTGAGGAGAAGCGGTTCGCGCAACTCACCGTGCTGTCGATCGCCCCGTTGCTGGCCAGTACCATCCGCGCGGTCTTCGAAAACGGTTCGGTCACAGGGCTGTTCGACGGGGATGCGTGAATGGCCTTGGCCATTGATGAGGCCGTCATCTACCACAACCCGAAGTGCGGCACCTCACGCAAGGCTTTGGAGTTGTTGCACGCCTTCGGTATCGAGCCCGACGTGGTGCATTATCTGAAAACCCCTCCGTCGCGCGCCGAGCTGATGACGATGATCCGGGCTGCCGGCATCGATGTGCGAGCCGCGGTACGCAAACGCGAGTCGCTGTACGCCGAGCTCGATCTGGCCGATGCGAGTGACGATCAACTGCTCGACGCGATGGCCGAACATCCCATCCTGATCGAGCGGCCGTTTGTCGTCACACCGAAAGGTACGCGGCTGGCTCGTCCGGTCGACACGGTCCGCGAGATCCTGTGAGCCCGCTGGTGCGAGTTGCCGCGACACTGGCGGCTGTGCGCGGTGTCGGCGGCTGGGTGCGGGCCGAAAAGCCCGGATTACCAGTCGATTTGGTCGACCACACCGACGACGACCAGCGCCGCACCGACCGAGCAGCCGGTGCCCTTTTCGCAGTACCTGGAAAGCAACGGGGTGTCCGGTTCGCCGGTCGCGCCCGATCAGGTGACCGCCCTGACCGTGTCGATCCCGATCCCGGCGGGCTGGCAGAAGCTCAACCGGGCGAACATCCCGGCCGCCACGGAGTTGATCGCCAAGGCCGACAGCTTTCCCAACGCCATGCTGATCGTGTTCAAGCTCGTCGGGGAGTTCGACCCCAAGGAGTTGGTCAAGCACGGCAACGACGACGCCCGGCTCGCCCAGAACTTCAAACAGCTCGAGTCGTCCGACGCTGACTTCCACGGCTTCCCGTCGTCGATGATCGAGGGCAGCTACAACCTCGGCAACCAACGGCTACACACCATCAACCGGATCGTGATCGCGCACGGCGCCGGCGAAGACCCGGACCGATACCTGATCCAGCTCGCGATCACCAGCGTGGCCGACAAGGCGGTCGCCGACGCCGTCGACATCGAGACGATCATCCGCGGCTTCACCGTCGCCGCGAAGTAACTCCCGGCCCGCGGGCGTCGCCGCACTACTGTGTTTTTTATGACGCCGTGGACCGCAGCAGACCTGCCTTCGTTCGCCGGACGCACTGCCATCGTCACCGGCGCCAACAGTGGACTGGGCGCGGTGACGGCCCGCGAGCTGGCCCGGGTCGGTGCCCAGGTGATCCTGGCCGTGCGCAACACCGGCAAGGGTGAAACCGCCGCCCGGGAGATGGCCGGAGACGTCGAAGTTCGCCAACTCGACCTGCAGGATCTGGCATCGGTGCGGCAATTCGCCGTCTCGCGTGGACAGCGTCGACATCCTGGTGAACAACGCCGGCATCATGGCGGTCCCGCACGCCGTCACCGCGGACGGGTTCGAGAGCCAGATCGGCACCAACCACCTCGGCCACTTCGCGCTGACCAACCTGCTGCTGCCCAAGATCACCGACCGGGTGGTCACGGTGTCGTCGTTGATGCACTACATGGGCTACGTCAGCCTGCGCGACCTGAACTGGACATCGCGGCCCTACTCACCATGGGTGGCCTACGGCCAGTCCAAACTGGCCAACCTGCAGTTCACCAGCGAGCTGCAACGACGGCTGCAGGCGGCCGGCTCGAAGCTGCGGGCAGTGGCCGCCCACCCCGGCTACTCGCACACCAACCTGCAGGGGCATTCCGGCCGCAAGCTCGACAATGCGCTGTTGTCCTTCGGCAACCGGTTGGCCACCGACGCCGACTTCGGCGCACGGCAGACGCTGTTCGCCATATCGCAAGACGTCGCCGGTAACAGCTTCGTCGGACCGGCATTCGGCGTGTTCGGCCGCAGCAAGCCGGTGGGTCGCAGCCCGCTGGCCAAACGCGATTCCACCGCCGGTGCGCTGTGGGAGCTCTCCGAGCGGCTGACGGACACCAAATTTCCGCTCTGAGCCGCTGATGCGCTAGCCTGACCAGGCGTCACGGCGAGGGTGGCTCTTTGGGAGCCGCCGTTATCGACGGGGACCGACTCACAGTCGCGACTCCTGGCCGTGCCCCCGGTATCTCACACAGGAGCGACATCATGGCTAAGTCTCAGAACCAGCTCGCCGTCAAGGTACGAACCCAGACCGGCAAGGGCGCGTCCCGGCGGGCCCGCCGCGAAGGTTGGGTCCCGGCGGTGCTCTACGGTCACGGCGAAGACCCGCAGCACCTCGAACTTCCCGGCCACGACTTCGCCGCCGTTCTGCGTCACTCCGGCACCAACGCGGTGCTCACCCTCGACATCGAGGGCAAGGAACAGCTGGCGCTGACCAAGGCGCTCGACATCCACCCGATCCGGCGCTCCATCACCCACGCCGACCTGCTGGTGGTCCGCCGCGGCGAGAAGGTGACCGTCGAAGTCACCGTCGAGATCGAGGGCGACGCGGTGCCCGGCACCCTGGTCACTCAGGAGACCAACACCATCCTGATCGAGGCCGACGCAATGTCGATCCCACAGACGCTGACCGTCTCGGTCGAAGGCGCTGAGCCCGGCACCCAGTTCACCGCCGCCCAGATTCCGCTGCCGCCGGGGGTCAACCTGATCGCCGACCCGGACAGCCTGGTCGTCAACGTGGTGAACGCGCCGACCGAAGAAGACCTGGAGAGCGAAGGCGCCGGCGAGGCAGTCGCGGGCGAAGAGCCGGCCGACGAAGCCGCCGAGGGCGAGGGCGAGGGCGAGGCGTCCGAAGCCGAGTCCGAATCCGACTAAGCCGTGGCCGGCCCACAACTGGTGGTGGGTCTGGGCAACCCCGGACCGAACTATGCCCAGACGCGGCACAACCTCGGGTTCATGGTTGCCGACCGGCTCGCCGCCCGGTTGGGCTCGAACTTCAAGGTGCACAAGCGTTCCGGTGCAGAAGTAGCCACCGGCCGGCTCGCCGGACATTCGATCGTGCTGGCCAAGCCGCGCTGCTACATGAACGAGTCCGGCCGCCAAGTGGGTCCGCTGGCGAAGTTCTACTCGGTGCCCGCCGCTGACGTCGTGATCATTCACGACGAACTCGACATCGACTTCGGTCAGATCCGGCTGAAACTCGGCGGGGGCGAGGGCGGGCACAACGGACTGCGTTCGGTGGCAAACGCGCTCGGCACCAAGGACTTTCAGCGGGTCCGAATCGGAATCGGCCGCCCACCCGGACGCAAAGACCCAGCGGCGTTCGTGCTGGAGAACTTCACCGCCGCCGAGCGCCCCGAGGTGCCGACGGTCACCGAGCAGGCCGCCGACGCCGTCGAACTACTCATCGAGCTCGGCCTCGAGCCTGCCCAGAACCGGGTACACGCTTGGTAGTCGCTTACTCCGCCCCACTCGCGCAGGCACGCTGCCGATAGCTCGACGGGGTCTCGCCGCAGAACTTGGCGAAGGCGCGCGTGAACGCGCTCAAGCTATCGAAACCTACTGCGCTGGCAGTCTTTTGCACCGACTCACCGGGAGCGACGAGCAACGCCATCGCGCGCAGCATGCGCGCGTGCAGCAGGTAGGTCCGCCACGACATTCCGACGGTCGCGTCGAACTGGCGCCGCAAGGTCCGCTCGGACACCGCGACCGCGCGACTCACCTCAGCGGCAGTCACCGAAGACAAATGCGCCTTCGTGT
This sequence comes from uncultured Actinomycetota bacterium, assembly GCA_963749375.1. Lineage (GTDB taxonomy): Bacteria > Actinomycetota > Actinomycetes > Mycobacteriales > Mycobacteriaceae > Mycobacterium. The sequence continues at coordinate 383,641 of CAVVNB010000031.1, forward strand.
AATCCATTGCGGCGCTTACCATCGGGTTGTCGGCGGTCGGCAGACTCAGCGGCGCCTCGTGATCGAGCGCCTCGAACACCAGATGGCCAAGCGTCGCGAAGAACCCATCGGACACCGGGTCACTGTCCGGACGGTCGATCGGCCAGCGCAGCGCGTAGATCATCATCTGGCGGATCAGCGGGGACACCACGACCATGCGGGCCCGACTGTCGACTGCAGGCAGCAACGCCGGGTCGAACATCACCGCGACACTGCGGACGTCGGGGGTCATAGTGGCTTGGTGTTTTAGGCCGACCGGAATCCAGGCGGCCTGCTGCGGCGGTAGCAGATAGTGGGCACGGGCCGTCTCGACCTCGACCACGCCGCCGATCGCGTACTGAATCTGATGCAGGTCGTGCGAGTGCCAGCCGGTGACCAACTGACTGCCTTCGTAGAGGTAGCTGCCAGCCCGAGCCCGCCCGCCACGTCGCAATTCGACGAGGTTGGTCGATTCCGGCGGCTCATTGTCCGTTTCAGGCAAAAGTCTGGCCGAAGATGCGGAGACGGTCATCGGTCTCCAGGGTAATAGTGGAGCGATGGACGTAATGGACATCGACGACCTGATCCTGGTCAGCATCGACGACCACGTCGTGGAGCCGCCGGACATGTTCCTGCGACACGTACCGGCCAAGTACCAGGACGAGGCACCGATCGTGGTCACCGACGCTCAGGGGGTCGACCAATGGATGTATCAGGGCCGTCCGCAGGGCGTCAGCGGTCTCAACGCCGTGGTGTCATGGCCGGCCGAGGAGTGGGGGCGCGACCCGGCGGGCTTTGCGGAGATGCGCCCCGGCGTCTACGACGTACACGAGCGCGTCCGCGACATGAACCGCAACGGCATCCTGGCGTCGATGTGCTTCCCGACCTTCACCGGCTTCTCCGCGCGCCACCTCAACATGACACGCGAGGACATCACGCTGGTGATGGTGTCGGCCTACAACGACTGGCACATCGACGAGTGGGCCGGTACCTACCCCGACCGGTTCATTCCGATCGCGATCCTTCCGACGTGGACGCCGGACGGGATGTGCGCCGAGATTCGCCGGGTGGCCGCCAAGGGCTGTCGCGCGGTGACGATGCCGGAACTGCCGCATCTGGAAGGACTTCCGAGCTATCACGACGACGACTACTGGGGCCCGGTGTTCCGCACCCTGTCCGAGGAGAACGTGGTGATGTGCCTGCACATCGGTACCGGCTTCGGGGCGATCAGCATGGCGCCCAACGCGCCGATCGACAACCTGATCATCCTGGCCACCCAGGTCTCGGCGATGTGTGCGCAGGACCTGCTGTGGGGGCCGGCGATGCGCAAGTACCCGGATCTGAAATTCGCTTTCTCCGAGGGCGGAATCGGTTGGATCCCTTTCTATCTCGATCGCAGCGACCGGCACTACACCAACCAGAAATGGTTGCGCCGCGACTTCGGGGACAAGCTGCCCAGCGACGTGTTCCGCGAGCACTCACTGGCCTGCTACGTCACCGACAAGACGTCGCTGAAGCTACGCCACGAGATCGGCATCGACATCATCGCCTGGGAGTGCGACTACCCGCATTCCGACTGCTTCTGGCCGGACGCCCCCGAGCAGGTGATGGCCGAGCTGACTGCCGCCGGGGCCGACGACAGCGACATCAACAAGATCACCTGGCAGAACTCCTGCCGGTTTTTCGACTGGGATCCGTTCTCCCGCACACCGCGCGCGCAGGCGACAGTGAAGGCGTTGCGCGCCAAGGGGTCTGACGTCGACACCTCGATCCGGCCCCGTAAGGAGTGGGCGCGGCTCTACCAGGAGAAGCAGCTCGCGGCTAGGTGACCAGCGTGACGGAGTTCGCCCGGCGTAGCTTGCCCGACGACGTCTTCGGGATGGTGCCGGGACCGAGCACCACGACGTTGCGCGGCCGCATGTCGACCTCGCTGACGACCTCGTGGGCCACCTGGTGCTCGATGCGGCGCACCTCGACCGGGTCCTGGTAGGAGTTGGACTCGACCGCGACGGCGAAGGTCTCACGCGAGTGTCCGGCGTCCAACCGGACCGCGACGGCGCAGCCGATGCGCACGCCCTCGACCCGGCCTGCGGCGCGCTCGATGTCGGTGGGGTAGATGTTGCGGCCGGCCATGATGATGACGTCCTTGACGCGGCCGCACACCACCACGTGGCCGTTCTCCATCTGGTAGCCCAAGTCGCCGGTGTCATACCAACCGTGCTCGTCCTGGGCGGGCAGGAAACCGCCCATGGTGATGTAGCCGGGCGTCACGCACTCGCCGCGCAGCTCGATGACGCCGACGCCGCGGGCGGGCATCACGTCGCCGTTCTCGTCGACGACGCGGGCCTCCAGATCCTTCAGCAGCGGACCGAGCGATGCCAGCCGCCGGGTGTTGCCCTTGCTGGACGGCACGGCGCGGCGTAACGCAGCCAGCAGGTCGGCGTCAACCTCGTCGACCACCAGGCCGGCGTTGCACTCCGAGAACGACACCGCCAGCGTCGTCTCGGCCATACCGTAGGCGGGCAGGATCGCCGACGGCATCAGCCCGAACGGCTTACCCGCGTCCAGCAGGTCTTCGACGTCGGCGGGGTCGACCGGCTCAGCACCGGACAACGCGAACCGCAGCGTCGACAGGTCGTATTGACCGGGCTCGGCCTGCTTGCGCAGCCGCTTGGCGAACAACGCGTAGGCGAAGTTCGGCGCCGCGGTCATGGTGCCCTTGTATTTGTCGATCAGCTTGGCCCACAGCAATGTGTCACGCAGGAAGTCCATCGGCGTCACCTTGACCAACTCGGCGCCGAAGTACATCGGGATGGTCAGGAAGCCGACCATGCCCATGTCGTGGAAACAGGGCAGCCAGCTGACCATGACGTCCTTGGCGACGTCGTACTCGGCACCGATGAACATGGCCTCGGCGTTGGAGTAGATGTTGCGGTGCGTGATCTGGACTGCCTTCGGAGATCCAGTCGAGCCTGACGTCAGCTGCATCAGCGCCAGGTCGTCTTCGTCGGTCTCGAGCGGATCGATCGGCTCGCCCTCGAGCAGGTCACCGATCTTGAGTACCTTGATCCCCTTTTCCTCGAGCACCGGAACGGCGACGAGGAACGGCTCGGAGACGATGACGGCGCTCGCCTCGATCATCGCGATGACGTTCATGGTGTCCTCGGCCCAGACGGCGAGGTCGGTGCGCGGGGTCGGCTGGTGCAGCATCGTCAGGCTGGCGCCACGCATCCACAGGGCCTGCGCGGTCGGTGCGATTTCCACCGGGAACCCGGCCAGCACGCCGACGGCGTCACCGTGCCCGACGCCCGCGGCGGCCAGCCCGCCGGCGATGCGGCGCGCCCGCTCGTGCACCTCGAGCCAGGTGTGCCGAATGGGCTCGTGGGGCTCGCCGGTGACCATGCCCCGCGAACTCTGGCGAGCGTTGCGGAACATGTTGTCGGTAAACCTGCTCACGATTGCCTCCTCGGTTCCGGCGCCATCGCCCAGCCCTTAATGTTGCTCCTGCTCAAGCACACATTGGGATAGCCGCGCGCCCACAATTGGGCAGCGATTTCATCTCGAATCGATGGTGACGCGATAACCGGCCGCAACGTCGCGACATGGTTGACGACACGCCCGCCGAGGGGGACGGCGGGCGAAGGAACCAGGCTGGTTGCTTGACTGGAAATCATCACCGCCGCATATCTTAAACTCCTCTTAAGTAACTGCCAAACTGTGTGATGAAATCGACGCTTCGTCAGTCGCCGGCGGCTGGCGTGGGGACCAGCCGCGCGCCGTGCACGGGACCGCTGGCGACCCGCACGGTCCGACAGACGCCGGCCCCGGTGAGCTCGGTCCCGACATCGACGGCCGAGGACGCTGATTGGCACAAAAACGCGCACGTCGGCCCGGATCCCGACACCATGCCGGCCAGCGCGCCGGCCTCCACGCCGGCCCGCAGCACCCGGCGCAGGGGTGAGCTCAGGCTCAGCGCGGCCGCCTGCAGTTCGTTGCCCAGCAGCGGCGCCAACTGCTTCGGGTCGCCGGCCGCCAAGGCGGCCAGCACCGGCTCGGCCTCGTCGAGACGCGGCGGTTCGCCGACCTCACGCAGCCGATCCAGCTCACGGAACACCTTCGGGGTCGACAGCCCGCCCTTGGCGAATGCCAACACCCAGTGAAAAGTGTTGCGGGCCAACACCGTTGCGAGCTCCTCGCCGCGACCGGTGCCCAGCGCGGTACCGCCGTGTAAGGCGAACGGCACATCGCTGCCAAGCTTCGCGGCCAAGGTGTGCAGATCGCGGCGGGGCACGCCGAGTTCCCACAGCGAGTTCAGCGCGACCAGCACGGCGGCTGCATCCGCGCTGCCGCCTGCCATTCCACCGGCGACCGGAATACTCTTGTCGATCATGATCGACACGTCCGGCGCCCGGCCGACGTGCTCGGCCATCAGTTCGGCGGCCTGCCAGGCCAGATTGCGCTCGTCGAGGGGAAGCTGATCAGCACCTTCGCCGGTGATCTCCAGCGAGAGCACATCGGCATTGCGGACGGTCACCTCGTCTACCAGCGATACGGCGTGAAATACCGTCGTCAGGTCGTGGTAGCCGGTCTCCTGGAGATCGCCGACAGCCAGATAGAGGTTGATTTTTCCGGGCGCGCGGACCGTCACGGAGCCAGTGGGCACCCACTGAGCTGCGGTGCTCGGATCCGTCGGCACCGAACGAGACTATCGCCCGCCGATCAGCTCGCGGACGCGTGCCGCTGAGCTTGACCTCGGGGGGGAGCGTCGCCGGTGTCCCCCGAGCGTTGATAGAGCCGGACGAACTCGTCGACGGTCAGCGTCTCGCCTCGACGCGCCGGGTCGATGCTCGCGGCCAGCAGGCGACTCGCAGATTCGTTGCCCGAACCGGCCCACTCCACGAAGGCGTTGCGAGATGTCTTACGCCGCTGGGCAAATGCGGTGTCGACGAGCTTGAACACGTTCTGGCGGAACTTCGCGTCGGTCGGCCAGGGCGGATTGGTGTGTCGCTCGATGCGCACCAGCCCCGAGTAGACCCGCGGGATCGGCCAGAAGACAGTCGGCGACACCGTGCCGTGCCGGCGAACCTGCCCGTGGAAACGGACTTTGACGCTCGGCACGCCGTACTCCTTGCCGCCCGGTTCGGCGGCGAGCCGCTCCGCGACCTCGGCCTGCACCATCACCATCACCGTTCGCAGCGTTGGGAATTCGGCAAGCAGGTGCAGGATGGCCGGGACGGCGACGTTGTACGGCAGATTCGCCACCACCGCGGTCGGCTCCGAAGCGAGATCGCTCGGGGCCGATGGACAGCACGTCGCGATTGATCACGTTCAGCCGCTGGATCTCGCTGTTCGAATGCTCGGACACCGTCTGCGGCAGTCGCTCGGCCAGCACCGGGTCGATCTCGACGGCGCTGACGGTGCAACCCCGGTCCAGCAGTGCAAGGGTGAGCGAACCGAGGCCGGGGCCGACTTCGAGCACGTGATCGTTGCGGTTGACGCCGGACGCGGTGACAATCCGGCGAACGGTGTTAGCGTCGTGGACAAAGTTCTGCCCCAGGGATTTACGCGGCCGGAGTTCGAGCTCTTTGGCCAACCTTCGGATTTCGGTTCGCCCCAGTAACTGGATGGTCAGCGGGCACCCGCTCTTCCGCTGCAGACCGGCCATGCTCCCCAGCCCTGACGATTCTGCGTCACCTGGGCGACGGCGATCTGCTCTTCCCGGCTGGCCAGGTCGGCGCGCGGAGCAAACCGCAAGCCGCCGTTACGTTCCCAGGTGTTCTGGTCGAACTGCACACCGCCGTAGTAACCGTTTCCGGTGTTGATCGCCCAGTTGCCGCCGGCCTCGCAGCGCGAGATCGCGTCCCAGATCTCGCCGTTGGCGACGGCCGGGACGCTAGTGCCCGGCTTGGTGCCGACCCGCACGATGGCCTCGCGGGCGGGCGCGATGACATGGCTGGCCACCGGCAGGCGACCGGTCTCGATGCCGTTGACCTTGGATACCGCGTAGGTCATGTCCTGGCTGCCCGCGGCGCCCTTGTCCTCGACGATCTCTTTGCTCATGTTCAGCTGCGGGTCTTCGATTCGGCGCCGCGGCGGGTCCAGCGGAACCCGCTCGGTGATCTTCTCAATCCGGTTGCGGATCACCTGGATGTGCATGCCGTCGATCACCGGCGCGGCAGCGCCCGGCGAAACCTGGTCGCTCTGTTCCAGCGGCACCCCGAGGCCGGCCAGCAGTTCGCCGACCCGGGCCGCGGCCAGATGGACGTCGTGCACCGCGCCACCGTCGTCGAGCTCGACGGTCTTGGCACTGACCACCGGCAGGGCCATGCCCGCCAGCGGGACACGGCTGCCACGCGAGGCCGCCGCCGGCGCGGTGTCGGTCATCGCCAGCTGAGCCAGCGCCTCGTCGACCGTGGAGGCCGTGGTCCACACCTGCTTGGTGTTCTGGCCGTCCAGCGAGATCTGCAGCGGGCGGCTGCGCCGCAGCACGATGTTGGCGGCGTTGTGGATTCGCTCCCCGGCGGCCGGGTACAGGTCGTCGCGATCGCTGACCTTGAACCCGTTCTCCTTGATGATGTCGATCACCCGCGACTTCATCGTGGTCACGGTCATGGCGGTGCCGTCGACGCTCAGCGTCACGGTCTTGTAGTCGGCCACCGCGAAGGCGCCGGCGAAGGCCAAGACCAGCAGAAGGCCCGCAACAAGAAAGCGCAGAGCCGGGGAAGGAGCCTGATGGAGTTTCGTAATCACATTCAACGCGCGTGTATCCCGACCTCAAAAGCGACATGAGTAATAAATAAAGGGGCCCACGAGAGGGCCCCCACCGTTCGATAACAAGACGGTAACGAAATGCCCCGACTAGAGCAACTCGGACCCGGCCACCTTAACGGGGTTTTAATCCTGCTGCGGCAACCGGTACGCCCGCCGGGCATTGCCGGTAGTGATCTCGGCCAACTCCTCCGCGGGCCGCTCGAGCAGCTCCGCCAGCGCACGCACGGTGTAGGGCAGGCAGTAGGGCTCGTTCGGCGCGCCACGGTACGGGTGGGGGGTCAGAAACGGCGCGTCGGTCTCCACCAGCAGTTGTGCCGTCGGCACCAGCGGGACAGCTTCGCGCAGGTCGCGGGCGTTGCGGAAGCTCACCGTCCCGGAGAGGCTGATCAGCCATCCGGCGTCGGCGCAGGCCAGCGCCAACTCCGCACCCGACGAAAAGCAGTGGAAGATCACGGTCTCCGGGGCACCCTCGGCCCGCAGCACATCGAGCACCTCGGCGTCGGCGTCCCGGTTGTGGATCATCAGCGGTTTCCCGGTTCGCTTGGCCAGGTCGATGTGCCAGGCGAAAGCCTCCCGCTGCACTGCCGGATCGGCACAGCCGTCGAGTTTGCCCGGCCAGTACAGATCCATGCCGGTCTCTCCGATCGACACCACCCGCGGGTGCGCCGCCAGCCGCTCGATTTCAGCGCGGGCGTCGTCGGTCAGCGCGTCGGCGCGGGTCGGGTGCAATGCCACCGCGGCGTAGACGCGGGCATCCCACTCGGCGGCCTGGGTGGCCCAGCGCGCCGAAGCCAGGTCGTCGGCGATGGTGATCACTGCCGTCACGCCGACCGCGGCCGCGCGATCGACGATCGCGTGCACGTCCTCGGCGTACGTCGCTCCGCAGGCATCCAGGTGGGTGTGCGCGTCGATCAACGGACTCAGCCGCGGCGGGGCGGGCGGCGGCGGACGTTTGGAGCTCACAGCGCAAACAATAAAGTGGACTGCAATGAAGCCGTACTACATCACCACCGCGATCACGTACCCCAATGGCAGCCCGCACGTCGGCCACGCCTACGAGTACATCGCCACCGACGCGATCGCCCGGTTCAAGCGGCTCGACGGCTTCGACGTCCGCTTTTTGACCGGCACCGACGAGCACGGGCTCAAGATGGTCGAGACCGCGGCCGCGGAAGGCATCCCGACCGCCGAGCTGGCCCGGCGAAACTCCGACGTGTTCCAGCGGCTCCAGAAGAAACTGAACATCTCCTTCGACCGGTTCATCCGAACCACCGACGCCGACCACCACGAGGCGTCCAAGGAGATCTGGCGACGGATGCAGGACGCCGGCGACATCTACCTCGACACCTACTCGGGCTGGTACTCGGTGCGCGACGAACGGTTCTTCGTCGAATCGGAGACCGCGCTGGTCGACGGCGCCAGGATCGCCGTCGAAACCGGCACCCCGGTGACCTGGACCGAGGAACAGACCTACTTCTTCCGACTGTCGGCGTACGCCGAGAAATTGTTGGCGCACTACGACACCCACCCGGACTTCATCGCCCCAGAGGTGCGGCGCAACGAGGTGGTCAGCTTCGTGACCGGCGGTTTGCGAGACCTGTCCATTTCGCGCACATCGTTCGACTGGGGCGTGAAGGTTCCAGAACATCCCGACCACGTGATGTATGTCTGGGTCGACGCGCTGACCAACTACCTGACCGGTGTCGGCTACCCGGACACCGAATCCGAACTGTTTCAACGCTATTGGCCGGCCGATCTGCACATGATCGGCAAGGACATCATCCGGTTCCACACGGTCTACTGGCCCGCCTTTCTGATGTCAGCCGGAATCGACTTGCCCAAGCGGGTTTTCGCGCACGGCTTTCTGCTCAACAGGGGCGAGAAGATGAGCAAGTCGGTCGGCAACATCGTCGACCCCAACACCCTGATCGACACGTTCGGAGTGGATCAGCTGCGGTACTTCCTGCTTCGCGAGGTTCCATTCGGTCAGGACGGCAGCTACAGCGAAGACGCGATCATCACCCGGATCAACTCCGATCTGGCCAACGAGCTCGGCAACCTGGCCCAGCGATCGCTGTCGATGATCGCCAAGAATCTCGGCGGCGTTGTTCCGACTCCCGGCGAATTCACCGCCGACGACACCGAGCTGCTCACCACCGCCGACGGTCTGCTCAAGCGGGTGCGTGCCGAATTCGACAACCAGGCAATGCATTTGGCGCTGGAAGCGATCTGGCTGATGCTCGGCGCGGCGAACAGGTACTTCTCGGCTCAAGAGCCGTGGGTGTTACGCAAGAGCGATTCCGAGGCAGACCAGATGCGCTTTGCGACCGTGCTCTACACGACGTGCGAAGCGGTGCGGATTGCGGCGCTGCTGGTTGCGCCGGTGATGCCGGATTCGGCGGGCAAGCTACTGGACCTGCTCGGCCAGTCGCCGGAGCAGCGCAACTTCGCCTGCATCGGGACCCGGCTCGAGCCCGGCACCTCACTGCCGGCGCCCACCGGCGTGTTTCCGCGCTACCAGGTCGACTGAGTTCGTCAGGCAGTCAAGCGAATACGGACAGTGACGCGTCCGTTGGCATCCCGGTGCGCCACCGCGTGTCCGGCGCGCTCGGCGTCATCCAGCGTCAGTGTCACCGGACCGCCCTCGCCGAGGAAGTTGCGCCACCAGGTCTTGGCGTCGGGCAGGTTCGCGCCAACCTCGATCTCATCGCCGTGACGGTGGTACGACACCGGGATGCTGAAGGTCCGCCCGGACCGTCGCCCCGTGTAGGTGATCAGGGTGACGTTGCGCCGCAGGAGCGTCCCGAAGCGGGGCGAGGCGGCGATCGCCGCGACCGGCGCGTTAAAGAGCGGAGCCGCTCGCATGATGAGCCGCGTGACATTGACCATTTCTTGACCTTTCATATCAGCAGCGTCACGCACAACGCCGTGACCGCCGCACCTTGTAGGACCGCCCGAGCCGTGATGACGGCGTCCCAACTTCCTTGCAACGAGCGGGCATCGATCAATGGTTCCGATTGATCGGCCGCGGCGGTGAGCTGGCGGTTGATCGGCGCGCTCACCCGCACATAGACCACCAGCCACGCCACCAGCAGCACGACAGCGATGCCCGCCGCGCCGGCCTGCGCCCAGCGGCCGCAGGCCGCACCGAGCCCCGCGCTGATCGCCGCCGCCACCAATCCGATCACGCCCGGCACCGGCATCCGCTGATCCCCGTAGCGATGGATGTTGCCCATCACCGCGAGCAGTGCCCGGTCATTGACGCGAGCCAGCGCGGGCCGTTGCACGAGCGCGCAGAACACGTCGGTGCCGTAGACCACCGCGGTGCCCAGCACCGCGATCACGGCGAACAACTTGGCAATCATGGAGTCTCCTGTTCAGGTGCTAGCGACGCTAACCCCCGTCCCGATACGTGTCAATAGCGCCGCTAGAATGTATATCGGCGCTAACATAATTCGCATGACCATCGAGGACCGCCGGGCACGCGAACGGGCCGCCCGCCGTCAGCTGATCACCGGCACCGCGCGCAAGCTCGCCGAAGCGGAAGGCTGGGAGGCGGTCACCACCCGCCGGTTGTCCGCCGAGATCGAATACAGCCAGCCGGTGCTCTACAAGCACTTCGCCGGCATGGAGGGCATCGTCGCGTCGGTCGCTGTTCAGGGGTTCGGCGAACTCGGCCGACGCACTCGCCGAAGCCCGCGGTGAAGCCGCCGATGACCGGGACGCTGTGGCTCGAGTTGCCCACGCGTTCATCGGGTTTGCCCACGACAACCCTGCACTGTTCGACGCGATGTTCGTCCGGGCAACCACCCTGCCGTTCGCCGCCGAGGACACGCCGGCCGAGCTGAACGCCGCCTTCAACGAGCTGCGGACAGCGGTCGACACGGTCGCGGGCGCACGCGATCCCGACACGCTGGCCGAGGTGGTCTGGGCCGCCCTGCACGGACTGGTGACCCTGGACCGCGGCCGGCGGTTACGCCCGGATTACCGCGACGCCCGCATCGACGTCCTGGTCGACGAACTGTGCGCGAGGGCGTGAGCCTGGTCACACAGAGTCACATCGTCGGGCTCTCCGGTGTCTTGAGGGCAACACCCGCAGAACAGGAGACCCCCATGACCGCGCAGCGCACTCACATCGTCGTGATCGGCGGCGGATACGCCGGCACACTGGCCGCCAACCACCTCCGGCTCAACGCCGACGTCGACATCACCGTGGTGAACCCTCGGCCGGTGTTCGTCGAGCGAATCCGACTGCATCAGATGGTCGCCGGCAGCGGCACCGCCGCGGTCGACTACGGGACCCTGCTCGGCGAGGGCGTCCGTCTGGTCGTCGACAACGCCGAGCGGATCAATGACCGGACCGTCGAGCTCACGTCCGGCGCGGTGCTGGACTACGACTACCTGATCTACGCGGTCGGCAGCACCGGCGTCGTCGCGTCCGCGGTGCCGGGGGCAACCGAATTCGCCTATCCGATAGCCGAATTCGAGCAAGCCGAGCGGCTGCGCGACGCACTCGACGAGCTGCACCCCGACGCGCCGGTCACCGTCGTCGGCGCCGGGTTGACCGGCATCGAAACTGCCTCCGAGCTGGCCGAGCAGGGCCGGCGGGTGAGCCTGGTCTGCGGCGGAATACTGGGTCCGTCACTGAGCCGGCCGGGTCGTCGCTCGGTGGCCAAGTGGTTGAACCACCTCGGTGTGAGGGTGCTCGAGACCGCGAGGGTCGACACGGTCCGCGCCGATGGCGTGGTGCTCGACAACGGCGCTGTGCTGCGCAGTGCGGTGACGGTCTGGACCGCGGGATTCGGCGTGCCGGAGCTGGCCGCCCGAAGCGGACTTCGCACCGACCGGCTCGGCCGGCTGCTCACCGATGAGACACTGACCAGCGTGGACAATCGCCGCATCGTGGCGGCCGGTGACGCCGCCGCGCCGTCGGGACAGCCGCTGCGGATGAGCTGTCAGGCCGCGATCCCGCTCGGCGCCCAGGCCGCCAACACGGTGCTCAGCCGGATCGCCGGCACACCCGCCGCGGCGATCAACCAGGCCTTCACCGGGCAGTGCATCAGCGTCGGCCGGTCCTACGCCACCATCCAGATCGCCCGCCCCGACGACACCCCGCTGAACCTGATCATCGGCGGCCGCGCCGCCGCGTCCATCAAGGAAGTGATCTGCAAGGGCACGGTGTGGGGCATCCGCAAAGAAGCCGCCAAGCCGGGCTGGTACCGCTGGCTCAAGGGCGGCAAGCGGGCGCAGCGGCTGGCAGCCGAGGCGGTCCCGGTGCCGTGACCGCCTCCGACGAACACGCCGAACGGTTCGTGCTGCTGCGGCCGCTGCTGTTCACCATCGCCTACGAAATCCTCGGCTCGACAACCGAATCCGATGACGTCCTGCAGGACAGCTACCTGCGCTGGGCACAGGTCGATCTCGACAGCGTGCATGACACCAAGTCGTATCTGGCGCGACTGGTCACCCGCCAGGCGCTCAACGCGCTGCGGGCGGGTGCCCGGCGCCGGGAGGACTACGTCGGACCGTGGCTGCCTGAGCCGCTGCTGCTCGACGAGCAGGATCCGTCAGCCGATGTCCTTCTGGCCGAATCGGTTTCGATGGCGATGCTGGTACTGCTGGAGACCCTCGGTCCCGACGAGCGCGCAGTGTTCGTGCTGCGCGAGGTGTTTGGCTTCGAGTACGACGAGATCGCCTTGGCGGTCAGCAAATCGGTACCCGCGGTGCGACAGATCGCGCACCGGGCCCGCGAGCATGTGCAGGCCAGGCGCAAGCGCTTCGCCCCGGTTGACCCTGAGCAGAACACCAGGATCGCGGCGGAGTTCATGGCGGCGGCGGCCGGCGGCGATGTGCGGGCGGTGATGTCCATGCTGGCCCCCGACGTTGTGTGGACGGCCGACAGCGACGGCAAGGCCAGCGCGGCGCGCCGTCCGGTGATCGGAGCCGACAAGGTCGCCCGGGCCGTCGTCGGGCTGATCAGCCGCGGCATGCAGGTGCCCGGCGTTCGCGCCGAGATGGTCGTCTGCAACTCCGCACCAGCCGTACTGCTCTACGCCGCCGACCAGTTGGAGGGCGTTTTCACCGTCGAGATCGTCGACGGGAAGATCACCAACTTCTACGCGATGCGCAACCCCGACAAGCTGGCGGCCGTCACGACCGCACGCAAAATCAGCCGTCGCTGACTTTTCTGCCAAGCTAAGGGCGTGCGAATCGACCGGCTCGGCGATCTGGGCAGCCCCCATGAGGTGCTGCGCGCCATCGGCGACGCCACAAATCGGCTGGATCTGCCGGCGCCGGCCGCGTTGACCGGGCAGTGGTTCGGCGCGCTGGCCGTGATCGCCCCGAGTGTGCCGATCGGCCCTGTCGACGCGACTGACGCATTCGACGTGCGGCCGGGCTCGCACAGCACCACGATCGGCGGGGGCTGGATCGGCTACCTGTCCTATCCGGATCCGGGTTCGGGCGGGCGGCCTCCCCGGGTGCCCGAGGCCGCCGGCGGCTGGACGGACTGCGTGCTGCGCTGCGACCGCGACCGGCAGTGGTGGTACGAGAGCCTGTCCGGCGCCCTGATGCCCGCATGGCTGGCCGAAGCGCTCACGACCCCATCACCGGCGCGGGCCTACCGGATCGACTGGGACGCCGCCGACCGGCAGGCACATCGCGCCGGAGTACTGGCCTGCCTGGAGGCCATCCGCGCCGGCGAGGTCTATCAGGCGTGTGTGTGCACGCAGTTCACCGGCACCATCGCCGGGGATCCGTTGGACTTCTTCCTCGACGGTGTGGCCCGCACCGCGCCGGCCCGGGCAGCCTACGTGGCCGGCGACTGGGGCGCGGTCGCGTCGTTGTCACCGGAGCTGTTCCTTTGTCGCCGTGGCGATCTGGTGACGTCGAGCCCGATCAAGGGCACGCTGCCGCTCTACGCTCCCCCGTCGGCGCTGCGCGCGTCGAGCAAGGACGTCGCGGAGAACGTGATGATCGTCGACCTGGTGCGCAACGACCTGGGCCGGGTTGCGGTCACCGGTTCGGTCACGGTGCCCGAACTGCTCGTGGTGCGGCCCGCGCCGGGTGTGTGGCATCTGGTGTCGACGGTGTCAGCGCAGGTGCCGATCGAGTTGCCCACCACAGCAATGCTGGACGCCACGTTCCCGCCCGCGTCCATCACCGGAACACCCAAACTGCGTGCCCGAGAACTGATTTCGCAGTGGGAGCAATTCCGGCGTGGAGTCTATTGCGGGACAGTCGGTTTGGCGTCGCCGGTGGCGGGTTGCGAATTGAACGTCGCGATTCGCACGGTGGAATTCGACGCCGTAGGCAATGCGGTACTGGGGTCCGGTGGCGGGATCACCGCCGACTCTGACGCCGATGCCGAGTGGGAGGAATGCCTGCACAAGGCCGCCCCGATCATCGGGTCGGGTGTCGCCTCAGCCGCGGGCTCGCAGCACCGCGTCGTAGAGCTCACGCCGTGACGATGCGCCCGGCGCCGCGGAAATCACCTGTGCACAAGCATCTTTGACGCCCATCCCGTCGTCGACCAACGCGCTTGCCTGAGCCACCAGCGTGGGCAGATCGGCCTGCAACACGGCGCCGGCCAATACGACGGTGATCTCGCCGAGCACGCCGTCGGCGGCCCAAGCGGCCAGCTCGTCCAGCGATCCACGCACCACTTCCTCGTGCACCTTGGTCAGCTCGCGGCACACCGCTGCCCGCCGCGCTCCGCCGAGTTCCCCGACCGCGTCGAGCAGACAGGCGTGCAGGCGCCGCGGCGACTCGAAGAACACCGCCGTGCGCTGCTCGGCCGCCAGCGACGCCAGCCAGCTGCGGCGCGCGCCCTGTTTGCGTGGGGCGAAGCCCTCGAAGCAGAACCTCTCCGACGGCAGGCCGGACACCGCCAGCGCGGTCGTCACCGCCGACGGGCCGGGCAGGCACTGCACCAGTAGGCCGGCCGCCACGCATGCCGACACCAGTCGATGACCGGGATCGCTGATCAACGGCATTCCCGCGTCGCTGACCACCAGCGTGGTGGCGCCGCCGCTGATCTGCTCGACCAGGGCCGGCACCCGGGCCGCTTCGTTGTGGTCGAAGAGGCTGACCACCTTTCCGCCGATCACCACGTCAAGCGCTTTGGCCAGGGTCCGCAGTCGGCGGGTGTCCTCGGCGGCGACGATGTCCGCCGTCGCCAGCGCCGCGATCAGCCGAGGGGACGCGTCGGACGGCTGACCCAGCGGCGTGGCGCCCAGTAGCAGTCGTCCGGTGGTCATGTGCCACAGCCTACGATCGAGCCGATGACTGTCACCGCGCCCGACGACCTCCTCGTGGAAGAGGACGCCGTACCGGTGATCAGCCCGGGGCCCCTGGCCCCCGCACCCGATTTCGGACCCGTCGACCGGCTCGAGGGCTGGGTTGTCACCGGTGTCGTCACCGCGCTGGCGGCGCTGACCAGAACGGTGAACCTCGGTTCACCCACCGATGCCGGAACCCCGATCTTCGACGAAAAGCATTACGCGCCGCAGGCCTGGCAGATGCTGCACAACCACGGGGTGGAGGACAACCCCGGCTACGGCCTGGTCGTACACCCACCGGTGGGCAAGCAACTGATCGCAATCGGCGAGGCGCTGTTCGGCTACAACGGGCTGGGCTGGCGATTCACCGGCGCGATCCTGGGCACGATCCTGGTGGCGCTGGTGGTGCGGATCGTGCGGCGGATCAGCCGTTCGACACTCGTCGGCGCGATCGCGGGACTGCTCGTCATCGCCGACGGCGTCAGCTTCGTGGTGGCGCGCACCGCGCTGCTCGACGGGTTCCTGGCATTCCTGGTCCTCGCGGCGTTCGGTGCGCTGATCGTCGACCGAGATCAGGTCCGCGAGCGTCTGCATATCGCATACATCGAGGGCCGCGTCGACGACACGGTGTGGGGCCCGCGGCTCGGCGTGCGATGGTGGCGCTTCGGCGCCGGTGTGCTGCTCGGATTGGCCTGTGGGACAAAGTGGTCCGGGCTGTATTTCGTGGCGTTCTTCGGGTTGATGTCGTTGGTGTTCGACGTTGCGGCGCGCAGGCAGTACCGCGTGCTGCGACCGTGGCTGGGAGCCGTGCGCCGCGATCTGTTCCCAACGGCCTACGCGCTGTTGGTTATTCCGTTCGGGGTCTATCTGGCCAGCTATGCGCCATGGTTCGCCTCCGAGACGGCGATCGACCGGCACGAGGTGGGCCAGTCGATCGGGTCTCAGACGAACTTCCCGCTGCCCGATGCGATTCGCTCGCTGTGGCACTACACCGCCAAGGCGTACCAATTTCACGCGGGCTTGACCAATTCCGCGGGCAACTACCACCCGTGGGAGTCCAAGCCCTGGGCCTGGCCGATGTCGCTGCGGCCGGTGCTCTACGCGATCGACCAGCAGAACGTCCCGGGCTGCGGCGCGCAATCGTGCGTCAAAGCGGTGATGTTGGTTGGCACACCGGCGATGTGGTGGATTTCAGTTCCGGTGCTGTTGTACGCCTGCTGGCGGATGCTCGTGCGGCGCGATTGGCGCTACGCCGCGGTTCTGGTCGGCTATTGCGCGGGCTGGCTACCCTGGTTCGCCGACATCGATCGTCAGATGTACTTCTTCTACGCGGCGACCATGGCGCCGTTCCTGGCGATGGCGATCGCGTTGATCCTCGGCGACATCCTCTACAAGCCGGGCCAAGGCACGGAGCGTCGCAGCCTCGGGCTCATCGCGGTGTCTTGTTACGTGGCAATGGTTTTGACGAATTTCGCCTGGCTCTTCCCAGTGCTCACCGGTCAACCGATTTCGCAGAACACCTGGAACATGGAGATCTGGCTACCCAGCTGGCGCTAGTTTGGCCGCGAGACAGAAGCCAGGGCTTTAATTCTCGGTTATCCACAGCCCTGGCGTCTGGTTGGCGACGCGACTGGTCGTGGATCAGCATCATCGCGGGCATGGATCTGCCCGTCCTCGGTAGCGAGGTGCTAGCCAGCGGCACGCTAACTCGTGGGCAACTGCGCTGGAATTACCGGCCGATATTTCCAGACGTCTACATTCCGAAAAGCTCAGACCGATCGCTGGAGGTAATGACCATCGGCGCGTGGCTGTGGTCGGAGCGTCGGGCAACGATCACTGGACGGGCGGCGGCGGCGCTGCACGGCGCGAAGTGGGTCAACGCGGCCGCACCGATCGAGCTCCTCTGGCGAAACAATCATTGTCCGCCCGGGATTCTCGCTCGCGACGAACGCTACGCCCAGGACGAAGTCTTTTCGCTTCGCGGTCTTACAGTGGCCACCCCCGCCAGAGTCGGCTTCGATCTCGCACGCCATCTGCTGGGAGCAACAGCGGTCGCACACCTCGACGATCTAGCCCGCGCGACGCGAATAACGCGGCGGGACTTGGTAAATCTCGTTGATCGCTATCCCCGGGCTAGGGGGAACAAACGTGCACGGCTGCTGATCGACATGATGGATGCCGGAGCGGAATCACCGAAGGAATCCTGGTTGCGGCTTGTCCTGATCAGTGCCGGGCTCCCACCGCCCACCACGCAGATCCAGGTAACCGACGGTCCATTCGTGGCCTATCTCGATATGGGCTGGGAAACTCCGATGGTCGCCGTTGAGTACGACGGTGACCATCATCGCTCGGACCGAAGCCAGTATGTGAAGGACATCAGGCGAGCGGAGGTGCTCGAGCAGCTCGGTTGGCACGTAATCAGAGTGATCAAGGAAGATCGTCCACGCGACGTCGTCGAACGCGTCTCACGAGCCCTCGAGCGACGCGGTTACAAACTAACGCCGCGAGACAGAGGCCTGGGTCGCGGCGTCGCGTAATTCGCTGCCGTAGTGTCTGTTTCGCGCGGGAATCAGCCGCCCAACTCACACGAGTCGCGCAATTTAGGCGAATATGTGATGTCACCGCATTCGCATTCCCACGACGTGTGGCGACTTCGACCGCAGGAGCACGACCTGCTTCCGACCATCATGTGTCCCGGCAGCAGCCAGTGTCCCCGCGCGCATCGGTAAGGCCGGCTGTCCGTGTACAGAACGAGATCGTCGTCAACATCAATAGTCACGGCTACGACAGTGACAGGTTCGGCGCGACAAGGGCAGATCAGTTGCCGCATCGTGATCGTTTGGTGTCCTGTCTCGCGCGTGTCGGTGACCTAGGAGTCAGTCCCGCAACGCATTAGATGACCTCAAGTATTGTTCAGGTTGTGCGCGATCAAGAGCTGCTGCCCGGTGAACTCGCCGCCCGCGCCGGCGTCGCGGTCTCGGCCCTGCACTTCTACGAGCGGCAGGGGCTGATCACCAGCAGCCGCACGTCGGGCAATCAGCGTCGCTACACCCGCGACACGCTGCGCAGGGTCGCGTTCATCAAGATGTCGCAACGGCTCGGCATTCCACTGGCCCGCGTCCGGGACGCGCTGGCCCACCTGCCCGCCGATCGAGTTCCGACCAGCCGTGATTGGGCCAGGTTGTCCGCCGGCTGGCGCTCGGACCTCGACGACCGAATCCTGCATCTGCAGCGCCTGCGCGACAACCTGGCCGACTGCATCGGCTGCGGTTGCTTGAGCTTGCGCGCCTGCGCGCTGTTCAATCCCGACGACGCTCTGGGCGCGCAGGGACCCGGGGCCGTGCGCTTGTAGCCGACGCGGCCGGCTTGCCAAATTCGAACAATTGTGCGATAGAATCGTCGTCGTGGCGATCGAGATGCAGGAGTCGTTGTTCGAGTGCAACGAACGCCGATCACTGGGCCACGGAGCCTGGATCGACATCCGTCCGGGATGGTTGACCGGCGCCGACGAGTTGCTCGGCGAACTGCTCGAGACCATCCCGTGGCGGGCCGAACGGCGCCAGATGTATGACCGCGTGCTGGATGTCCCCCGTCTGGTGAGCTTCCACGACCTCTCGACCGAAGAGGCGCCGCATCCGCAACTGGGTCGGATTCGGCGGCGGCTCAACGACATCTACGCCGGCGAGCTCGGCGAGCCGTTCACCAGCATCGGTCTGTGCTGGTACCGCGACGGGTCCGACAGCGTGGCGTGGCACGGTGACACCATCGGCCGCAGCAGCACCCACGACACCATGGTGGCGATCGTCAGCCTCGGCGCCACCCGCACCTTTGCGCCTGCGGCCCCGCGGCGGCGGTTCATCGTTGCGGCTGCCGCAGGCGCATGGCGATCTGCTGGTGATGGGCGGCTCGTGCCAACGAACCTGGGAACACTCCGTACCGAAGACGTCGGCCCACAGCGGGCCGCGGGTCAGCGTCCAGTTCCGGCCCCGCGATGTCCGCTAGCGATCAGTTTTTGATCGCGGCGACCGATTTCACCAGCAGGTCGCGAGCCTGCTTGGTGTCGACGGGCTTCGGCGGCTGACCCTGTACCAGCATCGGGTTGGCGGTGACGATCACCTGGTAATTACCGAAATGCGCGGAGTAGTTGTACAACTCGCCGCTGCGCGGCTTTCCCTGAACCACGGTCTGCAGGACGCGGTGTACGCCAAGGGTCTGGGTGCCCTCGATCTGCGGCGCCTCGACGACCTCGATCAGGCCACGCACCCGGCCACCCTGAAACGCCACCTTCTTGCAGTTTCGCGCCGGTTCCTCGAACGGCACCGGCGCGGATGTCTGCACCGCCATGGCGATGAAACGCCCACCGTCGCCTTCGGCGGCCACCGCGGCCATGTTGCCCTGCAGGCCCGCGGGCATGTCCTCGCCGACCACGAACGATGCGCAGTCGGGCGGATCGAACGTCAGCCCCGGCGGCAGCTTGTGCGTCGCCAAAACCTTGGGATCGATGCCGGTCTTCGCCGTTTCCTTGACTTTGTAGCCGGGCCCGAAGTCGGACTTCACCTTCGCGATCTTGGTGATATCCGCCGAGGGGGGCGTCTCCGAAGATCCGTGAGAGCACGCCGCCAAAAGGCAGACACTCCCGATCGCAACCGCAATCCGCATCATTGGCGCCAATCTAACGCACCGCCCCTAGCCCCGTACGGCTGATACGGTTTTCACCAGCAAGTCGGCGGCGAATTGCGCCGTCAGCGCCGCATTCGGCGAGCCGGGATCACTGATCAACGTGGTGAACGCATAGTAATCACCCAGGTAGGCGGTGAAGGTGCTTGCCTGCGAACCGATTTCATTGCCGCCCTCGACCGCGGTGACGATGTCGGCCCTCATCCCGACGGTGTCGGCACCGTCGATGTGGGGCGCGTCGACCAGGTGAACGTGCGCGCCGGCCCGCCGACCGGTCACGGTCCACTGTCGGCACTGGGCAACCAGGGAGCGATCCAGCGCCAGTGGTCCCGCCGGGGCCGCCACGATCACCGCATACACCGTACCGCCCGCACCCGATCCCGAAATGCCCTGAGCGCGTTGACCATGACCGCCAGCCGGGTCGGCCAGCGGCGCGCAACGCGCCGGGTTCGCAACGCCGACTCCACCGAGACCCCAAATACCCGACGGCGCAGTCACATCCACTACCGGAGCCACTTCGTAACCTGGTGGCAGGTCACGCCGCACTCGCCTGATGTTGCCGGGATCGACCTGGCGCGCCGCCGCGCTCACCGACGGCGCCGGCGGCCGTTGGCCTGGCTGACCGCACCCGGCGAGCAGCAATATAACTGCCGCGGCCGCAGCTGCTCGCATGCTAGCTGACGGCCCGAATGACTTGACGCGCAGTGTGTTTGATCTCCGTGATCATGTCGCGACTCAACGAAAGATCCTGGGCATCGGGCACATCGATGACGGTCGTGACAACTCCGACATCGTCACGCTGCCAGAACGCGCCGAAGTGGTCCATGATCGTGCGCATCGCCACGTTGTCGGCGAGCATCCGGCCGGAGAACTTCTCCACCCCCGCGACCCGCGCGGCCACCGACAGCGCAGCGATCAGAAACGACCCGATGCCACGGCCCTGGTAGGCATCGGCGACCGTGAACGCGATCTCGGCGACGGCCGGGTCGTGGTTGTCGCGGACGAACCGCGCGTCGGCGACCGGGTTCCCGTCCCGGTCGGTCATCACCCAGACGAAGTGGTCGACGTAGTCGACCTCGGCCAGGTAGTCCATCAGCGCCGGGCTGGGCACCCGCGCCGACATGAACCGTCGATACAGCGTGTCGCTGGAGAACCGGACGTGCCCCTGCAGCGTCCGCTGGCTGTCGCCGGGAAGCACCGGACGCAGCAGCAACTCCGAGCCGTCGCGGGTATGGACCGGGATCGGCGTGAGGAATGCCGCCAGGCGCTGCCGGACCGTGCGGACCAGACGGGTCATGATCCCGGGGATGTGCACCAACCGCGCGAATGCGTCGCTGTCGCCGATCCAACCGGCCAGCGACTCGGTGGTGGTCACCGTCGCCGTGCGTGGAATGTGCCTTAGCAGCGCGATCTCGCCGACGATCGTGCCGGCGCAGACGTGCTCGACGGTTACCACGTCGTCGTCGGCGACGTGTTTGATCTCGGCCGTTCCCGACGCGATGAGCAGGAAAGACACCGCCTGCTCGCCCTGTCGCATCAAGATCTGGCCCGCCTCAGCCTGCAGGGGTTGCAGGCTGGCCGCCAACGGCATCAAGTCCTCGGCGGGGCAACCTTTGAAGATCTCCAGGGTGGCGAGTTCTTCGGCGCGCAGCGTGGTCAGTTCGGTCACCGTGCCGCCCCCGTCGCCGTTGCAGATGCTGCCAAGGCTATGGGCATTCATCGTGTTGCAGCAAGGACGCGCGCCCCGGCAGACTCACTCTCGTGACTCGCGCCGACGATCCGCTGCAGACGACCCGTGATTTGCTCGACCGCGATGCGAGCCTGCGGCACGGTTTCCTCGACGTGCTCGGCGAGTCAGTGGCCAGTGAAACCCCCACGGTGGCTCAGCAGGCGATGAACAGCCCACTGGTCGCAGGGTGTACGAAAGGCTGTGGCGCCCGGTGGCGTTTTACGTCGCCAGCGGCGTCACCACCGGCAGCGAGCAGCGCCGCGCAGCGGAAGCCCTTTGCCTGTCGGGCGCATCCCGGTTGCTTGACATCGCTTGTGGCCCAGGTAATTTCACCGGAAAGTTGGCCGAGAAACTGCCCACGGGTGGACTCGCGGTCGGGCTGGACATCTCGGTACCGATGCTGACCCGCGCCGTAGCGGACAACAGCGGGCCGCGCACCTGTTACGTCCGCGGTGATGCCGGGACGCTGCCGTTCGATGACGAAACCTTTGACGCAGTCTGCTGTTTCGGTGCGCTCTATCTGATGCCCGAACCGTTCCGGGTCGCCCGCGAAATGGTGCGGGTGTTGCGACCCGGCGGTCGGGTCGCGATTCTGACCAGCTACGCGAGTCGCATTCCGCCGATCCGGTATGCGGCGAAGGCGAGCGCCAAGGCGATCGGGCTGCGCTTGTTCGATCGCGACGCGTTCGTCGACCTGTTCGCCGAATCCGGCCTTGTCGGCATCGAGCAGCAGATCCAGCGCAATCTGCAGTTCGTGACGGCCGGCAAACCCGAGTAACTACTCAGGCCGGCGAGTAGAAGCCCTCGTCGGCCCGTTGCATGGCCGGCGCCCCACCGGCGGCCAGAGCGTGCGATTTGAACACGTGCGCGGCGGCGCTCGGCTGATGCCGGACGGCGACAAACGTGCGACTCAGGTTCGTCGGGTGGTGCCGGCCCCAGAGCAACACCTCGGTCCGGTTGTCGTCACCGATCTCGAGTACCTGGCGACGCACCGCGTCGCTGCTGAAACATCACGTCCGTCGCGACCGCGAGCAGGTGCGGACGCGGCAGCACCCGCGCATGTTCGGGTCCGACAATCGCTTCGCGACGTGCGCGCCGAGAATCCGAAGGGGCCGGTCGTCGGCCGTTGCCGTCGACCACGACGCTGACCTGCCAGCCCGCCATCGCCCGGTCGAAGATCAGACCGCCGATGGACCTCACCGCGTCGGCGATGTTCGGCCGCCACCACGTGGAACTGGTACTTGCCGAGCGTCTTCGGAAGCCTCGCGCAGCGAGGACGCCCTCGGCAGGGAAAGCCGCGCGATGCAGTTGGCTGAGCGTGCTGGCGGGAGCGGCCACATGTTGTCCGTTCGACGGTTTGCGCAATTCTGAGCTGACACTACGAATATAGAGTAGCCTTGGCTCGGGACAAAAACCTAGCTCGTCGGCAGGGATCTGCTTTGACACCGAAACACGCGGGTGAGCGGCCGCTACACTGCCGGAATACCTAAGAGACGCAAGCCCAATCCCGATCAACGCCGCCGCGAACTGTGCGACGCGGCGATACAGCTGCTCGCCGACGACGGCGCCAAGGGCCTGAGCCATCTGAAGGTGGACAGTCGCGCCGGCGTTCCCGACGGCACCACCTCGTTCTATTTCCGCACCCGCTCGGCGTTGCTGCATGCGGTTGCCGAGCGGATGGTCGAACTCGACCTGGCGGCGTTGCAGGCGGTTGCCGACAGCGCGGCGGTCGAAGACGGTTCGTCGGCATCGACGCTGGCCAAGGTCGTCATCCAGTCCGGCGAGGAGCCGCAGCTGAGCCGCACCCGGGCGCGTTACGAACTGACCTTGCAGGCCACCCGCGATCCGGCGATGGCCGCGATACTGGAGCGCGCCACCCAGGCCTTCACCAAGCTGCACCACGACATCTTGGTGCAGCTGCTGCCGCACGGCGCCGACTTGGATCCCGCCGTCGTCGACGACCTGACCAACATCACGCTGACCTTCATCAACGGGCTGCTGCTGCGGCTTGCCCACGGCGACCGGATCATCGACACCCCCGAGCAACTCGACGCTGTCCTGTCGGCGATCGTCGCCGGCGTCCTGCGCAGCGAGCAACAGGGGCCACCTCACCCACGACGGCGCCGCGCTGCGATCGCCCGCAAAATAGTCTCGCCGAATCCGGCCCGCGCTGTTCTCTACGGCAATAGAGTTAACCGGTCGCGCGTAGGCCCGCACCTGCGGTTCTATTAAGCGAAAAGTACAAATCGCCCGAACCGCCGGACGCGCTGACACACTGGCGGCATCGACTCGGCATGCGGCACATCCGGTTCACCGAAGTTGTGGCGAAAGGCAAGATTTCGTGACGATCAGCACCGACGCGGATGTCCAAGATGTGCGCTACGACCCCTACGACGTCGTCGTCAACGCCGACCCATATCCGACGTTCGCGCGACTGCGCGAAGAGGCGCCGCTGTACTACAACGCCGAGCACGACTTCTACGCGTTGAGCCGGTTCGCCGATGTCGACAAGGCACTGGTCGACCACGACACCTTCAGTTCGGCGCGCGGCATCATCGTCGAACTGATCAAGGCCAACCTCGACATTCCGCCGGGCCTGCTGATCATGGAAGACCCACCGATTCACGACATCCACCGCAAGCTGCTCTCCCGAATGTTCACCCCCCGCAAGATCGCTGCGCTGGAAACCCAGATCCGCGAGTTCTGCGCTCAGTCGCTGGATCCGCTGGTCGGGACGGGCCACATCGACTTCGTCGGCGACCTGGGCGCCCAGATGCCGATGAAGGTCATCAGCATGTTGCTCGGCATCCCCGAGGACGACCAGGAATTCATCCGCGACCACACCAACGCGCAGATGCGGACCGAAGCCGGCAAGCCGATGAATCACGAACGTGGCCTGGCCACCGGCGAAATCTTTGCCGCATATATCGATTGGCGCGCCAGCAACCCGTCTGACGACATCATGACCGAGTTGCTCAACGTCGAGTTCGTCGACGAGACCGGCACCACCCGCCGCCTGACCCGCGACGAACTGCTGATCTATCTCAACGTCGTCGCCGGCGCCGGTAACGAGACCACCACCCGGCTGATCGGTTGGGCCGGAAAGGTTCTCGCCGAACACCCCGCCCAGCGCCGCGAGCTGGCCGAGAACCCGGCACTGATCCCGCAGGCCATCGAGGAACTCCTTCGCTTCGAACCGCCGGCCCCGCACGCGGCCCGCTACGTCACCCGCGACGTCACTTTCCACGGCCAGACCGTGCCACGAGGGCGCCGTGATGATGACGCTGATCGGTGCCGCCAACCGCGATCCACGCCAATTCGGCTCCGACAGCGAAGAATTCAACATTCACCGGCAACCCCGCCAGCACCTGGCCTTCAGTGTCGGCACCCACTTCTGCCTGGGCTCGGCACTGGCCCGCCTGGAAAGTCGCATCGCCATCGAGGAGATCCTCAAACGCTTCCCGGAATGGGACGTCGACCTGACCCGAGCCAAGCTCAGCCCGACCTCGACGGTGCGGGGATGGGAGACCATGCCGGCGTCGACGTCATGAGCGGTCGCGTGGAGGGCAAGGTCGCGTTCATCAGTGGGGCGGCGCGGGGGCAGGGCCGCAGTCACGCCGTTCGACTGGCTCAAGAGGGTGCCGACATCATCGCCATCGATGTCTGCGGGCCCATCGACAACCTGGCCTACCCGCATTCGACGCCCGAGGACCTGGCCGAGACCGCCGACCTGGTCAAGGATCTCGACCGGCGCATCGTGTCCGCACAGGTCGATGTGCGCGACTACGACGGGCTCAAGGCCGCTGTCGACAGCGGCGTCGAACAACTCGGCCGACTCGACATCATCGTCGCCAATGCCGGCGTGGGCACCGACGGCAGGCCGCTGCACAAGATTCGCGAAAACGTCTGGCAAGACATGATCGACATCAACCTGAGCGGCGTCTGGCACACCGTGAAAGCGGGTGTCCCGCATATTCTTTCCGGCGGCCAGGGCGGGTCGATCGTGCTCACCAGCTCCGTCGGCGGACGCAAGGCCTATCCCAACACCGGGCACTACATCGCCGCCAAGCACGGCGTCATCGGGCTGATGCGCACGTTCGCCGTCGAGCTCGGGCAGCACATGATCCGGGTCAACTCGGTGCTGCCCACCCAGGTCGCCACCACGATGGTGATGAACGACAACACGTTTCGCCTGTTCGCACCGCACAAGGAAAATCCAGGACCGGAGGACTTCGCCCCGATCTCGCAGATGATGCACACCCTGCCGGTGCCCTGGGTGGAGCCGGTTGATATCAGCAACGCCGTATTGTTCCTCGCCTCTGATGAATCTCGTTACATCACAGGCGTTTCGCTTCCCGTTGATGCGGGCAGCTTACTCAAATAATCAATAACCAACATTGGAGATGACTCATGCCTGAGTACGACTACGAAAAGATGAAAAAAGAAGCCGAGCAGTACATCAAGTTCGAGAAGGACAAGAAGAACCGCATCGCCTACATCACCTTCGACCGTCCCGAGGCGCAGAACGCGACCAGCCTGGGCATGCGGCAGAACTACGCCGACCTGATCCACAAGTGCAACGTCGACGACGACGTCAAGGTCGTCGTGATCCGCGGTGAGGGTCAGGATTTCGGCAGCGGTGGCGACCTGCCCGAGCAGCGCCCGATGCTGGAGAACCCCGGCCTGCCGCTGCTGCACGAGCTCGCGATCAACGACGACGACGTCAAGTACCCGCCAGGGGGCTCGTACCGCTACCTGTCCACCGTCACCGACTTCTACGCCAAGGCCCGCGCCGGAAACCGCCCGCTGCAGGAGCTTCGCAAGATCAGCATCATCGAGGCCAAGGGCTACTGCTACGGCTGGCACTTCTACCAGGCCGGCGACGCGGACCTGGTGATCTCCTCCGACGACGCACTGTTCGGGCACCCGGCTTTCCGTTACGTCGGCTGGGGACCGCGGCTGTGGTGGTGGGCCGAGACGATGGGCCTGCGCAAATTCTCCGAAATGCTGTTCACCGGAAGGCCTTTCAGCGCCAAGGAAATGTACGACTGCGGCTTCGTCAACAGCGTGGTGCCGCGCGACAAGCTGGAAGCCGAGACGCGAGAAGTACGCGATGGCGTGCTCGCGGTCCCGCCCGACCGACACGGTCGCGGTGCAGAAGACCTTCCTGGAGCTGTACAAGCAGCACAAGGGTGAGTACTTCGGCAGCCTGCTGACCGGCATGGTCGAGGGCATGCTGCCGATGATCCAGAACGACCGAGGACAACGAGTCGACCTCACCGGAGGCACCTTCGAGAAGGGCCTCAACAACGTGGTGAAGGACAACGACCTGAACTTCCCGCCCGAGTGGCGGCTGAGCCGCTCGGGCCGCGCCAAGCCCTGACGTTTCATGTCGGCGTTAACTGGTATCCGAATCGTCGAGCTGGCCGAATCGGTTGCCGGAGAGTATTGCGGGAAACTGCTCGCGGACTTCGGCGCCGAGGTGATCAAGGTCGAACGCCCGGGTGGTAGCCCCACCCGGGCGATGGCCCCGCTCGTCGGCGACGGCGGCGGGCCGGAACGCAGCGCGGTATTCGCCTATCTGAATACCAACAAGCGCTCGGTCGAGCTCGACGTCGACGCCCGGCCCGAGTTGCTGCATCAGCTCATCGCCACATCCGACGCCGTCATCGGCGAGCTGTCGGTGCGCGAACTCGCCCGCCACCACCCGACCGTGGTGTTCTGCTCGGTCACCCCGTACGGCATCGACGCGCCGCCGGAACTGCACAACGCCAAGAGCTTCAACGTCTTTCACAGCAGCGGATGGGGCTTCCACACGCCCAGCCATGCCGACCCGACCAAGCCGCCGCTGAAGGGCCCCGGTCGATTCCTGGCCGACTACGAAGCCGGACTGGACGCGGCGCTGTGCGTCGCCGCGTCGTTGTTCCGGCATCTACACAGCGGCGCCGGCGAATTCATCGACGTGTCCGCGCACGCGGTGCTGGCGTCGCGCGCCGACTGCGTGCTGGGCCGCTTCATCACCGGCGAGATCTCGCCGGAGAACACCCGCGACGACTACGACCAGCAAGGCCCCGCCTCCTTCTTCGCCTGCGCGGACGGATTCGTCTATCTGTACATGACCAGCGGCAGCCACTGGACGGGTCTGAAAACGCTGATGGGCCAACCGGACTGGCTGGACGAGTTCGAGGACGACTGGCTGGAGTTCTCGGTCACCCCTGAGAAGGTAAAGCGTTTTCAACGGAGTTTCGCCGAATGGGTTCGCGGTCTGGCCAAAGACACGGTCTCCGAAGAGGCGCAGCGGCTGGGTGTCCCGCTGGTGCCGGTCACGGGCGCCGCGGAGCTGAAGAACTCACCTCAGTACCGTCACCGCGGTTTCTTTCGTGACGTGACTCATCCGGTGTTGGGCACCGCCGCGTATCCCGGTGTCCCCTACCTGCTGAGTGCATCACCGGCACAGATCACCAGCGCGGCACCCGGGCTGGGCCAGCACACCTCCGCCATCCTCGACGGCGCCCCGGGGCCGCGTCCGGCGGCGAAAGCCGCCCGCGCTCAACTCAAACCGCCCAGAGTGCGCGCGGCGGTCCGCTGGAGGGAGTGCGCGTCGTCGAGCTCACCAAAGTCTGGGCCGGCCCCTACGCCGGCAAGCTGCTGGCGTTCCTGGGCGCCGAGGTGATCAAGGTCGAAAGCTCTACCCATCCCGACGAGATGCGCGCCTACGGCGGCACCGACATCAACCACGCTCCCTTCTTCCTCAGCATCAACCCCGAAGTGCTCAGCGTGGAGCTGGACCTCAAGTCCACCGCGGACATCGACCGGCTCCGCGAGCTGATCTCGCACAGCGACATCGTCATCAACAATCTTCGGCCCGGCGCGATGGAACGGATGGGCCTTGGCTACGAGCAACTGAAAGGCGTCAAGCACGACATCATCTCGGTGTCGATCAAGATGTGGGGCAACGACGGGCCGCTGGGTTATCAGACCGGCTACGCTCCATGCTTCGCCGCCTTGGCCGGCGTGGCGTCGCTGGTCGGCTACCCGGGCGGGCCGCCGCTGGGCACCAGCATGCGTTACGGCGACTCCACCGTCGGGGCTGCGGCCGCGTTCGCCGCTGTCGCCGCGCTGTTGCATCGCGACCTGACCGGCGAGGGCCAATTCGTCGACGTGTCCGCCGTGGAGACGCTGTCGTCGATGATCGGCGATTGCCTACTCGCCCAAGAACTGACCGGAACGCCCCTGCTGCCGGACGGAAACCGGCATGCCGACATGGCGCCACACAACTGCTACCCGTGCACGGGCGGCGACTGGATCAGCATTGCCGTGGCCGAGGAGTCGCAGTGGCGTCAGCTGTGTCAGGTCCTCGGGGCCGACGCGCTGGCCGACGACCCACGGTACGCCACGCTGTCTGGCCGGCTCACTCATACCGACGCACTCGATCTTGCCCTCGCGGAGTTGACCCGAGACCGCGATGCCGCGGAGTTCGCGCAGCAGCTCAGGGCGGCCGGTGTGCCGGCCAGCCAAAAGCGCCACCGCCCTCGACATCATCAGCGACCCGCTGCTGTGGGAACGCGAACTGTATCGCTTCGTCAGCGATCACCGCGAGGGGCAGCGGCCGGTACTGGCTGCGCCATGGCGGATGTCAGTCTGCGGAGGCCGAGATCGAACGCGGCGCTCCCGATCTCGGCGAGCACAACGACTATGTTCTTAACGAGATCTTGAGTGCCCACGCGATGGAGGGACCGATGACCACCACGCTAGCCGGCACCGCCGCGCTGGTCACCGGCGCCAGCAGCGGCATCGGCGCCGCGACGGCCCGCGCGCTGGCGGCCGAAGGCGCTGCCGTCGCGCTGCTCGCCCGCCGCGCCGATCGGCTGGATCAACTGAAGGCCGAGATCGAATCGGCCGGCGGCACGGCACTGGCGGTACCCGCCGACGTCACCGACGCCGACCAGGTCGCCGCGGCGGTGCAACGCACCGTCGACGAGCTGGGCCGGCTGGACACCGTGGTGAACAACGCCGGGCTGATGCGGATGTCGCCGGCTTCCGAAGCGCCACTGCAGGATTGGGACGACCTGGTGCGGGTCAACATCCAGGGTGTCCTGTACGTGACCCGCGCCGCGATCCCCCACCTGATCGACGCGGCCGCGGACTCGCCACGCGGTGTCGCCGACCTGGTCACGATCAGTTCCACCGCGGGTTGGGTGGCCCGGCCCGAACACCGCCGTCTATTCGCTGACGAAGTTCGGCGTGAACGCGTTCAGCGAGGGGATCCGCCAGGAGCTGATCGGCAAGCGGGTCCGGGTCGGCGTGGTGGGGCCCGGCACCGTCGACACCGAGATCAGCGACCACCTGCCCGCCGACGCGCGGGCGGCCTTCGACCGCCAGACCGCCGACATGGTCAAGCTGGCCTCCGAGGACATCGCCGACGCCGTGTTGTATGTCGTCACCCGCAACCGCAGGGTGGCGGTCAACCACATGCTGGTGCGCGCCGCCGAACAGACCTGGTGATGTCCGCGGATCGATGGGTCACCGGCGACCACGTCGGTCTGCCGATGCCCGCCGATCCCGCGGCGTTGCGTGCCGGTGGCACAGCGTTTCTCACCGACGCATTTCGCGCCTACGGTACCGGTGAACGCTGTCACCCGGATCGTCGCGTTCGACGAGGTCCCGGGCGGCAGCACCGGCCGCAAAGTGCTGCTGCGCGTCGAGTACGACAACCCTGTCGCCGGCGCCCACTGCGATCTGTTCGTGAAGTTCTCCCGCGACTTCGACGACCCCATCCGCGACCGTGGCAAGACGCAGATGGAATCCGAGGTCCTCTTCGCGTCACTGTCACGCGAACCGGGATTCCCGATCACCGTGCCGGCCACTCAGTTCGCCGACTACCACCGCGAGTACGGGCACCGGGCTGCTGATCTCGGAGCGAATTCAGACTCGGCGCCAACGGCATCGAACGCCAGTACCACAAGTGCCTCGACTACGAGATGCCCGAGCCGGTGGCGCACTACCGCGCGCTGCTGACGGCGCTCGGCCGACTTGTCGGCGGTCACCGATCCGGCCGCATACTCGCTCGGCGATCAGTTCCCGGTCGACATGCAGGCGGCGCAGGTCGGCGAACGGGCACCGATCAGCCCGGAGAAGCTGGCCCGTCGGCTCGACCGGCTCGCCGACTTCGCCACGACCAGCCCGGGGCTACTGCCCGCCAACGTCGCTTCACCGCAGTTCATTTCGCGCCTGCGCGACGAGGCGCCGCGATTCCTGCACCATGAGCGGCGGTGTGGGACTATCTCGCCGGCCAGCCGGATTACATCGCGCTGTGCCACTGGAACGCCAACGTCGACAATGCTTGGTTCTGGCGCGACACCGGCGACGCACTGCACTGCGGACTGATGGACTGGGGCTGCGTCGGCCAGATGAACGTCGCGATGGCGCTGTGGGGAGCGATGTCAGGCGCCGAAACCGACCTGTGGGATCACCACCTCGACGAGCTGCTCGACGTGTTCGCCTCGGAGGTGAGACGCTGCGGCGGGCCGGATCTTCGCGTCAGCGAACTGAGCCGCCAGGTCATGCTCTACGTCGGGATCATGACGGTCGCCTGGCTGCTCGACATCCCTGCGCTGATCGGCAAGCGTTTCGGCGACCAGGCCCACGGCGCTGACCCGGAAGGACCCCGGCATCAAGGACGACGAGAGCGTGCGGGCGCCGCTGCAGATGCTGACCAACGCGCTGAATCTATGGGAGACAAAGCGATTCGGCGAGATCCTGGATCGTGCGCTAAGCCCATGACGGGCTGGCGGTGAGCACCTGCGGCCCGTCGTCGGCGATGACGACGGTGTCGCGACGCAGCACGCCACCAACACCCTCCTGCCACACGTAGCCGGTAAGCGCCAGCACCATCCCGGCATCCAGCCGCTCGGCGTCGGCGGTGTCCGGCAACTGTCGGGAGATCACCGGCGGGTCGAAGCCGAGCCCCAGCCCGTGCGCGACCGCCATCGGCGGTGCCGGCTCGCCGGCCGCATCGTAGGCGGCAAGCAGATCGCCGGCCCGAACCCCGGGCCGGCACGCCGCAATCAGCCTGTCCCACAACTTGTTCGAGCGTTGATACAGCTTGCGAGTCGCATCGGTGGTCTCGCCCACCGGCCAGGTCCGGGCGACTTCGGCGACGTAGCCGTCGGCCAGTGCCCCGGCGCTGAACGCGATCAGGTCACCGGAACGCACCTCGCCGCCAGGGTGAGCGCGTCGCCACGGATGGTCGCGCGAGGTCACCCACGCCGCGTCCTGGGTGGCCGGGGTGCTCACACCGCCGGCCGCCATCGCCTCCAACACCGCGGCGGTCAGCGTCTGCTCGGTCAGCCCGGGCCGCAGCTCCGCGACGGCCGCGGCGACCCCGGCCTCGGCGACCCGCACCGCAGTGGACATCGCGGCGACCTCGTCGGCGGTCTTGGTCCGGCGGGCGGCGAGCATCGGCAGTTCGCCGTCGACGAATTCGGCATTCGGGAATGCCATCGGCAGCAGGGTGGCGAAAGTTGGTGTGATCGCATCGGTTCCGACCCGCTTGGCGGCCGACGACCCGTCGATGTTCTTCAGCACGTCGATGAGCGTCATCGGATTCCAGGCCAGACCGTAGAGCCGGTCGCGGCCGATCTCCTCCGGGACTCCCTCGTCGTCGGTGCTCATCAGGAAGATCTCGCCGCTGCCGCGCAGCATCACACAGACCGGGCCGAACGGCCGGGTCCCGCCGATCCACAACTGCGGCGCGCCGGTCACGTAGCGGACGTTGGCCTGGCGGCCCAGCACCAGGACGTCGATGTCGTGCGCTTCCATCTGGTCCAGCGCGCGTTGCCGACGGCCGAACCGAAGGTCCCGGTCGTCGGGCGAAACGTCAGTTCGCCATAAGGCGTATACGGGTAGTCGGTGATCCGGACACAGCCGTCCTCGGTGATGACCACGATCTCCTCACTGCGGTAGCCGCCGGTGCCGTCTTCCCACACCACCGGCTCCAGCACCAGTGTCATCCCGACCGGGAAGACGAAATTGTCGTCGAACTCCTGCCCCAGATCGGTACCGATCATCGGCGGCTCGGCGGGATAGATGCCGATGCCGTGTCCGAGGTAGAAGTGCGGCAGCCACGGCTTGATCCCGCCGTTGGCGGCGATCGCCGCGCGGGCCAGATCACCCGACGTGGCACCGGCTTTGGTGACTGTGAGTACCGCGTCGAGAATGTGCTGCCACTGCTCGTACTGAGCCTGCTGCCGCGCCGACGGCTGGTCCCCGACGATCCAGGTGCGGCCGAAGTCGGAGCAGTATCCGGCGTAGCTGATGCTGACGTCGGTCCAGAGCACGTCACCTCTGGCCAGTTCACGTTCGTTGGTCAGCAGTGGCAGCGCAAGGTCGCCGTGTGTCGTCCAGACTCCCTCGGCGCGCGAGCGCGGCATCACCTGCCAGATCGCTTCGAGCATGTTGGCGGTCGCGCCCAATTCGAACGCGCGCCGTACCAACTTGGCCGACAGATCGGTCTGCCGCAGACCGGGCGCGAGCTGTTGCTTGGACGTCGACCATCGCGCGTTCGGTGATACGACTGGCCTTGCGTAGACAGGCAACCTGATCCGGTGTCTTGACGAGGTTGGACGCTCCGATCACGACGGCGGCCTCCGACGGCGGGCCGCCGGGGAAGATCCGGTCGGCGGCGCGGCGCATCGCCCCGGTCATCTCGTCGACCGCGACGGCGGCCCCGGGTGGAATCAACTCCGCGATCACCCGCGCGAACTGCTCGACGCCCTCGTCCAATTCGAGGTAGAGCGGCATCGTGCAGATGATCCTGCGGCACTTGGGATTCCGATGCGGCACCGCTGCGGAAGGGGAGGAACAGATGCGGGTGCGGGTCATCAGCCAGCACGATCGCGACCGGACGCTCGACGTGTGACAGTCCGGCGTCCAGCACCGGCCAGCTCGCGCCCGTGGAGTAGACCACATTGTCGTTCATCAGCAGGATCAGTGCGTCAACGCCGTGGTCGGCCATCGCGCTGCGCAGCCGGGCGCTGATGTCGCGGTGCATCCGCGCGCAGTCCGGCTCTTCGGGAATGACGAAGCTCTGCACGCCGGAGGATGCTGTCATCTCAGATGCCCAGGAACTTCTTGATGTTGCCACTCACGATTTTGGCCGCACTGTCCGGCCCGACGGCGTCGACGACCGCGGCCAACGATTTCTCCGAATAGCCGTAGCTGCTTTCGTTGTGTGGGTAGTCGCTGGACCACATCACCTTGTCCACCCCGATTTCCTCGATCAGCTTCAAGCCGAGCGGATCGACGATGAACGAGGCACTCATGTGGGTGTGCCAGTAGTAGCGAATATCATGTTCCAGCGGGTGATCCAGCATGTGCTGGTAGGACGCCAGCACATGCTCGGCGTCCTGCAGGGCAGGCGGTATCCACGCGATACCACCCTCGAACCAACCGATCCGCAGGCTCGGGTGCCGGTCGAGGATGCCGCCAAAGATGTACTTGGAGAACATTTCCCGGAAGCCGTCGATGTTCACCATCATCGCGACCGCGACGTTGTTCACCTCGCAGGGTGCTTTCGGTGGCGTCTCACCGATGTGATGGGTGACCGGCAGGCCTGATTCCTCGATCGTGTCCCAGACCGGTCGCATCGCGCTGCACGCGTAGTCCATCATGACTCCGTCGTCGCCGCTGCCCGGGTTCAGCGGCAGCAGAAACGTCTTGAGGCCAAGCGATTTCAGTTCGGCGAGGGTGCGCTGGGCGCCTTTTGGATCCCACCAGTTGATCAGGCCGACCCCGAGGAAGTGGCCATCTGAGCGTTCCTGCAGATCGGCGAGGTACTCGTTGTAGATGCGAAACACCCGCTCGCGCATCGGCTTGTCGGGAAAACCGAACATGGCCAGCAGGGCGTTGGGGAAGGCGAGTTCGCGGTCCACTCCGTCTTCGCGGAGTTCCCGTATCCGCGCTTCGATGTTGTTGGTCGCCGCCCCGGCCAAGTCGTCGTACTGCATCAGCACCGCACTGAAGACGTCCGGCAGATATGACTGCCCTTGATGGCCGATCTGGTAGGCGCCGTCTTCGTACCAGATCCGCGGGGCGGCGTCCTTGAGGTCGTCCGGCAGCCGCTCGTAGAAGATGTCGGCGGCCAGCGAGATGTGGGTATCGGCGGAGAACACTTCGGTGCCCGCCGGGAGGCCGACGTTTCCATGAGCTTGGCCGTGCCGGTTCTTCGGCGCACCGAAGCCGCCGGCCGGGTAGAGCGTATTGGCTTGGGTCATTATTGCAGCGCACCAATCAGTTTCAGATCCGTCAGGTATTTGCAGATTAGCTCTTTGGACACGTGCGGTATAGAGAGCCGCGATTTCTCCACCGCGGCCGCGAAATGCGCGCCCGGCACCGTCGAGCCCGCGACGGAAACGGCCGGTCGGCGGTAAGATATCCAGCACCGCCAGTACCGAGCGGTGACGTTGGGTTTCCGGCAGTCCCCGCATCGCCGTCTCGAATCGATCCACCCAGTCGGCGTAGTCGTCGATCCGCTGCATCGGGTGGCCTGCCTCGGTGATCCAGCCGACGAAGGTGTCCAGCGAGACGCCGTCGTCGTGCGGGTTGGTGGTGTTGTAGGTGGCGAAGCCGCCGTCCTGATGTGGGCCGACAGCGGCGATCGCGGCAGCGAGGAAATCGACCGGCAGGCCCTCGTAATGCGGGCGGCCGCCGCCCTGGTAAAACGAGCGGGGCGCGATGCCCGTGGCGACCAGGCTGAACAACAGCCGGGTGAAGATGTCCGGGGCGTTGAGCTGACCCGCGTAGCGGCTGTCGGCCAGGATCATGCCCGGCCGGAAGACCGTGACGGGCAGCGCGCACAGGTCGTGCACCCGTCGCATCAGGACCTCGCCGGCCCACTTGCTGATCCCATATCCGTTGGCATAGCCGTCGTTGATCGTGCAGGCCGGCACCGACTGGCGGATATCGGTCGCCTCATCGACGATGTGGTCGGCGACCGCGGTCACGCCCATCGTCGAAACGTAGTGCACCGCCTTGAGCTTGGACGTGATCGCCAAGCGGATAACCTCCGCCGTGCCAACCACATTCGGACCGAACAGTTGGCGATACGGCAGCAGATGATTGACATGCGCCGCCGGATGCACGACCAGATCGACCGTCTCGGCGAGCCGCTGCCAGGTCGACCCGTCCAGCCCCAGCTCGGGCTCGCCGATGTCACCGTCGAGCACCTCGAGATGACCATCGGCCAGCGTCTGGAACCGCTCGAGCAACTGGGCATCAGACGCCAGCACGGCCTCGATGCGCGCCCGCGCCTGACCGGCATCGGCGCCGCGGGCCAGGCAGATCAGCGTGCCGCCCGAGTCGGCCAGTCGCTGCAGCCATTCCAGGCCGACGAAGCGACCGAGGAATCCGGTGGCACCGGTGAGCAATACGGTTCGCACCTCGCCGTCGGGGCGTGGCAACGACGCGGCGGCCGTCGAGCAGATCTGCGGGGAGGAACTTGTCCAAGGTCAGATCGTCGGCGCGTACCTCGACGCTATCGGCGCCGTGCACCGATGCGAAGGTCGCATGTGGCACATCCGAGTCACGGTGCCGCTCGATGTGTTTGGCCACCGCTAGCAGGTCGCCAGTCGGGTCCACCATCACCCCGACCGGCACCTCGACCCCGAAGATGTCGGCGAGTAGCCGCGAAAAGCTCAGCGCGGACAGCGAATCGCCACCGAGGTCGACGAATCTGGCCTGCGGGTCGATGTCGCCCGCCGATACGCCGAGCGTGGCCTGCACCGCGCGGACCACGGTCGCCAGCACCGGCTGATCGGCGCCACCGGCGCGCAGCGCACGCAACTCGATGATCTGGTCGTCGGCCATCTTGGCGTACAGCTTCTCCAACGCCGGGCCGTAGCGGTCTTTGAGCTTGGGCCGCAGGAACTTTCCGACGCCCGAGAGCAGCCCGTTCTCAAGGCTGAACGGCTCGCTCTCCAGCAGGAAATCGCGCGGGAATCTCGTAACCGTTGAGGTGGTGATCGCGCGCGACCTTTACCAACGACTCGGCGATCGCGACGCGGTCGGACGCGGCGTCGGTGGGCACGACCACCGCCAGCAAAAATGACCGCTCGCTGCTGCCGTAGACGTAGATCTGCTTGACCAACGGGCTGGTGGCATACAGCGCTTCGAGCCGCGCTACCGCGACGAACTCGCCCTGCGAGAGCTTGATGACGTTGTTGCGCCGGTCGACGAAGCGCAATTGGTCGGTTCCGACTTCGGCCATGATGTCGCCGGTTTTGTAGTAGCCGTCGTCGTCAAACATCTGGCGGGTCAGGTCGGGACGTTTGTAATAGCCCGCCATGAAGCGAGATGACTTGACCGCCAACTCGCCTCGCGGATAAGGCTTGTCGGTGTTGAAGTAGCCCAGCTCCGGAACGTCGAGCAGCTTGTAGTCGACCACCGGGGGACGCAGCACATGCTCGTCGGCGACGATCATGCCGCCCGCGATCTCGGTTGACGAGTAGCCGATCATCAGGTGCTGGTCGAGCACCGTCTCCATGAAGTCCTTGATCTCCGGCGACAAGGCGGCCGAACCGCATCCCACCGCCAGGACGCGTCCGCCCAGCAGCTGTTCCCGCATGGCCGTGGTGATTTCGTCGCCGACGCCTGCATCGGCACCGGCGAGGGTCCGCCGGTCCAGCTCGCTCAGGTACTGGTGGAAGAACATCTCGCACACCCGCGGCACCAGGCTCAAGGTGGTGGGCCGCGCCATGGCCAGATCGTCGAACAGCGTCGACAGGTCACTCTTGCCGGCGAAGTAGCTGGTTCCACCGTTGGCCAGCGTCATGATCACGTAGCCGTAGCCGATCAGATGGCTCATCGGCATGTAGCTCAGCGTGATCACCGGCTGGTCGGACTGCGCGAGCCATGTTCCGATGCAGAGGCTTTCGGTGAACATCGCGCCTTTCGGCGTCCCGGTGGTCCCCGAGGTGTAGAACACCCAGGCCAGCGGATCCTCGCCGTCGGCGGCGACGAACAGCGGGGCCGGTGACAGCCCCGCACCCCGTTCGACCACCTCGGTCGAGAGTTTCCACGCTCAGCGAGGCGCCGGCCAACCGTTCTCGCGCGGCATCGTACGTCGCCCGCTGGGCATCGTCGCGGGGCTCGTAATCGAAGACGATAAGACGCTGCGGCGCAGTACCTTCCAGTGCCGCATCGACCGCGGTCATCAGGTAGTCGATGCCGACAGCCAGGATTCGCGGCTGCGTCTCGGACAGGATCGGCGCATGCTGTGCCGCCGGCGCGCTGGTCTGCAGCGGTACCACCACCGCGCCGAGGTGGACGCACGCCAACTTGGCGGCGGTGTAGTCGATGCTGGCGAAGCCCAGCACACACACGAAATCCCCTGGCCGCAGCGGGTGTTCGTCGTGGTGATGCCAGTCGGCTGCCACCGCCTGGATCCGCGACCACAGATCTCCGTAGCTGACCGTCTCGAAGCGCGGCAGTAATTGCAGCGACGCACGTCCACTGGCCGGGATCGGTGATCACTTCGCGGGCCCGCTGGCCCAGCGCGGGCCGGTCGGCGTATCCGGTCATCGCGGTCGCCATCGCCTCGGCGATCCGCAGGCCCGGCCGGCGCACCGACTCGGCGACCGCGTCATCCGGTCGGGCGTCGCGGAATTGCGCGTCCTCGGCGTACAGCCGTTCGCGCCGCTGCGCCAGCCTCTCCCACTGGTGCTGCTGCGCACCGGGATCTTTGACGTCAGTGCGTCCGACGAAGGCCATGGCTACCACTTCCTCATTGATGTGGTCGGAGAGGATCAGGGCGGGTCAGGGCGGATAGGTGACCCCGGTGAGTTGTTCGGAGAGCCGCCACACCCGGTCGGCGTCGTCGAGGCTGCGCGCCGACCGCGGGCATGTGAGCGAAAGTGACGCCGCCCCGGGTGGTTTCGTAGAAGCCGCGCGGGCCGTAGTACGACGCCACCCTGTGGCGTCCGGCGACACGGCGGCATACAGCGTCGGCTTGATGCCTTCGTCGACGTCCAGCCACATGAACGGCAGCAGATTCCACGACAGGCGGGCCAGACGGGCCGACAGTGTCGGTTTGCCCGCGCCATACGATGCGCCGCTGAGCAGGTTCGTCTTGCTCAGCCCCGGGTGCGCGGCGTTGGACAGCAGGCCCCAGCCGCCGGCAAGGCTGCGGCGATTCAACTCGACCGCGAACATCAGTTGGGCCAGTTTCGCGATCCCGTAGGAGCTCATCGGCTTATAGCCGTGCTCGGCATTG
Source organism: uncultured Actinomycetota bacterium (assembly GCA_963749375.1). GTDB lineage: Bacteria > Actinomycetota > Actinomycetes > Mycobacteriales > Mycobacteriaceae > Mycobacterium. The sequence goes on from CAVVNB010000031.1 coordinate 422,384, forward strand.
GCGTCGCCGAAGTCGACGTTGCGCTGGTTGGCGGCCAGGCTGCTGACCGTCACGACGCGCGCGGACGGCGCGGCGCGCAACAACGGCAGCAGGTGAGAAGTCAACGCGAAGTGGCCGAGATGGTTGGCGCCGAATTGCAACTCGAATCCGTCGTCGGTCTGCTCGCGCTTCGGCGGCGTCATCACACCGGCGTTGTTGATCAGCACGTCGACCGGCCGACCTTCGGCGACCAGCTCTTGACCCAGGGCCGCAACACTTTTCAACGACGCGAGGTCGAGCTGTCTGGTCGCCAGCTTGGCGTGCGGGACGTCGGCGCGGATCTGGGCGACGGCCGCCTCGCCCTTGGCCCGGTTGCGGATCGCCAGCACGACGTCGGCGCCTGCCATCGCCAACCGGCGGGCCAGGCCGAATCCCAAGCCGCTGTTGGCGCCGGTGACCACCGCCAGCCGGCCCGATAAGTCGGGCACGGCCAGACGTGAGATCGCCGCGATTCACCATGTGACGGGCAGCTCGTAAATCCCGTACGCCAACGCGTCGTGTTTGAACGGCAACTCCACCAGTGGGACCGCCAGCTGCAGAGTCGGGATGCGGCGAAACAGCGTGTGCAGCACGATCTGTAGCTCCATCCGGGCCAGCTGCTGCCCGACGCATTGGTGCCGCCCGTAGCCGAAGCCGACATGCGCGTTGTCCTCGCGCTGCAGGTCCAATTGGTCCGGGTTGGCGTAGCGCCGCTCGTCCCAGTTCGCCGGTGGCACGTCGAGGATGATGCCCTCGCCGGCCCGGATCACCTCGTCGCCGATCTCGATGTCCTCAGTCGCGATGCGCCGCTGCCCGGTCTGAATGATGCTGAGGTAGCGCATCAGTTCTTCCACGGCGGTGGCGATCGCCTTCGGATCGTCGGTGTCGCGCAACAGCGCCAACTGGTCTGGGTGCTCCAGCAGCGCCACGATCGCCAGGCTGATCATGTTGGCGGTGGTCTCGTGGCCGGCGATCAGGACGCCGGTGGCCAACTGGGCCGCCTCCCGGACACTGAGCTCTTCGGCGTTGACCCGCTCGGCGAGATCGCCCACCAGGTCTTCGGTCGGGCTTTCCATTCTGGCGCGGACCAGCTTGGCGATGTAGCGCGCCAGCTCGGTCGCACCTTCGGCCGACTCCTCGGCGCTCGCGTAGCGGCCCATCCCCCGGCTGGCCTGCTGCTGGAAGAACTCCGCATCCGAATACGGCACGCCCAGAAGCTGACTGATCACCAGCGACGGGACCGGCAGCGCCAGCGTGTCGACCAGGTCGGCCGGCTGCGGACCCGCCAGGATCGCCTCGATGTGATCGTCGGTGATCTTCTGGACGGCCGGACGCAAGCCCTCGACCCGCTTGAAGGTGAACGGCTTGGACAGCATGCGCCGAAACCTGGTGTGCTCCTCGGCATCTGAGGTGAATACCGACCGCGGCCGCTTGTCGACGGTGGCCAGCATGCCCTCGTTCCAGTGCGGGTAGCCCGGCTTGCGATCGTCGACGCTGGCCCGGGAATCGGTGAACAACGAGCGGATCGCTTCGTAGCCAGTGATCAGCCACGGCGTGCTGCCATCCCAAATCCGCACCTGGCTCAGCTGCTTGACGGCGTTGAGCTCCAATGCAATTGGCGCGGGAGCCAGCGGGCAACCGGCCGCCCGGGCCATCGGATAGTCCGGGATCTGGGTGGCCACGGAAGCGCTCCTTCTCGAAGTGTCAGTGCGGTAGCGAGGCCTGCGTACGGTGGACCGGCGCCCGCCACAGGCCGACGATCGCGTCGATCAGTCCCTCGGCCGCGATCGGCCAACTGGAGCGCGACCGCGGTCCGTGCTCGGCGAGCTCGCCTTCGTGTTCGGCGCAGGTGTGCATCAGTAGGTTGCGGGCCATCACCATTCGCTCGAAGCGGACCCGCTTGGGCAGGTCGGGCAGGCACCGATTGATGCCATCGATGGCCCGCACCAAGCTCCGTCGACCCGAGGGCGTCCTTGGTGACCACCTGCCGATAGGTGGGGTCGGCCATCGCCTGAGCGGCGAATCGCGCATACCAACTCGGGTTGCCCAGCGCCGTCAAGGTGATCGGTGAGCGGGCGCACCAAAATGCCCACCCAGTCCCGGAGTTCGGTCGAATGCGCGACGTCGGCCAATAGCTGCCCGCGAATTCCTCGATCGGCACCCGGTGTTTGCTCTCGATCGCCCGCAGCAGGTCGGTCCTGGTGCCGAAGTGATAGCACGCTGCGGCGTTGTTGCCCTGGCCGGCGGCCTCGCTGATCTGGCGGTTGGACACCGCGTACATGCCACGCTCGGCGAACAACCGCTCGGCGGCGGACAAGATCGCTTCCCGCGTTCCCGTCGATCGATCGTTGCGCAGGACTCTGGCTGCGGTCACCGACCCAGTGAACACCCGCGTCCGAGTTAAATCAAGCAATTTATTTAACCGGTCAGTAAGGTCGACTAACCGGTTTGGTCGGGCAGTGTGCATAGTGGGCGTATATAGTTGCGCACTGCTGCGCCCCGACTTCGAAACCGAATTCCACAGACGCTCAATAACTTATCGCGGACAACCGACGCGGCACCCCGATTTGCATCACAATCGGAGGAGACGTTGCCGCGCAACCTGGTCACCCGCGTCGCCACCCGATTGATGGAGACGACGGCGTCGACTGTTGCCGAGGTCAACGAGCAGGTACTCGCCGAACTGGTCGAGCATCTCGATATCGATTGCGCATTCCTGCGCCACAACGATCACAAGATCCGGGTCTCGAAGTTGGTGGCGATATGGCCGCCGCGACGCGACAGCTCGGTCCCGGACGCCTCGGCGGTCGCACATTTCAGCAGCGCCGACCCGGTTCTGGCGTTGTGCGAGCACGGCAAGAAACTGACGGTTGATCCGGCCGGAACCCTCCGATCCGACCTTCCCGCGCTGGGTGGCCGCCGCGCAGGAACGTTGGGGCACCGACGCCGCCAAGATCACCTCGCCCTCGGTGGTTGCGGCGCCGCTGATCTCCGGCGGCGTCACGACCGGGCAGCTGACCTGCGTGAAGTTCAGGAAGAAGAAGTGGCGTGCCGAAGAACTCAACGCGATCCAGACGGTCGCGTCTCTGCTCGCGCAACTTCAGGCCCGCATCACGGCCGAGGCGAAGCTGCGCAACCTGGCCGAGCACGACGACCTGACCGGCCTGCACAACCGCCGCGCACTGATGGCTCACCTGTCCGAGCGACTCGCCGCGGGCAAGCCCGGTCCGGTCCCGGTGCTGTACCTCGACCTCGACCGGCTGAAGTCGATCAACGACTACCTCGGCCACACCGCCGGCGACTGGTACATCCGGACGTTCGCCGAGCAACTCCGGATGAAAGCCGGCGTCAAGAGCATGACCGCTCGCCTGGGCGGCGACGAGTTCGTCGTCGTGCCAGAACGGTCGATGTCGCTGGAAACCGCGGAGAGGACCGCCGAAGAGCTGTGCGCGGCGCTGCGCGATCGGATGGCGCTCGGCGGCCACATGATCACCCGCACCGTCAGCATCGGTGTTGCGGTGGGATGCCGGGTCGCGACAGCACCAGCGATCTGCTGCATCGCGCGGACGAGGCCGTCTTGAGCGCCAAGCGCGCCGGGGGCAACAGCGTCGCGGTCTCCAGCGACGACATGTCGCTGCAGCGCCTGTTCCGCAACGACATCGAGCTGCACCTGCGGGGCGAGATCGACAACGAATCGCTGCTGCTGCACTACCTGCCCGAGGTCGACCTGTGGACGGGGGCGATCGTGGCCGTCGAAGCACTGGTCCGGTGGCGGCATCCCACGTGGGGGCTGCTGTTGCCCGAGTCATTCATCGGCGTGGTCGAATCCGCCAATCTCGGCTGGCGATTTCGGCCGTTGGGTGATGCGAACCGCGCTCGCGGAGTTCAGTCGCTGGCGGTCCCGGGGCGTCGGACAGGACACCACGCTGCGGCTTAACGTCTCGCCCGCGGAATTGGTCAACCGTGGCTTCGTCAGCAGCGTGGCCGAGACTATCGACGAGTTCGGCATCGACGGCGGTTCGGTGTGCCTGGAGATCACCGAACGGGCGGTCGTCCGCGACATCGACACCACCCGCAAGACGCTGGAGGCGCTCAAAGAGGTCGGGGTGCAGATCGCGATCGACGACTTCGGCACCGGCTACGCGGTGCTGTCGCACCTGAAATCGCTTCCGGTGGACATTCTCAAGATCGACACGTCGTTTGTCCGCGACCTGGGCACCAGCAGCCGCGATCTGGCCATCGTGCGGGCGATTATCGGCCTCGCCGAGGCCTTTGACCTGCAATTGGTCGCCGAGGGGGTGGAGACTCCGGCCGCAGCGCTGACCCTGATGCGGCACGGGTGTCACCGGGCACAGGGTTATTTATTATCGCGTCCTCTCCCCGGTCACGCCATGGAATCGCTACTCTCATCTCGTTGGATGCCAATGCCATTCCTGGCGGACAGCCAGGCACTATCCTCGACAACGATCTGAAAAAACACGATCTGATAAAAAATGACGGAAATTAGCGACAAGCGATCGGATTCAACGCGCGAGCAGATTTTGCGTGCCGCGGCGCACCAGTTTGCCCAGCGTCCCTATTACGCCGTCGGCCTCGACGATATTTTGGCCGAAGCGCAGCTGACCAAGGGCGCGATGTATTTCCATTTCCGGTCCAAGCACGCCTTGGCGCTGGCGATCGTCGACGAGCAGACCGCGAAATCCGGCGCTGCGGTGCAGGAATTGCTCACCCGAAAGCTCTCCGGGCTGGAAACGCTGATCGACGTCTCGTATCTGATCGCGATGGCCGACATCACCGAGAACGTCACTCGAGCGGCCTTCAATCTGCTCGAGTCGGTGGGTCGTACCGAGAAGCTGCAGGAACGGCTGCTGGGCGGCTGGATCCAGTTGCTCGGCGATATCGCCGCACGCGGCATTCGCGAGGGTGACATCGTCGACCGCGGCGATCCCGAAGACATCGGACGCCTGCTGGTGTCGATCTACATGGGGATGCGTCAGGCCAGCCAGCTGGACGATCCGGCGGTGTTACTCGGCGACTACGAGAAAGCATTGTCGACGGTGCTTCGCGGAATCGTGCAACCCGACAAGATCGATTACTTCGCGCAATTTTTGAAGCGGCGTACTGCGCTGGCGATCAAGGCCGCCACTCCCGGCGATCGGCGAAGTATCCGGCTAACGCTCGTCGAGCCAGAATTGCTCGGTCAAGTCCTGAAACGTCGCGAGCGCAATATCATCGTCAGCTCGTATGAGCGCCGACCTACTCATCAGCGCCCGCACACTTGACCCATCCTGGTGCGCTAATTCGACGACCTCGTTGGCCAGCGATTGCACGACGGATACTGCCGATTCCTCGGTGAGTGGCAAGTGAAAGATCTCTTCGAACTTCATCAAAACGATGTCCTCGCGCACGCGGCCGACCATTTCCGAGAATGCGGAGTTGGCGAACACCAGCGCGCCGTCATTGGCGATCGCCAAGACGGGAATCGGAATCCGCTCCAGCACAACCAGTGCGGGCAACTGCTTGAGGGTGGCCATCGGCGAAAGGGTTGCCTGGACATTACGTCGTCGCTCCACAACCTGATTATGGTTCATCGCAGCCAGCCACAAGTGCGCTTGTCCCCAACAGGCCCAGAATTAGAAGCTTCTGTGTGGAACGTTTGCGTAAAGATTCCGCCGGTGCAACCGGCCGCCGGGCCGTTTGGTGGCATCATCTGAGGTTCCTCACCTCGGCCGGGGTGTTTTACGGAGGTCTCCGCATGACCGCGTCCGAAGCGCTCCGCCATTCACGTATCGAGCTCGTAAACGGATCGGGTGCGATGCCCGCCGTCGGGTTCGGCACGTTGATTCCCGATCTCGCGGCAACCACGCGGTCCACCACCACCGCCCTGGAAGTCGGCTTTCGGCACCTGGACTGCGCCGAGCGGTACGGGAATGAACAAGCGGTGGGTGATGCCCTGCGCGACGTCATCGACGCGGGAACGATTGCGCGGGACGACATCTTCGTCACGACGAAGCTGTGGAACACCAATCATCGTCCCGAACGGGTCCGGCCGGCGTTCGAAGCAAGTTGCGAACGCCTGCATATCGACTTCCTCGACTGCTACCTGATCCATACGCCCTACGCGTTCGCGCCCGGCGACGATCAGGACCCCCGCGACAAGCACGGCAACGTGATCTACGACGACGGCGTCACGTTGCATCAGACCTGGCAGGCTCTCGAGCGGCTCGTCGACGACGGAGCCTGCGGGGCGATCGGGGTATCGGACATCTCGCTGGACCAGCTGCGCGAGCTCGTCGCGGTGGCGCGGATCAAGCCGGCCGTCGTGCAGGTCGAGTCGCATCCATACCTGCCCGAATGGGAGCTGCTCGAATTCTGCCGTGAGAACGGGATCGTGCTGCTGGCGTTCGCACCCTTGGGCCATTCCATGCAACCCAACCTCCTGGAAGACCCCGTGATTACCGCTATCGCCCAACGAATGCAGGTGTCGCCGGCTCAGGTGGCGCTGGCATGGGCGGTCCAACGTGGAACCGCTTTTCTGACCACCTCTACCAAACCCCAACGCATTCAAGAGAACTACCAGATATCAACGCTTCCCGACGACGCGATGCGCGAGATCCGAGAGCACATCACGACGAATATCCGATTCAACTCGGTGGTGCAGACCGGTGTGCCGGGTTTCATTCCCCGACCCGCGTGAACGCAAGCCGCGGAGGAGAGGCGATGGATCGTGTCGCAGTGATCACCGGCGCCAGTAGAGGTGTGGGTGCGGCGACCGCTTTGCTTTTGGCGCAGAGGAGACTCCGGGTAGTGGTCAACTACCGCTCCAGCACCGAGGAAGCAGACGAGGTGGTCGAGACGGTGAAGACCGCCGGCGGCGAAGCATGGGCGATTCGGGCCGACGTCACCGATCCCGACGATGTCGCTTCGATGTTTTCCGAGACCGAACGGCGTTGGGGACAAGTCGATGTTCTGGTGCACAACGCGCTGATGCCCTACGACGTGACCTCGTTCGCTGATCTGAGCTGGGAGCAGCTGGGCGGCAAACTGGACCATGAGCTGCATGCCGCCTACCTCGTCACCAAAGCCGTTGTGCCGGGGATGATCTCCCGTAGCTTTGGCCGACTGATCTACATGACGACGATACTGTCACGCCGGCCTCGCGCCGGGATGATCACCGTTGGCACCGCCAAGGCGGCGATGGACCAGTTCGTTCGCTACGTCGCGTTGGAGCTGGCGCCCCATGGCATCACCGCCAACCTGGTTTCGCCGGCGACGGTGGCCGACGCCACGGCCGAGAAGCTTCTGACGCCCCAAGAGATACGCGGCCTCGGCGCGTCCAACCCGATGGGTCGATTGGTGACGCCCGAAGAAGTGGCCCACACGATCGCGTTTTTGGCCGGCGAGGATTCTGGTTTCATCACCGGCCATTGCATGGAGGTCAACGGCGGCTTGGCGATGGATTGAGATCGCGAAAGGGGTTGCGGCAGTGGAAGTAATCGATCTCGCCTACGTTGGGCGGGGCCTGCACGAGGAGCTGGTCGCCCACGTCGCCGACCAAGAGGGTTACTTCGAGGACGAAGGCGTGCACGTGGCCGTTCACGACGGGGTCAGCTGGCCCGCCGAGCGGCTACGTCGCGGCGCGGTGATCGGTCTCGGCAGGACCCTGGTGTCGCGGCTCAAAGACGGCATCGAGTGGACCGCGGTCAGCTTCAGCACCGACCATCCGCTGTTCTGGTTCCTCGGCAACGCCGACGTGAAGTCCATGGCGGACCTTCGTGGGCGGCGGTTGGCCGTGCACGCTCCTTCCGATCCGCCCGGAGCCTTCGCCCGGATCGTCCTACGCCAGCACGGATTAGACCCCGACCATGACCTGAAATGCCTAGCACGGCATCCCGGCGACTACCAGATGGACTTGCGGCGTCTGCGGGACGGGTCTATCGACGCCGCATACGTCGGAAGCACATTGTCGCCGGAGCAGGTCGCCGAAGAAGAGGGATTCCATCTGCTGGCCTGGGTGGGCGATCACTTCCAGATCCCGACCGTCGGTATCGTGGTCGACCCCAGCCGCATTCCGCTGGACACCCCCGCCCTGCTGGCGTTGGCGCGGGCCAATGAACGTGCGTTACGACTGATAGTCGAAAATCCAAGCAGAGCAGTCGATTATGTCTCCTGGTTTCTTGATCGACTCACGCGCGAGGAAGCGCAAAGGTATTACGACCGCTACGTGGGACCGTACTTCGTCCCCGGGCGGCGGGCCGATCTCGAGGCGACGCAGCGGGCTATCGACGCGGTTGCCGGTGAACTCGGCCTCGAACCCGTCCCGGCCGCCCCGATGTACGGGCTTGCCGGGACGCTGATCACCAGCAACTAGGCGAGAGCTCTCGGTCCTCGGCGTATCGTGGCCCCGACACATCGCCGATGGTGAACGGGCAGAACGCGTGGACACACTTGTGGGCAAGGTCGCCGTCGTCACGGGAGCGGCCAGTGGAATCGGCCGCGCCATTGCCCACTCCCTGGCCCGACGCGGTTCTCACATCGTCGCCGTCGACGTCAATGCCAGCGGCCTGGCGACGGTCGTGGACGAATTGCGCGAGTTAGGCGTGACCGTCGTGCCCTGCACCGCTGATCTCGGCGACCCTATCGCTTTCGACCGGATCCGAGACACCGCGCTGGAGCGGTTGGATCAGGTCGACATCGTGGTCAACAACGTCGGCGTGTTGACTAATGGTTTACCGCAGGACATTCCAGCTATCGAGTGGGAACGAATCCTCAACATCAACCTGATGTCGGTGGTGCGAAGCAACGCCACCTTCGTACCGATGCTGCTCGACCAGGGCAGCGGGCACATCGTCAACACCGCGTCATTCGCGGGCCTGTTCACCTATTCCTACGACCGAATGCCCTACGCGGCCAGCAAGGCGGCCGTCGTCCAGATCAGCGAAGGACTCGCACTTTATCTGCGCCCCAAAAACATCGGCGTCACTCTGCTGTGTCCCGGCCCCGTGCTGACCAACATCGCGTCCAACGTGCCGACCTTCGGCCCTGGCGCGGCCCTGCGCACACCAGGCGATCAATTCGGGTTGCTCGACCCCGGACACGTCGGCGAGCTGGTCGCCGACGCGATCCTGCAGAACCGCTTCTTCGTCCCGACGCACCCCGCGGTCACCGAGGATCTCCGCCGCCGTGTCGAAGACTGGGACTCCTACCTCGACTATCAAAGCTCCCGCGAACCCCTGATATCGAAAGGCGAGAAACCATGACCGACGCCAGGACCGATGGCCTCGCGGTCTTCAAAGACCTGCTACCCGGGCTGATTCCGGATGACCTCACCAGCATGCGTGATGAAGGTTTCGCCGGGGAACTCGGCGACCTGAGCCTCGACCATGTATTCGGCGCGCTGTGGACCCGGCCCGGGTTGGATCGCCGCTCTCGCAGCCTCATCACGCTCGGGGCGCTCATTGCGCTGCGCGCCGGCGAGGAGTTGAAGTTCCACTTCCCGATCGCAGTTCGCAACGGAGTGACCGTCGAGGAACTCGAGGAAGTGGTCTACCACCTGACTGGCTATGTCGGGTTTCCGGCAGCGACGTTGGCCCGCAACGTCGGACGAGAGGTTCTGCCCGCGCCTAACTCCGCGGGAAGCGGGCATTGAGCGCACTGGGCATCCGACGGGCTTCGGTCAGTCGTTCCCGCACTATGACCAGGCGCTTGGGCGGCTCGATGTAACCTTCGGACTTACACCGCTTTTCCCACGCTGACTCGGCCTTGGTGACTTTCCGCTTCATCGTTTCGATGTCGCGGCGCAACAACTTCGCGAACAGCTGGGCCTGAATTCGTTCGGAACGCTGAGATACCGGAATGACGTTGCGAGTCGTTGGTTCGTCATCCGCGGCCCTGGCTACCATCCGCATTCACCCGAGAAGACCCAGGGAATCCGCCGACGGACAACCGGCCCGGCGGTGGGAAACAGCTTTCGAGAGCACACCGGAGCGCGGCATCATCACCCCCTGACGGGATCTTCCTGCGCTCTAGGGTGGCCCTTTGTGCTTTCCAAGGCAACGACCGCGCTTATCAGGAAAGATAGGGTTCATGACGAGTTCATCGGCGCGGATGCGCTTGGTCGCATCGGTTTAAGGATAGGGCGATGCGGACGGCGTTCCAGGAGCAGCTTGAGACGCTGACTGACACTCTCAGCAGCATGTGCGGTCTCGCCGGTTTGGCGATGGACCGCGCGACACGGTCATTGCTGGAAGCGGACCTGTCGATGGCCGAGCAGGTGATCACCGACCACGATCGGATCGCCGCGATGCAGTCTCAAGCGGAGGAAATTGCCTTTGTTCTGCTCGCGCTGCAGTCACCCGTCGCCGGCGACCTGCGGCTTGTCGTGGGTTCACTGCAAAACGTGGCCGACGCCGAGCGGATGGGTGGGCTGGCCTTGCACGTCGCGAAGATCGCCCGGCGGCGCCATCCCAACCACGTGTTACCCGACGAAGTGCGGGGCCATTTCGCCGAGATGGGCCGGATCGCGGTCGAGCTGGGCGACAGCGCCAAAGGTGTTGTGCTATCCCGGGATTCACAAAAGGCCGCCGACATCAGCAGCGAAGACGACGCGATGGACCGGCTCCACCAGCAGCTGTTCAACGTCTTGATGGACACCGAGTGGAAGCACGGCGTCGCGGCGGCCGTCGACATCACCCTGCTCGGTCGGTTCTACGAACGCTTCGCCGACCACGCGGTCGAGATCGGGCGCCGCGTGGTGTTCGAGGCGACAGGCGAAATCGCCGATTAATAGCTGATCCGTCACGCCGATCGGCCCGGGTCAGCCCACATTGGCCACCCGTATCTCTGCATAGGTTAATATCTGCGTATGAACGCAAGTAACGACATTCCTGCGTCGATACCGGACGACGAAGTCAATCTGATCGTCGAAGTCTTCCGAATGTTGGCCGACCCCACCCGCGTCAGAGTGTTGTGGGCGCTGACGGGCGGCGAGTTATCGGTCACTGAATTGACCGAGCAGGTGGGTAAACCCGCGCCGTCGGTATCGCAGCATCTGGCGAAGCTGCGGATGGCCCGGCTGGTGCGCACCCGCCGCGAAGGCACCACGATCTTCTACAGCCTGGAAAACGAACACGTCAGCCAGCTCGTCGCGGATGCGGTGTTCAACGCCGAGCACGCCGGGCCTGGCGTTCCCGCCCACCATCGCGGCGACAACACGGTGCGTGCCATTTCTCGAGACAACAACCAGCACAAGGTTACTCAGCGATGACGCATACCGAAGTCCATCGCCATCCGCACTCCCACGATCACCATCACGACCACCCACGCGGGCTGCGCGGCGCGATCAACGAGATCTTCGCGCCGCACTCGCACGACTCAGCCGACAGTGTGGACAGCGCACTGGAATCCAGCGCGGCGGGCATCCGTGCGGTCAAAGTCAGCCTGCTGGTGCTCGGTGCGACAGCCGTTGCGCAAATCGCCATCGTGATCGTCTCCGGCTCGATCGCGCTGGCGGCCGATACCATCCACAATTTCTCCGACGCCCTGACGGCTGTCCCGCTCTGGATTGCGTTCGCGCTCAGCGCCAAAGCCGCTACCCGTCGCTACACCTACGGATTTGGTCGCGTCGAGGATCTCGCCGGCCTGTTCGTCGTCGCGATGATCGCCTTGTCGGCAATCATCGCCGCCTATGAAGCCATCGAACGTCTCATCCACCCGCTGCCGATCGACAACCTTCCCTGGGTCGCTCTCGCCGGGCTGGCCGGTTTCATCGGCAACGAGTGGGTGGCGCTCTATCGCATCAGAGTCGGAAGGCGGATCGGCTCAGCAGCTTTGGTCGCCGACGGCTTGCACGCCCGCACCGACGGGTTCACGTCGCTGGCTGTGCTCGTTGGCGCCGGCGGTGTCGCGCTGGGCTTTCCGCTCGCCGATCCGATCGTCGGTCTGGTCATCACGGTGGCCATCTTGGCGGTGTTGCGCACCGCCGTGCGCGACGTCTTCCGTCGACTCATCGACGGCGTCGATCCGGAGCTGGTCGACACCGCCGAAGCCGCTCTGGCCGGCCGGGACGGGGTGCGGTCGGTACACAGCGTGCGGCTGCGCTGGATCGGCCACCGACTCCATGCCGACGCCGAACTGGACGTCGATCCGACGCTGAGTCTGGCCGCGGCCCATCGCATCGCACACGATTGCGAGCACGAACTGACGCATGCCCTGCCGAAGCTCGCGACCGCGATGATCCACGCCTACCCGGCGTCTTAGCTCCGGAGCGTGTCGTGCGGGCTCTGGCCATAGTTCTGGCGGTAGTAGACAGCGAAACGGCCGACGTGGCCGAATCCCCAGCGGTTGGCAATCGTGCCCACCGTGGTCGACATCCGGTTGCCTCGAACGAGGTCCAGGTGTGCGTGGTGCAGTCGAACTCGTCGCAGGTATTCAGTGGGGGTGCAGTCGCGATGCTTGCGAAACATCAGCTGCAAAGCCCGCGGCGTGACGTACACCGCGCCCGCAACATCCGACGGCGAGACGCCGAGGTGAGCATGGTCGTCGATGTAGCCGATGGCCCGTCGCAGTAACACCGGCGTGGTGTCGTGGCGGTCTTCGATCGTCGGATCGAGGACTGCAGTGTTGGGGTAGGTAGTCAGCACCATCAAGGCCAGGTACTGCTCGACTGCGCTCACTAGCAGGGGACTTTGTGCGGCGTGCGGATCGTTGAGGACCCGTTGGCAGACGTAGTCGATTGCATTGACCAGGTACATGTTGGCGGCCGCAGAGGTCGCGACGGTGCTGGTCAGGTGGACGCGTTCGGCCTCGCCCAGATCTGTTGGGCCGCCGGCGATTCGGCTCAACAAGCACCGGTCGATGGTGACCGCGTCGTAGCGGGCTTTCACCACGCTCGCGCTGAACGGGACGCCCGCATGTGCGCCGACCGCGGTAACCTCGCCGGCCTTGCACATCTCGACTTGCCCGTTCGGGAATTGCTGGGCGATGGCTCCGGTGTGGACTCGACAGAGCACGATGTTCGGGAAGGGGTCGGCCTCCACATTGAGGTGGAAGCGGAATTCGATGTCGTCGACGATCAGAGGGCCGATCTGGGAGCGCAGTACTCGCGTGTGCGTTGGCGCGTCGGCGGGCGCGCTGCATCGCACTTTTGTGTAATGCGCGCTGAGAACCTCCTCGGCCTCCCCGAGGTCATCGGTGTCGAGCAGCACTGCGCTCACCGCGCACCTTTCGACCTGGCCCCGATCGTGTTCCGAGGGATCTGCCCATCGTCCTCTAAACGAAGGCAAAGGACCACGGACGAAGAGTGTCGGCACCGCCGTGCCCACTCCCGTGGATCGGATTAGCGTCTAAGCAGGCACAATCTGCTATTCGGAAGGGCTTCAGGATGGTGTCGATGGCCGATACTTACGGCCAGGTGCATCAACACGTGGCCGAGCTTTCTCGCAGCCTGCACAACCCACAGTTAGCCGCAGAGGTAGTTGCTCAGCGCATCGTGGATTGCGCCGCCGGCGAGATTCCGGGCGCGCAGTACGCGGGCATCAAACTGGCCGCATCCCGTCGCGTGCAGATCTCCGCCGTCTCCGATCCCGTTTCGTCCGTCTTGGACGCGATCCAGGAGTACCACCAGCAAGGGCCGTCCCGTGCCGCTCCGGCTTGTCAGAGCACGGTTCGTGTCGACGATCTCGACCAGGAGATCCGCTGGCCGCTCTTCCGTCGAGATGCGCTGCAAGCCACACCTGTTCGAGCAATTCTGTCTTTTCGGCTGTTCATCTCCGATCAGCCGACGAGTGCGCTCAACGTTTACGCCGACCGATCGCACGCGTTCACCGCCGGTGCCGAGGAGATCGGCTACGCGCTGGCTACCCACGCCGCGCTTGCCTTGGACGCGGTCCACCGCGAAGAACAGCTTCATCTGGCACTGGCGAGCCGCGACACCATCGGACAAGCCAAGGGCATCCTGATGGCTCGCTTGAACGTCGACGCTCCTGAGGCGTTCGAGCTGTTGAAGCGCATCTCGCAGAACACCAACATCCGCCTGATTGATGTCTCCCGGAAGCTGGCCAGCGCCAAGTGTCTGGACGCGCTGGGCGTCGATTCGCTGCGCGAGCACCGATCCGGCAGATCCTGACGCTTCAATTTCGACTAGTTGGCAGCTGAGCCGTTCAAGCAGGTATCCGGGCCGGTCAGAGCGGGACTGAATTTAAGTGCATCCACCAGCTCGGCTATTGCCTTTTCACCCTCGCCACCCACGACGGCCTCCGAGAAGCAGGTCTCGAGGTGGTTGTGCAGCATCACCCGATTCGTCCGCTCCAAAGCCGCCTGCACCGCAGAAATCTGCTTCATCACATCCACGCAGTAGGCGTCGGATTCCAGCATTCGGATGATCCCGTCCAGATGGCCCCGCACAGTCTTGAGCCTGTTCAGCGCGGAATGCTTCTTCGCCGTCAACTCCTGCGTCATAACCGTCCCCTTCCAGCGACGCGAACCGTGTCCAGCCTATCTCACCCCACCCCACCCCGGGTGGGGTAGCATGGCGCAGACCAATCCCATCTAGGAGGTTCCCGATGTCCGAGACAACTGCTGCTGCGCAGCCGACCGACGATTCCGTCGCGGCGCAACCCGGCCGCCCCAGTCGCCTCAACCAGGCTCTGGCGTGGGTAGGCATCGTCGCCGGCGGCCTGTTCGTCGTCGGCGCGATTTTCTTCTCCGGCTTCTTCTTGAACTGGAGCGAGCACGCACACATGCAAATGGGTCACGGCGTAATGAGCCACGAATCGAAGGATTGCTGCGCCGACATGAAGCCGGGCGATCACATGAAGCCGGGCGATCACATGAAGCCCGGGGCGATGGGAGCCGAGATGATGGGCCCGCAGTCGGGGCGTTAAGCCGTTACGCAACGGCGAGCTCGAGTCGTTCGAGTCGGCGGACGAGCAGGCTGGGCAGCCAACGTCCAGTCGAGGATGCCGCGATGTGCGTTGTGCGCCTGAGGAGTTCGCCGATCACGATCGTGGCTTCGAGGCGGGCCAGACCGGCTCCAACGCAGAAGTGAGCGCCTTTGCCGAAGCTGATGTGCGCCTTGCCATCAGGGCGATCGAGGCGAAACTCGTTGGCATTATCGAAGTGTGAGGGGTCTCGATTGGCGGCACCCCATAGCAGCATGAGCCGATCTCCTGCTCGCAGGTTCACATCACCCAGCGCGGTGTCGGCGACGACATGGCGATAGTGCTGACGAAAAGGCGGTTCGAATCGGAGCACTTCCTCAAGGAAATTGCCGAGTAGATCCGGGTTTTCGCGCAAGCGCCGCTGGATGTCCGGACGATCGGCCAACACGAGCGCGGCCGAGCCGATCAACGATGCGGTCGACTCGCCACCCGCGCTGAACAGAGTCGCCATGATATTGAGGGCCGTCAGCTCTCCCAGTTGGCCCGCGGCACGCGCGATCGCCAGGTCGCCGAGCAGGTTGTCCTTCGGATCGGCGGCGGCCCGCTGAAAGTGTTCGCTGATGTAGCCGGCCAGTTCCATCGTCGCGACCCCAGCGCGGTCTAGTTCGTCATGGCCGACAAGTCCCTCGACGAGCTTGGTGGTCGCAAACCCCCAACGCGTCAACTGATCTGCATCGTCGTCGGGAAGTCCGATCAGGCGGCCGACGATCATCATCGGCAGGCGATTCGCCATCGCGGACATCCATTCGATACCGCCGTCGTGGACGCCCGCGTTCCACAACTCGTCTGCGATCTCATGGATGAGGCGCTCGAGAATCCTGACCCGCTTGGCGGCGAACTGTGGCACCAGTAATTTGCGGTGGATCGCATGTGTGGGATCGTCGGCAGTGGCCAAGGCTTGGATTTCTCCACCGAGTTCGCCCATCACAAACTCGCCGACCTTGCCGTCTTGGTAGGTCATGACGGCGGTCAGGTTGGAGGAGAAATCTTCTGGTCGGGCAATCACATCGTTGATCGCCTCCCATGTGCACACCGCATGAAATCTGGAGTCGCCGATCGGATGGACTGCACCGCGGGCGTGCATCCGCGCGTACAGCGGGGACGGATTCTGAATGCACTCGTCGTCGAGCAGTTCGAGGCCGAGCCGGCCGTCGCGCACGGTCATTCCCCAAGGCTGATCGCCGCCCGCGGACGCGTCAACGGCTGACGGGCAAGTTGAAAGGCGCAGGTCGACCGCGGTCCAGGGATTTCTCGCAGGCCGGAGTTCTCAGCTGCGCAAACCTTGAGAATTATCCCGCTGTTCCTCTCACAATGAGAAAATAACGTCGTGGCTCGCGACGACTGGTTGGTCGGAGGTAGCCGCCGGGAGGCGGCGCCGGAACGGATCTACGCAGTCGCCACCGACCTCATCGCCCGCGAAGGACTCGACGCTCTCACCATCGACACGTTGGCCGCCCGCGTGCACTGCTCTCCTGCGACCGTCTACCGGCATACGGGAGGTAAGGCGAAGATTCGCGACGAGGTGCTGATCCGAGCCGCCAGCCGGATCATCGACGGAGTACGGCGCGCCGTCGAAAATCTCACCGGCCCCGAGCGAATCGTCACGGCAATCACGGTGGCACTGGCCGAGATTCGATCCGACCCTCTCGGTCAGCTGATGCTCAAGTCGATTCGCGCCCAGGAGGTGATGTGGCTCAAGGACTCCCCTGTCGTCGGCGGGGTCTCGAGTGAGCTCAACGGGCTCACCGAGGACGACGAGCAGGCCGCGTTCTGGATCGTGCGCGTTGTGCTGTCCTTGATGTTCTGGCCGGCCGCCGACGCCGAGACGGAGCGCCAGATCGTGCAGCGCTTCGTCGCGCCTGCATTCAGGCCGTAGCCCTGGGCCGGCAGTTATCGCGGTCGGATACCGGTCATGGTGGCGAGGATCGTCGCCACATGCTTCGATTCGCTCCCGGTCTCTGTGTAGGCATCGCCTTGGCAGATAGTGAGGTTTCGACCGGGGCGAATGACCCGGCCACGCGCGTACATGCGCTCACCGGTCGCGGGAGCGAGCAAGTTGACCTTGAGTTCCACGGTCAGCACTCGCGTCCCTTCCTCCATGAGCGTGAGCGCCGAGTACCCGCACGCGCTATCAAGGATGGCGATGCCGACCCCGGCGTGGAAAAACCCGTCCTGCTGGGTCAGCCCCGACGAGAATGGCACTTCGATCTCCACCAGACCTGGCTGGACACTTCGTAGCTCAGCGCCAAAGGTGTCGGCCAGCAGTCCCTGCTGAGCGAAGCTGTCCCGCACCCGCTGCGCATAGGCCGGATCGGTTGGTTGAAAAGTGGTGCTCATGGCCAAAGGGTATCTGAGGCAAAAGGTTTGATTCGCACGGTGCGTTCGTGAACTGCGAAATACCAGTGGAGGTAGGTTACGCTCCGCATCCCTACCCAAGGAGCCTCATATGCCGTTTGCACGTGTCGATCTAATCAAGGGAAAACCCGCCGAGTATCGCGCCGCTGTGGCCGAGATCGTCTACAAGGGGATTGTCGATGTTTTGAAGGCTCCAGAGGGCGACCGCTTCATCGTCGTCGGTGAGCATTCATCCGAAAATTTGATTTACGACCAACACTTCCTCGGCTGGGATCGATCGCCTGACTTCATCTTGATCCAGGTGACCAGCACAGTCGGCAATGACAAGGATACGAAGCTGGCCTTCTTCCGGTATGTAGCCGACGAGCTGACGAGCAAGCTATCCGTACGCCCTGATGACATCATGATTAACACAGTCTTCGTTGACCGCTCGGACTGGTCGTTCGGTAACGGAGACCCCTGGGTTTAGTACATCCCAACAAGCGAGCGGCGACGAATACCACTGCTTCACAGGAAGATCCGGCACCGTCTTGCCGCCCGCAGGATACGACCGTCTGTATTCAGCGACGATGGTTCCACGAGATCGGCAGATCAACTTGACCGTCGTTCACGACGAGAACGCGTCGTGAGCCCATAAGTTTTTCTCCGTAACCCATTCCGACGATGTGCCGTGGGGTCGAGGACGCTGGTCGGTCCCGATCCAATCCTGCCCGCAGGGAATCAATTCCTTGTTAGATGGCAGGCGCGATGCGGAAAAGGGGGCACGACGCGGTGCAATTGATGAGGAAGATCATCGGAGTGGCGGCTGGCGCGACGCTGTCGGCAGTCGCGTTCGCGGCACCAGCCTTGGCGCATCCGGGTTATGACCAGGAATTCCTACCCTCGACGCCATCAAGCTGCTCTCCGCAAACTAAAAAGGGCAACTGCTACGAGCCCGGCGAGATCTGTCGTAAGAGCGACCACGGAGCAGCTGGGGTGGCCGGTAACGGCGAGAGCATCGTTTGCAAGGACAACGATGGCTGGCGCTGGGAGCCAGCTTCTTTGGAAGAAGTTTCCCTGAGGCCCAGCAGGTCAATTTGACCGTCGTGCGCGACGACAACGCGCCGTTGTGAGCCCATGAATTATCGGCCCTAACCCTTTCCGGCAATGACCGGGGCGTTCTTAATGGGGACACCTTCGGCGCTCTCGCGGCACCACTGCGGCCCCGCCGCCGATCCGGAAAGGTTCCGTGCACAGATTCCGCTGTTTCGTTGACAATCGTCATTGACGGTCGTCAGTGATTCGGCGTACCGTGCGCCCATGCGTACATCCCACGTTGCTCCCATCGCCAGTTCTTCGATTGCCGGTGGGGTGCGGGAGGCCCGCCGTCTTGAAACTCGGGCGCGTCTATTTGACGCCGCGCTGGCCGAAGTAGCTCGATGCGGGTTGGCCGCTGCCGATGTAGCCGCCATCGCCGCCGCTGCGGGTGTGGCCAGGGGAACTTTCTACTTCCATTTCCCGACAAAAGAACACGTCCTCGTTGAGTTGGAACGCAACGAAGAGGCCCGGATTGCTGGGGAATTCGGCGCGGCAAAGACCAACCTGACCTCGGTTCTGCTGATGCTGGTGCGGCACGTACTCGATGCCCAACGGCGTTTAGGCGCTTTGGTTTTCCGAGACATGCTGGGACTGCATTTTTCCTCATCACGTCCCGTTGAGGACGAACTGGCGCAGCACCCGCTCGCCGAGTACCTGATCGGAGTCATCGGTCGCGCACAAGCCGCAGGCGAAGTCTCATCGGTAGCCGACGCAGCAGAACTCGCGACGTTCTTCCTCACCGGACTTTTCGCGCTTCTGGCCACCGGCGTACAAGATGCTGCGCTGCTAAACCGTTACGTCACAACAATTGTCAAGGGAATGGAGAAGTCATGAAACGAACGGACATCGAGGGCTACCGAGATTTCCTCTTCCGGCGCGACGGTGAAGCCGATCTGCTCAACCGGCGGCTCGCTAACCGAGAGCACTTCTTCACCGAAATCGAGGATAACCCTGTCCGATCCGCCCATCCCGCCGACCGAACAACATTCCTGCGGAACCTCCGCCGCCGCCACCCCGAACCCGGCCTCGACCCGAAAATGCTGTTCCTGCTCGCCACCGCCAAGCTGAATCAGGCCGAACGTTTCGGCGTCGGACTCGGTGAGACCTATGGACGCAACAGCGACGAAAATCTCCCACCCGAGAATGTCTACCTCGAACTGGAAGAGCACTACCACACTCGTCTGCTCGCATACGCGCTCGATGTGTTTGACCTGACGTTCCAGGTGGTTCCGCCGCCCTTCGTGATGCGGCAGTTCGTCAAAACGGGCGTCTTCCTGCCCGAGCGGCTGAGCTTTCTGTTCGTGGGCGCGGCAGAAATGGCAGGCTGCATCATGTTCGACGAACTACGCCGCGTTGGCGTCAAACTGTTCGCCGACGAACCCGAAGTCTCCGAACGCATCGAACTGCTGTACAGCGAAATTCTCACCGACGAAATCGGTCACGTCGGGTACTGCGCTTCGCGTTGTTCGCCGGCCGAGCGTGCAGTGATGCGGCGCATCTACCCGCTGATCGGGCGCCTGTTCGCACGGCAGACCGTAGAAATCAGCCTCCTCATTGACCCCAAGGAACTACACGCACGACTTGATCGGCCCTTCAAAGTCGAGGAACTCACCGAAGGACTGGACAACGAAACGTATCTCGTCGCGCACCCTTAGCGGCGGTCGACTAGCGGCATGACTGAGTCCGCTGCGGGCCATATGCGCTGACCTGCTCAAACTCTGTGGAGCTAAGGGGAATCGAACCCCTGACCTTCTCGATGCGAACGAGACGCGCTACCAACTGCGCTATAGCCCCTGACCGATTGATCAGGCTACCAGTCGAGGCCGGTGGCGCCGAAACGCTACTGGCCTACCGCCCGCGCGAGGTCCCAGCTGTACTCCCGCGCGTAGGGCGCGCAGTCGAGGTGCTCGAAGATCGGGTCTTCGTCGTCGATCTCCAGGACCACAGCGCCGGGACGCCGCAACCGCGACGGAACCACGTCGTACTCACGGTCGTAGGTGTTCTCCACGCCCAGCTGCGAGCGCGCCATCCGCTGCATCCGGCGGCGTCGCACCCGCTCCTCGACGCGAGTCTGCTTGCGCAGGTATCCCAGGTAGAGCACGGTCACCGTGGACGCGATGCCGAAGAACCACCAAGCCGAACTGGTCAGCAGGAACGCCGTCATCGCCGAGAGGACCAACGTCAGCGCCATCACCATCAGCACCCGTCTGCGGGCGGCGTACTTGCGAGTGGCGAGCGCCGCGGCTTTGTCCGGGTCGAAGCGATGCCGCCGGTCGTGCGCTGGCGCGCCGCGCAGCGGCTGCTCCTCGGCGATCGGGATCCCCGAGGTGTCGTCGATGTATTCGTATTGGCCTTCGTCTTCGAACGCTTCGCCCTCGTCGTCGTACTCGATGGCGAGATTGACCTCGGTGTCGGTGTCGTGCGTCCGTCTCCGCGCGGGCGGCGGGCAGCGCGGTCGAATCGGGGTCGATCACGTCGACATCGAGATAGTCCGGGCCGCTCTCCTCCGCGGACAGCGGCGCGGCGACAGTAGCGAGGACACGTGACGGCGCTTCGTCGTCCGCCTCTTCCGCCTCGTCCGCCTCTTCTGTGTCGGCATCGTCGAGGTCGTCGTGCTCGTCTTTTTCGGGCTGCCAGTCGGGGTCGCTGCGATGCCCGGCCGCCGGCTTGCCACGCTTGATGAGGCGGGCCGCGGTGCTGTTGTTGAGGACCCGGGTCGCCAGGGCGACGTCGCTGGTGCGTCGCACCGCGTCGCGCTTGCTGACCAACATGGGGACCAGCACAAACAGCCAGAGCACCACGAGTGAGATCCAGAGCAATGATTGCGGGATGCTTGGCATGGCGACCCGCTCCTTTCCCGCCAGGCGTGACCAGTTGCCGACGCCTCTGACAAGCATCATTAGTCACAAACGTCACGTTTGTAACACGACACGCCGCGAGTTATTGACGGACTAAAACAAGCTAGGCCCAGCGCGCATGGCCCTCGCGTACCAGGGTCGACACCGCGGACCCGTAGACCTCCTCGATCGTCAGGCCCACCAGCAGGTGATCCCGCCAGTAGCCGTCGACCTGGAGATAGCGCTTCAACAAACCTTCTTCGCGGAACCCGACCTTCGCCAGCACGGCCCGGCTCGCCACATTCTCCGGTCGCACCGTGGCTTCCACCCGATGCAGCCTGACCGGGCCGAAGCAGTGGTCGAGGCCGAGAGCCAAGGCGCCGGTGGCGACACCGCGGCCGGTCATCGAATTGCACACCCAGTAGCCGATCCAGGCCGACCGCAACGCGCCGTGGGTGACGTTGCCGATCGTCAACTGCCCGCAGAACTGGCCGTCCAACTCGATCACATACGGCAGCATGCGTCCCTTGCGAGCTTCCGCCCGCAGACTCGAGCACACCGCCGGCCAGGCCGAAATCGAGTGCCGCGCAACCCAATCAGCCTCGGTGCTGGGCTCGTAAGGCTCCAGTTGCGCCCGGTCGGCGAGCCTGGCCCGACTCCATTGCGCGGCGTCGCGCAGACGCACCGGCCGGAGCCGGATCACGCCCGCAGCCACCCGCAGCGGGCCCACCGCGCTCGGCCAGCCGGGGTGCTGAGAGTTGTTGCGCCACATGGTCACGAGCCGAGACCACCGGGTCGTTCAGCCACGCTGAGCCAGGAACGCGACGTCGATGATCTCGCCGGTGCGGATCTGCTCGGCTTCACGCGGAATCACGACCAGACAGTTTGCCTCAGCCAGCGTCGCCAGCAGATGCGACGAGGCGCCGGGGGCTCCGCCCAGGGCCTGCACCAGGTATTCGCCAGTATCCTGATCGCGCATCAACTGGCCGCGCAGGAAGCCTTTGCGGCCGGCCACCGAACTGATCGGCGACAGGGTGCGCGCCTGCACGACCCGCCGCATGGGCTGCCGCTTGCCCAGCGACAACCGGATCAGCGGCCGGACCATCACCTCGAACACCACCAGCGCGCTGACCGGATTGGCAGGCAACAGGAACGTCGGCACACCGTCACGGCCCAGCTGCCCGAAGCCCTGCACGGAGCCGGGATGCATGGCGATGCGGGTGACTTCCATCTCGCCGAGCTGCGAGAGCACCGAACGCACCGCCTCGGCCGCCGCGCCGCCAACCGCGCCCGCGATGACCACGATCTCGGCGCGGTTGACCTGACCCTCGACCACCTCGGCGAGCTCTCGCGCGTCATTACTGACGATGCCGACGCGGTTGACCTCAGCGCCGGCATCGCGGGCGGCGGCCGCCAGCGCGTAGGAGTTGACGTCATAGACCTGGCCGTTGCCCGGAGTGCGCGAGATATCGACCAGCTCGCCCCCGACCGCCAGCACCGACACCCGTGGACGCGGATGCACCAGCACGCGGTCACGTCCCACCGCTGCCAGCAGCCCGACCTGGGCCGCGCCAATGATCGTCCCGGCTCGCACTGCGACGTCACCGGGCTGCACGTCGTCACCGGTGCGCCGCACGTACGCACCCGATCGCACTCCGCGCAGCACCCGCACCCGCGACTGGCCGCCGTCGGTCCAGCGCAACGGCAACACCGCGTCGGCCAGCGTCGGCAGCGGCGCACCGGTCTGCACGCGCGCCGCCTGACCCGGCTGCAACCTGCTGGGCGTCCGCGCGCCGGCGGCGACGCTGCCCATCACCGGCAACGTCACACCGCCACGATCCGGCGCCGATTCCGTTGCCTCGTCCTCGTCGTCGGGCCGGCCGTCGGCCGGGTCGGCCTCCCCGACACCGAGCACGTCGACGCTGCGGACCGCGTAACCGTCGATGGCGGCCTGGTCGAAACCGGGCAATGGACGTTCGGTCACCACTTCTTCGGCGCACAACAGCCCTTGTGCCTCGGCGATGGCGACCCGCACCGGCCTCGGCGCCACTGCGGCGGCCGTCACCCGGGCTTGTTGCTCTTCCACCGAACGCACAGCGCGCCTTTCTTTCTCGACCGGGCGCGGAACCTGGCGGGCTAGTGTTCGGCCAGACCCAATCGAGTCACCAGCCACCGCCGTAGATCTGGCCCGTAGTCGTCACGGTCCAAGGCAAAGTCAACCGCAGCCTTGAGGTAGCCGCCGGGATTTCCCAAGTCGTGTCGGGAGCCGCGATGTACGACGACGTGCACCGGGTGGCCCTCTTCGATCAGCAATGCGATCGCGTCGGTGAGCTGCATTTCGCCGCCGACGCCGCGCTGGATGCGTCGCAGCGCGTCGAAGATGGCGCGGTCCAGGACGTATCGGCCTGCCGCCGCATACAGCGACGGCGCGTCGTTCGGCTTCGGCTTTTCCACCATGCCGTTGACCTTCAGCACGTCTGTGTCGGCGCCGGGCACCGGCTCGACGTCGAAAACGCCGTAGGCACTGATCTCGTCGGCGTCACCTCGATTGCGCACAGCACCGATCCGCCGTACTCGGCGCGCACCTTCGACATCGTCTCCAGCACGCCGGTCGGCAGCACCAGGTCGTCGGGAAGCAGGATCGCGACAGCGTCTTCGTCGGTCCCACAGCACCGGCTCCACACAGCTGATCGCGTGGCCGAGGCCCGAGCGGCTCGGTCTGCACGACGGACTCGACCTTGATCAGGCCTGGGGCGCCGACGGACCTTGGCCAGCATGGCGCTTCTTGCCGCGGGCCTCCAGCGTGCCCTCCAGCACCAGGTCTTCGACGAAGTGCGCGACGACGCCGTCCTTGCCCTCGGAGGTGATGATCACCAGACGCTCGGCGCCCGCCTCGGCCGCCTCGGCTGCAACCAACTCGATGCCGGGGGTGTCGACGACCGGCAGCAGTTCCTTGGGCACCGTCTTGGTCGCGGGCAGAAAACGGGTGCCCAAACCGGCCGCGGGCACGATCGCCGTGCGCGGGACCGAAACGGGTGAGGTTGCCATCGTTGAAACCATATCGTTGACCTTGTGGCGACCGTGGGCAAGGCCGCATTGCGAGAACGCCTATTGGAGGCCCGTCGTTCGGTGCCCGACGGCGCGCGTGCGGAGCAGGCGTCCGCGCTGGTCGGTCACGTCGCCGGCCTGGCGATCAACGGCGGCACCGTATGCGCCTACGTTCCCGTCGGCGCCGAGCCGGGATCCATCGAGATGCTGGATGTGCTGGCGCGTCATGCGGACCGGGTGCTGCTGCCCGTCGCGCGCACCACCGCCGACGACGACGCGGCTGCGCTGCAATGGGGTGAGTATCGGTCCGGAGAGCTGGTGGCGGCCCGCTTCGGGCTGCTGGAACCGGCCGGGCCCTGGCTGGCGGCGTCGGCTGTCGCCGAGGCGAGCATCGTCCTGGTTCCGGCGCTGGCCGTCGACCACACCGGAGCGCGGCTGGGCCGGGGCCGCGGCTTCTACGACCGGACGCTGGTGCTGCGCGCTCCGCAGGCGAAGCTGATCGCCGTGGTCCGCGACGAAGAACTGCTCGACGATGTGCCGCACGAGCCGCACGACGTGCCGATGACGCATGCACTGACCCCCGGGCAGGGCCTGGTCGAGCTGACCGGTTAGCAGTCTCGCAGCACGCGTCGCATCGCGTCTTTCTCGTTGCCCGACACCCACAGCTGGTAGTCGGTCTTCACTTCGACCGCCCGGGCGACGAAGGCGCACCGGAAAGCCGCATTCGGCGGCAGCCACGCCCCGACGTCACGAAAAGCCTTGTCGAAGTTGACTTGACCGCCGACCGCCAGCAGGTTGCGCGGGTCGTTGGCGAAGTCGCGGCGGCGCTGGTCGTCCCACAACCGGGCGCCCTTGTACCACGCGTCCGACAGCGACACGACGTGGTCGATCTGTACTGCGGACGACGTATCGGGGCCGCGGACGAAGTCGATCGTCGCCCCGGTGTACGGGTCGTGCAGCACGCCGCTCTGGGCGAAACAGGTCCCGGGCCGCACCTGCAAGTCGGCGAGGTCGCGGCGCAGGATGTCGTCGCGGGTGTTGCAACCGTTGTGGCCGAACTCGACATTGACGTCGTCGCTCCACGCCTCGCCGAACCGGAACCGCTGAAAGTCGCTGACCCGGTCCCAACCGCGGACGGGCAGCGCCTCCATCTGTTGGCGGGCCACGTCGTAACTCGGGGTGGCCGTGGGTGACGGCCCCGCGGCGGGCTCTCGGCCCGGGGCCTCATGGAAGTACTGCCACCCGGCGGCCGCGGCGATGGCCAGGATAATGAGCAATGCCAACCCATTCCTGTATCGGCCGGGAATGACAAGCGCCACATAGCGGTTTTAGCACTTGAGTCTGTAGAGTGCTAAGCGTTTAGGACCATCTTGGAGGTTTGTGTGCCGACTTACAGTTACGCGTGTACCGAGTGCGGTAATCGCTTCGACATGGTCCAGGCCTTCAGCGATGACGCCCTGACCACGTGCGAGAAGTGCTCGGGCCGGTTGCGCAAATTGTTCGGCAACGTCGGCGTGGTGTTCAAGGGCAGCGGCTTCTACCGCAACGACAGTCGCGAGGCGGCCAAGAGCTCCAGCAGCTCATCGCCTTCGAGTTCGTCGTCGAGCTCGGACAGCTCCAGCTCTGGCGACAAATCCAGCTCCTCATCCTCGGAGAAGTCGAGCTCCTCGAGCGACTCGTCGAAATCGGACTCCTCGAAGTCCGACTCCTCGGCGTCGAAGTCGCCGGCCACCACCTCCAGCTAGCCGGTTATCCACAAGCGGCGCTTCGCCGCCGGTACAGTTCGCTCCGCTACGCCTACGGTGTAGCGCGTGGGGGATCCCCAGACATCGCTGAATCCGTCGCTGCCGACGCGTCTTTCGCAGTGGTTGCGCCCCGACTGGTCGCGCACCGTGCGGGCCCGTCGGATTGCCGCGGGCGGGCTGGTTCTGCTCGCCGGCGTTGCGGCACTACGGCCCGATCCGGCCGACGACCGCGCCTTCGTCGTGGTGGCCGCCCGCGACCTGGGCCCGGGCGCCGCGCTGACCACCGACGACGTTCGGATCGAAACACGTTTGGCACCAACGATTCCCGACGGTTCGCAGTCAGACGTCGGCTCGGTCGTCGGCTCCACACTGGCCGGCCCCGCGCGGCGCGGCGAAGTACTCACCGACGTGCGGCTACTTGGCCCCCGTCTCGCCGAGTCAGCGGCGGGACCGGACGCCCGGATCGTGCCGGTACATCCGGCCGACAGCGCGCTGATCGACCTGGTGCGACCGGGCGACGTCGTCGACGTGGTGGCCGCAACCGAGGGCAGCGCCCAGGCCACCCCGCACGTGGTGGCCACCGACGCCATCGTGGTCTCGGTGTCGGCGAAAGCGAAGGCTCAGAGCACAACCGGTGACCGGGTGGTGCTGGTCGCGCTGCCGGCCACCTCGGCCAACGCGGTGGCCGGCGCGGCCTTGGTCGCGACCGTGACTCTCACCCTGCACTGACTGACCCAGGTCGGCTCAGGCGGCCGGATAACCGCAATCTCTCGCATGGCCCGCTCGACTCGACTAGCGTTTTCTTTGGGCTCGAAATTGGTTTATCGCTTACCCACTGCGGAAGGACATCCCGATGTTGAAGGGCTTCAAGGAGTTTCTCGCACGCGGCAACATCATTGACCTGTCTGTCGCGGTGGTGATTGGTACCGCGTTCACCGGTCTGGTCACCAAATTCACCGAAAGCGTCATTCAGCCGTTGGTCGACCGGATCGGTGCCGGCGGAAAGTCGGATGTCGGGCTTTTGAAAGTCGGCATCGGCGACGGCAAATTCATCGACTTCAACGTCGCGATATCTGCCGCGATCAACTTCATCATCATCGCGGCGGTGGTGTATTTCCTGGTCGTGCTGCCCTATAACACGCTGCGCAAGCGCGGTGAGGTCAAGCAGGCCGAGGACACCGAACTCTCGCTGCTCACTCAGATCAGGGATCAGCTCGCGGAATCCAATGGCGGCCCCGCGGGCCATCACTCCGCCAACGCCCCGGAGAGCGCCACCATCGAGGACAGGTAGTTCCCAGCGGCGATTCAGATGTGATGCGGGGGCGCGTTGTCCCGCAACCATTGCTCGTGAGCGTCGGCATCTCGACTTGCGTCCGGATCACGCTCGTCCGCTGACGTTTGCGGCAACGTGTCGCGGTCGTCTCCGGCAGGTCTGGTCATCCGGGGTCAGATCTCCAGGCTGGAGAGCTGGCCGATGATGTGGGCCGCCAAGCGGATTCAGCGTCGCCATGCCGTCACGCACCGCGTGCCGCGAGCCGGCGAGGTTGACCACCAGCGTGCTGCCGGAGATGCCGGCCAGGCCGCGTGACAGGCCGCCTCGATGATGCCCGGCGGACAGCCCGGACGCGCGGAGGGCCTCGGCGATCCCAGCAGACCAAGCGGTCCAGGATGTCCAGCGTCGCCTCCGGGGTGACGTCGCGGGGAGTCACCCCGGTGCCGCCGACCGACACGACCAGGTCCACTCCGCCGATCACCGCGGTGTTGAGCGCGTTGCGGATCTCCACCTCGTCGGCGGCGACGGCGATCACACCGTCGACGACGAATCCGGCTTCGGTGAGCAGCTCGGTGACCAACGGTCCGCTGTGGTCCTCGTCCCCGTGGCGTCGATCGTCGACAACGACGACCAGTGCCCTACCGATCAATTCCGCGCCCTGTTCCATGGTTGCAACCGTATATCTGGTGTCCGACCACGGCGCGGCGGCTCTGCGTCACTGTGGGCCTTGCCCAACGTGACCTGGACCTTCTTGGTTTGCCCGACGGGTCTGATAGGTCAGCGTCACCTTGTCGCCGGGCGCCTTCGATCGCACGGCGGCCACCAACGCGTCGGCGCTGTTGATCGACCGGTCGTCGACCTTGGTGACGACGACTCCGCTGGGCAGGCCGGCGGCCGCGGCGGCGCCGCCCTGGGAATGACCTCGACGATCTTGGCGCCGGGCGTGCCCTTGTCGTTGCTGACCTGCACACCCAGCGAGGCGTGCGACGCGGTGCCGGTTCTGATCAGCTCGTCGGCGATGCGCTTGGCCTGGTCGACGGGGATCGCGAAGCCCAGCCCGATCGAACCGCTCTGCGCGTCCGGCTGAGTCGCCGCCCAGGGTGGCGATCGCCGAGTTGACGCCGACCAGCTCGCCGTTCATGTTGACCAGCGCGCCGCCGGAGTTGCCCGGGTTGATCGCGGCGTCGGTCTGGATGGCGTCGAGCACGGTGTTCTGGTTGCCCGTCTCACCCGCGGTCGAGACCGGCCGGTTGAGCGCGCTGACGATGCCGGTGGTCACGGTGCCCTCCAGGCCCAGCGGCGAGCCGACGGCCACGACGTGCTGGCCGACCCGCAGGTTGGCCGACGAGCCGATGGCTGATCGGGGTCAGCCCGGAGACGCCCTGCGCGCGAACGACGGCGATATCCTGGTGGGGTCGGTGCCGACAACGGTGAACGTCGCGGTGCGTCCGTCGGCGAACGTCACCTTGGTCTCCGGCTTGCCGTTACCGCGGAGGCGCCGGCTGGTCGGGACCGGGGCGGCCGGGGCTCCGGGGTCTCGGGGCCTGTGCGGTGCTCGGGGTTCGGGCGCGCGTGCGGTGCGGGCGCCTTGCCGGGGTTGGCCGCGGCGGCGACGACGTGGTTGTTGGTCAGGATCAGGCCGTCCGCGGACAGGATGATGCCGGAGCCCTCTTCGGACGCCGGCCGATGTCGGTCTCGAGCTTGACGACGCTGGGCACCACCTTGGCGGCCACCTGCTCGACCGAGCCGAGCGGCGCGTTCGCGGCCGGCATGCCGGGGTCGCCCCGCCGCCCATCGCGCCGTCGGCGACGGTGCGAGCGTTCCGTGGTGCGCGATCAGCGATGCGACTGCCGCCGCCGATACCGGCGGAGACCACCGCGATCGCCACCGCACCGACCGTCAAAGCGCCTGCGCGGGAACGCTTTCGCGGCGCGGGCGGCGGCGATGGTGCGGGCGGCTGGCCGCCGGATGCCGCGGCCTGACCGGCGAACGGGCCGTAGCGGCTGCCGGTGCTGCTGGCCGGGGCCGGCTGCTGGGTGGCGTAGCGCCAATCATAACGCCTGCGGGTGAGTTTGCTGCTGCCCGTAGCCGGGATGGCCTGGTGGCCCCGCGCTGATCGGAGCGCGACGGACGGTATCCGGGCTGCTGCGGCTGTGGCGAGTACCTCGGGTGATTCGTCATGTCGCTAGGTCGCTCTTTCCCTAGTTCGGCTAGTGCCGGTCGTTCCCTGACCTCAAACAGTAACTGGATTACTACCTTGCCTGCGTGGTCTGAGAATCCACTGAGATAACGTTCGCTGGGCCGCAGAGTTCCCCGGCATTGTCGCCTCGTTCACATTCGGCGCGCGTCGTCCTCGGCCGGATCATCGGCGCACGCGGCATCGGCCGGCCGGGCAGCAGCACGAAGATCGACGTTCCCGGCGGCTGGCCACCGGGCACCGTGTCCTCGACGCGCAGCGCGCCGCCGTGTTTGAGCACGACCTGCTTGACGATCGCCAGGCCCAGCCCGGAGCCCGGCATGGCCCGCGCCGAGGTCGACCGGTAGAACCGCTCGAAGACCAGGTCGCGTTCCTGCGGCGGGATGCCCGGGCCCGTGGTCGGACACCACCAACTCGGCGTGCGAGGCATCCACCTGCCTCAGCCGGACCCCGACGTCGCCCACCGGACGGGCTCCACTTGGCGGCGTTGTCCAGCAGGTTCAGCACCGCCCGCGACAGACCCGCCGGAGTCGCCGTAGACCTGCCACGGCGTGACCTCGACGTCGAACTCGACATCGTTGCGGCGCCGTCGAACCCGCTCCAGACTGCGGTCGACCACCTCGGCCATGTCGACCGGCTCGTGCACCACTGCGCCGGCGTCGTCGCGGGTGAGGTCCACCAAATCGCCTACCAGCGTGGACAATTCCTCGATCTGGCGCGATCACGTCGGACCGCAGGTCGGCCATCTCCTGCTCGGGTATCCGCGGCGCACCCGGGCGCCTGGAGGCCATCAGCAGTTCGACGTTGGTGCGCAGCGAGGTCAGCGGGGTGCGCAGCTCGTGGCCGGCGTCGGCGACCAGGCGGGTCTGACGATCGCGCGATTCGGCCAGCGCGCGCAGCATCATGTTGAACGCCTCGGTGAGCCGGGCCAATTCGTCACTGCCGAAGACCGGGATGGGCCGCAGGTCGTCGGTGCGCGCCACCCGTTCGGCGGCCTCGGTCAACCGGCGCCACCGGTCGCAGTCCGGTCCGGGTGACCATCCCGCCGGCGATCGCGGCGACCGCCATGCCGATCCCGCCGACGATCAGCAGCACCCAGCGCAGCTTCGTCATCACCTCGTCGGTGGGCGCCAGGCTCTTGGAGATCAGCAGCGAGCTGCCGTTGGGCAGGTGCACGGCCAGCACCCGCTGATTGGTCGCGGTGCGCCGCGACATGAACAGGTCGCCGCGGATGACGGCCTTCTCCGGTCGCCCGAGCGGCAGCGTCTGGCCCTCCTGGTTGGCGGTGTAGATCGACCGGCCGGGGTTCACCAGCATCGCGTTGACGTCGGAATAGGCGGTGCCCTCGATGGCCTTGCCGGGATCGGCGGCCAGCGATCCGCTGGCGATCAGCAGCTGCGCCCGGCTCTGCAGCTGGTTGTCGATGTCGTTGTAGAGCGCGGCGCGAGACCACCGCATACACCGCGACGGCCATCAGCACGACGACCATCGCCACCATCGACATCGCCAGCAGCATCACCCGCCACCGCAGCGACAGCGACGTGCGTGGTCGCGCAGCGGAGCGCGTCGCCGACGGAACGGTCGTCTTCAGGCGGCATCAGGGCGGTGTCTCGCGAAGCACGTAACCCACACCACGCACGGTGTGGATCAGCCGCGGCTCGCCCTCTGCCTCGGTCTTGCGACGCAGGTACCCGACGTACACCTCGAGCGCGTTGCCCGACGTCGGGAAATCGAAACCCCACACCTCTTCGAGGATGCGGCTGCGGGTCAGCACCCGGCGCGGGTTGGCGATCAGCATCTCCAGCAAAGCGAACTCGGTGCGGGTCAGGCTGATCTGGCGCTGCCCGCGGGTGACCTCGCGGGTCACCGGATCGAGGGTGAGGTCGGCGAACGTCATCGCCACCGATTCGGCGGAGTCGTCGAGTCTTGGTGCGGCGCAGCAGCGCCCGCATCCGCGCCAGCAGCTCTTCCAGCGCGAACGGCTTCGGCAGGTAGTCGTCGGCGCCCGCGTCGAGTCCGGCGACGCGTTCGGAGACCGAGTCGCGGGCGGTCAGCACCAGGATCGGCAGATCATCGCCGGTGCTGCGCAGTTGGCGGCACACCTCCAGGCCATCCAGCCTGGGCATCATCACGTCGAGCACGAGCCCGTCGGGCCGGTCGCTGGTGATCATCTCCAGCGCCTCGACGCCGTCCTCCGCCAACTCGACCGAATAACCATTGAAGGAAAGCGACCGGCGCAGAGACTCGCGCACAGCACGATCGTCGTCAACGACAAGAATTCGCACGGCCACCAGTTTCATCCAACTGCCTGAGACTGGCCTGAGAGGCGCGCAAAACTAGCTGTCCGCAAACGGCTGGCGGTAACGCCGGAGACAATGCTCACGGCAAGAAATTTAGCGGCGGTCGAGGTCGATCAGGCCGAGGCGCGCGGCCTTGAGCAGGCGACGCGGCACCTTGTGCTGCTGACCGGCGACAGTCACGCTGACGAGCTCGGGCTTCTCGGCCTTCCACTGCGCGCGTCGGCTACGGGTGTTCGAGCGCGACATCCTGCCGCTTTGGCACAGCCATGATCAGGCCTTACTCCTGTAGGGGGGTCCGCCGCGCAAGATGTCCTGGCGGCGACAGTTGAGCCAATAGTAGTCGGCTGACCTGCCGAGCGGCAAAAATCAGCCGCCGACAGCCTTGACGTGACACCGATGGACTCGGCTAACCTACCGGTTGGTTGGTGGCGGTCGCTGATCGCCGAGGGAGGACCGCGTGACAGCGTTGTCGGCGCCGTGCGCATCGGCAACTGCTCGGGTTTCTACGGCGACCGGCATTCCGCCATGCGCGAGATGCTGACCGGCGGCGAACTCGACTACCTCACCGGCGACTATCTGGCCGAGCTGACCATGCTGATCCTCGGCCGCGACCGGATGAAGGATCCCGACCGCGGCTACGCCAAGACCTTCCTGACCCAGCTCGAGGAATGCCTGGGGCTGGCGCTCGACCGCGGGGTCCGCATCGTCGCCAACGCGGGCGGCCTGAACCCCGCCGGTCTGGCCGACGCCGTGCGGGCGCTGGCCGAGCGCCTGGGCGTGCCGGTCCGGTCGCCCACGTCGAGGGTGACGACCTGTCGGGCCGCGCCGACGAGCTCGGGCTGGGCACGCCGCTGACGGCCAACGCGTACCTGGGCGCCTGGGGCATCGTCGACTGCCTGAACGACGGCGCCGACATCGTCGTCACCGGCCGGGTGACCGACGCCTCGGTGATCGTCGGGCCCGCCGCCGCCCACTTCGGCTGGCAGCGCGACCGACTACAACCAGCTGGCCGGCGCCGTGGTCGCCGGGCCACGTCATCGAATGCGGCATCCAGGCCACCGGCGGCAACTACTCGTTCTTCACCGAGATCCCCGACCTGAGCTACGCGGGCTTCCCGCTGGCCGAGATCCACGCCGACGGCTCGTCGGTGATCACCAAGCACCCCGGCACCGGCGGCACTGGTCAGCGTCGACACCGTCACCGCGCAGCTGCTCTACGAGATCACCGGCGCGCGCTACGCCAACCCCGACGCGACCGCGCGGATGGACAGCATCGAGCTGTGCGCCGACGGCGCCGACCGGGTGCGGATCAGCGGCGTGACCGGCGAACCGCCGCCACCCACGCTCCAAGGTGTCACTAAACAGCATCGGCGGATTCCGCAACGCGACGACGTTCGTGCTGACCGGCCTGGACATCGACGCCAAGGCCGAGCTAGTGCGACGGCAGCTGGAGACGCGCGCTGTCGGTGAAGCCCGCCGAGTTGGAGTGGACGCTGGCCCGCACCGACCACGTCGACGCCGACACCGAAGAAGCCGCCAGCGCGTTGCTGCGCTGCGTGGTCCGCGATCCCGACCCGGCCAACGTCGGACGCCGATTCTCCTCGGCCGCAGTGGAATTGGCGCTGGCCAGCTACCCGGGCTTCACCGTCACCGCGCCGCCGGGCGACGGTCAAGTCTACGGGGT
>CAVVNB010000032.1:0-84185 GCA_963749375.1 uncultured Actinomycetota bacterium
TGTGAACAGTCTTGGTTGCAGGTGAAAGTTTTTTGCTGGAGTTGACGCAGCTGATCAGAGGCCCAAACCGGTAACGAGGTCTTGCACCAACGTGGAGAGGTCCGCGGCGGCGGGGATGGTGCTGCCGTCGAGGAAGTCGGTGGGGATGGTGGGGAGCGTGACATCGGCTCAACGGTGACCCCGAGCCGTCCCAGCCGAGCAGCGACGCAATCGTCTGCGCCCAGCCCTCCAAGGCCCCGAGCGGTCCAATCGCCTCGCTGGGAACATCGAGCTTTCCAAGCGCAGGAACACCGGTGAGGTCGATGCCAAGGCTGTTGAAGATCGAGCCGCCGACACCCGTCCGCCCGCGCCGCCGGGGGTGAGCAGCCCGCCGAACGCGATGTCCAGATTCTCGATGTTCAGCCCGCCGGTAAAACACCCGCTTGCTCGATCGTCGGCATCAGGCTATCGAGGTTGAGGTCGGCGCCGTTGAAGAAGGCGCCGGTCACATCGGCCAGGGTGGTGTTGAAATCGTCGCCAGCGGTGATGCTGTTACACAGCGCCACAAACGGGCTAATCATCGGGGCCCAGCATGCCCATGATGATGCCGCTCTCCGGGGACGCCAAGAAATCGATGATCGGCGTGATCTCGCAGCATCACTCGCCGGCAAGAAACTCGGAATCTCCCCGAAGAGGAAGATGGCCGCGACGCCGCAGACCTGTCGAGGGTGTGCGCAAGCACCGTCTCGTGGTGGCTCGGTCGCGTCCTGCAGCCCGTAGCCCGTCAACACCGCCGCCAGGTTCGTCTGCATTTCCTGGCTCACGCTGGTGACGGTGCTGCTCGTCGGGTCGTTGAAGAAGTCCTGCTGGAAGCCGGACAGGTTGGCGATCACCTGCTGCAACCCGATGTCGGGGGCGTCGAAAAGGTGTTGAGCAGTGTCGTGGCGTTCTCGGACGCCGTGTTGAATAGGTCGATCCACGGCGCGGCGAGGTCGGGCAACGTGTCTTCGCCCGAGACGAGCTTGATGTCCTGCACCGTGAAGGTGTCGGGCAGCCGCGGCGCCATCGGGGTAATCGCGATCAGGCCGGCGCCCACGAGTGCGACACCGGCAG
This sequence comes from uncultured Actinomycetota bacterium, assembly GCA_963749375.1. GTDB lineage: Bacteria > Actinomycetota > Actinomycetes > Mycobacteriales > Mycobacteriaceae > Mycobacterium. The sequence continues at coordinate 1,093 of CAVVNB010000032.1, forward strand.
TGGCGTAGGGGCGAAGGGCTTGCTGCACGGCATCTCCTTGGTTGGCAGTCAATGCGAAACTGGCCAAAAGCTACCTAAGCAACGGCTGAGTGTCTCTCAGTTTCGGTCGACCGCGACAGACCCGTTCGCGGCGTCGGAACTCCGCAATCCGGCGATAGCGAATTGTCGCAGGCCAACGCGGGAGAGCATTTCGCTATAGCAAACATCACTGCGGAGGTGAATGTTTCAGGGCGAAACTACTGAGTGGCGTCGATTAGAACGTGTTCACCCCAGAGCATCAGATAGCTATCTCTATTGCTGCATCGCTCTCACATGTGTGTTTGCCATCTGTTCTGTTTGCTGGACAGAATAGGTTCTGAACCCATATAACATGCGTGTTCTAGCTGAGGCGGCACCGCTTCAGGCAAATACGCCGATGTCCAGCCCCGAATGCGCAGCTAGGGCCCCTGCGGTTAGTTAAGGCAGCCTCGTGACATCACTGACGGCTCACAAACTCAGAATTCCCGCAACCGCTACACCTGAGAATCTTCGACAGAAACCGACTTTGCTATTCGACAGCTGTCAGCCGGGCAGAGTGTCGATGCGCGCGATCCACCGGCTACCTCGTCGAGGCGCTGGAAACGGAGAAGCGGCCGATCCTGCGCCGCAGGCACACGAACTCGTGGCTGCTGCCCGAGCGAACTCGTCACTGAAAGGGTTCGCCGACCGCGCTCGACGCATGTGCGTCTTCGCCCCAGCCATGGAAGAAACACGACGATGCGGAAGCGGCTGTCGACACAACAGCCGCTGGGCTGCAGCATCGATCCGAACAGGTTGCGCGTCAACGTGTTCGCCGACGCTTCGTGAATAATCGCCATTATCCACGCGGCCTTGTAACCCGCGGATCGTCGTTGCGCCTGTCAACGGGCGTCCCTGTGATAGTCCACCACTGGCCGGAGACCTGCTGAGTGTGGTTGGGCGCCAACTTATTCGGCGCGACACACGATCATCAAGACCATTCCGGCGACCGCCACAGCGAAGACTGCGCCCGCCCAGCCGGCACGGCTGTACCCCGCGACCATCATCACAGTCACTCCTGACACCGCCATCACGAGCAAGCCGATCAGCTTTGCCCGCAAGGCCCTCACAGAGTGGTACGACTTGCCGACAGCCTGATTCGCGTCGCTATCAGGCGCGCGCAGTGAGTGCATGTCTCGACCGACGCGTGGTATCTCGACGAATCGATCGGGTTCCGGAATCATCAGGCGGTTCCCCGTCGCCTTAGCAGATCTCATGTCGGTCGCCGTTGAGGTCGACCTCGATGTGCAGCCGCCCACCGAGTGCTTCAACGTAGCGACGCAGGCTGCCGATCTGGGCACGCGCCACACCGCCGCGCTCCAGTGCACTCACCCGCTCCTGGGTGACGTAGAGCAGGTCCGCGAGTTCGGCTTGAGTGAGACCCTGGCTATGGCGCAGGTTGCGAAGGACGTTGGTCTCGGTCTTCGGGCGCGAGTGGCCGTTGTGCAACGACCGCACCGGATGGTCGGGGGGCAGATTCGCCATCAAGTCTTGCAACGGGTCCATCATTCCTCCGGTTTCCCAGTCTGCCCCAGTCGTCCGCGCGAGTTTCAGCGCTAACTGTCCAAAGTTCTTGCTATCTGGGTGTTTAACTCGTTAAGCACCTCGTGCGCCTTCGTCGTTGAGGGGCCGATGGTTACAACGCGTCTGCGCCTGATGTGAATCAGCCAGAAGTTACCGGAGTAGAGGGCCTAGTGTCGCGAACCTCAAACAAGAAGTGCCAGATCGGCATAGGCGTTGTCATTGCTCGCAACGAGCCGCGGATCGCAGATGTGCTGGTCGAAGCCGTCGAGTGCTTTCACAACAGCAAACGCGAAACCCTAGCTATGTGTTTCAGAGCGCAATTACTGAAATGTCGCTTCTGTAACGTGTTCAGTTCACCCAGAACTTCGCCACTCAGGGTCACTTTCCCAGCTCGACAGGCAAATACGCAACCTTCGATGCCCGCTGCACGGCCTGCGCAGGCGAGTGGGTCTAGCAAGGTTCACCGGCCGGTCGCCAATGGCGGGTCGCAAACTCGGTGGCTGCGCCCACCATCCGTGCTTGGCATGGATGAAAACGGCCTGCCTGTCCCAATATGCCTGTCGTTCAACGCATTTAGCACAAAACGGCGATCGGCGACCGCCATACGGCCGGCTAGCGAGGTTTGGATCTTGTTGGCCACACCCGGTTGGTGAGCGCGTCGCCGATCCAGCGGCAGGCGTCGCCGAGCGAGATCATTTGTTGGCGAGTCATCGGATCGAAGTAATGCGTGCGGATCTCGCGGGTGTAGGTCCTGGCCGCGGGCTTGACCAGAGCCATGCCATCGCGGGTGATGGTCGTGATCACGCTTCGACCATCGTCCGCACTGGGTGTGCGACGGACGAGTCCTTGCGATTCCAGGCGGCTGATCTGCTCGGTCACTCGACTCGGTCGCAGGACCGCCGCCTGCGACAAGTCTTTCATCCGCGCACCGCCATTGGCCGATCTGGCGAGTGCATCCAACACCAGGAAATCGACCAGGGCCACGTTGTGCACATCGCGGAGAGTTCGGTCCAACCTCTCGAGAAGCAGCGTCGACGACTCGAGGAACTGTTCCCAGCAACGACGTTCGGCGTCGGCGAGTCCCGGCAAATGATGTGTCGGTGGCTCGTCACCCGTCTCAGTCACGGCGGGCGACGGTATCGAACCAGGTCGTCGCAGTACAGACGAAACGGCGAGTGTCTCTGGGATAGCGCAGAGGCGCTCGCCGAAAACCAACCGCTGCAACCGCACGGCTAACGCTCAAGCCCAGTTCAGCTGGCTTTTCAGACCGGGATCAGAAAACTATCGAAATGAACTAAATGGTTCAAAACGAAATTTACTCCGAAGTAGCTTTTAGAACGTGTTCTAGCAAGCGATTTTATGTAGCCATAACGGCGCCTAGACGCGTGAATAGTCCTTGTGACAAGCCGATATGGCTTGAGCTCGAAATTTGCCGCCGATCCCGATAGTGCAACATGGTCTAGTCGACCGTCGCTCCCCGATTTCGGGTCACCCAGCTCCGCAGCAAACACCTAGCAGCGTCCCCGCTACATCCGCAGGGCGGCAACCGGGCGACGATGGCGACCCACGGCGATTAAGATCGTCGACGCAATCGCGTTGCACGGCGGCGATATTCAGTGCCAGTTAGCCCGACGATAGAACACGAGATTTGACTGTATTGCGGTGGTACACCTCTTAGGCTGCGGCTTATGCCTCGCCTCGTTGGCGGTCGGACCGCCAGTGACATACCCGGACTGGATATCGCCGAGCGGAAGTCGTGGCAGAACTACTTGAATGCCGCCCTGCGCATGTACGCGGTCTTGAATATCGAGATGCTCGAGAAGCACCAGTTGCCGCTCAGCGATGTGCGATTGCTGCACGTGCTGAACAACTTCCCCGATGGCACAGCACGCATGCGAGAGCTGGCCGAAGCACTGCCGGCACCAGGTAGCCGCTTGACGCGGCAAACGCGCCGCCTGGAAGCTCGGGGACTTCTGCGCCGCGGAGCCACCCCGGATGACCGACGCGGTGTGGCGGCCACTATCACCGACGAGGGCCGAGCGGTGGCCGAAGAGGCTACGGTCAGCTACGCGCAAGAGGTTCGAACGAACTTCACCGGCCGGCTTTCACGGTCGCAAATCGCTGCGATGAGTAATGGCTGCGGGCGAATCACCGAGTCACTCAAAATGCCTGAGCCCCTTGATGAATCCTGATTTCTGCGAAGTTCTCCGGCCCTAGTCCAGGTAGTCGCACCGAACGGAACTACTGGCGTCCGCCGGGTACGAAAACTATCGGGCGAATGTGGGAAAGCGCCACGAATTCGTTGCCTGTCGCTAACAGCGATGGCACGTCCAGCCGCTGGGTTACTTTGTCGCGCAGAGCTTTCTGCCATATCGCCCATCGCTGACGCGGTGGTCGGGAGCTGGTCGGGAAGATACCGCACGCGCACGTGAAGAAGACGACTCTGCGCGCGATACGGATTTCTCGGTCAACCAACGTGAGCAGCTGCCTCGCTGCGCCGAGCGGGTCAATCATCGAACACTTGCCGATCTCCTTCAACAACTGCACCGACACCAATGTTGAGAGCCCCGCCAGATCCCGTGCCCCACCAAATGTCCTGCAGGCCAACGTTTATTCAATGCAACTTTTGGGTGGGCATCCCCCCAGCGACGCTCTGGGGTGGTCAATCGCCAGAGGGATGCCCATGCTGCCGTGTTACCGGACACCAGTGCGGATCCACGGCAGCGCGTCATGGTCATGCGCGAAACAGCCCCCCTCCCGCAGCACAACCGGTTTCGTGGACGACGCAACCGGTACCTCTCGGTACGCGCCGGGGACGACGCTGACCTGACGAGCACTGAAAGTACCCCAGCCCGATAACCGCAGCCAGACGTTTGCGGGCAAATCCATGAAATAGGCTGGTACGCAGTTAGATCGGCAACGAGCCTCATGCTCCGGAGTTGCTGCTCACGGCCTTCGCGCGGGCGGACGAGCTAACTGAGCGGCGGGTGTGCGTGCTTCAAGCCGAAACTACCTTGCCCGCAGAACGAAGCTGTGTTCTAGAACAGCGTCGAGAGTGGTTCGCGCCCAGACGCTTATCGTCTGAGCGGCATTCCGATCCGATCGCATCGCTCTTTCATGGCACCGATTTGGGTGCGTGACAAAGAGTCCAGGAAGACGGCCCGCACATTTTGTGCGTACGTCATCATGGCCCGATCTGCCATCAGCCGGCCCGCGGCCGTGATGATGACGACCACCCCCCGGCGGTCCTCGGGGCTGACGCAACGTTGCACCAGCCCCTGACCCTCCAGACGACGCGCTTGCCGCGTCAGGCGGGACGGCAACCATTGCAGCGCCGCAGCCAAATCGCCCATCCGGGCCTGGCCAGCGGGGCTCTCCCGCAAGGCTTGCAGCATTCGCAGATCCGCCAGTGGCAACTGGTGAGCGCTGATCAGTCGACGATTCAACGTCGCGTACAAGCGCAGTGTGGCGGTGAGATAGTTCTGCCACGAATTTTGTTCAGCGAGGTCCAGTCCAGGGATTTCGCTTGCGGTACGGCCGCCGATGCGCGAATTCATAGTCACCCTCTGTTCCAGTCGGCCCGATACCTACTCAAACACGCTGTGCCCGAATGGGAATCGCGGTAGCCGGTGCCCCCGGATTGAGAATCTACGGTCTAGAAGAGCCTCTCAGGGTCTTCCGCGCCAGCCAACGGAGTGCTGATCCGCCGGCAACTGTCGCCCATGGCGATCATCTGATTGCGCGACATTTGGTTGAGGTAATGCTTACGGATCTGTCGCCCGTACGTGTGGGCGGCGGGTTTGATACGCATCAGACCGTTGCGGGTGATGCTCGCGATCACTACACGCCCGTCGTCTGCGCTGCGGCTGCGATGAACCAATCCGTCGGCTTCGAGACGTTGAACCTGCTGGGTCATCCGACTGGGTCCGATTACCAGCGTCTGCGCCAAGTCACCCATCCGTGCCGACCCACCCCGCGACTTCGCGAGGGCATCCAGGACCAGGAAATCGAACATCGTGAGCCCGTGGGCGGTCATCAGGCGGCGGTTCAACGTCTCGAGGAGACGCGTCGAGGATTCCAGAAACATTTGCCAGCAGCTTTCCTCGACGTCGTCGAGTCCAGGCAACTGATCCTGTGGCCGAACAGTTTCCGCCTCGGTCGGGACGGGTGGCGATAACCAGTGATGCCCCGGTGGGGCCGATGGGACGGCGAGAGCGTCAATGACTGTCATGAGCGCACCAACCAAAACAGGCACTCAGCAAATCCTTTGGCCGCAACAATCCGCTGCTCATGGGCCCTCCAATCCGGGCGGTGGAGAATTACCGTTTTGAAATACTTTTGTGTAGGCCGAAACTACTCACCGGTAACGTTCTTAGAACACGTTCTATTACGCACTTTCCATAGCTTCGACAGGATGATCAGATGGTAATCCTCTGTTCAACGCGTGTAAATAGGGTTTACATTCGTTTGCTCGCGTGTTGCGCAGGCGATATGGTCTAGCCTCTGTCGCCCAGGATATTCACAGGGAAATCGAAGCTCGACGGCCTCTTAGCACTGCCGTGTTCTGGCTATACGCATCCCAGAGCGTGATTGCCCGCAGACCGCCGGATGAATTGTTAAGCAAACGCACATTACGTCTGATTCACGGTTTGTAACGCGACAGAAGTTGGCCGCTTTTATTTCGCGACCGTCAGTTTGTAGCGGTTCAGCAGCTCGACAGCGGACGCCGCTCGTCGGTCGATGTCCGCTTCAAGAGACGGACGCGGAGGGTCTCGCCAGCGCAGGAGCAGCCGCCGCCGTGTTTGCTGCGGGGCGATGTCCGGCTACCCCGCTTATAGGCCGACGGGTTCCCCGCGACGCTGCATACCGGCGGCCAACCGCAGCACCATGTCGGTGAACAGATTGTCGATGTCGATGAAGTCGTCCATCACCCCGGTCATTTCCAGCATCACAAACCCGTGCAACGCCGACCAGAACTCCAGCGCCGCCGGAAATGCCTCCTCGAGGCCGATGCCGTAGGACGACAACACGGCCATCACCGGAACAGCCGCGCCCTTCGTGGCAGCAGTGAATTCCGGGTCGTCGCCACCGGCCAGCGGCATTCGGGTGAACGCCGAGTACCGACCCGGGTGGTGACGCGCGTAGCTACGGTAGGCGCCGGCCATGAACAGCACGGCGTCGTCACCAACCCGGCCCTCAGCGGCCCGTCCCAACATCGTGATGATTTCGCCGATCACCCGCACCCGCACCGTGCGACGCAGGTCATCCAGACTTTCAACGTGGTTGTACAGCGACGGACCTTTGGTTCCCAGATGGGCAGCTAATGCGTTGACTGTCAGCGCATCCCAGCCTTCCCGGTCCAGGAAGGAAAGCGCGGCCTGGATGACGAACTCGCGGTTAAGCTTTGCCGGACGTGCGACAGACCCGCCCACTGCGCGCAATCGACGACTGGATGCTCGCGGCTCAGCTGCCATGGCAACGTCCTTCGGTTCGCGATGTATTCGCCGTCCGCAAGAACTCTAGATCAAAAATGCACTAACGCGCGGACAACTTCGAATACCCGCGAACGCACAGAGCTAACACGCCGACCGATATTGGCCTTGCACAACCGCCATGTTCTATAAGAATGTAGAACCCAACTGTTCTATGCCGCAATCCGTTCCGACCATCGGTGGCTGCTGCAGACCCTCTCGGTACGGCACTTCATCGTCACAAGAGCAAATTCGCGTCTAAACCCTCTCTGCACGTGCATAATTGGCCTTCACGCGGTTTCGTGTTGAGCCACTGCTCGGCGGTTCTATGCAGCGGCACACGGAATTAAGTAGCTTTTCGACTCGGTTAACCAACAAGGCTGGGCCGGATCCAATGATGCCGGCGGAGGACGTTCAATGAAGTCGGCAACGAAGTACGTTTGCTGGGTCGCCGGCCTGGCGGTCGCGTTGGGGTTTTGGGTGTGGCTCGCCTCTGTGCCATGGCCGGCCAGCGCCGACACTAGCTGCCACAGCGGCTACTACCGTGCAGCCTCCGGCGACTGTGTGCACCGCCCGGTGTGCGGAGTGTCCTCGCCGCCGCAAGGGGCGACCGCTCAGCAGTGCGGAGCCCAGCACCGCTGGTTGGGGCAGTAAACCTGATGCGCGATGTTCACCATGGCTCCGACGTCGTGCACATGGATGTTCTCCGGGTCCAGGTTGGCGTGGATCTGGTTGGCGATCTGTTGCGGCGTCCAACCCCACCCGAGATCGTCACAGACGAGCAAAGCCGTCCCGATGAGCGCCTGCTCATGCCCGGGCGGCCACGTCAGGCCGGCGCCGCGCAGTTGGTCGAGGTACGTGTCGGCAAGCGGATCGGCCTTCGCGGTTGCGGGAACGGTAGCCAGGGCAGCGGCGGCGATCACCGGGATTGAGATTCTGGCGAGCCAGCGAGTTAGGGCCATGAGATGCGCTTCCTTCATGATCGGCGGGATCGGTGGACGTCAGTGTGCGGTAGACACATGAAGAATAGTGAAAGCTTGGCGGAAGCTTTGTGTGTTGATGTGAAGCAAGCCGAAGGCCCACAGCCACCCGGTCGACGGCTATCTACTTCGTAATGCCATCTATTTGATAATGTCTGATTGATGATCTCCGCCGGTGGGCATCTCGAAGAGTTGCGAGATGCCCTGGCGCAGATGTCTTTTGCCTTGATGGCTGTCCTCACCGAAGTGGCCGCCGAACACGACCTGTCGCTCACCCAGCTGCGGGTTCTCGGCATCCTGCGCGATCGCGAGCCGACCATGGCCGAGCTGGCGAACTTCACCGGGCTGGAGCGCTCGACGATCAGCGGCCTGATCGACCGGGCGGTACAGCGCGGGCTGGTCGTGCGAACCGCCGACCCGCACGATGGCCGCGCGGTACGGGTCACCCTCACCGAGTCGGCACGCGGGCTGGCCCTGGAGATCACGACAGCCATCGGTCACCGGATCAAGCCATTGACCGATCAGCTGAGCACCGCCGAACAGCTGCGGCTCACCGCTCTGCTCACCAAAGCCCTCGGCTCCTGAGCCCATCGTTCGCAGCATCCTTGACCGGGTATTGTCAGCGGTGCTAAGCAGGTGCTCAGCATTCGACATCCGCGGTATGGAAGGGATCAGATGACGCTGCAGGCAGTTTTGGACGACATCAGCAAGCGCCCCGGCTCGGGCGATGTCATTTCGGTCATCAATCCCGCGACCGAGGAGACCATCACCGAATTCACCGACTGCGGCGAAGAGGCCGTCGACGAAGCCGTCGCGCGCGCGAAGTCGTCCTTCGAAGCCGGCGTCTGGTCCCAACTGCCGGGCCGCGAGCGGGCCAAGATCATGTGGAAGATCGCCGACCTGATCGACGAGCACGCCGACGACTTCGCCCAACTCGACTCGCTGAACACCGGCATGCCGCTGATGCAGGCGACGCTGCAGATGTCCACCTGTTCGGAGTTCTTCCGCTACTACGCCGGTTGGTGTTCGAAGATCAACGGCGTCGCCTACGACGTGAAGACCGACGGCATCGCGAGCGACGCCTATGTCGACATGCACGCGTACACGCTCAAAGAGCCCTATGGCGTGGTCGGGCTGATCTTCCCGTGGAACGGACCGATCTTCAACGCCAGCGCCAAGCTTGCGCCGGCGCTGGCCGCCGGCTGCAGCGTGCTCGTCAAACCCGCTGAGGAGACCCCACTTTCGGCCCTGCTGCTCGACCAGCTGATCCACGAAGCCGGCGTGCCCGAGGGCGTCGCCAACCTGCTGACCGGCTACGGCCACACCGCCGGTGCCGCGATCACCGCGCACCCCGACGTCGAGAAGGTCGCGTTCACCGGCTCGACCGAGGTCGGCAAGGAGATCGTGCGGGCGTCGGCGGGCAACCTGAAGAAGGTCACGCTCGAACTCGGCGGCAAGTCGCCGGTGCTGATCTTCGACGACGCCGACATGAGCAAGGCCATGCTGATGGCTTCGCTGGGCATCTTCGTGCACTCCGGGCAGGGCTGCGTCTGCGGATCGCGCATCTTCGTCCAGCGCGGCGTGTACGACCAAGTGGTCGAGGGCATCTCGATGATGGCCAACACATTCAAGCTCGGCGCTCCCAGCGAGGAGGGCTGCGTCAGCGGCCCGTTGATCAGCGAGAAGCAACTCACCCGGGTGATGGGCTTCATCGACGAGGGCCGCAACGAGGGCGTCGAGGTGGTCACCGGCGGCTACCGGCTGGACCGCAAGGGCTACTTCGTGCACCCGACGGTGCTCACCAACGTCGATCCCGGCATGCGGCTCTACCGGCAGGAGATCTTCGGGCCGGTGGTCACGATCCTGCCGTTCGACGACGAGGACGAGGGCATCGCCTTGGCCAACGACACCACCTACGGCTTGGCGGCCACCGCGTGGACGCAGGACGTCGGCCGCGCCCACCGGATGCGCAAGCGCCTGCAGGCGGGCAGCGTCCAGGTGAACTGCCAGTTGGTGTTCGACCACGCCGTGCCCTTCGGCGGCTACAAGCAGTCCGGCTGGGGGCACGAGTTCGGCAAAGAGGGCATCGACATGTACATGAAGACCAAGTCGGCCTGGATTCAGCTGTAGGCGCGTATATCGTCTGCGCATGGCGCAAAGTCTCGAGGCCCGGCTGAATTCGTATCTGCCGATCGCCTTGTCGGTGTTCCGGGTCGTGTTCGGACTGTTGTTCCTCAGCCACGGTTTGTCCTCGGTGATCGGCTGGCCGGCCGCGAGTCACGTTGCGCCCGTAGGACAGTGGCCGGACTTCTACGCCGGCTGGATCGAACTGATCACCGGTGCGCTGATCACCGTTGGGCTGTTCACCCGGCCCGCCGCGTTCCTGGCATCCGGGGAGATGGCGTTCGCCTACTTCACCGCTCACTTCCCGCACGGGTTCTGGCCGATCAACAACCACGGCGAAGACTCGGTGATGTTCTGCTTCGCTTTCCTGCTGCTGATCTTCACCGGTGGCGGCCACTACGCAGTCGAGAGCCGACGGCGAAATCTTTTGCGGCGCTGAGCCTTAACGCACCGTAGCGAAGAACGCCCGCACGTCGTCGACGAACAGCTCGGGTTGCTCGAAGGCGGCGAAGTGGCCGCCGCGCGGCATCTTCGTCCAGTGCGTGATGTTGTAGTCCGCCTCGCACCAGCTTCGCGGGGTTCGCAGGATCTCCTTCGGGAATGGGGCGACCCGGTGGGCAACTCAACCCGGCCATCGCTGCACAAACTCTCGAAGCTCTCCCAGTACAGCCGGGCCGACGACGCCGCCGCTTCCGGTGACCCAGTACAGCATCACGTTGTCGAGCAGTTCGTCTCTGGTCAGCACGTTCTCGGGGTGACCGTCGCAGTCGGTCCACGCCCAGAACTTCTCGACGATCCACGCCAGCTGTCCCACCGGCGAGTCGACCAGGCCGTAGCCCAGCGTCTGCGGCCGGGTGGACTGCTGCTTGGAGTAGCCGGTGTCCCACTTGCGGTGTTCTACGTACGCGGCCAGGGCCTGCTGATCGTCCTCGCTGAATTCACCCGACCCGGCCTCGCCTTTGACGGGTTGCGCGATCGGCATGTTCAGGTGGATGCGCCACGCAGTGCCCGCCGTTGCGGCCGATCTGCGTGGTCACCGCCGCACCCCAGTCGCCGCCCTGCGCGCCGTAGCGGTCGTAGCCGAGCGGGCCATCAGCGTCTCCCATGCCTCGGCGATCTTCTCCGACGCCCCAGCCGGTGCCGGTCGGCTTGCCGGAAAACCCGTAGCCGGGCAGCGACGGGCAGACCACGTGGAAGGCGTCCTCGGCGCGGCCGCCGAAGCGGCGGGTTGGTCAGCGGCTCGATCACCTTGTGAAACTCGACGATCGAGCCCGGCCAGCCATGGGTGATCAGCAGCGGCAGCGCATCGGCGTGCGGCGACCGCTGATGGATGAAATGGACGTCCAGCCCGTCGATTTCGGTGATGAACTGGTCGAAGCGGTTCAGCGCGCTTCCCGGGCGCGCCAGTCGTAGCCGTTGGCCCAGTAGTCGGCCAGCTCACGGGTGTACGCCAGCGGGATGCCCTGGGTCCAGTCGTCGACGGTCTCGGCCTCCGGCCACCGGGTGCGGGCCAAGCGCTCGTGCAGATCGTCGAGGACGGCGGCGGGAACGTCGATGCGGTACGGCCTGATTTCCGACATGACTCTCATCATGCAGGCAGGCAATCAGGCGTCGAGGGAGAGGTCCTTACGGAACCGCTTCATGCCGTCGATCTTCTGCGCCAGCGACGCCAGCGGCCCGGAGTAGAACATCCACGGCATGGTCAGAATCCCCGTGATGCCGGCTTCCTCCGCGCGCTGGTAATGAGCAGACGTGAAGGCGTCCGTCAGCGGGGTCAGGATGGTGAAATCGTCCATCTGCAAACCATTTTCGGCCCGCAGTTCACGTATCCGGTTGGCCGCGGTGATCGCCTGGTCGGTGTTGATCAGGTCGCCGATCCAGCCGTCGTAGCGGGCCGCACGGCGCAGCGCGATCTCGCTGAGCCCGCCGACGTAGATCGGTATCCGCGGTGGCGTGGGCTGCATCTCGAGCTTCGGCGTCTGATAGAACTCGCCGTCGAACTCCGTCCAGTCCGGCGACCACAGCGTCCGCATCAGATCGAGCATCTCGTCGGTGCGCTTGCCCCGCTTGGCGAAGGGCTGCTCCATCAAGTCGAATTCTTCTTCACACCAGCCGACACCGATACCGAGCTCGACCCGGCCGTCGGCCAGATATGCCGCTGTGCCAATGGCTTTGGCCGCCGAGTACGGATTGCGCATCGCCGGGATGTAGACCGTGGTGACGAACCGCAGCCTCGTCGTGACTTGCGCGAGCGAGCCGACCAGCACCCACGGGTCGGGCCATTCGGTGAACGGCTGCCAGCGGCGCTCGCCGTCCTTGGTGTACGGGTACGGGGTGTTCAACGTCTCCAGGTTGACGATGTGATCGGGGATGGCCATGCCGTCGTAGCCGAGATCGTCGGCCACTTTGGCGACCTCGATGATCTCCTTGGTGTCCAGGAACGCGCTGCTGACGTAGAACTTCATTCGGCGGCCCGCGCCCATGACGGCGTGATGAAGATCCCCTCGGCTTCGACGGTGATCCCGTCGGCATCGGAAAGGTGGCCGGAGACAAAGGATTTGACGCCTTCCGTGCGCTCGACCGCGGCCTCGGCGCGTAGCCTGCCCAACGGGGTGCCGCGGACGAATCGCAGCGTGAGGGTGCCGGTGAACAGCGGCTTGGTCAGGCCGGAACTGGCGGCCTCGCCGAGCACGTGATCCAGCACCAGCGCGCAGACGCCGCCGTGCACCCACCCGGGCGGGCCCTCATAGGCGGAATTGAGGGTGAACTCACTCCAGCAGAAGCTGGCATCGTCGCCGTGCTGGATGGTCAGCGGGGGTGCGATCGCGTTGCGCAAGCCGATCACCGCGTTGCCCCACACCACTGGCCGTCCCCCAACCGCGTGGCGCACGACCCGAACCTCGTCGCGTTGTCTGCTGCGCAACTGGTCGGTCGCCGACCGGATCGCGGTCCTGGCGGCCTCGATGGCGTCGGGCTCGGCCTCGGTCTTGAGGGCCGCCTCGATCAGTTCCCGCACATCCTCGGTCAGCGGTCCGTAGACCGCGGCGAGCCGATCGTGCTCGTCGGCGCTCATCACCTCATAGGGGATCTTCGCGTCCAACCCCGCCTCCTGGTACTCGTGGCGGGCCTTCGTCAGCAGCCGACCGTAACCTCTTTACTAACACCGAGGCCTGGCTTACACCGCCACCGGGGCTGGCTCATTCGTCGAAGATCTTGTGCACGACCGCTTTTGCGCGCCGGGTCACTCGAAGGTAGCTGTCCAGGAATTCGCCGCCGTCGCCGTTGCGCGCCCAGCCGGCCGCCACCGCGACGGTGTTGAGCAGCCGTCCGGGTCCGGGCAGCTGGTCGGTGGGCTTGCCACGAACCAGCACCAGCGCGTTGCGGGCCCGCGTCGCAGTCAGCCACGCCTCCCGCAGCAGGTCGGCGTCTTCGGTGGTGATCAACCCGGCTTCGGCGGCGGCGTCCAGGCTCTCCAGCGTCGAGGTGTTGTGCAGCGCCTCGATCTCGCTGGCGTAGCGCAGCTGCAGCAGCTGCACCGTCCATTCGATGTCGGCCAGTCCCCCGCGGCCCAGCTTGGTGTGGGTTTTCGGGTCGGCGCCCCGCGGCAGTCGCTCGGAGTCGATGCGCGCCTTCATCCGCCGAATCTCGAGGACCGCGTCGGCGGACACCCCACCGGCGGGGTAGCGCGTCTTGTCGACCATGTGCAGGAACCGCTGACCCAGCTCCGCATCACCGGCGACCGCGTCAGCCCGTAACAGCGCCTGGATCTCCCACGGCTGCGCCCACTGGTCGTAATAGGCGGCATACGAGGCGAGCGTGCGGACCAGCGGTCCGCTGCGGCCCTCAGGGCGCAGATTGGCGTCGACCTCCAGTGGCGGGTCCGCACTGGGCGTGCCCAGCAGCGCACGGATCTGCTCGGCGACCGTCACCGCCCACTTCACCGCGTCCGAATCCTGAACTCCGTCGGCCGGCTCGCAGACGAACAGCACATCGGCGTCCGACCCGTAACCCAGCTCGCGGCCACCGAGGCGGCCCATCCCGATCACCGCAATCGCCGCCGGAGCGTCACCGCTGGCGGGAAGGTTGGCCCGGGTCACCGCGCCCAGCGCGGCCTCGAGCACCGCCACCCAGACGGCGGTCAGCGCCGCGCATACGTCGGTGACGTCGAGCATGCCCAGCAGATCGGCCGATGCGACGCGGGCCAATTCGCGGCGGCGCAGCGAACGCGCAATGGCAATGGCACGAACCGGGTCGCTCTGCCGGGCCGCCGATGCCACCAACGCACCGCCACCGCCTCGGGGTCGACGTCAAGCAGCTTCGGGCCCTCCGGCCCGTCGCTGTAGTTCTGCACCACCTCCGGTGCACGCATCAGCAGCTCCGGCACGTAGCTCGACGTGCCCAACACGTGCATCAATCGCTTGGCCACCGCAGGCTTGTCGCGCAGCGTGGACAGATACCAGCGCTGGGAGACCATCACCTCGCTGAGCCTGCGGTAAGCCAGCAGCCCAGTATCAGGATCAGGGGTGTCGGAGAGCCAGTCCAACAGTCGGGGCAACAGCACGGACTGCACGCGGCCCCGGCGGCCGCTTTGGTTGATCAGCGCCGACAGGTGGGTCAGTGCGCTGTGCGGAGCCTCGTAGCCCAGCGCCGCCAGCTGGCGCTCCGCGGCCGCGGGAGTCATCCCCTCGGAAAACTCCAGGCCTTCTGGCGCAAGCGATTCCAGCAGGGGTTGGTAGAACAACTTCGTGTGCAGCCGCGAGACCCGGAGGTGGTGGCGTTTCAGTTCGTCGCGGAGCACCCCCAGCCTGTCGCGGCTGCCGTCGGGGCGGACGTGTGCCGCCCGGGCCAGCCAACGCATCGCCTCGTCATCGTCGGACGCCGGCAGCAGGTGGGTGCGCTTGAGTCGCTGCAACTGCAGCCGGTGCTCCAGCAGGCGAAGGAACTCATACGACGCGGTCAGGTTCGCGGTGTCGTCGCGACCGACGTAGCCGCCGGCGCCCAGCGCGGCCAGCGCGTCGACGGTCGAGGCCACGTGCAGCGACTCGTCGTTGCGGCCGTGCACGAGTTGCAGGAGTTGCACCGCGAACTCGACGTCGCGCAAGCCGCCGGTGCCGAGTTTGAGCTCGCGGTTGCGGACCTCGGCCGGTACCAGCTGCTCCACCCGGCGCCGCATCGCCTGCACCTCGGGCACGAAATCCGCACGCTCGCAGGCGTTCCACACCATCGGCATCAGCGTGTCGATGTACTGCTTGCCCAGTTCCGCGTCGCCGGCGGCCGGACGGGCTTTGAGCAGCGCCTGGAACTCCCAGGTCTTGGCCCATTGCTGGTAGTAGGCGACATGCGAATCGAGGGTGCGGACCAGTTCGCCGTGCCGACCCTCTGGGCGCAGCCCGGCATCCACCTGGAAAAAGGCATCCGAGGCCAGCCGCATCAGCTCGCCGGCAATCCGCGCCGACATCGGACCCGCCGGCTCGGCAACGAATATCACGTCGACGTCGCTCACGTAATTCAATTCGCGCGCACCGCATTTGCCCATCGCGATGATCGCCAGTCGCGGGGGTGTTCGTCGCCGCAGACGCCTGCCTCGGCAACCGACAGCGCCGCCCCCAGCGCGGCGTCGGCGAGGTCGGCCAGGTGAGCGCCCACCGACCGGAAGGACAACACCGGCTCGTTCTCGACGGTCGGGGCCAGATCCATCGCGGCCAGCACCAGCAACCGGTTGCGGTACAGCTCACGCAGCCGCCACACCACCGACCCTGCGGCGCTGGGGGGCTCAGCGACGCATTCGGCGAAAGCGGCCCGCAATTCCTCGGGCGACGGCAGCCGCACGTTGCCCTGCAACAGATGCCATGCCTGCGGGTTGGCGACCAGATGATCGCCCAACGCCAACGATGAACCCAGGACACCGAACAGCCGGCCACGCAGGCAGCGGTCGGCGGCCAATGCCACGTTGAGTTCGCTCCACTCCTCGCCCAGCGCCTCGGCCAGCCGGACCATCGCGCACAGGGCGGCATCGGCATCGGCTGCCCGCGACAGCGACCACAGCAGCTCGATGCGCTCTTCGTTGTTCCACCCGAGCTGCGCCAAGTTGGCGCTGGCGCGATCGTCAACCAACCCGAGGCGACCGAGGCCGGGGACCTTTGGCCGTTCTGTCACTGGTTGGTTCACGCCCACGACGGTAGCGCAGATGTCTTTCGATCTGGCTGGGTCCTAAACACCGGCGTCAATCAGAGCGAGATATATGTCTTCAGCTCGAAGGGCGTGACGTGGCGGCGGTAGTTCGCCCACTCCGTGCGCTTGTTGCGCAGGAAAAAGTCGAAAACGTGCTCCCCCAGTGCTTCTGCCACGAGTTCGGAGCCCTCCATCGCCCGCAGCGCCTCGTCGAGGCTGGACGGCAATTCCCGGTAACCCATCGCGCGGCGCTCGGTCGGGGTGAGGTCCCAGACGTTGTCCTCGGCCTGCGGGCCCAGAACGTAGCCCTTCTCGACCCCGCGCAGCCCGGCCGCAAGCAGCACGGCGAAAGCCAGGTAGGGGTTGCAGGCGGAGTCGGGGCTGCGGACCTCGACGCGCCGCGACGAGGTCTTGTTCGGGCTGTACATCGGGATGCGAACCAGCGCTGAGCGGTTGGCTGCGCCCCACGACGCAGCGGTGGGCGCCTCACCGCCGAGCACCAGCCGCTTGTAGGAGTTGACCCACTGGTTGGTGACGGCGCTGATCTCGCTGGCGTGTTCGAGGATTCCGGCGATGAACGACTTCGCGACGTCGGAGAGCTGCAGCGGGTCATCCGGGCTGTGGAACGCGTTGACCTCGCCCTCGAACAGGCTCAAGTGTGTGTGCATGGCAGAACCGGGATATTGGCCAAATGGCTTGGGCATGAACGTCGCCCGCGCTCCCTCGTTCAGCGCGACTTCTTTGATCAGGTAACGGAACGTCATCACGTTGTCGGCCATCGACAGCGCGTCAGCGAAGCGGAGGTCGATCTCCTGTTGGCCGGGCGCACCTTCGTGATGGCTGAACTCGACCGAGATGCCCATCGATTCCAGTGCGTCGATCGCGTGGCGACGGAAGTTGGAAGCGGAGTGCACGGCTTGGTCGAAGTAGCCCGCGTTGTCCGCCGGCACCGGTTCGGTCCCGTCTTCGGGACCGGACTCCAGCAGGAAGAACTCGATCTCGGGATGCACGTAGCAGGAGAAACCCAGATCGTTCGCTTTACCCAGCTGACGACGCAGCACGTGGCGTGGGTCTGCCCAGGACGGCGAGCCGTCGGGCATTTTGATGTCGCAGAACATCCGGGCCGAGTGGTGATGACCGGAGCGGGAGGTCCACGGCAACACCTGGAAAGTGGACGGGTCGGGATGCGCGACGGTGTCCGATTCCGAGACCCGCGCGAAGCCCTCGATGGACGACCCGTCGAAGCCGATGCCTTCTTCGAATGCGCCCTCGAGCTCAGCCGGCGCGATCGCGACAGATTTGAGGAAACCGAGCACGTCGGTGAACCACAGCCGGACGAATCGGATGTCCCGTTCCTCCAGCGTGCGAAGGACGAATTCCTTTTGTCGATCCATACCTGGAACAGTATGCATACCGCGTTAAATTTATGTTACCGGCGCGGCTTAACACCTTAAGTTTCCTGGCGCGATGCCGTCGACCAAGTAACGGATCACAGCGCCGTCCACGCACTCGTTTCCGTTGAACGTCACCGTGTGTTGGGTGCCCTCGAAGCTGATCAGATTGGCGCCGAGTTGGGCGGCCAGATTGACACCGGCTTGGTACGGCGTGGCTGGGTCGTGAGTCGTCGACACGACGACGACTTTGCCCGGGGCCGCCGGCGCGGCCGGATGCGGCGACGACGTCGCGGGCACCGGCCACAGCGCGCACAGGTCGCGCGGCGCATGACCGGTGAATTGGCCGTAGGAGGTGAACGGCGCGACCTGACGAATCCGTTGATCGGCGTTGGCCCACGTCGCCGGGTCGGTCGGCTCCGGTGCGTCGACGCAGCGGATCGCGTTGAAGGCGTCCTGCGACGCGTTGTAATGCCCGTTGGCGTCGCGACCGTAGTACTCGTCGGCCAGCGTCAACAGGTCACCGGGATCGGTGCCGCGTCGCAGACCGAGCAGACCGCTGGTCAGAAATTTCCAGAACTGCGGGGTGTACAGCGCGTTGATGGTGCCCGTGGTGGCGTCGGAATACCCGAGCACGCGCCGCTCCGAGGTGGGCGCGGGCTTGGCCACCAGGGGGTCGATCAACTGGTGGTAGCGGCTGACCCACTGATTCGGGTCGGTGCCCAGCGGGCAGTCCGACGAGCGGGCACAGTCCGCGGCGTAGTCGTTGAACGCCGTCTGGAACCCCGCCTCTTGGTTGATCAGCTCGTCGATCGGGCCGATGCTCGGGTCGATTGCGCCATCGAGCACCATCGCCCGGACGTGGTCACCGAAACGCTCGAGGTACGCCGTCCCCAGTTCCGTGCCGTAGCTGTAACCGAGGTAGTTGATCTGGTCATCGCCGAGTGCCTGGCGTACCGCATCCATATCGCGGGCAGCAGAAGCGGTCCCGACGTTCTCCAGGAAGGCCGAGCCGTTCCGGTTGACACAGCGTTGCGCTATCTGGCGGTAGATCTGCTCGATGTGCGCCACGCCCTGCGGGCTGTAGTCGACCATCGGGTCGCGCCGGAAGGCGTCGAACTCGGCGTCGGTCTGGCAACGCACGCCGGGCGTGGAGTGGCCGACTCCGCGCGGATCGAAACCGACCAGGTCGAAGCGGCGGCTGACTTCAGTGCCGGCCAGCTCCGGTCCCATCGATGCGACCATGTCGATCGCCGACGCCCCGGGACCGCCCGGGTTGACCAGCAGCGCTCCGATCCGCGGCCCGGTCGCCGGAATACGGATCACCGCGAGTTGCACTTGTGCGCCAGCCGGATTCGCGTAGTCGACTGGGACCGTGACGGTCCCGCATTGTGCGCCGGGCACGTCGCCGGGACTTTTGACAACCCGGCTGCAGCTCCCCCAATTCAGCGGCGGCGCCGAGGCCGGCTGCGGCGCGGCCGGGCTGGGCGTCGGTCCCGCGTACCCCGGTGTGGCGCCGGACAGCGGTGTCGCGACAACCGCCACCGACACCGTCAGCATGAGAGAAAGCAACGCAGAGCTCATCCGTCTCATGCGCCACATGGTGGTTAATCGTGGCATGCGTCGGCCACAGGCCGTAATCCCATTGGTCACACCTTGGTCTCGTTATTGACCGCTCTGCGGTGTCAGCACTTAGCGCCCTTCGACGGCACAGTGCCGCTGACGAGGTAGGCCGTCGCATAGTCGTCGATGCAGCTGTTGCCCTGGAACACCACAGTGTGCTGGGTGCCGTCGTAGGTGAGCAGCCCGCCCTTTAACTCGCTCGCCAGGTCGACGCCGGCCTGATAAGGAGTCGCCGGGTCGTGAGTGGTGGATACCACCAGCGTCGGCGTCAGACCGGACACAGCGATGCTGTGCGGCTTGGTCGTCGGCGGTACCGGCCAGTACGCGCACGTGCCGAGTGGGGCGTTGCCGGTGAACTTTCCATAGTTCATGAACGGCGCGACCTCGCGGGAGCGGCGGTCCTCGTCGACGACCTTGGCGCGGTCCTTGACCGGCGGTTGGTCTACACAGTTGACCGCCACCCGCGCGTCGGTGGAGTTGCTGTAATGGCCGCGCTTGTCGCGACGCATATAGAGGTCGGCCAGTTCGAGCATGACATCGCCGCGGCGGTGGGACATCTCGGTGAATGCGGTCGTCAGGTGGTGCCAAAAAGTCGGCGAGTACAGCGCCATGATGGTGCCGAGGATCGCGTCGCTGTAGCTCAGCCCGCGCGGATCTTTGGTCCGCATCGGTATGCCCCGCGTCGGGTTGTTCTTGTCGACCATCGGATCAACCAGATTGTGGTAGACGTCAACGGCTTTGGCCGGGTCGGTGCCCAGCGGGCAGGTCGGCGACTTGGCACAGTCTTTTGCGTAGTCGTTGAACGCATCCTGAAAACCCTTGGCCTGCCGCAAGTCCGACTCGACCGGGTCCGCGTTGGGATCGATGGCGCCGTCGAGGATCATCGCCCGGATGTTCTTCGGGAAGGCTTCGGCGTAGGCAGCGCCGATCCGGGTGCCGTAGGAATAACCGAGGAACGTCAGCTTGCTGTCGCCCAGCGCTTCCCGAATCGTGTCCAGATCACGTGCGACGTTGTCAGTTCCGACGTTCGCCAGGAACTTCTTGCCCATCTTGGCGACGCAGCGGGCGACGTACTCCTTGGTCTCCTCCTCGATGTGCGCCACCCCCGCCGGGCTGTAGTCGACTTGCGTTTCGGTGCGAAGCCGGTCGTTGTCGGCGTCGGAGTTGCACCAGATCGCCGGCCGCGACGTCGCGACCCCGCGCGGGTCGAAGCCGACCAGGTCGAACCGTTCCCGGATCTGCGGCGGCAGCGACTGCACCAGCCCCACGGCGGCCTCGATGCCGGACTCTCCCGGGCCACCGGGGTTGATCACCAGCGAGCCGATCTTGTCCCGGGTCGCCGGGAAGCGAACGAGTCCCAGGGTCGTCGCGTCGCCGTTGCGGTGCCGGTAGTCGACCGGCACGGCGAGTTTGCCGCACTGGACGCCGCTCGGCAGCTTCGCCGGGACGCCACCGCCGCCGGACACGCGGCACGGCCCCCACTCCACCGGCTGGCCCACTTTGGGCCCGTACATCACAGCGCGCCCCTTGACGACCTGCGTGCAGCTTGCCGCTGTCACCGCGACGACCGCCATCACGGTCCAGAGCAGCATCGTGCGCGCGAACTTGCCGCGGCGAGGGGTCCCCATGCCCCACATGCTGCCATGTGTCGGCGCGGGCCCCCGGTCGCCGGGGCGTCTACCGTGTCGCGAGCAGCAGTTCTTCCATCCCGACGGCGAAGTCGTCGGCCAATTCCCACAGGTCCGGCAACAGCTCGGGGCAGGCGATGAGCCCGACGTCGAGTTTGCCGGTCAGCGACATCACAGTGATATTGAGGCCCGAGCCGTGGAAGATCGGGCCCAGCGGGTACATCGCCTTGACCTCGCTGCCCAAGAAATACAGCGGCACCTGGGGCCCCGGGACGTTGGATATCACCAGGTTGTGCACCGGCCTGCTCTTGGTGAGGCTGGTCCGGGAGTAGACGCGCATCGCCATGCCGAACACCGCGGGCGCGGCGAACTGCGACCAGTCCTGCAGCAGCGTGGCCTTGATCGCCGAACTGTGTTGCTTGGCAACCGAGTTCGCGTCGGCGATGGCCTTGATCCGCTCGACCGGGTCGGCGATGTGGGTGTGCAGGCTGGAGAACATGCCCGAAACCTGGTTGCGCCCAGGCCGATCCGACTTGCCGTGCACCGACACCGGAACCATCGCCACCAGCGACGACTCCGGCAGTTCGCCGCGGTCGAGCAGGAACTGGCGCAGCACCCCCGACACCAGTGCCATCACCACGTCGTTGACCTTGACGCCGAAGTGGTCCTTGACCTTCTTGATGTCCTCGAGGTCCAACTGCGCGTAGGCGATGTTGCGACGCGGGCTGACGCTGGCGTTGAACGCGGTCTGCGGGGCGGCGAACGGCGACGCCATGGTCTGGCCGCTGCGTGCCCGCATTACCGTCTTGACCACCGAGGAGGCGGTGCCGTTGAGCGCCTTGGCCAAGCGGAGCGGCCGCGCGGCGAACTTGACCGCGCCGGTGATCGCGATCTCAAGCTCATTGGCGCCGCCGACGCCGTCCACCGGGTCCGGGGCGGGCGCGTCGGCTTCGGTGCTGCACAGCTGCGACATCAGGTCGGCGCCGGTCACGCCGTCCACCGCGGCGTGGTGAACCTTGGTCATCACGGCCAGCCGGCCGCCCTCCTGCGCGTCGGTGCCCGCCACACCTTCGATCACCCACATCTCCCACAGCGGGCGGGAGCGGTCCAGCGACAACGAGGCGATGTGGCCGCAGATCTCGGCCAGCTCGACACGTCCGCCCGGCGGCGGCAGACCGATCCGGTGCAGATGTCGGTTCACGTCAAATTCGTCGTCCTCCACCCACACCGGATGGTCCAGATTGAAAGCGCTGTCGGCCAGCTTCTCGCGGAACTGCGGCATCGCCTTGATCCGCAACGCCAGCTCGTTGCGCAGCCGGTCAAAGGTGTAGCCGCCCGGCATCGTCGACGTGTCGAGCTCGAGAATCGAGCAGACATGCAACGGCTGCGATGGGGTTTCCAGATAGAGGAAGCTGGCGTCGAGTCCGCTGAGGCGCTGCATGCGCCGATGGTATGTCCGCTGCCGAGGGGCGGTACCGGATTCGCACGATGGGGGCCGGTGTGAGGAAGTCCACTGGGCCGGGTGTCCACATCGCCGGCCTGAAGTGGCAAACTGGTCGGGTCAGACGAACCCGGGGACCCCGTTGGGCCTCGAGGATCGACCGGACCACCACACTAGGGACAATGATGTCTGAACAGACTGTTTATGGTGCCCACTCCCCTTCGCACGCCGCGCCGCGGAGCAAGACCCGCGTTCACCACCTGCAGAGAATGAAGGCCGAAGGCCACAAGTGGGCGATGCTCACGGCCTACGACTACTCCACCGCCCGGATCTTCGACGACGCCGGCATCCCGGTATTGCTCGTCGGCGACTCGGCGGCCAACGTCGTCTACGGCTACGACACCACCGTGCCCGTCTCCGTCGACGAGCTGATCCCGCTGGTTCGCGGCGTCGTACGCGGCGCACCGCATGCGCTGGTGGTCGCCGATCTGCCGTTCGGCAGCTACGAGGCCGGCCCCGCCGCTGCACTCGACTCCGCGATCCGATTCATGAAGGAAGCCGGCGCGCACGCGGTCAAGCTCGAGGGCGGCGAGCGGGTCGCACCGCAGATCGCCGCTCTGACTGCCGCCGGCATTCCGGTGATGGCACACATCGGCTTCACCCCGCAGAGCGTCAACACCCTGGGCGGTTTCCGGGTGCAGGGTCGCGGCGACGCCGCCGAGCAAACCATCCACGACGCGATCGCAGTGGCCGAAGCCGGCGCGTTCGCCGTGGTGATGGAGATGGTGCCGGCCGAGCTGGCCACCCAGGTCACCGGCAAGTTGACGGTCCCGACAGTCGGAATCGGCGCGGGCCGCAATTGCGACGCCCAGGTGCTGGTGTGGCAGGACATGGCCGGACTCACCAGCGGCAAGACCGCCAAATTCGTCAAGCGGTTCGGCGAGGTCGGGGGCGAATTACACCGTGCGGCAACGCAGTACGCGGACGAAGTTGCGTCCGGGACGTTCCCCGACGACGAGCACAGCTTCTGACCCCTTGGTTTAGCCCGCACCGGAACGTGGCACGCTAACGGCCATGCCCCCCGGCGGCGCGTCGCGCTATCTCGAAGTCGAGCGCAAATTCGACGTCGACGCGTCTACGCAGGCACCCTCATTCGACGGCATCGCGGGCGTGACCCGGGTCGAGCACGCCGAGACCCAGACGCTGGATGCGGTCTACTTCGACACGCCGGATCGCGATCTGGCGTTCAACCGAATCACGTTGCGCCGCCGCACCGGCGGCCCAGACGCGGGCTGGCACCTGAAACTGCCGGCGGGCGCGGACGCCCGCACCGAAGTGCGGGCGCCACTGGACGACGGTGAACATCACGGCGTACCCACCGAACTGCTGGATGTGGTGCTCGCCATTGTCCGCGACCGCTCGGTGAGCCCGGTGGCACGGATCAGCACGACCCGACAGGTTCAACTGCTGCACGGTTCCGGCGACGCCGTCGTCGCCGAGTTCTGTGACGACCAGGTCGCCGCGGGCCGGGGCGCCGATGGCGGCACCGCCCAGCAGCGGTGGCGCGAGTGGGAACTCGAACTGGTCGGCGACGGCGACAACTCCGATCTGATGGATCAAGTGTCCGACCGGCTTTTCGAGGCCGGCGCGAAACCGGCCGGGGTCGGCTCCAAGCTGGCACGCGTGCTCGGCACGTCGCCGAGCAGCCTCCCGGCCGAGCCTCTGCACCGGGCGATGGCCGAACAGGTCGGCGAGCTCTTGGTGTGGGATCGCGCCGTGCGCGCCGAGGCGGACGACGCTGTCCACCAGATGCGGGTGACGGCGCGCAAGATCCGCAGTCTGCTGCAGGCTTCGCCGGATTCCTTCGGGCTCAGCGGCGATGCTCCGATCATCGACGAACTGCGGGAACTGGGCAACGTGCTCGGCGTCGCACGTGACGCCGAAGTGTTGGCCGAGCGCTACCGCAGCGCGCTGGACGATGTGCCGCCGGAACTCGTCCGTGGGCCGATTCGGGAGCGACTGGTCGGCGGCGCCGAACAGCGCTATGCCACCGGGCTTCGACATGCGTTGGCCGCCATGCGTTTACCGCGATACTTCCGTCTGCTCGACGGGCTGGACGCCCTGATCGCCGAGTCTCCGTCCACCGACGACGAGCCGGCCCCGACAACCGTCGCCGCCGCCGGCAAGAAAGTCCGTAAGGCAGCCAAGGCCGCGCAACGGGCCCACGGCGCAGCCGATCGCGACGACGCGATACACCGAATCCGCAAGCGCGCCAAGCGTCTTCGCTACACGGCGGATGCCACGGGCGCCAAGAAGGTGTCCAAGCGGGCCAAGAAACTGCAGTCGTTGCTCGGCGATCACCAAGACAGCGTCGTCAGCCGCCAGCACCTGAGCGAACAGGCCGAAGCCGCACATGCGGCGGGCGAGGACACCTTCACCTACGGGCTGATCTATCAGCGCGAAGCCGACTTGGCGGTCGAGAGCCGAGAGCAACTCGGGCCAAAGTTGACCAAGCTGTACAAGGCCGTGCGCAAGCTCTCGAGCTGACGGGGCGGGCGAGTTGGCCTGTAAGCCGGATTCTGTACCGCGTCACTAGGTAACGCGGTGGCGACCATCCATCTGGACACACCGTCGCCGGGTGCCTCGAGCGGTCTACCCGCAGGCTCGGGCGAGCAACCCTCAGACACCTGCGCGACCGCACCGTAATGCGGTCTTCTTGACCTTGCTTCGGGTGGGGTTTGCCTAGCCACTCCGGTCACCCGGAATGCTGGTGCGCTCTTACCGCACCGTTTCACCCTTACCACCGCGAAGGTGGCGGTTTGTTTTCTGTGGCACTTTCCCGCGAGTCGCCTCGGATTGCCGTTAGCAATCACCCTTGCTCTGTGAAGTCCGGACTTTCCTCGACTCGGCGCTGCATGAGCCCGAGCCGCGGCCGCCCAGCCAACTCGTCCGCGCTAACACCGTACTCGTTGCGGAATCCGCAGGCCAACAGCCTGTCTAAGCGGCGTGCAAGCGTGCACACGCTATCTCAACAGCGACTTCCATTTCGCTGATCTCGATGCGTACCTTCGATCCTGGGATCGGGGGCGCCCCCGATCGATATGTCGCGCCCGTCGGCGTTGTGAATTCCGCTGTGTGGGTTTGATTTTCATCGACATTCGGTTCGACGATCCAGCCGGCAACTTCTTTGACGTAGTTACACCGTTCGCACATGCCGAGCCCGTTGACCGCACTGGTCGGACCACCGGCCACCCACGGCCGGCCATGGTCGCGATGGCGGATCGGAGCGTCGCAGTAGGGCGTACGGCAGCGTTGATCCCGAAACCCGATAAAGGCCGCCAGGCCACGGGGAAATAGCCGGGCTCTGGACTCCATTGCCACCAACGCGCCCGACGCCGGCCGCGCATAGAGCCGGCGCAAGGTCGCCCGCGAGCGCTGGTCGCCGATTGCGCCTGAAATCAACTCGCGCGCAACTGCCGCGGGGATGGGACCGTAGCCGCTTACATCGGCAGGCGCGTCGGAGTGACCCATCAGGGTCTCATCAGACAGCACGAGGTTGACCGCGATCGGCGTCGGCACTGCTGCGCTTCGGCCGGTGACGCGCTCCACCAACACATCGGCCATCACCTGACCACGTGATCGTCCGTCAGCACAGATGTCGGCTTCCCGCCGCAGCGCCGCATACACCGACACCCCTTGGGCCACCGGCAACAAGGCGGTCAGATACGTCATGGTGTCCGGTGCGGGCCGGATACTCACGCCGCGCTCGGCCTCGGCCTTGGCGGCGCGGTCGACCACGGCGTGCGGGTCGAGCCGGTATGCGATTGCCTTTGCCGCCGCCGCCACCCGCGCGTCACCCATACCAACCAGACTGTCGACGTCAGAACATAATTCGGTGTCCAGCGCCCGGCGATCCTCGATGTCAAGACAGGCGCTCTCGCGGACGATCAGCGTGGCACGCCACTCCGACAGGATTCCAGTCTCCAAAGCGGCAAGAGTGCAAGGCATCTCGTGCACCAAAGCTTTGGCGAAGCCGAGATGCCTATTCCCGCGAGCAGGGGAATCCCTCCGGGCGAGCGCGATCTCGCTGGCGATTCCACGCCCGCGACGTGCCGCCGGAATTCCCTCGGCCGCTTCGGCAGCCCGCCGCGCGACGTCCAATGCTGCGGCGGCACGAGCTTGGCCCGCCGCCGCCGCGCACTTGACCTTCTCCAACTCCGCAATGCGCCCTACCAGCGCCAATTCGTCAGACGCGGGATCCACCGCTACCAGCGATTCGCACATACATTCGATAGTAGATCACTCTACTGACTCAAACTAATTGGCATGGTCGCAGCTTGTGGATAAATGCGGCCAAGGCTGAGAGGTTGAGATAATGGTTCGGTCGCGACGCACGAAGATTCCCGCGGAAGAAAAGACCCGGCTGGTATTGGCAGTGCTGGCCAACGAAATGACCTGTGCCGAAGCAGCTCGCCGCTGTGGGGTGACCGCGGTGACGATGACCAAATGGAAGCATCAGTTCCTCGAGGCTGGTGCTGGTCGACTCCAAGAGGTTCCCGGCGGGCAAGCGGGCAGGTTGGGAACCCCTGAGCAGCGTCGGCTGCGAATGGAAAACGAGCAACTCAAACTGGCGTTGGCCGAAGCGACGGTCCAGCTGCGGATCTGGCAACGCGGGGCTGCGCTGGTGGATCAGGTCCCTTCACCGACCTCGAAGCCCTAAGGGCGGCAGCGGGGCTGCCGGTTTCGAGGTTCGCTGCCCTGGCCGCTATCCCAGAACGAACCTATTGGCGGCGGCTGGCCAGGCTGCGAGCCGGCGATCCGGCCAAGGGTCCATGGCCGGCGCCGGTCGTCGACCGCATCGAAGCCCTGGCCGCCAAGTACGCCCAAGCATGGCCGGCGTGGGGCTACCGCAAGATCGCGGCCATGATGCGTGCTGACGGTCATGACGTGACCAACTCCTCGGTGCAACGTGCCCTGCGACGTCGAGACCTGCTGTTGCCACAAGGTTTCCGAGCCGATCGAAAGTCTTGGGCGGTACTGCGTCGTCGCGTCTTTCGCGACCCGCCGACCGAACGCAACCGAGTCTGGCAGACCGACTTCTCCGAATTCGAAACCGCCTGCGGCGGCATCTGGCGAATCAGTGCGGTCATCGACTACGTGAGTAAGTACTGCCTGGCCATCACCGTTACTCCCACCGGCCGCGGCATCGACGCCGTGCACTGCCTGCAATTAGCCATCGAAGAAGCCCAACGCGTCCTGGGTCTGAACGACCTGCGCGCCGACCGGGGCCTGATGGACATCCTCGACGCCAACGACACAGTCATTGGCCACGCTCCCGCACCGATCGCGCTGGTCTCCGACAACGGCCCGTGCTACCGCGGCAAAACTTTCCAAACTCTCTTCACCGACGACGACCCCCTGCTGCGACACGTCCGGACCCGGATCAAATCACCACAAACCAACGGCGTCGTCGAACGATTCTTCGGCACCCTCAAATACGAGCACCTTTTCCGCGGCTACATCGGCGACGGCGACGCCCTGGACATGGAGGTACACCGTTTCCGCATCATCTACAACACCATCCGGCCCCACCAAACCCTCAACGACCGCACACCCCGACAGGCATATCTCCAGCAACCCTGAACCAAAACCTGCCAACTTCTTGACTCAAGACATCACTCTACCGACAAAGTTCGATCTCACAGTCCAGCCGTCTCTATCGTCTACAAGACAAACGAAAGGAGACTGCGCACCGATGCCACCGACCGCACGGGAAAAGCGCGTCGCCGGCGGCGACTGGGACGCGATCGCCGCGACCGTCAACGACTTTGGTGGCGCGTTGTTGCCGCGGCTTCTCACCACATCCGAGGCCCGACGAATCCGCACGCTCTTCAACGACGACGCGTTGTTCCGCTCCACCATCGACATGGGTCCGCGCCGTTACGGCTCCGGGCAATACCGCTACTTCCAGGCGCCCTACCCCGACCCCATCGAGGAACTCAAGCAGGCGCTGTATCCGCGGCTGCTGCCGATCGCCCGGGACTGGTGGGCCAAGTTGGGCCGCGACGCCACCTGGCCCGACACCCTCGACGAATGGCTGGACATGTGCCACGCCGCCGGTCAGACGCGCTCGACCGCTCTAATACTCCGGTACGGAACCGACGACTGGAACGCCCTGCATCGAGACCTGTACGGCGACTTGGTTTTTCCGCTTCAGGTCGTGATCAACCTGAGCGACCCGGCCACCGAGTTCACCGGCGGCGAGTTCATGCTCGTCGAACAACGGGCGCGGGCCCAGTCACGAGGCACCGCAACCCAGTTGCCGCAGGGCCACGGCTACCTGTTCACCACCCGCGACCGGCCAGTGCGGTCTGCTCGCGGTTGGTCGGCCGCGTCGGTCCGCCATGGCCTGTCGGTCGTGCGGTCCGGCGAACGTTACGCGCTCGGGCTGATCTTTCACGACGCCGCCTGAGCGAATCAGTGCACCCGTCCGCCGATTCCGGCGAACGTGTCGCTAGGGCCGATGCGTGCCCATACCGTCTTGCCGGCGGACGTCGGTGTGTTGCCCCAGTGACGGCACAGAGCGGACACGATATCCAACCCCGCGGGACAACTACCGAGCGGACGCTCCGGCCGAACCGCAAGTGCGGGACTGGAATCGGAGACCGCGACGATGACTTCGTCGTCGGTGCCTTCGAGGCGGACGTCGAATCCGGCCTTGGTGTAGCTCAGGGCGTTCTCGGCGAACACCGTCAACGCCGTGCTGGCGACCGGGACCCTGTCGCGCATCGACCACGCCACCAGGTGTTCATGCACAAAGATCAGCGCGGCCGCGACGCTGGATGAGTGTGGCTCGAACCGTTCGCGGGCGCGATGGCGGTAGCGGCATGTTCTACCGCCGATCGCAGCGCCTGCGGCGGCCACAGAGTCGAAGACGGGGACGTAGCGGGCGACCGACAGATCGGCCAGGCGCTTACGCACAAGTGGGTCGCGGGCAACCAGCACGATAGGGATCTCCGGCCATTGCTGCACGCACCACCGGGCGCTGGTGAAGACCGCCCAGTTTTCGCCGTCATGCACCTCGAGGTCGTTGACGTCGATGATCAAAGCTCTGGGATCGTCGACGGCCACCTTGACCACCGAGTCGCGCGCGTGCAGATAAGTGCGCGCGTTCAGCACCCCGGACAGCCGCATGACGGTGAAGTCGCGGCACGCGTAAGTCGTACTTGTCAGCATCGTCTCTCGCCGCTTCCTGGAAATAAGGAGGACTTTGACGCGAGAGCGTACCTACGGAATGTGCTCTTACCGCGACATTTCCGGCTGGCCGGGCATTTCGGCCGGCCGAGCGGGCGCGGCGGAATCGTGCCCCAGCGCGATCGTCGCCGCCGTCATCGCGGCAACGGCCACCGCCAGGATCACCGCGCCGGCGCCGCGCACCACCAGATGCTCGCCGAGGATCACGACACCCAACAACACCGCCACCACGGGCTCACCGACCACCATGATCGGCACCGACGCCTGCAACGCGCCGGCGTGAAATGCCGACTGCTGCAACACGGTGACCGTGATCGCGAGCGCCACCAGCAGATACGGCGCCGGCACCGTCATCAAGCCGTGCCAGCCGTGCGCGACGAGGCGGTGAGTGCTCACTTTCGTCAGGACCGCGACCATTCCGAGTAGCACGGCGACGGCGCCGGCCAACAGCATCGCGCGAGGCCGACCGGCGGCGCGGCGCGCAGCCAGCACGCAGACGATCACCACCGGCACCGAGATGCCCAGCGCCACGCTCCACGCCGGAACCGGTGCCCGGTAGTGGCCCTCACGCGGTTGGCCCACCAACACGAATACCGCGAGCGCGGCCGTCAGCAACAGCGCCCAGCCCCAATCACGGCCTCGCACATGCTGATTGGAGAAACGCGCGCCGAGTGGCAGCACGAACAGCAGCGACGACACCAGCAGGGGCTGCACCAGCAACAGGGACCCGTGCGCCAGTGCCAGTGCCTGGAACACGTAGCCACCGACTGCGCCAAGCGTCCCCAACCACCACGCCGGCTGGCGAACCCACGACGTCACGATCGCGCCCGAGTCCGACACCTGCGCGGCTTCCGCTTGGATGGCCCGCTGCCGTACGACGATGCCCACGGCGGCGAATAGCGCCGCGAGCAACGCCGACCCGATAGCCAGGGCGTGCGACGCTAACCACTCCACGATTGGCCCACTACCCAGACGCTGTCGATCTCTAACCCAGGTACCCGGTCTGATTGACCAGGCGGACCGATGACGCCCCGTCGGGGTAGAACTCCGCGATGCTCAGCGACGCCAGATCCAGGTGTAGTCGGTAGAGAATGCCCGGCCCGGCGTCGAGTGCCTCGCGCAGCAGCATCTTGATCGGCGTCACGTGCGACACCACCAGCACGGTGCTCCCACCGTGCTCCGCGACGATGCGGTCCCGCGCCCGGGAGACCCGCTCGTTGACGTGATCGAAGCTTTCCCCGCCGGGCGGCTCGGTGCTGGTGTCGCGCAACCAGCGTCGATGCAATTCGGGGTCGTGTTCGGCAGCCTCGGAGAAGGTCAGGCCTTCCCACCCGCCGAAATCGGTTTCGATCAGGTCGTCGTCGACCGCGACGTCGAGGCCCAGCCGTTTGGCGGCTGCCGTCGCGGTGTCGTGGCAGCGTTGCAACGGTGAACTGATCACCGCCGCGATCCCGCCGCGCGACCCCAGATAACTCGCGGCCGCGTCGGCCTGCTGTCGGCCCAGCTTGGTCAGCGGCGGATTGCCGCGACCCGAGTAGCGCCGCTGCACCGACAATTCGGTCTGGCCGTGCCGCAGCAACAGCAGCCGGGTGGCGGCACCAGTCGCACCGGTCCACCCCGGCGGGGATTGTGTCTCGCTGGCAGCACGTGCCGGCGATGCATCGGCCTGCGCCGGTGTCTCGGCTGCGGCATCCATCGCCTCGTTGGCCAACCGGTCGGCGTGGGAGTTTTCGGCCCGCGGGATCCACGTGTAGCTGATCTGGTCGAATTGGGAAGCCAGCGAACGAGCTTCGGCGTTCAGCTCGGCCAGGTCCGGGTGCTTGACCTTCCAGCGCCCGGACATCTGCTCGACGACCAGCTTCGAATCCATCGAGACCGCTACCTCGGTAGCGTGCAGTTTCGCCGCCTCTTCCAAACCCGCTATCAGACCTCGATATTCGGCGACGTTGTTGGTGGCCCGCGCGATTGCCTGCTTGGCCTCGGCCAGCACGATCGACCGGTCCGCGCTCCACACCACTGACCCGTAGCCGGCAGGTCCCGGGTTGCCGCGCGACCCCCCGTCGGCCTCGACGAGCACCTTCACCGGTTTACGCCTTTGAGCCGCAACAAGATTGCGCTGCACTCGGGGCAGCGCAGCACCTCGTCGTCAGCGGCCGCGGAGATCCGGGCCAGCTCGCCGCGGTCGATCTCGATACGGCACGCCCCACAGCGGCCGCCCTGCATCAATGCCGCGCCGGGGCCGCCGTTGGCCCGCTGTCGTTCGTAGAGCGCGAGCAGATCGGGAGCCAGCTCGGCGGTGAGTTCGTCGCGCCGCGACGAATGGACTCGGCGATGGTGGTCGATGTCGGCCAGGGTGGTATCGATTGCCTGCTGCGCGGCGGCCAGCTCGGCTTGCAGCCCCTCGATGACCGCCGCCTCCGCCGCCTGCTTGGTCTGCAGCTGTTCGCGGTGCTCCATCACCTCCAGCAGCGAATCCTCCAGGCTGGACTGGCGACGCTGCAGCGTCTCCAACTCGTGTTGCAGCTCCGACAACTGCTTGGAATCCGCGACGGATTGCAGCAGCGACCGGTCCCGATCCTCGCGTTGCCGAACACCGTCGATCTCCGATTCGAAGCGCGAGACGTGGGTGTCCAAGTCTTCCAACGCAATCTGCAGCGCACTGAGCCGGTCGTTGGCAGCGAGCTGCTCGGTTCGGATCCGCTCGATGTCGGCGCGTTCGGGCAGGTGGCCGGCGCGGTGGTCCATCTTGGCCACCTCTGCGTCCAGTTCGGCGACTTCGAGCAGCGACCGCTGCTGTGCGACTTCGGCTTTCATACGTCCTCTCCCCCCGCGGCGTTGTCGACGTTCCAGGGGTCGGTGCGAATCCGGCACACGTCGACCGACAACGCGGACCCGAACGCCGACCGCAGCACGTCGGCTGCCTGCTCGCACCACGGGAATTCGCTGGCCCAGTGGGCGACGTCGATCAGGGCCACGTCAGATGCGCGGCGATGCTCGTCGGCCGGGTGGTGGCGCAGGTCCGCGGTCACATAGGCCTGCACATCGGCAGCCGCCGCCGCGCCCAGCAGCGAGTCGCCCGCGCCGCCACACACCGCGACGCGCGACACGGTCGTGTCCGGTCGGCCCGCGGCACGCACGCCCCACGACGTCTGCGGCAGTGCCGCCTTGACTCGGGAGACGAATGCGCTCAACGACTCTGGCTGTCGCAGCGATCCGATCCGCCCAAGCCCGACGTCGCTGGGCAGCGGCAGCCAATGCAATGACGTCAAAGGCCGGCTCCTCGTATGGGTGCGCTGCGCGCATCGCCGTCAGCACCTGTCGTCGTACGCGCGTGGGCGCGACGACCTCGACCCGGTCCTCGACCACCCGTTCCACCGCGCCGATGCTGCCGATCGCCGGGTTCGCACCGTCGTGGGGCAGGAACTGCCCGGTGCCGGTAACACTCCAGCCGCAGTGCGAGTAGTCGCCGATCTGGCCGGCGCCGGCGGCAAAGACCGCCTCCCGCAAGGCATCCGCGTTCTCCACCGGCACGAAGATCACCCACTTGTCCAGTTCCTGGTGGGCCGGCGCGGGCTCCAGAACCGCCTCGACGGTCAACCCGAGCGCGTGCGCCAGCGCATCGGAGACACCCGGCGAGGCCGAGTCGGCGTTGGTGTGTGCGGTGAACAACGAGCGACCAGAACGGATCAGCCGGTGTATCAAGCGAACCCTTCGCGGTGCCGGCGGCCACCGTGTCCACTCCGCGCAACAGCAGGGGGTGATGCGCCAGCAGCAGGCCGCCGTCGGGGACCGCATCGACCACTTCCGCGGTGGCGTCGACCGCGATGGTCACCGAACTCAGCGTGTCGTCGGGGTCGCCGCAGACCAGGCCGACCGAATCCCAGGACTGGGCCAGCCCGGGCGGGTAGGCCGCATCCAGCGCCTCGATGACCGTGCCCAACCGAACCGTCATCGCGCCACCCCGCTGTCCGCGATCGCCGCCACCAACAGCGGCCACTCCGGTCGCACCGCGGCACGCAGGTAATGGCCGCCCAGGCCGACGAACGTGTCGCAGCGCCGCACAGCAATCCCTCTGGCGTGCAGATGCTTTCGCATCAACGCAGCGTCGCCGACGCTGAACAGCACGAACGGCGCGTCGCCGTCGACAGTCTCGACGCCGATGGAGCGCAAGCCCGCCACCATCTCGGCGCGCATCGCCGTCAGCCGCCGGGCCCCAGCCGCGGCTTCGGCCACCGCCTCGGGGGCACAGCATGCCGCGATCGCGGTCAGCTGCAGGGTGCCGATCGGCCAGTGCGGACGGGTCGCGGTCAGCCGTGCCAGCACTTCCGGTGCACCCAACGCGTAGCCGACCCGCAGTCCGGCCAGCGCCCAGGTCTTGGTCAGGCTGCGCAGCACCAGCACATCCGGCAGGGACACTCCGGCCAGCGATTCCGGCTCGCCGGGCACCGCGTCGGCGAACGCCTCGTCCACCACGACGATGCGGCCCGGCCGCCGCAGCGACAGGATCTGCTCTCGGGTGTGCAGAACCGCGGTCGGGTTGGTCGGGTTGCCGACCACGACGAGATCGGCCTCCTCGGGCACCGGCGCGGCGGCCAGGCCGAACGGCGGGTCGAGTACCACGTGGCGCACCGCGACGCCGGCCGACCGCAGTGCGGCGTCCGGCTCGGTGAACGACGGCGCGATCAGCGCCGCGAGTGTCGGGCGCAGGTTCGCCAGCAACGCGAATCCCTCGGCCGCTCCGGCCAGCGGCACGATCTCGTCGACGGCGCGGCCGTGGCGGGCGGCAACGGCGCAACGAGCCGCGCGCTCGTCTTCCGCACCGGGGTATCGCCCGAGGTCGGGCAGCCGGGCGGCCAGCCGTTCCAGTCAGCCACGCGGGCGGCTGGGTGTGGCGCACGTTGACGGCGAAATCAAGCATGCCGGGCTCGGCGGCCTGGTCGCCGTGATAGCGCGCCGCCGCGTGCGGAAACGACGCGCTCGACTCCAGACTCGCCACATCTGAAACAGTAACGACCTCGTCGCGAGGCCGGGTATCGGGACACGATCACCGGCAGTCGGGAGCGTCGGGGACAATAGGGACGTGACAGGCACCGGTCTCCCTCGCGCAGCCTCAGCTGGTGATCTTCGACCTCGACGGCACCCTGACCGACTCCGCGGACGGCATCGTGTCGAGCTTCCGCCACGCGCTCGGCGAAATCGGCGCCGCCGTGCCCGAGGGCGACCTGGCCAGCCAGATCGTTGGACCGCCGATGCATCACACGTTCGAGGCCATGGGGCTGGGCGAACACGCCGACGCCGCGATCGCCGCCTACCGCGCCGACTACACCACCCGCGGCTGGGCGATGAACAGCCTGTTCGACGGCATCGGGCCGTTGCTCGCCGACCTGCGGATGGCCGGAGTCCGTCTGGCGGTGGCCACCTCGAAGGCCGAGCCCACCGCGCAGCGCATCCTCGCGCACTTCGGCCTCGACGGGCACTTCGAGGTGATCGCCGGCGCCAGCGTCGACGGCACTCGCGCGGCCAAAGCCGACGTGGTCGCGCACGCATTGGCGCAACTGCAACCGCTTCCCGAGCGGGTGCTGATGGTCGGCGACCGGCGCCACGACGTCGAGGGTGCGGCCGCGCACGGCATCGACACCGTGGTGGTCGGCTGGGGTTACGGTCGGTCCGATTTCGCCGAAGATGCTGCGCCGAACGGCGTTCATGCACGTCGCGACGGTCGGCGAGTTGCGGAAGGCGCTAGGTGTCTGATTCGAACACTGCACATCACCTTCGTCTGCTCCGGCAACATCTGCCGGTCGCCCATGGCGGAGAAGATGTTCGCCCACCAGATCACCGAGCGCGGCCTGGCCGACGCCGTGCGGGTGACCAGCGCGGGAACCGCGGGCTGGCACATCGGCGGGTCCGCCGACGAGCGGGCCAACCGGGTGCTGCGCGCCCACGGCTACCCCACCGACCACAGCGCCGCGCAGGTCGACGTCGACCACATCGACGCCGACCTGGTGATCGCGCTGGCGCGCAACCACGTTCCGCTCCTTGAGCAACTGGGCGTCGACGCGGACCGGATCCGGATGTTGCGGTCGTTCGATCCCCGTTCGGGCGCGTTCGTTCTCGACGTCGACGACCCCTATTACGGCGACAACCACGACTTCGAAACACCTTCGCGGCGATCGAGGCGTCGCTGCCCGGACTGCACACCTGGGTGGACGGGCAACTCGCGAAGGACGGGGCCGGCTGATGCGCCGCTTGGCCTTCCTGCTCCGGCCGGGCTGGATGGCGCTGGCCGTCGTGGTGATCGCGTTCACCTACCTGTGCTTCAGCGTGCTCGCGCCGTGGCAACTCGGGAAGAACACGAAAACGTCGCGGGAGAACGACCAGATTCAGCATTCGCTGACGTCAGATCCGGTGCCGCTGAAAACATTTTTACCGCAACAGGATTCATCGGCCACCGCCGGCCAGTGGCGGCGGGTGACAGCTACCGGGCATTATCTGCCGGACAAGCAGGTGGTGGCCCGGCTACGGGTCGCGAGCCGGTGACGCGTCGATGGAGGTACTGCTACCGTTCGTCGTCGACGGCGGGCCCACCGTGTTGGTCGACCGCGGCTACGTGCGGCCACTGCCCGGTTCGCGGGTGCCGACTATTCCCCCACCGCCCCGCGACACGGTGACCCTCACTGCGCACCTGCGGGATTCCGAGGGTCCGGTGCTGGACAAGAAATCGTTTGTCAGTGACGGTGTGCGGCAGGTGTATTCGATCAGCACGAGCCAGATCGCCACACTGATCGGCACCCCGCTGACGGGCTCGTACCTGCAGCTGGTCGACAATCAACCCGGCGGGCTGGGCGTCATCGGCCTGCCTCACCTGGACGCGGGCCCCTTCCTGTCATACGGCATCCAATGGATCACGTTCGGCGTCGTCGCGCCGATTCTGTTGGGTTACTTCGTGTATTCGGAGGTACAGGCCCGCCGAGCCGAAAAGGCGCAGGGCGCCCGGCCCGCGGAGAAGCCGGCTCCGACGACCGTCGAAGACAAACTCACCGACCGCTACGGGCGGCGACGCTGACGCCGATGACCACCACGG
This sequence comes from uncultured Actinomycetota bacterium, assembly GCA_963749375.1. Taxonomy (GTDB): domain Bacteria; phylum Actinomycetota; class Actinomycetes; order Mycobacteriales; family Mycobacteriaceae; genus Mycobacterium. The sequence continues at coordinate 37,838 of CAVVNB010000032.1, forward strand.
CCGCCTGCACCGCGCGTGAAAGCCGCACGGCGCGTTGCACATCGGTAACCTTCGGCGGCAGGCCGTCGCCGAGGGCCGGTCGGATCTGCAGCTCGTAGTGGTATTGGGTCGCTCCGCCGAGTCGGACGCCCAACGCGCCTGCGAATGCCGCTTCGACGACCCCGGCATTCGGACTGGGGTGACGCCCGGCATCGTGACGCCACGCCTGCACCGCGTGCCGTGGGGAGCCACCGACGATCGGTGCGCACACCACCGTCAACGCCGCCGTCACCCGCGCGGCGACATAGTTGGCCGTATCGTCTAATCGCGCTGCGGCCCAACCAAATCGGGCATACCGCGGCGAGCGGTGGCCCACCATGGCATCCAAGGTGTTGATGGCGCGATATCCCAGAACCCCGGGCACACCGGCTGCGGACGCCCACAGCAGCGGCGCCACCTGCGCGTCGGAGGTGTTCTCCGCCAACGATTCCACGGTCGCGCGGGTCAACCCTTCGGCGTCGAGCAGCGCTGGGTCACGGCCACAAAGCGACGGCAACAGCAGTCGGGCGCCCTCGAGGTCATCGCGGGCGAGAAACTCGCCCATTGCTGACCCGATGCGCGCCAGCGATGTTCCGCCGAGCGCGACCCAGGTAGCCACCGCAGTCGCCACGACCGACCCCCACGCGCCGTAACGGCGGGCGCGGCGTTCGAGCGCGGCGCCCACCACGCTGACCACTCCGACCAGGATCGCGACGTGAATCGCGCCGGCGACCCGGGTGTCGCGGTAGACAATGCGCTCGAGCGAGGCTGCCGCAGCACCGAATCCCGCCACCGGGTGGCCTGCCCGCGGGTCGCCCAGCACGAGATCGGCCAGGTATCCCAACAGCACACCCACAACCCGGGTCCGCCGCTTGGTGCCAAACATCCCGGCAGCGTCTCACACGTGGTCTACTCGGCTCATGAAGCCTCGCGGCGAGGAATGCCTTCGATGAAGCGCCCCGCCACCCGCGTTGCTGACCTGCTCAATCCGGCTGCCATGCTGCTGCCCGCCGCGAATGTGATCATGCAGCTGTCATCGCCGGGGGTCGGCTACGGCGTGCTGGAGAGCCCGGTCGACAGCGGCAACGTCTACAAGCATCCGTTCAAACGGGCGCGGACCACCGGAACGTATCTGGCTGCCGCGACCATCGGTACCGACGCTGATCGCGCGCTGATTCGCGCAGCCGTCGACACCGCTCACCGTCAGGTGCGATCGACGTCGTCGAGCCCGGTGTCTTACAACGCGTTCGATCCGGCGCTGCAACTGTGGGTAGCCGCCTGCCTGTACCGCTACTTCGTCGACCAGCACGAATACCTGTACGGCCCGCTCGAAGAGGCGGTCGCCGACGCGGTCTACCAGGACGCCGCGAAGTTGGGCACCACGCTGCAGGTGCGCCAGTCGATGTGGCCCCCGGACCGGGTCGCGTTCGACGACTACTGGAAGCGGTCGCTGGAAGACCTGCGAATCGATCCCCCGGTCCGCGAGCATCTGCACGGGGTGGCGGCGATGGCGTTTCTGCCCTGGCCGCTGCGCGCGCTGGCCGGACCGTTCAATCTATTCGCGACGACGGGCTTTCTGCCTCCGGAGTTCCGCAACTTGATGCGGTTGGATTGGTCGGAATCCCAGCAGCGCCGGTTCGGTTGGTTGCTTGCCGCCCTGAGGTTGGCCGACCGCCTGATTCCACATCACGCGTGGATCGTGGGCTATCGGCTCTACCTTTGGGACATGCGCTTTCGCGCCCGCCGCGGCTGGCGGGTGGTGTGAGTCCTAGGTCAGCGCGGTGAGTGCCACCATGCCGATGACGCCAACGATGGCCAGCCAAAACCATGGCTGCAGGTAGATCGGGCCGGTTTGGGTGTCGAAGTCCTTGGGCAGAACGTCGGTGTCGGTGCGCTCGGGGGTCAGCTGCGAAGTCATGTATCAAGCATGGCTAATTAGGCGGGCGAAGTAAATGTGGCGCTCGCCACCCTCGGGCGAACGATGAGACGTAGGTCACACTTGGAGCTCGCGGGCAGGCCTGTCGGCGGGCATCGGTCAGAAGGGATGGTTCATGGCTTTTCCGGCAGTCAACCACGTCGCGCTCACCGTCCGCGACATGGCGGTCAGCGGCCCCTGGTATCGGCGGCTGTTCGACGCCGACCCCGTGCTCGATGAGCGCACGGCCGCCGGATTCCGGCACCTGGTGTGGTTACTCGACGGCGGTACCGTGATCGGGATTCACCAGCACGAGCATCCGGCACCCAACGAGCGGTTCAGCGAGTTCCGGGTCGGCCTCGACCACGTCGGCTTCGGCTGCGCCAGCCGGGCCGAACTCGAGTCCTGGATGGACCGCCTCGGCGAGCTCCGCATCCAGCACGGCGGAATCGTCGATGCCCCCTACGGCTCGGGCCTGAGCTTCCGCGACCCGGACGGCATCGCGTTGGAATTCTTCGCACCGCCGGGCTGACCGACGAGGACGCCCCGCCGGTGTCGTCGATATGTCAGCATGAGTTGGTGAGCCCACGGAAGATCGCCTACTGGCTGGGCGCCCTACTCGTGACAGCCTGGTCGGTGCTGCTCAGCGCACCAATCAACATCGCTCCCGCGTCAGCTGCACCATGTCCCGACATCGAGGTGACGTTCGCCCGTGCCACCGGCGAGCCGCCGGGTGTCGGCGTGGTCGGACAGGAGTTCATCGACTCGTTGCGCTCGCAGGTTGGGGGCCGGTCGGTCGGGGTGTATGCGGTCGACTATCCGGCCTCGGGCGACTTCGTTCCGTCGGCCAATGCCGGCACCGTGGAGGCGAATGCACACGTCAATGGCGTGGCCGCCAGCTGCCCCAACACCAAGCTGGTACTCGGCGGGTACTCGCAGGGCGCATTTGTGATCGATCAGATCACCATCGCCCAGGCGCCGGTGGCCGGCTACATGCCGGACATTTTGACCGCCGACGTAGCCGATCATGTTGCCGCGCTGGCCCTGTTCGGGAATCCGTCGGACCGGTACCTGGGCGCGCCGGTGAGCACGGTCAGCCCGTGGTACGGGGCAAAGGCCATCGACTTGTGTGCGCCCGGCGACCCGGTCTGCACCGGCGCCATGTTCACGATGCCGACGCACGAGGACATGTCCACACCGGCAACACCTCTCCTATCCACATTCCGGAATGCCAACTCAGGCCGCGACTTTCGTGACAAGCCACCTATAGCCATGCGCGCAGTCGTCATCACCAAGCACGGCCCGCCGTCGGTGCTGCAGGTGCAGGACCGCCCCGACCCGGGGCCGCCGGCGGCAGGGCAGGTCCGTATCGCGGTGCGCGCGGCCGGCGTGAACTTCGCCGACCACCTCGCGCGCGTCGGGCTGTACCCCGATGCGCCCAAAGTGCCCAGCGTCGTCGGCTACGAGGTGGCCGGCACGATCGAGGCCGTCGGCGACGGCGTCGATCCCGCGCGAGTCGGCCAGCGGGTGCTGGCCGGAACGCGATTCGGGGGTTACGCCGAGATCGTCAACGCGGGGGCCAATGACACTGTCCCGCTTCCGGACTCGATGAGCTTCGAGCAGGGCGCCGCGGTGCCGGTCAACTACGCGACGGCGTGGGCGGCGCTGCTCGGTTACGGCTCGTTGCGCGCCGGCGAGCAGGTGCTGGTGCATGCCGCGGCCGGTGGCGTCGGGATCGCTGCGATTCAGCTCGCCAAGGCGGCAGGCGCCATCGTGCACGGCACCGCGTCGCCGGGCAAGCATGCTCAGCTTGCCGCGCTCGGCGTCGACAAGACCATCGACTACCGCCGCGATGGTTGGTGGAAAGGCCTCGGGCCCTACGACATGGTGCTCGACGGACTTGGCGGTAGCTCGCTGAAGCGGTCGTTCGATCTGCTGCGTCCGGGTGGACGGCTTGCCGCATACGGTCTTTCGGCGCTGCAACAGGGTGAGAAGCGGTCGCTGCTGCGGGCGGCACCCCAGGCGCTCGCGATGTTGCGCGGCCTCAGCCTGATCTAACAGATCAGCGACTCCAAGACCGTGATCGGCATCAACATGCTGCGACTGTGGGACGACCGCGGGACGCTCGAGCCGTGGATCGGACCGCTGTCGACGGCGCTGTCCGACGGCACCGCGTCTCCGGTCGTGCATGCCGCAGTCCCGTTCGCCGATGCACCTGAGGCACACCGGATTCTGGCGGCGCGCGAGAACGTCGGCAAGGTGGTCCTGGTCCCCTGACTAATCGGTGACGGAGTCGAGGCGCCGGCTCACCCGAGCCAGCGCCTCATCGAACACCTCTACCTTCTCACCGCGTCGTTCATTGGCGGGCTGAGCAGCGCCACGAGCACCTTCGGCCTCCACGCGGGCCGCGCCCTGTCGACGTAACAGGCTGAAGTTCTTCTCACGCGCGGTTCGGAGGCGGCTCTGCAAGTCCTTCAGTTGCTTTTCATCCAGCCGCTCGAGCACGTCGGGATGGGTCTCGCCGATCAGCGAGTTCTCCTGCGGGGTCAGATTCACGTGGTTACTCACCGTTGTTTCATACCCGCTTCGACCACATCGGCGCGCAAATCGCCGGACCGCACACCGAAACGTCACGCCAGGGCCATCTCACGTTCGAACAGAACCCCCAGTCTCGTGAACCGGGGGTTCTGATCTCGCTCGCCGCGACGGCTCAGCACACAATGTGAAGAACTTGCCCGGGGTAGATCAGGTTGGGATTGGCGCCGATGACGTTTTTGTTTTCGTTGTAGATCTTCTGCCAATTGTCGTTGCCGCAGATCTGCTCTGCGATCTTTGTCAGATTGTCGCCCGGTTGTACCTCGTACCACACGCCCTGGCCTCCGGGGCAGGTGAAGTTGAGGACCTGTCCGGGACGAATCACATTGGGGTTGCTGCCGATAACCCATTTGTTCTGGTAGTAGATGGATGGCCAAAGGCTTCCATCGCCGCAACTACTCTGCGCGATTCCCCACAGCGTGTCACCCGCTTGAACAGTTACTTGAGTCATGTTGATAAGTCCTTTCCGGGATAGTGTTGGACCTGCAACTCAGGCCTTAGTGAATCTGACGCCTCGAGTCCGAGATGCACAACGCCGCGGTCCATTGAACGGACCGAGGCTGCGGCACAGGCCATCTGAGTAAAAGCGCTAGCGCCTCGTCAACTCGAAAACTCTGATATCGCGACCAGCCCGGCCCTCGTATGCGTTGTAGTTGCTGGCGTAGTCGGCGAACTTCCGGAAGATGCGCTCGCGTTCCGACCCGGTCAGCTGCGTCGCCACGACGGGTATCTCGTGTCCTCCCATCGTCACCGACGCGTTCGGATCGGCCAGTAAGTTCGACGACCACGCCGGATGATGCGTCTGCCCGAAGTTGCTGGCCACCAGGAACAATCGATCGCTTTCCCGCATGTACAGCAGCGGTATCCGACGTCGCTGTCCGGTCTTTCGGCCCGTTGTGGTCAGCAACAGGAGTGGGGCCCCGATCGGACCGAAAATCGTGAGCCGGCCGTTGCTTCGGCTCAGAAGCCTGAGGTCGATCGGCGTCAATTTGCGGATGCACCAGGCACCTAATCGGGAACCGATGACGGCGGTCACCGGCCGCCGCAGGAGCGGACCGGGGTCTCGGCCCCAATGCACTTCCGGAAAAGTCTCTTCGCTCATGTCACGGACACTTCCACCAACTCCGGGGCTGCTGGACGAGGTTCGCAACATTTCCTTCCGTCCGCCGGTCAGTAATGTCACGGCAACGGCCCAGCGCCACCGACGGTGAGGATGGAAAAACATGACGCTACGAGATGCCGTGCTCGGCGCGTGGGAACTGGTGTCGTTCGTCGCGCGCGACGAAGCCACCGGCGAGGACCGCAATCCACTCGGCTCGGCACCGCGCGGCCTGATTCTCTATACGGCCGACGGCCATATGTCCGCTCAGCTCGCCGACGCGGGCATGGAGGGCTACATCTGCTACGGCGGACGCTTCTCAGTCGACGAGGAAACCTCGACGCTGCGTCACGACGTCTCGGTGTCGATGATGCCGGAGTTGTTGACGCAGCCGCAGTTTCGGCATGCCGGTCATCGACGGCGACGTCCTGACCCTGTCGGCGAACAGGACCGACGACGCGGGCGTGACAACGCACAGTCGGTTGCAGTGGAAGCGGCCCCAGCCCGCTTGATACGGAGCTTCAGTTACCCACTGCGCCAAGGAAATGCGGATTCGCCGCAGCCGTCGTCACGCCGCTGCCGATCGGCCCATGGACGTCGAACAAGCTGGCACTGCCCGTGCCGATTCCGGCATCGCTGTAGTGGGTCAACGCCGCCAAGCCGATGAAGGGGCCGTCGGGCAGCCGGCTCAGCGTCATCGTGTAGTCGGCGTTGATGAATCCCAGTCCCGCCTCGGAGAAGCCCGTCAGCGATGCGGTGACGTCGACCGCCATGGCCGCGCACACAAAGGGAGTGGGTTCCTCGTCGTCGACCAGCGCATGAATATGCCGGATCCAGGCAAAGCGCGGGCCGAAGTGTTGCCACGGGTTACCGCCGTCGTCGGGGTCGCTGCCGAACGGCTTGATGAAAATCGGCGCAGCATCATCGAACTCGGCGGGTTCCTCAGGAAGCGGCGGCATGGCGATGTCAGTCGTCCAGGGCCGCACCGCGGGCTGCTCGCTCCGGCGAAGGAAAAGCGTTGAGGCGCGGGCGACCACTTCTCCGCGCTGTGTCATGGTCGCGTCGATCGACTGGTTTCGCCGGCCCGTGCGGAGCACATTCGACTCAACCTCGACAGGTTCGGCGGCTACCCGGCGCAGAATGTCGACCGTGAAGCGTGCGGGAACCAAGTCCGCATCGGCTCGCTTGCTCTCGACGCTTCTGGCCAACAGACCTCCCACCACATGCCCACCCAGGGTTGGCCCCCACCCACCTTGAGCGACCTGATTGGGCACGAAGGCGTCGTTATCGGACGTGAAGAAGGGCGTAGGCGCGAGAGCGGGCATGGCAGCTTCTTCCTCGGCGGATGCCGCCGGTCAACATTGGTGGGCGCGGACGGTATCGAACCGCCGACCGCTGGTGTGTAAAACCAGAGCTCTACCACTGAGCTACGCGCCCGTGCCGGGCAAAGATACCGTCCGGTGCCCCCGGCCCCAAAACGGTCAGGCGTTCAGGGCCGCCAGCGCGTCGACCCACAGCCGCTGGTCACGGGCCTCACCGGGCTGCTTCATCTCGGCGAACCGGATCGTTCCGGATCGGTCGATGACGAACGTGCCGCGGTTGGAGACGCCGGCGTCGTCGTTGAATACGCCGTAGGCCTGGCTGACTGCCCCGTGGGGCCAGAAATCCGAGAGCACCGGGAACAGGAACCCACTCTGGGTGGCCCACACCTTGTGGGTCGGCGCCGGTCCCACCGAAACGGCCAGCACCGCGCTGTCGTCGTTCTCGAAGTCGGGCAGGTGATCGCGGACCTGATCGAGCTCGCCTTGGCAGATGCCGGTGAAGGCCAGCGGAAAGAACACCAGCAGGACGTCTTTGGCGCCGCGAAAGTCGCTGAGCGTGACGGGCTGTCGGTTCTGGTCGTGCAGCGTGAAGTCCGGTGCGGTGCTTCCGACCGGAAGCATCAGCGGCGCGCCGCCCGCGACTTCGGTTGCACCAACCGGCTGGCACTCCAGTCGCCGAGGTTGACCGACGAGGTCGGCATCAGGCCGGCGGTGGGCGCCGCCTCCGCGATCTCAGCGGGCTGCACGTGGCCGGGCTTGCCGGTCTTGGGTGTCAGCACCCAGATCACGCCGTCGTCGGCCAGCGACGCGATCGCGTCCATCAGGGTGTCCACCAGGTCGCCGTCGCCGTCGCGCCACCACAGCAGCACGACATCGACGACCTCATCGGTGTCTTCGTCGAGCAACTCGCCACCGCACGCATCCTCCGCGTCGGCGCGGATGTCGTCGTCGGTGTCCTCGTCCCAACCCCACTCCTGGACAACTTGCCCTGGTTGGATGCCCATTTTGCGGGCAAAGCTCGGGGTGTCATCCGCGGCCACCACCGTGCGACCTCCTTGTCAGTTCGAGCTGCTCGAGCGTCGAAGACGCCGTTCGATGCAATTTATCGTCGCATAGCCCGCAGCGTTGCACATCAGGCGACTCAACCGAACGCCCGGCAACGCTTCACGGCTTCGGTCTTGGCGTCGTTGAGCTGATTGACCTTTTGATTGAATTGGTCGGTTGCCGAGTGCCCGCGGATCGCGTTCGCAACCTCACGGGCGGCGTCGTCATAGCCGTTGAGTGCCTCGCGCAGCTTCTGCGAGAGCGGACCGTTGCTGTCGCCTTCGACCGTGTCGGCGCTGTGGGTGAGCGCGTCGATTGCCGGCTGCTCGGCGCCCGAGATGTCTCCGCCCCGGTTGTACGCGGCGACGAAGTCGTTCACCCGGTCGACCGCCTCTTTGCTGCTGATCGCAAACGATTCGCACGCCTTGACCACGGCTGCGACGGTGATCGACCGCTGACGCTGCGACTCCCTGATGCTGGACGTGGCCGCCGAGGCGGAGACCGACGCGGAGACCGACGCCCGGTAGGCCGGGGCGATCGCGACGTCGGCGCCCGGTGCGCCATCGGTGACGGTGGTGCACCCGACGACGGCGATCAGGACGGCCGCGATACAGCCCGCGGCGCGCGCAGCGCCCGGCCATCCCGGCCAGCCAAGCCATCCCATCCGCACAGGTTAAGAGGTTACCGGTTGGCGTCGACAGGCGTCGTCCTCCGCCGCGATCACGGCGTCAGTCACCGGCTCGACCGGGCACTACGCGCAACGAGATCCGGTGCGGCACGATAGGAGCATCCCCCACAGGGGCCGCAGCACCGAAACACAACCTCAGACGTCAATCCGCGACGGCTCGATCAGCCACAAGCCGTTCAGCCGTCTACAAAGGAGTAGTGCGTTGACCACCGAGTTCGTCCGCCACGATCTGGCGAAAAACCCAACCGGCGCAAGCGAACCCGACCGCGTGCGGGTGATCCGCGAAGGCGTGGCGTCCTACCTGCCCGACATCGATCCCGAGGAAACCGGCGAGTGGCTGGAATCCTTCGACGAGCTACTCGAGCGCTCAGGGGCCGGCGCGCGCCCGTTACCTGATGCTGCGGCTACTGGAGCGGGCCGGCGAACAGCGGGTCGCGCTTCCGTCGCTGACATCGACCGACTACGTCAACACCATCCCCACCGAGATGGAGCCGTGGTTCCCCGGCGACGAGGACGTCGAACGTCGCTACCGAGCCTGGATCAGGTGGAACGCCGCCATCATGGTGCACCGCGCCCAGCGTCCGGGAGTCGGTGTGGGCGGCCATATTTCGACCTATGCCTCATCGGCGGCGCTCTACGAAGTCGGCTTCAACCATTTCTTCCGCGGCAAATCGCATCCCGGCGGCGGCGACCAGGTGTTCATCCAGGGCCATGCCTCCCCCGGCATCTACGCCCGGGCGTTCCTGGAGGGCCGGTTGACCAGCCGACCAACTGGACGGCTTCCGTCAGGAGCACAGCCACCCCGGCGGCGGCCTGCCGTCCTACCCGCACCCGCGGCTGATGCCCGACTTCTGGGAATTCCCGACGGTGTCGATGGGCCTCGGGCCGATGAACGCCATCTATCAGGCCCGGTTCAACCATTACCTGCACGACCGCGGCCTCAAGGACACCTCCGACCAGCACGTGTGGGCGTTTCTCGGCGACGGCGAGATGGACGAGCCGGAGAGCCGCGGGCTCATCCAGGTGGCCGCCAACGAGGGCCTGGACAACCTGACCTTCGTCATCAACTGCAATCTGCAGCGCCTCGACGGCCCGGTTCGCGGTAACGGCAAGATCATCCAGGAACTGGAGTCGTTCTTCCGCGGCGCCGGCTGGAACGTCATCAAGGTCGTGTGGGGCCGCGAGTGGGATGCGCTGCTGCACGCCGATCGCGACGGCGCCCTGGTGAATCTGATGAACACCACACCCGATGGCGACTACCAGACCTACAAGGCCAACGACGGTGCGTACGTGCGCGACCATTTCTTCGGCCGTGACCCGCGCACCAAGGCACTCGTCGAGCCGATGACCGACGCCGAGATCTGGAACCTCAAGCGTGGCGGTCACGACTACCGCAAGGTCTACGCCGCCTACCGAGCCGCCGTCGACCACCACGGTCAGCCGACAGTGATCCTGGCCAAGACCATCAAGGGCTACTCACTGGGCGCGCATTTTCAGGGCCGCAACGCCACGCACCAGATGAAAAAGCTTGCGCTGCAAGACCTCAAAGACTTCCGCGACGCCATCCGGATCCCGATCAGCGATGAGCAACTCGAACAGGATCCCTACCTGCCGCCGTACTACCACCCGGGCGCGGAGGCCCCCGAGATTCGCTATCTGCTCGAGCGGCGCCATGCGCTCGGCGGCTTCGTCCCCGAGCGGCGCACCAAAACCAAGGCACTGCGGCTGCCGGGGCGAGATATCTACAGCCCGCTGAAGAAGGGATCGGGACACCAGGAAGTCGCCACCACTATGGCGACGGTGCGGACCTTCAAAGAGCTGTTGCGCGACAAGGAGATTGGGCCGCGCATCGTGCCGATCATCCCCGACGAGGCGCGCACCTTCGGGATGGACTCGTGGTTCCCGTCGCTGAAGATCTACAACCGAAACGGTCAGCTCTATACCGCCGTCGACGCCGATCTCATGCTGGCCTACAAGGAAAGTGAGATCGGCCAGATCCTGCACGAGGGCATCAACGAGGCCGGATCCGTGGCCTCGTTCACCGCGGCGGGCACGTCGTATTCGACGCACAACGAGCCGATGATCCCGATCTACATCTTCTATTCGATGTTCGGCTTCCAACGGACCGGGGACGGCCTGTGGGCCGCCGCCGACCAGATGTCGCGCGGCTTCCTGCTCGGCGCCACCGCCGGGCGCACCACACTGACCGGCGAAGGCCTGCAGCACGCCGACGGCCAGTCGCCGCTGCTGGCGGCCACCAATCCGGCGGTGGTCTCCTACGACCCGGCCTTCGCCTTCGAGATCGCCCACATCATCGAAAACGGCCTGGCGCGGATGTTCGGCGAGAACGCGGAAAACGTCGTCTTCTATCTCACCATCTACAACGAGCCGTACGTGCAGCCTGCGGAACCGGAGAACTTCGACCCCGAGGGCCTGCTGCGGGGCATCTACCGCTACCGGCCGGCCACCGAGAGCCGCACCAGCACCGCCAACATCCTGGCTTCCGGAGTCTCGATGCCCGCGGCGCTGCGAGCCGCCGACATGCTGGCCGCCGATTGGGACGTCGCCACCGACGTGTGGTCGGTGACCAGCTGGAGCGAGCTCAACCGCGACGGCGTGGCGATCCAGAAAGAGCGGCTGCGACATCCGGACCGGCCCGCCGGCGAGCCGTACGTGACGACGGCCCTGTCCACAGCGACCGGCCCGTTCATCGCCGTCTCGGACTGGATGCGTGCCGTACCCGAGCAGATCCGGCCGTGGGTGCCGGGCAGCTACGTCACGCTGGGCACCGACGGGTTCGGCTTCTCCGACACCCGCCCGGCGGCCCGCCGCTACTTCAACACCGACGCCGAGTCACAGGTCGTCGCGGTGTTGGAGGCGCTGGCCCGCGACGGCGAGATCGACCCGTCGGTGCCGGTGGCCGCCGCGCGGCAGTACCGCATCGACGACGTGCAGGCCGCGCCGGCGCAGACCTCCGATCCAGGACCGGGCGCCTGAGGCCCCCGCGACGCCGCAGCGCAGTTAGCGGAAACATCCAGAAAACCGGCGTAGATTTTAGGGATGGTTGACAAGCAGTTCCCGACGCCACGGACGACGCTGGATCTGCTGGACAGCGTTCCGGAGTCGCTGCTACGGCGGTTGAAGCAGTACTCCGGTCGGTTCTCCACCGAGGCGGTAACGGTGATGCAGGACCGGTTGCCGTTCTTCGCCGAGCTGGAAGCGTCGCAGCGGGCCAGCCTGGCGCTGGTCGTGCAGACTGCCGTCGCGAACTTCGTCGAGTGGATGACCGACCCGCGCAGCAACGTCAACTACACCGCCCGGGCGTTCGAGCTGATGCCGCAGGATCTGACCCGGCGGATGCCGTTGCGCCACTCGGTCGACATGCTGCGGGTCACCATGGAGTACTTCGAAGAGGTTGCTCCGGTGCTGGCCCGTGACGAGGAACAGCTAACCGCGCTGACGGTCGGGAATTATGAAGTACAGCCGCGACCTCGCCTTCAGCGCGGCCACCGCCTACGCCGACGCTGCCGAGGCCCGTGGGAGCTGGGACAGCCGAATGGAGGCCAGCGTCGTCGACGCCGTGGTGCGCGGCGACACCGGTCCGGAACTGCTGTCCCGAGCCGCCGCGCTGAACTGGGATACCACCGCGCCGGCGACCGTGGTGGTGGGCACTCCACCACCGGGCCGTGAAGATCGCGCCAGCCAGGACGTGCGGGACATCGCCGGCGCGTCACGGACGCGCCGCGCTTACCGACGTGCACGGGACATACCTGGTGGCGATCGTCTCCGGCCAGTTGACGCAGACCGACAAGGTGTTCGCCGACCTGCTGGGCGCGTTCTCGGACGGCCCGGTGGTGATCGGTCCGACGGCGCCGATGCTGACGGCGGCGTATCACAGCGCCAGCGAGGCGATCTCCGGGATGAACGCCGTCGCCGGCTGGCGGGGCGCACCGCGGCCCGTCCTGGCCCGCGAGCTATTGCCCGAGCGGGCGCTGATGGGCGATGCGTCGGCCATCGCGGCGTTGCACACCGACGTGATGCGGCCGCTCGCCGACGCCGGTCCGACCCTGACCGAGACCCTGGATGCCTACCTCGACTGCGGCGGAGCGATCGAGGCCTGCGCCCGCAAGTTGTTCGTTCATCCAAACACCGTGCGCTACCGACTGCGGCGGATCGCCGACTTCACCGGACGTGATCCCACCCTGCCGCGCGACGCTTACGTCCTTCGGGTGGCCGCGACGGTCGGCCACCTGACGTACCAGGCCCAGCAGTCCAGCGCTGCCAGCAACATAGTGACGACCTGTCACGCCGACGGTGCACAAGGAGCTGGTTGTGCCCTCGGGGACCGCCGAAGCCGGATGACAGATTGCGGCACGATCTCAAACACGTCGCTTCGCGTGCTGTTTTGTGGAGTTTCCACAAAAACATAAGACAAGGTTCATAATCTTTTACACCGCGCAAAGACGCCTTCACAGTGTTCCCTTAAGAACGTGATTGCATTGCTGGCGCCCGGACAAGGGTCGCAGACCGAGGGGATGCTGTCGCCGTGGCTGGAGTTGCCCGGCGCCGCGGACCGACTGGCGTCATGGTCGACGGCCAGCGGACTGGACCTGGCGCGGCTCGGCACCACCGCCTCCACCGAGGAAATCACCGACACCGCGATCGCCCAGCCGCTGATCGTCGCCGCTACCTTGCTCGCGTACCAGGAGCTCACGTCGCGCGGTCTGCTCGCTGACTCCGAGGTGATCGTGGCCGGCCACTCGGTCGGTGAGATCGCCGCCTACGCGATCGCCGGGGTGCTCTCCGCCGACGACGCCGTCGCACTGGCCGCCACCCGCGGTGCCGAGATGGCCAAAGCCTGCGCCAACGAGCCGACCGGAATGTCGGCGGTGCTGGGCGGTGACGAGGCCACGGTGCTCGCGCGCCTGGACGCAACTCGACCTGGTTGCGGCCAACCGCAACGCCGCCGGACAGATCGTGGCCGCCGGTCGGCTGAGCGCGCTGGACAAGCTCGCCGAAGACCCGCCGGAGAAGGCCCGCGTTCGCGCGCTGGGTGTGGCCGGCGCCTTCCACACCGAGTTCATGGCCTCGGCCCTCGACGGCTACGCCGCTGCCGCGCAGAACGTCGCGACCTCCGAGCCGACCGCCACACTGCTGTCCAACCGCGACGGCCAGCCGGTGGCCTCGGCCGCCGACGCGATGGAAAAGCTTGTCGCACAACTGACCCGGCCGGTGCGCTGGGACCTGTGCTCCGAGACGCTGCGTCAGCGCAGTGTCACGGCGATTGTCGAGTTCCCACCCGCGGGAGCTCTGTCCGGCATCGCCAAACGTGAACTCCGCGGGACACCGACGCACGCCGTCAAGACCCCCGCAGACCTGGACGGTTTGGCCGAACTCTAAACCCGAAACTGTGCGCCCTAGGCACTATCTACAACCGCATCAAATCACGTAAATCAGCAGTACACAACATATTACGAAGGGAAACACATCGTGTCCGTCAGCCAGCAAGAAATCATCGCCGGTATCGCCGAGATCATCGAAGAGGTCACCGGCATCGAGCCCTCGGAGATCACCCCGGAGAAGTCGTTCGTCGACGACCTGGACATCGACTCGCTGTCGATGGTGGAGATCGCCGTGCAGACCGAAGACAAGTACGGCGTGAAGATCCCCGACGAAGACCTCGCCGGTCTGCGCACCGTCGGTGACGTCGTGAACTACATCCAGAAGCTCGAAGAAGAGAACCCCGAGGCTGCCCAGGCCCTGCGCGCCAAGTTCGATTCGGACAGCCCGAAGCAGGAAGCCGACAGCAAGTGACCAAACCTTCCACTGCTAACGGCGGTTACCCCAGTGTTGTGGTGACCGCCGTCGAGGCGACGACTTCACTCGCGCCGGACATCGAAGGCACGTGGAAGGGTTTGCTGGCCGGAGAATCCGGCATCCGCGTGCTGGAGGACGAGTTCGTCACGAAGTGGGACCTGCCGGTCAAAATCGGCGGGCACCTCAAAGAGTCCGTCGACGACCACATGGGCCGGCTGGACCTGCGACGTATGTCGTACGTCCAGCGGTTGGCCAAGCACCTCAGCGGGCGGCTGTGGGAGTCGGCCGGCAGCCCCGAGGTCGACCCTGACCGCTTCGCGGTCGTGGTCGGCACCGGGCTGGGCGGCGCCGAGAAGATCGTCGAGACCTACGACCTGATGAACGAGGGCGGGCCCCGCAAGGTGTCCCCGCTCGCCGTGCAGATGATCATGCCCAACGGTGCTGCGGCCGTCGTCGGTCTGCAGCTCGGCGCCCGCGCCGGGGTCATGACACCGGTGTCGGCCTGTTCGTCGGGCTCGGAGGCCATCGCGCACGCATGGCGACAAATCGTCATGGGTGACGCGGACTTCGCGGTCTGCGGTGGCGTCGAGGGCAACATCGAGGCACTGCCGATCGCGGCGTTCTCGATGATGCGCGCGATGTCGACCAACAACGACGATCCCGAGGGAGCGTCCCGTCCGTTCGACAAGGACCGCAACGGCTTCGTGTTCGGCGAGGCCGGCGCGATGATGATCATCGAGACCGAAGAGCACGCCAAGGCCCGGGGCGCCAAGCCGCTGGCCCGGTTGATGGGTGCCGGCATCACGTCGGACGCGTTCCACATGGTGGCCCCGGCCGCCGACGGCATCCGTGCCGGAAAGGCGATGTCCCGCTCGCTGGAGTTGGCGGGCTTGTCCCCCAAGGACGTCGACCACATCAACGCGCACGCAACGGCAACGCCGATCGGCGACACCGCCGAGGCCAACGCCATGCGGGTGGCCGGCTGCGATCACGCCGCGGTCTATGCACCCAAGGGGGCGTTGGGTCACTCCATCGGCGCCGTGGGGGCGCTCGAGTCGATCCTGACGGTGCTTGCGCTGCGGGACGGCGTCATTCCGCCGACACTTAACTACACAACGCCCGATCCGGAGATCGACCTCGACGTCGTCGCGGGCGAGCCACGTTATGGCGAGTACCAGTACGCCATCAACAACTCGTTCGGTTTCGGCGGACACAACGTCGCGTTGGCCTTCGGACGGTACTGAGAGCGAGAAAGGATGCGTGCGCAGTTCGCATGACAACATCGTCAACGTTGGCCACTGGTAACGGTTTTCCCAATGTGGTCGTCACCGGGTTCGCCATGACGACTGCGCTCGCATCCGACGCCGAGACCACTTGGAAAATGCTGCTGGACGGGCAGAGTGGGATTCGTCTGCTCGACGACCCGTTCGTGGAGGATTTCGACCTGCCGGTCCGCATCGGCGGGCACCTCGTCGAGGAATTCGAAAGCCAGCTGACGCGGATCGAAAACCGCCGGCTGGGCTACCTGCAGAGAATGGCCACCGTTCTCAACCGGCGGGTGTGGGAACACGCGGGTTCGCCCGAAGTCGACACCAACCGGTTGATGGTGTCGATCGGCACCGGGATGGGCTCGAGCGAGGAGCTGGTTCTCGGGTACGACAAAATGCGCGAACACGGCATGCGAGGGGTCAACCCGCTGGGCGTGCAGATGTACATGCCCAACGGCGCATCCGCGGCGGTGGGTCTGGAACGCCACGCCAAGGCCGGGGTGATGACACCCGTGTCGGCCTGCGCGTCCGGGTCGGAGGGCATCGCGCGTGCCTGGCAGCAGATCGTGCTCGGTGAGGCCGACATCGCGGTCTGCGGCGGCGTCGAGACCAAGATCGAGGCGGTGCCGATCGCGTCGTTCGCCGCGATGCGCATCGTGTTGTCGAAGAACAACGACGACCCGGCCGGCGCCTGCCGCCCGTTCGACAAAGACCGCAACGGGTTCGTCTTCGGCGAGGCCGGCGCGTTGATGGTAATCGAGACCGAAGAGCACGCCAAAGCGCGTGGAGCCAACATTCTGGCCAGGATCATGGGGGCGAGCGTCACCTCCGACGGCTTCCACATGGTGGCTCCTGACCCCAACGGCGAACGCGCCGGGCATGCGATCACGCGGGCGGTCCAGCTCGCCGGCCTCACCCCTGGCGACATCGACCATGTCAACGCCCACGCCACCGGCACCTCGGTCGGCGACCTGGCTGAGGGCAAGGCCATCAACCGGGCACTCGGTGCACATGGCGGCAACGCCGTGGTCTACGCACCCAAGTCCGCACTCGGCCACTCCGTCGGGGCGGTCGGCGCCGTGGAGTCGATCCTGACCGTGATGGCGCTACGCGAACAGGTTGTTCCACCCACCCTGAACCTGGTGAACCTCGATCCGGAGATCGACCTGGACGTGGTGGCGGGCAAGCCGCGAGAAGGCAACTACCAGTACGCGATCAACAATTCGTTCGGATTCGGCGGGCACAACGTGGCGTTGGCTTTTGGCCGTTACTGAACCCCGGATCCACGAACAGCAATGAGACGAGGAGACCTGCGATGACGACTCATGGCCCCTGAGGCAATCGACGAATCGCTCGACCCGCGCGACCCGCTGCTGCGACTGAGCAGGTTTTTCGACAACGGCAGCATCGAGCTGCTGCACGAGCGTGACCGCTCCGGCGTGCTCGCCGCAGGCGGAACCGTAAACGGCCTGCGCACCATCGCATTCTGCCACCGACGGCACCGTGATGGGCGGTGCCATGGGGCTCGAGGGCTGCACCCACATCGTCAACGCCTACGACACCGCCATCGAGGAGCAGAGCCCGATCGTGGGCATCTGGCACTCCGGTGGCGCCCGGCTGGCCGAGGGCGTGAAGGCCCTGCATGCAGTCGGATTGGTGTTCGAGGCGATGATCCGGGCTTCGGGCTACGTCCCCCAGATCTCCGTCGTGGTCGGTTTCGCCGCCGGCGGTGCCGCCTACGGGCCGGCGCTGACCGACGTCGTCATCATGGCGCCGGAAGGCCGGGTGTTCGTCACCGGGCCCGACGTCGTGCGCAGCGTCACCGGTGAAGACGTCGACATGGCCTCCCTCGGCGGCCCGGACACCCACCACAAGAAGTCCGGCGTCTGCCACATCGTCGCCGACGACGAGGACGACGCCTACGAGCGCGGTCGCCGGTTGGTCGGATTGTTCTGCCAGCAGGGACATTTCGACCGCAGCAAGGCCGAGGCCGCACGAGACCGACCTGCACGCGCTGCTCCCGGAGTCGCCGCGACGGGCCTACGACGTTCACCCGCTGGTGACCGCGATTGCTCGACGACGACGCCCCGTTCGACGAATTCCAGGCGAAGTGGGCGCCGTCAATGGTGGTCGGCCTGGGCCGGTTGTCGGGCCGCACAGTCGGCGTGCTGGCCAATAACCCGCTACGACTGGGTGGCTGCTTCAACTCCGAAAGCGCCGAGAAGGCAGCACGTTTCGTGCGGCTGTGCGACGCATTCGGCATTCCGCTGATTGTGATCGTCGACGTGCCCGGCTACCTGCCCGGTGTGGACCAGGAGTGGGGTGGCGTGGTGCGCCGCGGCGCCAAGCTGCTGCACGCCTTCGGTGAGGCAACCGTTCCGCGCGTCACGCTGGTCACCCGAAAGATCTACGGCGGGGCCTACATCGCGATGAACTCGCGTTCGCTGGGCGCCACGAAGGTGTTCGCCTGGCCGGACGCCGAGGTCGCGGTGATGGGCGCCAAGGCCGCCGTCGGAATTCTGCACAAGAAGCAAGCTGGCCGCCGCGCCTGAGCACGAGCGGGAGGCGCTGCACGAGGAGCTTGGCCGCCGAGCACGAGCGGATCGCCGGCGGCGTGGACAGCGCCATCGAGATCGGCGTCGTCGACGAGAAGATCGACCCGGCGCACACCCGCAGCCGGATCACCGAGGCGTTGGCCGAGGCACCGGCGCGGCGCGGACGGCACAAGAACATCCCGCTGTAATTTCCAGCGCGAACTGGGGCCCTCCCCCGCGAGGCTTCTCCCCGCGAGCCTAACCAGGCTGCGAATTCTCTTGCAGAATCTCGCAGTACGGTTAGGCTCGCGAGTCGCTGGCCAATTCCCGAGCCTCCTCCTCGGTCTCGACCGCGGGTCCGGACCCGGGCAACGGCTTGCCGGCGACCTCCGGCGTGAACAGCAGGGTGATCACGCCGACCAGGCCCGCGCCCACCAGCATGTAGGCCGGCACCATCTCATTGCCGGTGGTCGAAACCAGCGCCTCAGCAATCAACGGGGTGACGCCGCCGACGGTGGATATCGACAGGTTGTAGGAAATGGCCAGCGCCCCGTACCGCACCCTGGTGGGAAACAAGGCCGGCAACGCCGAGGGTGTCGTGCTGTCGAAGCAGAGTTCCATCAGCCCGATCAGCAGGCACACCGAGGAAGATCACCGGATCGAGACACCGACCGAGGCGGATCGAGCAGAAACGCCGTGGATTGAAGCCACGATGAGCAGCACGCAGCCCGTCCGCATGATCGGTCATGACACCGATACGATCGGACAACTTCGCGACGAACACGATCGTGGCCATCAGGATGGCCAAGGTCGATGACGATCAGCACCAGTGCGGCCGTTTCCCCAAGGTGCACAACAGTTTTCAGGTAGGTCGGCAAGTAGCCGGTGACCATGAAATCGGTGACCTGGGAGGTCAGCACCAGGGCGGCGCAGATCAGCATCGGCCGCCACTGCTCGACGACGGTGTGCCGGAACTGGTGGCGGCCGCCCTCTTCGGCGACATCCGCGCTCTGACTCATCTGTAGTGAAGGCCGGTGACTCCTCGAGTCGCAGTCCAGCATGTAGAGCGCGATCACGGCCCAACGGTGCGGCCAGCAGACAGGGGATACCCGCCAGCCCCAAGCCAACCGGCGCAGGAATCGGCAGAAGTCGCCGTGCGACCCCGTAGTCACCAAGCGGCCGGGCGGTCGGTCACAATAGCCATCATGGTCATGCCCCAGGGCGCACGGTAACCCGACGAGCAAGCCGCGTCGACGGATCGGGATCGACTGCTCGCAGCACGATACATCATGGCACTGCTCGGCGCGGCGACAGGCCCGAAGACTCGCGGATCGACTCGGCAAGATGGTCGGCCTTGTGCTCCAACGTCAGCCGAGGGTCGGCGACAGAAACGGTTCCGCCGCAAAGAATCCGAACACGATGGTGGGCAGGCGTAGTCAAGGTCGCTCAGCGGCAGATCGGCCCTCAACATCGGATTGCGATCGCGAGCACCGGAGGTAGTCGCTGGCGACCGAGTTGCTGTCTCCAACTGCTGTGATGCGGGGCAGCCAGAAGCTCCGATCGTGTCGGCTCGCGGGTATAGAGCGCCGAAGCACGGGCCGCTCATGGTGCTCGAAGAACAATGCAGGTGGTAGCGGTGCTGCACGACCTGGTCGGGTCAAAACGGACCCTGGACGATCGTGTTGGCCATCGTAGCCGCAGCCTCGCGGGTCGCTACCGCGTCCAAGACGTCTTCACGATCGCCAGTGCCCATAGATGGTGCCCTTGCCGACGCCAGCCCGTCGGACAGTTCCTCGATCGGTGACCCGCGATACTCGCCACGACAGCAACAACTCTCGTGAGCGGTATCGAGGATGTCCATCCGCACCGGCTGTCGATCGACGCCGGAACGCACCGGCTCGAACCGACCTTCGCAGCAGCACGGGTTAGCCATG
Organism: uncultured Actinomycetota bacterium; assembly: GCA_963749375.1. Classification (GTDB taxonomy): domain Bacteria; phylum Actinomycetota; class Actinomycetes; order Mycobacteriales; family Mycobacteriaceae; genus Mycobacterium. Next base: position 58,072 of record CAVVNB010000032.1, read on the forward strand.
CATGACCAAAATACGATTTTGGTCAATAGTCACTACGCCCGTACCGAGCAGAACTCCTCGGCCACGTCGGTCACCCTTTCGCGATCGGCGGCCACCAAGCCGATCCGGGTGCGCCGGTCGACGATGTCGTCGACGTCAGCGCGCCCTCGTGGGTGATCGGCGTACTCGAACTCCGCGCGGGTCACGTCGATGCCCTCGGCGACAGGTTCGGCCGGGCGTTCGCAGGTGGCGGTGGCGATGACGTTGGCCGCCTCGGCGCCGTAGCGCGAAACCAGCGACTCCGGCAGCCCGGCCATCGGCGCGGTCGTCGACCCGGGGTTGGCCGGCGCACCGACCAGCGGCAGGTTGCGGGTCCGGCAGCTCGCCGGCCTGCAGGTGCCGCAGTCGATCGCGCGATCGAGGACATCCTGGGCCATGTGCCGGTATTCGGTCAGCTTGCCGCCGATCACGCTGATCACTCCGGACGGGCGACTCGATGACGGCATGGTCGCGCGAGACGTCGGCGGTGTGGCCGCCGCCGGTGTCGATCAGCGGCCGCAGCCCCGCGTAGGCGCCGACGATGTCGGTGTTGTCCAGCGTGATACCCAGTGCGGTGTTGACGATGTCCAGCAGGAACGTGATCTCCGCCGAGGTCGGTTGTGGCACATCGGGTATCGGTCCGGGCGACTCTTCGTCGGTCAAACCGAGGTAGATCCGCCCGAGCTGTTCGGGCATCGCGAAGACGAAGCGGTTGAGCTGCACCGGGTATCGGAATGGTCAGCGCCGCCGTGGGATTTCCGAACGTCTTGGCGTCGAAGACGAGGTGGGTGCCGCGGCTGGGCCGCAGCTTCAACGACGGGTCGATCTCGCCCGCCCACACCCCGGTGGCGTTGATGACGGCCCGCGCCGTGATGTCGAATGACTCGCCGCTGCGCTGATCGGTCAGCGTCACCGAGGTGCCGGTGGCCTCGGAGCCGCGGTGTAGGTCAGGATCCGGGCGCCGCGCTGCGCCGCGGTCCGCGCGACCGCCGCGACCAGGCGGGCATCGTCGATCAGTTGCCCGTCATAGGCCAACAAGCCGCCGTCCAGGCCGTCGCGTTGAACGACCGGGACCAGGTCGATGGCACGTTGCGCCGAAATACGTTGTGAGCCGGGCAGAATCGATCCCGGTGTGCCGGCCGTCTTGCGCAGCACGTCGCCGGCCAGGAAGCCGGCGCGGACCAGCGTCCGGTTCGTGCGGCTCATCGACGGCAGCAGCGGAACCAGTTGCGGCATGGCCCGAACAAGATGAGGGGCGTTGCGCGTCATCAGGATTCCGCGTTCGACGGCGCTGCGCCGGGCGATCCCGACGTTGCCGGTCGCCAGATAGCGCAGCCCGCCGTGTACCAGCTTGGAGCTCCATCGGCTGGTGCCGAAGGCAAGGTCGTGCTTCTCGACCAGCGCCACTCGCAGGCCTCGCGAGGCGGCGTCCAGCGCGATGCCGACGCCGGTGATGCCGCCGCCGATCACCACGACATCGGTCGGCGCCCCGTCGGCCAGCTCGGCCAGATCGGCGGTGCGGCGCGCGGCATTGAGGGCGGTGGACATCACGACAGGTATCCGTTCAGCGAGTAGGCGAGTTCTGCTGCCAGCGCGTCAGCGTCCAGGATCGGGCGAACGATCTGGGCCGACTGAATGGTCGACTGGGTGATCAGCAGCACCATCGCGGCCATCTGACGAGGGTCGCCCGCCCGCACGCTGCCGTCGCGCTGGGCCGCCTGCAGGTCGTTGGCCAGCGCGTCGATCAGCATCTGCTGGCTGGTGCCGAGCCGCTGGGCGATGTAGACCAGCGCCAGCTCCGAGCGCAGCACCGCCATCACCAGCGTCGTCGCCCCGCAGCCGCTCGGCGACCGCGACCACCCGGTCGACCAGGGCGACACGTCCGCTCCCGCGAACCGGCACTTCGGCCAGCGCCTCGGTGATGTGGCTGGTCAGCAGCGCGGCCAGCACCGACCGGGTGTCGGGCCAGCGGCGATACACGGTTGGACGGCTCACGCCCGCGCGGCGCGCGATCTCCGCCAGCGTCACGCGCTCGACGCCGAAATCGACGACGCAGCTCGCCGCGGCCGCGAGGATGCGGTCCTGCACGGATGCATTACTGATTGACAGCATGTGTAATACTGTAACGCATGTCTGCCGACTTGCTACCCCCGATGAAGTGGAATGCCTGGGGCGATCCCAACGAAGCCAAGCCGCTTTCCGACGGCATCCGCTCGCTGCTGACCCAGGCTCTGGGCGTGACCGGATCTCCCGAAGCCGAACTCGACGCCGAGCCTGGTGCGGTTGCGGCCCTCGGCGCTGACGAGCGACCACCGCGAGGCGCTGGCCGAGATCGTGGGCCCGGACCACTGCCGCGTCGACGACCGAGACCGCCTGTTGCGTGCCGGCGGCAAGTCCACGCTGGATCTGTTGCGCCGCAAGAACTCCGGCATCCAGGATGCTCCCGACGCGGTTCTGCTGCCCGGGTCTGACGATGAGGTCGCCGCGATCTTGCAGTACTGCTCGCAGCACGGCATCGCGGTCGTCCCGTTCGGCGGCGGCACCAGCGTGGTCGGCGGACTCGATCCGGTCCGCGGCGACTTCGCCGCGGCGGTGTCGCTGGATCTGCGGCGCTTCGACCAACTGCTGTCCTTCGACGAGGTGTCCGGCGAGGCCGAGTTCGGCGCCGGCGTCACCGGGCCACAGGCCGAGAAATTGCTTGGTGTGCGCGGCTTTTCGCTCGGGCATTTTCCGCAGAGCTTCGAGTTCGCCAGCCTCGGCGGCTACGCCGCGACCCGCTCGTCGGGGCAGGACTCCGCGGGCTACGGCCGGTTCGACGACATGGTCCGCGGGCTGCGGGTCATCACGCCCGCCGGAGTGCTGGATCTCGGCCGGGCGCCGCAGTCGGCCGCGGGCCCGGATCTGCGGCAATTGGTCATCGGGTCGGAGGGAGTGTTCGGCATCATCACCCGGGTGCGGGTGCGGGTTCACCCCGCGCCCCAGGCCACCCGCTACGAGGCGTGGTCGTTCCCCGACTTCGCCACCGGCGCAGCGGCATTGCGCGCCGTCACCCAGACCGGCACCGGCCCGACCGTGATTCGGTTGTCCGATGAGGCCGAAACCGGTGTCAACCTGGCCACCACCGAGTCGATCGGCGAAAACCAAATCACCGGCGGCTGCCTGGCGATCACCGTGTTCGAAGGCACCGAGGCGCACGCCGAAAGCAGGCACGCCGAAACCCGGGCGCTGCTGAGCGCCCAGGGCGGCACATCGCTGGGCGAGGGTCCGGCCAGAGCCTGGGAGCACGGCCGATTCGGCGCGCCCTACCTGCGCGATGCCCTGCTGGCCAACGGCGCACTGTGCGAGACCCTCGAGACGGCCACCGACTGGTCGAACGTCCCCACGCTCAAGGCGGCCGTCACCGAGGCGCTGACCAGCGCGCTGGCCGAATCCGGCACGCCGGCGCTCGTGCTGTGCCACATTTCGCATGTGTATGCCACCGGCGCCTCGCTTTACTTCACCGTCGTCGCCGGGCAACGGGGTAACCCGATCGAGCAGTGGCGCGCCGCCAAGACCGCAGCGTGCGACGCGATCGTCGCCACCGGAGCGACCATCACCCACCACCACGCCGTCGGCGCCGACCATCGGCACTGGATGGCCGACGAGGTCGGCGAGCTCGGTGTGCAGGTGTTGCGGGCGGTCAAAGCGACGCTCGACCCGGCGGGAATTCTCAACCCGGGCAAGCTGATCCCGTGACCACCCGCCAGATTGGCCGGGTGACCGTGCTGACCAATCCGGCGTCCGGGCACGGCAACGCGCCGCATGCCGCCGAAAATGCGATCGCCCGACTGCAGCAGCGTGGCGTCGACGTGGTGGCCATCGTCGGCAGCGACGCCGAACACGCCCGCCGCCTGCTGTACGACGCCGTCGACAAGGGCACCGACGCGCTGGTCGTCGTCGGCGGCGACGGGGTGATCGCCGACGCGCTGCAAGCCCTGGCCGAAACCGATATTCCGCTCGGCATCGTCCCCGCCGGTACCGGCAACGACCACGCACGTGAATTCGGTTTGCCGACAAAAGATCCCGTCGCTGCCGCCGACATCATCGCCGACGGCTGGACGCAAACGATCGACCTCGGCCGGATCCGTAGCCAGGGCGGCACGACCAAATGGTTCGGCACCGTCGCGGCCGCGGGATTCGACTCGCTGGTCACCGACCGGGCCAACCGGATGCGTTGGCCGCGCGGCCGGATGCGCTACAACCTGGCCATGCTCGCCGAGCTCTCCCAGTTGCGACTGTTGCCCTTCCGGTTGGTGCTCGACGGCGGCGAAGAGATCGTCACCGACCTCACGCTTGCGGCCTTCGGCAACACCCGCAGCTACGGCGGCGGAATGCTGGTGTGCCCCAACGCCGATCCCACCGATGGCAAGCTCGACATCACCATGGTCCACTCCGCGTCGCGGACCCGGCTGATCCGCCTGTTCCCCACCGTCTACAAAGGCACCCACGTCGAGCTCGACGAGGTGACCACCGCTCGGGTCACGACGGTCGACGTCGAATCACCGGACATCAACGCCTACGCCGACGGCGAATTCGCCTGCTCGTTACCCGCTCAGATCTCCGCGGTGCCGGGCGCCCTGCACGTCTTCCAGCCGGCCCGGCGGGCCTAGCCCACCCCGCGGTTGAGCCAGGAAATCTCGGCGCCGTCGCCACCGTCGCGGTAAGCCTCCAACGCGTCGTCCCACGCGGTACCCAGTGCCGAATCCAATTCGGCGGCCAGCGCGTCGGCGCCGGCGGCCATCATCGTGCGCAACCGCATCTCGCCGATCATCACGTCGCCGTTGGCGCTCATCGCCCCGTTCCACAGGCCCAGCTGCGGGGTGTGGCAGAACCGGTGACCGTCGACGCCGGTGCTGGGGTCCTCGGTGACCTCGAACCGCAATACGGTCCAGGACCGCAGGGCGTTGGCCAACCGGGCGCCGGTGCCCACCGGTCCGACCCAGTTGGTGACCGCGCGCAGTTGTCCCGGCATAGCCGGTTGTGGCGTCCATTTGAGGTTGGCTTTGGATGCCAGGGTCGACGACAACGCCCACTCGACATGCGGGCATACCGCGGCGGGCGAGGCGTGGACATAGACCACGCCTGTCGTCACGTCGGCGAATTGGTTCGACGCGCGCATCTTGTTGCTCCTTCGGCTCCACGAGGGACGTCTTCCCCAACGACCTGGTGTTTCCGACGAGCAGTTATAACGATTGATGTGCCTTGCGTGTCTATTGTGCCTTGTGAGGCCTATGTTGCGCTAGTCCGAGTTGTAGGTGCTCAGCACATTGTCAGAAATGACCGGCCATAGCGGCACCGCCCAGTCGCCGAAATCGCGGTCGGTGAGCACCACCAGCGCCAGCTTCGCGACCGGATCTGCCCAGATCAGCGTGCCCGACTGACCGAAATGGCCGAAGCTGCCCGGCGAGTTTTTCGCGCCCGTCCAGTGCGGTGTTTTCGAGTCCCGGATCTCGAATCCCAGTCCCCAATCGTTGGGTCGCTGGACGCCGTAGCCGGGTAAAACACCGTCGAGGCCGGGGAACTGCACGCTGGTCGCCTCGGCGTGCATCTCCGGCGACACCGTCGCGGGCGAGAGCAGATCGGTGGCGAACGCCGCGAGGTCCGCGACCGTCGACGTCGCCCCGTATCCGGCGGCCTGCACTCCGCCGTCCAGCCGGGTCGCGGCCATGCCGAGCGGTTCCAGCACGGCCTCGCTGAGGTAGCGGCCGAACTCGATGCCCGACGCCTCTTGCACCGCCTCGGCCAGCACCGCGAAGCCATAGTTCGAATACACCCGCCGGGTGCCGGGCCTGCGCCAGCGTCTTGCCGTCAAGCATCGCCAGCCCAGAGGCGTGTGACAGCAGATGGCGCACGGTCGATCCGGGCGGGCCCGCAGCGGTGTCCAGTTCCACGGCGCCCTCTTCGATGGCGACCTGCGCGGCCCGCGCCACCAGAGGCTTGGTCACCGACGCCAGCGCGAACTGCCGCGCGGTGTCGCCGTGGGTGGCCAGCACGCCGGACGGGCCCGACCACTGCGGCGGCCACATTGGGCACCGGCCAGTCGTCGAGTGCGTCGAGTGCAGACATGGTGTGAGGAGATTAGCCGTAAGGATCACCGACGCCGGTGACGGCGCGGGCTCAGCCCCGGGGAAGAACCAACAGTCGCCGACGATGCGGGACGAGGGAAGACCAGGAGCCGAGCAATCAGCGAACCGAACAAGCGCTAGGTTGGAGCCCATGAGTCAGACAGTGCGTGGAGTGATCTCACGAAAGAAGGGCGAGCCCGTCGAGCTGGTCGACATCGTCGTCCCGGATCCCGGCCCGGGTGAGGTGGTCGTCGACGTCATCGCGTGCGGGGTGTGCCATACCGATCTGACGTATCGCGAGGGCGGTATCAACGACGAGTTTCCGTTCCTGCTCGGCCATGAAGCCGCGGGCACCGTGGAAGCTGTCGGCGAGGGTGTAACCGCCGTCGAGCCAGGCGATTTCGTGGTGTTGAACTGGCGCGCGGTCTGCGGCCAATGCCGGGCCTGCAAGCGCGGCCGCCCGCAGCTGTGCTTCGACACCTTCAACGCCGAGCAGAAGATGACGCTCACCGACGGCACCGAGCTGACCCCGGCGCTGGGCATCGGGGCCTTCGCCGACAAGACGCTGGTGGCTGCGGGCCAGTGCCACCTAGGTCAACCCCGAGGCCGACCCGGCGGTGGCCGGCCTGCTGGGCTGCGGGGTGATGGCCGGCCTCGGCGCGGCGATCAACACCGGCGCCATCACCCGCGACGACACCGTGGCGGTCATCGGGTGCGGTGGCGTCGGCGACGCGGCGATCGCCGGGGCGGCGCTGGTTGGCGCGCGGCGGATCATCGCGGTCGACACCGACAACACCAAACTCGACTGGGCCCGCAAGTTCGGTGCCACTCACACCGTCAATGCACGCGAGTTGGATGTGGTGGAGACCATTCAGGACCTCACCGACGGTTTCGGCGCCAACGTGGTCATCGACGCGGTCGGGCGACCGGAAACCTGGAAGCAGGCCTTCTATGCCCGCGACCTCGCCGGAACCGTGGTGCTGGTGGGTGTTCCGACACCGGACATGACTCTCGACATGCCGCTGATCGACTTCTTCTCCCACGGCGGCTCACTGAAGTCGTCCTGGTACGGCGACTGCCTGCCCGAACGCGACTTCCCCACCCTGATCGACCTCTACCTGCAAGGCCGGCTGCCACTGGAGAAATTCGTCTCCGAACGCATCGGCCTGGGCGACATCGAGGAGGCCTTCCACAAAATGCACGACGGCACAGTGCTGCGCTCGGTGGTGATCCTCTAGATGGCCAACATCGACCGCATCGTCACGCACGGCACCTTCGAACTCGACGGTGGCAGTTGGGAAGTCGACAACAACATCTGGCTGGTCGGCGACGACACCGACGTCGTGGTGTTCGACGCCGCACACACCGCGGCGCCGATCGTCGATGCCGTCGGCGGGCGCAACGTGGTGGCGGTGATCTGCACGCACGGACACAACGACCACGTGACCGTCGCACCCGAACTCGGCGACACCCTCGACGCGCCCGTGCTGCTGCACCCCGCCGACGACATGCTGTGGCGCATGACGCACCCGGACAAGAACTTTCGTGCGGTCGCCGACGATGAGACGCTCAGCGTCGCCGGACTCGAACTGCACGCATTACACACCCCGGGGCACTCCCCTGGATCAGTGTGCTGGTACGCCCCGGATTTGGGCGCGGTGTTCAGCGGCGACACCCTGTTCTCCGGCGGACCCGGCGCAACCGGACGGTCATTCTCCGACTTCCCCACCATCCTGCAATCCATCTCAGGCCGGCTCGGCGCCCTGCCCGCCGACACCGTCGTCTACACCGGCCACGGCGACACCACCAGAATCGGCGACGAAATCGTGCACTACGACGAATGGGTGGCCAGAGGCCATTAGCCGCCGTCGAGCACCCTGCGCTTTTCGGCCTGGAATTCCTTCTCCGTCAACGCTCCGGAATCCCGCAGTGCCGCCAAGGTTTTCAGCTGTTGGATCTTGACGCCCTCGTCGGACGGCGTGAGGACGGGCGACTCGGAGGGCATCACGACGGGCCGCTCGGTGTGCGTCACAGGTGGCGGAGCGCTCACCTGAAATGTCGGCGAGTCTGCCCGTTTGGCGCGGGAATGCCACACCGACGCGGTGATCGTGCCCACTAGCCCGATGCCGAACAGGCCGGCGAGGATTCCCAGCCACGAACCGTTCGCGTCGCTGTCGTGACCGAAAGCCAGTCGGGGACTGATGAACCCGTTGATGTCGCCGCTGGTCGTGATGATGTAGTCACCTTCGGTGAGGATCTGCACCATCCAGACCCGGCGGTGGATGTCGTTGTTGACCGACGTCGAGCTGCCGACATCTTCGCCGACTTTCGGGGCGGCAACACCGGCAGGCGGATCGATATCGAGGTTCAGGCTCGGCACGGGTAGGCCACCTCCCGAGCTATTGCCGACCGTCACGGTGTGGAAGCTGGCGGTGACCTGGCCTGCGGGCAGATGCACTTTGCCCGTACCGGGGATCGGCACTTCGCCGTACGCGTCATACCTGTCCAGCACGAAGGCGCCAAGGATCAGGACCGCAAGGAAGCCGATGGCCGATCCGACCATCAGCAGGACAGCGGCCCTCCGCACAAACTTCGCGACCCGTCTACTGCTCATGCACGAAGTTTGGCAGAGACCAGCGACTGGCCGCGTCGTTTGGACCTCTCGACATCGGGTAGCCACCGCAGAGCGCCCAAATGGTCGCTATGAGGACGGAGAGTCATGAGCGACGAGGAAAAAGACCAGGCCAAGACGCCGGAACTGAGCGACGAAGGCAAAGAAAAGGTCGACCAGATGCAGCAGGCCTACGACGACGACAGGCCGACGGCGGTCTTGCCCGGCACGGACAACACGATTACCGGCGTTGCGGTCAATGAATGGCTGGACGACGACGGCAACCCGAAGTTCGGCAAGGACGAGCAGAAGAAGAAAGACGACGAGCAGAACAAAGAGCAGGACGCCGACGCTCAGAAGGAAAACGCGAGCTAGCGTCCGCCCTGCCCGGGGTCGGGGAAGAGCCGATCGCCGGGCCGCCGCGGAAATCGTGGCCGATCGCGGACGATCCGTTGTCGTGGCTGCCGGCGTGGTCGTTGTTGTCGTCGGAGCCTCGGTTGTCGTTGTGGTCGTTGGTGATTCGCTGGTCGTCGACGCGGGCGCGCTGGTGTCGGTGGACGACGGCGAGTTGGTGGCCGGTTCCTGGCTCGCGGTGGTCTCAGCCGATGTAGACCCCGACGGCGCGGGCGTGGTACTCACGCCGGGAGCGGGTGTGCTCGGGGCGCTGCCGGAGGTATGCCGCAGCGTGATCATGACCCCGGCGCCGATGGCAAGCACTGCCAGCGCCGTGCCGACGGCAACCACCAGAGGACGGCGATACCAGGCCTCGGCGGCCAGGCCGATCACGTCTGGTTCGGCGGCGAGGTTTGCCCGCGCTCGAGGGCGGGGCGAGGGCCGACCGCCGTCGCTTGGGTTGTCGTCGTACTCACCGGCACGGATCGGCATGATGTCGGAATCGTCGTCCGCTTCCGACCAGGCCAGCGCCGGAGCGGCCGCAGGCTCGACCGGCATCGCGGACATCGTGGTCGCTTCACTCACCGATCCCAGCGCCGTCGGAGCTAGCGCCGTGTCGCCGTCGCCCGGCCGGTGCGCGGCCCGAAATGCCGCCCCGACAGCAGCGGTCAGGTATGGCCGCGGCGCGGAAATCACGAGTGCACCGGACTGCTCCGACAGAGTCCTGGTCACCAACGGGATGCTGGCGCCACCACCCACCGACGCGACCGCCGCCAAATCGCCGAGGCGGATTCCGTTGCGCTGCAATACGTCGTGGAACAAGCCCATAAAACCGTCCAGTGGCTGGCCGATCGCATCTTCGAGATCACCACGCGTCAGCCGGATTTCGCCACGATAGCCCGGCACCTCGGCGGCCAGCTCGGTCTCATTCGCCGATGAAAGCCGTTCCTTGGCGTAACGGCAAGCGGTCCGCAACTGACTCAACGACCCGATCGCCGACGTCGCCGACGTGTCGAACACACCGCCAGCCGAAAGATTCCCGATGACGTGGGTCAGCAGCGCCTGGTCGATGCGGCTACCAGAGAACTCCGTATCCCGGACGGGTTGCGTGATGGTCTGATAGCCATTCGCGGCGTCGACCAGACTCAGCGTGGTACCAGACCCGCCGAAGTCGCACACCGCGATGATTCCGTTGCCCGGCACGCCGGGGTTGGCGTTCAACGCGAAAAGGGCCGCCGCCGAGTCCGGTAGCAGAACCAGTCGGCCGCGCGACCACTCCGACACCCGGCTCACCGCGACTTGCACCGAGTTCACCGCGGCCGAGTCCCAATGCGCGGGATGGGTCACGGCGACCGATTCCGGCAAGCCACGCCCGTCGGTCGCGGTGTAGGCCAGCGCGCGCAAAGCGTCGGCGATCAGCGTCTCGGCGCGATGCGTGGTGTTGTCGGCGGCCGGGATTCCGCCCGGATCCCCCACCCGATCCACGAAATCGGTGATCACCAGTCCGGGCTCGTTGAGCTTCGGGTTCTCCGACGGCACGCCCACCTCGGCCGGGCGCTGCCGGTACAGCGTCAGCACCGGCTTACGGGTCACTGCCCGATCGGCGGTGACCGCCGCCAGGTTGGTGGCCCCTATCGAAAGGCCTAACGCCGACCGTTCGCCGTCAACCATGTCGTCTCATCGCGCGCATCAGTCACCAATTTATCGGCTGTCCCGGTTCTCCCCTGGTAGCCACGTCGTCTAGCGGATCGTGCCGACCCCGGCAATCAGCGGCAGGTCCAGCGCGGTGACCCACCCGGGCGGCAGGTCGTTGACGGCAGGGACAGCATTCAGCGCGCGCAGTCCGGTGGACAGGCAACCGGCCGCGGCCGCGTCTCGTCCGGACCCGTCGGTGAATCGGAACGCGGTCTCCTGCGAGATGCTCGGTGTGCCTTCGATATCGACGCGGTAGACGTCGTCCTTGGTTCCGGCCGGCCAGTCCGGCGCCGCATCCAACCCGATGCGGTTGACGTGCTCGAGCTGAATCCTGGTCTGACCCTTGTAGACACCGTTGATGGTGAAGCGGACCGCGGCGACGTGCCCCGCCGGGATGACGCCCTTGGCGGTCTTTCGTTCGTTGGGGGTGACCCATTTGTCCCACGTCGTGGTCATCTCGTCGAGCATGATGCCGGCGGCGTGGGCGATCATCGGGACGGTGCCGCCCCAGGCGAAGATCAGCACCTCCCGGTTTTCCAGCATCGGCCGGAATTCGGGCTCGCGCCCGATGCCCATCTCGACTTCGTAGTCGCCCTCGTAATTCGTGTAGTCCAGCAGCTCCGAGGCGCGAACCGTGCGCACCTCCGAACACAGCCCCATCAGCGTCATCGGAAACAGGTCGTTGGCGAACCCGGGATCGATGCCCGTGGTGAAGCACGACGACTCACCCAGCTCGCACGCCTCGGTGATCGGCTGGATCCAGTTCGGCGGGTTGAGATGCATCGTCGGCCACACCCACGGTGTCATCGCCGTCGAGCAGACGTCGATGCCGGCTCGCAGGAACCGCGTCATCAGCGCGATGTTGGCGTCGGCGTGGGCGGCGGTCGGACCGTAGTGCACCAGCGCGTCGGGCTGCAGTGCGATCAGCGCGTCGACGTCGTCCGTGGCGGTCACGCCGATCGGCTCGGAGAGCCCGCAGATTTCGCCGACGTCGTGGCCGACCTTTTGTGGGTTGCTGACGCCGACACCGACGAGTTCGAACTCCGGATGTTTGACGATCTCGGCGATCACCATCTTGCCGACGAAGCCGGTACCCCACACCACAACCCGTTTAGCCATGCGTCACCTTCCGATCGAGGAATCCCCGATCACCCTAGGCGCGGCGGCGGTCGGCCTTCGTCCGAAATCGGAAAGTCATTCTTTCGATCAATCGATCGCGCAGCGTCAGCGTGTGTAGCAGCACCGCGGAGACGTGCGCGGCGATCACGGCCATCAGCGTGTACGCGACCACCGAGTGAGCTTGGCGCAGAATCCAATACAGCTGCGCATCGAATGGCGCGATCCTGGGCAGATGCAATGAGCCGAATACCACGACGGGCTCCCCCGCGGCCGAGACCATGGCCCATCCGATCAGCGGCTGCAGCAGAAGCAGCGCGTACAACAACTTTTCGGAAAGCCCCACGAGTCTGCCTTCCAGCGCGCCGATCGTCGGCGGCCAGGCCGGCGGGTGGTGGGTTATCCGATTGATGACGCGAGCCACCGTGACTAGCAGGACGACCGCGCCGATCGTCTTGTGCACCACGATCAGCTGGGCGTAGGAGCCGACCGAGTTGACCATGACGAATCCGATGAACAGCGCCGCGAAGACCAGCGCAGCCGTCACCCAATGCAGAAGCCTGCTCAGCACGGTGAACTGATTCGGCTCGGTCATAGCGTGTTCTCCCCGGTGCGGCGACGGTAGGACGCGGCGTACACGGCGGACCGTGCGCTGAGTAGTGGGTCGTCGGACGGTTCGATGCCCGGCGGTAGTACCAGCGGATCGAAGTTGATGTCGCGCGCGTTGCCCTTCGCCTCGGTGGCGACCGAATCGAGCGTGAGCACACCGGCGTCGACGGTCCGACGATCGGACGGCCACGGCAGGGTCGCGTCGTGCGTCGGGTCCGACGGCGCTCCGACGGTCAGCATCAACCGCCAGCGCAGTGGGCCGGCCCGCAGTTGCGCAACGAGCGGATCGAAGAGCGCGCCGGGACCCGAGGTCGGCGGCAGCGCGTGCTGCAGCGGCGTCAGCGACCAGCGAACCGGCGTTCGCACACCGGACGCGTTGACGAAGTAGAAGGCGTTCAACCCGCTGAAGGTGCTGTCGGCGAAGCCGGGTGTGGGCGGGTGCTGCTTGAGGATTGTCATGGCGCGGGCTGCCTGCGGGTGGGCGGCGTAAAACCGCGTCATCGCATTCGGGTCGGGCTTGCCGGTGCCTGGCACGATGGCCGTGGCCACCAGGCGGTCGTACATGCTTTGCGGCGAAGGATCGGGAAAGACAGGGAGATTCAGCATTGCCGTCCGCCACTGGCGGCTGCCGGGGAAGCCGAAAACCAGACCGAGCCCTCGGCCCGCTGCCGGCGAGTCTGCGGTGTGCGGGTTGCCGCCGGCCGCCGAGAAACGCCCGACCACGGGGGTCCGACCGGGCGCGAACACCGCCGCTGTCGACAGCTCTTTGCCGTTGCCGTTGCTGTCGAACCAGCCGGCGACCGGAACACCCTTGGCGTGGTTGGTGCGGTACCCGTGGTGCCGGCCGAACGCGTTGTTGAACGCGTCGAGGAAAGCCCGCGGCGTCAGCCGCTTGGGACCGATCCAATTGAATGCGGCCAGCAATGCCGCCGCGTCCGCCGCCAAGAACGCGCCCACCACGGCGGCGCCGCGCAGCAGGTCGCGCCGAGCGGGCCGCGCCGTGCCCCAGCGCCCTGGTTCTTCGGTCATCGATGAGCTCCTTCGCCCCTGCGTCCCCTATAGCTAGTTACGACAATTCTTGGGCATCGGTTCGGCGACGGCGCGCCGGTACTCGCCATTTGGGAAAGAACCCCGAAAACCTACCCACGCCGCCAGCCGGAGGGACACGATGTATGACCATGACCAGCAAGGCGATCTTCGTTGCGGCTCTGACCGCGTTCGCGGCCACGGTTGGCCTGAGCGGAACGGCACAGGCGGACCCGCCCACCCAGGTGACCTATCAGTTGAGTGGCAGCGCTCCGATCGCTGACTACGTGTCCTACCAGGTGGAGAGCGGCCAGACGCAGCAGACGCACGTGCAACTGCCGTGGAAGACGCAGTTCACCGTCGTCGGCAGCAGGGTGCTCGTGATCAGTGCGCAGAGCCCCGGGTCGATCACCTGCACGATCCTGGTCGACGGCAAGGTCGTCAATCAGGCGACCGCGAACGGGGCGCCCGCCCGCACGGTCTGCGCGACCTGATCGACGTCAGGCCGGTCTGCGGGGTTTCGGCGGCGGGTAGACGACCCGCCCGATACTCGCCGACAGCCAGCCGATTGCCCAGCCACCGAAGAACACCGTGAACGTGTGCCGGGTGCTGTCGCCGGTCTGGGTCCACACCGCGGCCAGGATGGCCGCCCAGACCACCGCACAGGCGATGCTGTACCCGACATAAGTTCGAGAGTACTTGCGCAACAGCCGAACTCGCTCGATCAGGCCCGATCGGATCAGTGATATCCGGGCTTTCCGTGGGAGGTCGTCGGCACCGTGGGTGTCGTCGAGCATGGCGATCAACTCCTCGCCGTAACGGCGGCGCCAGGCCGCCGGGTACCACCGCAGGACGCGTTGAGCGTCGCGGGAATTCATTGCGCCCAACCGAGATTCGGCACATGCAAGGCAATTCCGAGTCGCCGGGCGCCTTCGGCCGCAATCGCCCCGAGGCTGCGTACCGCCGCCGTCAGTTCGGCCTGCCCCGCGGCGGTCAGTTGGTATGGGCGCCTGCGCTCGTCGTGCCCGGTCGGTTCGATCAGCCCGCTCTCCTCGAGCGCGGTGATCGCGCCGTACAACGTTCCCGGGCCCAGCGTCACGCCGGCGAACCGTTCGATATCGCGAGCCAGCGCATAGCCGTGCTTGGCGCCCGAAGCCAGGCTGGTCATGATCAGCACCCCCGGGTCGTTTCTTCGGACCGGCTTGCGCGCCGGGCGGGATCCGCGTGACATGCCGGCCAGTTTAGTACGTTTCACGTAGTACGCCAAGCGTAGTATTCCGACGGACCGCGGCCGTTTAAGCTCGCGCTTACAGCCCGCTCAATGACGAGGACGGCCGACATGAGTCTTGCGACCCGAGTGAACGGCGCAGCGCCGCCTGACATCGCGCTCGGCGACATCGATCTCGGCCAATGGAAATTCTGGAGTCTCGACGACGATCAGCGAGATGGCGCATTCGCCACGCTGCGGCGCGAGGCGCCGATCTCGTTCTGGGCCGAACCGGCGCAGGAAGGCTTCCAACAGGGTGACGGGCATTGGGCCGTAACGGGACTCGATGACGTCTTCTTCGCCAGCCGGCACCCCGACATCTTCAGCTCGAGCCCCAACATCACGATCAACGACCAGACGCCGGAGGTGTCGGAGTACTTCGGCTCGATGATCGTGCTCGATGACCCACGGCACCAGCGGCTCCGCTCGATCGTCAGCCGCGCATTCACCCCAAAGGTGGTGGCACGCATCGAGACATCGGTGCGCGAGCGGGCCCGCCGGCTGGTCGCCGACATGGTCGCGAATCATCCCGACGGCAACGGCGAGGCCGTCGCCGAGCTGGCCGGTCCACTTCCCCTGCAGGTCATCTGCGACATGATGGGCATTCCCGAGGAAGACCATCAGCAGATATTCCATTGGACCAACGTCATTCTCGGCTTCGGCGACCCCGATCTGACCACGGACTTCGACGATTTCCTGAAGGTTTCGATGGACATCGGCGCCTACGCCAGCGCGTTGGCCGAGGACCGCCGCGTCAACCACCACGACGATCTGACGACCAGCCTGGTGCAGGCCGAGGTCGACGGCGAACGGCTCACGTCGGCTGAGGTGGCGTCGTTCTTCATCCTGCTGGCCGTGGCCGGCAACGAGACGACACGCAACGCGATCAGCCACGGGCTGGTCGCGCTGACCCGCTTCCCCGAACAGCGCCAGACGTGGTGGTCTGACTTCGACGCGCTGTCGCACACGGCCGTCGAAGAGGTCGTGCGATGGGCCTCACCGGTGATCTACATGCGACGCACGCTCACCCGCGATTTCGAGATGCACGGGACGAAGATGGCCGCCGGCGACAAGGCCACACTGTGGTACTGCTCGGCCAATCGCGACGAGGCAAAATTCGCCGACCCGTGGAAGTTCGACGTGACCCGCGACCCCAATCCGCATGTCGGCTTCGGTGGCGGCGGCGCGCACTTCTGTCTGGGCGCCAACCTGGCCCGCCGCGAGATCCGGGTGATGTTCGAGGAATTGCATCGCGAGATACCCGACATCGTCGCGACTGACGAGCCGTCCCGGCTGCTGTCGCCGTTCATTCACGGCATCAAGACCCTGCCGATCTCGTGGACCCCGCCGCGCTGATTCACTCGGCGGCCACGGGCCGTCGAGATGAAACTTGACCGGTTCGTACAGCATGATGTGCTGATGTTCGGGCTCGTCGTCATCGTTGTGCTGATCGCCATCGTCATAACGGGCACGGTGCTGGGCCGGCACTACCGGGTAGGCCCCCCGGTATTGCTGATCGGCCTCGGTGCGCTGCTGGGACTGATCCCGCGGTTCGGCCACGTCCGACTCGACGGCGAAATCGTGCTGCTGCTGTTCCTGCCCGCAATCCTTTACTGGGAGAGCCTGAACACCAGCATTCGTGAGATCCGCGCCAACATGCGGGTAATCGTCTTGCTCAGCGTCGGTTTGGTGATCGTCAACGCGATCGCGGTGTCCTGGACGGCGCGGGCATTCGGGATGGAGTCGCACGCGGCGGCGGTGCTCGGCGCCGTGCTCTCCCCGACTGACGCCGCCGCGGTCGCCGGTCTGGCGAAGCGACTGCCGCGCCGCACACTGACCGTGCTGAGGGCGGAGAGCATCATCAACGACGGGACCGCGCTGGTCCTGTTCGGCGTGGCGGTGTCGGTCGCCATGGGCGGCGCGCCCGTCGGCCCGCTCGACTTGAGCATCCGATTCGTCTTGTCGTATCTCGGCGGGATCGCTGCCGGCATGATCGTCGGCGGCGCCGTGACGTTCGCCCGGACACGGCTCGATGCACCACAGGAAGAGGCAGCGCTCAGCTTGCTGACGCCGTTCGCTGCGTTCCTACTCGCCAACGCTGTCGATTGCAGCGGGGTCGTCGCCGTCCTGGTGTGCGCGCTCATCCTCGCCTACGCCTCACCACGGGTGATCCGGGCTCGGTCTCGGCTGGTGTCGTTCGCGTTCTGGGATATCGCAACGTTTCTCATCAACGGCTCGCTGTGGGTGTTCGTCGGAGTCCAGCTGCCCGGCGCGGTGCGCGGAGTCTCACGGGTCGACGGCGGCATTCACCACGCCATCCTGATGGCGATCGCCATCACCATCGTCGTCGTGGGAACGCGGCTGCTGTGGGGTGAAGCCACCACGTGGCTGGTCCGCGCGGTCGACCGGCGCGAAGCGCAGCGTGAGCGTCGAGTCGACTGGCGCCAGCGCATCGTGTCAGGCTGGGCCGGATTCCGCGGAGCAGTGTCGCTCGCCGCGGCGTTAGCGGTTCCGCTGACCACTCGCAGCGGTGCGCCCTTCCCGGATCGCAACCTGATCATCTTCGTGGTGTCCTTCGTGATCCTGACGACCGTCATCGTCCAGGGCAGCACGCTGCCCAGCGTCGTGCGCTGGGCCAAGATCCCCGAAGACGTGGCCCACGCTGACGAATTACGGCTCGCCCGGTGCGCCGGGGCGCAGGCCGCGCTCGACGCGTTGCCGGTGGTGGCCGCCGAGTTCGGCGTCAGCGACGCGCTACAGAACCGTCTGCACGCCGAATACAAACAACACGCGGCGTTGGTCCGAGCCAGCGACGACGGCTCGACCCGCGACGATGCCGAGGCCAAGAGCGACATGATTCGGCAGGTGCGTCTGGGTGTGCTCGCGCACAAGCGCCGTGCCATCACCGAGCTCCGCAACGAGCGCCGCATCGACGACATCGTTCTTCTCGAATTGCAGGAGTCGATGGACCTCGAAGAAGCCCGGCTGCTGGGGCCTTCGGGTCCGGATTAACCGAATCCGTTATCGCGATCCAACTTTCGCGACGATCTGGTTGGCGATGTCGACGGCGGAGCTCGCGGGGTTGGCGCTGCAGGTGTTGACGTCGACGACGACGTTGTTCCTGACGGCCAGCGCACGACCGCAGGCCCAGCCGCCGGTCTTTGCTTGTTGCTGCGTCGAAATCGTGCTCAGGTCGTCGTTGTCGTCCGATATCGGCGCGACGTCCCACTGCGTCCGGGTCTGAGTGTGGGTGTAGTGGTGGCAGGCCGGCCAGCGCAGGCCCGAGCTGACGAAGAAGACGTGGGCCTGCTTGACGGTCGGAAACAGCACCACAGCCTGCTCGGCGTAATGGGTGAAAGAGTCGCCATCGTTGAGCTCCTGATCGCGCACGCCGGTGAAACCACTGTCGGCGTAGACCTTGGCCTGCGCCGAACCGTCGATGGCCAGGCACTCCGGTGGCTTCATCGTCGCGCTGTCGTCGGACATCGCGTCGTGCCTGCGAATCACCGCCATCCCCGTCGCACCCATCAGCGGGTTGACCTGGGCTGGCGTGAGCAGCAGCGACTCGAGTTCGCGTTCGACCACCGGGCGCGGGATCAGCGAAGTGATCGTCGTCGTGGCCGTCTGATTTGTCTGATTGCTGCCGCCGCATCCGGCGACGAGAACCACGACGCCGGCCACTACCGATGTGGCCGCGAAATGACGCATCTCCTCGTTCCCATCCATCGTCGTTCCGACCGGTCGCGCTGTGACACCCCTCGGCGTTGCCGGTCAGAACCCGCTGGTCAGACTTTACCCGGGAGTGGCTGCCGGTAACCGCAGGCAACAGGCCTATGTCGCGGCGGCCGCGCACCGACCTATGTCGCGTCGACGTTTGCGGAATGCGGTTGTGACGCCGCCCGCTTCGATGCCCGATCTGCGGTGTTCACGGCCTGTTCAGCGAAAAGTCAGTGTCAGATCGTTGACCGCACACGAGCGCCGGTTGTGCTGGTTGGATGCGTGTCGTTCAGGTCGCCAACTTCTATGGGCCTCGCTCCGGCGGCCTTCGCACGGCCGTCGATCGGTTGGGTGCGGAGTACTGCGCCGCGGGGCACGAGGTCGTGCTGATTGTCCCGGGGCGTCGTGCCGAACACGCGCATCTGGCAACGGGCGTCGAGCGAATCACCGTGCCCGCCAAGCTGATTCCGTTTACCGGCGGATACCGCGCGGTACTGCCCGGGCCGGTGCGGACGTTGCTGACATCGTTACGACCCGACACGCTCGAAGTGTCCGACCGGCTTACGTTGAGGTCGCTGGGCCGCTGGGGTCGCGATCACGACGCGACGACGGTGATGATCTCCCATGAGCGTCTCGATCGCCTTGCCGGACAGGTACTTCCGCGCCGCACCGCACGCCGGTTCGCCGACTTCGCCAACCGGCGCACCGCCGCCGACTACGACACCGTGGTCTGCACGACCGGGTTTGCGCGCGAAGAGTTCGATCGCATCGGCGCGACCAACACCGTCACCATTCCGCTCGGCGTAGACCTGGAGACGTTCCACCCGTCGCGACGCTCCCTGCAGGTGCGTCAGCGCTGGGCGAAGCCGGGGCAGATCCTGCTGGTGCACTGTGGCCGGCTGTCGGTGGAGAAGCGGGCCGACCGCAGCATCGATGCGGTGGCGGCGTTGTGCGACGCCGGCGTCGAGGCCCGACTGATCGTGGTGGGCGACGGACCGCTGCGAGCCAGGCTGCAGCGCCAGGCCGCCCGACTGCCGATCGACTTCACCGGCTTCATCTCCGATCGGCACAGCGTCGCCGAATTGCTGGCCTCAGCCGATGTCGCGCTCGCACCCGGGCCCCACGAGACCTTCGGGCTGGCGGCACTGGAGTCGCTGGCCTGTGGCACACCGGCGGTGGTGTCCCGCACGTCGGCGCTGGGCGAGATCATCACCGCCGATAGCGGTGCGCTGGCCGACAACAACCCGGAGGCCATCGCCGAGGCGGTTACCACCGTCGTCAGCCGCCCCGAAGAGCATCGCCGCGCCTGCGCCCGGCAGCGCGCCGAGATGTTCACCTGGCAGCGGGCCGCGGTCGGCATGCTGACCACGCTGGGAGCCGCTTCGCTGGACGACGACCCCGGCGACAATCAGCACACCGCCTAGTTCCTAACCGACGTTGGTCGGACCGACCTGACCGGTCAGCGGATTGACCTGAACGGTCATCGGCCCGCCGGGAGCCTGCTTTCCCTGCGCGGCGGCACGCTGCTGCGCAGCGGCGAGGGCCTGGACCATCGGGTTGTTCTTCGCCATCTCTCGGCGATCTTCCTCGGACAGCTCGTACAACGACCACAGACCCCATGCGGCGGGCCGGACGTAGACCGTCACCTTCTGGTGCCGGCGCTTGTTCGCGGACAGGACCGCGGGAACGGCCACCACCCGGTCCAGAGTCGCGGAACTGACCAGCTCCTGCGCGATCTTGTCTACGTCCACCCCGTCTTGAAGTTCGTAGACCATCGACTGCTGAGGTGTGTGGTGTGGGCCTTGGAGGGCCATGAACCACGCCATCCGCGTCTCCTTCGTTCGTGATTGTCAGCGCAACTGTAGAGGACGCGCGATAGCAGCAGTGCCGATCGGTATTGCGGCTTCGGTTAATTGGTGTCCGGGAACGCGACCTGGGCGGCCGGCGCGCCCCGGGCCACCACCACCGGCATCGATGTCGAGGAGTTGGTCTGCAGGATGGTCTGCACCACCTCGATGAGATCTTCGACGGGCATCAACTTGCCGGGCATACAGCCGCCGGACACCCACAGCGGATAGGCCTTCATCGCCAAGTCCATGTCCCAACCGGCGTTCATCCCGGTTGCCGCGTCGCCGTCGCCGCCGGCGCACTCACCGACGATGAGGGAGGTGAAGCCGACGTCGGGGTGTTCGGCCCGCCAGGCTTCGACGAGTCGTTCCAGCGCGGCCTTGCTGACGCCGTACGCGCCGAGGCCGGGCCAGGGCGGCCCGAAGCTGCCGGCGTCAGACGAGAGGTAGACCGCCTTGCCCGCCGACGCGGTCAGGTGCGGGATCGCCGCCGCGGTCGCCAGCGAGGCGCCGATGACGTTGGTGTCGAAAATCCGCCGCCACGTGTCGGCGCCGGTGTCGACCATCCGCACCAGCGGGCTGATCGCGGGCGTGTAGATGAGGTTGTCGATGCCGCCCATCGACTCGGCCGCCTGGTCGAACGCCGACCGGCAGGACTGTTCGTCGGTGACATCGCACTCGACGGCGATCGCACCCGAACCGGCTTCCTCGGCCGCGGTCTCGATCCGTGCGCGACGACGCGCCAGCAGTGCGATCTGCCCACCCCGTTGCGCAAGACCGATACCGATACAACGCCCAAGCCCACTCGACGCTCCGACAACCACTGTCCGTGACATTTTCGCCCTTTCTTGTAACGCGCCAGCCGCAGGCACAGCGTAATCGCAGCCGCGCCGGCCTTCCATAGTCGCGTCGACTTCCGAGTTGCCAGACCGCAGATCCGGATAGTTGGCAGAGCACGAATGAGTGAGTTTAGACACGTTTGGAACGGGTTAATCGCTTCGGACAATCGAAGATTCGGTGCGCGAGGGGCACCTTGAAAATCAGGAGCGTGACCGTCATGAGCTTGGCCTATTTCCCGGTAGCGGAGATTGGTTACGACGAGCGTGACTACGACACCTGGCTCGCCACACTGACTCAAGCGTCGGAGCGTCTCGACACGTTGCAGACCGTCGTCAACGAGCTGCGCCAGTTGTGCTCGCGCACCGAGTCTGTCGACAGCCGCCAGATCCTGGAGGTACTCCGGAAGCACCACGCCGCCACCTGAGCACTTCGACGCGGCCGTCGGTACCGTGAGCTAAATGAAGTATCTGGAAGTCGACGGAATCGGAAGAGTCAGCCGGATCGGGCTGGGCACCTGGCAATTCGGCTCCCGCGAGTGGGGCTACGGCGACAGCTACGCCTCCGGACCGCGCCGGCGACATCGTGCGCCGCGCCCTGTGCTCTGGGCGTCACGCTTGTTCGACACCGCCGAGGTCTACGGGCTTGGCAAAAGCGAGCGGATCCTCGGCGAGGCGCTCGGCGACGAGCGCGACCAAGGTCGTGGTGGCCAGCAAGATCTTGCCGGTCGCGCCGTTTCCGGCCGGTGGTCAAGCAGCGCGAGCGCGCCAGCGCGCGCCGGCTGCAGCTGGACCGCATCCCGCTCTATCAGATCCACCAGCCCAACCCGGTGGTCCCCGATTCGGTGATCATGCCGGGCATGCGCAGACCTGCTCGACAGCGGCGCCATCGGCGCGGCCGGCGTCTCGAACTACTCGCTCGAACGGTGGCAGCAGGCCGACGCCGCGCTCGGCCGTCCGGTGATCAGCAACCAGGTGGATTTCTCGCTCGCCCATCCGCGGTGCGCTCGAGGACCTGGTGCCCTTCGCCGAGCGGGAGAACCGCATCGTGATCGCCTACAGCCCGCTGGCGCAGGGGCTGCTGGGCGGCAAGTACGGCCTGGACAACCGGCCCGGCGGCGTTCGCGCGGTCAACTCGCTGTTCGGCACGGAGAACCTGCGCCGCATCGAGCCGCTGCTGCAGACGCTGCGCGACGTCGCCACCGAAGTCGACGCCAAGCCGGCGCAGGTGGCGCTGGCCTGGCTGATCAGCCTGCCGGGCGTGGTCGCCATTCCCGGGGCGTCCAGTGTCGAGCAGCTCGAGTTCAACGTCGCCGCCGCCGACATCGAGCTCAGCGCGGAGTCCCAGCGACGCACTGACCGACGCGGCCCGCGCGTTCCGGCCGGTGTCGACCAGGCGCTTCCTCACCGACTACGCTCCGCGAGCGGCTACACCTGGGCTAGGTGTACTGACCTGAGAGGTTAGGTACGCGGGTGGCGGGTGGTTGGCCGCCGAGTGCGGTGTGGCCGCGGTGGTGATTGTAGGTGTGCAGCCAGCGGGGGAACTCGGTGCAACGTTCGGCGTCGCTTCGGTAGAGCCGGGCGTAGGCCCATTCGTCGGCCAAAGTGCGGTGAAATCTCTCCATTTTGCCGTTCGTCTGGGGTCGATACGGTCGGGTCCGGCGATGTTCGATGTCACCTAAGACGTCAGCGAAGGCGTGCGAGCGATAGCAGGAGCCGTTGTCGGTCAACACTTTTCGAATGGTGATCCCATGCTCTGCGAACCACGCGTTGGCCCGGGCCCAGAAAGCCGCGGCGGTCTCTTTGCGTTCGTCGCCGAGAAGCTCGGTGTACGCCAACCGCGAGTGTGCATCCAGTGCGGTGTGCAGGAAGTGATAGCCGCGCACAGGATTGTGGTAACCGTTGCGCTTCCCGCTGGACTTGTGGCCTGGGAATGGCGTTGGCCAACGGAGCGGCCCAGCATCCGCCAACCACCGCCGGCGGGGATCTTGCCCAGCTTCTTGACGTCGACGTGAACCAGGTCCCCGCAGTGCTCGGAGTGCATGCGGCGGACGACGCGTCCGGTTGGACGGTCCAGCCAGCGCAGCTTGGCCAGCCGGTAACGGGTCAAGACCCGATGGACCGTCGAAGGATGCAGGCCCAACAGATACCCGATTCGGGCAGGTCCCCAGCGGCGCAACACCCGAACCTTGATGATGCGACGCTCCGTGCGCGTCGGGGTCCGCGCAGGTGAATGGCGCGGCCGCGAAGACCGATCGACCATCCCGGCTACCCCGTGGAGCCGATAGCGACCTGCCCAGCGGGCCGCAGTGGTCGGTGACACCTGGAACCGCTCCGCAGCCCGCCGTAACGGCCAGCGATCCTCAACGACACAACGCGCCAGCCTCAGCCGACCAGTTCTGACAATGGGCATTACGGTGGGACACGAAGACCTCCGGTGAATGAGTGCGTTCCTAAGCAGCTCGCACTTCACTCGGAGGTCTTCGCTTTGTCACCACGCCACGCCGTCACCAACGTCTGTGGTCAGTACAGCTGATATGTAGGCACTGTTTGTCAATAGGCAGGTGAAAGCCGCCCCGGTTTGGTGCCGGGGCGGCTTTCGTTTGATCGGTGTCAGTCGGTGCCGCGGCGGTCGTTGGTCAACGACGGTGGTGTCAGACTGATATACGCGGGTTGGGTACCGCAAGACGATGGTTCGGCGCGAACGGTGGCTGCTCTCTAGGGACGGGCGTCACACCAGCACTCGGTGAATGCTGTTGTGGCTCATAGCTGTAACGCAGATCCAGTTCGCCTACCTCGCCGCCGACCGGCTGGCTCCGATCAAGCTTGGGTGGCTGCGCTTAGGTCAGCGTGGCCAGTGACCAGCACCAGCCGGCCAGTTGGCGGGCGATCGCGACGTTGGCCACCACGTGAGGCTTCTTGCGTTCGTTGAACCGGCACCACTGCTGGTGCAGGCGCCGGTTGCCGGCATGCCCGCGGTCCTTGAGCGCCGGATCGACCTTGGCCCAGCGGGCCCGCATCGTCGGTCCGGGATTGCGGTAGGCCGCCCGGTGGTGCCAGGCCGCCTCGATCAACAGCCGCCGCACGTGAGCGTTGCCGGCCTTGGTGATCGAGCCCTGCACCCGAGATGCGCCCGAGGAGTACTCGGATGGGACCAGGCCGACGTAGGCGCCGATCGAGGATCCGGTGAACCGGGTCCAGTCACCGATCTCCACCGTCAACGCCAGCCCGGTCAGCGCCGAGATCCCGCGCAGGCACCCCAGCCGGTCGACCGGATCAGCCCACCGCGGTGAGGCCGCGACCGTCACGATCTGCTCGTCGAGGCGATCCCTGGCCGCGGTCGCTGACAGCACCGCGTCGAAGTGGTGATCGAACGCCGCACTGGTGTGAGCATCGTCGAAACGTTGCCGACGCAGCCAGGTCTCGTGCACCCCATTCCAGGCCTGCCCGCCCGAATACACCCGGCCCTGGCGCAGCAGCAGTTTGGACAACCGGTGCCGGACCCGCATCAGATCGGCGCGGGCATCTTCGCGGGCCCGCACCAGATCCCGCACCGCCTCCACGTCGGCGTCGGGCACGGTGACCGCGGTGATCTCACCCAGGCGCAGCAGCCGGGTCAAATGTGCGGCGTCACGGGCGTCGGTCTTGACCCGATCCCCGCGGGCGGATCAACTTCGACGGCGCAGCGACCACGCAGTCGATCTCGGCCTCAGCCAAAGCCCGCGCCAGCCCGAACCCCGTCGGCCCGGCCTCATAGGCCACCCGCACCGGGCCGCGCAGCCGGTGCAACCAGTCCAGGATCTCGCCGTGATCCGGGCATAACCGTGCCCGCTCGACTCGACCCGTTTCTTCATCGACTGCATGCGCAACTACCGAAAGCGCATGCACATCCAACCCGACACTCGTACCGTTGAAACTCACCGGAGGCCTCCTGATCTGCAACTGTGGCTCTACCAGTGCGAGTGTTCACTCGCCATCGGCAACCCACGTCCGATTGCAGCCCGAGGCCTTCGGCCTCGAGTCAGCCTCCATACCGTCTAGCCCAGGCTGACGAGCTCGTCCACCGAGTCGGGGTAGCTCGCCGTCGACGAGGCCGTGACCCACATGCTGACAAGGTGATGGCGCCGTCGTGGTTGTCCAGGAAGGCGGTGTCGGCGGCATCGCGCCCGGTGGCGATGCGCACCATCGACTGCCGGGGCGCCAGGCAGGTGGCGTCGACCACCCGCCACGCACCATCGACGAACGCCTCGGCCACCGCGTGGAAATCCATCGGCTCGCATCCCGGCGCATACACAGCCACCAACCGGGACGGGATGTTTCGGGCGCGCAGCAGCGCGATCACCAGATGCGCGTAATCGCGGCAGACGCCTTGCCCCGCGAGCAACGTGTCGGTGGCCCCGTCGATCGGATCGCTGGAGCCGGGCACATAATTCAGCCGGGTGCCGACCCACGACGAGACATTTTCGAGCAGGGTGACCGACGCTCCGTACCGCTGGAATTCGGTCGCGGCGAAGCCGAAGAACTTGTCCGCTTCGGCATACCGGCTCGGGCGCAGGTAGGTGATCAGGTCGATGTCGCTCACCGGAGCGGGGTCGGCTTGGCCAACGACCGTCGCCGAGTACGACGCGGTCACCGTTCCTTTGCCGGCCTCCACTACATGAATCCGGGTTTGGTGTTGCCCGAGAATTTCGCGCGGCTCAAGTGCGGTGCCGTTCAGTTCGATCACCAGGGATTCATCGACATCTATGCCCGATTGACGGCGACCGCAATCTGGAAATCCAGCCTCGTGGGTTCGGTGACTTCGACTTCGATCTCGACGCCGACTTCGCGATCGGCCATCGTCGTCGCTGTCGCCTCGTGAGCGTGGTTGTCCTG
>CAVVNB010000033.1:0-134413 GCA_963749375.1 uncultured Actinomycetota bacterium
GCCGATGTTCGTCACCGGCGAACCACGTTCGGGCACAACGCTGATGCACGCGCTGATGTCGGTAGACCCCGACGCCCGGGCGTTGCGGTTCTGGGAAGTGATGTACCCGTCGCCGCCGCCCGGCCTGACCGACGGAGAAGATCCGCGGCGTGCCCGGGCCGACGACGACTGGCGGGAGATCAACGCCAAGATGCCCAAGTGGCTGCACAGCCATCCCTACAACGACATGCTCGGCGACGGCCTGCCCGAAGACGAGCGCACCTGGGCGTTCGATTTCCGGGTGCTGACGCCGACCGCCTGGTGGCGGGTTCCGATGCAGTCGCTGGTGGGCGGCCTGGCCACCGATGCCGCGGCGCAGTACCGGCTGCACAAGGCCATGCTGCAGCAGCTGCAGTACCGGCGCCCGCGAAAGTACTGGGTGCTCAAAGGCTTTCATGGCTTCCGGCTCGCCGAGATGTTCGACGCCTACCCCGACGCGACGCTGGTCTGGCTGCATCGCGATCCGGTGCAGGTGGCGGCGTCGCGCACGATGATGATGGCCGATATCGCCGAGGGGATGGCCGGGCCGGTCGACCTGCATGCGCTGGCCAAGATGCACCTGGAGCTGACACGGGCCGGCGTGACCAACACGATGACCACTCCGATGGTCGACGATCCGCGGATCCTGCACGTCCGTTATACCGACTTCGTCGCTGATCAGGTCGAAACGGTCCGGCGCTACTACGAGTTCAGCGGCCGGGAGCTGACGGCGGGAGCCGCGGAGGCGATGCGGTCTTACCTGGCGGACAACCGCGGCGACCGGCACGGCAAATTCCGCTACTCGACGCAATTGCTCGTCGACATCGGCGAAGACCTCGACGCGTTGCACGAGGAATTCCGGCCATTCCGTAAGCGATTCGGCGTCGAGATCGAGAACCGAGGGTGACCGCTCACGACCGGCTCTCCGTCCACAACGTGACGTTCTACGGCGAGCCGCTGACGAACCTCCAGCAACATTGGGCAGCGCTGGGCGTATCACGGTTGAGCATCCTGGGCGATCAACTGCTCGATCCGGTGTTTCCAGATTTTTTGCAGTGCAATACCTATCGCGTGGAGGCGGTGACCCACATCTTCGGCGCCGGTCGACTCGACGGCGAACCGCAGCTTGCGCGGGAAGCGCTGTCCACCGTGATCGACGCGGCGGCCCAGGTTGGGGCGCGCACCGTTTACATGCTCACCGGGGGTCGCGGTGCGTCGGCGTGGGAGCAGGCCGCCGAGCGGTTCTGCGCCATGATCGCCCCTTGCGTAATGCACGCACAGCAGATGGGCGTGGCCCTTGCGATCGAGTGCGCCTCCAGTCTGTACGCCGACATTCATCTCGCTCATACGCTGCGCGACACGATCAAACTGGCCGAGATGGGCGGGCTGGGTATCTGCATCGACGTGTTCCACTGCTGGGCTGAAGCCGATTTCGAGGCGCTGGTCCGGCGCGCCCTGCCGCGAACGGAGCTCATTCAATTGAGCGATTACGTGTTGGGTGATCGTGCCCTGCCTGCCAGGGCAGTTCCGGGGGACGGCGCGATTCCGCTCGAGGCTTTCGTCGCTCAAGCTCTGGACCACGGTTACGCGCACGGCTTCGATTTGGAGTTGATCGGCCCGCGCATCGACGCCGAGGGCCGGCTCGAATCCGCCCGCCGCGCATGTGATGTCGTAGGAGCCATGCTCGACAAGTTGGGCGCGTGACATGGCCTTCGGCGACGGCCCGGACGACGCCGCCCTTCAGGCGGCGTGGACCGCGTTCTGCGCACAGCTCGGCGCCGCCGGCGCCCAGGTCTTCAAAGACGCCAACGCCACCTCCGGCGCCCAACGCGTCGACGCGTTCCGCTTCCTGACCCAAAATCTCGGCCAGGCCTTCGATTTGGCGCTGGAAACCCACGACACCCGCTACCCCGCGATACACCCGTTCTGCGGCCCGACCCGCAAGCTCGGCGGCGACTGCGGCGACTTCACCTACCAGCAGGCCTGGATCGACGGCGGCTCCACGTATCGGTTGACCGGTAGCCGCGGCACCGCGCGGTTCTTCAACGTCACCGTGCAGGGACGTCGCACACCGGGCCCCGGCGTACTGCACGAGCCGTTCGGTGACACGCCGGAGGCCAACATCACGCAAGTCGATGTCGGCGGCGACGGACAGTTCGAGCTCTACATCGGCGGCCCCGAGCGCGCCGGCAATTGGCTGCCTACCACGCCGGAATCTCGAAAGCTGTTCATCCGTCAGGGCTTTGACCGTTGGGACGAGCTACCCGCACAGATCCGCATCGAGCGGGTTGACATGTCCACTCCCAAGCCGCTGCCCACCGCGGAGGCGATGGTCGACGCGATGGGCTGGGCCGGCGAGTTCGTCACCGGCCTGATGTCGGACTGGCCGGAGTTTCCGTTCACCTACGGCGGCGTCGACGCCGAGACGCCGAACGCCTTTCCGCGCGTCGAGTCGACCGGCGCCGACACCAAACGCGGCCGGGCGGCGGCCAACATGTACTGGGAGCTGGGCCCCGACGAAGCGCTGATCGTCGAGTTCGACGCCCACGACGGACTGTGGATGCTGACCAACATGGGCGTCTTCTTCAACAGCATGGACTACCTCTACCGGCCGGTGAGCTACACACCGAGCCGGACCGTCGTCGACGCCGACGGGCGGATCCGGCTGGTTATGGCGCACCGTGATCCCGGCGTGCACAACTGGTTGGACACCCAGGAATTCGAGCGCGGCAACCTGACCTACCGCCACATGCTCGAGGGCCGGCCCGCAGTGCTCACCACTCGTCTTGTCGCTCGCGCCGAGCTACTGGGCGCCCTGCCTGCCGACACAACCATGGTCACCGAGGCCGAGCGGGCCGCCGCGATGTGGGAACGATTCCGCGGGATCCGCCGTCGCTTTGTTCTCTAGGTCCCCTAGGGTCGAGGGTCATGACCGACATCTCCGACGACGACCTACTCGGCCTGTCCGAATTCGGGCTGCTGACCGAGAACGCCGAGCAGGCCGGTGTCGCGGGTCCGCTGCCTTCGGTGCGGCGGGTCGAGTCCGGTGGCATCAGCGCGTTGCAGTGGGGCGATGAGTCGCCGCGGGTGGTGTTCTTCCACGGCGGCGGGCAGAACGCGCACACGTGGGACACCGTGATCGTCGGCCTGGGTGAGCCCGCGCTGGCGGTCGACCTGCCCGGCCACGGGCATTCGGCGTGGCGCGAAGACGGGGACTACTCACCGCAGCACAACGCCGCCGCGATCAAGCCGGTGATCGAGGACCTCGCCCCGGACGCCGACCTGGTGGTCGGCATGTCGTTGGGCGGGCTGACCGCCATCGGGCTGGGCGCCATCGCACCCCAGCTGGTGCGCGAACTCGTGCTGGTCGACGTCACCCCGTCGGCGATGAAGCGGGTCACCGAGATGACGAAAGAACAGCAGGGCACCGTCGCGCTGATGCAGGGCGACCGGGAATTTCCCAGCTTCGACGCGATCCTTGAGATCACCACCGCCGCGGCGCCGCATCGCGACCGGAAATCGTTGCGCCGCGGCGTTTTTCACAATACCAAGCAGCTCGACAACGGCACCTGGACGTGGCGCTGGGACACCACCGGGAGTATCCGGACTTCGACAGCTTGTGGGACGACGTCGCCGGCCTGTCTGTCCCGGTCAGGCTGGTACGCGGTGGCACGTCGGGCTTCGTCACCGACGAGGATGCCGACGAATTGGCCGCGCGCGCACAGCAATTCCGCGGCCTGCAGGTCGTAGAGAATTCGGGTCACTCGGTGCAGAGTGATCAGCCGCTGGTGTTGATCGAGATCCTGCGCGGCATCCTCGGCGGCGACTGAGTTTTCTACTCGGGCCAGCTGTTGCCGAGGATGGTGTCGACGAAGTTGTCGCGGACAAATGCCGGGTCGAAGCGTTCCAGGACATCGGCGTTGCAGGTGCCGAAGGTGGTCTGCGGCCGGTGCTTCATGCCGTCGTTGAAGGCGGCCAGAATCTGCCGCTTGAAATCGGGCCGCGGGTGCGCCGCCGTGACGGCCTCGAGGACGTCGGGTGACAGGTCGTCACGGCCGATACCCAGCACGTCGGTCTCAACGCCCGCCGTCACCAGTGCGGTCTCGGGTGCCAGGAATTCCGGCACTCCGGGCGTGGTGTGCAGGGCGATGCCCAGCCACACCTTGGCTGCGTCGGATTCCTCGACGCCGTGCTCCAACAGGAAGTCGCGCGCCGCATTGGCGCCGTCAACCTCGAAGCGAAGCGTCGATCTGAGGTAGCGCTCAGTCAGCCCGATGTCGTGAAACATCGCCCCGGCGTAGAGCAACTCCAGGTTCGGCTGCAGTCCGCGGCGTAGGCCCTGCAAGGCCCCGAAAATGAACACTCGGCGGGAGTGGTTGAACAGTAGGTCTTCTTCGGCGTCCCGGATGTGCGCGGTTATGGCGCTGACCAGCGGGGTGTCGGGGATATCGATGCCAGCGATGCTTTCGGACATTTGTTGGTGAGCCTATCTCCGCGCCTACGGTAGAAGCCATGACTTTCTCCCCCGGCCGATCCGCATCGGCGTCCAGCTCCAACCTCAGCATTCGCCCGACTACCAAAGCCTGCGCGACGCCGTCCGGCGCTGCGAGGACATCGGCGTCGACATCGCCTTCAACTGGGACCATTTCTTCCCGCTCTACGGCGACCCCGACGGTGCGCACTTCGAATGCTGGACGATGCTCGGCGCCTGGGCCGAGCAAACCTCGCGCATCGAGATCGGCGCGCTGGTGACCTGTAACTCCTACCGCAACCCGGAGCTGCTGGCCGACATGGCCCGCACCGTCGACCACATCTCCGGCGGTCGGCTGATCCTGGGCATCGGATCGGGTTGGAAGGAAAAGGACTACGACGAATACGGCTACGAGTTCGGCACCGTCGGCAGCCGCCTCGACGACCTCGGCGGCGCGCTGCCGCGGATCAAGGACCGGCTGGCCAAGCTGAACCCGGCGCCCACCCGCGACATCCCGCTGCTGATCGGCGGGAAAGGCCCGAAGAAGACATTGCGACTGGTGGCCGAACACGGCGACATCTGGCACGGTTTCACCACCGTCGACAGCTACCCGCAGGCCGCCGAAGTGCTCGGCGAGCACTGCGAAGCCGTCGGCCGCGATCCGGACACCATCGAGCGCTCGGCCGGCGTCAACGTAGAGAATCTGCTCGCCGACGCGGAAGGACTGGTGGCGCTCGGCGTCACTCTGCTGACCGTCGGCCTCAACGGCCCGGACTACGACCTGAGCGACGTCGAACAACTGTGCCGCTGGCGTGATCGGACATGAGGGTCGGCGCGTCGAAACTCGTTGCGCTGCTGGCCACCGTCCTGCTGACTTATTGTCTGGCTGCCGATGCGCGCCGGCGGCGGCCGATAACCACATGTGCAAGCCGTCGGGCAAAGAGGGCGCGATGGCCCTGCCGGCGAAGCTGGTCAACGCCAGCCCGCCACTGGAACGCGACTACACGACCCCCGATGTCATTCCGTTGAGTTCGATCAACATCGACGCGCTCGGCTTACGCACGCCGCACACCCTGACCATCGGGACTCAGCCGGGAGGTCCCCCCACCAGCTGCCTCAATTCGTCCGGGCGCTTCACCGGCTATGACAACGAATTGCTGCGCGCGATCGCGGCAAAGCTGGGCCTGAAGGTCGTCTTCGCCGGCACCGAATTCGCCGGCCTGCTCGCCCAAGTGGCGACGGGACGCTTCGATGTCGCCTCGTCGTCGATCATCGCCACCGAAAAACGCCGCCGCACAGTCGGATTCACCAACGGCTACGACTTCGGTTACATCTCGCTGATCGTGCCGACCGGCTCGCCGCTCGACAGCTTCGACAAACTGGGTGGCAAACAACGGATCGGCGTGATCCAGGGGACTGTCGAAGAGGCCTACGTCGTCGACACGGTGCACGTGCAGCCGGTGAAGTTCCCCGATTTCACCACCCTGTACACCTGCCTGAAGAACCACCAGATCGACGCATGGGTGGCGCCGGCGATGGAAGCGGACAAAGTGATGCGGCCCGGCGACCGCACCAAGGTTGTCGCGTACACCTACAGTCCGGGCAGTTTCATCGCGTTCCCGGTAGCCAAAGACAACCAGCCGCTGATCGATGCACTCAACGCCGGCCTGGACGCCGTGATCGCCGACGGCATTTGGTCGCAGCTGTACACCGACTGGGTTCCGCGGCCCTTGCCGCAAGGTTGGAAGCCCGGATCGAGAGCGGCGCCGACGCCGCACCTGCCGGATTTCGCGGCCATCGCCGCACACAACCACCGCGAGGCGACCGAGACCGGACCGGAGAAATCCACGCTGGCCCAACTGCGGGATCAGTTCTTCGACTGGGACCTCTACAAGCAGGCCATCCCGGCAATGCTGACCGTAGGCCTGCCCAACACGCTGATCCTCACCGTCAGCTCCGCAGTCATCGGAGTGGTAGTGGGCATGGCGCTCGCGGTGGCCGGGATTTCAGGGGACGCGCTGGCTGCGCTGGCCGGCCCGGATCTACACCGACATCTTCCGCGGCCTGCCCGAAGTGGTGATCATTCTGGTGATCGGCCTCGGAATCGGGCCGATCGTGGGCGGATTGACGAACAACAACCCGTATCCCCTGGGCATCGCGGCGCTGGGGCTGACCGCGGCTGCCTATATCGGCGAGATCTTCCGTTCCGGCATTCAAAGTGTCGAGACCGGACAGTTGGAGGCCGCCCGCGCATTGGGGCTGAGCTACCGGACCGCGATGCGGCTGGTGGTGATCCCGCAAGGCATCCGGCGGGTATTGCCCGCACTGGTCAACCAGTTCATCGCACTGCTGAAAGGCTCCGCGCTGGTGTACTTCCTCGGGTTGATTGCCGGCCAGCGTGAGCTGTTCCAGGTCGGCCGCGACCTGAACGCGCAAACCGGCAGTCTTTCACCGTTGGTCGCGGCGGGCGCCTTCTACCTGATGCTGACCATCCCACTGACGCACCTGGTCAACTACGTCGACGATCGGCTACGGACGGCCGCACCGCCAAGGCGGAGGATCCGCTGCCGTTGGCCACCAGTCAGGAGATGATATGACCGACTCAGTATCATTGACAGGCAAGGGAATTCACCTTTCGTTCGGCGGCAACAAAGTACTGCGCGGCGTCGACATCTCCGCACCCGCCGGTAAGACCGTTGCGGTGATCGGGCCGTCGGGGTCCGGGAAATCCACCCTGCTGCGCACTTTGAACCGGCTGCACGAGCCCGACCAGGGCGACATCCTGCTCGATGACAAGTCGGTCCTGACCGACGATCCCGACGCGGTGCGGCATCGGATTGGCATGGTGTTCCAGCATTTCAATCTCTTCCCGCATCTCTGCGTGCTCGACAACGTGATGCTGGCGCCGCGCAAGCTCAAACGGCAATCCGGTGACGAGG
Organism: uncultured Actinomycetota bacterium; assembly: GCA_963749375.1. GTDB lineage: Bacteria > Actinomycetota > Actinomycetes > Mycobacteriales > Mycobacteriaceae > Mycobacterium. The sequence goes on from CAVVNB010000033.1 coordinate 7,429, forward strand.
CCCGCGAATCGGCGCTGGCCCAACTGGACCGGGTGGGCATGAAACACAAGGCGGAGAGCCGTCCCGGCGCGCTGTCCGGCGGTCAACAGCAAAGAGTGGCGATCGCCCGGGCCTTGGCGATGGCGCCCCAGGTGATGCTTTTCGACGAGGCGACCTCAGCGCTGGATCCCGAACTGGTGAAAGGCATCCTGGCCTTGATCGCCGATCTGGGCTCCGACGGCATGACGATGCTGGTCGTGACGCACGAAATGGCGTTCGCCAGGTCGACATCCGACACCGTGGTGTTCATGGACCACGGCCAGGTGGTGGAAACCGGGCCACCGGCGCAGATATTCGAGGCGGCGGCAACCGAGCGGCTGCAACGCTTCTTATCGCAGGTCCTGTGACAGCAAAACCCAATTGTGGGCCGCTGGACAGCCGACAGGTTAGACTAGCGAACTATGGCGGAAACCGAAGCCACCGTGCCCGAGCTCACCGAGCTTGCGGAGGGGCTTCACCGTACGCTTTCCAAGCTGTTCTCGATCCTGCGCCGCGGCGATCCCAGCGCCGGCGCTGCGCACGGCCAGCGACCTGACGCTGGCGCAGCTGTCGATTTTGGTACACCTTGCTCGACCGCGGCCCGATCCGGATGACCGATCTGGCCGCGCACGAACGGGTTCGCACGCCCACCACGACAGTGGCGATCCGCCGGCTGGAGAAGATCGGCCTGGTGAAGCGCTCGCGTGACCCGTCCGACCTGCGTGCCGTGCTTGTCGACATCACGCCGCGCGGCCTTGCCGTGCACCGGGAGTCACTGGCCAACCGGATCAGCGCCCTGGCCTCGTTGCTGAGCCACCTCAGCGAACCCGACCAGGAATCGCTGACCAAGGCGCTGGGGCCGCTGGAACACCTGGCTGCCAGCGAGCCGGTAGCCAGCCCGGCGGCCGCCGCAAACGGGGACGCGTCCGCGTAAACCCTTGCCGCGCTTGAGCTGCCTGGGCCACCCCCTAAGCTGGCAACCATGCGAACAGCGCTCATCACCGGTGCCAGCCGCGGGATCGGCGCCGCCATCGCCGACGCCCTGGCACCGACACACACCCTGATACTGGCCGGACGGCCGTCACCTGCGCTGCAGGCCACCGCGGACCGACTCGGCGCCACAGCGCTGCCTCTGGATGTGACGGACACCGACTCGATCCCGGCCGCCACCGCCGCGATCGGCGACCTCAACGTCCTGGTGCACAACGCCGGGGTGTCACTGCCCGGGACGGTCGCTGACTCCACCGTCGACCAATGGCGGACCACCTTTGACGTGAATGTCTTTGGCGCAGTTGCGGTTACGCTGGCTTTCCTACCCGCGCTGCGACGTGCAGACGGCCAAGTGGTGTTCATCAACTCCGGGGCGGGCCGGACGGCGTCGAAGGACATGGCGTCCTACTCGGCGAGCAAGTTCGCGTTACGCACCTTCGCCGACTCGCTGCGTCTGAGCGAACCCGACTTGCGAGTGACCACCGTGTACCCCGGGCGCACCGACACCGACATGCAGCGCGAGCTGGTGTCTTTCGAAGGGGGTGACTACGACGCGGGTAAGTTTCTGCGCGCGGACACCGTCGCCGCCGCGGTCGCCCAGGCGATCAACACCCCGCCCGACGGCCACCTGAACGAGGTCATCCTCCGACCACGCGGCTAGGTTTTCCCACGCCGACTGTGCTGGTTATGTCGGTAATTCGGCCATGTCCGCGTACACAACCTGCACACTCGGCGCGGGTTGCACGCGGCTAGACCACGAGGTTGACCATCTTCCCGGCGACCACGATCACCTTCTTCGGTGTGCCGCCGGCCAGGAATGCCTGCACCTTCTCGTCGGCCAGCGCCGCCGCCTCCACCGCGTCGGCATCCGCGCTGGCCGACACCGTAATCCGGCCGCGCACCTTGCCGTTGACCTGCACGGGATATTCCACCGTGTCCTCGACCAGGTAGCCGGGATCTGCGACCGGGAAGGGGCCGTGCGCAAGCGAACTCGGATGGCCCAGCCGCTTCCACAGCTCCTCGGACAGATGCGGCGCCACCGGCGCGAGCATCAGCACCAGCGGTTCGACCGCGGCCCGCGGGGCAGAGTCGCGGTGCTGCTTGGTCAAGTGATTGGTGTACTCGATCAGCTTGGCCACCGCCGTGTTGTTACGCAGTGCCGCATAATCTTCCGAGACTCCGGCGATGGTGCGGTGCAGCAGTCTCAGCGTCTCGGTGTCCAGCTCGTCACCGGTGACCCGGGCCTCGCCGGAGTTCTCGTCAACGACCAGCCGCCAGACCCGCTGCAAAAATCGTTGTGCCCCAACGACGTCCTTGGTGGCCCACGGCCGCGAGGCCTCGATCGGGCCCATCGACATCTCATACACCCGCAGGGTGTCGGCGCCGTAGTCGTCGCACATCTCGTCCGGTGAGATCGAGTTCTTCAGGCTCTTACCGATCTTGCCGAACTCCTGGAAAACCTCGATCTCCCCGTCAAGGCCGGGGTAGAAGAACTTTCCCTCGCGCTCGACGACGTCGGCGGCCGTGACGTAGGCGCCGCGGGAGTCGGTGTAGGCGAAGGCCTGAATGTAGCCCTGGTTGATCAGTCGCCGGAAGGGCTCGCGGGAACTGACGTGGCCGAGGTCGTAGAGCACTTTGTGCCAGAACCGCGAATACAGCAAGTGCAGCACCGCGTGCTCGGCCCCGCCGACGTAGAGGTCGACGCCACCGGGGTCATCGGGTCCGTGCTCGGCGGGCCGCGGGCCCATCCAGTAAGCCTCGTTCTCCTTGCCGCAGAAGCGCTCTGAGTTGTGCGGGTCGGTATAGCGCAGCTCATACCAGGAGCTGCCGGCCCACTGCGGCATCACATTGGTGTCGCGGGTGTAGGGCCTCAGCCCGTCGCCGAGGTCGAGTTCGACGTTGACCCAGTCGGTTGCCTTGCCCAGCGGCGGCGACGGCTCGCTGTCGGCGTCGTCGGGGTCGAACAGCACCGGCGAATAGTCTGGAACGTCTGGCAATTCGACCGGCAGGTCCGCGTTGTCCAGCGCATGCGCGCGTCCGTCGCTGTCGTAGACGATGGGGAACGGCTCACCCCAGTAGCGTTGCCGCGCAAAGAGCCAGTCACGCAGCCTGTACTCGATGCGACCGCGGCCGCGGTCGTCGGATTCCAGCCGTGCGATCACGGCTTCCTTGGCCGAAGCGACGTCGAAACCGTTGAGGTAATCGGAGTTCACCAGGACGCCGTCGCCGGTGTAGGCCGCTAGCGAAACATCACCACCGGCAATGACTTCCACGATCGGTAGACCGAACTCACCGGCGAATTCCCAGTCGCGCTGGTCGTGGCCGGGAACAGCCATGATCGCGCCGGTCCCATATCCGGCCAGTACATAGTCGGCGATGAAGACCGGCACCTGCTCGCCGTTGACCGGGTTGATCGCATAGGTACCCAGGAAGACGCCGGTCTTGGTCTTGTTCTCTTGACGCTCGAGGTCGGACTTCGCGGCGATCGCCTTACGATAATCGGCGACGGCCTGCGCGGGGGTCTGGGCGCCGTAGGTCCAGTGGGTGTTGACGCCATCGGGCCACTGCGCCGCGACCAAGCGGTCGACGAGTTCGTGCTCGGGCGCGAGCACCAGATACGTGGCGCCGAAGAGGGTATCCGGCCGAGTGGTGAACACCTCCACGTCTCCTGCCGGCGAGGAGAAGAACACCGCCGCGCCGGTGGATCGCCCGATCCAGTTGCGCTGCATGGTCTTGACCTTCTCCGGCCAATCCAGCACGTCGAGGTCGTCGAGCAGCCGGTCGGAGTAGGCGGTGATCCGCATCATCCACTGCCGCAACCGCTTCCGGAATACCGGGAAGTTGCCGCGTTCGCTGCGACCGTCGGCGGTGACCTCTTCGTTGGCCAGCACGGTGCCCAGGCCCGGGCACCAGTTCACCATCGATTCGGACTGATAGACCAGCCGCTGCCCGTCGATCACGTCGGCGCGCTCGCCAGCCGACAGCGTCGACCAGGACCGGCCGTCGTCCAATTGACGTGCACCGGAATCAAATTCGGCGACCAACTGCGCTATCGGACGGGCCTCGCCGGCGGCGGTGTCGAACCACGCGTTGTAGATCTGCAGGAAGATCCACTGCGTCCACTTGTAGAACTCGACGTCGGTGGTGGAAAAGCTGCGGCGGTTGTCGTGCCCGAAACCCAGCCGGCCCAACTGGCGCCGAAAGTTGACGATGTTGGCCTCGGTGCGGGTGCGGGGGTGGGTGCCGGTCTGCACCGCATACTGCTCGGCAGGCAGACCGAACGCATCGAAACCCAGCGCGTGCAGCACATTACGGCCCAGCATCCGGAAGTAGCGCGCGTAGACGTCGGTGGCGATGTACCCGAGTGGATGGCCGACATGCAATCCCTCACCGGACGGGTAGGGAAACATGTCCTGCACGAACATCTTGTCGTCGGGTAGCGGTGAGCCGTCCGTCGGCGCGAGCGAACCGACCGGGTTGGGCACGTTGAACGTCCCCAGCCGGGTCCAGTTGTCCTGCCAGGTTTGCTCGATGCGGCCGGCCAGGTCCGCGGTATAGCGGTACCGCGGCGCGTCGGGGTCGGAGTCGGTCACGCCCAACAGGTTATAAGGGCGGCGTCGCGCGACCCGCCGACCACCGAGGGTCTCGGTTGGATTGCAGACCGATCAGGGGTTCATTCCAGGTGTGTCAAGTGTCGGTTGCGGTGCTGGATGCGCCACTTGTCCCTGGTTACAGTCGCTTTCTGCGACTTCGAATACCCGCTGGACCAGCTCGGAAGGACCGACCCCCATGAAGCAGACAGCCCGTAGCTGGCGCGTAACGGTCGCGGGTCTGGCCGTCGGCGCTGCCGGTGTGCTCGGTCTCGCCAGCCCCGCCGCGTCAGCCGATCCGGTTTTGCCGCCCCGGCCCGTTCCCGCGCCGATCCCCGCCCCCGCGCCGCAGGCGGCTCCCGGAGCACTCGGCAACCCGATGCCAGGCCTCGCGCCGCAGGCCGCTGCTCCCGGACCCGCGGTCGCCCCCGCCGCAGCTGCGCAGCCCCCCGCACCGGCCGCTGCCCTTCCACCGGCGCTGATGCCGGCCGCCGCCGGAACGCTGCGCGACTTCTTCAACGGCAAGGGCGTCAAGATGGAGCCGCAGAAAGCCGCCGGCTTCAACGCGCTCGACCTCGTCTTGCCGATGCCGCAGGGCTGGACGCAGGTCCCCGACCCCAACGTGCCTGACGCGTTCGCCGTGATCGCGAACCGCCGCAGCCCCAGCCTTTACGCCCCCAATGCCCAGCTGGTGGTCTACCGACTGGTCGGTGATTTCGATCCGCATGAGGCAATCACCCACGGCTACATCGACAGCCAGCAGCTGCCGGCCTGGCGCAACACCGACGCCTCGCTGGCGGACTACAACGGCTCCGCGTCGTCGATCATCGAGGGCACGTACCGGCAGAACGAGATGACGCTCAACACCTCCCGGCGCCACGTCATCGTCGCGTCCGGGCCGGACAAGTACCTGGTATCGCTGGCTGTGACGACCGAGGCCGGCGGCGGTGTCGGCGAAGCGCAGGCCACCGACGGCATCATCAACGGCTTCCGGGCCGGAGCGCCGGGTTCCAACCAGCCGGCCCCACCACCCCCGGCAGCAGCCCCACCTGCCGCCCCGCCGCAAGCAGCCGCCGCACCCGCGGCTCCGCCGGCAGCTGTCCCGCCCCAGGCGCTCGCTCACTAACAACCGGGCGCTGCACCGCAGCAGGGCGCCTCGTATGGTGTCCCCATGCTCATCGCGGGAGTGCTGTGCGTCTGCGCGGCGGTGGTCTTGGCCGTTCTCGGGTTGCGGTCGCTGACCCGTCCCGCCGCCACCAGCACCACCGCACTGGTGATGCGGTCCGTCGCGCCCCCGCAGCTGGCCGCCGCGACCATGCTGGCCGTCGCCGGGGCGGTGGCACTGGCCGCGCCGCCGGCCACCGCGCTGACGGTCGTCTGTGTCTGCATCGTCGGCGCCCTCGGGACGGTTGCCGCCGGGTCCTATCAGACCGCGCGGTTCGCGCTGCGGCAGGAAGAAGTCGCCGCGACCGGTTGCGGCGGGGCCTGCGCCGGCTGCTCACTGGCCTGCCACTGACGCATGCTGAAAAAGCTGTCGGCGCTGCCGATCGATACTTTCTTGCTGGCCATGGCCGCCACGGTCGCGCTGGCGGCACTGTTGCCGGCCCGCGGTGCCTTTGCCGACGTGATGTCGGTGGCCGCGAAAGTCGTTATCGCGCTCTTGTTTTGGCTCTACGGCGCCCGGCTGTCCCCGCAGCAGGCCTGGCAGGGCGTCAAGCGCTGGCAGTTGCATCTGCTGGTACTGGCCACCACGTTCATCCTTTTCCCGCTGCTCGGGCTGGCCGCGCACGGCCTGGTGCCCTGGTTGCTGAGCCCCGACCTGTACAACGGGCTGCTGTTTCTCTGCCTGGTCCCGTCGACGGTGCAATCCTCGATCGCGTTCACTTCGATTGCGCGGGGCAATGTCTCGGCCGCACTCGTCAGCGCATCGCTGTCCAACATCGTCGGGATCGCGCTGACCCCGCTGCTCGTCGTGCTGCTGATGAACACCAATGGCGGAGCCCGGATGGACGCCACCGCGGTCCGCGACGTCGTGGTGCAACTGCTACTGCCGTTCGTGGCGGGCCAGTTGATGCGGCCCTGGATTGCCGACTGGGTGGTCCGGCACGCGGTATTGACCAAGCTCGTCGACCGCGGATCGATCCTGTTGGTCGTCTACACCGCATTCTCGATGGGCATGGTGGAACACATCTGGGCCAGCGTGGACCCGTGGCAACTGGCGATCATCGCGGTCGTCGACACCGTGCTGCTGGCCGTGGTGCTGGGCTTCACCGGCCTGCTAGGTCGGCTGGTCGGCCTGGACCGCGGCGACCGCATCGTGCTGCTGTTCTGCGGCTCGAAGAAGAGCCTGGCGTCCGGCCTGCCGATGGCGCTGGTGTTCTTTCCCGCCGCGACGGTGGGCGTAATCATGTTGCCGCTGATGATCTTTCATCAGATCCAGTTGATCGTGTGCTCGGTGATAGCGAGCCGACTCTCCCGCGGCGAAGAACCCGCGGCCGTGGCCGCCTAGTTGCGGCTGACGTCGATCGGGTGGGTGGCCAGCATCGACAACGGCTGCGGCTGACGGCGCAGCACCCGGCCCCACAGATCTACCCGAGGCTCGACCATAACGTCAGAAGGCAACGCCGACAACACAATCCAGTCGTCGCGCTCGATCTCGCCCTCTAGCTGACCGATCGTCCAGCCGGAGTACCCGGCGAAGATGCGGACACCCTCCACGTCCGGGGCAATCAACGTCGGGGTCAGCGTCCAGATCCACCATCGCCATCCGGCCGGCCACATGGCGCAGGCCGGGCACCTCGTCGGGACCAGAGCCGATCCGCATCACGGCCAGGCACAGCGCCGCGTCGCGCTTGACCGGTCCGCCGATGAACATCGTCTTCGGCTTCGATGCCAGCTTGGCCCACTGCGGCAACACGTTGTACACGGCGGTCTCGCTGGGCCGGTTGAGCACCACACCCAGCGTGCCCCCGTCGTTGTGCTCGACGATGTAGATCACGCTGCGACGGAACGTCGGCTCGAGCAGATCCGTGTTCGCCAGAAGCAAGGTGCCCGCTCGCACTCGGTGTGCGGCAGGGGCGATGAAATCCTCTGGGTCCTCGGGCTGCGCCACTCATCCATCATGGCATCCGGGCCCGACCACTGTGATCAACAAGCTGAGTGCCGGGCGAGAATTTGTAGTGTTGTAACAGGCGCCCGAAAAACCGCCTGGCCAATCGGAAGCAGGTTCTGTGACTCATCCGCGCGCGCCGGTGGCTGTCTGGCGTTCGGTGCGCGCGCTACCCGACTTCGGGCGGCTGCTGGAATTGCGGTTGGCAAGCCAATTCGCCGACGGCCTCTTCCAGGCCGCCCTGGCCGGGGCGCTGCTGTTCAACCCCGAGCGGGCCTCGAGCCCACTTGCCATCGCGGGCGCGTTCGCGGTGCTGTTCCTGCCGTATTCGTTGCTCGGCCCGTTCGCCGGCGCACTGATGGACCGCTGGGACAGGCGGCTGGTGATCGTCTGCGCCAACATCGGCCGGGTGGTGTCGGTGGCCTTGGTAGGGGTCTCTCTTGCGCTGGGGTCTCGCGACTACCTGGTGCTGTGCGGGGCGCTGGTGGTCAACGGGCTGGGCCGCTTCGTCTCGTCGGGCATGTCGGCCGCGCTGCCGCACGTGGTGCCGCGCGAGCAGGTCGTCACGATGAACTCGATCGCAGCGGCGGTCGGCGCGGTCGCGGCGTTTCTCGGCGCCAACTTCATGCTGGTTCCGCGCGAGCTGGTCGGCTCCGGCGACACCGGCGCCGCATCGGCCATCTTTCTGGTCATCGCCCCGTTGCTGATCGCGCTGCTGTACTCGCTGCGTTTCGCCGACCATGTGCTGGGGCCCGACAACACCCAGCGCGCCATCCACGGGTCGGTCGTCTACGCCGTCATCACCGGCTGGCTGCACGGCGTCCGGACCGTGCTGGATCGTCCCACCGTCGCTGCCACGCTCTCCGGGCTCGCCGCTCATCGGATGGTGTTCGGCATCAACTCCCTGCTGGTGCTGCTGCTGGTGCGCAACGTCCACTCCGGCCCGGTCTCCGCGCTGGGCAGCGCGCTGCTGTTCGTCGCCGCGGCCGGCGCCGGATCATTTCTGGCCAATCTCGTCACACCCGTCGCGGTGCGCCGGTGGGGCCGTTACGCGACCGCGAACGGCGCCTTGGCGATCGCCGCCGCCGTCGAGATCGCCGGGATCGATCTGCGGCTGTGGGTGCTGGTGACGGGGGGCTTCCTGCTCGGCGTGTTGGGCCAGGTGGTCAAGCTGTGCGCCGACACCGCAATTCAGATCGACGTGGACGACGCGCTGCGCGGCCATGTGTTCGCGGTGCAGGACTCGTTGTTCTGGGTGGCGTTCCTGGCCGCGATCACCGGGGCGGCCTGCGTCATCCCCGACGACGGCCACTCCCCCGCGCTGGTCGTGGCCGGCAGCGTCGTCTACCTCGGCGGCCTTGCCGCACACTCCGTCATCGGGCGCGCGGCGAATCGTTAAGGTACGCAGATGGCCGACCTTTCGCAGATTGTCGAGGACCTGCGCGCCGAAAGCGACCAACTCGATGCGCTGGTCGCGTCGCTGGCCGATGACGGCTGGAGCGCTGCGACGCCCGCCGCGGGCTGGACGATCGCCCATCAGATCGGGCACCTGCTGTGGACCGACCGCGCCGCGCTGGTGTCGGTCACCGACTCCGACGCATTCGCCGACGTGGTGAAGGCCGCTCTGGACGACCCGATCGGCTTCGTCAACACCGCGGCCGACGAGCTGGCCACCGTTGCGCCCGCCGAGTTGCTCGCCGAATGGCGAGCCACCCGCAAACAGCTGCACGACGCCCTGCTGACGGTCGACGACGGGCGCAAGCTGCCGTGGTTCGGCCCACCGATGAGCGGACCGTCGATGGCGACCGCCCGGCTGATGGAGACCTGGGCGCACGGCCTGGACGTTGCCGACGCGCTCGGCGTGACGCGGCCCGCGACCGCCCGGCTGCGCTCGATCGCCCACATCGGCGTGCGGACCCGCGACTTCGCGTTCGTCATCAACGAGCTGCAGCCGCCGAATGAACCATTCCGTGTCGAGCTGCGTGCACCTGATGGCAGCCTCTGGACGTGGGGACCAGAGGCTGCCGCACAGCGTGTGACCGGGTCCGCCGAAAACTTCTGCCTTCTGGTGACCCAGCGGCGCCCGCTGAGCGAGTTGGACATCGCCGCCGACGGCGGCGACGCGGCACGCTGGCTGCCGATCGCGCAGGCGTTCGCGGGCCCGCCCGGCGGAGGTCGATGAGCGCGTAGCGCGAAGAGAGGCTCCGCCGCGTCGTTGTAGCGGGGGCAGGTAACCCTAACCTTATTTCCGGTAGGCTCACCGTTCGTTATGAGTGCTCTATTCGTCCTGCCGCGGGAGCTGACCGAGGGACTCAGCGACGAGGTCCGCGACGCTCCTTCGCCACCGACTCCGCTACTGGCCGATCCCTATGCGCTGCGCCTTGTCGATCCGGACGTCGACGCCGAGATGATCTCGCGCTGGATGAACATGCCCCACCTGGCCGAGGCGTGGGAGTCGGACTGGCCCGTGCCGCGATGGCGCGATTACCTGCGCGCCCAGTGCGCGGGTAACTATTCGCGCCCGTTCGTCGGCAGTATGAACGGCGAAGACGGCGGCTACGTCGAGGTATACCGCGCCGCAAAGGATTCCATCGCCACCCGCTACGACGCCGACCCCTACGACGTCGGACTGCACGCCGCGATCGCCGAGCTGTCAATCGTCAACAAGGGGCTGGGACCATTCCTGCTGCCGCGCATCGTCGCCAGCGTCTTCGAGGTCGAGCCCCGGTGCCGACGGATCATGTTCGACCCGGATCACCGCAACGTCTCGGCACGTCGGCTGTGTGAATACGCCGGCTGCACGTTCCTCGGCGAGCACGACATGAGCAACCGCCGGATGGCGCTGTACGCGTTACCGCGCACGCCTGACGACATACCCGGGGCTCGCTAGTCGCCACCGAGATCGACGCTAGCGCGCTGATCACTCGGGCGGTTTCAAGGTTTGCTTGCAACAGTGGACTCTGTCGGTGGTGACAGTAGTAGTTGGTTGACTCGGTTGGTGGGGTTGTCCCAGTTGAATCGTTTTCTGGGTCGGCCGTTGAGTTCGTCGGCGACGTAGGCCAGGTGCTCGGGTGAGTGCACAGATAGGTCTGTGCCCTTTGGAAAGTATTGGCGTAGCAGGCCGTTGGTGTTTTCGTTGCTTCCCCGCTGCCAGGGAGAGTGTGGGTCGCAGAAGTAGACCTCGATGCCCGCGTCGATACTGATCCGGGCGTGTTGGGCCATTTCGTGGCCTTGGTCCCAGGTCACGGTACGACGCAGTGTGGGCGGTAGTTCCTTGATCGCAGCGATCATGGCATCAGCAACAACGTCGGCAGAACGGGTGTCGGGCAGATGCAGGAGGCGGACGAACCCGGTGGAGCGCTCGACGAGGGTGCCGATCTGGGAGGCCTGGTTTTTGCCGATGATGAGATCGCCTTCCCAGTGCCCGGGTACGGCTCGATCGTCGGCCTCGGCGGGCCGCTCGGAGATGTTGACCATGCCCGGGATCCGGCCCCTACCCTTGTGCACGCCGGCACGAGCGCGAGGCTTACGTAGTGCTCGCCCCGTGCGCAGACGTGTGGTCAACTCACGGCGCAGCTCTCCGCGTCCTTGCACGTAAAGCGCCTTATAGATGGTTTCGTGGGACACCTGCATCTCCGGGCGATCAGGATAGGTCGTGGCCAACACCCCAGCGATTTGCTCGGGGCTGTACTTCTTGGTCAACAACGCTTGCACCTGCTCACACAACAGCGGACAGCGGGCCAGCTTGCCGGCCTTGGGACGCCGAGCACGTGCCTCGGTGCGCTGCTGAGCCAACGACGCCGAATAACCCGATCGAGCGTCCCACCCGCCCCGGTTGACCCCGAACCGGTGCAACGCCCGATACCGGCCAGGGGCCGTGCGGGTACGGCCGTTCTTCTCGATCTCGCGCATCACCGTCGAGGGAGCACGCCCCAACCCGCGCGCGATCGAACGCATCGACTCACCCCGCGAGGTGCCGATCATGATCCGCTCGCGCTCCAACAGCGACAGCCGAGGCCGTCGGACACCTTGTGCCACTTGCATACATGGATTCACACCACCGAATTTGCGGAACCACTCCAGCCCACACGTCGCCGACACGCCGACCATTGCCGCCGCATCCTCAGTGGACCGACCCGCGGCTACTAAAACCCAAAACCGACGCTGCACCGACACCAACGACCAATGGCGCATCAACACCCCTACCTACGAAGTGTTGCAACCGCCCCTTTAACCCAAGTCGCACTTCTTCGCGCCAGCGTCAATCTCGAGCAGCTGTTCCGCCAGAGAACTCGTGATAGCCGTCGTAGTCGGGTTTCATTGCCGCAGCGACCAATTCCCACAGCACCTCGTCGGTGCCACCGCCGACCCGGGCCAGCTTCATGTCCCTCCACCACCGGCCCAGCGGCGTCTCGTCGACCAGGTAGCCGGACCCGCCGAAGATGTGCATGCATTCCGACAGCACCTCTTCGCCGAGCCGCGCGGCGGTGACCTTCACGGCGGCTGCGGCCCGGAGGTCGAGACGACCCTCGGCAGCAATTCCGTTGAGCCCGTGTCGAAGTAAGTCGACGCGGGCCTGCAGGTCGGCGATACGTAGCCGCAGCGCCTGATGCTCGAACAGCGTCGCGCCGAACTGCCGCCGCTCCACCATTCGGGCGTGGGTAATGCCGAGCACCCGCTGGCAGCCGCCGGCGACCTGGCCGGCTATCGACATCCGCTCGTGCGCCAGGCCCCAGGAGATCGCCGCCAAACCCGTTCCAGCGCGGGCGATCAGCGCGTCCGCAGGCACCCAGGTGTCGATGTGCACCGCGGCGGTGTCCAGCGGCCCGGCACCGACTTTGCGGTAGGGCGTCTGGACGTCGCACTGGGCCAACGGCACGGCGATCACCAGAACGTTGCCGTGTCGGCTGGCCTGATCACCGTCGACACCGCGGGCGACCACCATGATGTGGTCGGCCACCGGCGACAACGAGACGAACTTCTTGATTCCGCGAACCTCGAATCCATCTCGGGCAGAACGGACTTCGGTCTCCACGATCTGCAGGTCCGAACCGCCCGACTCCTCCGATGCGCCGATGCACAGTACGGCCTCGCCGCGGATCGCTTGTTCGCAGATGTCTTTGAGGTAGTCCGAGCGCCCGAAGCGGCGCAGGATCGCGACTGCCGAGTCGTGCAGGCTGACACCGACGCCGATGCCCGCCGAACCCAGCTTCCCGAGCGCAAACGCCAGCGCGACGAGTTTGGGGACATCGGGGTGCTGGCCGGCCGGCCACTTGTGGGCGAACACTCCGCGCTCACCCAGGTGCTCGATCAGCTTACGTGGAAACCGTTCGCTTTCTTCGGCTTCCGCGGTCCACTTGATGACGTCGTCGTTGAAAACCTCGTCGAGTAACGCCCGGTAGCCGTCGATGCTGAGGTCGTCGGTCATGTGGTCGCCGCCGTCAAGTTGCGCTTGACTTCGAGGCGCCGCAGCTTGCCCGACGAGGTGCGCGGCAGCGTGCCCGGTCTGACGAACACCACGTTGGCGGGCACGATGCCGCACTCGGAGGCCACCTTGGCGACCAACTCGCTGCGGGCACCGGCTTCGTCGGGGCCGCGGAACTCGGCCGTGATCACCAGGCCGGGCCGAGTTGCATCGTTGTCGGTGCCGACGGCGACGACCGCACCCTCACGCACACCGCGGATTTCGGCGGCGACCCGTTCGATCTCGGCGGGAAAGACGTTGCGTCCCGCGACGGTAATGATCTCCTTGGCGCGCCCGCAGACGACCAGTCCGTCGTCGGTGAGGTAGCCCAGGTCGCCGGTCGGGAACCAGGCGCCCGGCTCGAGCGGGGTGTCGCCGAGGTAGCCGGACATCATCGAGGTACCGCGGATCTCGATCTCGCCGACGTCGCGGTCCGGCACTTCGGCGGAGTGGTCCGATCTCGGGTTCACGCGAACCTCCATGCCCCGAATCGGCTCCCCCAGCATCGCGTGGCGGCGCGGTTCGGCTGTGCCAGAATCGATTTCGTCGTAACGCAGGCCCTTGCCAGGTGCCGGGGCAGTGACGGCACAGGTGGATTCGGCCAGCCCATACGACGGCGCGAGCGCTCCCGGGTCGAAACCGAACGGGCGCAACGCATTCGCAAACCGCTCCATCCCGGCGCAGTCGACCGGCTCGCCACCGTTGATGGTGTACCGCACCCGGCCGAGGTCGACGTCGGACACCAGTCGGGCGTACTTGCCGATCATGCTGTAGGCCATGTTCGGCGCGGCGGTCAGCGAGGTGCCGCTTTCGCTGAGCCAGCGCAGCCAGCGGAACGGTGACGCGGTGAATGCCGATGTGGGGGCCAGCCACATCGGTGCCCCCGTGAGCGCGCCGCTGAGCAGGAACGTCAGCCCCATGTCGTGATAGAGCGGCAGCCACGTGCATCCACCGTCGACCGCCGGATCGACGCCGATGCGGGTGAGCAGACCGTTGACGTTGTCCAGCACCGCTTCTGGCGACAGCTGTGCTGTGCGAGGAATTCCGGTGGAACCCGCGGTGCCCTGCAGGATCGCCGGCGCCCCGGCCGCGGATACGACGGGGGTGAAGGTGGTCGACGGTTCGTGCGCGACGGTGGCGAGGTCCAGGACGGGCGGGGATCCGGCATGGCCCCCCAGCACGGCGAGTTCGTCGCCGTGGCTGAAGACCGTCCGCACGCCGATGCCGGCGAACCGGGCCAGGGTCGCCTGCGCCCACTGCTGCGGGTCGGCGCCGCGCACCGGGCCGGGCAGGATCGACACGCTCTGGCCGGCCAGCCAACTGGCGTGAACGGCCGCGACGAAGTCGGCTGTCGGCTCGCCGACGAGTCCGACCGCGCCGGCTTGCGGCTGATCGAGGATCCGCGTGGCGATGCCTTCGGCGCGCGCGTGCACCTGTGCCCACGGTCGCCGCGTCCAGGCGTCGGCTTCTTTGTCGAAGACCACCAGGTCGTGAGCTGAGGCGCGCATCGCCCTGGATAGGGCGGTCGCCAGCACGCTCACTGGCCGACCGGGACCTTTGCCCGGATGACGTTCTCGAGGTCGCCGACGGTGTCGCAGCCCAGCAGTTCCTGCTCGTTCACCACTACTCCGAGCTTGTCCTCGATCGCGACCATGCCGACCGCGAACGCCACCGAGTCCAGGCCGACGTCGTCGACCAACCGTGACTCGGGGGTCACCCGGCTGACGTCGATGTTGAGGTCGTCGCGCAGGATCTCGATCAGAGCGGCGCCTACCGAGTCCGGGCGCGACAAATCGGAGCTCATGGGCCGTCACAGTACCGGGGAGCCGCCGCCGACAGGGATCTACGTTTTGGGTGCCAGCGCGCTGGCCGCGTCGGCGGCGCCATCCCCGTCGGTGTCGGTGAGCTTGACGTCCCAACGGCCGTCGCCGTCGGTGTCGACGTAGCCGGTGACGCCATCGGCCCCGGACATCAGGGCGCGGTCGGCCAGGCCGTTGCCGTCACTGTCCAGCAGCCGCACTTCCGCGCGGCTGTCGGCGTCGAAGTCCGTCAGCGGCTTGCCCGTGTGCTCGACCCCGTCGAGTCCGAACCAGCGCAGACCGGGCGCTGTGCGCGGGGGACGGTCGCCGGCGATCGCCCAGGTACCGGTCCCGTCGTCGGCGAAATAGCGCTCCGCTGTGCCGGCGACATCCCCGACGTTCCTGACGTCGAGCACGGCGTGATCGGCGATGCCGTCACCGTCCAGGTCCGCCAGTGCGTCGTCGGCCAGGCCGTCGCCGTCGAGATCCAGCCCGACGGCGTCGAGCCGGCCGTCCCCGTCGAGGTCGAGGTCCGGGCCGCGGTCCCACATGGTTGCTGCGCCGTCACCGGCGCTCAGGCAGTACTCCATGCTTGATCCGACGGGGATCGCCAGCTACTGGTTCCCGCGCGTTTCCCACCAAGACTTCAGCTCGGCCGTCGCATCCTCGTGGGTCAACGGCCCACGGTCGAGCCGCAACTCCTTGAGATAGCGCCAGGCCTCACCCACCTGCGGGCCGGCCGGAATGCCGAGCAGCTCCATGATTTCGTTGCCGTCGAGGTCAGGTCGCACCCGCTGCAGGTCTTCCTTGGCGGCCAGTTCGGCGATCCGCGTCTCCAGGTCGTCGTAATTGGCCTGTAGTCGCGCCGCCCGGCGTTTGTTTCGGGTGGTGCAGTCGGCACGCACCAGCTTGTGCAGCCGCGGCAACAGCGGTCCGGCGTCGGTGACGTAACGTCGCACCGCCGAGTCGGTCCATTGGCCACCGCCGTAGCCGTGGAACCGCAGATGCAGATACACCAGCTGCGAGATGTCGTCGACGAGCTGCTTCGAATACTTCAAGGCGCGCAGGCGTTTTCGGGTCATCTTGGCGCCGACCACCTCGTGGTGGTGGAAACTGACGCCGCCGTCGGTCTCGTGCCGGCGAGTGGCGGGCTTGCCGATGTCGTGCAACAGGGCCGCCCAGCGCAGCACCAGATCGGGCCCGTCGTCTTCCAACGCGATCGCCTGCCGTAGCACCGTCAGCGAATGCTCGTAGACGTCTTTGTGCTGGTGGTGCTCATCGATGGCCATCCGCATGGCGCCGACGTCGGGCAGCACCACATCGCCCATCCCGGTTTGCACCATCAGGTCTATACCGGCGACCGGGTCGGCGCCGAGCAGCAGCTTGTCCAATTCGGCCGCTACCCGCTCGGCGGTGATCCGGCCGAGCTGCGGAGCCATGTCGATGATCGCCTCCAGCACCCGCGGCGCGACGGCGAAACCGAGTTGCGAGACGAACCGCGCGGCACGCAGCATTCGCAGCGGGTCGTCACCGAACGACATCGATGGCTGCGCCGGGGTGTCCAGCACGCGCGCCCGCAGCGCCGCCAGGCCATTCAGCGGATCGACGAATTCGGCTGCACCAGAAGCTGTTACGCGCACCGCCATCGCGTTCACGGTGAAGTCGCGGCGCACCAGATCGTCATCGAGGGAGTCGCCGAAGCGAACCTCCGGATTGCGGGACACCCCGTCGTAGCGGTCGGCCCGAAACGTGGTGATCTCCAGGCGCTGACCGTTCTTCTCGGCGCCGATGGTGCCGAACTCGATGCCGGTGTCCCACAGCGCGTCGGCCCATGACCGCAGCAACTTCTGCAGCTGCTCGGGGCGGGCGTCGGTGGTGAAGTCCAGATCGCTGCTCAGCCGCTGCAGCACGGCGTCGCGCACCGAACCACCGACCAGATAGAGCGCGTGGCCAGCACCGGCGAACAATGCCCCGAGCTCGCGCAGGATGTCGGCATGGCTGTTCAAAGCGACCGCGGCAGCGGCCAACAGCTCAGCATCCTGAGGCTCTTCGGGCACGGGAAGCACAGTAGTAGCCCAATCCCGCAGCTCACTACCGGCGAGTGCGCCCAGGGCGTCTGAGCACGCCAGCTACTATCGCTTGGGTGTCCGACGGCGAAAATCCGCAACCACGTCGGCGCCGGGGGAGGCGCCGCGGTCGGCGCTCGGCAGGGTCAGGCGAAGCCAAATCCGACACCGAGGCGACAACCGCCGCCACGCCTGCCAAAGCAGCGAAGCCCGGGCAGCGGCGTCCCGCGCGCCGCGGTGCGGAGCGGCTGCGGACCGTGCACGAGATCTCGGCCGGCGGATTGGTCATCGACAACATCGATCGCCCCCGCGAAGAACAGGTGGCCGCCCTGATCGGTCGCATGGACCGGCGCGGCCGGATGCTGTGGTCGCTGCCCAAGGGCCACATCGAACTCGGCGAGACGGCGGAGCAGACCGCGATCCGCGAAGTCGCCGAGGAAACCGGGATCCAGGGCAGCGTGCTGGCCGCGCTGGGCCGCATCGACTACTGGTTCGTCACCGACGGCCGGCGCGTACACAAGACCGTCCATCACTATCTGATGCGTTTCTCCGGCGGAGAGCTGTCCGACGAGGACGTCGAGGTCGCCGAGGTGGCGTGGGTGCCGATCCCCGAGCTGCCGTCCCGGCTGGCCTACGCGGACGAACGCAAGCTGGCCGAGGTGGCCGACGAGCTGATCGACAAGCTGCAGAGCGACGGTGAGGCCGCGCTTCCGCCGCTTCCGCACAGCACGCCTCGGCGGCGTCCACAAACCCATTCACGCACCCGCATCCGCCGGGCCGACGAGCCCGTTCGGGGCCGAAAGAACGGTCGCGGTCCCGGGCCGTAGCCGCCGATAACGATGCAGACCAATTCGAGGTGGGGGCAGCGCCCGCGCGCGGGGATGACCAGCGGGTCGACGGCACCGCGACCACGGGGCGCCTTGTGGCGCCTTCTGGCGGTAGTCGGGATGCTGGCCGTCGTGGGCATCGGCGTCGTGCCGTCCGCCGCTGCCGGCGAGCCGGGCGCCACGCCTTTCGTCCAGGTCCGCATCGACCAGGTCACCCCGCAGGTGGTCACCACGACCAGCGAGCCGATGGTCGCCGTGGCCGGAACCGTCACCAACATCGGCGACCGGCCGGTGCATGACCTGATGGTCCGTCTCGAACACGCTGTGGCGGTGCCCACCTCGAGCGCTCTGCGCACCAACCTCGACGGTGACACCGACCAATACCAGGCCGCGATGGACTTCGTGGCGATCTCCCCCGTGCTGCAGCGCGGCCAAAAGGTGAAGTTCTCGCTGGCCGCCCCGATGCGGTCGGTGACCAAGCATTCGCTGGATGTCAACGCGCCCGGCGTCTACCCGCTGCTGGTGAACGTCAACGGCACACCCGATTACGGCGCACCGGCGCGCCTCGACAATGCCCGTTTTCTGCTACCCGTGCTGGGTGTGCCGCCGGACCCGCTGAACACCTCAGGCGGTGGCGCGAGTGCCCTGGACACCGTGGTCGCACCCGACACCTCCAAACCCGTGCCGGTCACCATGCTGTGGCCGCTGGCGGACCGGCCACGGCTGGCCCCCGGCGTCCCCGGCGGCTCGATTCCGGTGCGGTTGATGGATGACGAGCTGGCAGGATCGCTGGCCGGCGGGGGTCGGCTGGACGTGCTGCTCTCCGCCGCCGAGTTCGCTACCAGCCATGACGTCGATCCCGACGGCGCCGTGGGCCGCTCGGTGTGCCTGGCCGTCGACCCCGACTTGCTGGTCACCGTCAACGCGATGATCGCCGGCTACGTCGTCTCCGACTCCCCCGCCGGCCCGGCTCAGGAGCCCGGCACCCCGACCCATCCCGGGGCCGGGCAGGCCGTTGCGGCCACCTGGTTGAACCGGCTGCGCGCACTGGCGCACCGGATGTGCGTCGCGCCGCTGCCGTACGCACAAGCCGACCTCGACGCGGTCCAACGGATCGGCGAACCCGGCCTCAGCGCAACCGCAACGAGCGCGGCCGGCGACATCGTCGACCAGATCCTGGGTATCGTCGCGGTCCGCGGCGCCACCCTGATCCCGGACGGCGCCCTAACCCGCCGCGGCGTCGACCTGCTCAGCGCCAACGGCAGCACCGTCGTGATCGCCCCCGCCGACTCCTCCGTCGGCGACTCCAGTACCCCGCTGCCGCCAACCCCCGACACCGCCCTGCGCCGGCTGTCGCCGCAGGTGGTGCTCGCGCCCTTCGACCCGGCCGTCGGCGCCGCCTTTGCCGCCGCCGGAGCCGACCCGGTCGCGCCCAGCTACCTCAACGCCGCCCTGCTGATTCGGCTTCGGCATGACTCGGACGTTGCTCGTCGCCAGGACGCACTCGGCTCGATGCTGTGGCGGGCGCTGCAGCCGAAGGTCAACCCGCGCGGCCAGGTGTTCCTGCCGCCGACCAACTGGAACCTTCGGCCCGACGATGCGGGCGCCATCATGACCGCGTTGGCGACGGCGATCCGGTCGGGCCTCGCGGTGCCGCGCCCGCTGCCCGCGCTGATCGGTGAGGCATCGACCGTTGCACCGGTCAACGGGACTGAGCAGCCTGCCGATGAAGCCGCCGGGGAACGCGGCCGGTTCAGCGACACCGTCGTCGCCAAGATCTCCGCCGAGATGGGCCGGCTGGCCGGCCTGACGGCGGCCCTGACCGCTGATGCGCGCACCGGATTGACCGGCGTGAGCTACACCGCCCCGTTCCGCGAGGACATGCTGCGTGCAGTTAGCCAGGCCGACCGGCCCGACACCCGCAACGGGCTGGCTCAGCAACGCCTCGACGTCGTCGCTCACGCGCTCGACGACCTGTTCGGCTCGGTCACCATCGTCACCCCGGCCAGCTCGTACACGCTGGCCACCGAGCACAGCCCCCTGCCGTTGGCCCTGCACAACGGTCTGGCGGTGCCGATCCGGGTGCGGCTGCATCTCGACGTGCCGCCCGGGATGACCGTGACCGATCCCGGCGAGATCGAACTGCCACCGGGATACCTGCCGATGCGGGTGCCGATCGAAGTCAACTTCACCCAGCGCGTCGCGATCGACGCTGTTTTGCACACTCCCGACGGTGTGCCGCTGGGTGAGCCGGTGCGGCTTTCGGTGCATTCGAACGCTTACGGGAAGGTGCTGTTCGCGATCACGATGAGCGCGTTCGCGATTCTGGTGGCGCTGGCGGGCCGGCGGCTGTGGCACCGCTTCCGCGGCCAACCGGACCGGGCCGACCTCGACCGGCCCGACCCGCAGGACGCCTTTGTCGACGAAGAGCACAGCGCATGAGCCGGGCCGTGCCGGGACCAGCGCCTCAGCGCTATAAACGCAGCCCGGGACCACCGACCGGCCCGCTGCCGCCAACCGGTCACGTCCCGTCGCAGGGCGCTTCGCCGCAGCCCCGCCCTGAGCTCTCCGACGCCGCGCTGGTGTCCCGGTCATGGGGCATGGCGCTGGCGACCCTGGTCAGCCGGGTCACCGGCTTCGCGCGGATCGTGCTGCTGGCCGCGATCCTGGGCGCGGCGCTGTCCAGTGCGTTCACCGTGGCCAACCAGCTGCCGAACCTGGTCGCGGCGCTGGTGCTGGAGGCAACGTTCACCGCGATCTTCGTACCGGTACTCGCCCGGGCCGAGAAGGACGACCCCGACCGCGGCGCGGCGTTCGTGCGCCGTCTGGTGACATTGGCGGCCACCGTGCTGCTCGGCACGACGCTGCTGTCGGTGGTAGCCGCGCCGCTGCTGGTGCAGCTGATGCTGGGCCGCAGCCCACAGGTGAACGAACCGCTGACCATCGCGTTCGCCTACCTGCTGTTACCGCAGGTGATCTTCTACGGCCTGTCCTCGGTCTTCATGGCAATCCTCAACACCCGCAACGTATTCGGGCCGCCGGCCTGGGCGCCGGTGGTCAACAATGTCGTCGCGATCGCCACCTTGGGCGCCTACCTGGCGGCGCCGGGGCAGTTGTCGGTCGATCCCGTGCACATGGGTAACGCCAAGCTGCTGATCCTCGGCATCGGCACCACACTGGGCGTCTTCGCGCAGACGGCCGTGCTGGTGGTGGCCATCCGGCGCCACCGCGTCAGCCTTCGACCGCTGTGGGGAATCGACGACCGGCTCAAACGCTTCGGCGCGATGGCCGTCGCGATGGTCTGCTACGTGCTGATCAGCCAGATCGGTCTGATCGTCACCAACCAGATCGCCAGCACCGCAGCCGCTTCCGGTCCGGCCATCTACAACTACACCTGGCTGGTGTTGATGCTGCCCTACGGCATGATCGGCGTGACCGTGCTGACGGTGGTGATGCCGCGGCTGAGCCGCAACGCCGCCGCCGACGACACCGGCGGGGTGCTCGCCGACCTGTCGTTGGCCACCCGACTGACGATGATCACGCTGATCCCGACGGTCGCGTTCATGACGGTCGGCGGATCGGCGATGGGCAGCGCGCTGTTCGCCTACGGCCATTTCGGCGACGTCGACGCCGGCCACCTGGGCGCGGCGATCGGGATGTCGGCGTTCACGCTGCTCCCCTACGCCGTGGTGCTGCTGCAGCTGCGGGTCTTCTACGCCCGCGAGCAGCCGTGGATCCCGATCGCGATCATCGTCGTCATCACGATCGTCAAGATCGCGGGGTCGCTGGTCGCGCCACACCTCACCGACAACCCCGACCTCGTCGCGGGCTACCTGGGGTTGGCGAACGGGCTGGGCTTTTTGGCCGGCGCGGTCGCCGGCTACGTCTTGCTGCGAAATGCCTTACGTCCCAACGGCGGTCATCTCCTCGGCGTCGCAGAGGTGCGGACGATTCTGGTCACGGCGACCGCCTCGTTGCTGGCCGGACTGGTCGCGTACGTGGTGGACGTCCTGCTGGGCATGCAACGACTGACCGCATACGGCGGCGGCGCCGGCTCGCTGCTGCGGCTGTTCGTGCTCGCGGTGATCATGGTGCCGATCGTGGCAGTGGTCATGGTCCGGGCGCGGGTGCCCGAGGCGCAGGCGGCGTTGGCCAAGGTCCGCGGCTGGATCGGCGCCAAGCCGGCCGGTGGCAATGCCGCACCACTGCCGCCTCCTCCACCGCCTTCTGGCAGGTCAGCCGATGTCGCGGCCCCGAAAGTCAGTGGCGGAGATCAACTGTTGCGCCCCGGCATCGTCACGTACCCTGAGCGCAGGATCCGGGCCGGGCACCCGGAACCATTAACCGGGGAGGGGCTGGGGAGAGGAGCGGCGATGAACGACGGCTCATCGGACAGCGTCTCGGCCAAAGCTGTCTCCGACTCGCCCTCGCCGTCCGCTGCCGACGACTTCCATCCGGACGTGCCCACCGATCTTCAGGTCGGCACGGTCACCGCGCCAGAGACCTCGGCCCCAATCAACGGCGGGTCGTCGGAGCCCGATCTCGAGACCACTGCCTTCGCTGCGGGCGATCCGCTGCCGGTCGACCCCGAGTCGTCCGCCGCATCCGACGAACAGCACCTGGTGCCGGGCGCCAGCATCGCCCGCGGTCGCTACCGGTTGCTGGTCTTCCATGGTGGCGCGCCGCACCTGCAGTTCTGGCAGGCGCTGGACACCGCCCTGAATCGGCAGGTAGCGCTGACCTTCGTAGATCCCGACGGAGATCTGCCCGACGACGAGATCCGCGAGATCCTGGCTCGCACCATGAAGCTGAGCCGCATCGACAAGCTGGGGATCGCCCGCATCCTCGACGTGGTCCACACCGGGGTCGGCGGACTCGTCGTCAGCGAATGGGTCCGGGGCGGCTCGCTACCGGAAGTCGCCGACACCTCACCGTCGGCCGCGGGCGCATCGCGCGCAATGCAGACCCTGGCCGCTGCGGCCGAGGCCGCGCACCACGCCGGCGTCGCCCTGTCGATCGACCATCCCGGCCGGGTGCGCGTCAGCATCGAGGGCGATGTGGTGCTGGCCTTCCCGGCCACGATGCCCGACATCAGCCCGGAGGACGACATCCGCGGGATCGGCGCCGCGTTGTATGCGCTGCTGGTCAATCGGTGGCCACTGCCGGAGTCCGGCGAGCCCAGCGGGATGGCTCCGGCACCGTGCGATTCGGCCGGCCACGTCCTCGAGCCCAGTTCGATCGACGAAGACATCCCGTTCCAGATTTCCGCGGCAGCCACCCACTCGATCCAATTAGATGGCGGGATACGCAGTGCCGCAACACTTTTGAATCTATTACAACAGGCCACCGTGGTGGCCGACCGTACCGAGTTGCTCGCCCCGATCAACGAGAACGACGCCGCCGACGCCGTCACCTGCGCCCCCGCGGCCCGAGCGCGCGCGTCCCGCGGACATCGACCAGACGCAGGCACGCCTGCGTCGGCGCCGGGCCATCACCATTGGGGTCAGCGCCGCAGCGGCGGTAATCGTGGTCGCATTGGTGGTCTTGGCTTCGGTGCTGAGCAAGATGTTCAGCGACGTCGGGGGCCTCGACAAGGACCAGCTGGGCCTCAACGGGCCGTCGACCTCGAGTTCCGGCGGGAATGCCGCCGCGGGCAGCATCATCAAGCCCGTGGACGCCACGGTGTACTCCCCCGGCGGTGAACCCGACAACCCCGCCTCGGCCGAGCTCGCGATCGACGGCAGCCCGGGCACCGCGTGGGAGACGGACATCTACCACGACCCTGTGCCGTTCCCTGGCTTCAAGAACGGCGTCGGCCTGCTGCTGCAGCTACCGCAGCCGACCGTGGTCGGAGCCGTCAACGTCGACCTGGCCAGCACCGGAACCAAGATCCAGATCCGCTCCTCGAAAACCGCTAAGCCGGGCAAGCTCGAGGACACCGCGGTGCTGAGCCAGCCGATGGCGATGCACCCGGGGCACAACACCATTCAGGTCAATGCCTCCTCGCCCACTTCCTATGTGCTGGTGTGGATTTCGACGCTCGGAACCCAGGACGGCGCCAGCCGCACCAGCCTCTCCGAAGTCACCGTGCAAGCCAAGTCCTGACAGGCCTGATCGAGTGAAGTGCCGGGTATCGGTCGATTGGTTACTGTCCGGCGGTGGGCTCCCCGAAGGTTGGCCGGCAATGTCCCGGACAGCGCAGCGACGCTGAACTGCTGGCGGCACACGTCGCCGGAGATCGTTTCGCCTTCGAAGAGCTTTTCTACCGCCACCATCGGCAACTGCACCGCGTTGCGCGGCTGACCAGTCGTTGCACCGAGGATGCCGAGGACGCGCTGCAGGAAGCGATGGCATCCGCTCACCGCGGCGCCGGTTCGTTCCGACACGATGCCGCGGTGAGTAGCTGGTTGCACCGGATCGTCGTCAATGCCTGCTTGGACCGTCTGCGCCGCAACAGGACTCACCCGACGACGGTCCTCGACGATGTCTTCCCGGTGCCCGATCGAACCGCTCAGGTCGATACGGCGATCGCGGTGCAGCGGGCGCTGATGCGGCTGCCCGTCGAACAGCGCGCAGCGGTGGTCGCCGTCGACATGCACGGTTACTCGGTCGCCGACACCGCCCGCCTGCTGGGCGTGGCCGAGGGCACCGTGAAGAGTCGCTGTGCGCGCGGCCGGGCCCGGCTTGCCGCGATCCTGGGCTATTTAGAGACCGACTCGGCCCCGCATCGTCCGGCCGGCTAGTCGTCAATTCCGATGCGGCTGACTAGTTCTGGCGTTGTGCCACGCTTCGGCGCCATCGCCGGAGTGGCACGTCGCCCCGCCGGTCGTCTTGGCCCGATACATCGCGGCATCAGCGGCGCGCAGGACCTCCGCGGCGCAGCGCTGCTCGCCCGCGCGCACGGCGACGACACCGATGCTGGCGCTGACATTCACCCGGTTAATCGGCGCGCACGCACCGACGGCGGGGATGCTGATCGGCTTACGCAGCGCGGTATGCAACCGGCGGACAAGGGCGTTGACCTGGGCCCGCTGGATCGGCGCGGCCAACAGCGCCACGAACTCGTCGCCGCCGACACGGCCGACGACGTCATCCGGGCCCATGCTCGCCCGGAGCCTCTGGGAGACGACTTCGAGGACGACATCGCCCGCGTGGTGACCCAGTTCGTCGTTAATCACTTTGAATTTATTCAGGTCGATGAAAAGGACTGCACCCCAACGGTACTCGGCAGAACCGATCGCATCGTTGATCAGCGCGACCAGGTGCGCGCGGTTGGGCAGCCCGGTCAGCACATCGTGGGTGGCCTGATACGCGAGCTGCCGGTGGGCGTTGTGTTGATCGGTGACGTCGACGATGGACATCAACACTGACGACCGGTCCGGATCGCCGGGGTCGAGCAGCGACCAGGTGATCGACACCCATATCCGCTTGCCGTCGCTGAATCGGTCGAGACCGTAGATGCAGGCACGGCGCGGGCTGCGTTTGAGGGTCTCCATGACCGGGCGCTGCTCCCAGGTGAGCAGCCGGCCGGTCGCGTCGTAGACCGGCACCTCGGCGACTTTTGCGAACTCGACGACATCGTTTGCCGACGTGGCCGCGCCGAAGATGCGTAGCGTCGCCGGGTTGACCGATTCCACCGTGCCGTCCGCCGTGATGACTACGACGCCTTCCTGCAAGGACGCCACCACTACCTGGCACAGCTGTTCGGCGCGCCGCAGCGCCGTGTGGTCCGCGCACGACACCACGAATCCGTCGTTCATCCTGGACACCGACACCCGCACCGCGAGCTCCGACCCGTCGCCGGCCCGGTGGGTGGTGTTTACCACTCCCCCGCCGGCCACGATCGCCGCCAGATCGATATCCGTAGCGACGACCTCGCTGATCGGCATACCCAGCGCGTCGACCGCTGATCGGCGATAAATCGCCACGGCCGCGGGATTCCAGCTGGTCACAAAGCCGGTCGTGGTGGTGGAGATGATGGCGTCACTGACGTGGTCGACCAAGGCCGCCTGGAAGCGAAGTGCCGCTTCGGTGGCTTTCTGCTCGCTTACGTCCCGGAACACCACCTTGTGAGCGGGCAGGCCCTCCCACAGCGTCCTGATGGCCATCGCTTCGACGTGACGCGTTGCGCCCGCCAGCGTGACGATTGCCATCTCGAGGGGTGGACTCATATCTCCGTCGTGCCGTCGCGACGCGATCAGCGCGCGCACTGCGACCAGCGAATCCGGATGGATGAAGTCGCTGATCTTGCGGCCGAGCAGCTGGTCCGCCGACCGGGCTGCCATCTTTCGCAGCAAAGTCTGGTTGACGTAGACGTAGCGGCCATCGACATGGACGCACATGGCGACCGGGCTGTGTTCGACCAGCCATCGAAACTGATCTTCGGCGCCGCCGAGCGGCGCTTGCGCGGCGACAGCACGCCGCTCTGCGCCATCGACCTGTTCAAGGGCGAGGTCCACCACCGCGGTCTCCTGACGTGGTCTGCCAGTTGTTTCTCGCGTCGGCACGGCGGGCGTCCGGGTAGACACGCCGCTCAGTTCGCCCCAAACTGAATTTTCCTCAGCTTTTTCTGAGTTTATACTCATCCGCCGACTTCGGCATCCCCCGAAGGAATGAAACCCTCGTAGCAATCGTGTTACCGATGACGGACACTGGCGGAGATGAACGACGACCGGCATGACGACCCGCCGACCGTCGATTCCTTGGCCGACCTGCAGGCAGGACTGCTCGACGGCGAGACCGCCGCAAAGCTACGCGAGCGAATCCGCACCGATGCCGGCGCCCGCCAGACGATGGAGGCGCTGAACCGGGTGCGGCGCGAGGTCGCCGCCCTCGGTTCCGACCAGCCGTCTGCGCCACCGGTCGACTCCGAGGTTGTCGACGATATCGCGGCCACCCTGCACGCCGCCCATTCGGTACAGCGCGGGCGGCTCCCGCGCCCGGCGCGGATAGCGGTGGCGGCGGCGGGCCTGGCTGCGATCGCCCTCGCGGCCTGGCTGGGAACCCGGGCGCTCCTCACACCGCCTGTGCCCCTGCCGAGCCGGCCCACCACCATCGAACACATCACGGTGTCGCGCCCGCCGCAGACGATTCCGCTGTCGGATCCGCAGATCCTCGCCCTGCTGGACCACGAACCGGACCTCGGACCGCTGACCGATCCCCGTCGCCGTGCCTCATGCCTGGCCGGTCTGGGCTACCCGGCGAGCACCCGCGTGCTCGGCGCCCGCTCGATCGACATCGCCGGCCAGCCGGCCGTTCTGCTGGTGCTACCTGGCGACGCACCGGCCGTGTTCGCGGCGCTGGCGGTAGCTCCGACCTGCAGTTCAGTGAACACCGGCCTGTCGGCTGACAGGACTGTCCACCGGCCGTAATGTTCGCGGGAACAGCACCGCATACCCTGGCGTTCCAGTGCACGAGATTCAAGTACTGAAAGGTTGGAATGAGTTCCTCAAGCAGCACCGTTCACGACGTGATCGTCATCGGCTCGGGGCCCGCCGGTTACACCGCGGCGCTCTACGCCGCTCGTGCACAGCTCGCGCCGGTGGTCTTCGAAGGCACCTCGTTCGGTGGCGCGCTGATGACCACCACCGAGGTGGAGAACTACCCCGGATTCCGGGAGGGCATCCAGGGCCCCGAACTGATGGACCAGATGCGCGAGCAGGCGCTGCGGTTCGGCGCCGACCTGCGCATGGAAGACGTCGAGTCGATGTCGCTGGACGGTCCGGTGAAATCCGTCACGACGTCCGAAGGCGAGACCGTCCAGGCCCGCGCCGTCATTCTGGCCATGGGTGCCGCGGCGCGTTACCTGCACGTACCGGGTGAGCAGGAGTTGCTCGGCCGCGGCGTGAGCTCGTGTGCCACCTGTGACGGCTTCTTCTTCCGGGATCAGGACATCGCGGTGATCGGCGGTGGCGACTCGGCCATGGAAGAAGCCACCTTCCTGACGAAATTCGCCCGCAGCGTGACCCTGGTGCACCGCCGCGAGGAATTCCGGGCGTCGAAGATCATGCTCGACCGGGCCCGCGCCAACGAGAAGATCAAGTTCGTGACCAACAGCGCCGTCGTCTCGGTCGAGGGCGAGAACACCGTGACCGGCTTGAAGCTGCGCGACACCGTGACCGGCGAAGAATCGACTCTGTCGGTGACCGGGGTGTTCGTCGCCATCGGCCACGACCCGCGCTCGGGGCTGGTGCGCGGCGAGGTCGACCTCGACGAGGACGGCTACGTGCTGGTCCAGGGTCACACCACCTACACCTCTGCCGACGGTGTGTTTGCCGCCGGTGACGTGGTCGACCACACCTACCGGCAGGCGATCACCGCCGCCGGCACCGGGTGTTCAGCGGCCATCGACGCCGAGCGCTGGCTGGCCGATCACGCGGAGCCGGGCGAGCGCACCCAGACCAAACCCGCCGGACAACCGGCGGCAGCGACCCTCTGATTGGAGTACGTGCGATGACACAGACCGATTCCGCAGGAGCCCCCGTGGATGTCTCAGACGCTTCGTTCGACAGCGACGTGCTGTCCAGCAAAAAGCCTGTGCTGGTTGACTTTTGGGCCACCTGGTGCGGACCGTGCAAGATGGTCGCCCCGGTGCTTGCGGAGATCGCGGCGGACGCCGGCGACCAGCTGATAGTCGCCAAACTCGATGTCGACGCAAATCCCGAGACCGCCCGCAGCTTCGACGTGGTTTCAATTCCCACGCTGATCCTGTTCAAGGACGGTGAGCCGGTCAAGCGGATCGTCGGCGCCAAGGGCAAAGCGGCCCTGTTGCGCGAGCTGTCCGAGGCCGTTCCGGGCCTCGCCTAGATCGCCGCGATTCGCCTGGCGTTTTCCCTAAATGGCTGAGCGTCTGAGACAATACCGCCAAGCCTGTCAATAAGCGGCAGGGCTGCTCACACGGCTCACCGGAGGCCTTGCAATGTCGAGACCGCACCGCGGCGACGGCGATCAGCTGCGCCGTGGTGACCGAAGCGCAGCGGTCACCGAGATCCGCGCATCGCTGATGGCCCTCGGCCACCTCGACGGCGCGGACGACGACCTCAGCACCGGACGCCACGTCGCCGTCGATTTCTTCGACGGCGAGCTCGACCACGCAGTTCGGGCATTTCAGCAGCATCGCGGCCTGCTGGTCGACGGTATCGTCGGCGAAGCCACCAACCGTGCGTTGCGCGAAGCGTCGTACCGGTTGGGCGCCCGCACCCTGCACCACCAGTTCGGTGCGCCGATGTATGGCGATGACGTGGCTACGCTGCAGGCCCGGCTGCAGGATCTCGGTTTCTACACCGGGCTGGTCGACGGGTACTTCGGCTTGCAGACCCACAACGGTCTGATGTCTTACCAACGCGAGTACGGGCTGTACGCCGACGGCATCTGCGGCCCAGAAACGTTGCGCTCCTTGTACTTTCTCAGTTCTCGGGTGACCGGCGGCTCGATACACGCGATCCGCGAAGAAGAGCTGGTGCGACGATCGGGCCCGCGTCTGTCCGGCAAGCGGATCATCATCGACCCGGGGCGCGGCGGTAACGACCACGGTCTGATCGCACACGGGTCAGCGGGGCCAATCAGTGAAGCAGATATCTTGTGGGACTTGGCAAGTCGGCTAGAGGGCCGGATGACCGCGATCGGCATGGAGACATTCCTGTCGCGGCCGACCAACCGCAGTCCGTCCGACCACGAACGGGCCGCGACGGCCAACGCCGTCGGCGCCGACCTGATGATCAGCCTGCGGTGTGAGACCCAGGCCAGCCCCTCGGCCGGCGGTGTCGCCTCCTTTCACTTCGGCAACTCGCACGGTTCGGTCTCGACGATCGGCCGCAATCTTGCCGACTTCATTCAGCGGGAAGTGGTGGCGCGCACCGGTTTACGGGATTGCCGCACGCACGGCCGAACCTGGGATCTGCTGCGGCTGACCCGAATGCCCACCGTGCAGGTCGACGTCGGTTACATCAGCAACCCGCGCGATCGCGGGATGCTGATCACCACGCAGACTCGTGATGCGATCGCCGAGGGAATTCTGGCGGCGGTCAAGCGGCTCTACCTGCTCGGCAAAAACGACCGGCCCACCGGCACGTTCACGTTCGCGGAGCTACTCGCCCACGAGCTGGCTGTGGAGCAGGCCGGCCGGGTCAGCGGCTCTTAGCCGACGCCGAAGATCCCGTCGACGCCCCCGCCGCGACCGGCTGTTGCAGCGACGCGCTCTCCAGCAATCGCTCCAGAGCGGCCTCGACCTCGGCCTTCCAACCCAGGCCCTTGTCCAACTCGAGCCGCAACCGCGGGAAGTACGGATGCGGCGCCACCACGACGAATCCCACGTTGAGCAGGAACTCGGCATCGATCACGCATTGTTCGGCTGAACAGTCCCCCAGCACCTCGAGCACCGGCAGCAGCTCGGGGTCAGTGCTTGGCAGGCTGCTCAATTCCGCGACGGCTTCGGTCCGGCCGAACGCCTCCAACGCCCGTACACCGCGGCGAACCAACTCGTCGACCACCCGAGCGACGAGACTGAAGGGCAACTCCTCGGCGGTCGGCCCGGGCTCGACCCTCATCGAGGTCAATAAGACAGCGTCGGGCGACACCGGCGCGGTGGGAAATCGGTGGGCCCGCGGGACGGTTCGCGGCGGCGCGTAAAAGGCGTAGCCCAGGCAGGTCGACTCCCCTTCGGCGTAATCGTCCGGGGCCTCGATGGCGACCTGTCCGCACGACCCCCACTCCAACATGACCATCGACAGCCACGCTTCTTTTTCGAATTCGGGGTCCGCGAGGTGATCCTGTTCGCCGAGCGTCGCGGGATCGACCTCCCAGAAGACGCAGCGGCGCGCGTGCTTTGGAAGCTGCTCGAAGGCTTCGAGTCGCAGCGGTGTGATTCGAGCAGACACTAGTCTCCTGGGCCTCCGTGGGGGGCGATCATTGGTGGCCTGTCTTCCCCGCGAGCGGGTGCTCCCACCCCGCAGCCGAGCGTACCCCGATGCCGACGGCCGCGGTACCCGCGCGGACCCGCCGCGGGGCGCCCGAACCCCGGCCGGCGATCAGTTTCTGGCCCGCCAGCGACCCCGGACCGGCCCGATAGCACGCTTGAGGCGAAATCGCTTCGCGCACAGCTGGATTCGACGGTCTGGGGCATCTCAGCGCGGCCTGATCTGACGGAATGTCACAGTGACGTAACGGGTTGGTATAGCCGGTCAGCGCTTGGACGCGTTCATTACTTCGACAATGCGCTGCAAATCGTCCACCGAACCGAACTCGACCACAATCTTGCCCTTGCGCTTACCCAGGCTGACCGTGACGCGAGTATCGAAGGCGCTCGAGAGTTGCTCGGCGATATCTTGCAGCCCAGGCATCTGAATTGGCTTGCGTTTCGGCGCCGAGGGTTTGCTGGGCTCGGTGCGGTTGGCGATTGTGACCGCCTCTTCGGTCGCCCGGACCGACAGTCCCTCGGCGACGATACGGGCGGCGAGTGCCTCCTGCGCTTCCGGTCCGGCGTCCAGCGACAGCAACGCCCGGGCGTGGCCGGCCGACAGGACGCCCGCCGCCACCCGGCGCTGAACGGCGATCGGCAGCCGCAGCAATCGGATCATGTTGGAGATCAGCGGACGGGACCGACCGATACGGGCGGCCAGTTCGTCGTGAGTGACGTCGAACTCGTCGAGCAATTGTTGGTAGGCCGCCGCCTCTTCCAAGGGGTTCAACTGCGCCCGGTGGATGTTTTCCAGAAGGGCGTCGCGCAGCAGGTTGTTCTCCGCGGTCTCCCGCACGATCGCGGGGATGGCCGTTAGGCCGGCCGTCTGGGCCGCACGCCACCGGCGCTCCCCCATGACCAGTTGGTAGCGCGGACCCGAGGTCCCCTCGAGGGCTCGGACGACGATCGGCTGCATGAGCCCGAACTCACGGATCGAGTGCACGAGTTCGGCGAGCGCCTCCTCGTCGAAGACCTGGCGCGGCTGGCGTGGGTTCGGCTCGATCTGAGTCGGGTCGATCTCGCGGTACACCGCGCCGATGTCCGACACGGGCAGCGCGGGTGGGCCGCCCATCAGAACGTCGGCAGCCGCGGCACCGATCCGCGGGCCCCCCAGGCGCGCCGGGTCGGTGTCCCCCTCGACCGGCCCGGTGGGAATCAGTGAGGCTAGGCCCCGCCCGAGCCCGCCCTTCTTGCGCGTCGGTTGACTCATCGTCGGTCCCCTTCATCGGATGTTGTCAGGCCACGCTCGGCGAGCTCGCGGCTGGCGTCCAGGTAACTCATCGCGCCGCGCGACCCGGGATCGTACTCGATGATCGTCATGCTGTAGCCCGGCGCTTCGGAGACTTTCACGCTGCGCGGGATCACCGTCTTCAAGACCTTGGGCCCGAAGAAGCGGCGGACTTCGTCGGCCACCTGGTCGGCCAACTTGGTCCGCCCGTCGTACATGGTGAGGATGACGGTGGTGACGTTCAGTCCGGGGTTCAGGTGCGCCTTCACCAGATTGATGTTGTTCATCAACTGCGACACCCCCTCCAGCGCGTAGTACTCGCACTGGATCGGGATCAGCACCTCGGGCGCCGCGACCAATGCGTTGATGGTCAACAGGCCCAGCGACGGCGGGCAGTCAATGAAGACGTAGTCGAAGGGCGCTTCGCGATCGAGCTCGTCGAGTTCGGTGAGTGCCGTGCGCAACCGATTCTCGCGGGCCACCATGCTGACCAGTTCGATTTCGGCGCCGGCCAAATCGATGGTGGACGGCACGCAGAAAAGCCGGTCGCTGTGCGGGCTCTTCCGTATCGCTTCTTTCAGCGGTATCTCGCCCAGCAATACCTCGTAAGAAGATGGTGTCCCCGAGTGCCGGTCCGAGATACCCAAGCGCGGTGCTCGCGTTGCCCTGCGGATCGAGATCGATGACGAGCGTCCGCAGCCCTTGAACGGCCAGCGCGGCTGCGAGGTTCACCGCCGTCGTCGTCTTGCCGACGCCGCCCTTCTGATTTGCGATGGTGAAGAGGCGGCGGTGAGAGGGGCGGGGCAACGGTTCGTAGGACTTGGAGAGCACCTGCATCGCGCGCTCGGCTGCGGCTCCGATCGGGGTGTCCAATTCCGATGTTTCACGTGAAACACCGACACCGCCGCCGGGCCCGAGGGGGTCGGATGGCGCACTCATTGGCTCTCCCTGCTCGATTGTCGGCGCGACGAATTCCGGAGGGATTCCGGCTTCTCGCGTCGAGCCACCACCACCGTTGTCGGCGGGGATAGAAGACTCACGCCACATTCCACCACCCTGGCATCGGCGGCGCCTAACTTGGTCAGCACACGCCGGTGCTCGCGCACCTCGTCCGGTGCGCGCTCCCCTTTGATCGCTAACAGTCGGCCGCCCTGGCGCAGCAGTGGCAGGCTCCACCGAGCCAGCTTGTCCAGCGACGCCACCGCCCTCGACGTCACAGCGTCGGCTCCGCCCGCCGCCTTGCGGACGTCGGCATCCTCGGCTCGGCCGCGGACCACTTCTACATCGAGCCCGAGCTCGTCGATCACCATGCGGAGGAATTCGGCGCGGCGGGCCAGCGACTCGACCAGCACGACGCGCAGACCGGGTTTCGCGATGGCCATCGGCAGGCCTGGCAGCCCGGCCCCGCTGCCGATGTCGGTGATCCGGTCGCCGGGCTGGACGAGCTCGGCGACGGCCGCGCAGTTCAGCAGATGGCGCTCCCAGATGCGGTCGGCTTCGCGGGGACCCAACAGGCCCCACTCCACGCCGGCAGTGGCGAGCAGCTGCCCGTAGCGCTCGGCGAGCTCCAGCCGGTCACCGAAGATGCCGGCTGCCGCATCGCGCGGTCGGCCCGGGCGGTATCTCACGGTCGCGGGAATCGAGATGTTTCACGTGAAACATTCCTCCCGTCCGTACCCGCCGGCGCGCACCCGAACTACATCGGTGTAACTAGTCGGTCGGGTCAGTCGACCAGAACGACGACGCGGCGCCCTGGCTCGACACCTTCGCTCTCGCTGTGCACCCCACTGACCGCGGCGACGGCGTCATGAACGATCTTCCGCTCAAACGGCGTCATCGGCGCGAGTTCTTCACGCTCGCCACTTTCGAGTACGCGCTTGGCGACCTTGCCCCCCAGTGTGGCCAGCTCTTCGCGACGGCGAAGACGCCAGCTCGCGATGTCGAGCATCAGCCGGCTACGCACTCCGGTCTTCTGGTGTACGGCTAGGCGGGTCAACTCCTGCAGTGCATCGAGCACCTCGCCCTTGCGGCCCACCAACTTGGTCAGGTCGTCACTGCCGTCGATGCTGACGATCGCGCGGCTGCCTTCGACGTCGAGGTCGATGTCGCCGTCGAAGTCGAGGAGATCCAGCAGCTCCTCCAAGTAGTCGCCGGCGATTTCGCCCTCGGCGACCAACCGCTCTTCCTGGTCGCCCTCGCCGGCGCCGTCAACCTCGCCCTCGCCCGCTTCAGCGCTCGCATCCTCGGCCGGAGCGGCGCCGTTGATGGCACCTTCCAACTCGTCCTGAGTCGGCGCCTCGAGGGCTTCCTGTCCGTTGGTGACTGCTTCGATGTCCGTCATATCTGCCTGCTTTCCTTCCCGTGCCCGGGCCTCGCCCGGTGAAGTCTGCTGTCCGGTTCGATCACCGGACGGTCCTGTTTCAGTTGCTGCGTTTCTTCGGCTTGGCTCCCGGGCGCGGCGCGCGATTGCCCGGTTCGCCGTCGAGCTTCGGCGGCTCGGCGCTCGAGCCGTTACCGTCCGTCGCCGTCTTACCCGCTGACCGCTTCGGCTTTGCTCCCGGCGCCGGCGCATTCGCGGCCCGGCGTTCGATCGCCTCGCGCTTCTTTTCCTCTTCTTCTCTTTCGATCATCGCGAACACGTAGTGCTGCTGACCGAAGGTCCAGATGTTGTTCGCGAACCAGTAGAAGATGATCGCCAGGGGCAGGAACGGTCCACCGACCACGACGCCGAGCGGGAACACGTAGAGCGCAAGCTTGTTCATCATTGCGGTCTGCGGGTTGGCCGCGGCCTCCACGCTCTGCCGCGCCACCGAGGCACGGCTGTTGAAGTAGGTGGCGATGCCGGCCAGGATCATCACCGGCACGCCGACGGCCACCACCGCGGTGCGGCTGAATTCAAACCCTTGGAATGCGGCGAGGCTCGCGCCACGCTGCGTCATGCTGGCGCCCAGCGGCGCACCGAACAGGTTGGCGTCCAGGAAGTGCCCGACGTCCTGCGCGCTGAAGACGTAGTTCCCCAGGGAGCGGTTGCGCTCGGGCGAGAGACCCAGCTGGCCGATCCCGCTCGAGGTCCGGTTGAAGCAGCGCAACACGTGATACAGCCCCAGGAACACCGGCACCTGAACCAGCATCGGCAGACAGCCGAGGATCGGGTTGAATCCGTGTTCCTTCTGCAGCTTCTGCATCTCGAGCGCCATCCGCTGGCGGTCCTTGCCGTACTTCTTCTGCAGCGCCTTGATCTGTGGCTGCAACTCCTGCATCTGACGCGTGGTCCGGATCTGGCGGACGAACGGGTTGTACAAGATCGCCCGCAGGGTGAAGACCAAGAACATCACCGCGAGTGTCCACGTGACGAAGTTTTTCGGACCCAGTCCAGGGACGGCCGAGAACGCCTTGTACCAGAGCCACATGATCGCCGAGACCGGGTAATAGAAGTAGTCCAGGCTGAACGGATCAAAAGACAACAGAATCACTCTTCCCTAGCATCGCTGGGGTGTCCCAGTCTTGAGCTCCGGCTCGATGGCGCTCCGGTACCGGATCCCATCCTCCCCGATGCCATGGACCACACTTCGCCAGTCGGACGGACGCCAGCCAACTCCCCCGCACCAACCCGTACTCGCCCAGCGCGTCGACCGCGTACTGACTACAGGTCGGAGTGAAGCGACACGTCGGCAATCGCAGGGGCGAGACCATGTGCCGGTACAGCTGGATAACGAAAATCACACCGCGCGCGACTCGCGAACTCGAGCGGCCCGCAGTCTCGACATCAGGGCGCTCACCGCTTCGATCCCGCTGCCTCGATGCGCCGCAGGCCGGCTCGCAGCTCCTCACCCAAACGGGACGAGGCGACACCGCGACTACTGGGAAGGGCACGGATCACCACGTGCTCCGAGCGATTCAGGTCTGCCATCACATCGCGGGCGACATGGCGCAGCCGCCGGGAGAGTCCGTGCCGTTGCACGGCGGACCCGACCGATCGCGAGACAATCAGTCCGAGTTTGGGATCGCCGGTGGCATGCCGCATATAGATGACCATGTCCGGTTGGACGGCTCTCTTTCCGTGCTTGACCGTCGCGTCAAAATCGGTCGACCGCGTCATGCGGTTACGCGCGGAAAGCACCGCCGTCACACCGGAGTTGAAGGGTCAGGCAGTCAGCGAGCGACGGCCCTTGCCACGCCGATTGGACACGATCGCCCGGCCGGCCCTGGTCCGCATCCGCAGCCGGAAACCGTGCACGCGGGCACGGCGCCGGTTATTCGGCTGGAACGTCCGCTTGCCCTTTGCCACGACTCTCTCCTTGCTGCATCTGGCATCGTGCTCGACACGGTTTCCCATGCCGGTGGGTCACGCTCTCCCCCACGACGCCTCGATAGGCTTTGTATCTCGCTGGTAACCGGCGCGGCCTCCGGGCTCACTTGCTCGAATCGCAGCCGTATCGCCTACTTTCGGGGCGACTGTATGAGGGTACTGACCACCGTTCGCCCGGTCAAACCACGCCAAAACACACGCCCGGTCTGGGTTGATCTTTAACTGCCGCCACACCCGCCACCGGTCGCGCTGAGCAATCTTTGACGAAGCGTTCCCAATGTTGCAGAACGGTTGGCGCGAGCCAGGAAAACTGTTAACTTCGGGCGGTGCTGTTTCATACCGAAACAGCGCCAGACAACGAAGCAAGGATGGCAGATCGGCCTCCTGGCCAGCTGAGTTTCACTGGCCGTCTCGAGCGCCGATCCCGCGAGCCGTCGGGGGTAAGCTGCGGCACGCTGGTCGCTGTCCTGTCCACATCTGTGGATAACGGTGTGGACAGTTCGTCGTCAGGACTATTAGTTGAACTGTTATGTCATATCAGGGGGAGCCGTCGTTGACCGATGACCCCGGATCAAGTTTCGCGACGGTCTGGAGCGCGGTCGTCTCGGAACTCAACGGCGAACTCACTACAGATGACGCCGCCCTCAACGGTGAACCGTATGTACCGCCCCTGACACCGCAGCAACGCGCGTGGCTGAACCTGGTGCAGCCGCTGACTATCGTCGAAGGATTCGCTCTCCTCTCGGTGCCGAGCAGCTTCGTTCAGAACGAGATCGAACGTCATCTGCGTACGCAAATCACCAACGCGCTCAGCCGCCGGCTCGGTCAGCCGATCGAGCTTGGTGTTCGTATCTCACCACTGGCCTCCGACGAATCCGGCGATCGTTCCAACGCAGCATTCGACGAAGCACTCGACGACCTCGACGAGATCGACGAGGACGGCGAGGCCCTCGCCAGCGCACATCAAAGTTGGCCGTCCTACTTTTCCGAGCGGCCACACAGCGAGGCCGCCGACTCAGCCGCCGGCCTCAGCCTGAACCGGCGCTACACCTTCGACACGTTCGTGATCGGTGCATCGAACCGCTTCGCCCACGCCGCGGCACTGGCGATCGCCGAGGCGCCGGCCCGGGCCTACAACCCGCTGTTCATCTGGGGCGAGTCCGGTCTGGGTAAGACGCATCTGCTGCACGCTGCCGGTAACTACGCCCAGCGGCTCTTCCCCGGGATGCGGGTGAAGTACGTCTCGACCGAAGAATTCACCAACGACTTCATCAACTCGCTGCGTGACGATCGCAAGGTGGCATTCAAGCGCAGCTATCGCGACGTCGACGTGCTACTGGTCGACGACATCCAGTTCATCGAAGGCAAAGAAGGTATCCAGGAAGAGTTCTTCCACACCTTCAATACGCTGCACAACGCCAACAAGCAGATCGTCATTTCCTCCGACCGACCGCCGAAACAGCTTGCGACACTTGAAGATCGGCTGCGTACCCGGTTCGAGTGGGGCCTGATCACCGATGTTCAGCCACCTGAGCTGGAAACCCGAATCGCCATTTTGCGCAAGAAAGCGCAGATGGAACGGCTCAACGTGCCCGACGATGTGCTCGAGCTGATTGCCAGCAGCATCGAACGCAACATCCGCGAGCTAGAAGGCGCGCTGATTCGTGTCACGGCGTTCGCCTCGCTGAATAAAGCGCCGATCGACAAGGCCCTGGCCGAAATCGTGTTGCGCGACCTCATCGCCGATGCCAGCACCATGCAGATCAGTGCCGCCACGATCATGGCCGCCACCGCGGAGTACTTCGACACCACAGTCGAGGAGCTACGTGGTCCCGGCAAGACCCGGGCACTAGCTCAGTCGCGACAAATCGCCATGTATTTGACCCGCGAGCTGACCGACCTTTCGCTGCCCAAGATCGGGCAGGCGTTCGGCCGGGACCACACCACGGTGATGTACGCGCAGAAGAAGATCCTGTCCGAAATGGCCGAGCGCCGTGAGATCTTCGATCACGTCAAAGAGCTCACCACCCGGATCCGCCACCGCTCCAAGCGCTGATCGTCGTCGGCGACCTGAGCGTCGAGTGGCCAGATATCACATGACTTTTGGTGCTCGCGCCACCACAATCGGCCAGTCGCCGACTTTGAAGCTGCCCAAATCTCAAAAAACTTTGGGCCCGCCGGTATCACCAGTCACAGCCCAAGGCTGTGGATACCCCTGTGCGCAAACTGCGCACACTTGTCATGCGAACATCCGGTCCGTCCACAACCGCGAGCGCTCCCCAACCGCTGCACACGAACCACACAATCCGGCCGCGTGTCATCCACAACCCGGTCGGCACCCTCAGCAGCGCAGACGCCATGCTGTCCACAACGTGCACAGGCCTTATTACTGTTATTGAAATCTCTACATAGTTTGTTATTCAGAAAAAGGGGTTGGGGACGAGCCGCTCCGCACCTTGGGTCAGAGCCTCGAAAGACCCACGTGTCACTGCTTGCGATTAGCTTTCAAGATGGCCCCGGACGCTCTACGGTTGTGGTTCGACAGCCGGTTAGGTCGTCGGAACGATTACGGGCACGGGCGTCCGTCGGCGGGGATCACCGCGCCTCACAGGGGTGGAGCCGCTGAAGTTAGCCTTGCTGTTCGAGGTGATTGAAGGGACGCAATGGACGTGGCGACGACCGCCGTCGGCCTGACCGACTTGAAGTTCCGCCTGGTGCGCGACGACTTCGCTGACGCAGTGGCGTGGGTAGCACGGACCCTGCCGTCCCGGCCGACGGTGCCGGTATTGGCCGGCGTGCTGTTGACCGGCTCCGATGATGGCTTGACGATCTCCGGATTCGACTACGAAGTGTCCGCCGAGGTTCGGCTGGCGGCTGAAATCGCTTCTCCGGGAACAGCTTTGGTCTCGGGGCGACTGCTTTCTGACATTACCCGGGCGCTGCCGAACAAGCCGGTCGACGTGCAGGTCGAGGGCACCAGGGTTTCGCTGGCCTGCGGAAGTGCGAAGTTCTCCCTCCCGACGATGGCCGTCGAGGATTACCCGACACTGCCGACGCTGCCCGACGAGACGGGTGCGCTGTCGGCGGACGTGTTCGCCGAGGCGATCGGCCAGGTGGCCGTCGCGGCCGGGCGCGATGACACGCTGCCGATGCTGACCGGCATCAGGGTCGAAATCTCTGGTCAGTCAGTGGTTTTGGCCGCTACCGACCGGTTCCGGCTGGCTGTTCGCGAGCTCACCTGGTCGGCGGCCGCACCCGACGTCGAGGCCGCGGTATTGGTGCCGGCGAAGACGCTGTCCGAAGCAGCCAAGAGTGGTACCGACGGCTCCGAGGTGCACTTGTCATTGGGCGCCGGTCCGTCGGTGGGCAAAGACGGCCTGCTCGGTATCAGCGGAAACGGCAAACGCAGCACCACCCGTCTGCTCGATGCGGAGTTCCCGAAGTTCCGCCAATTGCTGCCCAGCGAACACACGGCGGTCGCCACCGTCGGAGTGGCCGAGTTGACCGAGGCGATCAAGCGCGTGGCGCTGGTCGCCGACCGCGGCGCCCAGGTGCGGATGGAATTCTCTGAAGACACGCTTCGGCTGTCCGCCGGCGCCGACGATGTCGGTCGCGCCGAGGAAGACGTTCCGGTGGAATTCGCCGGCGAACCGCTGACCATCGCGTTCAACCCGACCTATCTCACCGACGGCTTGAGCTCGTTGCATTCCGACCGGGTGTCGTTCGGGTTCACCACCCCGAGCCGTCCCGCGGTGTTGCGCCCGGCCGGCGACGACACACAACCCACCGACAGCGGACCCTTCCCGGCGCTTCAGACGGACTACGTCTACTTGCTGATGCCGGTTCGCCTGCCTGGTTAGCGGTTAGGTGTACGTCCGCCATCTTGGTTTACGTGACTTTCGGTCCTGGGCGAACGTCGAACTCGAACTGACGCCGGGCCGGACGGTGTTCGTCGGGTCCAACGGTTTCGGTAAGACGAATCTTGTTGAGGCCCTTTGGTATTCGTCGACATTGGGATCGCATCGCGTTGCCACCGACGCGCCTCTGGTGCGAGTGGGCGCCCAACGCGCCGTGGTGTCGACGATCGTTGTCAACGAAGGCCGCGAATGCGCGGTCGATCTGGAGATCACCGCCGGGCGGGCCAACAAGGCGCGACTCAACCGCTCCCCGGTGCGCAGCCCACGCGAAGTCGTGGGGGTGCTGCGCGCGGTGTTGTTCGCGCCGGAAGACCTGGCATTGGTCCGCGGGGACCCCGGCGATCGCCGGCGATACCTCGACGATCTGGCCGCGGTGCGGCGCCCGCGGGTGGCGGGGATCCGGGCCGATTACGACAAAGTGTTGCGGCAGCGCACGGCGTTACTGAAGTCCGCGTCCGGCGCGCGATTCCGCGGCGACCGCGGTGCGCTGGACACCCTCGATGTGTGGGACGGGCATTTGGCCGCGCACGGCGCCGAATTGATGGCTGCCCGAATGACATTGGTGAACGAGTTGGCGCCCGAAGTGCAGAAGAGTTACCAACTGCTGGCGCCCGCGTCGCGGCCTGCCTCGATCGCGTATCACGCCAGCGGATTCGACGGAGCACTGGTCCAGCCGGACGTGGAGATGCTGCAGGCGGCGCTGCTGGAGAAAATGGCCGCGCGCCGCGACGCCGAACTCGAACGCGGCGTGTGTCTGGTGGGCCCGCACCGTGACGATCTCGAGCTGCGGCTCGGTGATCAACCCGCGAAAGGCTTTGCAAGCCACGGGGAATCGTGGTCGATGGCACTGGCGCTGCGACTGGCGGCGTACGAATTGTTACGCGCGGACGGCAGCGATCCGGTGTTGCTGCTGGACGATGTTTTCGCCGAACTCGACACCGCCCGCCGCGAGGCGCTGGCCGCCGCGGCCGCATCCGCGGAGCAGGTGCTGGTCACCGCCGCGGTGCTCGACGATATTCCCCGCGATTGGGATGCGGACCGCATCAACATCACACTGAATGACGACGACACCGGCCCGGCGTCCGCAATCGTGGCGGCTGAGGAGGAGTAAGGCAGTGGAACCCGACGACGAAAAACCGGAACCCGACGCGAAACCGCCCGAGCATCTGAGCGAGATGAAGGGCATGGATCTGGTCCGACGGGTCTTGGAGGAAGCCCGCGGCGCCGCCCGCACCCAAGGCAAAGATGTCGGCCGCGGCCGCCGGCTGCCGCCGACCCGTCGGGTGGCCGGCGCCGCAAGCCGCCGCCGCTGGTCCGGTCCGGGTCCCGACTCGCGTGACCCGCAGCCGCTGGCCAGCGCCACCCGGGACATCGCGAAAAAACAAGGATGGTCATCGCGGGTCGCCGAGGGCGCGGTGTTCGGCCAGTGGCCGAAAGTCGTCGGCTCGCAGATCTCCGAACACGCCACCCCGACCGGATTGCGCGACGGGGTCCTCAGCGTGACCGCCGAGTCGACGGCGTGGGCCACCCAGTTGCGGATCATCCAGAACCAGGTGCTGGCCAAGATCGCAGCGGAGGTCGGCGACGGTGTGGTGACCAGCCTGCGGATCACCGGCCCGACCGCCCCGTCGTGGCGCAAGGGCCGCGCTGCACATCGCCGGGCGCGGGCCGCGCGACACATACGGCTGATCGCGAAGGAGCCAGTCCGCTTCAGCGCCGTCACAACGCGGAAAATCCTATCGTCAAGCGTCAGGACGCAAGCCAGATCGAAAAATTCCGCACACGGCGCGGATAGCTGTGTAGAAACGCCCTCGCAGAATCGGTCCGGAACCACCTTGGCGGTAGACTGAATGAGATCTGCGCGGGGCCGACGGTCCCACGCCCGCGATCCCCGCGAAACACCCTAGGAGACCTTCTAACGTGCCTGCCCAAAAACAGTACGGTAAGGATTCCATCAAGGTCCTCGAAGGCCTGGAAGCCGTACGTAAGCGCCCCGGCATGTACATCGGTTCGACCGGTGAGCGCGGCCTGCACCATCTCGTCTGGGAAGTCGTCGACAACGCGGTGGACGAAGCGATGGCAGGGTTCGCGACCACGGTCGACGTACGCATCCTCGAGGACGGCGGCGTCGAGGTCACCGACGACGGCCGCGGCATCCCGGTCGAGATGCACGACACCGGAATCCCCACGGTCGACGTCGTCATGACGGTTCTGCACGCCGGCGGCAAATTCGAGGAAGGCGCCTACACGGTGTCGGGCGGCCTGCATGGCGTGGGCGTGTCGGTGGTCAATGCTCTGTCGAGCAGGCTCGAGGCAGATATCAGCCGCGACGGCTTCGAGTGGTTTCAGACCTACGACAACTCCATCCCGGGGGAACTCAAAAAGGGCGACAAGACCAAGAAGACCGGCACCACCATCCGCTTCTGGGCCGATTCGAACATCTTCGAGACCACGAACTACGACTTCGAGACGGTGGCCCGCCGGCTGCAGGAGATGGCCTTCCTCAACAAGGGCCTGACGATCAACCTCACCGACGAGCGGGTGACCAGAGAAGAAGTCGTCGACGAAATTGTCAGCGATACCGCCGAGGCCCCGAAGTCCGCGGAGGAAAAAATCGCGGAATCGGCTGCGCCGCATAAGGTCAAGCACCGCACCTTCTGCTACCCGGGCGGATTGGTCGACTTCGTCAAGCACATCAACCGGACCAAGAACCCGATCCACTCCAGCATCGTGGACTTCTCCGGCAAGGGTCCCGGCCACGAGGTCGAGATCGCGATGCAGTGGAACGCCGGCTATTCGGAGTCGGTGCACACCTTCGCCAACACCATCAACACGCACGAGGGCGGTACCCACGAGGAGGGCTTCCGCAGCGCGTTGACCACGGTGGTGAACAGGTACGCCAAAGACAAGAAGCTGCTGAAAGAAAAGGACGCCAACCTCACCGGCGATGACATTCGCGAGGGCCTGGCCGCGGTGATCTCGGTCAAGGTCAGTGAGCCGCAGTTCGAGGGCCAGACCAAGACGAAGTTGGGCAACACCGAGGTCAAATCGTTTGTGCAGAAGGCGTGCAACGAGAAGCTGTCGCACTGGTTCGAGGCCAACCCCGCCGATGCCAAGACGGTGGTCAACAAGGCGGTTTCGTCGGCGCAGGCTCGGATGGCCGCCCGTAAGGCCCGAGAGTTGGTGCGACGCAAGAGCGCAACCGATATCGGCGGGCTGCCCGGCAAGCTGGCCGACTGCCGCTCCACCGACCCGCGCAAGTCGGAAGTGTATGTGGTGGAGGGT
Organism: uncultured Actinomycetota bacterium; assembly: GCA_963749375.1. Lineage (GTDB taxonomy): Bacteria > Actinomycetota > Actinomycetes > Mycobacteriales > Mycobacteriaceae > Mycobacterium. The sequence goes on from CAVVNB010000033.1 coordinate 50,986, forward strand.
GATTCGGCCGGTGGCTCGGCGAAGAGCGGCCGCGACTCGATGTTCCAGGCGATTCTCCCGTTGCGCGGCAAGATCATCAACGTCGAGAAGGCCCGCATCGACCGGGTGCTGAAAAACACTGAAGTGCAGGCGATCATCACCGCGCTGGGCACCGGAATCCACGACGAGTTCGACCTCACCAAGCTGCGGTATCACAAGATCGTGCTGATGGCCGACGCGGACGTCGACGGCCAGCACATCTCGACACTGCTGCTGACGTTGTTGTTCCGGTTCATGCGACCGCTGATCGAAAACGGCCACGTATTTCTGGCCCAGCCGCCGCTGTACAAGCTGAAGTGGCAGCGCAGCGAGCCAGAATTCGCCTACTCCGACCGCGAACGCGACGGGCTGCTGGAGGCCGGGCAGGGAGGCGGGCCGAAAGATCAACACCGAGGACGGTATTCAGCGATACAAGGGTCTGGGCGAGATGGACGCCAAGGAGCTGTGGGAGACCACCATGGACCCGTCCGTGCGGGTGCTGCGACAGATCACCCTCGACGACGCCGCCGCGGCCGACGAGTTGTTCTCCATCCTGATGGGCGAGGACGTCGAAGCCCGGCGCAGCTTCATCACCCGTAACGCCAAAGACGTTCGCTTCCTGGATGTTTAACGAAGTCGAGACGCCAGCTGACCGAACGAGGAACACATGACTGACACCACTTTGCCGCCGAGCGACGAAGCCGGCGACCGCATCGAACCGGTGGATATTCAGCACGAGATGCAGCGCAGCTACATCGACTACGCGATGAGCGTGATCGTCGGCCGCGCACTGCCCGAAGTGCGTGACGGCCTCAAGCCGGTGCACCGCCGGGTGCTGTACGCGATGTTCGACTCCGGGTTCCGCCCGGACCGCGGACACGCGAAATCCGCACGCTCCGTTGCCGAGACGATGGGTAACTACCACCCGCACGGCGACTCGTCGATCTACGACACCCTGGTGCGGATGGCGCAGCCGTGGTCGCTGCGCTACCCACTGGTCGACGGGCAGGGCAACTTCGGCTCGCCGGGCAACGACCCGCCAGCCGCCATGCGGTACTGCGTCACCGGCGATTCATTAGTGCGCCTGCCGCTGGGGCAGTCGGCGCGGCATCGACCGACATCGTTCCCGGTGCGCGTCCTGATTCGCGACAACGTGGTGGACATGAAAGTCCTTGACCGGCACGGGAATCCCGGTTGTGGCCGACCGACTGTTCCACTCGGGTGAACATCAGACATATACCGTGCGCACCGCTGAGGGTTACGAAGTCACCGGAACGCTCGAACCACCCGCTGCTGTGTCTAGTCGATGTCGGTGGAGTACCGACTCTGCTGTGGAAGCTGATCTCGAGGAAATCCGGGCCGGCTGACCATGTCGTCTTCCAACGCACACCGCCCGATCGAACTGGGCCCCGCTGACTGGCAGCCCACCATGGAAGCCCTTCTGCTGGGCGCGTTCATCAGCGAGGGCTTCGTCTCCGAGAAGCGCGCCTGGCTTCAACAATCTCGACCGCGATTACTTCGCCACGGTGGTGGCGGCGTACGACGCGGTAGTCGGCGGACAGCGGTATGTATACGAGCGCACGCATCGCGTCGGGCTCGACTGCTGCATGAACTCGATATCTAGAACCTCAGCGCGTTGAAGCCAGACCCGGCTCGGCGAGTTAACTAACCAGCGGTCGCGCGCACAAGATTGTTCCAGAATGGCTGTGGAACTCAGCCGCGGCGGTGAAGCGGGTGTTTCTGCAGGCGCTTTTCGAAGGCGACGGCTCGTGCTCGCGACTGCCGCGCAACACGATTCAAATTTCCTATTCAACACGAAGCGAGCGGCTGCGCGAAGGACGTCCAGCAGATGCTGTTGGAGTTCGGGGTCGTATCGAAGCGTTACCGGCATGCTGATTGGCGAGCACAAGGTAGTCATTACCAACCGCGCCAGGCTGAGCTATTTGCCAGCCAAATCGGCTTCGGCGGCGCTAAGCAGGACGAAGCTGGTCGGTATCTTGACGTCGATGCCGCCTTGCGCAGGCATGGATAGCGACCACGTCCCTGGGTTAGCGCGATTTATCCGCAAGCACTGCGGGCGGCTCGCTGGGTCGATAGCGATTGGTTGAATCGCCACAACGTGGATCGCATGTCAGCGATGGCAGCGCGATGGCGACGAGATCCTCTCGCACATCGCCGATCCCGATGTGCGCGCCATCGCAACCGAACTGACCGATGGCCGCTTCTACTATGCGCGCGTCGCCGCGGTGGCCGAGGCAGGTGTACAGCCGGTGTACAGCCTCCGGGTCGACACCGACGATCACGCATTCATCACCAATGGCTTCGTCAGCCACAACACCGAGGCGCGGCTGACTCCGCTCGCGATGGAGATGCTGCGCGAAATCGACGAGGAGACAGTCGATTTCATTCCGAACTACGACGGCCGGGTGCAGGAGCCGACCGTTCTGCCGAGCCGGTTCCCCAACCTGCTGGCCAACGGTTCCGGCGGCATCGCGGTCGGCATGGCGACCAACATCCCGCCGCACAACCTGCGCGAGCTCGCCGAGGCCGTCTTCTGGTGCCTGGAGAACCACGAGGCCGACGAAGAGGCCACGCTGGCCGCGGTCTGCGAGCGGGTCAAGGGTCCGGACTTCCCCACCCCGGTCTGATCGTCGGATCCCAGGGCATCCACGACGCCTACACCACCGGCCGCGGGTCCATCCGGATGCGCGGAGTCGTTGAGGTAGAAGAAGATTCGCGCGGGCGCACCTCGATCGTGATCACCGAATTGCCGTACCAGGTCAACCACGACAACTTCATCACCTCGATCGCCGATCAGGTCCGCGACGGCAAGCTGGCCGGCATCTCCAACATCGAGGACCAGAGCAGCGACCGCGTCGGTCTGCGCATCGTCGTCGAGATCAAGCGCGACGCCGTGGCCAAGGTGGTGCTGAACAACCTCTACAAGCACACCCAGCTGCAGACCAGCTTCGGCGCCAACATGCTGTCGATCGTCGACGGTGTACCGCGCACGCTGCGGCATCGACCAGATGATCCGCTACTACGTCGAGCACCAACTCGACGTCATCGTCCGTCGCACCACCTACCGGTTGCGCAAGGCCAACGAGCGCGCCCACATCCTGCGCGGTTTGGTCAAAGCGCTCGACGCGCTTGACGAGGTGATCGCGTTGATCCGCGCGTCGGAGACCGTCGACATCGCCCGCGCCGGCCTGATCGAGCTGCTCGACATCGACGAGATCCAGTCGCAGGCGATCCTGGACATGCAGCTGCGCCGCCTGGCCGCCCTGGAGCGCCAGCGCATCGTCGACGACCTGGCCAAGATCGAGGCCGAGATCGCCGACCTGGAGGACATCCTGGCCAAGCCGGAGCGGCAGCGCGCGATCGTGCACGACGAGCTCGTCGAGCTCGTCGAGAAGTACGGCGACGACCGTCGTACCCGGATCATCGCCGCCGACGGCGACGTCGCCGACGAGGATCTGATCACCCGCGAGGACGTCGTCGTCACCATCACCGAAACCGGCTACGCCAAGCGCACCAAGACCGACCTGTACCGCAGCCAGAAGCGCGGCGGCAAGGGCGTCCAGGGCGCCGGGCTGAAGCAGGACGACATCGTGCGGCACTTCTTCGTGTGCTCCACGCACGACTGGATCCTGTTCTTCACCACCCAGGGCCGGGTGTACCGGGCCAAGGCCTACGACCTGCCGGAGGCCTCCCGTATCGCGCGCGGACAGCACGTCGCGAACCTGTTGGCGTTCCAGCCCGAGGAGCGCATCGCCCAGGTCATCCAGATCAAGAGCTACGAGGACGCGCCCTATCTGGTGCTGGCCACCCGCAACGGGCTGGTCAAGAAGACCAAGCTGACCGACTTCGACTCGAACCGGTCCGGCGGCATCGTCGCGGTCAATCTGCGCGACGGCGACGAGCTGGTCGGGGCGGTGCTGTGCTCTGCCGAGGAAGACCTGCTGCTGGTGTCGGCCAACGGACAGTCGATCCGGTTCTCCGCGACCGACGAGGCGCTGCGGCCGATGGGCCGGGCGACCTCGGGTGTGCAGGGCATGCGGTTCAACGCCGACGACTAACTGCTGTCGCTGAACGTCGTCCGCGAAGGCACGTTCCTGCTGGTCGCGACGGCTGGCGGGTATTCCAAGCGCACCGCGATCGAGGAGTACACCGCCCAGGGCCGCGGCGGCAAAGGCATCCTGACGATCCAGTACGACACCCGTCGTGGCAAGCTGGTGGGAGCGTTGATCGTCGACGACGACAGCGAGGTGTTCGCGATCACCTCCGGCGGCGGAGTGATCCGGACGATGGCCAAGCAGGTCCGTAAGGCCGGGCGGCAGACCAAGGGTGTTCGGTTGATGAACTTGGGCGAGGGCGACACACTGTTAGCCGTTGCACGCAACGCCGAAGAGGCTGAGGACGCCAACGACGGCGAGGAGTCGACGCCGAGGCGTAAGCGATGCCGACCGCCCCGGCGGCGGGTGCACAGTTAGGAGCTGTGGGTGACGTCACCGAACGAGCCGGGCCATTCCGGACCGGGCGACGGCCCGAACGGGACTGGCTGCGCTGACGCGGCCGCGACGCCACGCAAGCGGCCCGCTGCCCGCCCGTCGCCGGCGCAACAGCGCCAGCCCGGCCGCGGCGGCACCGCACCCAACGCCGAGGCGCGGCTTGAACCGGTTCATCTCCGGCACGCGCCGCGCCGGGCGCGGCCAAAACCCCACCACCCGAGGCCGAGCCGGCACCGGCTCCCCCGCAGAACGAGAGCCGGCAGAGCGATGCTTACGCCAGCGAACTGCCCGACCTGTCCGGCCCGATTCCCCGTGCCGGACAACGCAAGCCAGCGGATCGGCCGGACGAGCCATGACCGCGCCGGTTCGATCGGAAGGCCGCATCCAGGTGTCGTCGCGGCCGGCCGGCCCGGTGCGCGCCAGCATGCAGATCCGCCGCGTCGATCCGTGGAGCACGTTGAAGGTCTCGCTGGTGCTGTCGGTGGCGTTGTTCTTCGTCTGGATGATCGCGGTCGCGTTCCTGTACCTGGTGCTCGGCGGCATGGGCGTGTGGAGCAAGCTCAACAGCAACGTCGGCGATCTGCTGAACAACACCAGCGGCAGCGCCGAGTTGGTGTCCAGCGGCACGATCTTCGGCGGCGCGGTGCTGATCGGTTTGGTGAACATCGTCCTGCTGACCGCGGTGGCCACGATCGGCGCGTTCATCTACAACTTGACCACCGACTTGATCGGCGGCGTCGAGGTGACGCTGGCCGACCGGGACTAGCGTTTTGGGCGCAGACGCTCGGGTGCGGTAACCTCGTCGCTCGTCCGTGTGCGCGTGCGGGCCTATAGCTCAGGTGGTTAGAGCGCTTCGCTGATAACGAAGAGGTCGGAGGTTCGAGTCCTCCTAGGCCCACAACCATGTGTTCGCCAAGACGTTTCGTGAGACTGGTGTTGCCGCTGGCAGCGATCGCGGTGCTGGCGGTGGTGATCCGGTCTCAACGCGGCGTCGAGGTCTGGCACGTGGCCGCCGACCAGATCGATGGTCAGCCCGAGGGGCCTTAGCTCAGTTGGTAGAGCGCTGCCTTTGCAAGGCAGATGTCAGGAGTTCGAATCTCCTAGGCTCCACAATCCGCGTCTTCGCCGCCCGCGCCGTCATCGGCCAGATAAGTCACCTGGTACCACCGCCGCGACAGGGCGTGGCTCCTCGGTTTCAGTCGCACTCTCCAACCGGACGTCGCACAGGTGCGAGTTGTCCAGCCGGATGAACGCTTCGAGTTCGGTGTCGCGCGCTTCGCCGCTCAGGGCGGCGTCCGCGAGCGCCCTGCCCTCGTACCGTCGCCAACCCACGGAGTGTCAGGGGCGGTGGTCGACGTCGACGCTGGGCGGCAGCGGCGACGGCTCCGGCTGCGACGAGCGGCGGACGATCGAGAACGCGGCCGCGCCGGCGGCGAGCACGACCACGGCGGCTCCGGCCAGCACCAGGGCCGCGGCTTGCGTCGCTGGGACCGACGCGCCTGGGCGAGCGCTTCGGGCAGGCCCGTGACGACTTCCTGCGCGGCCGCCAACTCCTGGACCAACGCCTCCTGGGCGCTCTGGATGTCGCGGGCCAGCCGGCCCTCGTGGTAGCGGCGGCGCAGGCTGGACGCGCCGGCCTGGGCGGAGTGGGCGCCGAGCCCGATCACGCCGCGCGTCACGTCGACCGGTCCGACCGCCGTGTAGGTCAGACCGCGGCTCAGCCGCTCCCGCGGGGTCAACCGGATGTGGTTCTTAGCGCGCATATCTCGCCCTTTCGCAGGACCGCCTCGGGAATACGTTCAGACTGCCACACGGGCTACGGGCACCGGATGTCCGGCGGGGCGGACGCGTGATGGCAGACTGTGATCCCGTGACTACCAGCCCGATTCAGACCGCCACTGCCACCCTGCACACCAACCGCGGCGACATCAAGATCGCGCTGTTCGGAAACCACGCCCCCAAGACCGTCGCCAACTTCGTGGGTCTGGCCCAGGGCACCAAGGAGTACACGACCGAGAACGCCTCCGGCGGAAGCTCGGGCCCGTTCTACGACGGCGTGGTCTTCCACCGGGTGATCAGCGGCTTCATGATCCAGGGCGGCGACCCCACCGGCACCGGCCGCGGCGACGCCGGCTACAAGTTCGCCGACGAGTTCCACCCCGAGCTGCAGTTCGACAAGCCCTACCTGCTGGCGATGGCCAACGCGGGCCCGGGCACCAACGGCTCGCAGTTCTTCATCACCGTCGGCAAGACCCCGCACCTGAACCGCAAGCACACCATCTTCGGCGAGGTCGTCGACGCGGACTCGCAGGAGGTCGTCGACGCCATCGCCAACACCGCTACCGGCCCCGGCGACCGTCCCTCCGAGCCGGTCGTCATCGAGTCGATCACCATCTCCTGACGCCTGCCTGCGAGACGCCGGGCTGCGATTGTCGGTCCACGACCCTGGCGCGTTCGCGGAATGGGCGAGTCAGGAACCCGCGTAGCCGTTCGCGGTCAGCGCGTCGAGCACGTCCAGCGGGTCGGTGCCGAGGTCCCAGCGGGAGAAGACGAACAGCCGACCGTCGTTGGCGTCGATCTCCAGCAGCCGCATCTTGCGCCCGATCCGGCGGAACTCGGTGATCCGGATGATCTTGATGTCGGGTCGCCGCAGGTGTTGCGGCCGGATCCAGCCGCCGACCTGCAGGCCGCCGTCGGTGATTGCCAGCTTTGGCCGCGCGCGCCACGTTCCGCCTGCAAACAAGATCAGTCCGGCCGCGGCAATGCCCAGCAAAAGCCGGCCCGGGGGCATCTGTGACGACGGTCACACATGTGGTAGCCATCACAATTCCGGCGAGCCCGCAAGCTGCGATTCCGGCCGCGGACGGCGCCCACTGTGTTTGCTGCACGAGGCTCCTAGGGGTGTCTACCACTGCCGATGGGGTTATCCACAGGCGCTATCCACAATGGGGATGAATCACACGCGTGTGATCTGGTCTCTCACTGGTTGCTGGCTCAGAACGCGCCGACCGGCGAATGGGCGCATCAAGATCGCGACCGGGCCTACCGCCACCGCATCGTGAGCAACAACCCACTGATCATGAAAGCAAACGCGATGGCGTAGTTCCACGGCCCCAGCTCGGCCATCCAGTCAGCAGCGAGGGCGCGTCGGGTCCGTGGCGGCCAGCTGGAACACCATCAGCCAGATCAACCCGATCAGCATCAAGCCGCAGAACAGCACCACGAACCACACGCTGGACGGGCCGGCCTTGACCTTGACCGGGGTGCGGCTCACCGGGCTGGCGGTGAAGTCGTTCTTCTTGCGAACTTTGGACTTGGGCATTTCTACCTCGGGTATAACTCGGAGCTACGGTAGGCAGGGCGGGTGCAACGACGAGCGTAACGCACTCACCAGCAGCGGACGGAGAGCCGATGGCACGCATCCCCTGGCTCGTCGCGCCGCGCGACAGCGACGAGGAACGCCGCCCGTCGCCGTGGCGGGTGGGCGTTCCGGTGGTGTGCCTGTTGGCCGGCCTGATGCTCGGGGCCACGCACGGGGTGTCCCGCGGCGGCGAGATCCGGCGCAGCGACGCGCCCCGGCTGGTCGACCTGGTGCGCAGCGAACAGTCCGCCGTCGACCGGCTGACCACCGACCGCGATCGGCTGGCCAACACGATCGACTCCACCCACGGCCGATCCCCCGACGCCGCGCTGGCGGCGATGCTGCGGCGGTCGGCGCGAGCTGGCCGGCGACGCGGGGCTGGATCCCGTGCACGGGCCGGGCCTGACCGTCACGCTCAACGACGCACAGCGCGACGCCAACGGCCGATTCCCCCGCGACGCCTCCCCCGACGACCTGGTCGTACACCAGCAGGACATCCAGGCCGTCCTCAACGCGTTGTGGAGCGCGGGCGCCGAGGCCATCCAGATGCAGGACCAGCGCATCATCGCCACCTCGGTGGCCCGCTGCGTGGGCAACACGCTGCTGCTCAACGGCCGGACCTACAGCCCGCCGTACACGAGTCACCGCGATCGGCGACGCCACGGCCATGCAGGCGGCATTGGCGGCCGCTCCGCTGGTGATCCTGTACAAGCAGTACGTGGTGCGGTTCGGTCTCGGCTACACCGAACACGCCGTCGTCCGACGCCCACGTCGTGGGGCACACCGAGCCGGTGCGGATGCACTACGCCGAGCCCGCCGGCCCGGTCGGTTACTGAGCCCACCTGCGATTAAGTAACCTGGGACGATGCAGATCTTGGTCGTCGACAACTACGACAGCTTCGTCTTCAACCTGGTGCAGTACCTGGGCCAGTTGGGTGTCGAGGCGACGGTGTGGCGCAACGACGACCCCCGGCTGTCCGACCCCGCAGCAACCGCCGCCGAGGTGGACGGCATCCTGCTGAGCCCCGGCCCGGGCACCCCCGAGCGCGCCGGCGCGTCGATCGATCTGGTGCGGGCCTGCGCCGCGGCGAACACCCCGCTGCTGGGTGTCTGCCTCGGCCACCAGGCCATCGGTGTGGCCTTCGGGGCCACCGTGGACCGGGCGCCCGAATTACTGCACGGCAAGACCAGTAGCGTGTATCACACGAACACCGGTGTGCTGCAAGGGCTTCCGGATCCTTTCACCGCCACCAGGTACCACTCGCTGACGATCATGCCCGAGACGCTGCCCGCCGAACTCGAGGTGACGGCCCGCACCCAGAGCGGCATCATCATGGGGGTCCGGCACGCGGAATTGCCGATCCACGGCGTTCAGTTCCACCCGGAGTCGATCCTCACCGAGGGCGGGCATCGGATGCTGGCCAACTGGCTGGCCGACTGCGGGCAGGTCCGCGACGACGGGTTGGTGCGCAAGTTGGAAAGCGAGTTGGTGGACAGCCTGGCCGCCGTCCGGCATTACGACTCGGCTATTGACCGAACTTCAGCGTGATGCTGCCGTCTTTGTTGGTGCCCTGACCCGCGCTCGGGCTCTGGTACACCACCCGGTTGTGTTGCGAGCCGCCCGCGTCCACGTCGGGGCCCCGGTCCAGCACCCCGGTCCAGCCCAGCGCGCGCAACCGCGGTTCGGCGTCCGTCCAGAACATTCCGCTGACATCGGGCATCACGAATTGGTTGCCCTTGGACACCTGTAGCTCGACCACCGTGTCGACCGGAACATTGGCTCCCGCAGGCGGATTCGTGCCGATCACGGCGCCGGCCGGCCGGGGGCTGTCCACCGCTGCCTGAGCGAACTTGGAAAAGCCGTACACCGTCAGGTTCTTCTGGGCCTCGTCGGCGGTCTGCCCGGCGACATCGGGAACCTGCTTGCTCGACGGACCCGAGCCGACGATGACCGCGATCTCGTTGGTGATCGCCGACGTCTGGTTGGCCGGCGGGTTGGTGCCGATGACCTTGTCTTTCGTCTCCGGCGTCGACGGCGAGTTGACCTGCTTGAAGCGGCCGAAGCCGGCGGCCTTGAGCTTCTTGACCGCCGCTGCGTAGCTCAGCGACGAGACGTCGGGCACCTCGCGCTGCTCGGGACCGGTCGACACATTGACCGTAACCAGCTCGCCGGCACCGACTTTGGTGTTAGCGCCCGGATCGGTGCCGATGACGTGGTCGGGCGGGACGGTCGAGTCGGGCTTCTGCTGGGTGCGGGTCTTGAAGCCATGGTTCTGCAGCGCGGCGATCGCGTCGGCCGATGCTTGATTGCGGACGTCGGGGATCTGCACGTTGCGCATGCCGCCGCCGAACGTGTTGATCAGGATCGTCACGACCACGGTCAGCACCGCCAGCGCTGCGACGGCGATCACCCAGCGGCTCACCGAGCCGGCAGCGCGCTCGCGGGTGAAGTCGAGCTGCTGACGGGGCAGCGGATTGGTCAGTGCTCGCCGAGTCGGACGAATGCGGCGCAGCCATCAGCGACGAGCGGTCGGCGTCGGTGAGGATCTTGGGCGCCTCCGGCGGTTCACCGTTGTGCACCCGAATCAGGTCGGTGCGCATCTCGGCGGCGGTCTGGTAGCGGTTCTCGGGGTTCTTGGCCAGCGCCTTGAGCACCACGGCGTCCAGGTCGGCGGAGATGCCTTCGTAGCGCCGCGACGGCGGCACCGGGTCTTCGCGGACGTGCTGGTAGGCCACCGCGACCGGCGAGTCACCGACGAAAGGTGGTTCGCCGGTGAGCATTTCGTAGAGCACGCAGCCCAACGAGTAGACGTCGGAACGGGCGTCGACGGTGTCGCCTCGGGCCTGCTCGGGTGAAAGGTATTGCGCCGTACCGATCACCGCGGCGGTCTGGGTGACGCTGTTACCGCTGTCGGACAGGGCGCGCGCGATGCCGAAATCCATCACCTTGACCGCGTTGGTGGTGCTGATCATGATGTTGGCCGGCTTGACGTCGCGGTGGATGATGCCGTGCTGGTGTGAGAAGTTCAGCGCCTGGCAGGCGTCGGCGATGACTTCGATGGCGCGGGTGGGCGTCATCGGTCCGTCGGTGTGGACGATGTCGCGCAGCGTCACGCCGTTGACGTACTCCATCACGATGTAGGGCAGCGGCCCGGCGGCCGTCTCCGCCTCGCCGGTGTCGTACACCGCGACGATCGCGGGATGGTTGAGCGCCGCGGCGTTCTGCGCCTCACGTCGGAAGCGCAGGTAGAAACTGGGGTCGCGGGCCAGGTCGGCGCGCAGCACCTTGACCGCTACGTCTCGGTGCAGCCGGACATCCCGGGCCAAATGAACCTCGGACATGCCACCGAAGCCGAGGATCTCACCAAGTTCGTAGCGTTCGGACAGGTGCTGCGGGGTCGTCATCGCGGTTTCTCGTGTTGGGACGCTGCCGCGCACGAGAAGGTCCACGCGGGCGCCCGCCTGGGGGTGGGCAGGTTGCATTGCCCTCCAGGATTACCCGTTACCCCCCGGTACGTCCAATTAGTTGGATGCGCCGGCGCCGATTCGGACTTGCTGGGCGGTGCTCCGGTGTCGGTCACGGTGGGTGCGGAGGGTTGCTGCTGCGAATTGTTGTTGTGCGAGTTCATCACGATGAGGATCGCGATGATGATCGCCAGAGCGCCCAGCACGCCGGCGGCCCACAGCAGTGCGCGCTGACCGGACGAGAAGGTGCGCCGTGGCGGCGGGGTGCGGTGGCCGCCGGTAGTCGGCCGCGTGCGACGGGCGGCGGGTGCCCGGGTGGTGGCGGCGGCCGCGGCCCGGGTCGGCGATCCCGACGGGATGGCTGCCGGTGTGGCGCGCGCGCTGCCGGCGGCCTGGTTCGGCCGCGGCGGTCGGCGTCCGGCGCGCACGGCGGCGACCGCGTCGGCGAACGGTCCCCCGCTGCGGTAGCGCATGCCCGGGTTCTTCACCAGGGTGATCTCGATCAGCTCGCGCACATTCGGCGGCAGGTCCGCGGGCAGCGGCGGCGGCGGCTCTTTGATGTGCTTCATCGCCACGGTCAGGGCGCCGTCACCGGTGAACGGGCGCTTGCCTGAAACCGCTTCGTAGCCAACAACTCCCAGCGCATACACGTCGCTCGACGGGGTCGCGTCATGACCCAGCGCCTGCTCGGGGGCGATGTACTGGGCGGTGCCCATCACCATGCCGGTCTGGGTCACCGGAGCTGCGTCGACGGCTTTGGCGATACCGAAGTCGGTGATCTTCACCTGGCCGGTCGGGGTAATCAGGATGTTGCCCGGTTTGACGTCGCGATGCACCAGGCCGGCGGCGTGCGCGACCTGCAGCGCGCGGCCGGTCTGCTCGAGCATGTCCAGGGTGTGCCGCAGCGACAGCCGTCCGGTCCGTTTGAGCACCGAGTTCAGTGGCTCGCCGTTGACCAGCTCCATCACCAGATAGGCGGTGCGGCCCTCGCCGTCCATCTGCGTCTCGCCGTAGTCGTGCACGCTGGCGATGCCGGGGTGGTTGAGCATCGCGGTGGTCCGCGCCTCGACCCGGAAACGCTCGATGAATTCGGAGTCCTGCGAGAACTCAGCCTTGAGCACTTTGACGGCGACGCGACGACCCAGTCGACTGTCGACGGCCTCCCACACCTGACCCATGCCGCCGGTGGCAATCAGTCGCTGCAGGCGGTAGCGGCCGGACAGCGTCACACCTACTCGCGGGCTCATGGTCCTCCCTGCAGCGCGGCCTCGATGACGGCGCGCCCGATCGGTGCGGCAAGCGCGCCCCCGGTCGCCGATGGACTACCGCCGTCTGCCGTCCCCTCTACGAGCACCGCAACGGCGACTTTCGGCGCCTTCGCGGGTGCAAAAGCGATGTACCACGCGTGCGGTGGTGTGTGGCGCGGGTCGGTGCCGTGCTCCGCAGTACCAGTCTTGGATGCGATCTGCACGCCGGGGATCGCCCCTTTCTGCTGTGTCACATTCTCGGCGCCGACCATCAACTCAGTCAGCTTAGCCGCGACCTGCGGGGACACGGCACGGCGCTGTTGATGCGGCGCGGTCGTGCCGATGTTGGCCAGGTCTGGTCCCTGCAGGCTGTCGACCAGGTAGGGCTGCATGGTGACGCCGGCATTGGCGATGGTAGCCGCAACGACCGCATTCTCCAGCGGCGTCAGCGCGACGTCCTTCTGACCGATGCTCGACATGCCCAGTGCGGCGGCGTCGGGAATCGGCCCGACGGTCGACTCGGCGACTTGCAGCGGCGTCGGGTCCGGGACAGTGTCCAGTCCGAACGATCGGGCCATGCCGCGCAGGGCGTCGGTCCCGGTGAGCAGGCCCAGCTGGACGAAGGCCGTGTTGCAGGACCGGGCGAATGCCTCACGCAGCGTGACGGTTTCGGCGTCGACGCATGGCTGACCGCCGTAGTTTTCCAGGCTGGCGGTGCTGTCCGGCAGCGGAATCGACGAGGCCGCGGTCAGCTCGTCGTCCTCGGTTGCGCCGTTCTGCAGGGCCGCCGCCGTGGTGATCACCTTGAACGTCGACCCGGGGGGATACGTCTGGGAGATCGCGCGGTTGATCATCGGCGAGTGTGGATCGTCGCGCAATTGCTGCCACGTCTTCGCCTGCTGCTCAGGGTCATGCGAGGCGAGCTGGTTGGCGTCGAACGACGGCGATGACACCATTGCCAGAATCTTCCCGGTCGACGGCTCCAGAGCTACCACCGCGCCGCGGCACGGCCCGTTACAGCCCTGCTGCATCGCGTCCCAACCGGCCTGCTGGATACGCGGGCTGATGGTGGTGTCCACGGTGCCGCCGCGGGGATCGCGGCCGGTGAAGAAGTCGGCCAGTCGCCGGCCGAACAGGCGCTGATCGGATCCGTTGAGCAACGGGTCCTCCGCGCGCTCGAGGCCGGTGCTGGAGTAGCGCAGCGAATAGAAGCCGGTGATCGGGGCGTAGACCGCGGCGTTGGGATACACCCGCAGAAAACGGAAGCGGCTGTCGGTGGCCACCGAGTACGCCAGCAATTGGCCGCCGGCGGTGATCTGGCCGCGCTGCCGGGAGTACTCGTCCATCAGCACTCGTTGGTTGCGCGGATCGGAGCGCAGCCCGTCGGCGGTGAAGACCTGTGTGAGCGTGGCGTTGAACAGCAGCAGCACGATCAGCGCCATCACGCTCATCGATATCCGGCGTAGCGAGGTGTTCATACCTTCTCGATCACCTCGGTGTGGGCTCCGGCGATCGGAGAGGTGTTACGCGGCTTGTTGCGAAACGGGCGCCGCGCGGCGTGGGAGATGCGCACCAGGATCGCCAGCAACACATAGTTGGCCACCAGCGACGAGCCACCGTAGGACAGCCACGGTGTGGTCAGACCGGTCAGCGGAATGAGGTTGGTGACGCCGCCGACGACGATGAACAGTTGGATCGCCAGCGCCGACGCCAGGCCCGCCGCCAGCAGCTTGCCGAAGCTGTCGCGCACGGCGATCGCGGTCCGCATCCCGCGGACGATCACGATGGTGTACAGCATCAGCAGGCCGGCCAGCCCCACTAACCCGAGCTCTTCTCCGAACGCCGCGGTGATGAAATCCGTTGCCGCAGCGGGGACCGTGTCCGGCTGGCCATTACCCAGCCCGGTGCCGAAGACTCCCCCGGTGGCGAAGCTGAACAGCGACTGCACGATCTGATAGCCGGCGCCGTCGGGGTCGGCGAACGGATCCAGCCAGGTCTGTACGCGGATCCGGACGTGACCGAAAGCGAAATAGGCCACCGCGCTTCCCAGTGCGAACAACGTCAGCCCGAGCACCACCCAGCTGAACCGCTGCGTGGCCAGGTAAACCACCACAAGGAATGACGCATACAGCAAAAGCGATGTGCCCAAGTCCTTTTCGAAGACCATGACCGCGATCGACGTCACCCACGCGCCCAACAACGGGGCCAGGTCGCGCGGACGCGGCAGGTCCATCCCCAGCACGTGCTTGCCCGCGCTGGTGAACAGTCCGCGCTTGGCCACCAGGACCGCGGAAAAGAAGATCAGCAGTAGGATCTTCGAAAACTCAGCGGGCTGAATAGAGAAGCCCGGCAACCGAATCCAGATCTTCGCGCCGTTCTGCTCGGACAGCGATTTCGGCAGCAGCCCGGGGATGGCCAGGATGATCAGGCCGGTGAGCCCGCACACGTAGCCGTACCGCGCGAGTTGGCGGTGGTCTTTCAGCGCGATCACCACGAAGGAAAAGGCGCCCACGCCCAGCAGCGTCCACAGGATCTGCGGGTTGGTAACGGCGCGGCCACTCCCCTCGGCCAGCCGCTCGTCGAGATCGAGCCGGTGAATCATCACCAGGCCCAGCCCGTTGAGTAGCGCCACGACCGGCAACAGCAACGGATCTGCGTACGGGGCATAGCGTCTGATCGCCAGATGCGCAACGGCGAACACCACCAGGAAGCCCACCGCGTAGTTCAGCAGCTGCCAGCTGAGTCCGCGTTCCTGGTTGGCCTGCACTATGGCGAACGCAGCCGCCGTGATCACCGTGGCGAAACACAGCAGCATCAGCTCGGCATTGCGACGGTTCGGCAACGAGGGTGTGACAGTGACGGGCGCCTGCGGCTGCGTCGTCATTCCGGAGTCCGGCAGTCGGTGCCCGGCTGGGGTGGCGGCGGGGAGAGCGCGGTGACGGTGGGCGCAGCCGGCGCCGTCGGCGACGGGCTTGCCGGGGGCTCTTGCGGGACTGACGTTTCCGCGCCCGGCTCGGGTGTCGGTGTGGCGGATGGCGTGGTGGTCAGGGCCGGCGCCTGGGCGCGGGCCAGCGGGCATAGCGGCAGCAGCGACTCGGTGGCCAGCCTGCGCAGTTGCGCGTTGGCCTGCTCCAACGTTCCGACGGGAAGCCCCGCCGCCACTTGGGCCCGCGCCGACTCGGCCAGGTCGGACGGCTTCATCAGCCGGCAGTCGTGGGTGGCGGTGGCTGCGCCGGCGCGGATCACCGACAGCTGGTTGACGCTGTTCAGGCAACCTTGCGAATACGGTTGGTGCAGTGGCATACCCAGGATGGACACCTGGATGCCCTGCATGATCGACACCGCGCCGGCGTAGTCGGCGACGTAGTAGTAACTGCGGATCACCGTCCGACCGATGGCGAGCGCCGCGAGTATCAGCAGGATCCCCAGCACCAGCCCGATCAGCATCCGCCGCCGAGACCGTCCCGGGGGCGGAGCCGTATCTATCTGGGCCGGAACACGTTTGGTGACCTCTTTGCGTGGGTTCAACGCCGAGGCACGGCCGGCCGAGGTGTTGGGCCGGGTCAGCTGATCGTGGACATCGGAGTCACCGGACACCGCGCCCGCGATGATGGGCTGGGTCGGTCCGAAGTCGTTGTCGACGACGTCGGCGACCACGACGGTGACGTTGTCGGGGCCGCCGCCGCGCAACGCCAGTTCGATCAGCCGGTCGGCGCTGTCAGTGACGTCGGGAATCTTCATGGCATCCAGGATCGTCTCGTCGCTCACCGGATCGGAAAGCCCGTCTGAGCAAAGCAGATAACGATCTCCGAGCCGGACCTCACGCATCGTCAGGGTCGGCTCGACCTCATGGCCCGTCAGCGCGCGCATGATCAACGACCGCTGCGGGTGGCTGTGCGCCTCTTCCTTGGTGATCCGGCCTTCGTCGACCAGGGTCTGGACGAAGGTGTCGTCCTTGGTGATCTGGGTCAACTCGCCGTCGCGTAGCAGGTAGCCCCGCGAGTCACCGATATGCACCATCCCAATCCGGTTGCCGGCGAACAGGATTGCGGTCAGTGTGGTGCCCATACCCTCGAGGTCGGGCTCCATTTCGACCTGCGCCGCGATGGCCGAGTTGCCGGAGTGCACAGCGGAGTCGAGACTGGCCAGCAGATCGCCGCCGGATTCGTCGTCGTCGAGATGGGCCAGTGCGGCAATCACCAACTGCGACGCGACTTCACCGGCGGCGTGCCCGCCCATGCCGTCAGCGAGCGCCAGCAAACGCGCACCGGCGTACACCGAGTCTTCGTTGTTGGATCGGACCAAGCCGACATCGCTGCGCGCCGCATAGCGCAAGACCAACGTCACGGGCGCAACTCAATCACCGTTTTGCCGACACTCACCGGCGTGCCAATGGGAACCCGTACCGCCGTCGTCACTTTCGCCCTGTCGAGGTATGTACCGTTGGTCGATCCTAGATCTTCGACGTACCATTCCGAGCCTCGCTGGGAAAGCCGCGCGTGCCGCGTCGAGGCGTAGTCGTCGTTGAGGACCAACGTAGAGTCGTCGGCTCGGCCGATCAGCACCGGCTGCCCACTCAACGTGATCCGTGCGCCGGACAATGCCCCTTCGGTCACAACGAGATAGCGTGCCGCATTCCCCCGTTGTCGCGCCGGCAGCAGCGTTCCGCGCAACGTCAAACCGCGCCGGACCATCACCGCGCCGGTCGGCGCGTAGATGTCGGTGCGCAGGATGCGCAGCACCGACCAGATAAACAACCACAGCAGCATCAGGAAACCGGCGCGCGTCAGTTGCAGTACGAGTCCCTGCATCAGGCGTCCTCTCCGTCCTGGTGCCGCGTGCCTCACGTGCCCGGATTTAGCAACGTCACGATACTTGGACAGTGGTCGACGCGGGGTGAAGCTGGATGCCTGCGCGACCTACGGGCTCAATGGATGTGGACGACGATCTCCGAATGCCCCAGCCGGATCACGTCGCCGTCGGCCAACTGCCACTCCTGTACAGGCGCGTTGTTGACGGTCGTGCCGTTGGTGGAGTTCAGATCGGACAACAACGCGACGTGGCCATCCCACCGAATCTCCAAGTGACGACGCGACACACCGGTGTCCGGGAGCCGGAACTGCGCATCCTGGCCGCGGCCGATGACGTTGGGACCCTCACGCAACTGGTAGGTGCGGCCACTGCCGTCGTCGAGCTGCAGCGTGACCGCCGAACCGGCGGCTGAGTAGCCACTCTGGCCGTAGCCGGCTTGACCATAGCCGCTGGGTTCCGCGGGCTGCCCGTAGTCGGATTCGCCGTATCCGCCGCCGCTCGCAGCGCCGTACGACTGGCCGTAGTCCTGTCGGCCGTAGTCGGGCTGCTGGCCGTAGCCACCTTGGTCGGGGTAGCCGCCGCGCTGTTCCGGGTAGCCACCGCGCTGGTCATAACCCTGCTCGGGGTAGCCGCCGCGCTGCTCGGGTGCGCCATAACCGCCCTGGTCGGGGTAGCCGCCGCGCTGCTCCGGGTAGCCGCCTTGGTCGGGGTAGCCACCGCGCTGCTCGGGATACCCGCCTTGGTCGGGGTAGCCACCGCGCTGCTGGCCGTAGCCACCTTGGTCGGGGTAGCCGCCGCGCTGTTCCGGGTAGCCACCGCGCTGGTCATAACCCTGCTCGGGGTAGCCGCCGCGCTGCTCGGGTGCGCCATAACCGCCCTGGTCGGGGTAGCCGCCGCGCTGCTCCGGGTAGCCGCCTTGGTCGGGGTAGCCGCCGCGCTGCTCGGGATACCCGCCTTGGTCGGGGTAACCGCCGCGCTGTTCGGGGTAGCCGCCGTGCTCGGGCGGCGGGTAGCCGCCGCGCTGGTCAGGTGCGGCATGGGGGGCGTCATGCGGGGGCGCGTACGGGTCGTCGTAGTAGTCGTCCCCGGGCCGACCCTGCCCCTGGCCACCGCCGTAGCTCGAATTTTCGGTCATCGCTGATACTCCTGGTTCTGCGTTGAACGCATGGTCTGATTGTGGCGGGGCGAGCTCGCCGGCGCTTGGCCGGGGCTCGACATCGGGGTTGACAGCGCCGCGGGTGCGGAACTGGCCGGTGTGCAAGTTCGCCGACTGCTCGAACCGGACGACCACGTCACCATATGTTTGCCACCCCTGTTCGCCGATGTATCCCGCCAAATGCTTAGCGAAAGCGTTCGAAGTGAGGTCCGAGTCGGCGCCCACTTTCTGATAGTCGTGCATACCGAGGGTAATGATGTATTCGTTCGGAGCCAAAAGGCGATTGCCAGCAACGGGACGGATTCCCTCGCCGGCATCACGCCTCAGCATCGCTTCGAGCTCTTGCGGAACGATTGAGCCGCCGAATACGCGGGCAAAAGCATCGCCGACGGAGACCTCGAGTTTGCGCTCGATGCGTTGAACCAGTCCCCTCTGGCTGCTGGTGTCCAAACGCCCGCCTCGGTCCTTATGTATTGGTGCTGCACGACGGACCTCGTTCCGGCGTGTCGCAGTACGCGTGTCGTAGTCAGCATGCTATCCGGCAAGTGCAGCGCAGCGGCACCTGCAGAACTCTGAGAATCGCATCGCGCCAGGTCAAACGCAGGCGTCGAGCGCCCGTCCGGTTTGGAAATGGCCGCCGCTACAGTGGTACGCTCCACCGGTTGTTTTAGGGCGAGTGGCGGAATGGCAGACGCGCTGGCTTCAGGTGCCAGTGTCCTTCGGGACGTGGGGGTTCAAGTCCCCCTTCGCCCACACAGAGCGGTTCTACTAACTCAGCGGCATAAGGTCACGATCTCGAAAGAGGCCGTGGCCTTTGCGCTTTGCGAAGCTGTCCGCTACCGAAACTCAGGTGGGTCTATAAGTCCCGTTCGGGCCTGACTGATTTGGTCGTAGGCGTAGCTCACCATCGCGGCAGTGGTCGTCGCCGCACCTTTCTGAGCGAGCGATTCGTAGGCTTGGTTGCCGAGGACACCGCGCAGATCGGCGATAGCGCGGGCCAACTCGGGGTTCGCTGTCGCGGTGAGGGGACTGAACGCGAATCCGGCGATGGTGGCCGCCGGTTCAGCGCGCCCGAGCCGGTCGAAAAGGGCAGTGAGGACAGTCAGCGGAAAACGGATCATGGTCGTGTTGCCCGCGTCGTGGAAATTCCGGACTGCAAGCGCGACGTAGTCGAGCGCGGCCAGCGGGTCGCCGTACTCCGCCTCGAGGCGGGCCAGACTGCCAGCGATACGCGTTTCGGTATTGCGATTGCCGCTCTCCTGTGCGATCACCAGACCCCGGCGCTGGGCGTCCAGCGCCGCGGCGGGATCGGCATCGCCGAACGCGTAACCGTAGGCGTAGAGCGCAAACGAGAGTGCAGCCGGGTTGCCGGTCGCCTCGGCAACCTCGAGCAGGCCGTCCGTGGCCGCCCTCGCCTGCTCACCACAACCCGCGACCGTCAGCGCGACGATCAGGAATGCCCGAGTGATCCCATGAGTGTCGCGACCGAAAGCGAGCTGCGCGCGGCACCAATCGACCTGCCGTTCGGGTTGGCCCGAGTGCAGATAGGCGGCACCCAGCGCGCCGTCGAGGCCGAACGGCAGCTCGTTGTGGCGGCCACCGCCGATCACCAGCCGGCCGGCGTCGCTGTAGCCGACAGCCGCCTCGATCCGTCCGGGCCACCAGCACGACGACGCCATCGCATACAAGTACGCGAGTCTTGGATGGTCGACGGCACGGGCGGGCCCGATGAGCTCCTCGGCCCACGCTATCGGTTCGTAGTTGTGCATCCAAAAGCCAAGCCACGCAACCCATGTCGCGATGGTGGCGGCGACGTCGAGGTCACTCTGGTCGGCGGCATACCGGTACGCGGACCGCAGGTTGGCCAGCTCGACGGTGAACCAGTCGTAAGCCTCCCGCTGGTTGGGGCCGTCCCAGAGGGCCATGATGTCGGCTTCGCGGCCGGCGAAGTAGCGCGAGTGGGCGGCCCGAATCTCAGCTGCTTCGCCGCGGGCGACGAGCTGTTGCTCGGCAAATTGGCGAATCGTCTCCAGCATCGAGAACCGAGTCCGCCCCGAAGATCTGTCAGCGACCACCAGCGACTTACGCACCAGCGCGTCGAGCAGGTCCAGGACGGCGAACTCATCGTCGGAACGTGTTACGGCGCCGGCACTTTCGAGGTCGAACCCCCCGGCGAACACCGAACAGCGCTCGAGCAGCGATTTCTCCGCCTCAACGAGCAGGTCGTAGGACCACGCCACCGCCTGGCGCAATGTCTGGTGGTGTGACAGCCCACGCCTGGAATCGACCAGCAGCCGGAACCGCTGATCGAGACGATTCCGCACCTCGCCAGCGCTCATCGCCGTCATCCGCGAGGCCGCCAACTCGATGGCCAGCGGGATCCCGTCTAGGCGAAGGCAGATCTCCACCACCGCGCTTGCCTCGTCAGTGGTGGCCATCGAGAACCCGGAAGCGACGCTGCGAGCGCGCTCGACGAACAAATCCACTGCGGCACTGTCGATGCCCGCGCCAACGTCCAGCGAGGGCACTAGCCACAGTTGCTCGCCGGGGATACGCAACCCTTCGCGGCTGGTGGCCAGGATCCGCACTGTCGTCGACTGCGCGAGGATCGACTCCACCAGGTCGGCTGCGGCGTCGCGCACGTGCTCGCAATTGTCGAACACCAGTAGCCGCAGCCTGCCCTCCAACGCGGCAGAGACGCTTGCGCTGACACTCATTCCGGGTTGTTGGGCAATCCCCAGGACTGCAGCCACTGCATCGGGCACCGACGCTGGGTCGGTAACCGCAGCCAGCTCGAAAAGCCAGACACCATCGGGAAACTCATCAGCAACACGTGCCGCGACCTCCAACGCCAGCCGGGTTTTGCCGACTCCGCCGACGCCGGTCAACGTCACGAGCCGATGAGCCTTGATCGCGGCTTGCACGTCGTCGAGTTCGGACTCGCGTCCGATCAAGCTGCTCGTCGCACGCCGCAGATTTCCCGGACTCGTATCGAGCGCGCGCAACGGCGGAAAATCCGTCGCCAAACCCGGCGCACGCACTTGGAAGAGCCCGATCGGCGTAGGCACATCCCGCAACCGCCGCAAACCCAGATCCAGCAGATCAACACCGCTGAGCAGCGCTGCCGTCGAGTCGGCCAACAGGATCTGACCACCATGTCCGGTGGCCATCACCCGGGCCGCGCGATTCAGCGCCGTGCCGAAGTAGTCACTGTCGCGCGATTCGGCCTCGCCGGTCGCCAGCCCCATCCGGACCGGCAACTGAAGCTCCCGCTGGGCAGCGATCGCGGCATCCACCGCGGGCCGCGGCGATGCGAACGCGGCACATACGCCGTCGCCGGTGTGTTTGAACAACCAACCGCCGTGCCGCTCGATCGCCGTGCGCAAGACCTCGTCATGCGCGGCCAGCGCGGCCCGCATGGCCTCCGCGTCGGACTCCCACCGACGGGTCGACCCCTCGATATCGGTGAACAAAAACGTCACCACTCCCGAAGGAGCGGCCGCCGTCGACACCCACGCAGAATGCCACAGCAGACAGCGGAAGCGCCGGTGAAGGCGGCAACTCGAGTGCTACAACGCGGCGATTGAGCGTTGTCGCGGGCCGACTCGACGCTGCGGAGCTCTACTGGCTATGCCGCGGGCACATGGCGCCAATGCTGGCTCCGATGAAGAACCCGGCGTGATAGCTGTCCAGATTGCTCCGGGTCATCACGTCGTTCGCGACGTCACTCGTCTGCTTGCCTTGGTCGAGTTCAGCGCAGACCTCGTGACCGGCGGCGATCACAGCCGCACTCGAGGAGTAAGAGATGCCTTTGGCAGAGAGCGCGCCCAGGAAGTTGCTGCCGCTGTCGGCGTCGGCCCGAGCGGCCGGGGTCGTCGCGGCCACGACGCAAACTAACGCCAGCCCCAAGACAAGGCCGGCCAGCATGGATCGCAGAGGACTGGACGGACGCACCTTGAGGGCGGCGGGCGCCTGTGTGAAGAGGGATGTCATTTCAGCCTCCGATCGGGGTGAATGGATGTTGACCGTTGCGGGATGCCTGATCAGTTCAAGATGAAGATCAGGCCGAGCGCGAAGAGCAGGTAGAGCACGGCACTGAGTGCCAGCCGGGTCGGTGTCAGCTGGTGTTTTCGAATGGTCGTCAGCAGGTAGGTGATTGCGACCATCGTGATCGCACCGGACCACAGCAGCGCGGGACCGAGGCGCCAATCGGTGAACAGCAGGCCCAGCCCGCTGGGAACGGTGGCCTGGATCATCATCGCCCCGGAGATGTTGGCAAGCGCGAGTTGGGTTTTGCCCTGCCGCACCCAGATGATCGCGTTCATGATCTCGGGTAGCTCGGTGGCGATCGGGGACAGCAGCAGCGCGGTGACGGCACCGGACAACCCGAGCATCGGACCGATCGCGTCGAGCTGATGGACGAACAGTTGCGACGACACGAAGATGACTGCCAAAGCACCCAGTGTCTGGGCGAGCACGGCGGCGGTGGACGGCAGGACCGCGCGCGGTTGCAGCTTGAGCGGCTCTAGTTCCTCAGCAACGTCGCCGGGCTGCCCGCCGCGGATCTCCCGCCAGAAGTAGACGGCGTAGACGGCGAAGAACAGCACACCGAGCCACGGCTTCATCGCGAACGCCACCAGACCCAGCGCGACCTTGACCACGAATACGGTCATGAACCACCGTTGGTCGCGGGCCAGGCGCTCGGTCTGAGAAGCGGTGGACCACGCGGCGCCAGAGTCGGTGGTGTCGGGCTCAATTACCGAGCGCGCGACGAGGCTAGCCGCCCCGACACCGACCAGAACCTTTTCCCGGCTGCGGTTGCGGCGCTGCAGCAGCAGCATGGCGCCGGTCACCCCGTAGGCGACCGTGGCCAGGACCAGCGGTCCGCCCATGGCCGCGCCCACACCGATATCGCGGACATCAGCGGTAGCGCCGGTCGTGACCGCAACGAGGGTGACCACCGACTCGGGCAATGCCGTCCCGAATGCGGCCAGCACCGTTCCGACCGCCATCGAGCCGAGGTTGAGTCGCTGCCCAAGCCATTCGACGGCGTTGACGAACCACTCGCAGGAAAAGTAAATCGCTAGCGCGCAGGCGAGCAGGATGACGACGTGGATCACGTGAGCCTCCGACTTCCCCGCTCCGCTGGAGCAGACGTTTGGAACGTTGCGTTGCAACCGGCTCCCATCGTGCGCCCATTTCGATAGTTTCGCAAATGTTAAAATGTTTCGATTTGGCGAAGTGTGACGTGGGGAACACATCAGAATGGATGCCGACATGGCGGAACAAAAAGATCGGCCGACCGAAACCTCGCAGCGAGGGCCCGAGCCGACCGGTCCTCAGCTGGACGCCGCGGCCAGCACCTTCGCGCTGCTGAGCAACTCGGCACGGCTGCATGTGCTGTGGTTGGCCGCCCAGGACAGCCACGACGTCACCGCGTTGGCCGAGCGCACCGGGCTCGGCGTGGCCACCATGAGCCAACACCTGACCAAGCTGCGCCTGGCCGGCTTGATCAGCGCCCGCCGAGACGGACGCCGGCACATCTACACAGTGGACGATCCGCACGTCCTGACGCTGGTCCAGCAGATCTTCGCCCACATCGCGCCGGACGGCGGCCTCGCACCCGACCCGCCGTTCGACGGCTGAGGAGGCCCGCGCCGGTCCCCAATTGTGGTGCTTCCACCGATGGGATACAGATGTCCCCATGCGAATTCCCTCGATCCTGCGGCAGGATCTGTCGCGAATGGCGCACATAGGAATCGCCGTTGGCATCGGGATAGCCGCGGCGGCCTTCGTGGGAACTACCGCAGGCTGGAGGTACTCCACCGCGGGGGGCTGGATCGCAACCGCGACCGTCTATCTGGTCTGGGTCTGGGCGAGTATCGCCAGAATGAGCGCGGCCGCAATCGAAGTTATTGTGCAGCAACGGCATCCGGCTCGTCGACCAGCCGATTTGATCATCTTGATAGCAAGCGTCGCCAGCCTCGGTGGTGTCGCCCACTTACTCATCGCGGGCAGTTCGAAGGGGCCCGGCGCCGCCGTTGCCGCAGCAGTCGGATTCTTGAGCGTGATCGCTTCGTGGTTGGTGGTGCACGCCGTCTATACAGTGCGCTACGCGATCTTGTACTACAGCGAACCGGTCGGCGGAATTGACTTCAACGATGAGGCAAAACCGACCTTCGCCGACTTTGCCTACGTGGCGTTCACCGTCGCAGTCACCTACGGGGTAACAGATACGCCACTACGAAAGCGCCCGATGAGGGTCGCGGTGTTACAGCACGCGATGGTGTCCTACCTGTTCGGCACCGTGATTCTGGCGGTCACCGTCCAGGTGATCGGTAGCCTGGGCGGCCTTTGACACGTGAACGCGAATCGGCAGCGGGCACAAGCAGCGCCTCCCCTGTGTTGGCATGTGGCATGAAGGTTCGCTTCGGGATAGGTCTTGGCGCCAACTCATCTGCCGATCAGCTCGCGCCGATCGTCGACCATCTGGAGTCCAGCGGGGTCGATTCCCTGTGGTTCTCCGAATTGGTCTACTCGCCGGCGGTCGACCCGACGGTCGGCATGGCGTATGCCTTGGCGCGCACAACAAGGCTGAAGGTGGGTACCTCGGTCGCGGTGCTCCCAGGACGCCATCCGGTGCTGGTGGCCAAGCAGTTGGCCTCGCTTGCCGCGCTCGCACCCAAGCGGGTCCTGCCGGTCTTCGGCCTGCAGTCGGCTATCCCCGCCGAGCGCGAGGTCTTCACCGTCCCCGACGGTAAACGCGGCGCCGTGTTCGACGAGTCGCTGCGGATCCTGCGTGCGGCGCTGGTCGACGAGTCGGCCAACTACGACGGCCAATACTTCTCGGTGACGGCGGCGGCGGTCGCACCACGGCCCGATCCCCCGTTGGACATCTGGCTGGGCGGCTCCGCACCCGCGGCGTTCCGACGAATCGGCACGCTGGCCGACGGCTGGCTGGGCAGCTTCCTCACCCCCGACGAGGCGCGCGCTGGCCGCGAAGCGATCGAACGGTCCGCCGCGGACGCCGGCCGGAAGATCGAACCCGATCACTTCGGCATTTCACTGGCCGTGGCCGACGGCGAACTCCCTCCAGAGCTGGCCGCCGCGGTACGCCATCGCCGCCCAGACGTCGACCCCGCCGAGCTGGTCGCCGCAAACTGGGATCAGCTGCACCGCCAACTCGACGGCTACCTGGCCGCCGGGCTGACGAAATTCGTTATCCGGCAGGCACATACGGGCCCGGCCGAAGGGTTCATCGACAGGTTCGTCGACGAGCTGGCCGGCCGGGAGAACTGATCTACAGTGTTTTCACCCAGCGCACGATCTCCGGGGTGGGCGCGTCGGTGATGTCGCTGAACTCGGGATGTTTGCCGATAAAGTCGGCGACCATCGGGCAGACCGGGACGACCCGTTTGCCGTCGGCGCGGGTCGCCCGCAGTGCCTCGCCGACCAGGATGGTGGCCAGGCCGCGTCCGCCGAATCGTTCGTCGACCTCGGTGTGATAAAAAACGCGCTGGTTGTCGCGGTCGGCGACCGCCGCGAGCCCGACGGTGTGACCGTCGGCGGCGATGGTGTACTCCCCCTCGGCGGCACTGACGGTGGCTTCGGCGCCGGCTTTGTCGGTTGGCATGCTCCTACTTTCGCGGCGGGCGTATTACCTGCATGGCGACCCGCATCAGCGGCCCGGGCACCCGGTCCTTGGCGGCCAGCGCCGCGTCGGCGACTCGGCCCCGCATTAGGGTGCCGCGGCCGAAGACCCGGTTCAGCGGCCCGCCTGACGGTTCGAGATCGACGTGCAGCGGCGGCGCGCCCTCGTTGTGGCCTAACGCGGTGGAGATGACGATCCGCTGGATTTCGCTGGTGCCCTCGAAGATGGTGTACAGCTTGGCATCTCGATACCACTTCTCGACCGGATGGTCGTTGATGTAGCCCCAGCCGCCGAGCGTCTGGATGGCCCGCTCGGTCGCCCGCACCGCGACCTCGCTGGCCGCCATCTTCGACATCGAGCCCTCGCCGCGCTCGAACGCGATACCCTGGGCGGCCATCCAGGACGCCCGCCAGGTCAGCAGCCGCGCGGCATCGATCTGGGTGGCGATCTCGGCGAGCGGAAAGGCGATGCCCTGGTTGTCGATGATCGGGCCGCCGAACGCCTCCCGTTGGGTGGCGTAGGTGGTGGCGTATTCCAGCGCAGCTCGGGCGATGCCGATCGCCTGGGCCGCAACCATCGGGCGGGTCTGCTCGAAGGTACCCAATGTGGCTGAGCCGGAACGCTTTCCACCTGCCACCACCTCGCGGGCCTTGGCGAGCTTGTGCTCGAGCTTCTCTTCCCCACCCAGCAGGTTCTCGGCCGGAATCCGGACGCCATGGAATTTCAGTTCGGCGGTGTGCGAGGCCCGGCAGCCGAGCTTGTCGAGCTTGCGCACCAACTCCAGGCCCGGCGTACCACCCGGGACGATGAACAACGCCTGGCCACGGTGGCCGAGCTCTTCGTCGACGACTGCGTTGACGACATGGACGTCGGCGATTCCGCCGTTGCCGATCCACATCTTGTGGCCGTCGAGGATCCAGTCGCTGCCGTCGCGGCGGGCTGTGGTCCGTAGATTGCGGACGTCGCTGCCACCTTCTGGTTCGGAGATCGCCAATGCCGCAAGCTTGAGGTCGCCGGGTGTGCCGAAACATTGCGGTGCCCACTCCAGCATCTGCTCGGGCGAGGCGGCCTGCCCGATCGCCGACAGCGCCAGCGCGGGCATGACGATGGCCAAACCGATTCCGGCGCAACCCCAGAACAGCTCTTCCATGAACATCGGTAGCGACAGCCCGCTGGGGTCGCCGATGAGATCGCGATAGAACAGGGGGCTGTAGAAGCCGCGTTGGGCGGCCTCTTCGAGCACCGGCCACGGGAACTCTTGCTTCTGGTCGTAGTCGAGCGCGACGGGACGGATGACGTCCGCGGCGAACTCGTGGGCACGCCGGGCCAGGTCGTGCTGGGCGCCGGTCGGCGTCAGGTCGAAGGTCATTTGCGCGACTCCTCAACGCCGGCGTCTTCGTCATTCGCGGAAGTCATAGCGGGAGGTCCTCCGGGTCGGGTGACCTTCTATTACCCCCTGCGGACGGATTCAATCACGCCGCGTAAACAAGTGTTCACGCCGCCGAGCGTGGCCCGACCCGGCAAACGGGCAGGTGAAAGACCGTTGTGGTGACGGGTGTCGCGTCATGCTCGCGGCGAGCCAGCAGCGCGGCGTTCTCGGCCAGTTGCCGCGAGCTGATCTCGCCGGCGGCGATCCGGCGCAGGGTGGCGTGTGCCTCGGCCAGCTGCTCACGTTTGCGGTACTGCCCGCCGGGCAGTTTCACGCCGGCCCACACCCCGTACTCCTCGCGATTCTCGACCGCGTACCGCGCGCACAGTCGCTGCTGCGCCAGGGGGCATCGGCGCAGGCACTGCAGCCGCGCCTCGGTGGCGGACTGTTCGTAGGCGCGCGCCTTGGCGGCGCCGTCGCCACCGTCGTCGTCGGCGTAGCCGAACCACATCTCCGGGTTGACTGAGCACGGGTGACTCATCGGTCGACCTCCTTCGTGTGAAAACGTATACGGAAACATA
This sequence comes from uncultured Actinomycetota bacterium, assembly GCA_963749375.1. Lineage (GTDB taxonomy): Bacteria > Actinomycetota > Actinomycetes > Mycobacteriales > Mycobacteriaceae > Mycobacterium. The sequence continues at coordinate 79,157 of CAVVNB010000033.1, forward strand.
TACACAATGAAGTGAGGTTGGCAAGAGAAGCGAGACAGAAACGTATATATCCAGGAGAGCTCATGCTGCTGTGTAATATCCCAATATGGCCGGAGCGCTGCGATGAGCCGCGAATCGGCAGGCGCAGCGATCCGGGAGATACGGGAATCGCGCAACTGGTCCCTCGCCGACTTCGCCTCGGTCACCGGCGTCAGCATCATGGGCCTGAGCTATCTCGAGCGCGGCGCCCGCAAGCCGCACAAAGGCACAGTTCAGAAGGTCGAGAACGGCCTGGGCCTGCCGATCGGCACGTATTCGCGGCTCGTGGTGGCCGCCGACTCAGCGGCTGAACTCAAGCGCCTGACCTCCCCGCGGCCGGCTGAACCGATCCCCGCGCGAACCGACGGGCCGATCGTCGTCGTCCGGCACACCACGGACACCGGAGTGCTGGAACGATCCACGGAAGCTCAGCTTGACGCCATCAAATCGGCGATCGAGCGGTCGCCGGCGAAAACATCAAACGAATATGAGTCGTATATTCTTTCTGTGATCGAACAGTGCGTCCGGGCCGAGATGCTGGCGGCCGACTCGTGGCGGATCGCCGTCAACGCCGACGCGGAATCAGCGGAGCGCCTGTTGCAGCATCTCGAGGCGTTGGAAACCGCCCGCGGCGAACTCCTCGAACGCGTGCCGATGAGCCTGAGTGCGCGCCTCGATCGTGCGTGCGTCGAGTCATCGTTGCCCGAGGCGGTTATCGCTGCGCTGCTCGGAGTCACCGCCGCAGAGCTCTGGGACATCCGCAACAGGGGAGTGATCCCACCGGCCGCGGTCCCCCGGGTCCGGGCATTTGCAGAACTGGCCAGCGAGACCGAGGGGGAACGGCAGTGACCGGAAACGAGTTGGCGGCGCTGCGCCGCGCGCATGAACTGTTCACCGCCACCACTTGGCCGACATCGCTCGATAGCCATCCGGCGGCATATGACGGACTGCTGGCCCGCGCCGCTGGGCTGAATAACTTTCCAGGACAGGCGTTTTACAGCGCAGCTGTCGCTCGCAGCCGCGACGACCTGCGCGCGGCAGCCGCCGTCGACTCCGCGGTGGCGGCCACCGCTCGAGAAGCGCACCGCGATCATGCCAACGCTCACGCATCGACCAAAAGTGTCCTCGACGAGGCCCGGGCCGACAGGGCCATGCCGGACAATCCGATCGCGCAGCGCGAAGCGATCCGACGCGGCGTTGCGCGACTGCGGGCCCAGCGGACGCACGTACTCGCCGCTCGTCGCAAATCCCGCAAGCATCGGTCGAGATGGCGCGCGACGCGCTATCGGATGCCGCACCACGGCGCTCGCGGGCTGCGGTTGCCTGCCCCGAACAGTCGCGCGGGGATCGCGGTGCGGGCAGCGCTATCGCGGCTGGGCCGGCCGTACGTGTGGGGCGCGACCGGTCCGGACCAGTTCGACTGCTCCGGGTTGACTCAATGGTCCTACGCCCGGGCTGGAATTCACCTGGACCGCACCACATATCAGCAGATTTACGACGGGGTGCCGGTCCCGCGTTCCCACATCCGCCCGGGTGATCTGGTCTTCCCCACGGCAGGCCACGTGCAGCTCGCCATCGGCGACAACCTGGTCGTTGAGGCACCTCACTCCGGGGCTACGGTGCGGATCAGTCCGCTCGGTACCGGTGTGCAGATCCGGCGTCCACTGGGATAACGACGATGGCTGGCGAGCAAGGACAGGGAATGACGGGGCAGGCGGGCGACGCGGTCGAAGCGATCGGGCAGCGGCAGGCGGCATTGTCGGCGCGGCATGCGGCCTCCTCCGAGTCCGACCGGGCCCTCGCCGAAGCGCTCGCAGGCGCGCATTCGGCGACGGTGGAGAGCATCCAGCGCCTCGATGCAATCGCGGCCGAGATCGACGGCGCGGTGCAGAATCAGGCCGCGCTTGCGCTCGATACCGCAATCGGTGCACGTGAGTTCCGGAAGTTCTTGATCGCCATGCAGCAGGAGATTTCGGCGGTGGTGTCGCAGGCCCGCGACGTCGACAGCGCGACGAGGGCCACTCTGGACGAGTTGCGTGAGAACTACATTTCACCCGCCGGCTAGCTCCGGCGGGTCGTGGCGGCCGTCCACACATGTGAATTGTCGGCGCCGGCGCCCCTGGCTACTGTCGCCACCATGTTCGGGCAGCAGAGCAATGACAACGCCTGACCCCGGGTCCGCCTCCGACCATCAGGAAGGTGACGCGGCCGACGCCATCAGACACGCGGAAGCTGCTCTGGCACATCAGAATTCGTCGACGGCCCGGGTTGATCTGCAAGTAGTTACTGCGGTCCTGAACGCGCATCAGAAGGCGGTCGCCGGCAGGGAAGCGTTGAACACGTTGCAGCGTGACCTCGAGCAAGCAGTGGCAACGCGATCGGATCTCGACACCCCGACCGGGGCGCGCGACTTTCAGCGATATCTGATCGGCAAGCTGCGCGATATTCAGGACGTGGTCGCCGGTGCGAACTTGGACGACACGTCGAACTCGGCGCTGATGGCCGCGTGGTCGTCGCTGTACAACTCGGCTCAACCCGGCTCTGATACCGCCGACCAGCGCCCATCGAGTGGCGCGCCCGCCGCCGCGATGCCGCCCCCGAACGTTCAAAATTCGCCCACTACAAAGGAATCCGAGCTCGAACCATACCTCGACTCATCGCCGGAAGATGACCTCGGGATGCCACCCGAGAGCACGCCGGCGCAGGTGTCGTCGGCGCCCGCGCCCGCAGGGATGCCCAGCATTCCCGCGTTCGGTGGGGGAGGAGGCCTGCCCGGCGGTACCGGGTTCGGCATGCCGGCAGGATTCCAGCTGCCGGGTTCCTCGCCGGTCGCCAACGAGGAACTCGATGACGTGCGGCCCGCCACCGATGACGCCGTGGACACGGAACCCGACAAGAACGACCAGCAGCGCACTGACCACGAGCACACCGAACCCGCGTCCGGCCCCACACTCGTGACGTTGCCCAACGGCGAAACGCTGACCGCTGCGAGCCCGCAGCTGGCCGCCGCGATCGAAGCCGCAGCGGGCGGAACTCCCATCGCGGAGGCCTTCCGGCAACAGGGCATGACGATCCCGGCGCCGGGTACCGCGGTGAGCGATCCGGTGGACCCGTCGCGGCTGGTGCCCGGTGACATCGGGATGTTCACCGACCGGCACGCCCTTGCGCTCGGCGAAAGCCGGGCGCTGGTGAACGGCCAGATGCAGCACATCTCCACCGTGGGCGGCCCCGACTTCTTAGGCTGGGAGCATCCTCCGGCGCCGGTCAATACGACTGCGCCGGACGCGGCCGAGCCGCCGGCTCCCACCAGGCCGGCGACCGCCGAGAGAACCGAGACAGCGTAGAGGGAGTCCGGCTCGCGCCGGCACGTCAGAAGGAGAACACGGATGGCAGACCGAATCCACGTGGTGCCGGCCAACTTGCGTGAAGCCGCGGGCCACCATCAAGAGACATCGGAATACCTGCGGACCCTTCCGGCCTCACATGCCGCCATGCAGCAGAGTCTGGATTCGCTGGGCCCGATCTTCGGCGACCTGAGGGAGGCCGGGCGAGAATTGCTGGAGCGGCGACGACAGTGCTACGAGCAACAAGCCGACAACCACGCGGATATCGCCGACAACCTGACAAAATCGGCCGTCATGTGGGAACAGCACGAGGCCGACGCGGCCGGGAAATTCGACCGCATCTCCGACGACGGTCGATGACAGAGGCCGATCCCGCGTTCGACACCGTACATCCGAGCGGACATATCCTGGTCCGCTCCTGCCGCGGCGGCTATATGCACAGCGTCACGCTGACTGAGGCGGCGATGAATACCGACGCCGAGAGCCTGACAGAAGGCATCTTGTTGACCGCCGACGTCTCATACCTCAAGGCGGTGATGGAGGTTCGCGGCGAAATCGTCGCCGCCGGGTACACCCCGTCGGCCGAGGTTCCTACCGCCGAGGATCTCGACACGGCGATCGAGAGATTGGTCGCACACGAACTGCCGGACCGCGACGACGCGGACGAATAACTAGCGAATCCAGGTCTGGACCGCGTCGCGATCCGGGGCGATGTCGGTGGGCGGTTCGACGGGGTTGGCGCCGAACAACTCTCGCGCCCGACTCAGCAACGCACGTACTTCATTCAACTGCTGCTGAAGCCCTGAATCCGCCACGCGTTCACGCTACCCAGACGGGGTTATTCGCACAATTCACCCAGCTTTCTCGACCGTCAAACAGCGCGAGAGCGGAACCGCCGATGACGGTACGCTTGGCCGGTGGCAATCTTCGGACGAAATACGGCGCGCCAGCGCCTCCGGAGGGCTGCCCAGGAATCGCTGAAGATCCCGGCGTTCAAGTCGCCCGTGGACGCCGCGCCGTGGGTGACAGGCGGCCTCTGGCCTGCGGAGCTGTCCATGGTGACCGCCGAGACCGCCCCACTTGTCAAGTATCTGAAAGCCGACTTGCAGCGCATCGTCAATTCGGTAAACGAGGAACTCAAGAACATTCGGTGCGCCGGATTGGTGGATTCGACGCGACAGTCAGAAGAAGCGCGTGTCGTCAACGAAGCGCGCGCGTTCGCGGTACGTCGAGTGGAGTCGACAGTTCGTCATCTGCACAGCATGAAATCCAAATTGCCGACCGAACACCGGCCCGTTAATGGCCGTGACGAGACGGAAAAAACAACACGATTCAAACTCGCTCCGCCGCGCCACGATCCCGAGCAGACCACCGTCATACCTGTTGTGGACGTACCCGTGCCGGTGGCTCCGGCGAACTTCGAGCCCAGGCATCGCCCGCCGGAGGAGCCAGTGGCGCAGCCGGAGCCAGTCGAGCCGGTGCAAGTAGCGCCGCTGCAACCTGCAGAGCAACCCGACCTTCGGGAGCCGGCGGCAGAGGTAGCCGAATTCGTTCCGCCGGAACCCGAAGCTTTAGAGCCCGTGGTGGAACCCGAAGCTTGGAAGCCCGTAGTGGAAACGGAGGCTTGGGAGCCAGAGCCACCCGCGGCGGTCCACCCAGGCCCAAGGCACGCGTCCGATTCCGACGACACCGAGGTGCTCGAGGAGTTGGCGACGCTGTTGCAGGAGATCGCGCCGCTGGCCGAGCCACCACTGCCGCCACCGGCCGCGCGTCTTGCGGAGCCGCCGGTCGTAGAACCGACGAGCCGCCATGCCGAGCCGGAGATCGACGACACCGAGGTCACGCGCCATCTGCCGGTCGCCGAGCCCGGCGAGTCGGAAATCGAACGGCTGGAACGGCTGCTCAAGTTCGTGGCACGGCAGGAACCCGGCCTGCGCTGGGCCGTCGGCATCCGCGAAGACGGCACCACCCTGCTGGTCACCGACCTTGCCCACGGCTGGATACCACCGGGTATCACGCTGCCCGACGAGGTGCGGCTGTTGGAGCCGGGCCGGCGCAAAGGCACCGCGGCGGCGTTACTCGGCCAAACCGCACTGTTGGCGACCTACGCGCCCGGCGACCCACTGGGCTGGGCAACCGACTACGAGGTCACCAACAGATCATCGAGACCCCGCGAACTGCCGGCTGTCGACGACCTCGGCTGGGTACTCGGAGAGGCGACCCATTGGCGCGACGGGCTGCCGCGGATGGTGAACACCCTGGCCAGGGCGGGCGCTGCCGGAACGGGCATCGTCGATGCCGAGATCGACATCCTGCGGGTCTATCTGGATACCTCGCGGTATCAACTCCTGGCGCAGTACCCGGACGTCGACCCCGGGCAACTGCTGAATTGCCTGCTGCTGGCTGCCGCCGAGGGAATGGCCACCAAGAATGTGGTCAGCGCGAATTACCACTTTGCCTGGTTCCAAATGCTCAGCTCTCCGCCGCCCAGTAGTTGGAAAGCCGGCCCGTGACAGAGCGCTGTGTTTGAGCTTGTAGACAATGAATTGACGCTGTTCGGAGGGGTCGAGATACTGCAATGATGCCGGGGCCAGACAGTCGCGCGCAGCTCAGCGACAAGGATCTCGTCGAATCGGTTCTGCGTGAGTTGAACGAGGCCGCCGACAAGTGGGAGGCACTCGTCGGGCAGGCCGAGACCGTGACTTACAGCGTGGATCTCGGCGATATTCATGCGGTCGCGAATGCCGACGGCCGGCTTGTCGAATTGGCGTTGCACCCGACCGTGATGTCCGGTTACACCCACGGAGAACTCGCCGGCCGGTTGAACCTCGCTGTCGCCGCGCTGCGCGAAGAAGCCGAGGCCGAGAACCAGGCGCGGTACGGCGGAGCTTTGCAGTGACGGGTAAGTGGTTGCTGAGCAACATCTTTGAGCATCAGGCAGAGGCGCATCGGCCGCCGAAAGGATACTGACCGTGCCACTTAATCTCTCCAACCGTGACCAGAACTCGGGGCATCTGTTCTATAACCGCAGACTGAAGGCCGCGGTCACCCGGTTCTCGGTGCGGATGAAGCACGACGACCGTAAACAGCAAGCCGCAGTGGCACTGTCGATGGTTTTCGTGCTGATCGGTATCGGCTGGATGGCACTCCTGCACGTGATGAAGCCGGCTGGCCTGATCGGGCAGTCCGCGATCATCGGCAACCGCGACACCGGCGCGGTCTACGCAAAAATCAACGGCCGGTTGTATCCCGCGCTGAATCTGACTTCTGCGCGGCTGGCCGTCGGCAACGCCGCCGCCGTCGCCTGGGTGAAAGCGTCCGAGATCGCCAAGTATCCGACCGGGCCGATGATCGGGATTCCCGGTGTGCCTGACGATCTCACTGTCACCCCGACATCTACCTCGGCCTGGTCGGTCTGCGATACCGTACCGACCCGAGGTGCCGGGGCGCCGCTGGTGACGTCGATCGCGGGGGAGCTCGAAGAGGGAGGCCGGGCCGCCCCGATGCCTCGCACGGATGCGGTGCTGGCGACGCACATCGGCGCGACCTACGTGATCTGGGGCGGGCAACGTTCTGAAATCGACCCGGCCGACCGGTCGGTGACGTTCAACCTGGGCCTGGACCCCGGTGTGACGTATCCGATCGAGATGTCCAACGCGTTGTTCGACGCCCTGCCGTCGACGGAACCCCTTGTGATACCGGCGATCCCGGAGTCAGGAACGCCATCGACGTTGCTGCCCGGCTCGGCGGTGGGAAGTGTGCTGGAGACTCGCGATGCCAATGGCAACGTCACCGGCTTCTACGTGCTGCTGCCGGACGGCGTTCAGAAGATCACCAGCTTCGTCGCCGACCTGCTTCGCACCGCGAACTCCCAGGGATCGGCCACGCCGACGCTGGTTTCGCCGGACAAGCTGGTCCATGTTCCAGTCGTGGAAAGACTCAATGTCGACTTCTATCCGTCCGGCAAGCTGAATTTCGTTGACAAGAATGCCAATCCGGTGACATGCGTCGCGTGGCAGAAGCAGTCCACCGACCCGCAAGCCTCGATCACCGTGCTCAGCGGGCGGGGTCTGCCAGTCCCGATCGGAATGGACGGTCGACTGGTTCACCTGGTGCGCGACGATCGTCACCCAGAGTCGGTGGAGGCAGACCAGACGTTGGTCTTGCCGGGAGCGGCGAATTTCGTTGCCACGACCAGTGGCGTCGCCACCGCGCAAAGCCGGGAGAGTCTGTATTGGGTTTCACCCCAGGGTGTTCGGTTCGGTGTCCAATGGGATGACAAGACGCTGCAGGCGCTGGGGCTCGATCCGCGTAGTGCCGCGCAGGCCCCCTGGCCGATCGTCCGCACGTTCGCAGCCGGGCCGGCCATCAGCCGCGACAGTGCCCTGCTCGCACACGACACCATCAATGGCGGCGGCGCGGTTGCGCCGATCCCAGAAGCCAACCAACAGGTGGGAGGTTAGGCATGTCCAAACGTGGTTTTGTGCGTGGTGCGCGTAAACCCGCGCCGACGGTGCCTCCGGTGCGGGTAGCGGTCGCGCCGCCATTGGCGCTGCCGGAGCGCGAGCCGCGCAACATCCTGTTGATGATCGCGTTGCCTGCCTTGCTCGTCGGGATCATCGGCACCTTGGTGGTGATGTACACCTCGGGGGTCCGGTCGCTGCAGTCGGGTTTTTTCCCGATGATGGGGCTGGCGGGCTTCGGCGCGCTGATGTTCAGCGGACGCTTTGGCCGAGGCCGGCGGATTTCCTGGGGCGAACAGGAGAAGCAGCGGAGGGTCTATCTGCGACAGCTCGACGAGGACCGCGACGAGGTCCAGCGCGCCGCCCAGGACCAACGACGTAGCCAGCTTTTCGTGCACGGCGATCCACAGAATCTCGATACCGTTATCGGCGGCCCACGAATGTGGGAGCGCCGCCCCGGCAATGCGGACTTTCTCGATGTCCGACTTGGTATTGGAGTGCAGCAAGCCAGCGACTCGGCGGTCTCATTGCAGTGGCCAGAGGTGCCGATCGGCGAAGAGCTCGAGCCGGTGACCGGTGGCGCGTTGCGCGACTTCATTCTCGAGCAGAGCAAGATCCGCGGGATCGGCAAGGTGCTGAGCCTGCGGTCCAAACCCGGATTCAGTTTCATTGCAAGCGATCCCGCTGAGCTGCACGATGTCGCGCGCTCGATCCTGTGTTCGCTGGCGGTCTATCACAGCCCGAACGACGTCAAGGTCATGGTGGTCACCCGGCACCCCGAGTTGTGGTCGTGGCTGGTGTGGCTGCCACACAATCAGCACGACGAGATGTTCGACGCCTGTGGCTTGCGCCGGTTGGTGTTCATCTCGCCCACTGAGTTAGAAGAAGCGCTCGACGCCGAGCTGCACCGCAAGGGCCGCGGGCCGTGGTCACCGCCGGTCGGGACCAGTCCGACGTCCATGCCCTCGGCGATGGAAGTGCCGGGTTTGGCCCTCGGCCCGCACTGGGTGATCGTCGACGACAACGTCGGGACGCCCGAACAGTGGGAGAGCGTCACCGGACAGAAGGGCATGGCCGGAATCACCGTGCTGCGGTTGGCAACTCGACCCGGTGTCGGCGTGGGCTTCCTCGACGACGACCAGCGGTTCCAACTGCGGGGAGGGCGTTTCTATCACCGCGGTGCGTTCTACGCGGTGGCCGACACGCTCGCCGATTCGACCGCCAGCCGGTACGCACGGGCGCTGGCGCGGTGGTCGCCGATGAGCGCCGACGACCTGTCCGAGACCGACAGTCAGGGCGCCGAGCTGTTACGTGCGCTGGGTATCAGCGATCCGCGGCAGCTCGACGTCGACCGGCTGTGGGCCGACAGTCGCGGACGTGGTGACGCGAAGTGGGCGATGGTGCCGGTCGGGGTCAAGCCGGGCGGTGAACTGCAGTACGTGATCTTCCGCGCGAAAGACTTCGGCGGCTTCGGTTTTCACTCGGTTGTGATCGGGACTTCAGGATCGGGTAAATCGGAGTTCTTCCTGTCGCTGGCCAACGGTATTGCGCTGACGCACTCGCCGGAGACCTTCGCGGTGATCTTCGTCGACATGAAGTTCGAGTCGGCGGCCCAGGACCTGGAGGGCCTGCCGCACGTTGCCGGCTCGCTGTCCAACCTCGGTAAGGACGACCGTCACCTCGCTGAGCGGATGCGCAAGGCCATCAACGGTGAAATCGCCAGGCGTTACCGACTTTTCAAAGACGCCGGCGCGCGTGACGCCAATGAATACGAGGAGATGAGGCTCGCCGGACGAGATCTGGAGCCGGTACCTGTCCTGCTGGTGATCATCGACGAATACCTGGAACTGTTCCATCACCACCAGGAGTGGATACAGCTGGTCATTCACATCGGGCAGGAAGGCCGAGGCTGCAATGTGTTCTTCACACTCGGCGGCCAGCGGTTGGACCTGTCGTCGTTGAGCAAGGCGAAGAGCAACATCGCATTCCGGGTGGCGCTGCGCGCCGAGACTGCCGAGGATTCGCGCGACGTGATCGGTAGCGATGCGGCGCTGCATCTGCCGTCGAAGGAAAACGGCTACGCACTTATGAAAGTCGGTCCGCGCGACCTGGAGCCGTTTCGTTGCTTCTATTTGTCCGCACCTTTTGTGTTGCCGAAGAAAGCCGTCAGCATCAGTAAGACGGTCGACGTCAGCTTTTCGCAGCCACGGCCCCTCACGTGGGAGTACCAACCACTCAGCGACGAGGACAACGCGGCGCTGGCGGTGGCCGAGACACCCGAGGAACCCGATGAATTCCTCTTTCACACCGACGGCTTCCGAAAGAAGAAGCTGCTCGACGTCATCCGCGAGTCGCTGATCTCGCATCCCGCGCGGCTTCCGCACCAAATCTGGCTCCCGCCATTGGAAGTCAGCGAGCAAGTCGACGCGCTGGTGTCCTATTGGCGTGACAAACCCTGGCACGTCGATTACGGGCAGAATGCGGGGTTGGTGCTGCCGTACGCGATCGTGGACATCCCGGAAGATCACATTCAGCGGGTGCACGTCGTCGATGCCGAGATGGACAACATCATGGTGGTCGGGACCGCGCAGCGCGGAAAATCCACCACGTTGATGACGCTGATGACATCGGCGGCGTTGATGTACCGCCCGGAGCGTGTCACGTTTTTCTGCATTGGCGCCGCGCTGTATCCAGTGGAGGAATATCCCCACGTTGGGGGGGTGGTCAGCCTGAACGACGCCGAAGGGGTGTCTCGAACCATCGCCACGATCGAAGGATTGATCCGCGCGCGAGAAGCGTCGTTCAAGCAGTATCAGATCGACATCTCAGAGTTCCGCGACCGGCGTTTCGGTGCGGCCGGCGGTGGAGGAACCGATCCCGAAGACAAGTTCGGCGACGTCTTCCTGGTCATCGACAACTACGGCGACCTGTACGAGAAAGACTCAGCGATCGGAGACCGTGCGATCTCCATTGCGCGCCAAGGACTCTCCTACGGCGTACACGTGATGACCAGCGCCACCGCCTGGTTCGTCGGACAGAAACAGGGCCTGCTGAATGTCTCCAACGCGCGGATCCAGTTGCGCCTGAGCAACCCCGACGAGTCGCAAATGGGCAATTCGCTGGAGCAGCGCAGGGCCGCGCGAAACACGTTGGACAGGCCGGGATTTGGTCTGACGCGGGATGGGCACGAGCTGCTTGTCGGCGTGCCGGAAGTCATCGGCACCAAGGGCGAACGAGTCGGCACTCGGGCGATCGGCGCGCTGATTGCCGAGGTCACCGGAACCGGCAAGGTAGAGACCCTGTCGCGGCTGCCCGACCGGGTGTCGCTCACCGAGATCATCGCCAATTTCGCCGGCTTGCCTGCGGCGCAGGATCCGCTGAACATCCCGTTCGCGATCGGAGAGAGCGCTCTGCAGCCGGTGGCGCTGCCAGCTCGGACCCTGCCGAACGTGTTGGTGGTGGGCCGCCAATTATGTGGGAAGACAACAACACTCGCCGCGTTGGGTAGGGCCATCACCGAGCGGTTCACCCCCGAGCAGGCTCAGATCACCATCATCGACCCGAAGACGACGCTGATCGGTCAGATTCGTGGTCCGCACGTGCGTGCCTACGCCTACACCTCTGACGACATCGACATCGTCATCGGAGAGCTTGCAGCCCTGCTGAAGGACCGGCTTCCACCGTCGGGACTCACGCAGGAAGAGCTGATGGATTTGAAACCTTGGGACGGGCCGCGGCACTTCCTGTTGATCGATGACGAGCACGAACTTCGACCTCACAATCAAGCCGTGCGTCCGGCAGCGACTGCGCCGCTCTGGGGATTGGTCGAACGAAGTCGTGAGATTGGTCTGCACGTCATCGCCTCGCGCCTGCCGGGCAACTGGGCCGCTCAGGTCGTGATGAATCCGTTTATCCAAAAGCTCACGGGATCTCGGTCGCCGACGTTGTTCATGGACAACGATCCAGCCAGCGTGAAGGTGTTCGGACGGACGAGCGCTCAACAACTGGCGCCCGGGCGTGGGCTGCTGGTGACCACCGAAGGGGACATCGAAGGAGTTCTGGTCGGAAGTCCGGATTAGAAAGTCCCGACTCGACACCGCCGTTTGGTCAATTAAACTCAGACAACCTGTGTTCGCGGAGTGATAATTCGTGGACAGACTTGGGAGGCAAGATGCCAAACGGATTCGGTCTAATTCCAGCCGCCGTCCATTCATCGTCGGCTACCGAGACCGGGGTCGCGGCCGAAATGGCGGCCACCACGGCGGCCGGTACGGCGGCACTGACCGGGGTGACTCCGATGGCGGACGATCTCGATTCGACGGCCTTTTCGATGGCGCTGAATGCGACGGGGACTTCCTATTTGGCGACAATGGCGGACCACGTCCAGCAGCGAACGGCGTTCGGGGGCGCGCAGTCCTTGGCGTCGACGACATACGAAGCCATGGACGCGATCCACGGCACTGCGCTGGGCTAATCGACAAACATGCCGGGCGATCCACGCTGGACCGGGCCTCCTGAGACCATCGCGGCGACCTTCGAGGCCGGGTCCCCGGCTGCGGTGGTTGCCAACAACATGGTCTGGGTGACCGAGACCTCCCACCACGAGATGGCGGCCGGCGTCTCGAGCGCCAACACCGCGGCCACGCAGGCATCGTGGTCGGGTCTGGGATCTACTGCGTCGGCTGCGGCCGCCAACGGCCTCAATCTGGGTCTGCACACCACGGCGGGATGGACCGCGCACAAGATCGCCGTCACCCAAGGTGCGTTCGAAGCCTTCAATACCGCGCAGTCCACGGTGATTCCCTCAGTGGTCAGCCTGTCGAATCGGGCCAGGCGCGAGGCCATGGACAAAGCCAATCCGGCCGTCTTGGGTCACTTCACCCCGGCGATCGCCCAGCACGACCTCGAGTACTACGGGCAGCATTGGCCGCACAACTCGACCGTCGGAATGGGTTACTCCACCACATTGAACGGATTCACCGCCGCGTTGGGAACGCCACCTCCGGTGCCGCCCGAGGGGGCTTCGCCCGCCGCACCGGCGGCAGCCGGACAGGCGGTGGCGCAGGCTGCGAGCGACACTGCCACGCAAGACGGGGTCAGCCTGTCGAATCAGGCCGCTCAGGCGGTCGGACAGGCGCCGGCTTCGGCGGCCAGTGGCGCCACCGATCAGATCAGCACGCTGCTAGGACCGTTGCAAGAGGCGGCATCGAGTGCGATCCAGCCGGCCACGCAAATCTTCCAGGCCCCGATGCAGGGTCTGCAGAGCATGAGCAGCCTGCCGTCCTCGCTGATGGGAGCTTTGGGAGGGGCGTTCTCCTCAGCATCAGCACCGCAGGCGGCCGAAATGGCCTCGATGGCCGGACCGCTCGCATCCAGTGGCGGGGCCGCCGGAGGTATCGGCGCCGGGGCGGCCGGTGCAATGGGCGGAATGGGCGCAGTGTCAGGCGCGGGGCTGACCAGCTACACACGGCCCACCAGCACGTTCGAGCCGGAAAGCGGAGGCCGGCCGGTGGGTCTGCGAACCGTGGCTGCGACGTCAGGCCCCTCCACATCGATGGGTGGAGGGATGCCGATGGCGCCGCTGGCGGCCCGCGGCAACAACGAGGAATCCACCCAGCAGGCCGCTGTCGCGCACGCCCGGATCGTCGTCGCCGGCGACCCTGTTGAAGCCGAATAGCGCCTGCATATCGAGAAAAAATGGCTGTGAAATTTCGTGCATATACGACCTGCGGAGTTCGGTTACGATCGCAGCAGGCTTTTCCGTTTTCAGGGAGGTAGATCGTGACGTTCGCGATGGTTCCAGAGGCAGTAGCACTGTCGGCCTCGACAGAGGGTGGGTTGGCAGCCGAAACCGGTGCCGTCGCCGCCGGAGTGGCCCCGGCGCTGCTGACCCAGCCGCCGATGGCCATGGATGCGGATTCGGCGAAGTTCGCAGCGATCTCCGCGGCGACCGGCGCGGTCCACGTGGCGGTCGCCCAACAGCATGGCCTGATGCGGGGCTTGTACTCGGGCGCGCAGTCGTTGGCCATGACCACGACGGTGGCGACCGAGCTGATGCGAGCGGCGGCGACGGCGATCTGAGTGCGTCAAGACGCGTTCATGGTTAGTGCGGGGGTGTAGTTCGTGGCGCATCCGTGGCCGATGTTTCCACCCGAGGCCAATTACTACTCGATGGTGACGGGCGCTGGCCCGACACCGTCGCTAGCGGCGGCGGAGGCCTATGTGGCGCATCACGCGGCGATGACGGCGACGGTGGCGACGTCCTCGGCGCTGGGCGCGGCTACCGCGGAGTCCTATATCGGGATGAGCGGAACAGTGTCGGAGGCGGCGTTGGTGTCGCACAACAATGAGCATTTGGTGTTCGCCGAGGAGACGTTGGCGCGCTCGCAGATCATGCATATGGCTGCTGCCGCGCATCCCACCACGGTGAGTCAGATGGTGCCGGCTCCGCCGGCGCACGCCAACCGGTTCGAAGAGGCCGCCGATGAGGTGATCAACCCGATTGTGTTGGGGGCGTTGACCCCTCGGATCACGGATTTGAACGTGGAGTATTTCGGGTTCATGTGGCCCAACAACGCCGGCGCCGGGCTGCGCTACGGGGCGACGCTGGACATGCTGGGGGCGGCGTTGACCACCCCCTCGATGCCGGCGATCTCGGGTGGGTCGATCGCCGGAGTGGCGGTTGCGGCCGCCTCGGTCGCGGAGTCCGCGGCGATGAGCGGGATGCAGGCCGCGGTGGGGATGGTCGGCTCGGGTGTGTCCGCGGTCGCCGGCCCGGCCGCTGCGCTGCCCGCGTCAGCGATGTCGGCGGTGTCCTCGTCGGGATCCTCGACGGCCTCGGCTCCGGTCAATAGCGTTGCGGCGCAACCATTGGCCGCGGTGACCCAGACCGCGCCGCCGAGCACGGCGCAGACGATGGCCCCATCGCAAGCGTCCACGGGCATGTATGCCCCGTCGCCGAACGCGAACCTGATGACCCCGCCGCCGGTACCGCCGTCGCAGGCCCCGGTGCAGCCGATGATGCCGCGCCCTCCGATGCCGGCCATGCCTGCCTCGCCCGGGATCACCAGCTTCACCCCGCCGGCCCAGCCGTTCTCTCCTCCTCCGCCGCCGTCGGGTGGAAAGGCGGTCGGACTCAAACCCGGCATGCTCAATGCCGCCGCGTTGCGCGGACCCGTCTCAGCGATGCCGCTGGTCACCAGTGGGGCCAGCTCCGGACTGGCAACGGCCACCCAATCCCTGGCCTACGTTCCACCCGACATCCCGCGGCCGATCCCGCCGATGCCGCCCCAGCAGCCACCCCTGCCCAACAACGGCGACATCGCCCACATGCTCAACCCACCACCCCAACCCCAGCAGCAACCACCACCGCAACACAATCCGCCGCAACACCCTCAGCAGCAGCCGCAACCACAACAGCAGCAGCCGCAACCGCAGCCGCAGCAGCCGCCGAACAACGACCCGAGTCAGCCGTCGTATCAACCGGGCAGCGGAAGCGGTACGGGCTCCGGCGGATTCGGTGGCCCGGGAACGGGCGGGGGATCGAGTTCGGGCGGGAACGGCATGAGCCAGATGCCCGACGCAAGCCACCCAAGCCCGCCCCAGCAGCCCACGCCGCCGGCGCAACCTGACGCGAGCCAACCGGCCCCGAGTCATCCCGCGCCGCCGCAGCACCAAGCGCCACCGCAACCACCGCAGCAACAGGCACCGCCGCCACCGCAGCAGCCACCGAGCCATCCGGCGCCTCCGCAGCAACAGCCGCCGCCGCCGCATCCTCCGGCCCCGAGTCACCCCGCGCCGCCACAGCCGCCGCAGCAACCGACGACGGGCGAGCTGGGGCACCCCTCGATGCCTGAGTCGCCCCCATGCGTGACGGAGTTGTGATTCCCGCCCAGAGGCGGGGAGTCTTCTATCGTTGGGGCTGGGTGATTGCTGCTGCTGTAATTTCCGCGGCTATCGCCGTTGCAATCCCGTCGTTCTTCCAATCCCGGGCGATCGTGTACCCCACGACCGACTTCAGTCGACTCCCCGGCAATGCGGGAACGCCGGGCAGCCTGGCGGCCCCGATGTCGTGCGTGTCGATACAGCGTGTTAGTGGCACACCGACGCTTGTCGACCAGGCGTGCGGATCACCCGCGAGCACTTTCAGGGTCATCGGGCGCGTCGCCAGTTCTTCCCAGTGTGTGCGGGATGCCGACATCACCTATACCTGGTCCAAGGGTCGAGAGTCGGGTGTGGTGTGTCTCGACTATGACTGGGCCGCCGGTCAATGCCTGCGAATCACCAGCAACGCGGTGTCGAAGGTGGACTGCCAAAAGCGTGGCGCACTGCGACCGGAGATGGCGATCATCGGCGCCGTCGACGTCACTTATTGTCAGGATCGCGGATTCGTCCATCGCGTACGCCAATTCACGATCTGCACGCTGGCTGGCAACGGGGCCAGTAGAGGGAGGACAAGTGGGACCTGATCGTATCCATTTGGTTGTGACCGCGGCCATCATGGCGTTCGGCCCCATCGTGGTCTGCCCGGTGATCATCGTGGTGTGCGCGCGGGCTGCCAACGGTCGTCTAGAGCGCAATGGATCCGTAGGAATTCGCACCCCTTCCACTATGCGCAGCGACCGGGCGTGGATAGCCGGCCATCGTGCCGCGCTACGCCTGGCACCGCTTTATGTGCTTGTGGCCGTGGCAGTTTGCGTAGCGTTGCTTTGGGCGGTGCTGTACTCGTCTGCGCCCGGGGCCTTGATGCTCACCGGAATCGGCGGTAATGCCGTTCTTTTTGCGTCCATCATCTTCGGGGCCATCATGGCGGGGAGGGCTGCGAAGGCGGTCGACGGTCCACCCGAAGGCCGGCGTCGCCAGTGAGGAGCCGACTCCTCATCCCGCTGATCGTCATTGCCGTCGTTGGTACCAGCGTGCTGTACGCGACCCAGACAGGGTCACCGTTGGGTAAACACCGCAGGCATGCCGCGTACACGACCACGGACGTCTTCGAGTTTTTGCTGTTCTCCACGGGGCGAGTGGTGGACGACCATCCCGGCCTACATCAACCCGGGACCTATACAACCGTTTCGAATTCAAAGCTTCGTGCTGCCGCCGAATCGCTAACCGGGTGCATCCAACGCTTCGACGCGGCGGCTGCACCCGCACTGACCTCGGCGTTCAATGCTGCTGACGCACAACGGATCGACGGCGCGTTGAACCGGGTCAACGCCGCAGCGCGGCAGTGGATGGCCACGCCCTATAAGCAGGACGACCCCTGCCCACCACCACCGCCTCCTCCGTACGAGGGCCCGATCCAAGAGCCAGATGGGTTCTGGCACATGACCGGTGACATCGCGGGCAACTATGTTCTCGCGGTCGACACCTTTTACGCCCTCGGGGTGACGGTGGGCGGAGTTATCGCGATCAGTGGGTACTTATTGATCGCCTATCTATTCGCAGTGTGGATAGCGTGCGTTTTGGCCGTGGAGTTCATTTGGTACGAATTCGAGCATCCACCAAGCGATTTGGATCGGCAGACTGGCATCGCCAAGCTCGTGAAGACTCTGCGATCGTGATTCCGGTCTGGAAACGGCGCGCCCGTCGCAGGCGCCGCACCATGAAACCGATTGTGGTAGCGGGGCTCGTCTACGCTGGCGTCTTGACAGTAGCCGCAACTGCAAGCCTCGCCGCAACGCTGCCTTCGAACATCATGTGGGAGCGCAATCAACTGCGGGCAATACGAGTTGAGCTGAATACGATAGCCGGCCAGGACTTCGCTTTTTTCACCCGATCGCCGGAAACCGAGGAACCCTTGGCTTATCGATTGAACGCAGACGGCAGCGTAGGAGCCAGCTTGCTGGTGACACCACAAGCCAAAGCCTCCAACCTGTTTGGCTTGTCTCGCACGCAGCGCGCGCAGGGACCCGAACTGGCCAACCTGGTGCACGCGATCCGCCCGGCCGCCTGGTTCAACTGCACCGGACTAGCTCCGAACGCTTGTTTCGACGCAGTTCCGCGCCGACCGATGCCGGTCCTGCGCAACACCAGTCCGATCCCGACAGTGTGCGGCCACGTAATGCTGACTTCTGAAATACCTACGAAATGGGCGTATCGCCGCCTCACCGACATCCGTTACTCGGTCGAAAACGCTGCGGTGGCAGACGTCGACTGCAGTCCGGCCAACAGGACGACACGATTGACGCCATAGTTCGCGCGACGATGGTCCGGGCGCTGCGATTCGACTACCGAGACCATTGGTTCGCCATCGGACGGACGCTATTGGCTCTGGCCACCGCATCCGAACTACTTTTCAGCCAGCCAGCCGCCCTTTTCACCACGGTGGCCGTGGCTACCGGACCGGCATGCACCGCGAAACCGGCGGTGTCTGTTTTTTGCGTGGGGGACCCACAGCAGTTCGTTGGTATCCGATGGTGGTTCGCAATCGGGATGCTGGTGTTGGTGGCGACGGGTTACCGTCCGCGATATCTGGGCCCGGCACACCTATGGATCGTCTTTTCTGTCACCACCTCGTCGCGGCTTCCGGACGGTGGGGACTCGATTGCGCTGATTGTTCTGTTGATCATCACCCCGATGTGCCTGGCCGACCCGCGTCGTTGGCAATGGCAATCAGCTCCCACCCGCATGACCCGCCTCGGCCGCACAGTCTCGTATCTCAGTTTCTGGGCGCTCCGACTCCAGATCGCCTACCTGTACGCCGACAGTGCCATCGCCAAGATGGGTATCGAAGACTGGCAGAACGGCTCGGCGCTCTACTACACGTTTCGCGACAGGTCGTTCGGGGCCGCCGGACCCCTCACGCCGGTATGGCTGTGGCTATCCGAGCAGAGTCTGACCACGCTGGCGTTGACGTGGGGCACGATGGTGATCGAGCTGGCGATCGCACTCTTGACGCTCTTGGGCGCACGATGGCGGTTGGCGGCCTTCTGGCTCTGCCTCGCCCTACACGCATTGATCTTTTTGGGAATGGGCCTCTTCAGCTTCTCGCTGGTGATGGTGGGTGTCGCGGCCCTGATCGCGACGCCTGGCGCGGTGACCCTACGCCGCATACGAGACGTATTGCCCATGCGGCTTGGGGCGGCGGAGAATAAGCAGCCCGCAGTTGAAACCAGTACGGCCGAGGGGATCCGTGGCGTTGAATATTGATCAGGCACGAAACCCCCGCTACAACAAGGCAAGTCTCGTTGTCTACACCGCGGTGCATGCACTGCTACTCACCTCCGTATGCATTGGTGTGTGGATCCTCGCCGCGCGGGCGAGTGGCCGCGGGATCCAGCCCAACGCGACCTTAGGTTTTCGGTCCCAGGCGACGTTGGCGTCCTTGCGCGGTTGGTACGCCGCGCAGCGGGTCGGGTTTCACTTCGCTGCAATCGGTGTCACCGTCATCACCGCGGCCGTATTTATCGCTCTGGCATTCGTCTTCATCCGCCGCTCTAGCCCGATGTGGATCCTTATTGCTCCGGTTATCGGCGGAATCGCCGTCGGCGGATGCTTTCTAATCGCCGGACAGCGAGCCGACAAGGCAGCGGTATCAGTCGAGACGCCGAAAGCCGGCGCATCGATGACCAGCCACTGCTCGCCAGACTGTCCAGGTCAGCGGGTACAAATCCGGTACGCGGTTAAAAGCGCAGGCGTTGCAACTGCGGTATGAAAAAGGTGACGTGCCGTACCTCCGAAGCGTGCTTACACTATCGGCACGTCCCGCTTAGGGGGCACTAGCTAAGGGAGAGGTAATGGCACTACTTCAGGTAACGCCCGACATGATGCGTTCGACGCAACAGGCCATCCAGACGGCGTTAGAGCACGCGACGGTCATTGCAAACCAGTACCTAGCCAACCACGAGGCGATGGGTGCCGCTTGGCAGGGCGACGGCTACATGTCGTCGACGAACACCGCAACAAAGGTGCAGCATGACTTGGCACAAGCGGTGACGTGGGGAACCAAACTGGCCGAAGGCCTCGGCAAGGTTGCGATCATGATGGAGCAGCACGAAATGGACGCGGCGCACAGCTTTGCAAGCTTCGCAGGCGGGACCAGCACGTAATCATAGTTCGACCACGCCATTCAATTCTTCGTGAGTTAGGAACCACCAAATGACAATTCAGTACGACCACGGTTCAGTGAGCGATCTCGCTTCTGGCGTCGGAAACCAGGCAGCGATTCTCATGGAACACCATGACGACATCAAGCACCGCACGGATCAGATCGCCGGCTTCTTCCAGGGCCAGGCGCACCAGGCCTTCTACGAGGCGCAGATCCAGATGCTCAAAGGGTTCGAGGGTCTCATCGAAACGGTCGCGCAACACGGCTCGACGATTCACTCCGTGAATCAATCGGCCCACGCCACCGACGCTAGTTCGACGAACTTCTTCGTCTGACGCGAGTCGAAATAACTCAGCTGGGGCGCACACGGGTGCGCCCCAGCGGCTTGGATAGACCGGCATGTTGACCACCACAATCGATGGGCTGTGGGTCCTCCAGATACTCGCCGGCGTCGAGGTGCTCGCCCCTGAACTGGGTCTGCGCCCGATACTGCCGAGTTTTGAGACGGCACATAAGGCGTTGGCGCATCCCATTGCCGCCGAGTTGCGCGCGGCAGGCGTCATCGACGAAGCGGGGACCGTCGATTCGGTTGTCGTCGAATGGTTGACGGTGCTCTCCCGCAGGGATGTCGCGCTTCTCATCCAGGTGCGCAATCCGGAGACCGGGGAGCAGCCGGCCAGAGCGGTCCTGGCGCGCTTCGCCCAATGGTGGGTGGTGATGGAGCGCTCGGAAGACCTGGTCCGGATCGGCGGCGCAGGAACCGCGACAGCCGAAGGCGCCGCCAACTCGGTTCTGATCGCTCAGATCGACAGACTGTGCGGAACGAACGTGCCCGCGCCGATGCGGCCGATCACTCTCGATACCGATGCGCTGCTGGCCGGAGTGACAAGTCAGGACTCCTTGAAAAGATTTCTGACGGCCCAGCACATGGACGCCGATCAGCAGCGCATGCTGATGCAAGCAGCAGACCCCACCCGCTCGACGCAGGCGTCGATCGTCGCTCTGCAATCCGGCGTGGAGACCGGGCAACCGACGCGAACTTTCGTTGAGCAAAGCGCTGTGACCATCATCGACTCCCCTGAGGGTCGACTGGTGGCCGAGCAGGTTCCGTCCGGTGGCAAGAACTGGATGGTCGTAGCCCCAGGATCGGCCACCAACATCACCACCGCGATCAACAACATGATGCGGCGGCTGCCGGCTAATGAAGAATGGTTTTCCTACCGAAAGGTTGTGTAGGTAGAGGTTATGGGGCGCATGTTAGCATCGGCATCGTGACAAATCCGTGGAACACGCCATCGAATTCGGCGGAGCAAGGGCCGCCATCATCGAGACAAAGTGCGGGTTCGCGACCCCAACATCCCGACTCCGTCTCGGGAACATTGCGCATCTCCGACATGGTCACCCCGCGGAAAATCCCGCCGGGTTCCGGATGGCGTAAATTTCTTTATAACGCATCTTTCCAGACTATTAATCTCGGTGAATCCCCGGCCGAGCGGCATTACCGCGAATTGCAGGGCCGGATACGCCGTCACATCCGTAAGCAGTACGTGGTCGGCGTGGTGTCGGGCAAGGGCGGCGTCGGTAAGACCACGATGACGGCCTGCATCGGCGCGGTGTTCCGTGAGTGCCGTCCGGAGAACGTCGTCGCCATCGACGCTGCCCCCGGTTTCGGCACGCTGGCCGGGCGGATCGATGAGTCGCCGCCGGGGGACTACTCCGCCGTTCTGAACGACACCGATGTGCAGGGCTACGCCGACATCCGGGAACACCTGGGGCAGAACAGCTTAGGGCTCGATGTGCTGGCCGGGAACCGGGCGTCGGATCAGCCGCGGCCGCTGGTTCCGTCAATGTTCGCCGGGGTCCTGTCGCGGCTTCGCCGCACCCACAACGTCATCGTGGTGGACACGTCGGACGATCTCGAGCACCCGGTGATGAAGGCGGTGTTCGACGCCTGCGACACGCTGGTATTCGTATCGGGTCTCACCGCGGACACGTCCCTGCCCGTCACCCGGTCGATCGACTTGCTGAGGTCGATGGGATACCACGAATTAGTATCGCGCAGCATGGTCATTCTCAATGACAGCCGTGATAAATATGATGCCGACGCACGCGCTTATCTCAGTGAGCGTTTTAGCCAATCTGGTGCGACAGTTGAATTCATGCCATTCGACCCGCACTTGGCCAAAGGCGGGATCATTGATACGCAGCATGAATTGCAGAAGAAAACACGGTTGCGGCTTTTCGAAATCACTGCGGCGTTAGCGGACAAATACGTTCCGGACGCTGACAGGCCACGTTAATGCCCAAGGTCGCATTTCCGGCACGCTGCGCGGTTGCGGTCGTATGTGGCGAACACCTGGTCTCGCAGGTTTATCCGGCATCGGTGCCCGTCGAGGTCTTCGTCGACAACATTGTCGAACTGCTCAACGACGAGCTGAAGCGGCGCGGCTTGGCAGGCCTCGAACCCGGCGTCGGTTACGAGCTGCACAAGGCCAACGGCGTGCGCCTGGACGTTACGAAGACCCTCGACGAACTCGGCGTCGAAGATGGCGCCACGCTGGTGCTGGCTCCGGTGGTGGAAGGCGACTCGTTCGAGCCGCAATACGAGTCGTTGTCGACGGGGTTGGCCCGCGTCGGGGAGAAGCTGTTCGAACCGGTCACGGCCGTCACCGCGGCGCACACATCATTGGCCATTCTGGCGATGCTCTCCGCCGCGGTCCTCGGATTGGCGTTGCGCATCCGCGAGGCGGGTGACTCGGTCGCCCCGAGCATCGTGACCGGTGTCGCCGGCCTGCTTGCTGCCGGTGGGGCGGGCGCGGTGGCCCGGTGGTACCCGCACCGCGGGGACCTGCTCGACGGGTTCGGCTGGTTGGCGATCCCGCTGCTGGCGGTAAGCCTGGGTGCCGCCGCGCCCGGGAATGTCGGTGCGGCCCACGTGTTTATCGCCCTTCTGGCCACCGGGGTGCTGACTACCGGCATCGCGGTCGTCACGCAGCGTCACATCACCGTCGCGGCAACGGTTGTGACGCTGAGTGCCGTCGGAGGTCTGGTCGCGGCGGCTCGCATGTGGCGACCGATGCCGGCGCAGTGGATGGGGATGCTCACGCTCGTGGGCCTGCTGTTCCTGCTGACGCTGGCTCCCACGATCGCGTTGTGGGCGGCTCGGATTCGGCCGCCGTACTTCGGGTCCGTTACCGGTCGCGATCTGTTCCAGCGCAGCGCGGGATTACCTGCCGACGCGGTCTCACCTGTCGATGAGGCCGCCGATGAAGAGGTCAGCCCGGACACCACACCGCGTGGCGCGCAGATCGCCGCCGGCGCAATGACGGCGAACAGCGTGCTGACCGGCATCTGCGTGGCCGCAGGAGCGACGCTGCCCGCCGCGGTGTGGGCCACGCTGACGCCGGGCCATGGCCGTAGTGGCGCCGCGTTGGTGCTGGCCGGGTTGTTCGTGCTGATCTTCATCAGCCGCGGCCGGGCCTTCGCCGACAAGCGCCAGGCGGTCGCGCTGGTGGTCGCGGCGGTCGCCGCGGTCTGCGTCGGCGTCGTCAAATACGTTCTGCACGCGCCTACTACCGCAGGCGGTCCGCTGTTGTGGGGCGCGCTGATACTGGGCCTTTTCGGCGCCGCGGGCCTTGTTGCGGCGTTGCTGGTACCGATCACGCGATTCACGCCGCTGGTGCGAATGATCGCCGAGTGGCTGGAGATCGTCGCGATCATTGCCGCGCTCCCGATGGCCGCATGGATCGGCGGCCTCTTCACCTGGGTGCGCATGCGATGACGCTTGCGCTTGCGACGCGGCGGACCGCTGCGCTCAGCCTCGTGGGCCTTCTGGTCGGTCTACCTACGACTCTTCCTCTGGCTCAAGCGATTCCACCGCCAAGTGTCGATCCCGCCCGGGTACCGCCGGACGGCAAACCCGCTCCGGATCAGCCGATGCGGCAGAGCAACATCTGTGCGCGAACCATCACCGTCGCCGAACCGAACGTGACGGTGCCCGCGCCCGGCTACGTGATGCTCAACGTCGCAAAGGCCTGGCAGTACTCGACGGGCAACGGGGTGCCCGTCGCCGTCATCGATACCGGTGTCAATCCCAGTCACCGGCTACCGGTGGTGCCCGGTGGTGACTACATCATGGGCGGCGACGGACTGATGGACTGCGACTCGCACGGCACCATCGTGGCCTCGGTGATCGGGGCAGCGCCGCAGGGCGCTCCGATGCCCACGCCGTTGCCCGCGCAGCCCGCATTCCCCCCACCCGCGGGCCCACCCGCCACCGACGCCGCTCCGCCGCCGCCCGGCGGACCGCCGCCACCCATCGCTCCGGCGCCGCCGCCGGTGCCGGTGACGGTCACCGAGACCAAGCCGGCTCCGCCGCCGCCCCCACCACCTCCACCGGACGAACCGTCGAATGGACCGGGAGACCCGGTTGCCGGCGCGCCGGATGATCCCGAGGTCCCGCCGCCGCCGCCGGGCGTGCCGGACGGTGTCGGAGGAGTCGCCCCGCACGCGCGCATCATCTCCATCCGCCAGTCGTCGCGGGCGTTCGAACCGGAGCGGCCCGGTGGCGGCGATATGGATGCCCGCAAGAAGGCCGGGACCATCGCCTCGCTGGCCAGCGCGATCGTCCACGCCGCCAACATGGGTGCCAAAGTCATCAACGTCAGCGTCACCGCGTGCGTATCGGCGGCAGATCCGTTGGACCAGAGCGCTATTGGGGCCGCCGTGTGGTACGCCGCGACGGTGAAGGACGCGGTCGTCGTTGCCGCCGCCGGCAACGAGGGCGAAGACGAGTGCGCACAGAATCCCGCCTTCGACCCGCTAAATGCCGCCGACCCACGGGACTGGCATCAGGTGAAGACGGTGTCATCGCCGTCGTGGTTCTCCGATTACGTGCTGTCAGTGGGTGCCGTGGACAACTCCGGCGCTCCGATCAAAAAGAGTCTGGCGGGGCCATGGGTCGCGGCGGCTGCTCCCGGCGTCGGGATCATGGGGCTGTCCCCGCAAACCGGCGGGCCGGTGAACGCCTATCCACCGCTGCACCCGGGCGAGAAGAACATCCCCTTCTGGGGAACCAGCTTTTCGGCGGCCTACGTCAGCGGCGTCGCCGCGCTGGTGCGGGCGAAGTACCCGGCCTTGACGGCTCATCAGATCATCAACCGGATCCTGCAGACGTCTCACAATCCGCCCCGCGGAGTCGACAACCAGGTGGGCTACGGCGTCGTGGATCCGGTGGCGGCGTTGACATTTGACGTGCCGCCCGGTGACCGGCTGGCGCCCGGCGCCCACAGTCGGCTGATCATTCCGGCCGCGCCGCCCCCGCCACCGGATCACCGCGCCCGTAACGTCGCATTGGGTTTCGCCGGTGTTGTCGTGGTCGCGGTCGTCCTCGCATCGTTGATTGCCAGGGCCCGGCGAGAGCGATGACGGCGACGACGCGGCTCTTCGTTATCGTCGGCGTACTCACGGCCGGCCTGATCGGCTGGATCGTCGCCGGATACCCCGGCGCGGCAGCGGGTTTGGTGCTGGGGACACTGGTCGGGGCGATACCGTGGCGCCGTCACCAGCTGTGGTCGTGGCTGATCTTGCTGCGCCAGCGTGGTCGTGCGATCACGCTCAGTGAACCGATCACGGTCGCCAACGACCGCTCCGGTGGTGGCGTGCGCTACCAGGACGGTGTCGCGGTGGTCGCCGTGCAGCTGCTCGGCAAAGCGCACCGTCCGACCCTGTTCACCGGATCGACCGCGACGTATACCGCGAACACGATCGACGTCGCGGAGTTGCGCCCGTTGTTGCAACAGAGCCTGGGGCTCGCGATCGAGTCCCTCAGCGTGGTCAGCGTCGGGTCTCGGCGACGAAGCACCGGCGACTATCCCCGCGTCTACGACACGTTGATCGGCACCCCTCCCTATGCCGGGCAGCGGGAATCGTGGCTGATCGTGCGGATCAACGCGCTGCCCAATGCCGGAGCGCTGCAGTGGCGAACCTCGATCGGTACCGCGACGCTGGCCGCGGCCCAGCGGATCGCAGCGGCATTGCGGCAGAACGGTATTCGCGCAAAGGTTGCGACCGCCACCGACATCGTGGAGTTGGAGCGTCGGCTGGGCAACTCCGGGCTGAACGCGCATCACCAACGCTGGCGTACGACCCGCGGGGAGGGCGGCTGGCTGACCACCTACTGGTACCGGCCGGGCGACATCAACGCCGAGAATCTGGCACACGCCTGGGCGCTCCGGGAAGACGGGATTGTCCAGAACATCACCGTTTTCGGCGATGGCAGCGTGACCGCGACAGTGACCGTGCGTAGCGCGCAGCCCCCGACAGCGCCACCCAGCGTCATGTTCCGGATTCTGCCGGGGGAGCAGGCGCGCGCGATCGCCGCCAACCTCTGTGGACCGATGCCCAGTTTGCGGGGCGTTCGCCGAGGCGTGCTCGACCAACCGTTGGTCATTCCGATCGGACCGTCAGGTGTGCTGCTGGGCAAGGTCGACGCCGGTAACCGATTGATGCTTCCGCTCGATGATCCGGGTGAGTTCAGTCGCGTGCACATCGCCGCGCAAGACGCACTGGCCAAACGAATCGTCGTGCGATTGGCGGGCGCGGGCGAACGCATCACCGTGCACACCCGCGATTTGCAACGCTGGGCCAGCGTGCGGATGCCCGAGATAGCGGTGGGCACCCAGGTCAGGCCGATCGCCGGCACGACGGTCAGCGTGGTCGACGGCACCGTCACGCCCGCGCCGCGGCCGAACACGCTGATCTCCATCGGCGAGCCGGGCACGCCGTATCGCGGATCCGCCGACGTGGTCATCACCCAGATCGGTCCCGCGACCGTCGACGTGACGGCCGCCGGGCAACTGCATACGGTTGAGGTCGAGCTGTTCCGGGCCGAGAATCGCTACATATCCTTGGAACCGACGAACATCAGCAGCTCTGAGCTCGAACCAGCGGAGTAGGGGAGCGGCGCGTGAGTTCCAGTACCGATACGGTCGCCGCACGCAAGCGGTTCGACCAGGCGATGGCGGTATTCGACACCGATGTGTCGACCGCCCGGGCCCGGTTTCGCGAGGCCAGCGATTTAGACCAGTCGATGGCCGATGCGTGGCTGGGCAGGATCGCGGCCGGCGATGAGGAGTTGTCGACACTGCAGCAGCTGTATGCCTACGGGGCCCGGCTGCATCGGGAGACCAATCGGCTGGGGGTTCGACTCTCGGCAGCGATCAAGGCGGGGCCGTTCCTGTCGATCTCGGTGACGGAGTCCTCGCACGCCGGGTTGGCGCTGGCCAGCGCGCTGATCGATGATGGGCAGTTCGAGAAAGCCGAAGCGCTGCTGAAGGATCCGGCACTGCTGGACACCTGGGAGAACCACCAGTGGCAGCAGTACGTCCGGGCTTATCTGATGTTCGCTACCCAGCGCTGGCCGGACGTGATCTCGGTGGCGGCGACGGTCTTGCCGCCGCAGGCGATCATCATGTCCGCGGTGACCGCGGCCACCAACGCGCTGGCCGCCCATGCGGCGGCGCATCTCGGGCAGGCGAGAGTGGCACTGGACTGGGCGGACCGGGTCGATCTGCGGGCCGGTAATTCGGCCGAGGCGCGTCGCAGCCAGTTGACGGACACCGCGGTGACGGCGATCGACCCCAACGAATTCCCTTTGATTGCAGCCGATCTCGCTTACGTCCGCGGGATGGCGCACCGCCAGCTCGACGAGGAGGACAAGGCCCAGATCTGGCTGTCAAAGGCGACGATCAACGGCGCGCTGATCGAGGCGGCCAAGGACGCACTGGCCGACCACCAGTTGCAACTCGTGGTCACCGACGAGGAGACCATCAACACCCGCAGCAACAGGTGGGACTCCAGCACCGAGAGGTCTGCGTCGGACCGCCGCGACGAGGCCAATGAGGAGCGGCGCGAGGAGCTGCTGGATGAGGGTCGGGCGCTGCTGAACAACCAGGTCGGGTTGAGCGAAGTCAAACACGCGGTGTCCGAACTGGAGGACCAGATCGAGGTCCGCGCGTTGCGGATGGCGGCCGGGCTGCCGGTGACCAATCAGACGAACCACATGTTGCTGGTCGGCCCGCCCGGTACCGGTAAGACGACGACGGCCGAGGCGCTCGGCAAGATCTACGCCGGACTCGGCATCGTGCGCCATCCCGAGATCATCGAGGTCAAGCGCGCCGATTTCTGCGGCGAGCACATCGGTGCCTCCGGTCCGAAAACCAATGAGCTGATTGCGCGTTCGCTCGGCCGGATCCTGTTCATGGATGAGTTCTACAGCCTGGTCGAGCGCCATCACGATGGACGGCCCGACATGATCGGCATGGAAGCGGTCAACCAGCTGCTGGTAGCGCTCGAGGTACACCGGTTTGACTTCTGCTTCATCGGCGCCGGCTACGAGAAGGAAGTCGACGAATTCCTCACGGTGAACCCGGGTTTGGCTGGACGGTTCAACCGCAAGCTGCGGTTCGCCTCCTACGCTCCCGACGAGCTGGTCGAGATCGCGGTGCGCTACGGCCGGCCACGGGCCACGGTGATCGAACCGGCCGCGCGTGAAGCTTTGAATATGGTCTGCAAGACGCTGCGGGCTTACCTTGCACCGGACGGCACGCACGGGATCGACGTCATGCAGAACGGACGTTTTGCCCGCAATGTCGTCGAACGTGCGGAGCGGCTGAGGGATTCCCGTGTCGCTGCCCAGCACCGCACCGAGAGGGGTTCGGTGACCGTCGAGGACCTCGAGACGCTGCGCACCCAGGACATCGTCGCGGCGGTGACCGACGCCTGCGCCGAAAAGCACGTCCCGGTTCACCTCTGATCACCCGGGGGTGACCGCATCGAATCGGAACACCGCGATGCGGCCTGCGAGGGCTTCGAACTCGTCGGGCGTGCCCTCGACGACCATCCCCGAGTTTTTCGCGAATGTCACGCCGACCGGTACTTCGCGCGGGTAGACCCGAAGCACTGGGCGGGCCTGTGCGGCAGTCAGTTCCACGATCCTGACCGGCCGCGATTTGCGCCCGCGGCTGAGCGTGCCGGTGCCGGCGACCCGGGCGTTGGCGGCCCAGTCTGCCCCGGGGTATCCGGCGACGACGTAGAGGTCACCGTCGAATCGGAACGGCGTCATCGGCGTGCTGCGTGGCTTGCCGGATTTGCGGCCCGGCACGGTCAGCACCATGGCGGGTCCGGTCGGTATGCCGAGCTTCTGCACCGCGATCATCAGCTTGTTCATCGGCTTGAGGTATCGCGGTGGGCGTGGATCGGACATGGGTGAGTCTCCCTTGCTATTTGGTGAACAGGTGACGGTGTTCCGAAACCCACTGGGCAAACGGCGTTGCCAGACGCCCGGTGATTTTTTCGACGTCGTGGGTGACGAGGGCCGGGTTGCCGACGGCTTCGGCGAGCATGGACACGTAGGCATCGGCGAATTCGGCGCCCAGGCCGATGGCGATGAAGCGTTGTCGCACGACCTCCGGTGGGGCCTCGACGTACCGCAGCGGACGGCCCAGCACCGTGCCGATGACGTCGACCAACCCGGTGTTGGTCAGCGCCTGCGGCCCGGTGAGCGGAATCCGCTGCCCGACAAACTCATCGGTCAGCAAGGCTTGCACGGCCACCTCAGCGATGTCGGCCTCGACGATCGGCGCACTGGACGCCTCGGCATAGGGCCCGCCGACGACGTCGCCCGCACGAATCTGCGCCGACCACATGCCGGCGAAATTGGTCGCAAAGACCGCCGGCCGCAGGCTTACCCACGCCAGGCCGGAGTCGATGCAGAGTTGCTCGACCTCCTTGTTGCGGTCGCCGCGAACCCGTGACGGCTGCCGCGCGAAATCGTCGTCGGCGTTGATGGCCGACAACGCGACCAGCTTGGTGACTCCGCTGTGGCGTGCCACGGCCACCACGTCGGCGAGGTCGTCGCCGAGCGCGCGGGAGTTGAGAAACACCGCCGATGCGCCGGGCAGGGCGTCGACGGCAGAATTCACCGCCTGCACGCCTGCCGGGAATCCGGCGGTCTCCGGGGTGCGGGTGACTGCGCGCACCCGTGCGCCCGCGGCGGCGAGCAGCGACACCAGCGGGCGCCCGACATTGCCGGTCGCGCCGGTTACAACGATGGTCATGGTTGCCTCCTTTATCAGCGTGCTTTTCATCAAGGACGGGCCCGAAGGTGGAAAAGTTACGGCCGGACCTTGTAACTTTTCGACCGGCCAGATCGTCGTGAACACATGAGCAACTCCGTCGAGGACATCGCCGAGGCCTGGCGACACCATCGCCCGTACCTGGTCAACCTGGCCTACCAGCTGCTCGGCGACGTCGGCGAGGCCGAAGACGTTGCGCAGGAAGCGTTCCTGCGGTTCTCGCGAACCGAGGTCGGCACGATCGACGACGTACGCGCCTGGCTCACCGTGGTCGCGGGCAGGCTGTGCCTGGATCAGGTGCGGTCGGCGCGGGCTCGCTACGAGCGGGCCGATGACATCGGCTCGAACGCGGTCGCGGTCAACCAGCCCGCCGAGCCGAACCCGGCCGATCGGGTGACCTTGGACGACGAGGTGCGCACGGCGCTGCTCGAGGTGCTGCGCCGGCTGAGCCCCGGCGAGCGGGTGTCGTTCGTCTTGCACGACATCTTCGCGGTGCCGTTCGACGCGATCGCGGAGACCGTCGGCCGGCCGGTGGGCACCTGTCGGCAGCTGGCCCGGCGGGCGCGCACGAAATTCGCTCTTGCACAACCGAAACCGGGCGAGGTGTCGACCGCCGAGCACCAGCTGGTCACCGAGAAGTTCATCACCGCATGCGCGAACGGCGATCTGCAGGCCCTGGTCGAGGTGCTCGACCCGACGGTGTGGGGGGTGGGCACGGTGCTCGCCGATCCCGCCCTGCCGCCGCAGATCAACCATGGGCCCCACGACGTCGCGGTCAACCTGCTGCGCTACCTGGGCCCGGGGGCGACGGTGGTGAGCGGTCCGGCCGGCCAGCCCGTACTGCTGGCCTTCGCGGAGCAACGCCTGTTCGCGGTCATCGTGCTGACGATCGGTGAGCACCTGGTGACCAAGATCGAGGCGACCGCGGATCCGTCAGCGCGCGTCTAGCGGCCTTCTCTCGGCGTCTCCGGCCGCGAGGTATCGGGCCGGGCGGCGAAGAACCCGGCGATCGTCGCGGAGATCTCCAGGAACCTGCGACGCGTCTTACGCGCCAGTTCGCTCTGCACGTCGATGACACCGCCGGGCCGCAGGTGGGGATCGAACGGCACCTCGACCACCTTCTGGCCACGTTCGAGGAACTGGTGCGCCAGCGCTGATCGGTGGCGCTTGTCCGAGTGACCATCCGAGTCGTTGAGTACCACCACGGTCCGGTTCAGCAGCCCGGTACGCCCGTGCGCGGCGAGCCATTCCATCGTCTGGGCGGCCGCCCCGGCGCCGTCGGCCCACGGCGACGACACGACAATCAGCGCGTCCAGGTCGCTCAGCGCCTCCTGGGTGACCGGGGCATCCATCGTGGAGCCGCAATCGATGATCGCGATCGTGAAATGGCGATCCAGCCGGGAGGTGGCCTCGCGATACAGCGCGGGATCGAGCACCCGCCGCGGCCCGGCAGTGGGCTCTCCGGCCAGTACGTACAGGCCCGCCGAGTTGCTCCCCACCCGCGTGCTCACGTCGGCGAACGACCGAAGGTTCTTGTCGGCGGCGATCTCCCAATACGAGCCGCTGGTCCGCGGGTCGATCCGGCTGCCCAGCCGGCCGAAGGCCGTGTCGGCGTCGATCGCAACCACCCGGTCCTGACGACGGAGCTCGGCGAAGATCGACCCGAC
The DNA here is from genome assembly GCA_963749375.1 of uncultured Actinomycetota bacterium. Taxonomy (GTDB): domain Bacteria; phylum Actinomycetota; class Actinomycetes; order Mycobacteriales; family Mycobacteriaceae; genus Mycobacterium. The sequence continues at coordinate 110,831 of CAVVNB010000033.1, forward strand.
ACTGGCGGCGACCGTGGTCTTGCCGACCCCGCCCTTGCCCAGCACGCCCGACCTTGTAGTTACCCCGCAACGTCGACGCGATCGCGGCCTCGAAGGCGGCATCCTGCTTCTCCCCGGCCGACGGCCCGAGGTTGACCAGCCCGAAGGTGGCCTTGAAGACGATGCGCTGCCAGCCAGATTTCGGACCGGGCCCCCGCGGCGCCTGATCTACCGGCGAAAAGTCGAGGTTGCTCCACGACGGCCGGGCGGGCGGCGCGGCAGGGGGCGGGGTCGCAGGGGTAGGAGGCGGGATCGGAGGGGGAGCGGGCCGTGGCGGCGGTGCCGGGCGGGGATCAGCTGCCTGCGGGCGCGGCGGCGGGCCCGGCGGACCGCTCTGCGGCGCAGGGCGTTGGCGGTCCCTCAGGAAGTCGTCCGACTCGGTCATGTGCTGGTGGGGGTAGCCACGTCAGGAGCTCACGCGCTCGGAGGTCCAGTACTCCCGCAAGCTGGCCACCCGATCGCCGTCCAACTCGAGGATCGCGACTTCACGCATGCGCTTGCGGTGACCGTCGACGACGTCGTCGAAGCGGGCTTCCCACTCCGCGATGGCTGTGACGCCGTCGGTGTACAGGTTGAGCAATTCGGCTTGGATATTTGCCTGCTCCTGGACGACTTTGGTCTGCCAGTATTCGCGAATTCCGGCGTGGTCGCGGATGGGCTCCTGCAGTACCCGCTCGTGGTATGTCGCGGTGGGGGTGAAGACGGTGAGGATCAGCTCCGGATCCTGCGTGGTCCATGCGCGGATGTAAACATCGATGAGCTTTCGCACGTCCTGCTTGCCCAAGCTCATCTGTGCATCGTAAAGCCGGCAGCGTCGGCCTAACACCACGGTCGCTGATCGCGCAGGTCACGGGTCTGCGAACCGATCCGGGACGAAAAAACATCGGCAACTTTTGGGCGAGCCGTTGAACCGGTGTCGGGCAGCAGCCGCGGGCCCGGCGCCGCGCGTCGAAAAGGCCAGGAAAACGCGTGCTGCCATTGCTTTTGGTGACCTGAATCACCCGCCAGGGCTGGCCCACTGTGAGCCGGGCGGCTTTTCTGGCCCCGCCACGACCCCAATCACAGCAAACTGCCCCCGCGTAACGTGCGAAAATCGGGCATCGGGCGGGCCCGCCGCCGTCGTCTCGAGGGTGCCCAAATACCATGCGGGACAACCGGACCGGGTGCAGCGGGGTGTGGATGACGTCACATCGGCGCGACGCCGGCGATGGACGGGTTAAGATGTGCCAAGTTGGCATGTCAGGCGGGTTTTGTCATATCGTTTTACGACTTGTCGAAAACCGGTAACCGGGCCACCGTTCAGCGCCGTACGGATACTCCCAACCGGGATCGTCGTTATCCGGCGAGCAGCACCTCGACAAGACCGAAGGGGCCTAACCCTCAGCCTTCAGGGCGCGGCATCCAACGGAACGCTTTCGTAATGCTGCGGCAGAAATTTTGGTGAAGGGGCAGGTGCGAATGGCGCCCAACCCCGCGTCGGGCTCTACAACCCCGCATTCGAGCATGACTCGTGCGGGGTGGCCATGGTCGTCGATATGCACGGCCGGCGCAGCCGCGACATCGTCGATAAGGCGATCACCGCGCTGGTCAACCTCGAGCATCGTGGTGCCCAGGGCGCCGAGCCGCACAGCGGTGACGGCGCCGGCATCCTGATCCAGGTCCCCGACGACTTCTTCCGTCAGGTGCTCGACTTCGAGTTGCCCGAGGCGGGTAGCTACGCCACCGGCATCGCGTTCCTGCCGCAGTCATCCAAAGACGCGGCAGCGGCCGTCGCCTCTGTCGAGAAGATCGTCGAGGCCGAGGGCCTGCAGGTGCTGGGTTGGCGCAACGTTCCGACCGACGACTCCTCGCTGGGAGCGCTGGCCCGCGACGCGATGCCGACGTTCCGGCAGATCTTCATCACCGGCGCCGAGGGCATGCAGCTCGAGCGGCGCGCCTACGTCATCCGCAAGCGCGCCGAGCACGAGCTGGGCACCAAGGGCCCCGGCCAGGACGGCCCCGGACGTGAAACCGTCTATTTCCCAAGCCTTTCCGGCCAGACTTTCGTCTACAAGGGCATGCTGACGACGCCGCAGCTGAAGGCGTTCTACCTCGACCTGCAGGACCAGCGGCTGACCAGCGCCCTGGGCATCGTGCACTCGCGGTTCTCCACCAACACCTTCCCGTCGTGGCCACTGGCGCACCCGTTCCGGCGCATCGCCCACAACGGTGAGATCAACACCGTCACCGGCAACGAGAACTGGATGCGGGCCCGCGAGGCGCTGATCGAGACCGACGTGTTTAGTGACCACGGGGACGCTGAAAATCCGGTCAAGCTGTTCCCGATCTGTACCCCGGGCGCTTCAGACACTGCGCGCTTCGACGAGGCGCTGGAATTGCTGCACCTGGGCGGCCGCAGCCTGCCTCATGCGGTGCTGATGATGATCCCGGAAGCGTGGGAGCGGCATCCGTCGATGGACCCCGCGCGCCGGGCGTTTTATGAGTACCACGCGTCTCTGATGGAGCCGTGGGACGGCCCGGCGTCGATGACGTTCACCGACGGCACGGTCGTCGGCGCGGTGCTGGACCGCAACGGCCTGCGCCCGTCCCGTATCTGGGTGACCGAGGACGGCCTGGTCGTGATGGCCTCCGAGGCGGGCGTGCTGGACCTGGATCCGTCGAAGGTGGTGCGCCGGATGCGGCTGCAGCCCGGCCGGATGTTCCTGGTCAACATGACCGAGGGCCGCATCGTCTCCGACGAGGAGATCAAGGCCGAGTTGGCCGCCGAGCAGCCCTATCAGGAGTGGCTCGACAAGGGCTTGATCCCGCTGGCCGAGTTGCCGCAGGGCGACTACGAGCGGATGCTCGAGCACCGGGTTGTGTTGCGCCAGTTGGTGTTCGGTTACACCTACGAAGAACTCAACATGCTGGTCGCGCCGATGGCGCGCACCGGTGCCGAGCCGATCGGCTCGATGGGAACCGATACCCCGGTCGCCGTGCTCTCGCAGCGGCCGCGGATGCTCTACGACTACTTCCAGCAGTTGTTCGCTCAGGTGACCAACCCGCCGCTGGACGCCATCCGCGAAGAGGTGGTGACCAGTGTGCAGGGCACGGTCGGGCCGGAGGGCGATCTGCTCAACCCGAACGCGGATTCCTGCCGCCAGATCATCCTTCCGCAGCCGATACTGCGCAACCACGAACTGGCCAAGCTGATCAACCTCGACCCCGATGTGGAAGTCAACGGTCGTCGGCATGGCTTGCGGTCCAAGGTGATCAGCTGTCTGTACCCGGTCGCCGAGAATGGCGCCGGACTCAAGGCTGCGCTCGACAACGTTCGGGAGCAGACGTCGGCGGCAATCGCCGACGGGGCGCGGATCATCATTCTGTCCGACCGGGAGTCCGACGAGAAGCTGGCGCCGATCCCGTCGCTGCTGGCCGTCTCGGCCGTGCACCACCACCTGGTTCGGGAACGCAGCCGCACCAAGGTCGGCCTGGTCGTCGAGACCGGCGATGCCCGCGAAGTGCATCACATGGCCGCGTTGATCGGCTTTGGCGCGGCAGCGATCAACCCCTACATGGCGTTCGAGTCGATCGAGGTCATGCTCGACCGCGGTGACTTCAAAGACCTCGACCGCCAGACAGCGCTGAACAACTACATCAAGGCCGCCAGCAAGGGCGTACTCAAAGTGATGTCCAAGATGGGCATCTCGACCCTGGCCTCCTACACCGGCGCGCAACTGTTCCAGGCCGTCGGCGTCGACGAGGGCGTGCTCGAGCGAATACTTCACCGGGCTGGCCTGTCCCACGGGCGGAATCGGCCTCGCTGAGATCGCCGCCGACGTCGCGACCCGGCATCGGCTGGCGTTCCTGGATCGGCCGGACGAGCGGGCGCACCGCGAGCTCGAGGTGGGCGGGGAGTACCAGTGGCGCCGCGAAGGCGAGTACCACCTGTTCAACCCGGACACCGTGTTCAAGTTGCAGCACTCCACCCGCACCGGCCAGTACAAGGTCTTCAAGGAGTACAGCCGGCTGGTCGACGACCAGAGCGAGCGGATGGCGTCGCTGCGTGGCCTGCTGAAGTTCCGTGACGGGCTGCGGCCGCCGGTGCCGCTCGACGAGGTCGAGCCGGCGAGCGAGATCGTCAAGCGCTTCTCCACTGGCGCGATGAGCTACGGCTCGATCTCCGCCGAGGCGCACGAGACGCTGGCCATCGCGATGAACCGGCTCGGCGGCCGGTCGAACTCCGGCGAAGGCGGCGAGAGCGTCACCCGCTTCGACCGAGAAGCCAACGGCGACTGGCGGCGCAGCGCGGTCAAGCAGGTCGCGTCGGCCCGCTTCGGCGTCACCTCGCACTACCTGAGCAACTGCTCCGACATCCAGATCAAGATGGCCCAAGGCGCCAAACCCGGTGAGGGCGGCCAGCTTCCGGCCAGCAAGGTATACCCGTGGATCGCCGAAGTGCGACACTCCACCCCGGGTGTGGGCCTGATCTCCCCACCGCCGCACCACGACATCTACTCGATCGAGGATCTGGCACAGCTGATCCACGACCTCAAGAACGCCAACCCGCAGGCCCGGATTCACGTGAAACTGGTGTCGGAGAACGGTGTAGGCACCGTCGCGGCCGGTGTGTCCAAGGCGCATGCCGACGTGGTGCTGATCTCCGGCCACGACGGCGGCACCGGGGCCACCCCGCTGACGTCGATGAAGCACGCGGGTGCGCCCTGGGAGCTCGGCCTGGCCGAAACCCAGCAGACGTTGCTGCTCAACGGATTACGTGACCGGATCGTCGTGCAGGTCGACGGTCAGCTCAAGACCGGTCGTGACGTGATGGTCGCGGCATTGCTCGGTGCCGAGGAATTCGGTTTCGCCACGGCGCCTTTGGTGGTGTCGGGCTGCATCATGATGCGGGTGTGCCACCTGGACACCTGCCCGGTCGGGGTGGCCACCCAGAACCCCGTGCTGCGCGAGCGGTTCGCCGGCAAGCCGGAATTCGTAGAGAACTTCTTCCTGTTCATCGCCGAAGAGGTCCGCGAATACATGGCGCAGTTGGGTTTCCGCACCGTCAACGAGGCGGTCGGCCAAGTCGGCTCGCTGGACACCACGCTGGCCCGCGCGCACTGGAAGGCGCACAAGCTCGACCTGTCACCAGTGCTGCACGAGCCGGAATCGGCCTTCATGAACCAGGACCTGTACAACAGTTCCAAGCAGGACCACGGCCTGGACAAGGCGCTGGACCAGCAGTTGATCGTGATGAGCCGCGAGGCGCTCGACTCTCAGAAGCCGGTGAGCTTTTCCACCACCATCGCCAACGTCAACCGCACCGTGGGCACCATGCTGGGCCATGAGGTGACGAAAGCCTATGGCGGCCAGGGGCTACCGGACGGCACGATCGACATCACCTTCGAGGGCTCGGCCGGAAACAGCTTCGGCGCGTTCTTGCCCAGCGGCATCACGCTGCGGGTCTACGGTGACGCCAACGACTACGTCGGCAAGGGCCTGTCGGGTGGACGCGTCGTGGTTCGGCCGCCGGACAATGCACCGCCGGACTACGTCGCCGAAGACAACATCATCGGCGGCAACGTGATTCTGTTCGGCGCCACCAGCGGCCAGGCATTCCTGCGCGGCGCGGTCGGCGAACGATTCGCCGTGCGCAACTCCGGCGCACACGCAGTGGTCGAAGGCGTCGGCGACCACGGCTGCGAGTACATGACCGGCGGCAAGGTGGCGATCCTGGGCAGCACCGGTCGTAACTTCGCGGCGGGCATGTCCGGCGGCATCGCCTATGTCTACGACCCCGAGGACGCGTTGGATGCCAACCTCAACACCGAGATGGTCGAAATCGAGGAGCTCGACTCCGACGACCTCGAATGGCTGCACGGCATGTTGCAGGCGCACATCGATGCCACCGATTCGGCTGTGGGCCAACGGATTCTCGCCGACTGGGATGCCGAGCAGAAGCGCTTCGCCAAGGTGATGCCGCGCGACTACAAGCGGGTACTGGAGGCGATCGCCGAGGCCGAGCGCAACGGCACCGACCCCGACGAAGCGATCATGGCGGCCGCCAGTGCCTGATCCCAGGGGTTTCCTCAAGTACACCCACCGCGAGACGCCCAAGCGCCGGGCGGTGGATCTGCGCCTCAAAGACTGGAACGAGGTCTACGAGGACTTCCCGCATTCCAACCTGCAGCACCAGGCAAGCCGCTGCATGGACTGCGGAATCCCGTTCTGCCACAACGGTTGTCCGCTGGGCAACCTAATCCCGGAGTGGAACGACCTGGTTCGCACCGACCGGTGGCGCGAAGCCATCGAGCGGCTGCATGCCACCAACAATTTTCCCGAGTTCACCGGCCGGCTCTGCCCGGCACCGTGCGAATCTTCCTGTGTGCTGGGCATCAACCAGGACGCGGTGACGATCAAGCAGATCGAAGTCGAGATCATCGACAACGCTTTCGACGAAGGCTGGGTCGTTCCGTTGCCGCCCGACGCCCTCACCGGCAAGAAGGTGGCGGTCGTGGGCTCCGGGCCGGCCGGCCTGGCCGCCGCGCAGCAGCTGACTCGGGCCGGTCATTCGGTGACGGTGTTCGAGCGCGCCGACAAGATCGGCGGCCTGCTGCGCTACGGCATCCCCGAGTTCAAGATGGAAAAGCGGCACCTGGACCGTCGACTCGAGCAGATGGAAGCGGAGGGAACCGAGTTCCGCGCCGGCGTCAACGTCGGTGTCGACGTCACCGCCGAGGAGTTGAAGTCCGACTTCGACGCAGTGGTGCTGGCCGGCGGCGCAACCGCATGGCGTGACCTGCCAATTCCCGGTCGCGAGCTGGAAGGCATCTACCAGGCGATGGAGTACCTGCCCTGGGGTAACCGGTACGCGGCAGGTGAGTTGGACGAACCGCCGATCACCGCCAAGGGCAAGAAGGTGGTCATCATCGGCGGTGGTGACACCGGCGCCGACTGCCTGGGCACGGCACACCGTCAGCTCGCGGAGAGCATCCACCAGTTCGAGATCATGCCGCGTCCGCCGGAAACCCGCGCCGCGTCCACGCCGTGGCCGACCTACGCCATGATGTTCCGGGTGTCGTCCGCGCACGAAGAAGGTGGCGAGCGCGTCTTCTCGGTCAACACGGAGGAATTCGTCGGCAAGGACGGGCACGTCACCGCGTTGAAGGTGCATGAGGTGACACAGCAGGATGGCAAGTTCGTCAAGTCCGAAGGCAGCGACTTCGAGCTCGAGGCCGATCTGGTGTTGCTGGCGATGGGATTTGTCGGTCCGGAGCAGAAGGGCTTGCTGACCGAACTCGGTGTCGACCTCACCGACCGCGGCAACGTGGCGCGTGGCAACAACTTCGAGACCTCGGTGCCGGGCGTGTTCGTCGCCGGTGATGCAGGTCGGGGCCAGTCGCTGATCGTCTGGGCGATCGCCGAGGGCCGGGCGGCTGCGGCGGGTGTCGACCAGTTCCTGATGGGCGAAACCGCCCTGCCGGTGCCGATTGTCCCCACCGCCGCGCCGCAACGCTAGTCACATTTGTCACATCAGGAACATTTGATAAAAATTTCGGCGAGTCTTACACTGTTTGCCAGCCGATGGCTGTCTAATTGTTCGATACGGGCACCGCGGGGTGTGGCGCCCGGTTGAACAGCTCGACCGCAGGAGTATGCGCTGTGTATATGAACCCGATGGCCCGTACCCGGGTCAGCCGAATTGCCTGGTCATGGTTCCGGCACCCAGTCAAGAGCCGGGAATTCCCGGCAAAACTCGAGCGCCTGGTAACTGCTGACGAGCTGCTCCGCTTCGGCGTCTAGCAGCCCTCGGGCTGGCTCGCTGATAACAGCGAGCGTTTGCTCGACGTCATCGAGTTGTTATCTCAGTGTGGCCTGCGTGCGATCACTTCAGCCGCCGACCCAGCCCCTATGAGGGGATGTACACCGCCTGGTTGCAGAAGACGGAGTCCGGATCGCTGATGTGATTCGCGGCCGCGACGACCGCCACCCTGGTGGGAAGATCCGCGGGCCCGTATTCGTCTTCGCATAGCGAGGTGAGGGTGTCGCCGGCGATATGGCGCAGGCGGTTCAACCCCGGCTGAATGAGCACCTGACCCGGTGTCACCGTGCTTCCCGGTGTCAGGTTGTTGAGGATTTCGACGATCTCCGCGAGATGCTCGTCGCCGTACCAGCGGTACGCCAGGCTCTGGAGGCTTTCGTTCGCCACGACGGTGTGGTGTCCGCCATCGGCGAGATCGGGGATGTGCAGCCACGCACCTTGGTGGATTTCACGCTGGGCCACCCCGTTGACGACCTCCCAGATCAACTGCACGTTGGTGTCGGCGGTGTTGTAGTAGAGCTGCGTGATCTCCTTTCGTGCCGTGTCGGAATCGGCCGTCGTGAACTGGTGCCGATAGGTGACGTACGGGATCAACAACTGTTGTTCGGCTTGGATGACGGCTGGATCGGCGAGATGGTTTTGCGCCGCAATCACCGGGTAGAGATCGCCGTCTCCGTATTCGTGTTGAGCGATCGCGAACAAGGTGTCGCCCTGCTGCGCTTGGTAGGTCTTCATGGTGGGCCCCGATTTCGTATGCGGTTGATCGGACCGATCGATCGTGCGTCGACCGCAGGGGGTCGCGCATGAGTAGTCCGCTACTCGAAATCAGGCGGGCACCAACGAGCTCAGGTGATCAGTCCCGAATCCCGGATCGCCTCGGCCAGCGGTTCAAGCACGGCCGGGTCGTGCGGCGGCGGGATGTAGACGATGCCCAGATCGAGGCCCTCGGCGGCCAGTCCGGCGGCGTCCTCGATCACCTTCGCGTAGTCGAGGTCAGCCTCCAGTCGCAGGTGTGCCGACGTCATGATCTCCTTCGGGTCGCGCCCGATGTCGGCGCAGTGCGACGCCAACACCAAGCGCTTGTGCTTGAAGACATCCGGTGTTCCGCCGACGAAGTTCCAATGCTGGGCGTACTTGGCGGTGATCCGCAGGGTGCGCTTCTCGCCACTGCCGCCGATGCAGATGGGGGGATGTGGCCGCTGCGGGCCTTTCGGCTCGTTGCGGGCGTCCTTGAACTGATAGAACTTCCCGTCGAAGTTGGTGGTCTCCTTGCTGAGCAGGCTGGTCAACACTGCGCAGGCCTCCTCGAACCGGTCGAATCGTTCTTTGATGCTGCCCAATTCGATGCCGTAAGCGCCGGATTCCTCCTCGTTCCAGCCTGCGCCGATGCCGAGCTCAAGTCGGCCGTTGGAGATGATGTCAAGGGCTGCAGCCATATTGGCCAGCACGGCGGGGTGGCGATAGTGGATGCCGGTGACCAGGGTGCCCAGCCGCAGTCGGGTGGTCGCCTGGGCCAGCGCGGTGAGCGTCGTCCAACCCTCCAGGCACGGCCCGGTACTGTCGCTGAAGATCGGATAGAAGTGGTCGAAGGTCCACCCGGACTCGAAGACGTCGATGCCGTCGGCGGCCTTCCAGACGGCCAGCATGTCTGCCCAGGTGGTGTTTTGGGGTGAGGTTTTGAATGCAAATCGCATGATTTCGAAGGTAGTCGAGGTTGCGCAGTCATGGCGTGACGCCCGGGAGTACGCGGACCCAACGGTGAGTACCGGCCCGCCGCTGGACGTCAAGATCACTCTGCTTTCCGCCGGGCTGATTTTTCTGCTCGCGTTGGTGCTCGGCGTCTGGAAGTACCGCCAGGTGCTGACCTCCGAGGATCATCGCGCACATCCCTACGTCGACATCGCTCACCGCGCGGCGCTGCTGTACTCCTTTGCCACCCTGCTGGTCGCCGTGTTCGTCCAGCTGAGCGCCTGGCCGATGTGGGTCAACCTGACCGCCGCGATGATCCTGGTGTTTTTCTTCGTCGTCGCAATCCTGAGCTACATCGCCCACGGCGTGAAGCAGGACACCGAGAACCAGTTCGCCAATCCCGATCGGGCCCTGCGGATTGGCATGATTGCGCTCGTCATCGGGGAGGTCGGCGGCTTCGCGGTGCTGCTGGCCGGCTTCATCGCCGGGCAGTTCTAGCCGGGGGCACACTGGAGCGATGGACCCGGTAGTCGCTCTGCGACAGATCGCCTACTTCAAGGACCGTGCGCGGGAAGACTCGCGGCGGGTGATGGCCTACCGCAACGCCGCCGACATCGTCGAGGGCCTGAACGACGCGGAGCGGGAGCGGCACGGTCAGGCCAACAGTTGGCAGGCGCTGCCGGGCATAGGACCGAAGACGGCCAAGGTGATCGCCCAGGCCTGGTCCGGCCGTGAGCCCGACGCCCTTGTCGAATTGCGCTCGACGGCAAAGGATCTCGGCGGCGGCGAAATCCGGGCGGCGCTGCGCGGTGACCTGCATCTGCATTCGAACTGGTCGGACGGCTCGGCGAACATCGAAGAGATGATGGCCACCGCCAAGGCGCTGGGCCACGAGTACTGCGCGCTGACCGACCACTCACCTCGCCTGACGATCGCCAACGGGCTCTCGCCCGAGCGACTGCGCAAACAGCTCGACGTGATCGACGGGTTACGAGATCGGTTCGCCCCCATGCAGATTCTGACCGGCATCGAGGTGGACATTCTCGACGACGGCGGCCTCGATCAGGAACCGGAGCTGTTGGAGCGCCTCGACGTCGTGGTGGCCAGCGTGCACTCCAAGTTGTCGATGGATTCCCCGGCGATGACCCGCCGGATGGTCCGCGCCGTCAGCAATCCGCACGCCGACGTTCTCGGACACTGCACCGGACGGTTGGTCGCCGGCAACCGCGGCATGCGCAAGGAATCGACGTTCGACGCCGAGGCGGTGTTCGCCGCGTGCCTCGAGCACGGCACCGCCGTCGAAATCAATTCCCGGCCCGAGCGCCGCGACCCGCCCACCCGGCTGCTGAACCTGGCGCTGGAGATCGGGTGCGACTTCAGCATCGACACCGACGCGCACGCGCCGGGCCAGCTCGACTTCCTCGGTTACGGCGCCCAGCGAGCGCTGGACGCCGGCGTTCCCGTCGATCGCATCGTCAACACCTGGCCGGTCGACAAGCTGCTGGAGTGGACGGCATCTGTCGGGTAGGTGCGGCATCTGGCGCCTTAGCTGTCATTCTTAGTTCGTGGCCGACGCCAAGCACGTCGTTCTCATCCACGGCTCCTGGGGCCGAGGGGAGCAGTTGGCTCCGGCCCGCGCCGCATTCGAAGAGCGGGGATACACGGCGCACACCCCGACGCTGCGCCATCACGAACTGCCCTTGCACGAGGGCGCGATGAAAATCGCCTCACTAAGCCTTCGGGACTACACCGACGACTTGATGGCATTCGTGAATTCGCTGGATTCGCCACCGCTTCTGATCGGTCACTCGATGGGCGGGCTGCTGGCACAGCTGGTCGCCGCACGCACGCGCCAAGCTGGGTTGGTGGCGGCGTGCCCCGCCCCGGCGGCGGGCATCCTCGCGGCGACCCACACAAGCTTGCGCATGACTCTGCCGCACGTGCTACGGCCACGTCCCTGGAACAAGCCGTGGCGCCTGCCCACGTTCGAGCAATTTCGACGCTGGGCCGCTAACACGCAGACCGAGGACGTCGCCCGGGAGATGTATGACGGCTTGGTCTGCGAATCCGGGCGCTATGTCTGGGAGTTGCTCCTTGCGGTGCCAAGGCTTTCGACGGCCACCGTTGTCGATTTCGCGGCGGTCACCGCCCCGGTGTTGGCGATCGGGGCCGAGTGTGACCGCATCGTGCCAGCCGGAATCGTGCGCCGAACCGCGGCCCGGTACCAGCACGGGACCGCCGTTGAGATTCCCCGCTCTGACCACATGGTGTTTTCAGGGGCGGCGCTACCGGTCACGATGAGCTACATCGACGATTGGATGGCGAGAAATCATGTCCTCGGAGCTGACGTCGCGAACTGAACCGCGCCGTCACGGCATCGCCTCGGCCAGCGCGATATGCCCTTCGAAGCCAAGCGTTTTCGCCATGTCGCGGTAGCGATCCCGGAAGTGCACGTAAGCCGCGTCATCGCCGCGAGACCGCGCCAGCAGAGCCCGCAGCCGCAGCAACGGAAGCTCGAACAGGACGAAACCCGGGTCGGTCGGCTCGGCTGCCAGCCGGTCGATCGCGGCCTGCGCCTCCTTGAGGTCGGCGCTCGCGCCGCGCTGTATTAGTGATTCCACCAAGACCCTGGTGGCCTCTCCAAGAGAGAGCATGTCGCCCGCGTCGAACGTGTAGTCGACGACCGTGCGCGCCAACTGGATGGAGCCGTCGAGATCGCCGGTTCTGGCTTTCTCCTTCGCGATCTCGGCGTCGACAGTTCGCGCCACGTTTTCCGCGTACCCATGTCGCAAGTGAGCTTCTCGGTACTGGGCGAGCAGCGCGAAACCTGCCGCGCGTTGCGAACCGCCCTGATTGATGAGAACAAGGCCGCGACTCACGCGGGCGCCATCCACCGCGAAGTCATCGCCGGAATGGTCGGCCATCTCCATCGCTTCGGCGGTGTCCCGGTCAGCCGTCGCGTCCGGGAGCAACGCGCCGGCATGGATGGCGAAGCGGTACTTGTACACCACGGGCACGATTAGGGACATCAGGTCGACGCCGCGCGCCATCGCGATCGCCTGATCGAGGTCTTCCCTCCAGCCCGAGAGGCCGAGACAATATCGACAGCAGCCACGCATGAGGATCGCCATCGCCAGGGGTGATCGGATGGGGCCCAGACTGCCCCTAGTCGGATCGCCGTCGGCCAGGTCGATGGCGCGCTGCGCCAAGCGCAGACCTTCGGCCGCCTGGCCTGCTTGCCACAAGGGACTGCTCGCGAAGGTCAAAATCGTAAGGGTCAACGCCGGATCGGCGAACGACTCGAGCAGCCGACTGCAGTCTGAAGCAAGCCGCGCCGCTTCCCGGTAGCGATTATGGAATACCAGCGTCGTCATCTGTCCGGCCATGCCGATCGCCAGCGACATTGTGTCGCCAGCGGCGCTGCAAAGCTCACGCAGTTGGTCGAAACCGGTGTCAGCGATGGCACCGGCGACCCGGACGGTATTCATACACAGCAGAGTCCGCGGAGCGATGCGCATCGACGTCCGGCCCGGGTCATCGGTGGGTAGCCGGTCAGCGGCCGTTCGGGCCCGTTCCCAGCTGATGCGCGCGGCCTTGATATCGCGGGATTGCGCCCATGCCCCGGCGCGCATGTGCCAGCCGAAAGCGGCGCGCAGGTCATCGGCGGCCTCGAAATGCTCAGCGATCAGCGCCGCGTTCTCATCCAGCGAATCCGGGTGGCGTTGTTCGAGCGCGGTTGCCAGACGCCGATGCAGTTCGATGCGGTCGGCCTTCAGCTGTGTTTGGTAGGCCACGGTCCGGATCAGCGGGTGGTGGAAGGCGTACTCAGCGTGCGGGGTGTACCGCACCTGGTCGACGAGTTCGGCAGCGATCAACTCGCCCAGCTCAGCCTCACCATCGAGCAACGCCAACTGCTCTGCACTAAACCGCAACCCGATCACCGCGGCGGCATGCAGAGTCTGCTTGGCGGCGAGGCCGAGCCGGTCGACACGGGCGGCGATGGTGGCCTGCAGGGTCGCCGGCACGGCGGCATCGGCATGATCGACCTGGCAGACATAATCACCACGGGTGCCGATCAGCACACCTCGCTCGGCCAGATCCCGCACCATCTCCTCGACGAAAAACGGGTTCCCGGCGGCCCTCTCGGCGATCATGTTGGCCGGCCCGCCGACCGAGCGGTCCGGCCCGAGCAGCTGCAATACCAACGCCGCGGTCTCTGAATCGCTCAGCGGCGCAAGGGCGATGCTCTGGGCATCGGGCACCCGGCTCAACGCGCCCCGATACTCGGGGCGGTAGCTGATCAGCACCAGTGAGTGCGTCTGCGGGACCACCGCCAAAAAGTCGGCAACGAAGGATTCGCTGACCTCGTCCATCCAATGCAGGTCCTCGATGACATAGACCGCCGGGGCTTGGCGGGCCAGCGACGCGGCATTGACCAGCGCAGTCAACCGCCGCCGGCGCGCATCCGGATCGATTTTGGCTAGCGCCACCTCAGGGTCGGCGACGCCCAGCAAGTCCTCCAAAATCAACACGTCCTCGGGGTCGGCGTCGGGGAATTGAGCCCGCACGCCCGCACGAGCGGCGGCGTTGTCGAGGCCACGTACGCCGGTGGCGGCACGGAGCAACCGCGCCACGACGTAAAACGGGATGTCGCTGGCGTGAGATTCGCAGAAGGCGTTGAACACCTCGACACCCCGGGCTGCTGCCATGGCGGTGACTTCGCGCACCAGCCGGCTCTTGCCGATGCCCGGTGATCCCACCACGCCGACGACCGCACCGTGGCCGTCGATTGCGCGGTCCAACAAGCCCTCGACCGCGGCCATCTCGCTGCGCCGGCCGACCAGATCCGACTCCACCCGCCCGCGGGCGCGATGCCCGTCGCCCATGCTTAGCAGCCGACGGGCGGGTACCGGTTCCTGGGCACCCTTGATCCGAACCGACTCCCACTCAGCCAGACTCGCCGAACCCTCCACCAGTCGTGCCGTCGACGCGCTCAGCATCACCCCACCCGGCGGGGCCACCGCCTCCATCCGCTGGGCCATCCCGACCTGCCTACCCACGGCGGCATAGCCAAACTGGCCCGAACCAATCCCACCGGCGATCACCTCGCCGGAGTTCAGCCCAACCCGCAGCCGCAGATCGAGGCCGTCGCGCTCGCTGACATCGATGGCAAGATGCGCCGCTTCCTGTTGAACGCCCAAGGCCGCCAGACAGGCCCGAACGGCGTGGTCCTCCAACGTGATTGGCGCGCCGAACACCGCCATGATCCCATCACCGGTCCACTGTGCGACCGTGCTGCCGTAGCGCTGCACCACCGCCGCACAGCGGTCGGCGAGGTCGGCCACGATCTCGCGCCACCGCTCCGCGCCGACCGCCGCGGCGATGTCCATCGAATGCACCACATCGGCGAACAGCACCGTCACCTGCTTGTACTCCGCATGGGTATCGTGCGCCGTGACCGGCGCACCGCAGCCATCACAGAATCGCGCACCTTCGCGCAGCTCGGTGCAACACGCGCCGCACGCGGTCGCTGCGGTCATCAGACCCTCCGCCGCCTCCGGGCCCCCGAGATCCCAATTCACCAGCGTAAGGCACTAGCCGACTCCCAGAACAGGTTTGATCAGGTAGCGAACAGCGGACGACCCGGGTCCCGCGTCGTCCGGCCCAGCGTGGCTGCTACGTAGTAGCGCGCATCGAAACCGGAGCGAATTGCAGTAGCGCGGTACTGCGCTCGTCGCACGGCCGGTGGGTGATGATTCGCATCGCAGAACGACCTGATAAAGCCTCAGGTTTCTCTCACGGAAGGTCCCGGCCATGGCTAAGCGCTTCAGCAACCAGAATCGTCGGCCCCGTGACGCAAAGGGACTCCGTCGTGCTGTGGTCGGTTTGATTGCGAGTGCCGGCGCGGTTTTGGCGTTCGGCATGGCCCCGTTGGCCATGACGCCGTCGGCGCATGCGGATGAGTTTGAGCTGATTGTTGATCCGATCATCAACTCTATTTCGAGCATTGATCCCACGCTGGGTATGGATTTGACTACTGCGCTGGGGGATCTCACCACCTCCAGCGGCTGGGACTCTGTGCTGGCGGACTTTAGCAGTTTGGACTCGTTGTTCGGGGCCAGCAGCAGCGCGGGCAGCGTGGTTCCCGACACCAGCTCGGCGGTATCGGACACCAGCTCCGCGGCGTCGAGCGCCGATTCTTGGAACACGTTCATCCAAGGGTCAGAGCAGGACTGGATTACCAGCCCATTCGGGACCGAAGTCGATAACGCGATCAACACCATGGCGGCGAAGGCTGATCCGGCCATGGTGGGCGATTACTGCGGGTTGATTTGTAACGGCGCCAACGGACTCCCGGGCACCGGAGAAAACGGTGGAGACGGCGGATTGCTGCTCGGCGACGGCGGCGCTGGCGGCTCCGGCGCGCCTGGCACCGGCGAGGCCGGCGGTAATGGCGGCGATTCTGGGCTGCTGGGCTACGCCGGCTCCGGCGGGGCCGGTGGAAGCTCAGCGACCGGCGACGGCGGGGCCGGCGGGGCAGGGGGTAATTCCGGCGACCCGCTGACGGGCTACGGCGGAGCCGGCGGCGAGGGTGGATCGAGCACGGCGCCCGACGGGGTCGGCGGGGCCGGCGGACACGGCGGCAATGGGGGCCTGCTGTTCAGCCACGGTGGGGATGGTGGGGTCGGCGGGGGCTCGATTCTCGGCAACGGTGGGGCTGGCGGGGACGGCGGGACCGGCGGGCTGCTGTCCGGCATCGGCGGGGACAACGGCGGGAACGGCGGGGCCGGCGGATTCAGCGATGCTGGCGTCGGGGGTGCCGGCGGGGACGGCGGCAATGGGACTCTGCTTGGCAACGGCGGCATCGGCGGGGACGGCGGGGCCAGTGCGGCCGGCACCGGCGGAGCCGGCGGGGACGGCGGCAATGCGGGCCAGCTGCAAGGCGCCGGTGGGGACGGCGGAGTCGGCGGGTTCGGGGCGACCGCTGGGGGGAACGGCGGGGCCGGCGGCAATGCAGTAGCGGTCACCAACGGCGGCGGGGCCGGCGGAGCCGGCGGATCCAGCTCAATGGGCACCGGCGGGGCCGGCGGACAGGGCGGCAACGCCGGCCTGGTTGAGGGGCCCGGTGGTGCCGGCGGGGCCGGCGGAAACTCAGCGACCGGCGACGGCGGGGCCGGCGGGGACGGCGGTAAGGGCGGCTACTTACTCATAGGCACCGGCGGGGCCGGGGGCAACGGCGGCGACGGCGCAGTGATCGGCGGCAACGGCGGCAACGGCGGCCCCGCCGGCCTGATCGGCGCCGGCGGCAACGGCGGCAACGCCGGGCTTGGCACGAGCCCGGGCACGCCCGGGGACGGCGGCGCCGGCGGGCTGCTGCTCGGCTTTCCCGGGAATAACGGGTTGACGTAGACGCGGACCCGAGGAGCTAAGCAATGGCGCGCATGAATCCTCCCAACGTTCAGGACAAGATGGTGGCGATCACTGGCGGAGCGCGCGGCATTGGGCGCGCGACCGCAACCGAGTTCGCCAAGGCCGGAGCAAAAGTCGCGATCGGCGATCTAGACATCGAACTGGCCGAGAAGGCCGCAATTGACATCGGCAACGCCACCGGCGCTCAAGTCGTCGGCCTTCCGCTCGACGTGACGCAGCAGCCCTCATTCGAACAATTCGTCAACGACGCCGAGGCGGCGCTCGGACCGCTCGATGTCCTGATCAACAACGCCGGCATCATGCCGACCGGGCTATTTATTGACGAAGAACCCTGGGCGACCGATCGAATTATCGACACCAACCTGCGTGGCGTGATTACCGGGTCCCGCTTGGCCGCGTGCCGCTTCGTCGACCGCGGCAGCGGCGTCATCATCAACGTGGCGTCGCTGGCCGGCGTCACCGGCATCCCCGGACTGGCGACCTACTGCGCCACCAAACACGCCGTCATCGGCTTTAGCGAGGCATTGGTCGCTGAGATGCGCAATCACGGCGTGGCCGTCACCGTCGTCCTGCCCGGGGTGGTCCGCACCGAGCTATCCGCTGGCGCGTCCTGGCCGAAGTGGATGCAACCCGTCGCCACCGTCGAACCCGAGGATGTAGCTAAAGCGATGGTCGCGGCGGTTAACAGTCGCAAATTCCGGGTGCCGGTACCCGGCCGGTTGGGCGCAATGCTGTTTGCGATGTCGCTGACTCCGCCGCGGATGCGCCGCTGGGCGGACCGAATCACCGGCACTGACCGCGCCTTCGTTACGCCCGACGCCGCGTCGCGTGAGCGCTACCACCGCCGCATCTTTGGGGCCCAGGAATGATTCCGCTTTTGATGGAACCTGTTGACTACCGCGTCCTCGCCGGCATCGCCGGTCAGTTGCCGCCGAAGAGGCGGGACATGAGCTCGAAGACACGCGGCATCCGCCGCTGAGCGGT
This sequence comes from uncultured Actinomycetota bacterium, assembly GCA_963749375.1. Taxonomy (GTDB): domain Bacteria; phylum Actinomycetota; class Actinomycetes; order Mycobacteriales; family Mycobacteriaceae; genus Mycobacterium. The sequence continues at coordinate 128,775 of CAVVNB010000033.1, forward strand.
GACCGCGATCTCGATCCAGCCAGGAACGGTGCGCCGAGACTTCCCGGTCTCGATCCCGTCGATGATCGCGGCGGCGATGGCCTGCGGCTCGACGGGGTGCGGGATCTTCCGCGAGTAAGGCTTGTTGCGGTGGTCGTGGAACGCGGTCCGCACCACTCCGGGCCGGACCGTCGTCACGGTCACGCCGGTCGGTCGCAGCTCCTCGCGCAGTGCATCGGCGAACGTCTCGAGCGCTGACTTCGAGAAGCAGTACGCCGCCTCGGTCGGCACCGGCACGCCACCTGCGATCGAGGTCGTGAAGACCAGCGCGCCGCTGCCGCGCTCGGTCATCGATGGCAGCGCGGCCCGGGTCAACAGCAGCGGTCCGCGGAAGTTCACCTCGACCAGCGACGTGATGTTCTCGGGCGGCATCGTCGCGAAGTCGCCGACGTACCCCACCCCGGCATTCGCGACCACGGCATCCACGCGATGGTAGCGCTCGAGCACCCGCGCGATCACGGCGTCGCCGTGCTGCGGATCGCGGATGTCGACCGCTATCGCGAGCCCGCCGGTCGTGGCAGTGACCTTGTCGATCGCCTCGCCGTCGCGATCCACCGCGACGACGGTCGCGCCGCGCTCGGCGAGCATCAGCGCGCTCGCCCGACCGATCCCGCTTCCGGCACCGGTCACGACGATGACGGCGCCGGAGATGTTTGCGGTAGTCATCGTCGTTCCTCTATCTGTGTCCTCGCGCCACGATGGCCGACGGCGTCCGGGTGTCGCGCTCCTGATAGGAATCGTTGACTCGAGTACGGTGCGACGAGCGCAGTAGCGCGCTACTGCAATTCGCCCGGTGTCGGCGCAGCGCTACCGAATCGCGGTCTTGGGCCGGACTTATTCCCCCGCCCAGACGAAAAGGGTTGAGGTCGTACGCAATTAGACAGATGGGCGGCGCCGATTTTGAAGCACATCGCCGCTGCCGTCTGGGCAGGACAAGCGACAGTTCAAGTGTGGCGACCAAGTAGCACTAGGCCGACAAAGGGCGCGATTGCAGTAGCGCCCTACCGAGCTCGTTCCACCGAAGGCGAGCCAGGATTCCCATGGCGGAACTCAAGCCGTCGCGCTCGCAGTCATCAAGGATTCCCCTAGGAGGCCGGCCAATGGCAAGTCCGGCACTGTTCGACGAGTTTGACCCCACCGAATTGCAGGATGGGGTGCTTACGCCCGTCGGGAATGTGCATGAACGACTGCGCGAGCTGCGCGAGCGCCACCCGGTGATGCTTGGCAACGCGTTCACCGAGGCCACCAGCGAGACCATCGGCGACCAGATGGTGACGGTGCTGGGCTACGACGAGTGCCATCGGGTGCTCACCGACCCCGTCACGTTTTCCTCGGCGGTCTACGCCCAGATCTTCGGCCCGATCATGGGCCGCACTCTCGCCGAACTCGAGGGAGCCGACCATCGCACCCGCCGTGCCTTGGTGTCACCGTCATTCCGCGCCAAGTTGCTCGAACGGTGGCGCCGCGACCTGGTGGCGGTCGTGGTCGACGAGCTCATCGACCGGTTTGCCGGCCGCGGGCGCGCCGATCTGGTTCGCGAGTTCACTTTCGTGTTCCCGATATACGTGATCGCGCGGGTGATGGGGCTGCCGCGAGAGGATTCGGCGCGATTCCAGCGATTGTCAATCGAGTTGCTCAACGTCTTCTACAACTGGGACCGCGGGATCGCGGCATCGGCTTCGCTGAGGGCATACTTCCGGGGGTTCTCGCCGAGCGACGGCGCGAACCCCGCGACGATTTGATCAGCACGCTCGCGCAATCGGAGATCGACGGCACACGGCTGACCGACGACGAAATCTTCGCGTTCCTGCTACTGATCCTGCCCGCCGGGTTCGAGACGACCTACCGCGCCACCGGCAACCTGCTGGTGGGCTTGCTCACCGAGCCGACACTGCTCGAAAGGATCCGGGCGGATCGCAGCATGCTGCCCGGTGCGGTCGAGGAGGCGTTGCGCTGGGAGCCGCCGATCGCCTCGGTGATACGCAGGACGACCCTCGAATGCGAACTCGCCGGGATCGCGATCCAGCCGGGGGCCATGGTCAACGTCAGCATCGCCGCGGCCAACCGCGACCCTGCGCGCTATCCGGACCCAGACCGCTTCGATCCCACCCGAACGAACATCGTGCACCTGACGTTTGGCGCGGGCCCGCACCTGTGCCTGGGCGCGCATCTCGCACGCATGGAGGCGACGGTCGCGGTGAACGCATTGCTCGACCGGCTGCCCGACATGCGCCTGGACGCGAGCGAGCCTCCGCCGACGATTACCGGCGTCGCGTTGCGCTCGCCGGCGGCGGTGCCAATCGAGTTCACCCCCGTATGAGTTCCGTAGAGCGGCAGCAGGCCGCGACTGACACGGACGCCGCCGAGATCGACGGCTCGGAGATCGCGGCTGGAGCCTGTCGTTTACGAGACGCCTGGCCGGCATCCTCCGGCCGATCTACAAGTGGTACTTCCGATCGGAGGTGCGCGGGCTGGACAACTTTCCACCCGGTAAAGCGTTGGTAGTGGCGAACCACTCCGGCGGGCTTTTCGCCTTCGACATACAAATTCTCGGCGTCCACTTCTACGAACGCTTCGGCTACCGACGGCCGATGTACACCCTCAGCCACAACCTGATCTTCACCCGGATCAATAGCTGGCTTCTCGCACGCACCGGCTTCATCCGCGCCACCCACGACAACGCCCTGCAGGCGCTCCGCACCGACGCGGTAGTGGTGACGTTCCCCGGCGGTGACTACGACGCCTACCGTCCCACCTTCCGACAGAACGTCATTGACTTCGCCGGTCGTACCGGGTACGTACGGACAGCAGTCGATGCCGGCGCGCCTCTCGTGCCTGCCGTGTCGATCGGATTGCAGGAGACCCAGCTGTTCCTGGCCCGCGGCACCCGGCTGGCGCGGTGGCTTGGACTCAAACGCCGTCTGCGCACTGATGTTTGCCCGATCATTTTCGGATTCCGTTCGGTCCCCTCGGTACAGCAACCTGCCGCTGCCCAGCAAGGTCATCATTCAGATGCTCGAGCCGATAGACATCGCAGCCAAGTTCGGCAATGACCCCGATGTGGCAGCGGTGGACGCGCACGTTCGCTCCGTGATGCAGACCGCACTCGACGGGCTGGCCCGCCAGCGCCGCTGGCCGATCCTGGGTTGAGCATGCCTGACAACGCCTCACCGGAACTACGTCATGCCCACGTCTGAGAAAACTGTGATCGTCAGCGGGGTCAGCAAGTCGTTCGGAGACGTTGCCGCCTTGCGCGACATCAGTTTTGAGGTCAGCCGCGGTGAGGTGCTCGGTCTGCTCGGGCCGAACGGCGCAGGCAAGACGACCATGGTGGACGTCTTGTCGACGCTGACGAGGCCGGATCGAGGCCATGCGCGGGTTGCCGGTCACGACGTAGTTACACACCCCGCGAGGGTGCGCCGGTCGATCATGCTCACAGGCCAGCAGGTGGCCGTCGACAACTTGTTGACGGGCCACCAGAATCTGATGTTGTTCGGCCAGCTTCAGGGGTTGACACCGGCCTCCGCACGCGCACGCGCAGTGGAACTCATTCGCGAGTTCGACTTGGAAGACGCGGCGAATCGGCGCGTGGAAACCTACTCGGGCGGAATGCGTCGGCGGATCGACATCGCGTGCGGTCTCGTGGTGCGCCCGGAGGTGGCGTTCCTGGACGAGCCGACGACAGGGCTTGATCCGCTTAGCAGACAGAGCATTTGGGGCCTGGTGGGCCGCTTCAAAGACGCCGGCATAACCACATTGCTCACCACTCAGTATCTGCAGGAAGCGGACGCGCTCAGTGATCGCATCATCGTCATCGATCGCGGCGTCGTCATCGCGGAAGGGACTGCCGAGCAGCTCAAGGAGCGCACGGGAAGTAGGTACTGCGAGATCGTTCCGCAGGACTCAAAAGAGTTGCCCGCCATGGCAGAAGCCCTGAGTTCACTATTGCCCTACAAGAAGCCGACCTTGGCGTCGGATCGAATTGCGATCCCCGCGCCCGACGGGGCGGGTACCCTCATGGAAGCACTGCGCGGCTGGATCTGGCCAACATCGGTGTGGCAGACGTCGCGTTACGTCGGCCCTCTCTCGATGATGTCTTCATTGCGTTGACCAAGAAACCCGCGACGCGCGCGGTGGGCGGTTCGGCAGCGGAGGTCATGCCGTGACTGACTGGACGGGAATGCGGCCGAATCCGTCGCCGATTCGGCAGTGGTGGGTACTCAGCGTCCGTGTGATCGCACCAAGTCTGCGCAACGGGGAGCTGCTGATAGCGATGGCCCTGCCCGCGGTTTTCACCGTCAGCTTGTATCTGCCTCTGAAGAACCTCATGGCCGCGTTCGTGCACGGTAGCTACGCGCAGTACCTGACACCGGTGATCGCATTGCTGGCGGTCTACTTCTCGGCGATGTCCGCCGCGCTTCGATCGTCGACTGACACGGTGAGCGGTATCAATCGACGATTCGGCTCGATGCCCATCGCGCCCATGACGCCCGTGGCCGCCCGCATGTCAGGCAACCTGTACCGCTGCGCGACCGCGCTGGCGACTGCGACTCTGTGTGGATATCTGATCGGGTTCCGCTTCTACCGCAGCGCGGAATACACGATCAGCTTCTGCTTGCTGGTAATGCTGATCGGCTTCACACTCTGCTTCGTCGGTGACCTGATGGGGATGGTCTCCAAGAATCCTGAGGCCATGACGTTCATTCTCGTGCTTCCCGCGGTGATCCTTGTGATGGTGTCGGTCGGACTGCAGCCTGCGGACCAATTCCCTGGTTGGCTGCAATCTTTCGTGCGCAACCAACCGACGTCCCAGTTTCTGTACGCCCTGCGCGCGTGCGCAGGTGACGCTGGGCACTCGACCGCTGCGGTGAATACGTCGGACATTACGCAGGCCCTCACGTGGTGGCCGGCATGCTGGTGGTCGCAGGGCCGTTGTACACCTTGGTTATCCGGCGGCGGCGATGAAGTCCGCCACGCATGACGATGCGCTGCAGGGCCGCCTGCCATTGTATGACGACACAAGTTCCGGATTGGACGACAGACAACGATCAGAGACTTCACCCCGACTGCTCGTTCGGCAGAGCTGGTTACAGACACGGCGTTTACTCATCCGGTGGAGATACGACGCGCAGACGGTCATCGAGGCCCTGGTCTTGCCGAGCATGCTGCTCGTGGCGGTGAATCTTGTATTCGGCAAACCCGTTGCGACCACGAGTGGAACCAGCGCCCTATACGGCAGCGTTCCGATGGCCGCTCTCATGGGAGCCATTTTCGGCTCAAGCGCGGCGGGCGTGAATCTCATGCGCGAGCGCGAGCAGGGGTTACTGAAGAGACTTTGGGTTCTGCCGATCCATCGTGCGTCGGGCCTGCTCTCACGGCTGACAGCCGAGGCGGTGCGGATTGTCGCCACTGCCGTCGTCGTGATGTGCACCGGGTTCGTGTTGGGTTTCCGGTTCAAGCAGGGAATCGCCGCAGCAGCGGCATGGGTGGCGGTGCCCATGATCTTCGGTGTGGCCTTTGCGCTTCTTGTCACCACGACGGCGTTGTACTTGGCCAACATCGTGCTCGCCGAGGCGACGGGCATGGTGGTTTCGCTGCTG
>CAVVNB010000034.1:0-25747 GCA_963749375.1 uncultured Actinomycetota bacterium
CTCCGTTGATGTGGCTGCCGCCGTCGACGAACAACGTGTTGCCGGTGAGATAGCGACAGTCCTCGCTGGCGAGGAACAGCGCGACCGGGGCGATGTCGAGGTACGGATCACCGATCCGGCCCATCGGGTTCATAGCGTCCGCGAAGGCCGCGATATCGGGATTGTCGCCGAGGACGCGGAGGAACGCGGCGCTCTTGGCCGCCGGGCAGATGGCGTTGACCGTCACGCCGAGCGGCGCCCACTCGCGGGCGGCGGTGCGGGTCAGGGCGCGGAGCGCCTCTTTCGCGGCGTTGTATTCCAGGGTGCCCATGTGTGCGTTGACCCCGTTCAGGCTGCAGACGTTGATCACCCGGCCCCAACCGCGTGACCGCATGTGCGGCAGAGCCGCCCGCATCGCCCAGAACGGGCCGTAGTAGGCGACTGCGATGCCGTCGCTGAGCTGCTGGTCGGTCTTGTTCTCGACGCGGCTCATCGACCCGCCGCCCCAGGCGTTGTTCACCACGATGTCAATTGAGCCGTACCTTGAGACGGTTTGTGCGACAGCGTCTTCCACCTGGTCTCTGACGGCGACGTCGACCTGGACGAACAACCCGCCGACGGCGTCTGCGACGGCGCGACCGCTTTGCGTATCACGCTCGGCCACAACGACTCTTGCCCCCGCTTCGGCAAATCGGCGGGCGATGCCTTCGCCGATGCCTGCTCCCGCGCCGGTGACCAGCGCGACTCTGCCGTCCAATGGAAGGGTCATGCCGACCGCCCCATCGCTCCGGCGGCGAGCAGGTCGCGGGCCTGCTGTGAGCCGTCCAGTGCGCGGGTGATGCGTTTGACGATGCGCCAGCCGACCGCCGTCCGCTGCAGCGTGACGTGGTTGGCGCCGGCCCGCCATACCCGGTAGCCGCCGTCGTCGTTGTGCCGAACAAGGATCGACTCGCAGACCGCCACGGCGTGGTCGCCGTCGACGTCGACGCACACCGGGCCCAGAAAATGAGCGGAACCGCCACCGATGAGCCCCTGGTGCGCCGGCGATTGCACCATGGCGGCGACATCGGTGCGGCTACGCATGTGCCAGCCCTCCACCTCGTATTGGCCGTCCTCGGTCCACAGCGCCGCCACGGCCTCACCGTCGCCGGCGTCCACCAGCGGCCCGTAGGAGGCGATCAGGCGGCTGATCGCCAGCTCATCCTCCGCCCGGCGCAGGCGTTGTTCCAGGGCCGCCAGTCGTTCTTCCACTGTCATCGGGCTCCTTCTCGGCGTGCAACAGTCGCTGCATCGTGCGATGGGCGGCGAGAACGGTCGAGGCCCGATCGGGATCGTTGCGGGCAGCCACGATCCGCTCGTTGCCGCCGACGATGTGGACGGGACCACGGCCCAGCCATTCCAGCCCTTCGCGCGCGACGTCGGCGGGCTCGGCGACGACGACGCCCGGGGCATCGAAATTGAGGCCGACCCGCTGCATGGCGGGTGTGCGCGTCACTCCCAACACGAGTTCCAGCACGTCGACGCCGTGCTCGCGGAGTTCCAGCCAAAGCCCTTCGGCGAAGATCCTGGCGAACGCCTTGACGCCGCCGTAGACGGTGTGCCGTGCCGAACCGAGATAGCCCGAGAGCGACCCGAGCACCACGATGCCGCCCCGCTGCCGGGACCGCATCGCCTGGCCGTAGTGGTGGATGAGCGCCAGCGGTGTCGACACGTTCAGGTCGATCACGCGGTGAAATTCGGCGAGATCGCCGTCGAGAAATTCGCGGCTGTGCGTGTTCGCGCCGGCGACCAGGATCAGCAATCCGATCTCGACGTCGCGCGTTGCCTTCGCGACAGCCGAGCAGGCGCCCGGATCGCTCAGATCCGCGTGCACGGTGCGAATTTCGCCACCGTGCAAACGGCACTCGTTAGCCGTCTGCTCCAGCGCACCCAACGTGCGTGCAACCAACACGAGATTCAGGCCCGCTTTGGCAAGCAGCCGGGCGAATTCGGCGCCGACCCCCTCCGAGCCGCCCGCGATCAGCGCCCACGGCCCGTACTTCGCAGTGTCGATCATCGGGTCGACGCGGGCTTAGGACTACGAGGTGTGGACGATCAGCACGTCAACTTTGGCTCGCCGCGACACGTTGGCGGGCACAGAACCCAGCAACCGGCCGGCGATGGTGCTCAGGCCGACGTTGCCGACGACCAGAAGGTCGGCGCCGACTTCCTCGGCAAGGCCCACCAGGGCGTCGACCGGAGCGCCGACGATCGACCGCTCCTCGACGTTCTTGGCGCCCGCAGCACTGGCCCGATCTTTGGCCTCGCGCAGGATCGCGTAAATCGGGGCGCTCCCCGACACCTTGTAGCTCTCGTCCTTCAGAGCGTCGGCGGCGCGCGCATCCTCGTGCTGAGGTAAATACGCGGTCGCCACGATCAGCTTTGCGTCCGCCCCGGCGATGCTCCCTGCCTTCTCCACCGCGCGCAGCGACGAATCCGATCCGTCGGTTCCTACCACCACGGTCCGATAGGCGCTCATTTACCCTCCCAGGTGTTGGTTGCTACGCCAACCCAAGACAGTAACGCTTTGCCGCAGACAGATGGACGTGTTTGGGCCACGACGACACCGTCAACGAGACCCGGCTCGCGGTGGGCGCCAGTGCACTCTGGGGCGTTCGTCGCGTCGACGGATCGGCTCACTCGACCGTAATTTTGGTGAAATTCAGTTATCTGTAAGGCTTTTAGATGGTCCTCGGTGCTTCGCGCCGAGGCACCATATTCGGTTTGACCTGCCAAAAGGCAGTGTGAGCAGGCCGGACGGGTAAGCAGCTTCACCGGAAGACCTTTAAAGTGACAATCATCATGGTTGCTACAACACTCGAAGAACCCATCGCGGAGGTCGTCACGGCCGATCCGGATCCGCGGCGTCCGGGCAGGTTGTTCGACCCACTTGCCGTCGCGGTGTTGGCCGTTGCCGTCGGCGTCGTGGGGGCCGCTCACCCGGCTTTGTGGTTCGACGAAAGCGCAACCATCTCGTCCGCCGGCCGTTCGATACCCGAGCTGTGGCGGCTGGTGGGGCACATCGACGCCGTGCACGGCTTGTTCTACCTGGTGATGCACGGGTGGTTGTGCCTCGTCCCGCCGACTGAGTTCTGGGTACGGGTGCCGAGCTGCCTGGCCGTCGGTATCGCGGCCGCTGGCGTGGTGGTCCTCGCCAGGCAATTTCTGCCGCGAAACACCGCGGTCTGCGCGGGGATCGTGTTCGCCCTCCTGCCGCGGGTGACGTGGGCGGCTGTCGAGGCACGCTCGTATGCGCTTCAGGCGGTCGCGGCGGTGTGGCTGACCGTCTTACTGATCACTGCGATACGGCGGCACCGGTGGTGGATGTGGGCGCTCTACGCGCTGGCGCTGGTGGTCGCGATCCTGCTCAACATCTACCTGGTCTTGCTGGTGCCGGTGCACGCCGTCGTCACTCCGACGCTGCGGCGGCGTCGATCCGTCATGGTGTCGTGGGTCCTTGCGTCAGCGGTGGCGCTGGGAGCCGCAACGCCGCTGATGCTGTTCGCACACGGGCAGAGAATCCAGGTTGCCTGGATTCACTCGTTGAGCTGGCACACATTGCTCGACGTCCTGCTACACCAGTACTTCGACAACAGCGTTCCATTCGCGATTCTGACGGCACTCATTTTTGTTGCGGCGCTGGCGATTCGGTTCACCGGTCGATGGAACTCGGCCGGCGACACCCGCCGGATGCTGACCATCTGCGCAGCCTGGATCGTGCTGCCGACCGCGATCAGCCTGATTTATTCGGCGATCGGCGACCCGTTCTATTACCCGCGGTACCTGTTCTTCACCACACCGGCGATGGCGATCGTGATGGCGATCTCCATTGTGGCGGTCACGCGCCGGCCGCGGTGGATCGCGCTGGCGCTGGTCGCGCTCGCCGTGGCGGCGATTCCGAATTACCTTCTGTCGCAACGGCAGCGATACGCCAAAGAGGGCTGGGACTATAGCGACGTCGCAGACCTCATCACCGCCAAGGCCGCACCCGGCGACTGTCTGCTCATCGACAATACGGTCGGCTGGCTGCCGGGTCCGGTACGCGCACTGGTCGCGGCCAGGCCGGCCGCTTTCCGCCCATTGGTGGACATCGGCCGCGGCGTCCCGGCGCCGAAGCGCGAGACGTTGTGGGATGGCCACATCGCGGTCTGGCTGATCGTCGGCCGACTGTACAAATGCACGACTCTCTGGACGATCACCACGCACGACACCAAACTGCCGAATCATCAAGCCGGTAAATCGTTGCCGCCCGGACGGGTGTTTGCCCGCGCGCCCGCGTATCTGGTCCCCCAGAACGTGGGGTTCCACATCTCCGAGCGGTGGCAATTCCACCGCACCCAGGTCATCAAATCGACCCGTTGAGGGTCGCGAGATCCACGGCGTCTCGGCCGTGCTGAATGACGAGGACGAGCCCGGCTAGACGGTCGTCGAAACCGCTTGCGGCCCTGCCTCGATCACTGCAAACCCCGGGCGGCGCGACGGGAGGCCAGCGCGCCCAATACACCCACCGCGGCGAACACCGCGAACAATGCCCGGGCGGCGATCACCACATCGCCTTCGGCGCTGTTGACCACGACACCGGCCAGCCCCGCGCCGAAGGCCCCGGCTATCACCTCGATCGTGTTGATCGCCGCGCCCGCCGCGGCGCCTTCCTTTTCGTCGACGCACTGCATCGCCCACGCCGACAAATGCGGCCAGCCCGCACCGATACCGGCTCCGGTGATCGTCAGCGCCACCGCCCACGTGACGACGAGCGCGACCGGTGCGTCGTCGACCTGGGTGACCGCGGCCAGCATCAGGCCGACTGCGATGACCAGCGGGGCGGCCACCACCACCCGGTTGACGGCTTTCCTGCTCTTCAACGATGCGCTGAGCAGCTCGGCGACCGCCCAACCGATTGCCAGCGCAGCACCCAGAAATCCGGCCACCACAGGAACCAGGTGCGCCAACCGCTGACCGAACAGCGGCACATACATGTCGACCATCGCCGAGGTCATCAGCACGGCCAGCGCGAGGTAGATCCATTTCAATGGTCCGGGGCCAAACATGGTTGGGGGCAACACTTTTACTGCCGTCCGCCGGTCCACGGCGACGAATAGGACGATCAGGATCACGCTCAGCGTCAGCAACGCTGCGGTCAACGGGATGCTGGTCGGAACCTGGGCGATGCTGACCGTCAACGCCGCCGCGCTCAACAACAGGACCGACCACACCGGCACCTTGAGGGCAGCGGCAGCGTGATCGGAGTCGGCATGGCCGGCGGGCAACACCAGCGGAACAAGCACCGCCATCGCGACAGACAGTATCGCCATGGCGCCGAAAGCCCAGCGCCACAAACCGAACTGGGCGAACAGACCACCGGCCGCCGGGCCCACCACCGTTGCGACGCCCCACATCGCCGACACCAACGCCGACGCCCGGGTCCACAGGACTCGGGGCAGGGTGGTCGTGATCAGGGCGTAGCCCAGACCGGCCAGCAGCCCCCCGGCCGCACCCTGCAGAGTCCGACCCGCCAGCATCACACCCATCTCCGGGGCCGCCGCACAGACCACGCTGCCGATCCCGAATACTGCCAGTCCCAACAGAAATGACCATCGGGCCCCGACCCGCAGCAGCATCGCGTTGACCGTCGCGGCCGCGACTACCGATCCCACCAGGTACAGCGTCGTCACCCACGCGAAGAGACGCTCACCGCCGATCTCCGCGATCGCGCTCGGCAACAGGCTGACCGTCAGGAATTCATTCGTCGCATACAGCGCCACGCCACCGGCCAACAGCGTCGACGTGCCCAGGAACTTGGGGCCCAGCAACGCCCGCCAGCCGTCGGCAGCCGGTGTGCCGCTCACTTCAGACCGGCGGCATCCATCCCGCGGAGCTCTTTCTTCAGGTCAGAGATTTCGTCGCGGATGCGCGCGGCCAACTCGAACTGCAGGTCGCGCGCCGCGGTCATCATCTGCGCGGTGAGATCCTTGATCAGGTCGGCCAGCTCGGCCCGGGGCATGTTCGCGGTGTCGCGGCCCTCGACAATCCCGGCGCTGACAGCCCGGCCCGGCTCGCCCTGAGCCCGGCGTCCCCGCGAGGAGTTACGGCCGGAGCCGCCGATCTCGATGGCGTCGCTGTCGTCGGCCTCGCGGTACACCTGGTCGAGGATGTCAGCGATCTTCTTGCGCAGCGGCTGCGGGTCAATGCCCCGCTCTTCGTTGTAAGCGACCTGCTTGGCGCGGCGCCGGTCGGTCTCGTCGATCGCCTCTCTCATCGAGTCGGTGATCTTGTCCGCGTACATGTGGACCTCGCCGGACACGTTGCGGGCGGCACGGCCAATGGTCTGGATCAAGCTGCGCGACGAGCGCAGGAACCCTTCCTTGTCCGCGTCGAGGATCGAGACCAGCGACACCTCGGGTAGGTCCAGGCCTTCTCGCAAAAGGTTGATGCCGATCAACACGTCGTACTCACCCAGCCGCAACTGCCGCAGCAGTTCCACCCGCCGCAGCGTGTCGACCTCGGAGTGCAGGTAACGCACCCGAATGCCGAGCTCCAGCAGGTAGTCGGTGAGATCCTCGGCCATCTTCTTGGTCAGCGTGGTCACCAACACCCGCTCGTCGGCCTCGGCGCGCTTGCGGATCTCGCCGATCAGATCGTCGATCTGACCCTTGGTGGGCTTCACCACGACCTTCGGGTCGACCAGGCCGGTCGGACGAATCACCTGCTCGACAAACTCCCCGGCGGCCTGGCTCAGCTCGTAGGGGCCTGGGGTGGCCGACAAGTACACCGTCTGCCCGATTCGGTCGGCGAACTCTTCCCACGTCAGTGGCCGGTTGTCGCACGCCGAGGGCAGCCGGAAACCAAATTCGACGAGATTGCGCTTACGCGACATGTCACCCTCGTACATGCCGCCGATCTGCGGCACCGTGACGTGGGACTCGTCGATAACCATCAGAAAGTCTTCCGGGAAGTAGTCGATCAGCGTCGCCGGCGGCGAGCCGGGCCCGCGATCGTCGATGTGCCGCGAATAGTTCTCGATCCCGGAGCAGAACCCGACCTGACGCATCATCTCGACGTCATAGTTGGTCCGCATCCGCAGCCGCTGGGCCTCCAGCAGCTTGCCCTGGCCCTCGAGCTCGGCCAGCCGATCCTCGAGTTCCTGCTCGATGGTCGAGATGGCGTGGGCCATCCGTTCCGGTCCGGCCACGTAGTGAGTCGCCGGGAAAACGCGCAGCGAATCAACCTGGCGCACAACGTCGCCGGTGAGCGGATGCATGTAGTACAGCGCCTCGATCTCGTCGCCGAAATACTCGATGCGAAGCGCCAGCTCCTCATAGGACGGGATGATCTCAACGGTGTCGCCGCGCACCCGAAACGTGCCGCGGGTGAACGACATGTCGTTGCGGGTGTACTGCACGTCGACCAGCAGCCGTAGCAGCGCGTCACGCGGGACCTCGGCGCCCACCTTCAGCTCCACCGACCGGTCCAGGTAGGACTGCGGTGTGCCCAGGCCGTAAATGCAGGACACCGACGCGACCACCACCACATCCCGTCGAGACAGCAGCGACGACGTCGCGGAGTGCCGGAGCCGCTCGACGTCGTCGTTGATCGAGCTGTCCTTCTCGATGTAGGTGTCGGTTTGCGCGATGTACGCCTCGGGCTGGTAGTAGTCGTAGTACGAAACGAAGTATTCAACGGCGTTGTGCGGCAACATTTCCCGCAGCTCGTTGGCCAGCTGCGCGGCCAACGTCTTGTTGGGCGCCATCACCAGGGTCGGGCGCTGCAGCCGCTCGATGAGCCACGCCGTGGTGGCCGACTTGCCGGTACCGGTGGCACCCAGCAGCACCACGTCGCGCTCCCCCGCCTCAATCCGGCGCTGCAGGTCGTCGATGGCGGCCGGCTGATCGCCCGCCGGCGCGTAAGGGCTGACCACCTCGAAGCGGCCGCCGGCCCGGACCATGTCCTCGACCGGGCGGTATTCGGAGTGCGCCAGCACTGGATGCTCGGTAGCAAACGCCATGTTCACCAGGGTAGAGCCCGGCGCTGACAAGTCGCTTGATCAGCTGTGTTGGCTGCTCCACACCCGGGTACCGGGATCGCATTCGATGAGGTGCCCGTCCTCGGACTTCGACATGGTGAACACCGGCGTGTCGGTACACGACGTCCCGACCGGGTGCACGCCGCTGGTCGCCGGCGCCTTATCCCAGGTATTGCCTTCGCAGACGACTTGCTGATTCGCGGTCGAGTCGAAGGCGACCTGGTCGAGATCGGTGCACGGCCCGCCCAACACCGCAGGCGATGGGGCGCCGACCGGAGAGGCCGTGTTGTTGGCCGCCTGCGCGGGATCGGCCACCGTCACATCCGGCGGGACATCGCCGGTCCGTGACGCGACGACCGGGATTCGCAGCGTTGCTCCCTGCGATCCGCACTCGTTGCTCTGCACGGTCTGGGTCTGCACGCCGCGCAGCGTGCCGTCCGGTTCCGGGGTCAACGTCCACACCACGGTCTCCGACTGCGTGGACATCGGCCCGTTGCGGGTGGTCCGACACTGCGCCTGAACCTGTCGCGGCTCGGCCTGCCAGTGGCCGTCGACGAAATGCAGGACACCGGCGTTGCCGGTGCCGGTGGTCTTCGCCATCTGATGGCTGGTGTCGTCCAGTTTGGTGCCGGTGGCCGCGCATCCGGTCGCGGTGCACGCCGACGAAAAGGCCCACCAGCTGGTAGCGCCGCCGCTGGTGCGGATGACGCCGTTCGAGGTCTGTTTCGCGCGGTCGTAATCCAGCCGGTAGCTGCCGTTGAGCGGCGGTGCCGCCAGTGCCGATCCCGACGACGACGTCTTGTTCACCTTCGGCGGCGCGGCCGGGTTGGCTTGCGGCTGGTCATCCCAGGAGAAAAACGAGATAGCCCACGTCACGCTCAGCGACAGCAGCGCGAGAACGATCGCCACCACGAGGCCCGTCTTCAGCGAAAACTTCCGCCGGCCGGTGTTGGGCTTGCGGGCGCGCCGAACCAGCGGTCGCCGACGGTCGCTCTCGTCGCAACCGGAGATCTGCTCGCTGAAGGCCGCGGCGAACTGGCGGCAGCGATCGAATCGGTCCGCCGGCTCCTTCGCCAGAGCCCGGAAGAACACCTCGTCGAGGCCGGCCAGGTCGGGTCGGTAGTCGCTAAGCCGGGGCGGCGCCGCGTGCAGGTGCTGACTGATCACCGCGACCGGGTTGGAATTCTGGAACGGCGGCACACCGGCGAGCAGGTGGAATGCCGAGCCGGCCAACGCGTATTGATCGGCACGGCCGTCGATGTTCGACCCGACGAGCTGCTCGGGGGCGGCGTAGGCGACAGTGCCGACCGCGACATTGGTCTCGGTGATGCCGCTGATGTCCGCGAGCTGGCGGGCAACGCCGAAGTCCGCCAACAAGATTCGACGATCATCCTCATCTGGGTGGGTCAGCAGGATGTTGGCCGGTTTGACGTCGCGATGCAGTAGACCTCGGGCGTGGGCGTAGTCCAGCGCACCCGCGACCGCCGTGACGATCGCGCACACATCCTGCTCGGGCATGCCACCGCGGAACCGCTCTCGCATCAGGCGGGCGGCATCGGTGCCCTCGACGTAGTCCATCGCGATCCACAGGTGACCGTCGAACTCGCCGCGGTCGTGCACCGCAACGATGTGCGGATGCCACAGCGTGGCAGCGAGATCGGCCTCGCGACTGAATCGTTCGCGGAATTCCTCGTCAGCGGTCGTACCCTCGCTCAGGATCTTGAGCGCATCACGGCGTGGCAGCCGGGGGTGCTTGGCGAGATAGACGTCGGCCATCCCGCCGGATCCCAGGGGCCGCAGGATGGTGTAACCCGCGAAGGATGTCGGCGCGGCCAGCGCGCTGTCCGACGAGTCATTGGCGCTGGGGCGCCGGACGCTCACCGGCCCCCGCTGAGGCCGCGAGCGGATCAGCGGCACCCGGGTCAGCAGTCGGGTGATGCCCAGATCTGGAAGTGATGCGTAGCCGCGTTCCAGAAGACTGCGGGAGCGCGGCGGGTCGACAGGCGGCGCGGGTGGCCCTGATTGGGCGTCCCAGCGCTCGGTCGCTCTGGTCGCCTCGTCCATTGCCCCTTCCCCCTTACGTCTCTCGTCTGGCGTGTCCTTCACCACATTCCCGATTACCCGCCGGATTGAAACCGAAAATCTATTGCGGGCCCGGGGTTTTCAACATTCCCCTTGGGCGGCACCGAGTTCGCAGAACTGGCGCACCCTTCATGATCATGCCGCCAGATGCGGTGCGCTCCTGTTGCGCCGCTTATGAAACAGCTGTGAATCAAGGGCAAGCGAGCAGTTCGCGGCGATATATAGCCGAATCACAGTGCGCCTCGTGGTTGTCACACTGTCGCGGAGTCGATACTGGTGTGGTGAGTCGACCAGCCCTACCCGTTCTGACGATTTGGCATAACGGGTCCGAAAGCACATTTCAGCCTGGTCACGACGTGATCATCGGGCGTGACCTGCGCGCCGACGTCCGGATCGCCGACCCGCGGATTTCTCGTGCCCATCTGATCCTGCGCTTCGAACAAGGCAAATGGGTCGCCATCGACAACGGTTCGGTGAACGGCACTTTCGTCAACGGCTACCGGCGGCCAGTGATCGACATCCACGACGGGCAAAGCATCAACATCGGCAACGCGGGGGGACCGCTGCTGACGTTCGAGCTCGGAGCGCGTCGCGGCAAAGGTTCGCCGCCCGCGCCGGGTCCACCCCCGCATGGCGCGCAGCAGACGATGACCTGGTCCACGCCGGCGAGACCGGTGCCGCCGGCCCAGCCACCCGCTCCGCCTGCCGATCCCCGGCGGGTGTCGGCCAACGCCGCCCCACCACGGTCCGCTCCGCCACCCCGCCCCGCGCCGCCCCTCTCGCCGTCGGAGTATCCAACGACCGTGCAGGCCGGCCGGCCGGTTGCCGGACCACCACCCGATCAGGTCACGGTGGTCAACGCACCCGCAGCGCCGGTGCGGCACGACGTGCCTCCCACCGAAGTGACCACGCTCGACGTCCGTGGCGGGGAGGGGTCGAACTTCGCCACCCGCTTCGTCAAACGCATCGCCCCCAACGCGACGCCGTCCTCCAAGCCCGCCGGCTCGGTCACGATCGGCCGGGCAGCGGACAACGACATCGTGGTCCCCGACGTACTGGCGTCGCGGTACCACGCAACGCTGACGCTGACCCCGCTGGGCACCGAGATCCGCGACACGAGCGTCAACGGCACATTCGTCAACGGCACCCGGGTCGGTTCGGCGATCCTCAGCGAGGGTGACGTCGTCACCGTCGGGAACATCGATCTGGTCGTCAACGGCGGCCTGCTGGTCCGTCGCAGCGAAACCGAGGCCGCCACCCGCACCGGCGGCCTAGAGGTGCGCAACGTCGGGTACGTCGTCGAGAACGGTAAACAACTGCTCAGCGACATCTCGCTGACCGCCCGTCCCGGGACGCTGACCGCCGTGATCGGTGGGTCCGGCGCCGGAAAGAGCACGCTGGCCCGGTTGATCGCCGGTTACACCACGCCCAGCTCCGGATCGGTGACGTTCGAGGGCCACGACATTCACGCCGAGTACGCCTCGCTGCGCAGCAGGATCGGCATGGTCCCACAGGACGACGTCGTGCACCGTCAGCTGACCGTGCACCAGGCGTTGAGCTACGCCGCCGAACTGCGCCTACCGCCCGACACCAGCAAGGCCGACCGGACGAAGGTCGTCTCGCAGGTGCTCGAGGAACTCGACCTGACCAAGCACGCGCATACCCGGGTCGACAAGCTGTCCGGTGGGCAGCGTAAGCGCGCCTCGGTGGCGCTGGAATTGCTCACCGGGCCGTCGCTGCTGATGCTCGACGAGCCCACCTCAGGTCTGGACCCCGCGCTGGACCTGCAGGTGATGACCATGCTGCGCCAATTGGCCGATGCGGGTCGCGTGGTGCTGGTCGTCACGCACTCGCTGTCCTACCTCGACGTCTGCGACCAGGTGCTGCTGGTCGCCCCGGGTGGGAAGACCGCCTACTGCGGGCCGCCGGACGGCATCGGCGAAGTGATGGGAACGACCAACTGGGCCAAGATCTTCAGCCAGGTCGGCGCCGATCCGGACGAGGCCAACCGGCGCTTCCGCGAGCGCGAGGAACCGCAGCCGCCGTCGAAGTCGGACACGCCGGCCGATCTGGGCGAGCCGGTGCACACGAGTGTTCCTCGCCAGATCTCCACGATCGCCCGGCGTCAGGTCCGGCTCGTCGTCGCCGACCGGGCGTACTTCATCTTCCTGGCGATACTTCCGTTCATCCTCGGGGCGTTGTCGCTGACTGTGCCGGGCACCACGGGTTTTCGTCCCGCCGGTCCGCACACCGGGACACCCGACGAGTCCGCGCAGATCCTGGCCCTGCTACTGCCGGCCGCCGCGTTCATGGGCGTCGCGCTGACGATTCGCGACCTGGTCGGTGAGCGCGCCATTTTCCAGCGTGAGCAGGCAGTCGGGCTGTCCACGACGGCGTATCTGCTGGCCAAGACGCTGGTGTTCTGCGGGTTCGCGATTCTGCAGGCTGCCATCGTCACCGCGATCGTGGTAGTCGGCAAAGGCGCGCCGAGCCAAGGGGCCGTGCTGTTGGGTCACTCGACGGTCGCGGCCACCGCCGAATTGTTTCTGACCGTCGCCGCGGCCTGCGTCGCGTCGGCGGTTCTGGGACTGGCCATTTCGTCGCTGGTCCGATCCAGCGAGCAGATCATGCCGTTGTTCGTGGTCGCGGTGATGGCGCAGTTGGTGCTGTGCGGCGGCATGGTTCCGGTGACCGGCCGGCTCGGCCTGGACCAGCTGTCCTGGCTGATGCCGGCGCGCTGGGGATACGCGGCGGCGGCCTCGACGGTCGACCTTCGCCACCTGGTGCCACCGACGCTGCTCCCCCAGGACCAGTTCTGGCAGCACACCCGTCACTTCTGGCTGCTCGACATGGGCATGCTGGCCGGGCTGACGGTGTTCTTCTCGTGCTTCGTCCGCTGGAAAATCCGGCTGCGACGTTGAAGGCGCCGTAACCCCATGCACCCGCCCAAGCACGAGACGTTCGACCTGCGCGCCCGCACCAACACCGATCCCAAGGGCATCGTGCGGGCCGTCGATGAGTACACCGTGCGGCCGTGGGGCCTCTACCTGGCCCGCCCGACTCCTGGACGCGCCCAGTTTCATTACCTCGAGTCGTGGCTGCTTCCGTCACTCGGGTTGCGCGCCACGGTGTTTCACTACAATCCGGGCCATGAACGCGACCACGACTTCTACCTGGACGTCGGCGAATACATACCCGGCCCCGACGAGTGGACGTCGGAAGACCACTATCTCGATCTGGAGGTCCGCACGCACGCGGGAGTTGATCTGGCCGACGTCGACGAACTGCTCGACGCCGTCCGGCACGGTCTTCTGGCACCTGAGGTGGGCGAGTTGGCCGTACACAGAGCGATGCACGCGATCGACGGCCTAGCCGGCAACGGGTACGACCTCGTTGCCTGGCTGGCCGCCGAAGGCATGCAGCTCGTGTGGCGCTAGTTCATTCAGACGCCGAGCAGGCGATCGAAGAATTCGCGGTAGTGCATCAGGGCCATGCGGAGATCTTCGGTCGAAGCATCCCTGCCTTGCGACCACTCCTCTTCAAGGCGCGACCGGGCTTGCGCGAATCCGGTCGTAAGTTGCTCGACCAGATCGGAAACCAGGTGGTCTGCCTGCTGAACGCAGTCCTTGGGATCATCGACGAACGCGGCCTGAACGCCGGCCCACCGCGAGCGCAGATCGGCGACGTCGCTGTCGGCGAAAAGCCCGGTATCAGAAGAGGATTCATGCTCGTCGGCAGCGGGCACCGGCTCGCGGGTAACCGCAGTGTCCAGCGGCTCGCGGGTAACCGCAGCGTCCTCGTCGCGGGTAACCGCAGTGTCCTCGTCTTCAATTGGCGCTTCTTCTGCGACCGGTAAAGCGTCCTCGTCCTGCAGGTCGTGTTGTTCGTGGGTGGTCATGCGGTTGCCTCCTGTGACGTTTCCTTGTCGGTCGGGGTTTCGAGCAACTTCTCGAACAGCGCCCGGTAGTGCACGAAAGCTTCTCGCTGCTGCTCGGTGTTGGCATCCTGCTCCGAGACATGGATGTCATGAGCCGCCCGGTAGTTGTCGACGATGTCCGGATGGTCGACGGAGATGTCGGCGGCCCGCCGGTCGAAATCGTCGACGGGATAACCCCGTTGGCGCATGACCTCGGTCACCAGACGGTCGGCGACACCGACCGCTGTCCCGGGGTTGTCGACGAACCCGGCCTGCACTTCTTGCCAGCGGCCGGTGAACTCCGACAGTGCCGACGGCGACAGCGGAACGATATCGAGCTTGTCCCGCTTGCGTTCTCGCGTGGTCAGCACCCGCACCGCGCCTTTTTCGCTGCCGGTTTCGGATACGACGTGCTCGTACTCGGTGCCGTAGTGCTGTTTGAGCCTCTTCGTTCTTGTGCGAAAGCGGACCATGCTGATTGCGACAAACGCCGCGACGATCAGCACGACAGCGACGACCGCGATCACTATCCATTCTGAGATGGGCATCGCAGACTCCTTTCTGACGTATGTCTAATAACCCTTCGGGCAACGGGGCAAACGTGAATTTGCGATGTATGACACAGATTCGCGGTGCCCCGTCGGGACCCAGGGCGGCTCAGAAGTAGTGGCGCCGGCCGCCGACCGCACGTCCGGTAGCGCCCAAGACGGCCAGAATCGCGCCGACGACCAACGCGACGATGCCGAAAGTCCAGAGGATAGAGATCTTGAGCAGAAATCCCGCTATAAGCAGAATGATGCCGAGAGTGATCATGACTGAGCCTTCCTTTGATGATGTTGGTAGAACGGTCGGGTCGGCCGGCCCACATCAGTCGACCACCCCTAAGGGGGGTGGCAATACACCCCTAGGGAGGTAATCTCGGTCGGCATGCCGCAACCTGCTCGCGCGCCGATCACCGTCGCGCTCGTCGACGACTACGACGTCGTCGTCAAAGGTGTGGCCAACATGCTGGAGCCCTATCGCGACCGGGTCGTCATCGCCGAACTCGACTCCACGATGCCGGTCAAAGACGCTGTCGACATCGTGTTGTACGACTCGTTCGCTCAGCCTGAGTCGGATCACGAGGAGATCGGCGTCCTGGTTGCCAATCCACGGGCTAGCCGAGTTGTGGTCTACACCTGGAACTTTCACCCCGAACTCGTGGAAAGCGCCCGACGGCATGGTGCGCACGGGTACCTCTCCAAGACATTGCCCGCGCGCGAATTGGTCGCTGCGTTGGAGGCCGTACACGCTGGCGACGTGGTGGTCAGTGAAGCCGAGGGCCGGGCACGTGGCGCCCCCGGACAGGACTGGCCCGGGCGCGGCGAGGGTCTCAGCGAGCGCGAAGCGGAGATTCTCGCGCTGATCACTCAAGGCAAGAGCAACGCCGATGTCGCGCGCCTGACATACCTGAGCCCCAACACCGTGAAGTCTTATATCCGAACCATCTATCGCAAGCTGGGCGTCGGCAGCCGCACTCAGGCCGTGCTGTGGGGTGTCGATCATGGATTTACCCCCGACCACCACCGCATCGAGCACTGGCGGGGAGGTCCCTAGAGTTTTCTTGTTCGTAATCGGGTAATCCGCGGGCATGGGTTTGAGTAATTACCGGCCTCAGCGGCGGACCGGGCGAGGTCCCGCGCCTCGGGCGCGCCGAAGGCGAGCAGGCAAAAGCGGACCATGGTTCGTCATCCAGCACCACGAGGCACGCGAGAACTTTTACGACTTCCGCCTCGAGATTGACGGCATCCTGGTGTCGTGGGCGATCCCCCGCGGACCGGCCGTCAACCCGCAGGACCGGCGGATGGCTCGCCGCACCGCAGACCATCCGCTGGACGAGGCTGACGTTGAAGGTGTCATCGCCGACGATGCGGATGACGCCGACAGCGTCACCATCTGGGACTACGGCACCTACGCCAACAACACCGGGCACGAGATGAGGACTTGCCTGGGCCGCGGGCACCTGTCGTTCTCGTTGAACGGCGAGAAGTTACGCGGCGGCTACGCGCTGACCCGGGTGCGGGAAGGCGACGGGGAGACGTGGCTGCTGGTCAAGCGTCGCGACGAGGTTGCTGACGCGGTAAACCGGCTGAACGGATAGCGGTAATCTGTGCGGTCATGGGCAATTGGCACAGATGGATGGCGGTCGCGGCGGCGGTTGCCTGTGCGCAGGCGACTCCCGCGACAGCGCGGGCGGATCTGCACAACGTCACCTACGTCGCGCGAGTCGACGGCGTGGCTCCCGGTAGCGTTGCCACCTTCATCACTGCGGACAACCAGACCAACATGGCCCAGTTGAGCACCGTGCCCGGCAACGCTTTCCAGGCCAACGCGGTTCTGCCTGATCCACATCACGCCGGCATGCAGGTGGCGGTCAAGTGGCCGTACTCGGCGAACGTGCACTGCGAAATCGATGTCGACGACAAGATCTTCGTCCAAGTTGACCAGGTTGTGCACCCAGCTCCGGGCAGCACCGACCCGATGAACGGCGTGCTGCCCTGCGGCGCACCGCTGCCTAACCCAACGCCTTAGGCTGCCAACCCGTCGCGTCCGCCCACGCCCACGCGTCGCGGTAGGCGTCGGTAAACCATGGCTCCTTCGCGGCGACATAGCTCGCCAGATCGCCGGCCTGCTCGGCGTCACGCTTGACGGCCAGATAGTGTTCGCGCGCATCAGGATTGGACGCCAGCCAGTCGACGAACAGCAAGGCAAACTGCTGATTGGGCCAGCCGTCCACCCGCAGATGGACCAAGGTTGGCCGACCGGGATCGGCTGATGCGTAAATCCGCTTCTGCCACAACGATTCGTCGCCGGCATTGTCGAATGTTGCGACGGTGCTGCGGGCGTCCGGCTTGCCCTCGTCGTGCGTGATCGGCCGACGCACATATCCCGCGCTCGTCAACGACTCGGCCAACTCGTCCGCGACGTCGAGCGAGGCGACCGTCACCTGCATGTCGATGACATCCTTGGCGGCCAGCCCCGGCACGGCCGTCGACCCGATGTGGTCGATGCGAACGGCGCGATGGCCGCAGGCGGTGTTGAGTCGGGCTGCGATACGGTGCGCCTGATCCGGCCAGGACGGGTCGTAGGGCACCAGGACGGGTTGCGAGCGGGCCGGTTCGCCGGCGTCGAGATTCTGCTCGAACGGCAGGATGCGCTCGTGCCAGAGGGCACGCGCCTGCTCGATCAACTGATCTGCGCTGCCGGTGTTGTCGAGCCACACGTCGGCGACCGCGCGACGCTGTTCCTCGGTGGCCTGGGCCGCGATCCTCGCCCGGACGTCCCCTTCGGTGAAGCCGCGATGTTCGATCAGCCGCTTCACCCGCAGGTCCTCGTCGGCGTTGACGATGATCACCAGCGGGAACATCGGTGCCATGCCGGATTCCACGAGCAGGGGGATGTCCTCCACCACTACGGCGTCCTCCCCGGCACTGGCGATCAATTCGGAGCGGCGCTTGCCGACCAGCGGATGCACGATGCCGTTCAGCGTCTGGCGCTTCGCTTCGTCGCTGAAGGCGATCGCGGCCAACGCGGGCCGGTTGAGCGAGCCGTCGTCGGACAGGATCTGCTCGCCGAACACCTCGACGAGCTTGGTCAAACCCTCGGTGCCCGGCTCGACGACCTCGCGGGAGATCACGTCGCCGTCGACGACGATTCCGCCGAGATCACTGAACGTTGAGGAGACGGTCGACTTTCCGGCGCCGATCCCGCCGGACAGGCCAATACGCAGCACCACCCCAGTCTGTCAGGACGCCGGAATGACGAACGCCCCGACTCTTCTGAGCCGGGGCGTTCGCGAGGATCTAGATGTCAGGCGCTGCCTGCCAGCTTCTCCCGCAAGGCGGCGAGCTGCGCGTCGCTGGCCAATGAGCCGCCGGTGGGCGCGTCGTCGCTCGACGAGCTGCTGGACTGCGGACGAGCGGCCTCTTCGGCCTCGGCAGCGGCGAACTTCTCCATCTGCGCGGTGTGCATCTTGTGCCGCCGCTCGGCCTCGGCGTAGCGGGCCTCCCACTCGGTGCGCTGGGTGTCGAAACCTTCGAGCCATTCGTTGGTCTCGGCGTCGAAGCCCTCGGGGAAGATGTAGTTGCCCTGGTCGTCGTAGCTGTCGGCCATGCCGTACTTGGCGGGGTCGAACTCCTCGGTGTAGTCCTCGTTGGCCTGCTTGAGACTCAACGAGATCCGGCGACGCTCGAGGTCGATGTCGATGACCTTGACCATCGCGTCGTCACCGACGGCGACCACCTGGTCGGGCACCTCGACGTGACGCTCAGCCAGCTCGGAGATGTGCACGAGGCCTTCGATGCCTTCTTCGACACGGACGAACGCACCGAACGGCACCAGCTTGGTGACCTTGCCGGGCACGATCTGGCCGATGGCGTGGGTGCGGGCGAAGTGCCGCCACGGGTCTTCCTGAGTCGCCTTGAGCGACAACGAAACCCGCTCGC
Source organism: uncultured Actinomycetota bacterium (assembly GCA_963749375.1). Taxonomy (GTDB): domain Bacteria; phylum Actinomycetota; class Actinomycetes; order Mycobacteriales; family Mycobacteriaceae; genus Mycobacterium. Next base: position 18,521 of record CAVVNB010000034.1, read on the forward strand.
GGTCCATGTCGACGTCGAGCACCTCGACGGTGACCTCGTCGCCGACGGTGACCACCTCGGACGGGTGGTCGATGTGCTTCCAGGACAGCTCGGAGACGTGCACCAGACCGTCGACGCCGCCGAGGTCGACGAACGCGCCGAAGTTGACGATCGAGGACACCACGCCCTTGCGGATGGCGCCCTTCTGCAGCTGGTTGAGGAACTCGCTGCGCACCTCGGACTGGGTCTGCTCAAGCCACGCACGGCGGGACAGCACCACGTTGTTGCGGTTCTTGTCCAGCTCGATGATCTTGGCTTCGATCTCCTTGCCGATGTACGGCTGCAGATCGCGGACCCGGCGCATCTCGACCAGCGACGCGGGCAGGAAGCCACGCAGGCCGATGTCGAGGATCAGACCACCCTTGACGACCTCGATGACGGTGCCCTTGACGGCCTCGTCCTTCTCCTTGAGGGCCTCGATGGTGCCCCAGGCGCGCTCGTATTGAGCCCGCTTCTTGGACAGGATCAGCCGGCCTTCTTTGTCCTCTTTGGTGAGGACCAGGGCTTCGACTTCATCGCCTACGGAAACGACCTCATTGGGGTCGACATCGTGCTTGATGGACAGTTCGCGGGAGGGGATGACGCCTTCGGTCTTATAGCCGATATCGAGGAGAACCTCGTCTCGGTCGACCTTGACGATGGTCCCTTCGACGATGTCGCCATCGTTGAAGTACTTGATTGTTTTATCGATGGCGGCGAGAAAATCCTCGCTCGAGCCAATGTCGTTGACGGCTACTTGCGGCGAGGTGACGGTGGGACTCGGCATATTGTTGGGTTGCTCCGGACAGGTTGAGGTCGTAGGGACACAGCTGGTGTACCCGTCGAGGCTACTCGACTGTGTACACGCTGGCCAAACTCACCTCGGCGGCCTTGCCCGTAATTCACCGAAATTCTTGCGGCGACGTCAATACGCGCACGCGCCACCACGTCAGAACGCGGTAATCAGTGCCACCCCGCCGACCATCAGGACGCCGCCTACGATTCGGCCGAGGTTGAGCGGGTGGGGAACGACGCGAAGCCAACCGAAGTGATCGACCAGCAACGACATGATGAGCGCCGCGGTCACAGTCAGGCCCATGAAGGTGCCGGCTCCGACCCTGTGCACCAAGGTCAGGCCCGCGTACACCTGGACCGCTCCGACGAGACCGCCGATGACGGCCCACCAGGGCATCGCCGTGGCGTCCTGCATGCTGGGCAGTGGTTTCGACCGAGCGAGGAACACCGCGACGAAGAATACTGCGACAACTGCGGCCGATATCGCCGACGCCAGCCAAGGGTTGAGCATGTGCTTGTAGAGCTGGCTGTTCATCGCTGCGCCACAGGTCTGCAGAGCACCGCCGAGGATGATGAAGGGAATCATCCAGGTTGCATTCATGCCACGCCTTCCTTGTTGCCTTCTGCCGCGTACCCACGGACGCGGAACCCCAGACAGCGATGCGCGGCCGAAAGGAATGAGGATCTCGGACCGAGATGGCGTCCGCACGTCGGCTGGACGTAGGGACGGATTACCGTCGCGCGCTCAATGCGCGGCGGCGTCCCAGCTGCGCCCGTAGCCCACCGACACGTCCAGCGGCACGTCGAGCGGGTATGCGCCGCCCATTTTGTCCCGCACCAGCGCTTCGAGCTGCTCGTGTTCGCCCTCGGCGACCTCGAACAAAAGTTCGTCGTGGACCTGCAGCAGCATGCGTGACGCCAGGCCCGCTTCGGTGAGCGCGTTGTCGACCTCGATCATCGCCACTTTGATGATGTCGGCCGCGCTGCCCTGGATCGGTGCGTTCAGCGCGGCCCGCTCGGCGGATTCACGGACCTGGCGATTGCTGCTGTCCAGCTCCGGCAGGTAGCGGCGACGCCCCAGCACCGTGGAGGTGTAGCCGTCCTTGCGGGCCTGCTCGACCACGTTCTGCAGGTAGTCGCGGATACCGCCGAATCGAGCGAAGTACTGATCCATCTGCTCTTTGGCGTCCTCGGTGGAGATCTTGAGCTGGGCGGATAACCCGTAGGCGCTCAGACCGTAGGCCAGCCCGTAGGACATCGCCTTGACCCGGCGCCGTAGTTCGCCGGTCACCTCCTCGATCGGCACCCCGAAGGCCCGCGACGCGACGAACGAGTGCAGGTCCTCGCCGGTGTTGAAGGCCTCGATCAGGCCTTCGTCGCGGGAAAGGTGCGCCATGATCCGCATTTCGATCTGGCTGTAGTCGGCGGTCATCACTTCTGCCATTGATCCATCTGGGCCGCCGCCGACCACGAACGCGTCGCGGATCTGCCGGCCGGCGTCGGTACGGATCGGGATGTTCTGCAGATTGGGCTCGGTGGACGAGAGTCGACCGGTGGCCGCGATCGTCTGGTTGAAGGTGGTGTGGATACGGCCATCGCCCGCAACGGAATTCAGCAACCCGTCGACGGTCACCTTCAGTCGCGTGACGTCGCGATGCGCCAGCAGATGCTGCAGGAACGGATGCCCGGTCTTGTCGAACAGCGTCTGTAAAGCATCCGCGTCGGTGGTGTACCCGGTCTTGGTCCGTTTGGTCTTCGGCATCTCCAGTTCGTCGAACAGCACCACCTGCAACTGTTTCGGCGAGCCGAGATTGATCTGCTTGCCGATCACGGCGTAGGCCGCTTCGGCGGCGTCGCGGATCTGGTCGCCGAATTGGCTTTGCAACGAACCCAATTGGTCCAGATCGACGGCGATACCGACCGCCTCCATGGCCGCCAGCACCCGCTGCACCGGCAGCTCCATCTCGGCCAGCAGCGACGTGGAATCGATCCGGTCCAGTTCGACGTCGAGCGCGTCGGCGAGGTCCACGACCGCGCGGGCACGCAGCACGGCGGTCTGCACAGCCTGCTCGTCGACACCCTCGCTGTCGTCGAGAAGTGAAAGTTGTTGCTGCTCCGATGTTTCTGCGCGCAGCTCACGGCGAAGGTAGCGCAACGACAGGTCGTCGAGGGTAAAACTGCGCTGCCCCGGCCGGACCAGGTAGGCGGCCAGCGCGGTGTCGGAGCTGACCCCATTCAACGTCCAGCCGCGCCCGGCCAGGTCGTGGATCGCCAACTTGGCCTCGTGCAGCGCTTTCGGCTGCCCGGGATCGGCGAACCAGGCCGCCAGCGCCGAATCGTCTTCCGCCGTCAGCGTCGTGGTGTCGATGAAGGCGCCGTCGCCGTCGGCGGCGGCGATGGCCAGCGCGGTGGCGTCGCCGTCATACGGCAGATGCGTACCCACCACCGCCAGACCGCGCGCCGGCCATCGGAGACGTGGTCGGCCAGCCACTGCCCGATAGCGCCGGGCTCCAGCGCTCCCCCGCGAACGTCGAAACCCTCGTCGACCTCGGGTTCGACGGCGGCCAGCGTGTCGAAAAGCCGGTCGCGCAGCACCCGGAACTCCAACTGGTCGAACAGCTGATGGATCTGGTCGCGGTCCCACGGCTGCATCCGCAGGGTGTCGGGCGTCTGGGCCAGCGGCACGTCGCGAACCAGGTCGGTGAGCTCGCGGTTGAGCACCACGCTGGACAGATTGGCTCGCAAGGCGTCACCGACCTTGCCGCGCACCGAGTCGACGTCGTCGACCAACGCCTGCAGCGAGCCGTATTCGATGATCCATTTGGACGCGGTCTTCTCGCCGACGCCCGGGATGCCGGGCAGGTTGTCGCTCGGGTCGCCGCGCAGGGCGGCGAAGTCGGGATACTGCGCAGGCGTCAGGCCGTACTTCTCGACCACGGCCTCCGGGGTGAAGCGGGTCAGCTCGCTGACGCCCTTGCGCGGGTACAGCACCGTCACGTCGTCGTTGACCAGCTGCAAGGCATCGCGATCCCCGGTGACCACCAGCACCCGGTAACCCTCGTTGTCAGCCTGAGTCGTCAGGGTGGCAATCAGATCGTCGGCCTCGAAGCCCGGCTCGGCGAGTACTGTAATGCCAAGTGCCGCAAGGACTTCCTTGGTGATATCGATCTGACCGCGGAACTCGTCCGGAGTGGCGGATCGGTTGGCCTTGTATTCCGGATAACGGTCGGAGCGGAAGGTCTGCCGCGACACGTCGAACGCCGCGGCGATGTGAGTGGGCGCCTCGTCACGCAGCAGGTTGATCAGCATCGCGGTGAACCCGTAGACGGCATTGGTGGTCAACCCGCCCTGCGTCTTGAAATTCTCGGCAGGCAGCGCGTAGAAGGCCCGGTATGCCAGCGAATTGCCGTCCAGCAGCATCAACGTCGGCTTGTCGTCGGTGGCCTTGCCGGCCTCTGTCTTCTTGTTCGCGGTCCTGGCTGGGCTCACCGCCACAACTCTAGGCACACGTCATGACATCACGTCAGCCGCTGCTCACTGCCCACGTCTATCGCTTACCGACGCGCGGATGATCAGGCCTGTGCTCACTGGCCCGCTACCGGAAATCGTCGAGGCGATCGCGACTCCCACGTCGAAGATGTGACGCCCGGCTCGATGACGGCGCTATCGCGATTGAGGCAGCCGGACTCCCGGGCTGCGCACGCCCGGCAGTCTTCGAGATAGCTGTCGCGTTGCACTGGGTCGACGACGAGGTAACCCGCGACAATCAACATTGGCCGCTCCTTCGATCGGCTGACACTTCGACAATGTGACCGTGCAGGCCGGCGAAACTCATCGATGATCGCGACAAACTGCAACACGTTTCAGTTTTGTGCCCGCGCTGGGTACGCTGACCCGGTGCCCGACGTCACCAGCCCAGAACCGGCAATCGAGGGATGGTTCGCCACCGATGACGGCGGAAAACCCCCATCTGATCGGCAGTAAGTGCCCGAAGTGCGGCACATACGTGTTCCCGCCGCGGGAGAACAACTGCCCCAACCCGGCCTGCGACAGCGACGCACTAGAGGCCGTCGCGCTGTCGCGGCGCGGAACACTCTGGAGCTACACCGAGAACCGCTATCCGCCGCCGGCGCCTTATCCCGCGCCGGATCCGTTCGAACCGTTCGCCATCGCCGCGGTGGAACTCGCGGACGAGGGAATCATCGTGCTGGGCAAGGTCGTCGAGGGCACCCTGGCCGCCGACCTGAAGGTCGGCATGGAGATGGAGCTGGCCACCATGACCCTGTTCACCGACAGCGACGGGGTGGAACGCCTCGTGCACGCGTGGAGGATCGCAAATGAGCACTCCCGAACCGCTGTACATCCTTGGCGCGGGTATGCACCCGTGGGGCAAGTGGGGCCGCGACTTCACCGAATACGGCGTCGTCGCCGCCCGAGCCGCGTTGGCGGAGGCCGGCCTGGACTGGCGGCAGATCCAACTCGTCGCCGGCGCTGACACCATCCGCAACGGCTACCCCGGCTTCATCGCCGGGTCGACGTTCGCGCAGAAGCTCGGCTGGAACGGCGTCCCGGTCAGCTCCAGCTACGCCGCGTGTGCCAGTGGTTCGCAGGCCCTGCAGAGCGCCCGCGCCCACATTCTGGCGGGGTTCTGCGACGTCGCGCTGGTCATCGGCGCCGACACCACCCCCAAAGGCGCGTTCGCCCCGGTCGGCGGCGAACGCAAGAACGACCCGGACTGGCAGCGCTTCCACCTGATCGGCGCGATGAACCCGGTGTACTTCGCGCTGCTGGCCCGCCGCCGGATGGACCTCTACGGCGCGACGGCCGAGGACTTCGCCCAGGTGAAGGTGAAGAACTGCCAACACGGCCTGCAGAACCCAAATGCCCGCTACCGCAAGGAGTCCTCGGTCGAGGACGTGCTGGCCAGCCCGGTCGTCAGCGATCCGCTGCGCCAGCTCGACATCTGCGCCACCTCCGACGGCGCGGCCGCGCTGATCGTGGCCAGCGCGGACTTCGCGCGGAAGCACCTCGGCTCACTGGACGGCGTGCCGTCGGTGCGCGCCGTCAGCACCGTCACGCCGCAGTACCCGCAGCATCTGCCCGAATTCCCGACATTGCAACGGATTCCACGGCCGTGGTGCCCGCGCCGGACCGCGTGTTCAAGGATCAGATCCTGGACGCCGCGTACGCCGAAGCGGGTATCGGCCCCGAGGACGTCAGCCTGGCCGAGGTCTACGACCTTCCACCGCCCTGGAACTCGACTGGTACGAGCACCTCGGACTGTGCCCGAAGGGCGAGGCCGAATCGCTGCTGCGCAGCGGCGCCACCGCCATCGGCGGCCAGGTGCCGGTCAACGCGTCGGGCGGGCTGGCCTGCTTCGGCGAGGCCATCCCCGCCCAGGCCATCGCCCAGGTCTGCGAGCTGACCTGGCAACTCCGTGGTCAGGCCACTGGCCGGCAGGTCGAGGACGCGAGGGTCGGGGTCACCGCAAACCAGGGCCTGTTCGGCCAGGCTCGTCGGTGATCGTCGCGCGCTAGTCCGCATGTCGAGCCGTGAGCGCCAGCGTCACGTTGGGACATCAACGTGACTCCAACGTCACGCTCGGGCGCCGGTCGAGAGCTAGGGCTCGGCGCACCGCCCTCGGGACGTGGTCGAGGGTCTCCAAAACGACCTCGGCGACCCGCTTCATGGTGGTGCGCCGGTCCATCGCGGCGCGCTGAATCCACTTGAACGCCTGGGTTCGGTCATGCCCTGGTTGGCTGCAGCAGGCCCTTGGCCCGCTCGACCAGCTTGCGCGTCTCCAACCGGTCGGACAGGGTGGCGACCTCGCGCTCCAGCGCCTTGATCTCGCTGAACCGGCTGACGGCAACCTCGATGGCCGGATCGGATCAGTAATCGAGGACCGGCTTGACCAGGTAGGCCATCGCCCCGGCGTCCCGCGCCTCCTCCACCCAGTGGCGCTGGCTGAAAGCGGTCAGCACCACGATCGGGGCGATGCGCTTGCTCGCGATCTCGGCAGCCGCGTCGATTCCATCGCGGTGGGCGTTCTCCACGTCCATGATCACCAGGTCGGGACGCAGTTGCTCGGCCAGCTCGACAGCCTCCTGGCCGTCGCCGGCCTCGCCGACGACGTCATAGCCCTCTTCCGAAGCATCTCGGCCAGATCCATCCGGATCGGGCCTGGTCTTCAGCAATCGGGTCGCCGGCGAGGACGGTCTGCGCCGTCGGCGTCGGTCGTGGGGCGTGTCATGACGGACATTGTCTCGTGAGCCGCGCTGATCCAGCGACCGCGGGGCTGTGAGATCGGCTACGCACCGCACCGATCCTCTATGGTGGGAGGCCGCGCTAGTCCAGCAGAGCCCTCGTATCCCAACTGGCAGAGGAAACGGATTCAAAACCCGTCCAGTGTGAGTT
>CAVVNB010000035.1:0-16519 GCA_963749375.1 uncultured Actinomycetota bacterium
GGCGATTCTTGTTGTGCGAGTGTGGAATCAGCCCAGGACCAGCGAGTCGCCGTCGGCGCTGACGTCGACCGGCACCACGTCGCCGTCGCGAACGTCACCGGCCAGCAGCACCTTGCGAGCTGGTCGCCGATCGCGTTTGCACCAGCCGCCGCAGCGGCCGGGCGCCGTAGACCGGGTCGAAACCCGCTCGCGCCAGCCACTCCTGGCCGGCAGCGCACCGCCAGCTTCAGCCGTCGCTGCGCCAACCGCTTGGCCAGCTGGTCGAGCTGGATGTCGACGATCCGGACCAGTTCGTCGGGCTTGAGCCCATCGAAGACCAGCACGTCGTCGAGCCGGTTGATGAACTCCGGCTTGAACGCCGCGCGCACCGCGGCCATCACCTGCTCCTCCGTGCCGCCCGAACCGAGGTTCGATGTCAGGATCAGGATGGTGTTGCGGAAGTCGACCGTGCGGCCCTGGCCGTCGGTGAGCCGGCCGTCGTCGAGGACCTGCAGCAGCACGTCGAACACGTCCGGATGGGCCTTCTCGACCTCGTCGAACAGCACGACGGTGTAGGGCCGCCGGCGCACCGCCTCGGTAGCTGACCACCCTGGTCGTAGCCGATGTAGCCGGGCGGGGCACCGATCAGGCGGGCCACCGAGTGCTTCTCGCCGTACTCGCTCATGTCGATGCGCACCATCGCCCGCTCGTCGTCGAACAGGAAGTCGGCCAGCGCCTTGGCGAGCTCGGTCTTGCCGACACCGGTGGGCCCGAGGAACAGGAACGAACCGGTCGGCCGGTCGGGGTCGGCGACCCGGCCCGGGGCGACGAACGGCGTCGGAGACCGCCGCACCGCCTTGCTGTCTGCCCGACGACGCGCCTGCCCAGCTCGGCTCCATCCGCAGCAGCTTGGCGGTCTCGCCCTCCAGCAGCCGCCCGGCCGGGATGCCGGTCCACGCCGAACGACGTCGGCGATGTCGTCGGGCCCGACTTCCTCCTTGAGCATCACGTTCCCGCGGGCCGTCGGCCGTGCGGCAACGTGGCGTCGAGTTCTTCTCGACTTCGGGATGCGCCCGTAGCGCAGCTCGGCGGCCTTGGCCAGTCGCCGTCGCGCTCGGCAAGCTCGGATTCGCCGCGCAGCGAGTCCAGCTGCTCCTTGAGTTCGCGCACGACATCGATGGCGCTCTTCTCGTTCTTCCACCGGGTCAGCTCGGCCAGCTCTCCTTCTGGTCGGCCAGTCCGAGCGCAGCTTCTCCAGCCGATCCTTGGACGCCGCGTCCTCTTCCTTGGCCAGCGCCATCTCCTCGATCTCGAGCCGACGACCAGCCGCTTACCTCGTCGACCTCGACGGGCAGCGAATCGATCTCCATCTTCAGCCCACGGCGGCCTCGTCGACCAGGTCGATCGCCTTGTCCGGCAGGAAGCGGGCAGTGATGTAGCGGTCGGACAGCGTCGCCGCGGCCACCAGCGCGGAGTCGGTGATGCGCACACCGTGGTGCACCTCGTAGCGTCTTTCAGGCCGCGCAGGATGCCGACGGTGTCCTCCACCGAGGCTCGCCGACGAACACCTGCTGGAAGCGCCGCTCCAGCGCGGCGTCCTTTTCGATGTACTTGCGGAACTCGTCGAGCGTCGTGGCGCCGACCAGCCGCAGCTCGCCCGGGCGAGCATCGGCTTGATCATGTTGCCGGCGTCCATCGCGCCTCACCGGACGCGCCCGCGCCGACGATGGTGTGCAGCTCGTCGATGAACGTGATGATCTCTCCCGCGGAGTTCTTGATCTCGTCGAGCACGGCCTTGAGCCGTTCCTCGAATTCGCCGCGATACTTGGCCCCGCGACCATCGAACCCAGGTCGAACGAGATGACCGTCTTGTCACGCAGGAGTCGGGGACATCGCCGTCGACAATGCGCTGCGCCAACCCTTCCACGATGGCGGTCTTGCCGACGCCGGGCTCACCGATGAGTACCGGGTTGTTCTTCGTGCGACGCGTCAGCACCTGCACCACGCGACGAATCTCGTTGTCCCGTCCGATGACTGGGTCGAGCTTGCCTTCGCGGGCGCGCTCGGTCAGGTCGGTGGAGTACTTCTCCAGCGCCTGATAGGTAGTTTCGGGGTCGGGGCTGGTGACCCGCGCTCGCCGCCACATGGGTGAACGCATCGCGCAGCGCCTGCGGCGATGCGCCGTGACCGGTCAGCAGTTTGGCGACCTCGGAGTCGCCGGTGGCCAGACCCACCATCAGGTGCTCGGTGGAGACGTATTCGTCGTCCATCTGGGTGGCCAACTGCTGCGCGGTGGTGATGGCAGCCAGCGATTCACGGGACAGTTGCGGCTGGGAGTTGGCGCCGCTGGCTTGCGGCAGCCGATCCAGAATGCGTTGCGCTTCGGCGCGGATGGTGGCGGGCTCGACGCCGACAGCCTCCAGCAGCGGCGCGGCGATCCCGTCGTTCTGCGTGAGCAGGGCCAGCAGCAGGTGAGCCGGCCTGATCTCGGGGTTGCCGGCGGCGGTCGCCGCCTGCAGCGCCGACGTCAGCACAGCCTGCGTCTTGGTTGTCGGGTTGAAAGAGTCCACGACACCTCCGTTCAGAGTCTTCAGAGGGCCTGAGGCGGCCCGGAAAAATGCTTGTCGCGTTGTTCAACGCCGTCAAGGTTGAGCTGTTCGTCAACTCTAACTATTTTTTCAAAAATGACGCTGATCGGCTAGATCGGGTGTGGCTGGAACGCCCCCTGATGATCAGACACCGCGAGCGATCAGCGTCGGCGCCCAGATCGAGACCATGGCGAGGCTGGCGAAGATCGTTGTCAGGAGCGGGAACAGCGCCAGCGACGCGTCACCTTTCAGCACGTCCCAGCTCTGCCGGGTCAGCGCCCAACCGCGTGAGAACCTAATGGGAACCGATCAGCGTGTTTCTACCGGGATTTCGTTTACTGCGCGGGACGCTGATTACTTAGCCGCCGGCCGGTGAGCACACGTAAAACCTGTAGCATTGGTCGATTTCTAACTGTAGAGCGTGCCCCGCCGGTTGGTGAGGTTGCCTGTAGCGCTTATGGGATGTCGTGCCGGTCGAGCACTGGTCCATTAGGTTGCAGCCGGGTGGCCTTCGGCTCTGAATGTTGTTTCTTCACAACGGAGTTAGGAGGCGAGAAGATGATATTCGTCGGGGATGATTGGGCTGAGGACCATCACGACATCCACGTGCTGGACGCTGACGGGGCGCGGCTTGCGTCACGCCGGCTACCCGAAGGACTCGCAGGCATCAGCGGGTTTCACGAGTTGGTGGCCACCCACGTCGTAGAACCCAGCCAGGTGGTGATCGGCATCGAAACCGACCGCGGACTGTGGGTGCAAGCCTTGAGTGCGGCCGGGTACCAGGTGTATGCGGTCAACCCGCTGGCCGTCGCCCGCTACCGCGAGCGGCATCAGGTCTCGGGCGCGAAATCCGACGCCGGTGACGCCAAGCTGCTGGCCGATCTGGTCCGCACCGACCGGCACAACCACCGCCCGATGGCCGGCGACAGCTCCCAAGCCGAGGCGATCAAGGTCCTCGCCCGAGGACACCAGAACCTGATCTGGGCCCGCACCCGGCACACCAACGCCCTACGCAGCGCACTGCGGGAGTATTACCCGGCCGCGCTGGAGGCCTTCGACGACCTGCACGACCGCGATACCCTGGCCGTCCTGGGGCGCGCTCCAACTCCTGGCGAGGCAACTCGTATGAGCCTGGCCAAGATCCGATCGGCACTCAAACATGCTGGGCGACAACGCAACCTCGACACCCGAGCTCAGGAGATCACCGCAGCGCTGCGCACCGAGCAACTCGCCGCACCCGCCGCGATCACCGCTGCATTCGCCGCGACCACTCGCGCCGCGGTAGGCATCATCGGTGAGTTGAACCGTCAGATTGCCGAGCTTGAGGCCGAACTGGCCACACATTTTGAGACACACCCGGACGCCGACATCTACCTCTCCCTGCCAGGACTCGGTGTCATCCTCGGCGCCCGGGTGCTCGGTGAGTTCGGGGACGACCCGAACCGATACACCACCGCCAAGTCTCGCAAAAACTACGGCGGAACATCACCCCTGACGGTCGCCTCGGGCAAGAAACGCGCCGTCTTGGCTCGCCGTGTCCGCAACCGCCGCCTCTACGACGCCATCGACCAATGGGCCCTCGGCGCCGTCAACAACAGCCCGGGCGCCCGAACGTTTTACGATCAGCACCGCGCCGCCGGAGACCTCCACCACCAAGCCCTACGCGCGCTAGGCAACCGACTCGTCGGCATCCTGCACGGCTGCCTACGCCACCACGCCCACTACAGCGAACAAACAGCCTGGGCACACCGCCAAATCACCCAAGCCGCTTGACAACTTACGACCCTGGGATGTCTACCCATCGCTGCACCTCCGGCGAGTCTCCGTGAGCGTTGATCTTAGGTCGCGGGGGTGACGGAGGAGGCCCGATCGGATCCTCCACCGGCAGATCTGTTCGAACGTATGATCGATCGATGGGTGACCTGGCGTCGATTGGATACAACGGGCAGCCGGTGCGCAATCCGTTTCGGGTCGTGCGCCCGCCGATCACCGTGCTGATCGATCTGACCGTGCTGTTTCCCCGCGAGCCCCACCGCACCGGGCGGTATCAGGCGAACGGTCTGCAACTGCACAAGGTCGTCGAGGGTCGGCTGACCTGTTGGGGCATCTGCGAGCAGGGCGACTGGTGGGGGCTGGTCACCTACCCGATCGCGTACGGCTCCAAGCGCAAGACCGTCACGCATTGGGTCCCGGCCTGGACACTGCGTCGCAACGATGCGGGCTCGGGACGCGAGGCCGCTGAGGCGCGGTGCCATCGACACTGCGGCGGAAACGCCAGCTGTTCAACATGTGTTTGCCACTTAATGCGAAGATTCAGCACGTGACAGGAAGTTGGGTTTCCCTGCTGGCCACGCTGATTCCGCTGGCACTCGTCGTCTCGATCTCGCCGCTGTCGGTCATCCCGGCAGTGCTGGTGTTGCAGACGTCGCGGCCCCGGCCGACCGGCCTCGCGTTTCTCGCCGGCTGGTTGGTGGGCCTGGTCGTCTTGACCGCCGCGTTCATTGCGTCCTCCGATGCACTCAGCGGCCTGCACGGCAAGCCGCCGGTCTGGGCGTCGTGGACCCGAGTGGCGCTGGGACTGGCGCTGATCGCGTTCGGCATCTACCGCTGGCTGACCCGCGAAGGTCACACCGAGTCACCGAAGTGGATGCGATCTTTCGAAACCCTCACCCCCGCGCGGGCGGCAGCCACCGGGTCGGCTTTGGTGGTGGTGCGGGTCGAGGTGCTGACCATGTGCGCACTCGCCGGCCTGGCCATCGGCAGCGGCAACCTCGGCACCACGGGCGAGTTGGTCACCGGCGCGATCTACATCATCGTCGCCGCATCCACGGTCGCGATCCCCGTCCTCGCCTACGTGGCCGCCGGCCACCGACTGGACGCTCCGATGGCGCGGCTCAAAAAGTGGATGGAGAAGAACAACGCCGCAATGCTGGCCGCGGTCCTGATCCTGATCGGCGGAATGGTGCTGTACCACGGCGTCACCGCGCTCTCCTGAGGTTCGGCCCGGCCAGGCATAAAATCGGCGGCCGTGAGCCTCAACGACCGGGATGCGCTGGCGGTATTGCACGACGCCATCGATCCGGACGACGGCAACGGGCTCATCGGCAGGTTTTACATCCGCTGGTTTTCCTTCGATGTGTCGCCGCGCGACCTGTTCCCGCCCGACATGGGCGCACAGCGGGCAGCCTTCGCGCAGGCACTGAAGTGGATTTACGGCGAACTGGTCGCTCAGCGCTCGGAAGAGCCGGTGGCGTTTCTGGCCCAGCTGGGTCGCGACCACCGCAAGTACGGGGTGCTGCCCGAGCACTACGAAACCCTCGGGCAGGCGCTGTATGCGACCTTGCGTTACGCGCTGGCCGACGCGTGGACCGACGCCGTCGATGCCGCCGCCCAGCAATCGCTGAACCTGATCACCGGGGTGATGAGCGGAGCCGCCGAAGCCGAGCACGGGCCGGCGTGGTGGGACGGGACGGTGGTCGAGCATTTTCGGGCATCCCGCGACCTGGCCGTGGTCCGGCTGCAATTGGACAACCCGATGCCCTATCACCCAGGCCAGTACGTCAACGTCGGCGTGCCACAGTGCCCGCGGCGGTGGCGATACCTGACGCCGGCCATCCCGCCGGACGACACTGGGGCCGTCGAGTTTCACGTTCGCGCGGTCTCGGGCGGCCTGGTCAGCAATGCGATCGTCAACGACACGCAGTCCGGCGACCGTTGGCGACTGTCCAGCCCGCACGGCGCCCTGCAGGTCGACCGCGAGGGCGAAGACGTGCTGCTGGTGGCGGGCAGCACCGGGCTCGCGCCGCTGCGCTCGATCGTCATGGACCTCACCCGCTGGGGCGAAAATCCGCGCGTACACCTGTTTTTCGGCGCCCGCTACCCGTGCGAGCTGTACGACCTGCAAACGCTGTGGCAGGTCGCGGCGAACAATCCGTGGCTGGCGGTGACGCCGGTCTCCGAACGGGGCGGCGATCCGGCGTGGGCGGCGGACTATCCCGACGTGACGCCGCCGCGGGGACTGCACGTTCGCCAGACCGGCAAGTTGATGGATGTTGTCACCCGATACGGCAATTGGGGCGACCGCCAGATCCTGATCTCCGGCGGACCGGACATGGTGCGCGCCACCAAAGATGCACTGATCGCCAAAGGCGCGCCGCCGGAGGGCATTCAGCACGACCCGTTGTCCCGCTGATCGCAGACCACGCAGTGGCATAGGCTCGGGTCGTGCACATCGTCACGCTGAGCGATCCGTCCTCGTCGGTAGAGGCCCAGTTCGTGCCGGAAGCCGGCATGATCGGCATTTCGCTGACCGACGCGGGCGTCGAATTACTCGGACAACGCCGCGGACTCGACGCTTACGTGGCCAATGGGAAAACGATGGGCATCCCGCTGTTGTACCCGTGGGCAAATCGTCTGGGCGCCAACACATACGAAGCAGAAGGCAAGACGGTCACGCTGACCGACGGCGAATACGGGGTGCGGACGGATCCCAACGGACTACCGATCCACGGGGTACTCGCCGCCTTCCCGAATTGGCGGGTGACGCACGAGTCGGGTCACGAGCTCACCGGCGAGGTCGACTTCACCAGCGACGAAGAACTACTCGCCAGCTTTCCGTTTCCGCACCGACTGTCGCTGACCATCACGCTGTTCGAGCGCACCCTGCGACTGCGCGTCGCCGTGACCCCGACCGGGGAATACGCCGTGCCGCTGTGTTTCGGTTTTCATCCGTACCTTCAGCTGCGCGACGTACCGCGCGATCAGTGGGTGATCGAGACGCCCGCGCTGCGGCATCTGGCGCTCGATGACAAGGGACTGCCCACCGGCGATGCGGTCGTCCAGCCTGCCCTCAGTGAACCGTTGGGCGACAGAGCTTTTGACGACGGATACGACCAGGTTGCCGACGGTTCGGCGTTCGCGGTGTCCGGTGGCGGCCGCCGCATCGAGGTCCACTTCGAAGAGGGCTATTCGGCGGCACAGATCTTCGCGCCGCTCGGCGAGAACGTCGTGTGCTTCGAGCCGATGACCGCGCCGACCGACGCGCTGCGGCGGGGCGGATATCCGTCGGCGCGGCCCGGCGACTGGGGCATCGCCCAGTTTTCGATCAAGGTCTGACGTCTCAAAACAGAAGCCAGGGTTGCGAATTCGTGAGGATCGCAGCCCTGGCTTGGCGTTTCGGCTCAACGCCGGATTTCAATCGCGGGCGGGCGTGACGGTTACCGTGTTACTCCACAGCAGGCCGAAGTCACCGTCAGGGTCCAGGCGGTGGTCGGTGACACTGATGTCGTCAGTCTCGGTGACTGCCGTCTCCGGCAGTGCTGCACTCAGGTATCCGTCGGCGTCGCTGCAGTAGGTGAGGTAGTCCACGATGTCGTCGCCGCCGTGGATGATGCGAATGGTGGCTCGGTGGTTGGGCAGGAAGCCGGTGCCCGTGACGAAGACTTGGGCGCGAGACGCGCTGATGGTCGGTCCAACCGGTCGCTCGGTGACGTGTTTTGCGGCCCCGTAAGGCATGTGCGACTCCGATCGCTTCGCGGCCATGCCCATGATGGGCCCGAGTTGTTGCAGACGGCGGCGAGGGGAGCTTGATGGGCTGCGCTATTTCACCTCACACCAACAACTGGACGTGGGCAAGTTCGCGGTCCGGTGGACGGACCGAGCAGTTGGCCCGCCCGGTCGCCACCGCGTTACTGACACGCAAGCTGCGCGAGTGCGGTATCGATGCAGCGAGCGGTGAACGACACCAGGCGGGACAAGCCAGCGGGTAGATCGTCCGCCTCCACGGTGATGGCCAGCGCGCCGGCGCAGGCCCCGCTCGGCCACCGCACGGGCGCCGACACACAACACACTCCGGGTATCGCGTCTTGATGATCGATCACCGTCGCGCGTGGATCGCGTAGGGACTCGCAGATGCTGCGCCATTCGCGTCGCGACCAGCAGTCGGGCCGGGTGAGATCGCCGGCGGGCCGACTCGCGTACAGCACGCGTCCGGTGGCGGTGCGGGCGACGGTCTCGGGGTCGGCAAGCTCGGGCATGCGGGCATGGCCGTTGGGTGCTGCGGCACAGACACTGCGTAGTCGGCGCTGATGCAGAATCCGCAACGATGCCGTGGCACGAGAGCGCAACGCAAGACTGTGGACCGGCGCCAGCGCCGCACGCCGTAGCCGCCGATCGGGTTGCCAGGTTTCCCCGATGCGGAACATCCGCGGACCGACAAAGTAGCGGTGACCGAACCGCTCCACGGCCCCGAGCAGGACGAGCTGTTGGGCCAGCCGATGCGCCGACGTCTTGGCAAGCCCGGTTGCGCGGGCCAACGCAGTCAGCCCAAGACCTTCATCGGTGTGAGCAAGAACGTCCAAGACGGCGAATGCGCCGTCTAACACTCCCCGCCCTGCCGCCACCGGCGGTAACAGTCCTGCCAATTGTTGTGCGTGGGAATCGCCGTTGGTGCACTCCACCGACGCGGCGACCAGCGTTGAACCTAGAGCTGTCGGAACATTCATGTTGGCCTCGCTGCCGAAACCCGTCTACGTGTCAATTCGCCTTGTCTCGACGTGACTTGAGCTTCCGCCTGCAGGCCAACCCGGAATAGAGTAGTCGACTACTCGTCTTCACATTGCGTCCCGGCATAGCTGCTTTAAAGCCTTGGACGCAAAGGCAATTCGCCACAGAAAATGAAATAATAGAAAACCAATCGGCCGTGTGCGTTAGTTGCACAATAAAGGAATCCGCTGCTGACGCCCGTCTCGCTCATCGAATCTTCGCGACGGCGTCGGCTCGGCTTTCGTCACCCAGCGCGGTCCTCTGAGCGGACCGCGACCGCGTTCGTGACAGAAGCCAGGGCTGCGATTCCGTGAGGATCGCAGCCCTGGCTTCTGTCTCGCGTATGAGTTAGCGGCGTGGCTTCCAGACCACCACGGCGGTGCTCTTGGGCACCACCGCGAGGTCGCGCCGCTGGTTGCCCCGCAGCACCTCGATCTCGGCGGCCATCTCCATCAGTCGGGACTGCAGCGCCTCGACCTGATTGGTCAACTCGATAATCCGTTTGATGCCAGCCAGATTGACGCCTTCGTCCTGAGACAGCCGTTGCACCTCGCGGAGCAGGTCCACGTCATGCTGTGAATAGCGCCGTCCCCCACCGGAACTGCGGATGGGGCTGACCAGTCCGAGCCGGTCATAAGTACGCAACGTCTGGGCGTGCATACCGGCCAACTCGGCCGCTACCGAGATCAGAAAGGTCCTGGCAGCCTCGTCCTTCTTGGCCATCAACGGTTACCCGCCCATCCGGCACGAGGATCGAAACCACTGGACCGCTCGGCGACCGCGTAGGCTTCGAGCGCTTCCTTCGCAGCGCCCTCCAGGTTCGGCGGCACTGCAACTTTCACGGTGACCAGCAGGTCGCCCTGACCGCCGGAACGCTTGGGCACCCCGCGGCCGCGCACCCGAAGGATACGACCGTCGGTCGTCCCCTTCGGTACCCGCACACCGACCTTGCCGTCCAGCGTTGGAACGGAAAGCGTTGTTCCTAAAGCTAATTCGCTGAAACTGACCGGAACCGCGACGGTGAGGTCGTCGCCGTCACGAGCGAACACCTTGTCCGGCCGCACATGCACGGTGACGTACAGGTCGCCCGACGGGGCACCACGCAGGCCGGCTTCGCCCTGCCCGGCAAGGCGGATCCGCTGGCCGTCTTCGACGCCCGGCGGAATGCGCACGTTGATCGTGCGACTGCGGGTGGTGACACCGGTTCCCTTGCACTCGTCGCAAGGGTGCTCGATGATCGACCCGCTGCCGCGGCAATCGGTGCATGGCTCGGAAAAGCCGAAAGCGCCTTGGTTACGGTTGATTACGCCCGAGCCGTTACACGTCGGGCAGACTTTTGGGCTGGTGCCCGGCCGTGCGCCACTGCCATGGCAGTTGGTGCACGGCGCCGGACTGGTCAGCCGCAGCGGCATCGCCACGCCCTTGGTGGCTTCCAGGAAGTCCAGCTCGGTTTCGGTTTCCAGGTCGTTGCCGCGACGTGGCCGGCTTGGCCGCGGCGCGGCGCCACGGCCGAACAGTCCGCCGAACAGGTCACCGATGTTGTTGCCGCCGCTGCGGCCGGCCGCGTCGAACAGATCGTTGAGGTTGAACTCTGCGCCGTCTCCGCCAAAGCCACCGGTGAAATCGCCGCCACCGGTAGCGCCGCCGTTGAATCGACGACCGAATCCGCCGCCGGCAAACAGCCGACGAGTCTCGTCGTATTCCTTGCGCTTGGCCTCGTCGGACAAGACGCTGTACGCCTCGGAGACCGCCTTGAACTGTTCAGCCCCGTCCGGGTTTTTGTCCGGATGCAGATCGGACGCCAACTTGCGGTACGCCGTCTTGATTTCTTTGGCGCTGGCGTCAGAGGAGACGCCCAGCTCTTTGTAGAAGTCCTTTTCGACCCATTCACGTTGAGCCATAGCGCGTCACCTCCTCCGCCGTCGTTGAGTACCGCCGTCGCTATTTCTCCGACGGTTCTGATTCTGCGTGCTGCTCACCCTTGTTCGCTTCTTTATCGCCTGTATCGGCTGCCCCAGAGTTGTCTGCGATGGTGTCCACCACCCCAACCAGCGCGTGCCGAAGCACATGCTCGCCGAGTTTGTAGCCCTGTCGCATCACGTTGCCGATCACCGGCTTGGAGCCTTGGCCCCCGTCGCCTTCGTGTTGCACCGCCTCGTGCAGCGCCGGGTCGAAGTCGTCGCCCTCGGCGCCGAACGCCGTCAACCCGAGACCGCTCAGCGCACCGGCCAGTTTGTCGGCAACGGACTTCAGCGGGCTCGACTCCAGATCTCCGTGGCTACGTGCCCGCTCGAGATCGTCCAGCACGCCCAGCAATTGGTTCACCACAGCGGCTTTCGCCCGCTCGCCGCTTGCCTCCTGGTCGCGCAGTGCCCGCTTGCGGTAGTTGGCGAAGTCGGCCTGCACCCGCTGCAGATCGGCGGTCAGCTCGGCGACCTTCTCGTCGCTGGCAGTGTCCTTGCCGTCCGTCGCGGCTTCCGGCGCCACCCCCGCAGGGGCGGCACCGGCAGCAAAATGGCGTACCTCGCCGGTCTCGGGATCGATCCGTCGTTTGTCAGTGACGACTACCGGTTCGTCTGGAATGCCCTCGGTCACTGGCCCTCATGGTCGTCGTCGACCACCTCCGCGTCGACAACATCGTCGGCTCCGGCGTGCCCGGGCTCACCGGCACCGCCGGCGGCTTGCTCGGATTGGGTGGCCTCATAGATGGCCTGCCCGAGAGCCTGCGACTCCTGGCCCAGCTTCTCCATGGCCGTCTTGATGGCGCCGATGTCGGTGCCTTCCAGCGCCGTCTTGGCTTCTGCCACTGCGGCATCCACCTTGTTCAGCGTGTCCTCGGGGACCTTGGATCCGCCTTCGGCTTCGCGCTGCTCCTTGACGAACTTCTCCGTCTGGTAGACCAGCGTCTCGGCCTGGTTGCGGACGTCCGCCTCTTCGCGACGCGTGCGGTCTTCGTCCGCGTGCGCCTCGGCGTCCTTGATCATCCGGTCGATCTCCTCCTTGGAAAGGCCGGAGCCCTCCTGGATTTTGATCGTGTTCTCCTTGCCGGTGCCCTTGTCCTTGGCCGTGACGTGCACGATGCCGTTAGCGTCGATGTCAAAGGTGACCTCGACCTGGGGCACGCCACGCGGGGCCGGCGGCAGGCCGGTCAGCTCGAAGCTGCCGAGCAGCTTGTTGTGCGCCGCGATCTCGCGCTCACCCTGGAAGACCTGGATCTGCACCGACGGCTGATTGTCGTCGGCCGTGGTGAAGGTCTCCGACCGCTTGGTCGGGATGGTGGTGTTGCGCTCGATCAGCTTGGTCATCACGCCACCCTTGGTTTCAATACCAAGGCTCAGCGGTGTGACGTCAAGTAGCAGAACGTCTTTCACCTCGCCCTTGAGCACACCGGCCTGCAGGGCAGCACCCGCGGCAACAACCTCATCAGGGTTGACGCCCTTGTTGGGCTCCTGGCCGCCGGTCATCTCTTTGACCAGATCCGACACCGCTGGCATCCGGGTAGACCCGCCCACCAGGACCACGTGGTCGATGTCGGACACCGCGATGCCGGCGTCCTTGATCACCGACTGGAACGGCTGCCGCGTGCGGTCGAGCAGATCCTGGGTGATCTTCTGGAATTCGGCGCGGGTCAGCTGCTCGTCGAGGAACAGCGGGTTCTTGTCCGCATCAACGGTGATGTAGGGCAGGTTGATCGAGGTGCTACTGCGAGCTCGAGAGTTCGATCTTGGCCTTCTCGGCCGCTTCACGCAGCCGCTGCATCGCCATCTTGTCCTTGGTGAGGTCGATGCCGCTGGTTCCCTTGAACTTCTCGACCAGCCAGTCGACGACGCGCTGGTCCCAGTCGTCACCACCGAGGTGGTTGTCACCGGAGGTCGCGCGGACCTCGACGACGCCGTCACCGATCTCCAGCAGCGACACGTCGA
Source organism: uncultured Actinomycetota bacterium (assembly GCA_963749375.1). GTDB lineage: Bacteria > Actinomycetota > Actinomycetes > Mycobacteriales > Mycobacteriaceae > Mycobacterium. The sequence continues at coordinate 13,034 of CAVVNB010000035.1, forward strand.
ACGTGCCACCACCGAGGTCGAAGACCAGGATGGTCTGTTCCTTCTCGCCCTTGTCGAGGCCGTAGGCCAACGCGGCCGCGGTCGGCTCGTTGACGATCCGGAGCACGTTCAGGCCGGCGATCTGGCCGGCTTCTTTGGTCGCCTGACGCTGAGCGTCGTTGAAGTAGGCGGGCACGGTGATCACCGCGTCGGTGATGTCCTCGCCGAGGTAGCTTTCGGCGTCGCGCTTCAGCTTCTGCAGAACGCGAGCGCTGATCTCCTGCGCCGTGTAGTTCTTTCCGTCGATCTCCACCGACCAGTCCGTGCCAATGTGGCGCTTGACCGAGCGAATGGTGCGATCGACGTTGGTCACCGCCTGGTTTTTGGCGGGCTGGCCGACCAGCACCTCGCCGTTGCGCGCGAACGCCACGACGGATGGAGTCGTCCTTGCACCCTCGGAGTTCGCGACGACGACGGGGTCGCCACCCTCGAGTACTGCGACGACGGAGTTGGTGGTCCCGAGGTCGATACCGACCGCACGAGCCATGGTGAATCCTCCCTGATAAATAGAGCTTCGTAAGCACTACGCTGCTGAGTGAGCCGCGCTCAACATTGCCCTCGGCGATGCGCCGTTGTCAAATCATTGTTGAGTCTGACTCGCTCAAGTTTGTCATAGAGCCCAACGAGGTCGGCCCGGGGTTTGTTCCCAAGCGGTCGAGGCGGACCACGCCCGGGCTGAAACGGCTGGTCTTTGGCCATTCGGTCCGCATGCCGACCTCGGGCTGCGTAAAGTTCGACGCCACTAGTTCGCAACCGCCGGGGGTACGGCGCCGATGAATGACACGCTCGATCGGTGGTGGCATCAGCCCGACCACTTCGACTGGCTGAGCGCCTACATCGCTGACCACGGGCTGCAGCCAATCACCCGCGGAGTGATCGGCGCTCGGCTGCGACTGTCGCGGTGGCCGCCGGCGTCCTGAATTTGAGCCCGGCCGGTCCGCAAGGGGTCGTGGCGAACACCGTGTCGCTGGTGGCCGCCTCGCTGGGTTTGGCGATGGCGGCCATCTGGCTGATCGGCTGGCCAACCCGCCGCGGCTCGGTCGTGTTCGCGCTGGTCGCCATTGCCTGCTTTGCCGCCGTGTGCCTGGTGCAGACCGACCCGATCATCGGGTTGATGGGTTGCAGCGCGTTCGCGACCATCGGCGGATACATCGCGTTGTTTCACACCCCCCGATTCATGGCCTGGTACCTGACGGTCGCAACGGCCACCACAGCCGTGCTGGCGGTTCGGGTGGCCGACGAGCACGACGTCGTGCTCGGCGCAAGCTTCGCGACGATGATCGCCGCGGTGAATCTGTCGGTGTCGTTCGTAGTCCACATGCTGATGAAGTTCCTGCGGATCGACGTGCTCGAATCCGAGCGCGATCCGTTGACCTCCCTGCTGAATCGACGTGGATTTGACCGGGCGGCTCGGACCCTGCTCGCCGCGCCCCGCAAAGATGAACCCACCTGATCGTGTCGATGGTCGACCTGGACAGGTTCAAAGTGCTCAATGACGACCTCGGCCACGCGGCGGGCGACCGGGTGCTGACCGCGGTCGCTGACGTACTGCGCGCCCACACAGGTGCCGCGGCGGTCATCGGCCGCGTCGGCGGCGAGGAGTTCCTGGTCGCCGAGATCGTCGGCAGCCGGATCCAGCTGCAATGGCCGATCGGGTGTGCCACGCGATCGCCGCCATTCCATATTCGATCACCGCCAGCATCGGCACCTCGACCGCGGCGCTGCGCACACCTGACGACAGCGTGCCGCCGCCGGCACTCACAACGCTGATCGACATGGCCGACACCGCGATGTACGAAGCGAAACGGCGCGGCGGAAATCGCGCCCAGCACTGCTCTGGGACTGGGCGGCCCGCTCACCCAATCCGACCCGGGAGGCGGAGCGCAGCTGCCCTCAGCGGGCGCGGCCGGCCCGGGCTCAGCGAGTTCGCCCGAGAGTTTGTTCCCCAACGGTTGAGGCGGACATCACACCGTGGGATAGTTTCGCCATCCAGCCCTCAGCGGTCGTGCCCGGCGCCGCAGCATTGCCCCCGACGATAGGAATTCAATGCCACCGCCGCCCAGCACTCCAGGCCCCGCCACGGGCGAATCTTCCCAGTTCGCCCGCGAGGACGAGGGTTACCACCACGACCTCACCAACCGGCAGATGCAGATGATCGCGATCGGTGGCGCCATCGGAACCGGGCTGTTCATGGGCGCGGGCGCCCGGCTCGCATCCGCCGGGCCCGGCTTGTTCCTGATCTACGGGATCTGCGGCGCCTTCGTGTTCCTGATCCTGCGTGCGCTCGGAGAACTCGTGCTGCATCGCCCGGCATCGGGCTCGTTCGTCTCGTATGCCCGCGAGTTCTTCGGGGAGAAGGCGGCATTCGTCGCGGGCTGGATGTACTTCCTGAACTGGGCGATGGCGGCCATCGTGGACAGCACCGCGATCGCGAGTTACTTCCATTACTGGACCGCCTTCCAGTCGGTTCCGCAGTGGACGCTCGCGCTCATCGCCTTGGCCGCGGTGGTGTCGGTGAACCTGATCTCGGTGAAGGCCTTCGGCGAGTTCGAATTCTGGGCGGCGCTGATCAAAGTGCTGGCGTTGACCACCTTCCTGATCGTCGGAATCGTCTTCTTGGCCGGCCGCTTCAAGATCGAGGGCAAGACCACCGGGCCCAGCATCTGGGCCGACCACGGCGGGTTCTTGCCGACCGGCCTGCTGCCGCTGGTGCTCGTCACTTCCGGGGTGATATTCGCTTACGCCGCAGTCGAACTGGTCGGCACCGCGGCCGGAGAGACCGCCAATCCGGAGAAAGTCATGCCGCGGGCGATCAACTCGGTGATCGCCCGGATCGCGGTCTTCTATTGCGGGTCAGTGCTTTTGCTGGCGCTGCTGCTCCCCTACACCACCTATAAGCACGGCGAGAGCCCGTTCGTCACCTTCTTCTCTAAGATCGGTTTCAGCGGCGCGGGTTCGCTGATGAACGTGGTGGTGCTCACCGCCGCGTTCTCCAGCCTCAATGCGGGGCTGTATTCCACCGGCCGGATCCTTCGGTCGATGTCGGTGAACGGCAGCGGACCGAAGTTCACCGCGCTGATGTCGAAAAGCGGTGTGCCGTATGGCGGCATCCTGCTGACTGCGGTCATCGGGCTGTTCGGCGTCGTGCTCAACGCGGTCAAACCCAGCGAGGCATTCGAGATCGTGCTCAACATCGCCGCCGTGGGCGTCCTGGCGGCGTGGGCGACGATCGTGCTGTGCCAACTCCGGTTCTACAGCCGGGTCAAAGCCGGGACGTTGCAGCGGCCGGACTTTCGGATGCCGTTGGACCCCTACAGCGGCTATGTCACATTGGCGTTCCTGGTGGGCGTGCTGGTGCTGATGGCCTCGACCCCGAAAAGGGGCCGTGGGTGATCGCGGCATTGGTGGCCGCCGTTCCCGCGCTGATCGGCGGTTGGTTCCTGGTTC
>CAVVNB010000036.1:0-12507 GCA_963749375.1 uncultured Actinomycetota bacterium
ACCTGCTGGAATGCCTCACACAGGGTCCGTGGCACCGCGGTCTTCATCTGGTCGAGTTCCCTTTCACGCTTGTCCGCGGGCGCGGTCCTCGTATGCTTTGCGTTGCACGTTGTCGACCTTGTCGGTGAACACATGCTCGCCACCGACGAGCCGGTTCATTCCTTCGGCGACGGCGCGCGGCATGAACTTCTGCGATGCGACGAGTGCACCGACCAACCTGGTGACTCGCACCTTCGGTCGCGGTTCGACGATCAATCCCACGATCGCGTCCGCGATGTCGTGAGGTTCCGCGTTCTTGAAGCCCCTGATGCCGGCGGTGCCAGCGCTGAGTTCGGTGTTGACGAACGACGGCAGGACTGTCGAGAACCGCACTCCGGTTTTCCGGTTCTCCACGCGCACCGCGTCGGTGAAGCCGACGACGGCATACTTACTGGCGCAGTAGGTCGCGAGCCCGGGCGTGTAGGTTTCGCCGGCCAGCGACGCGACGTTGATGACGTGGCCGGCCGCTCGGGGGATCATCCGTTCCGTGGCGAGTTTGGTACCGACGATCACCCCGTAGGTGTTGATATCGAGGATGCGGCGGGTTACCGCGTCGGGCTCGTCGACGAGCTTGCCGACCGGCATGATGCCGGCGTTGTTGATCAGCACATCCAGGGGGCCGAGCTCACGCTCAACGGCGTCGAGGAAGACCGCGAACGAGTCGGGGTCGCTGACGTCGAGCCCGCACGCATAGGCGCCTATCGCAGCCCCAGACTCGGTGACGGTCGCCTGGTCGATGTCGCCTATCGCGACCTTAGCGCCGAGTCTCTGCAACGCGGTCGCGGTGGCGTACCCGATGCCGCGGGCACCACCGGTAACCGCGATCACCTTGTCGCGCACGACTGCTCGATCCGTCATCTACTTCTCCCCTTTGGTGAGGCCGAAACGGCGGAGTCCGTGAGCGCCGACGGCGGGTATGGCGCCCTGCGTCGTCCCTTCACGCGGGTCGGGATCGACCGTGCGATGCCGGCGCGAGTTCGCAAGCCAGACCGGCGATCTCGTCGGGGGCATCCAGTTGCGGGCTGTGACCGGCCTTGGCGAGCACGACGAGCCGGCTGTGTGGAATGGCCCGGTGCAGACCCACGCTGGACGCGAGCGCGACGATTCGATCCCGGCGGCCGTGCACGAAGATTGTGGGGCAGGAAATATCGGGGACCGCGGGCTGGGCGTCGACTTCGGCTTTCATGCGACACGCCCGTCTCAGCACTTCTCGGGAACCGCGCGGTGTATACACCTGGGAGCTGAGGATCCGCACCAGCTCCTTGTCCAGCGCCATGCGGTTGCCGTAGACGAGACGGCCGACGAGCCTGTCGGCGCCGTATCTGCGCACCAGCGCGGGTGCATCTGAGGCCGCCACCCTGGTGAGGAGTCGGCCATTGTCGCGCAGCGCGGCCCGGACCAGCGGTGTCCAGCCCATGCCCGGCGTGGCCGTCGGCACGATGCCCCGGATCGGCAGCGCCAACGACGTTGCCGCAGCCCGGACAGTGAGGAAAGCGCCGAGGGAATTCCCGACGAGCACGACCGGAGTCTGCGCGCCGTAGTGTGCGATCACCTCAGCGACGAATCGATCACCTTGGGGTAGCCATGCGTCAGGGGCGGCCGGGTCGGCGGCGCCGAAGCCGGGCAGATCGACTGCAACGGCCGACTGGCCGGCTTGGGCGAACCGGTGCAGCACGTGCCGCCAAGAATCGGCGGGGTGGCCGAACCCGTGCAACAGCAGGATCGTTGGCCCATCGCCATCGACGAACAACTCTCGCGTGCCCACACCGGCGTGGACTGCGCGTCGCTCATTGATCACGCGCTCAGGCCTGCTCTGCCCAATGACCCAATTGGTTGGGCAGCTCGTCGAGCAACCACGGGCCGTCGGTCTCGACGGTTTCCACCGACGTCCAGCCCTTCAGCAGGGTGATGGCGCCGCCTTGAACGGCGAGGACCTTGCCGGTGAGCGGGCATTTCTCGGCCGCCAGGTAGGCGACGACCGGTGCGATGTTGGCCGGGCTGAAAGCATCGAACTCGCCTTCAGGCACTTCTTCGGCGAACATCGCGCTCATGCCCGGGGTGGCCAGGGTCAGGCGGGTGCGGGCGACCGGCGCGATCGCGTTCACCCGCACGCCGTAACGCTCGAGTTCCAAGGCCGCGACCTCGGTGATAGCCGCGATGCCTGCTTTGGCGGCGCCGTAGTTGGCCTGTCCCGCGTTCGCCATGAACGTGCCCGACGCCGAGGCAGTGTTGATGACCGCGGCGTTGACCGGCTTGCCGGCCTTGGACTGCTCCTTCCAGTAGCCGGCTGCGTGGCGCAGCACCGAGAAGTGTCCCTTCAGATGCACCGCGATCACGCTGTCCCATTGGGATTCGTCCATCGACGCGATGAAGCCGTCGCGCAGGATGCCGGCGTTGTTGACGACGATGTCGAGACCGCCGAACTCCGATATCGCCTGGTCGACGAGGTTTTTCGCGCCGTCCCAGGTCGCAATGTTGTCGGTGTTGGCGACGGCGTTGCCGCCGGCGGCGACGATTTCGTTCGCCACTTCCTGCGCGGGGCCGACGTCGGCTCCGCTGCCGTCGTTGGCGCCGCCGAGGTCGTTGACGACGACGCTGGCGCCCTCTTTCGCCAGCAGTAGTGCGTGTTCACGACCGATGCCACGGCCGGCGCCGGTCACAATCGCGACGCGGTTCTCCAGTGAACCCATGTGAGTTTCCTTCTCAGACTGGTTGATTGACGTCAGGCGACGAGAGTCGCGAGCTTGTCGAGGGACTCGTTGAGTTCCTTGGTGGAGGCGCGCTCGATAGCGCCACCGATCGCGCCGACCATCATCTGGCTGATGAATTCGGCGTCGACGGTGGCGACGGAGGCGTCGTCACCATCCGGCTCGACAGTCAAAGTGAAGCTGATCTTCGCGCCGGCCATGCCGGTGCCGGAGAACTTTGTGATACGCGGGGCATCGAACTCGTCGACGGTGAAGGTGATGGTGTTCGCCATCCCCATGATCGTGAGAACTTCGCTCATGGTCGCCCCCTTCGACAGCTCCGCCGGCGGGGCTTCCTTCCACTTGGTGTGGACCGTGAGCCACTCCTCGAAACGCGAGGGATCAGAGATGACTGCCCAGAGCTTGTCCTGCGGGGCTGCGATCACTTTCGAAACGTTGGACTTCGCCATGATGTACTACTCCTGTGTCGTGGTGGAACCTATTGCGGGATAACTACTTTCAGCGGTCGGCCGGTCGGTATGCGGTCACGACCGCGCTACCACCGAGTCCGATGTTGTGTTGCAGTGCGACCCCGGTCTTCAGAGCGGCCCGGTCGACCTGACGCTTGTCGGCGGTGCCGCGCAGCTGCCAGGTGAGTTCGGCGCACTGCGCCAAACCTGTTGCACCCAAGGGATGCCCCTTGGAGATGAGGCCACCGGACGGGTTGACGACCCAGCGGCCGCCGTAGGTGGTGTCGTTGTTGTCGAGGAGTTTGTGGCCCTCGCCCTCTGCTGCGAGGCCGAGCGACTCGTAGGTGAGTAATTCGTTGGGCGCAAAACAATCGTGCAGTTCGATCACGTCGATGTCGTCGGGGGTGATCTGGGCCTGCTCATAGACCTGCTGCGCGGCGGTTCGGCTCATCTCGCTGCCGACCAGGATCGCCATGTTCTTGCTGTCGAACGTGCCAGGCACGTCGGTGACCAGCGCCTGGCCGACGATCTCGATCGCCTGCGCGGCGAGGCCGTGCTTGTCGACGAAGGCTTCGCTTGCCAGGATCGCTGCGCCGGAGCCGTCGGAGGTGGGCGAGCACATCGGGCGGGTCAGCTGACCGGGCGCGTAGATCATCTTCGCTGCGACGATCTCTTCCTCGGTGTACACGTCCTGGAATTGCGAGTACGGGTTGTTGACCGAGTGCTGGTGGTTCTTGACCGCGATGCGCGCGAAGTGTTCGGGCGTTGAGCCGTACTTCTGGTTGTGCTCGACGCCCGCGGCGCCGAACATCCACGGCGCGACCGGGAACGCGAATTCTTGCAACTCGGCCATCGCTTGCATGTGGCTTTGCATCGGCTGTTCGCGGTCATCGTAGGTGGAACCCAGCGAACCCGGCTGCATCTTCTCGAATCCGATAGCCAGCGTGCAGTCCGCGAGCCCGCCGCGAATGGCTTGCGCGGCAAGGAACAACGCGCTGGAGCCGGTCGAACAGTTGCTATTGACGTTGAACACCGGGATACCCGTCAGGCCCAGCCCATAGACCGCTCGGTGTCCGGAGCACGATTCGCCGTAGCAGAAGCCGGCGTAGGCCTGCTGCACTAAGTCGTAGGCGATACCCGCATCTTCGAGTGCGTTGGTGCCGGACTCCCGGGCCATCGCGGGGTAGTCCCAGTCCTCGCGGCGCCCCGGCTTCTCGAACTTGGTCATGCCGACACCGACCACAAATACTTTGTTGCTCATATCGTTTCCTTTCTAGGCGAATTCGGCGAGGCCGTCGGTGATCACGAACTTGCCGGGCTTCTCGTCGGCGGTGGTTTCAAACGCGTAGACACCCTCGCCGGTGTTCCAGAACGTGCTGGTGATCGTTTCGTTCGGCAGGGCGGGCTTGCTCAGGCGCACGGCAAGGCGCTTCAGTCGGCTTGGATCGTGCGGGCTCACCTGCGACAGCAACGCGTGCGACGTGAACGCGATCGTGCACAGGCCGTGGATGATGATGCCCGGCAAGCCCATCGCCTTCGCGAAATCGTCATCCAGGTGGATCGGCATCGGATCACCGGCCGCCTCGCTGTAGCGGAACGTCTGGTCCGCATCGAACGTCTGCACCGCGCTGAACGCCGGCTCGCTGTCACGCAGCGATGGGTCGAAGCCGTGCTGCGGGCTGCGTTCGCCAACACTTCCTTCGAACGTGCCGCCGCGGAAGAACCCGATGAAATACTGCTCGTTCACCAAATCGCCACGGTCGCTGCGGGTTTCCATCAGGGTCGTGACAACCACACCCGAATCCTTGCCCTCGATGCCGATCGGCTTCGCCCGCACCGTCAGGACCTCACCCGGCTCGATCGGCCGGTGGAAGCGGAAGTCGTGCTCGCCGTGCAGGATCCGCAACATCAGCTCGTCGGGGACCACACCCATGGTGGCATCAGCCATGATCGCGGTGACCGGCACGACCGCGAACACCGGCGGCGCGAACGTGCCGTCCAGATGCGCGGCGATGGGGTCGTTGGTCGCCTTCGCATAAGCGAGACTCTGTTCGGTCTCGACCTTGAATTCGTGTTCCCCGGTCCACTGATCGAGGCGGTCGAGGTGGAATCCCTCGTGGGTGGCCATCCATGCTCCTTGCGCATCATCGGGCAATCTGGTCTGTGACGCTACGGTCGCGAGAAGGGGCCGACGATGACCGAACTTCTCGGGTTCTTGACCGAACCGCTCGTCGCGGCTTGCTAGCTTCGGCAGGTGCCCCCCGCCGACCCGACGACCGACTCCACGATCCCGATTCAGCGGGCGCAGGCGTTCGTCGGTCTGGCGATGCAGCGGGGCTGGGACATCGAAGCCATGTTGGGCACAGCCGGAATCTCACCGCTGCTGCTGGCCGAAGGACGTTCCCGCATCACCGCCAACCAGTTCGGAGTGCTGTTTCGGCAGCTGTGGCGGGAAACTGATGACGAACTGCTCGGACTCGGACTCGAACCGGTCCCGCGCGGCACCTTTCGGCTGCTCTGCTACGCGCTCATCAACGCGCCTGACTTGGGCGCGGCGCTACGACGGTTCGAAGACGTCAACCGAGCCGTGCCCGGAATTCCGCCCATCATGCTCTTCGGCGACGGCGATACCGCTCGGCTGTCGGTCGACATCAGTGCGATCGAGCGGCCGGTCGACCTCCTGATCGACACCCTGCTCGCCACCACTCACCGGTTCATCGGTTGGGCCATCGGCCAGCGGATACCGCTGCGACACGTCGAAGTCCCCTATGCCGCGCGTGCGGAGGTCGACGATTACGACGTCCTCTTCGGCGCGCCCGTGGTGTTTTCCGCAGACCAGCCCGCGCTGGTCTTCGGCAGTGACAACCTGTCCGCGCCGATAGTCCGCGACGACGGGTCGCTGAACGAGTATCTTCGCGGCGCGCCCGCGAGCATGCTGACCGACCGCAGCTACGCGACCTCGACCGCAAACCAGGTACGGCGGCTGCTTGCGCAGGGCCTGACCGGTCAGTGGCTGAGTTTCGACGAGATCGCCGCCGAACTGACGATGAGTCCGCAAACATTGCGCCGCAAACTCCACCAAGAGAACACCTCGCCGCGCCAGATCAAAGAAGAGGTCCTGCGCGACGCGGCGATCGCGAGCCTGGTGCGCGGCGACGAAACCGTCGCCGCACTGTCTCGTCGGCTCGGCTTCTCCGAACCCAGTGCCTTCTCCCGGGCGTTTCGCCGCTGGACCGGCAGCCCGCCGGGGTCCTACCAGCGCTAGCGGATCAGCCGCTCGATGTGGCCGTCAGCAACGCCCCAGTCGGACAACAGCTTTCGCAGCGCCGATGTATCCGCAGTCTGTGGTTGCGGGTGCGCGGCAGGGGTCCGGCTGAACCGCGGCGCCGGGGCCGGCTGACGCACGCCGGCGACCTCGATGAACGCCTCACGCGCCTGACTGTGCTCATGCTCGTGCGCCTCCCACGGGCTGAGCACCGGTGTCACACAGGCATCGGAGTTCGCGAACACGACAGCCCACTCGTCGCGGGTGCGCTCCTTGAACTTCGCCCCGATGACCTCCTTGAGCAGCGCCCAGCCTGTCGGGTCCAGCTGGAACGGCAGCTCGGGATCGTCGATCCCGAGCCCAGCCAACAGCTGCATATAGAACGGGAGCTCGACACAACCGACAGCGACGTACCCGCCGTCGGCGCATTCGTAGGTGTCGTAGAACGGGGCGCCGCCGTCGAGTGCGTTCTCGCCGCGCGGCTGATTCCACAGCCCGACAGCGTGCATCCCATGCATGAACGCCGTGTAGAGCGCCGCACCGTCGACCATGGCCGCGTCGATCACCTGGCCCGTGCCGGACCGCTCCCGCTCGTAGAGCGCGGACAGCACACCCAACGCCAGCAACATGCCGCCGCCGGCGAAGTCGCCGATGATGTTGCCCGGCGGCACCGGGCGCTCACCCGAGCGTCCGATCAGATCGAGCGTGCCGGTCAGCGCGATGTAGTTGATGTCGTGACCAGCCGTGCTGGCCAACGGGCCCTGCTGCCCCCAGCCGGTCATCCGGCCGTAGATCAGGCGCGGGTTGCGGGCTGCCAGATCGGCCGGGCCGATGCCGAGCCGCTCGGCAACCCCCGGACGGAAGCCCTCGACGAACACGTCGGCCTGCTTCACCAGTGCGTACAGCGTATGCAGGTCCTCGGGGTCCTTCATGTTCAGCTTGACGCTGCGTTTGCCGCGGTCGAGCGGACCGTCCGGTGGGGTGAGCCCATCACCCGGCGCGCCCGCGCGGTCGACACGCAGCACCTCGGCGCCCAGATCCGCCAGCACCATGCAACCGAACGGGGCCGGCGCGAGGCTGGCGATCTCGACCACCTTGACTCCCGCCAGCGGGCCCATCAGAGCGACTTCGCGATGATCGTCTTCATGATCTCGTTGGTGCCGCCGTACACCTTCTGAATGCGCGCATCGGTGTAGAGCCTGGCGATCGGATATTCCTTCATATAGCCGTAGCCACCGAACAGCTGCAGGCATTCGTCGGCGACCTTGCACTGCTGCTCGGCCAGCCACCACTTCGCCTTGGCCGCGGTTGGCACGTCGAGTTTGCCGTTGATGTGCTTGGCGACGCAGTCATCGAGGAAGCTCCATCCGACCGACTTGATCGTGTCTGCTTCCGCGAGCACGAACTGCGTGTTCTGGAACTTGAAGATCGGCTTACCGAACGCCTCACGCTCCCTGGTGTAGGCGAGCGTGACGTCGACGGTCAACTCGATCGCCGCGGCCGCGGCGACCGCGAGAATCAAGCGCTCCTGCGGCAGCTGCTGCATCAACTGGATGAACCCGAGGCCCTCGGCCGTACCAACAAGATTGGACTGCGGCACCCGGACGTCGTCGAAGAACAGCTCGCACGTGTCCTGGCCATGCTGGCCGATCTTCTCCAGATTGCGCCCACGGCGGAAGCCGTCGCGGTCGGTTTCGACGAGGATCAGCGACACGCTGTCGATGCCGGTGCTGTCCGGGTTGGTCTTGGCCGCGACAACCACCAGATCGGCGGTCTGGCCATTCGAGATGAACGTCTTGGCGCCGTTGATCATGTAGTCGTCGCCGTCTTTGACCGCCTTGGTCTTGATCGCCTGCAGATCCGAGCCGGTCCCGGGCTCGGTCATGGCGATCGCACTGACAACCTCACCGGAGGCCATCTTCGGCAACCACGTCTGCTTCTGTTCCTCGGTCCCGTACGACCCGATGTAGTGCGCGATGATGGCACTGTGCAGCAGGCCGCCGAAACTCGGTGCCATCGCCCGAATCTGCTCGATCGCCACGACGGCCTCATGGGCAAACGTACCGCCGCCGCCGCCGTACTCCTCCGGGATGCTCAGACACAGCAGACCCAGATCGCCCGCTTTGCGCCACACGTCGCGGTCGACGTACTGCTGGTTCCCCCAACGCTCTTCGTTCGGAGTGCACTCCTTCTCGAAGAACCGGCGCGCCAGATCAGCCAGCGCGTCAAGGTCCTTGTCCATCCAGGACGAGCGATGCAACCCCACAGCAGAACTCCTTCGTCCAAATATCAGTTCCACCGACGTTATGGCGAGCAGCGTGCGCCGCCAATGACCGAGCCGACCACAAGCTTGACCGGACTGCTCACCGACCCGGACCAAAACCACCGCTCAACAGCAGTCGGATCGTTTGCGGCCCGTTACGTCGTTTCCTCGGTGATAGCGGTGAGTCGGTGCCGTTGTAGGGCCCACCACACTTCGAGGCCGCGGTCGGGGTCGCGCAGGTTGGTGCCGGTGAGTTCTTCGTAGCGGCGGAGGCGGTAGCGGATTGTGTTGTGGTGCACGAACAATTGCTTGGCGGCGATGTCGGCGCGCATGCCGACGTTGAGGTAGTGGCGCACCGTGTCCAGCAGGGTTTCGCGGCGTCGCCGGTGCCCAGTGGTGTGATGTATCGGCGTACGAGTTCGTCGCCGATTTCGTGTTCGTCGAGTACGGCCGGTAACAGTCCAAGTTCGTTCAGGTCGTAGACGCCGGTCAACCCGAAGGCGGCGGCGGTGGTCATGGCTCTGGTGGCTCGCCGGAAGGACGGTTCGAGGCGGTCCAGTCGAGCGCGTGGACCCAGGCCGATGGTGGCGCCGGGGTCGGGGTCGGGGCGGTGGTCGAGGAAGCCTGCGATGTCGCCGTCGATCAGGGCGGTCAGACCGCGTGTGCTCGCAGGCGTGCACCCGGGGCGTCGAGTGCGGTCGCCGGCCGGTGTACTCGGGGTGCGGGCTCGGATCGCGTGGTAGTCGCCATCGGGGTCGAGGCCGTGGCTTTCGATGCGGACGCGGATTTCGGCTCGGCTCAGAGTGCCGAGCAGGATGCCGCGGACCAGGTCGGTGAGGCGGTCCTGTTCGTAGCCGGCCAGTTCGCGTTCGGCATCGTGATGCCCGCGCACCAAGGCGACGATGGCGACGTCGGAGACGGCAAGGACATCGTGGGACAAGTTCAGCAGATCCCGGTCGGTGACGCCGATGTCGCGACCGATTGTCGACCAGGCTCTCCAGTGCCGCTCGGACGGCCACGCGCCAGCCGACGAGCATGTCTTCGATCGAGATGCCTTGTCTGCCACGCATTTCGCCATGCTCACGGAACGCGGCCAGCTCGGCATCGGTGAACGCGCGCTCCTCGCCGACGGCGGTCAAGATTCGGGTGATGCTGGTGACTGCGGCGGGCAGCAGGTCGTCGCGGTCGATATCGCGGTAAGCCGGTATCTCGGCCTGCGTGCGTTGCAGGAGCTGCGCGGGGAGGGGCTCGGCGTAGGCGAGCAGCCGGGCGATCAGGTCGCGTCTTACGGCCTGCGAAGAGTGGTCGCTGGATCCTGACATGGCACCGTCAACGTAGCGCCAGTTGGAATTAATCACAAAGCCAAGGCGCGCGACTTTGACGCCGGCGCCATGGTCTTGGCGCGCCCATCTGGTCAATAATCGTCACAGACCCGCTTTCCAGCTGGTCTGCGGTATGTGCAAGGCCACCGCGGTTGGTCTGAGCGACAAAATTTCAGCGATAGCGGAGGATCCGATGACGTCATCCCCGACGATCACTGTCGATGCCGAGCTGCCGGCGTTGGCCGCGGGCACCTTGTGTGCGGCGTTTCAGACGACGGCGGCCGCCCGACCGGCCCAGGTGGCGTTGCGGACGCCCGACGATTCGGTCTCGATCACGTGGGCCGAGTATGCGCAGCGGGTGCAGCGGATCGCGGCGGGTCTGGCCGCGCTCGGTGTCGGCAGGGGTGACACGGTCGCCATCATGCTGGTCAACCGGCCCGAATTTCATCTGGTGGACACGGCGGTGATGCATCTGGGGGCGATACCGTTCTCGATCTACAACACCTCTTCGCCCGAGCAGATCGCCCATCTGTTCGCCAATGCGGGCAATCGGGTGGTGGTGACCGAGCGCGCATTCGTGCCGGCGATCAAGCGCGCGCTCGGCACGTCCTTTCCCGGCCACGTGATCGTGGTCGACCCCGAGCCGGCCGACCCGTCGAAGGCGATCAGCCTCGACCAGCTGGAAGCCATGGGGGACAACGATTTCGACTTCGCGGCCAGCCTGGCCCGCGGTGCAGCCCAGTGACACCGCGGTGCTGGTGTACACCTCCGGGACCACGGGACCGTCGAAGGGTGTCGAGCTCACCCACACGAATCTGATGACCCAGGTTCGCGTGACCTATGAGCGGTTTTCACCGTCTCCCGGCGGGCGGATCATTTCGTTTCTGCCATCCGCGCATCTGGCCGACCGGTGGGGTTCGCATTATCTCGCCTCGATCGGGCTCGGCTTCACGGTCACCTGTGTCGCCGACGCAACGACGATTGTGGACCACCTGCCAACGGTGCGCCCGACCCTGTGGGGTTCGGTGCCAAGGGTTTTCGAGAAGATCAAGGCCCGTCTGGAAAGTTTCGGCCTCACCGATCCGGCGGCGTTACCCGAGGAACAGAAGGCCGCGCTGCGGGAGCGGCTGGGCCTCGACGAATGCGAAGCGGTGATCATCGGCGGCGCACCGGCCCAGCCGGAAGTCCTGGACTACTTCCATGCGCTGGGCCTTCCGCTGTGCGAGGTGTTCGGCATGTCGGAGACGTCCTGCCTGATCACCGCCAACCCGCCGGGGGCGTTCGGATCGGCAGCTGCGGGACGCGCTGTGCGGGGTGGAGCTGCGCGTCGCTGAGGACGGGGAGCTGCTGGTGCGCGGCCCGCTGGTGATGGCCGGGTACCACCGCGACCCCGAACGCACCCGTGAGGTGCTCGGCCCGGACGGGTGGCTGCACACCGGCGACATCGCCGAGATCGACGAAGACGGATACGTGCGGATCGTCGACCGCAAAAAAGAACTGATCATCAACTCCGCCGGAAAGAACATGTCCCCGGCCAACATCGAGAACGCCGTCAAACGCGAGCACTCGCTGATCGGGCAGGTCGTCGCGATCGGCGATCGGCGTCCCTACAACGTTGCGTTGATCGTGCTCGACCCCGACGCCTGCACGGCCTACGCGGGCGAGCACGGCCTGGCCGACGGTTCCGTGCCGGCGCTCGCGCGCAACGAGGAAGTCAACCGGATCGTCGCGACCGCCGTCGAGCGCGCCAACGCCCGGCTGTCCCGGGTGGAGCAGATCAAGCGGTTCGCCGTTCTGGAGACCGACTGGGTAGCCGACTCCGACGAGCTCACCCCGAAGATGTCACTCAAACGCCGTCCTATCGCCGAGAAGTACGCGACCGTAATCGAGGGACTCTACGCCGAGCAGCAGGAACCCCTTTCCATGACAACATCTTTCGACCGAGAAGCCGGTCCGGGTGAGCGAAGATGGCGGCTGGCATCGCATCGAACGCGGGGTCGGGCGCCCGCTGGTGCTGTTACACGGTGGCGGCGCGTCGGCGATGACGTGGCTGCCGGTACTCGACCGGCTCGCTGCGCACCGGCGGGTCATCGCGTTGGACATGCCCGGATTCGGCGAGACGCCGCTTCCCCCGGATGCCGAGTTCAGCATGGCATACATGATGGACCAGTTCGCTGTGGAGCTTACCCGGCTGGGAATCAACGAGCCCGTCGATATAGCAGGCAATTCCATGGGCGGTCTCATCGCCCTCGAGGCCGCTAAACGGGGCTTGCGCGGTCGGTCGTCGGCATCGCGCCGGCCGGATTGTGGGGTTGCCGCATGCCACTAGCACTACGGTCTCAGTTCGCGATCATGTCGGTCGGGGTCGAGATACTGCGGCACCGACGGGTGATGGCGATGGTGCAGAAAGTGCCGCGCGCCCGAACCGCTTTGCTGTACATGGGCGTCGGACGCCCGGAGG